>CBDBGD010000001.1:0-237807 GCA_965205235.1 Dehalococcoidia bacterium
GCTGATCGCGGTGGGAATCGTCTCGCTGCTGGTCGCTGCCACCTTCCGCATCCACCGGGTGCTGAGGCCCATGTTCACGCAGACGCTGCTGGGTGACGACGGACCGTCATCCACCGCCGACTCGGAGAAGAGACCCTGACCTTGGCGAGGGCGACGGCCCAGCCGGGGTGTGCGGACTTCCTCCGGCCTCCCGGAGGCCCCCTCGACTGCTAGTCCTAGCTGCGAAGTAGCGCAATGGTCCCCGACGCGGCCAGGAGGGCCAGCAGTCCGACCATCGCCGTTGGAGCCCAATGCCCAGGGCGTCCGACGGAACACCCGCGACCTCAGGCGTGGGCAAAGGCGTCACCGCCGGTTTCGATGGTGGCCTCACAACGAGTGCGGGCGCAGGAGTGGACGTGGGAAACGGCGTGGGTGCGGGCGTGGGCCCGAGCTGCGGGACGGCGTGGGCTCCGGCGGCGGGGGGGCCGTCGTTGCGGTGGTGTAGGCGTGGCGGTCGGCTGGGGGAGAGGCGTCGGGGTGTCGGCGGCCGGCGTCACGTCGGCCGCGGCGTCGGAGGACGGCGACACTCGCGGCGTCGGTGTCGGCGTGGGCGATGGTGTCGACGTCGGGACCGGCGTGGACGTGGGTATGGGTGTTGGCGTCGGCGTCGGTGTCATGGCCGGCTCCAGCGGGGCGGCGTACCCACCGCGAAGGGCGAGAAGCGCGTCGCGAGGGCGCAGACCAGGGAGGCGCCGTCCTCCGTGTGCTCTTCCCAGGAGCCTGCGATCGCTTCCCAGCCGTCCTCCTCCTGGTGGTGCAGCAGACTCAGAGGCTCACCACCAGCTTCCGCGAGAAGCGCTTGGCCCGCCGGCAGGCACACTTGCATCGGGTTGGGCAGGGCGTCGATCGTCCCGCCCTGTTGGTCGTGTAGGGTTACGTCCATCATGGACTGGCTGCGGGCGATTTGGAATCCGCTGGGCGACGGCGCTTGCAGAAGGTGGGACTGTTCAGAGACGGCAAAGTCGATCGCCGTCAGGCCCTGCAGGGCGAGCTCCTCCGGCAGCGCAACCCGCGCCCCGACGCAGCCTGTGTCGACCTTCACGACCAGCTCCACGGCGCTGCCTCCCAGATCGACCAATATGCGGACCTCACCGGCGCGCAGGGCAACGAGGACAGGACTCCGTCGGGGCCCGTCCCGAGTGCGGCTATGGGTTTCTTCCTGGGGGCTGTCTCCACGATGAGGTGGAAGGAGAGGGAGACGCTGTCACCGTCCCGGTCTCTGACGGTGTAGGTGAAGCGGGTGGACGCCTGCGGCTCAGCGGGCGTGCCGACGATGGCGAGCGAGGTGGGAGTCGAAGCTGAGACCGGCCGGCAATGCCGGCGACAGGGTGTACGTAAGCGGAGGGTCGCCGCCCAGGGCGCTCGGCAGCTGCACGGAGCCCACATCCTGGCCGGCGGCGAAGATCCGTCCGCCACCAGGGCCGGTCCGAAGGTTGGCAGTCGATCGGGTGGAGGGCCGGCAGGACGAGTGGAGAGGGCTCGTCATCCCACACGGTGACGGAGGCTCGGGCAGGCGTGTCCGGGTCGTAGTCGTCGCCGTCCAAGACCGTCGCGATGATCGTGCCGTTGGGCTCGTCCCGGTCGTCGTCGACCGTGTCGAGGGTGACGCTCACGGACGGCGTGTTGGCGAAGACGGTGACCGTCAGCTCGTCGTCGGCGACGCCGAAGGCGGGGCGCCGGAGATGCGTAGGGCGACTGAGGTATCGGAAGTTCGGCACGGGCTTGAGCTCGACGATGAAGGTAGCGGTCTCTCCCTCGTTGATCGCAGTGGCGGCCGCTCTTACGGACGCGACGGGCACCGTCTCGGTCGGTTCCGCCTCGACGACGATCTGCACGACGTCCAAGGGGGACGGCTCACCGGACGCATCGATTACCACGAGGGCGAATGTGAGGACGGCGTCGGCGGTGAGATCGCTCGGGGCGACAAAGGTCGGTTTAGCTGTGTCCGCGCCGGTAAGTTCGACCTCAGGAACGCCCGCATGGCTCCAGGTGTAGCGCAGCGGGAGACCTTCAGGGTCGACGCTGCGGGAGGCGTCGAGGGTGACGGTGTCGCCGGCGGCGACGGTCTCGTTGGGCCCGGCGTTGGCTGTGGGTGCGTCCGTTGACCTCGGCGACGGTCAGGGTGAAGGTGGCGGAGGAGGATGCCGGGGGTGTGCCGTCGTCCGTGGCGGTCACGCGGACGGTGAGGGCCTCTGGGGTGTCATTCTCCCGGGGCGTGCCGGTGAAGCTGCGGGTCGCGGCGTCGAAGAAAAGCCAGGTGGGAAGAGCTGTGCCGTCGGACAGCGATGCGCTGTAGGTCAGCGTGTCGTCGTCCGGGTCGGTGAACGCCGGCGGCGTGAAGCTGAACGCCTGGTCCTCCGTGGCCGTCTGCGCTGCGAGCGTGGGAGCGACCGGCGCCTGGTTTGCGGCGACAGCCACCGTGATCACGAAGGAGGCCTTGGCTGTGAACGTCTGGTCTTCCACGGAGACCACGATGATGTACTCACCCACGTCGGCGGTCCCAGGTGTCCCGCTGAAGGTGCGGCTGTCGTCGTCGAAGCTGAGCCAGTCCGGCAGGGGGTTGCTGGCCTCGCCCTGCACGGCGTTGTAGGTGAGAGAGTCGCCGTCCGGGTCCGTAACCTCCGGGACGGTGTAGGTGAAGGACTGGTCGACACTGGCGGCCTGGTCCGACACTTGCGGCTGGGGAGGCCGGTTGTTGGTCTCAGGGACGGTCAGGGTGAAGGTGGTGGAGGAGGATGCCGGGGGTGTCCCGTCGTCGGTGGCCGTCACGCGGATGATGAGATTGGCCGGAGTGTCGGCCTCGAGGGGAGTGCCGGTGAAGGTGCGGGTTGCGGCGGTGAAGGAGAGCCATGCGGGGAGGGCGCTGCCGTCGGACAGAGCCGCGGTGTAGGTCAGCGAGTCGTCCTCCGGGTCGGTGAACGCGGGGGCCTGGTAGGAGAATGCGGTCGCCTCCGTGGCCGACTGGTCCGGGACCGACGGGGCGATGGGAGCGTCGTTCACTGGTGTGACGGTGACCGTCACGGTCCCCGTGTCGGTGGCAGCGCCGTCGCTGACGGTGTAGGTGAAGCTGCCGGTGGTGGTCTCCGAGCCGTCGTGGACGTAGGTGGCTGTGGTCTTGTCCGTCGAGAGGGAGACAGAGCCGTTGACTGCGCCGCCGACGGCGGTGACGCTGAGCGTGGCGTTCTCGGCATCGGTGTCGTTGGCGATGAGGGTGGAGGCGGTGACCTCGAGGGTGCCGCCCTCAGCGACGGTTGCCGTGTCATCCACGGCGACGGGAGCATCGTTGACCGCGGTCACGGTCAGGGTGAAGGAGGCGGAGGAGGACAACGACGGTGTTCCGTCGTCCGTGGCTGTCACGCGGATGGTGAGATTGGCCGGAGTGTCGGCCTCAAGGGGAGTGCCGGTGAAGGTGCGGTTTGCGGCGCTGAAGGAGAGCCATGCGGGGAGGGCGCTGCCGTCGGAGAGCGCAGCGGTGTAGGTCAACGAGTCGCTCTCCGGGTCGGTGAAGGCTGGGGCCTGGTAGGTGAAGGCCATCGCCTCCGCGGCTGTCTGGGCCGGGATTGACGGGGCGACAGGGGCGTCGTTCGCCGGCGTGACGGTGATGGTCACCGTCGCAGTGTCCGTGGCGGCGCCGTCGCTGATGGTGTAGGTGAAGCTGCCGGTGGTGGTTTCCGAGCCGTCGTGGACGTAGGTGGCCGTGGTCTTGTCCGTCGAGAGGGAGACGGCGCCGTTGACTGCGCCGTCGACGGCGCTGACGCTGAGCGTGGCGTTCTCGGCATCGGTGTCGTTGGTGAGGAGGGTGGAGGCGGTGACCTCCACCGTGCCGCCTTCTGCGACGGTTGCGGTGTCATCGCTTGCGACGGGGGCGTCGTTCACCGGCGTGACGGTGACCGTCACGGTCCCCGTGTCGGTGGCAGCGCCGTCGCTGACGGTGTAGGTGAAGCTGTCGGTGGTGGTCTCGGAGCCGTCGTGGACGTAGGTGACCGTGGTCTTGTCCGTCGAGAGGGAGGCGGTGCCGTTGACCGCGCTGCCGACGGCGCTGACGGTGAGGGTAGCGTTGTCAGAATCGGTGTCGTTGGCGAGGAGTGTGGAGGCGGTGATGTCGACGCTGCCGCCCTCATCGACCGTCGCGGTGTCGTCGGCTGCCACCGGCGGCTTGTTCGTGTCAAGCTCCACCGTCAGCGTGAAGAAGGCACTGCTTTCGACTGACCTGTCGGACACAAAGACCCAGATCTCGTAGCTGCCCTCGTGCTCGTCCAGGGGATTTCCGGTGAAGGTGCGAGTCTCGGCATCGAAGCTGAGCCAGTCGTACTGCAGGGGCAGCGCCGCCGTCCCGCCCGGCGTTGTAGGTGAGCTCATCGCCGTCGGGGTCCTGTGACCTCCGGCACGGTGTAGGAGAAGGTGCGGCCGGCGTACGCGGTCTGGTCGGTCACCTGCGGCTTGGGCGGCCGTTGATTGGAGGCTGCCACGCTCTCCCGACTGCGTGGAACGACAAGGGGCGGTCCGGCCTCGCCGCCCACGCCGCTGGCGGACGACAGCGCCAGGTGGTGCAGCCGGGTGTGGGCTCTGTCCTCCCGCCAGCGTGATATCGGGGAGGCTCGCTTGAAGGATCCCGAGGATGAGTGTTGCGATGAGGAGCAGTGGAGCGGATCGGCGGATTCCGACCACCAGCATAGACTTGCGAACCCTCCCCGTTGCAGCACTTGAAACGGAAAAGCGAACCCGCTAGTAGGGCGCGCGACGACGGTTACGCAATGGGGCCAACGCCCCCACTATACGAGATGGCCTATGAGGGAGATGTGAGAAGTGCGCCTCTCAGACGTGAAATCGCATGCCAAAGTGAGAATCATGCACGTCCTCTGCTCACGTCGCTGCATTCTCTTGCGGAGCGGGGACAGGGGACAGCCAGGGAAGCAGGGTGCGATTCCGCGCCTTGTACACGGGTGGCGCGGGTGCTATCTTGCTAGCCGCCAACAACCTGCCGAATGAACTGGTCGCCGGACATAAGGGGCGTAGGGAACCTCTCCACGGGAGTTGTCGTTGATTGACCTTGTCGGAGTGTCCAAGCACTACCAGGTGGGCGCGGTCACGGTGCGGGCGCTGGACGGCGTGGGAGCTGCACGTGGCGGGCGGGGAGTTCGTCGTGGTGCTGGGCCCGTCCGGAAGCGGCAAGACCACGCTGCTGAACATCATCGGCGCGCTCGACACTCCGACGGCGGGGAGCGTGTCCGTGGGCGAGCGCGACATCACCTCCGCCTCGCGCTCGGAGCTCTTCGCCCTGAGACGGCAAACGGTGAGCTTCATCTTCCAGAGCTTCAACCTGTTTCCGGGGCTGACGGCCCTGGAGAACGTGCAATTCGGGTACGACGTGGCCGGAAAGCGCGACGGCACAACCCCGGAGTCCGTGCTGGAGGCGGTGGGCCTGGGACACCGGACCGGCCACTTCCCGCACGAGCTTTCAGGCGGCGAGCAGCAGCGCGTCGCCATCGCCAGGGCCCTGGCGACGGGGAATCCCGTCCTGCTGGCCGACGAGCCGACGGGGGAGCTGGACTTCGCGACCGGGGCGCAGATACTGGAGCTCCTGATCGCCCAGGCCGCGGCCGACCGCGCCGTGCTGGTGGTGACGCACAACCGAGAGATATCCCGCATCGCCGACAGGGTCATCGAGATGAGCAGCGGACACATCATCAGCGACGGGCCGCCGGCGGGAGGCAAGACGCCCCTCTCAGAGCTGCGTTGGTAGACGCGGTCGCATGTCGGCACTGACGCTGCGCTGGGCGTTCCGGGACGCCAAGGCCCGCTGGGTCCAGGTTGCGGGCATCGCCCTGATGATCGCCATCGGGACCGGCCTGTTCGCCGGTCTCAGCAGCTTCACCCACTGGCGCATCATCTCCAACGAGGAGAGCCTGCAACTCACCAACATGTACGACGTCCGCGCGCGGCTGAGCGAGGGCGCATTCCTCCCGCAGAACTCGCTCGCTGCCATCGCGGAGGACGTCGACGGCGTGGAGGCGGTCGAGGAGCGGCTCATCGCCGGTACACAGGCGGAGGTGGAGACCGACGACGGCCCCGTTCTCGTGCGCGCCAGGACCATCGGCGTCGACATGTCGGACGGGGGGCCCCACGTCAACGGCGTTGAAGTCATCGCAGGGCGGGGCATCAGCGAGGCGGAGTTCGGCGAGCCGGTCGTGCTGATCGAGCGCAACTTCGGGGTGTACTACGACCTCCCCGAGCAGGGCCAACTGCGCCTTGGCGGCGACGTATCCACCCGGTACGTGGGACAGGCGGTATCTCCCGAATACTTCATCGTGGTGGAAGAAGGCAGCTTCATCGGACAAGCGAACCTCGTCGCCGTCTTCACATCGCTCGAGACCGCGCAGGATCTGTCCGGCAGGCCGGGGCTGGTGAACGACCTGGTGCTGACGGCCGCTCCCGGCGCAGATCTATCGGCCATCGAGACCGCGCTGCTGGCCCGAACGGCGGAGCGGCACCCGGGCACACAGCTGACGCTGATGCGCCCGGTGGACGACGCGTCGTACCTGGCGCTCACCCAGGACCCGGAGGGCGACCAGCAGATCTACAACGTGATGGCGCTGGTCCTCTTTGGGGGCGCGGCCTTTGCGGCACTGAACTTTGCAGCGCGGATGGTGGAGACGCAGCGGCGAGAGATCGGCACGGCCATGGCGCTTGGCGTCAACCCCGTGACCATTGCCCTGCGGCCGGTGCTGGTTGGGGTGCAGATCGCGGTTCTCGGCGTTGTGTTCGGCGTTGGCATCGGGCTGCTGGTTGGTCGGCTGTTGGCCGGTACGCTGGAAGCTTTTCTCCAGCTGCCGGTCTTCATCACGCCGTTTCAGACGGAGGTCTTTCTCCGTGTGGCCGCCATCGGGTTCTTCCTTCCGATTGTCGCGGTGCTCTGGCCCGTCTTTCGGGCCACCCGGGTCAAGCCGGTGGAAGCCATCAAAACCGGGCATCTTGCCGTGCGCGGTGGAGGGCTTGCCCCGTTCGTCAGCCGCATACCTCTACCCGGCGGCAGCCTGGGCCGCATGCCCTTCCGAAACCTGCTGAGAGCGCCCCGGCGGACCCTCCTGACGCTGCTGGCGCTTACGGCGGTGCTTGCAATCCTCTTCGGGATTGCCGGCATGCGCGACTCGTTCCTCTCCACGTTAGAGCAGGGCGACCAGGAGCTGCTGCGCGGCGCACCGGACCGGCTCACCGTGAGGCTCGATTCGTACTATGCCGTCGATTCGGCCGAGGTGGACAACATCGTCAGCGGCGGTGCGCTCGGCGTGGCCGAGCCGGGACTGACCCTTGCGGCGGCTGCGCTGCCCCAAGGGGCGATCGCCGGATCGGGTGGGGCGATGGACGTCCAGAGCGCCGCGGAGACGCTTCACAGCTTCGCGGACGATGCGGTAGAGTTGAACGTTCAGTTCATCGACTTCGAGAGCGACTTCTGGACTCCCTCGGTTGTGGAGGGAGCGCTGTCCGTCGCCGAGCCGGGCGTCGTCCTCGCTCGGAAGGCCGCCTCCGACCTTGGGGTCGGCGTCGGCGATGAGATCGGCCTGATACATCCGATACGGACCGGGCCGGGGGCCTTCGCTGCCAAGGCGAGCACCCTTCCCGTCATCGGCATCCACCCCCATCCGCTCCGCTTCTACGCGTACATGGACGCCCGCCACGCCGGCCTGGCGGGCTTGGAAGGGGCGGTCAACACCGTAACGGGGACACCGGCCGACCAGAGCGACCTGTTCGACGTCAAGCGGGCGCTGTTCGGCGACCCCGGCGTGACGGCGGTGCAGGGCCTGTCCGAAGCGTTCGAGGCGACCGCCGAGCTCTTCGAGCAGGTCTCTGCGGTGTTCTTGATCATCCAGCTATTCGTCCTAGGCCTGGTGCTGCTGATCGCTTTCAACGCTGCGAACATCAACTCGGACGAGCGGGCGCGCGATCACGCGACCATGTTCGCCTACGGGGTATCGGTGCGGAAGGTCCTGGGCAGCCTGGCGACGGAGGGCTTGGTCCTGGGCGTCCTTGCCGCAGTGCTGGGCGTGGTCTTCGGCTATGCGCTGCTCCTCTGGATGGTCCTTGTGCTGGTCCCGCAGAGCTACCCCGACATGGGCGTCCTGCTATCGATAAACGTGCCCGTTATGGCGGGCTTCCTCGCGGCGGGCGCGGCTGTCGTGGCGCTCGCGCCGGCCCTCACGGTGCGCAAGCTCCGGCGAATGGACATACCCGGCACACTGCGCGTGCTGGAGTAGGTGGAAGGGACGAGAGTCTGCGCCGGGGAAGAGCCCTCCGCCGTCTGCCCTGATGCCTGCTGCGTTGTTGACTGTTATTACTACCCTATCCATAATGGCCGCGTCCCTGGGAGGAGGTACGCATGTTCGACTGGCTAGGCATCGATCACCTCGTCGAGCTTTCCGGGGCGGAAGCGATCGCCGGCTTCTTGACGCCGCTGGCGGTCTTCGCCGCGTTCTTCCTGGCGCAAGTCATACTGCCTGCGAGGCGGGTTCCCGGCTACGTCATCAACCCGGAGACCGGGGCACCCCGCTACTACCGGCTGAACGGCATCCTGGTGTTCGCCCTCGCGCTGATAGTGTGGTTCTTCGAGCTCACGGGGATGCCGCGGGACTGGTTCTACCGCTCGTCGCTCTACGCCGTTGCGGGCGGGACGGTCACCACGGCCATCTTCGCAGTCCTGGCAGTGGTCGGCCGGCCCCGGACGACGGGCAAGAACTTCATCGCGGAGCTGTGGACCGGTCGAGTGCAGGAGATCACGTTCCTGAACGGCCGCTTTGACGTGAAGATGTACTTCTACGTCGTCGGCGGGGCGATGCTGTCCCTCAACGCGCTGTCCGGCGCCGCGTACCACTACGAGCGCTTCGGCGAGGACGCGAACCCCGGCATCTTCCTGTACGCGGCCTTCTTCACGTTCTACATCACGGACTACTTCATCTTCGAGCGCGTGCAGCTCTACACCTACGACCTCATCCACGAGAAGCTGGGCTTCATGCTGTTCTGGGGCGGCCTCATTGTCTACGGGTGGATGTTCATCCTGCCGCTGTGGGGTATGGCCGCGCATCCGGACCCCGGGTTCGGTACGGGGTGGACGTACGTGTGGCTCATCGGCACGGCGGCGCTGTTCCTGTTCGGGTGGAGCATCTCGCGCGGGGCCAACATGCAGAAGTACACGTTCAAGCGCTGGCCCGACCGCAAGTTCCTGGGCCTCATCGAGCCCAAGTACATCGAGGCCGGCGACCGTAAGATACTGTACAGCGGCTTCTGGGGCGTCGCCCGGCACTTCAACTACCTGGGCGAGGGCTTCCTTTCCCTGTCGATTGCGCTGTCATTCGGCCACTTCGCCAATCCGTGGGCGTGGACCTACTTCGTCTTCATCGTCACGCTGTTCACCTTCCGCCAACGGGACGACGACAGGCACTGCGCCGAGAAGTACGGCGCCGAGAAGTGGGCGGAGTACAAGTCGAAGGTGAAGTACCGGATCTTCCCCGGCGTGTACTAGAGCGCTGAGCCAGGGGCGGGCGCTGCCCGATACCTCAACGTTCGCGGTGAGGGTCGCCAGCCAGGAGCGGACCGCGCTCAGACCACAGAGCCGACGCGGCTACTGCGTGGAGAGGCGTTGGAGCACCTGCATCTCCTGCCCCGTGAGACAGCCTATCAGGCTGAACTGCACCGCGGGGTCTAGCTGCGCCTCGAAGAGGACGGCCGAGTGAGGCAGGGCCGCGTTTCCGATGCAGTTCAGCGAGTTCTCGCTGATGGCTCCCTCCGCCGCCGATTGGAACCCGGCGAGGAAGAGGACCACAGCCGTCTCCGGGGATAGGCATTTGCCGAAGAATGCCGTCGTGCCCTGCGCTTCGGGAGTGAGCGGCTTGGACTCGAGGAGCATGGTGTAGGCGTCTGCGCCTATCTCGTCGCGGATGCAGTTCTGCTCCTCTTCGTTGAACAGTTCAGCGATCTCTGCGCCCGTAACCTCAGCAGTGAACGCTGGTACGGTGAACGTCATGGCGGGGGCGGTCGGCTCGGCGGCAGCGGCCGGGGTGGGTGTGGGAGTGGGGGGAACGGGCGTCGGCGTTGGGGTTGGCGTGGGGGTGGGCACTGGCGTAGGCGTGGGCTCGGGTTCCTCCTCGCCGCACGCGACTGCAATCACGGCAACCAGGGCGAGAAGGGCCATGAGCAGCACCCACCTAGTCTTCACTGTGATCCTCCTCAGCTGGACTGGAGGCCTCGCGAGCTGGGCCGCGCCCGCTCCGTGCATTGGCGACGCGATTCTCGCAGGCTCGGACTGGCAGTGTCAACCGGCCCCCTTGCCTTCGACCGGCCGGATGCGTACCATCGTGTTCCGAGGGGTGTCATCGCTCTGCCTTGCCGGAAGGCTTGTGCACGGCCGTGGAGAAGGGGCAGATGGAGCTATCCGGGACCGTACGTCGTTGGTTGTTCATCGCTGTGCCGGCGATTGCCTTGGCAGCGTTGGCCGCGGCTTGCGGGTCGGAGCCGCCGCCGGCGGCGGAACCCACGCCGGAGCTGTCCTTGGACGAGTTGCTGCAAAGCGGGGGTGATAAGCTGGCAGGGATAACCACGGCAAGGTTCACCATGGTTGACGAGACGGAATCCGGCAAGCAGTTCTTCGGGAACGATCTGAAGACCGTGAAGGGGGACATACGATCACCTGACGGCGTGAAGTTGCTGGTGGACGTGCAGCATCCGGCCTTTGGATTCGTCCAGATGGAAATCGTGGCGGTTGAGGAGCAGGCGTTCATGAAGTTCTCCAAGGACGCTCCATGGCTACCCATCCCGCTGGAGCAGGTCCCCTTCAACTTTGCAGGAATAGGCGTCACCCTGAGCGCGCTGCTGCCCGTCATGGCAGAGACCGCGATTGTTGGACGGGAGTCCGTGGGAGAGTTCCAGACGATACGAGTAGACGGGAATGTCATGTCCGAGGACATGACGGGCCTCATCTCCGACGTAAACTCGGGGCATGCTCTCACGCTGACCTATTGGTTCGACGAGGCTGAACACACGTTGCGTCAGTTCAAGATACTCGGCCAGCTCTACGACGAAGATGCGCCGGACACGAGCCGCCTGGTCAACATGGAATTCGACGTGCCTGTCGACATTCAACTTCCAGATATAGCCTCCTGACGGTGAAGGCTGCAAAGTCCGGCCTGGACACCCTGCGCTCGTCCCAGTCGGTAGTCCTGGGGATCATCTGCCTAGGCGTGTTCTCGACCGCACTGGACCAGACCGTCGTCGTCGCCGCGCTGCCCAGTGTCATGGTGGACTTGGAGATCCCCCTCACGGACCTGGACAGGGCGTCCTGGATCGTGACCGGATACCTGGTCAGCTACACCGTGGCCATGCCGCTGGCCGGACGCCTGTCCGACGTCTACGGCCGCGTTCGGATGTTCCAGGCGGCGCTGGTGCTGTTCGCAATTGGGTCCCTGTTGGTGGCTGTTGCGCCGGACTTCGAGTGGGTGGTCTCGGCGAGAGTGATCCAGGCGTTCGGGGGCGGCGCCACGGTGCCGATAGGGCTGGCCATGGCCGTGGGAGCCGTGGCCCCGCAGCATCGGGGCGTGGCGATAGGCCTCGTGGCCGCTTCCGCCGAAGCCGGCTCTGTGCTGGGCCCCCTCTACGGCGGCGCCATCATCGAGCTGGTCGGCTGGCGGTGGATTTTCTGGCTGGACATTCCCCAGAGCTTCTTTCTCATGGCGCTCCTCGCCGTGCTGCCGAACAGGGCCCGTCCTGAATCGAAGATGGACTACACCGGAGCGCTGATGCTGGGAGCGGCCCTCACCGTCCTGAGCATCGGACTGTCCCAACGGAGCATCTTCTCCGGCGAGTCCCTCGTTCCCTACGGCATGATCGCCTTTGGCGTCCTGCTGGTCCTGGTGCTGATCGCGATCGAGAGGCGTGCGGTGCAGCCGCTGCTCGCATCCTTCCTGTACACCTCCAGGGCGTTCCTGTCGTCCAACATCGCCCAGTTCCTGATCGGTGTTGCACTGATCATCTCCCTGGTGGCGGTGCCGCTCATGGCCGGTACGGTGATGGAGAAGAAGGCATGGGAGAGCGCGCTCCACCTGGTCCGCCTGACGGCCGCCATCCCGGTGGGCGCCGTGATCGGCGGCTACATCCTCCGGTGGACGGGAGTGCGAGCGGTGTGCATAACCGGCCTTGCGTTCATCGGCACGGGGCTGCTGTTCATGAGCGGCTGGGAGACGGAGGTGCCGGAGCTCAGACTGACCGTGCCGCTGGCCATGGCGGGCCTGGGCTTTGGGCTGGTCATCCCCCCAATAGGCGTGAGCGCCCTAAGCGCAGCGCCCAGCCACTATTGGGGCGCCGCGGCCTCCCTGGTCACCGCATCGCGGATGGTGGGCATGGCGCTGGGCCTGGCCGCACTGTCGGCGTGGGGCATCGAGCGCTTCTACAGCCTCACGGCCCACGTGACCCTTGGCGCGACGTACGAGGAGACGGAGGCCCCGCTGATAGAGGCAGGGGTGACCGTGTTCCAGAACCTGTTCACCATCGCAGGGTTCCTCGCCCTGTTCGCCATCCTTCCTGCCCTGCTGATGAGGGTGGAGGAGGTGGAAGAGAACGGTGTCCTGGACGAGGATGGCATGGCAACCGGCTGATTGCGGCGCCCGTCCGCTGTGCTTCCAGTGGCAATTCGCCAGACCTCTGAAGCAACGTAGCCCAGCCAGAGAGTAGCATGGTAGAGTATTGCTGCTCGGTGTGGACGGGCCTCCCCGTGCGAGCAGGCCTGTTGTGCCGGTCAGGAGGCCCAGTCCGAGAACAGGCGAGACTGTGGTGAGCGATGACGACCAGTCCCAGGGTGTTTGCACAGGATACGCTGCCCTCCCCGTTTCCCGAAGGCTGGTACTTCATTGCAAGCCGACAGGCCATTGTCAAGGCCAAGCTCATCCAGAAGACCTGGATGGGCGAGAACATCATCGCCTGGGCCGACGAGGAAGGGCGCATCTGCGTCGCCGACGCCTACTGCCCGCATCTGGGCTCCGACCTGGGGCCCGCCGCGGGGGGGTGCATACGCAGCGGCCGGCTGGTCTGTCCCTTCCACGGCTACGAGTACGACGCAACGGGCCAATGCGTCGCCACCCCCTACGCCGAACCACCCAAGACCGCGAGGTTGCGGGTCTTTGAATCGCGGGATGTTGCAGGCCTGATATTCGCATGGTGGGGGGCCGGGGGACGGGGGCCGCAGTGGGACCTCCACCCGGACCCACCGAACAATGACGGGTGGTGCAACCAGGCGATAAGGACCATCCGCTTTCCCGGCCATCCGCAGGAGACCACGGAGAACTCGGTGGACCTGGCCCACCTGCGCTACGTGCACGGCTACGGGAACGTGGAGCGCGTTGGGAAGGTGATGGTGGACGGGCCCTACCTTGAGAGCCGCTTCAACTTCAAGACCGTTCGGCGGATCGCAAAGATCGCAAAGTTCTCTCTCAGCACGTCTGCGAACACACTCGTCTCCGGGCTTGGCTACTCTTTCGTGCAGATCCGCGAGCACACCATCGGCATGGACATGCGCCTGTGGGTGCTGGCCACGCCTGTCGACGGCACGCTCATCGATATGTGGCTGGTCTCGCAGGTGCGGGAGATTCGCAGCCCCAGGCGGCTGGGTCGCGGACTCGTGTTTCTCCCACGGAGGCTGCGCGCCCCCATCGTCAACAGGTTCATCGCGGCCTTTCAGCACCAGGACGTGCGGCAGGACGTGGTCATCTGGAGCCGCAAACGTTTCCGCTCCCGACCGCGTCTGTGCCGCTCCGACGGGGAGATCATGCCCTTCCGGGCATACTGCGCCCAGTTCTATCCCGACTCCATGGATGCGGTAAGTCGAATGCCGGCCGGAAGGGACGGAATTGCACGATGAGCGTTCGGGCTGGTCGTGAGTTTTTTGGCGATGTGTGCAGGTGGGACCTGGAGGCGGAGCTCGCTTCCTCTCCTGACTTCCTCAGACAGAGAGGTGTGGGATGAGCAACGCACTTAGTTTGATGAGCAGGCTGGTCACGGCGCGTCCGTGGGTCACGATCCTCATCCTGGTGCTGCTTACCGTGGTGCTGGCCGCAGGAGTGCCCCGGCGGGCCCCGATCATAGAAGGCGCAGCCCTTGCCTTCCTTCCCCCCGGGAACGCCGTCGCAAATGCGACGAATGAGATCGAAAGGCTCTTCGGGGACTCCGGCGAGGTCAGTGTCATAACGCTGCTCTTCCGCGGGGACGCGTTCAATCCCGCCGGGCTCTCCCAGATGGACGCCCTGGTCAACGACGTCCTCAGCGAACCCGGCGTGGCGGAGCTGCTTGCGCCCGGTGATGCGGTCATCACACCCGCGGCGTTCATCAAGGCCGTGCTCCAGGTGGACAGCTTCGAATCAGTCGCGCAGGCCGACATAGACGCTGCTCGCAGCGCGCCGGAACTCCAGGGCGCGTTTGCCTCGATGAGCGGCGTGGACGCAGACGGCACACCGGTCGCGATCGCCACGATTCGCCTGCGCGATACGGGCGATGAGCAGATCAAGGACGTTGAGCGCAGAATCAACGACCTCGCCACGGGGGACGAGGGGCCGCTGCGCGTCAGCAGCGTCTCGCCGGCGGTCATCGAGGACGAGTACCGGAAAGCCACGGAAGAGGGGATGCAGCCGTTGATAGGGCTGGCGCTCTTGCTCATCGCAGGGCTGCTCCTGCTGTTCATGCGCGCCGTGTCGGACCTGTTGCTCACGCTGACGGGACTGTTCATGGCAATCATCTGGATCGTCGGCGCGGAGGGCTGGATCGGGCCGGACGGGCTGGGGCTCATTGGCCCTCCGAGCTCGCTCTCGGCCATGGTGCCCATCATCGTCATCAGCCTCACCGTGGACTATGCAATCCAGGCCGTCTCGCACTACCGGGAGCAGCGCGCGGCCGGCGGGCCGGTATTGGAAGCAGTCAGAAAGGGATTGCAGAACGTCACCATCCCTCTGACGTTGGCCGCCGTCACGACGATCGTGAGCCTGTTGGCGGGCCTGATCTCCCCGATTGGGGTGATAGGCGACTTCGGCATCGTCGCGGGGCTGGGCGTGGGGCTGAGCCTGATCGTGATGCTGACGCTGGTCCCGGCCGGGCGAACGATCATCGACCGGCGGCGGGAGGCGCGCGGCACGCTCACGCCGCCGCGCCCCATCTCCAACGCCCTGCCCGGCATCGGACGGATGGCGGAGGTGATTGGGACGTCAGTTACCCGCAGGCCGGCGCCCTACATCCTGGCCGTCGTCGCCGTGACGATCTGGCTCGGCTTCGAGGCCCGGGGGCTCCAGTCCGAGTTCAGCATCCGCGACGTCCTGCCCAGGGGCGGGACCGTGCTGGAGGACCTGAACACGTTGGAGGCGGCTGTAGGCGGCTCAACGGAGCTGGCCAGCGTCCTAGTGAAGGCCGAGACCACGTCGACCCGAACGCTGCTGAACCTGCGCGACTTCACTGCGGCCTTTGAAGACGCCGAACGCCGGCCGCGGGCGGCGGCGGGACCGATCCAGACCTCGTACGAGCTGCTGGCACGCGACTGGACCCATGACAGCGGGCAACCCGGCGACAAGTACGACGCGGAGCTGGCGGCCCTCTTCCGGGAGGCCTCCGCTGGCGTGGAGCTGGACGCAGCCCTGATGCAGGAGTTCCTGGACAAGCTGGCGGCAAAGGACCCGGCCGTCGCTCGCGAGCTGGTCACCGACCCGGCGGGGGTCGATGCGATGCTGCTGCAGTTCCCGGCCTTCACGGACGATCCTGCGGCCACAAAGATGGTCCAGGACGACATCGACGCGATCTGGTTGGGGGACGACGACGCCGTAACGGCGACATCCTTCAGCATCACCTCCGTGACGGTGACGGACGAAATCACCGCCCGGCAGACCGAGTCGATCACGGCGACCATCGCCCTAGCTCTTGGCATCCTCATGATCTTCTTCTGGCTGACGATCAGACAGCCGGTGCTGGGGATCGTCGCGGTGGGGCCCATCGTGCTCGTCCTCGTCTGCGTGCTGGGCACCATGGCGCTGGTGGGCATTCCCTACACGCTGATAACGTCCATCATCACGGCGCTTTCCATTGGCATTGGCGTTGACTACACGATCCACATGATCCATCGCTACCGGGAGGAGTACTCCCACGTGCGCGACCCGGAGCGGGCGGCGGTCCGGACCCTCGCGACCACCGGTTCGGCGTTGCTGGGCTCCGCCATGACGACAGCGCTGGGCCTGGGCGTGCTGGTTGCCTCGCCACTGGCCGCGTCCCAGCAGTTCGGCATCACGGCGGCCATAACCATCGGCTACTCGCTCATCGTCTCCATCCTGGTGGTGCCGCCCGCGATGACGGTCTGGGGCGCGTACCAGAACATGCGGCTGCGCTCAATGGTGCAGCGATGGTCGGACGAGCTGGACGATGCGATCGACGCGGTGCACAGGCGGCACGAGGGGGAGCAGGGCACTTCTTAGAGGAGAGGTCATGCATATCCGCAAGCTATCCAAGGGCCTGAAGGCTGCGTACCGCGAGTCGGACGTCCGAAGTCGAGTGAAGGACCTCGACGGCTGGATGGACAGAGCGGAGGCGGCGAACGCCGACCCGACGGGCTATGACCACGCCGAGACCGCCAAGGAATACTACGACCTTTGCAGCGAGTTCATGGTGTTCGGCTGGGGCGAGTCCCTGCACTTTGCGCCGCTATCGCCGAGGGAGAGTCTGGAGGACTCCAAGATTCGGCACCAGCGGCTGATGATTGCCAAGCTGGACATGAGCGAGGGCATGGCGGTGATTGACGTCGGTTGCGGGATCGGCGGGCCGATGCGCCGCGTCGTTCGGGAAGCCGGCGTCAGGGTATTGGGGGTCAACAGCAGCGACGTCCAGCTGGAAAAGGCACGGGCGCTGAACGCCGAGGCAGGAATTGAGGACATGGTCGACTACCTGGCGTGCAGCTTCATGGACATGGGCGCCATCGCAGACAACACGTTCGACCGAGGGTACGCGATCGAATCGACGTGCCATGCGCCGGACAAGGCGGGAGCGTTCGCTGAGATCTACCGCGTGTTGAAACCCGGCGCTCTCTTCTGGGGCCAGGAAATGTGCATGACGGACGTGTTCGATCCCGGCAACAGTCGACACCAGGCCATCAAGCGGGAGCTCATGCGCGGCATCGCGCTCAAGGACATCGCGACTATGGGCGAGGTAGACTGGGCCCTGCAAGCAGCGGGATTCCAGGTGGTGGAGGCAAAGGACCGAGCCATCGAGGAGGACGGTCCGACCACGCCGTGGTATCAGCCCATGGAGGCTCGAGGCAAGACGCTGGGCAACGCCCTGCGCAGGATTCCGTTGGGCCGCAGGGCGTTCATTTGGGGGTCCCGGATGGCGGAGGCGGTGGGCATGTTCCCGAAGGGGTCGGCGGATGTCGTCGGGCTATTGGACCGTACCGCCAGGGCCTACGTGGATGGCGGCAGGACGGGGATATTCACGCCGTTGTACTGCTTTCTGGCGCGCAAGCCTCTTTAGGGCCTCTTCCGTCCAGGGACTGGGCGGTCCCGCGGCGTCCCTTAGACGTTCAGCGGGCGCCTCTGCTCCGCAATGCGGAACTTCAGCTTCTTGCTGGGCTTCATTGATGGAATGGGGTTGATTTTGAGCTTGTAGCCCGGTGGGGCCACCTCTATGTTGAAGTGGTGAGCAATCATCAGCACGTTAATTGCCAGGTGCAGGTCCATCCACCGGGACCCCAGGCACGTGTGTGTGCCAAGCCCGTACGGAGCGTACCCGGGGTTGTGGTGCTCATTCCGCGGGGGTAGGTAGCGGTCGATATCGAACTTCCAGGGGTCGGGGGAAAAACGTCCTCCATGTAGTGCGCGGCGCTCTGTGCGATGAAGAGCCGCGACCCCACCGGCAGCTCGTAGTCTTCCACCACGAACGAGTTCATCACGTTCCGGGATGGACATGGGGACAATGGGGTACATGCGCAGGGTCTCCATGAGGAAGCGGTGCGTGACGTCAATACTGGACGGATTGTAGGCCGCACCGTCCGGGTCTCCGTCATCAAACAGGGCATCGGCTTCACTCTGGATCCTGCGGTAGAGCTCGGGCTGCGAGGCCATTGCGTAGAGCGCAAAGCTGAGCGCGTCGCCAAGGTACACGCTGGCAATCAGCGCCGCCGCGAGCTGAAAGCGCAGGGTGGTCTCCGGCACGAACTGCGGGTCGCTTGCGTGCAGGCTGAGCCAGTCGTCCGCCAGGTCGCGTGAAGCGCCGGCTCGCTGGGCGGGCGTATGGACGCCCTGGATGCGTTCGAGCAGCTTGTCAACGGCCTTGGCGCGGCGCTTCATGCCCGGAGTGTTGAGCATGAACTTGGGCATCATCTTTATGATGTGGACCATCAGCGCTCGCTCTTTGTACTTGATGAGATCGTCGATCACATCCTGAGAGTCAACGCTGATGAAGAGGGGCGAGAGCTGTGAGTTGATCATCAGGCGGCTCATCCTGGTGGCAGGAAGGGATTCCCCGACCGTCCAGCCTGACATGTGCTTCCGTGCGTGGTGATACAGGATGTCCAGCTGCCCTTCCAGCCGCCCGCGGGGAATACGCCGCCGCCATGGACTTCCGCATTCGAAAGTGATCGGCGCCGTCCAGGGAAGGCATTACTCCGGAAGCGCCATAGACCTTCTCGAAATCGTTGAAGTAGTCCTTGGTCCTTAGGTGCATGCGCCCTCGCCGATGCACCCATCGATTGGTCTCCGGCCCGGCAAGAAAGATCATGGGCCCCAAGAAAGGCATACGCATCTGAAAGACGGGGCCATACTCAGCCGCGAGGTCGGCAAAGACAGCGGGGAAGTTGCCCTTTCGAAGGTTTGGGTTGAACATGGCCTTGCGCAGCGAGACCGTGGGAATCTTCTTGGTCAGCGCCGAGCGCCGAAGCAGGGGGCCGGCGAGGCTGTGGGAGACCGCCTCGGCCATGGACCGGCCGATGACGTCCATCTTGCAGATGAATTTGATTCGCTCCTCCGCCTCGTCATCGAGCTGGAAGATGAATCGAAAGACGTCGCAGGTGTTGATGAGGCAGATGATGATGATGTCCCGTGGGTCTGGAATCTCGTTGTCGAAGATCGCCTTGCTGATGCGCGTCTTGACGAACTGCGCCGCCGTGGCCTGCTGAGAGCCGTCGACCGCACCCATCTGCCATGCAGTGCGGGCCAGGGTCCAGAATTCGCCCTCGTGGTACTGGAGAATCTTGAGCGCCACCAGGCGGTCCAGGGTCATGTCGATGATCGACTCCGCGTGGGGAGCCAGCCGTTCGATCCAGTACTGGGCGTTCCGGCGGACTGGCTGGTCTGCGATCTCTTTCAGGATGGAGTCCAGGCCGGGGTTGCCCGTTTCCGTCTCGTCCACGAGGAACAAGGAGTCCACGTCCGTGTCGATGCGGCCCCTGAGGGAAAGCTCGGCGATGGCCGCGCCGATGACGGCGCAGTTCAGTTCCCAACCGGGCACCTGGTGGAAGTAGCCGTTCTCCTCGTTGAGGAGCATGAGGATCAGCTCTTCCAGCAGGCTCAGCTGTTGGGTTGTTGTAGTCGCCGCTGACAGAGTCATCGGATCCCGCCTCCGTCCTGCCTCCACGGGCTGCAAGGCCGCTTGGGCCCTGCAATAGCCATTGCAGTATAGCTTTCAGGCTACGGCAAGGGCAAGCAAATGCTCTTTTGTCCCCCTTCCGGGGTAAGGGTGTGCGGTGCGTCCTTGGGTCGCTTTGCCCGCGCCTAGGTCTTGCTGCCCGCGGCGCGCCGGTTCCGGGCCTTGGCCTTCCTGAAGCCCCAACCGTACAGGATGCTGCCGTAGTGGTTGAAGGCTCGTCGCGCCTCGGGGTCGTCGAAGGGGTAGTCCGCGCCGAGCTGGGTTGCGGCTGCGAGCCCGGTGACGAAGCAGGTCTCCTGGCTGTTGACCCAGCGTATGCGCGCCGCAGTGCCACGTCCGCCGCCTGCCCTGGATGAAGCGGAACAGCGGGACGAGCCATGCGACGTGGCGGACGTCGTGGACGACGTGCTGGAACCACCACCGTCCGATGACCTTCTCCTCGTCGATCCGGCTGACGGGATTGTAGGTCACCAGGCAGGGCTTGTCGGACCGGCCCGGCCCAGGGCTGCTGGTTGTGCATGATGTACGTGATCTCGTAGTTGTCCGGCCTGGCGCCGTACTGCTCGATGTGGTTGCTCCTGGTCGTCAGCGCCTTCACCTCGTTGTCGGGAAGCACGGAGGTGTCCGAGTGCACCACCGTGTGGTTGTGGAGCTCACTCTCGTAGCGGACCGAGGAGAGGATGTAGCGTTCCAGCATCGTGGGCCTGTCGAGGAGCATCAGCGACTGGTTCGCGTTGCATGCCAGGATCACTGCGTCGAACGTCTCCCGCACGCCCCCCTCGTCCTCGACCACGACGCCGGACTTGCGGCGGTACACCTTCTGCACCGGCCGGTTGAGGTGGATCTTGTCCCGGAAGCCGGCCGACAAGTTCTCGTAGATGCGGCGCGTCCCCTGGTCCCACGTCTGCATGGGCGTGGCGGACTCAATGTCGAAGAACTCCAGGTACCTGGCGAACAGAGACGCGGGCATGTCGAAGACGTTGGTGGCCATTAGGAAGTTGACGAACATGGGCTTGAGTATCTTGTACCGGAAGTCGCCGGAGAGACCGGCCAGGTTCAGGACCGTCCCCATGCTCACGTAGTTGAACGGGTTGAGGGCGTTCAGGACCCTGGACCGGGAACGGCTCAGCGCGCCGAACCAGTGCAGTCGTCGCAGAATGCGCTGAAACTTGGCGATTTCGAGCTGCAGCTGCTCCCGTAGCTCCGAGTCGTAGTCGTGGGCGTAGACGCGGCCGCGGTACTTCACACTGTAGCTGAATCGCGTGTCGACCATCTCGATGCCGAACTGCTGCATCAGCAGGACGATGTGGTGATAGATCGACGGGATGCACGCGGTGACGGAAATGTCGAAAGGGATGGAGGTGCCGTCGTCCTGGGGCATGTCGGCGGTGACCGCATTCCCGCCGATGCGGCCCTGGGCCTCGAACAGCCGGGAAGTCGAAGCGGTCCGGGTGGCGGCTGAGCGCCCATGCAGCGCCCAGCCCCGATACGCCACCGCCGACGATGGCTATTCGCCGCTGCGGTGTCCTCTTGCCTCGAGTGGACATAACACTACTCTACCGACATCTCCGGTCGATGACTACGCGCGCATCGGGCTGGCAGGGGGAGCGTTGATTCGAGCGCGGTGGGCCGGGCGCCCCGACGGACCTCAGCAGCGCTGCGCCTGTTCCATCTTCGCGCTGAGGCATTGGAAGAACTTGTCGAACTGGGTCTGGGCGACGCTGCTCATGAAGCGCTGGCCCACCCGCGCCAGGGTGCCCGTGACCTGCACGTCGCCTTCGAAAGCGAGCGCTGTTCCGCCGTCCTCCTCGGTGAGGGCCACCGAGCCCTCGCCCTTGAGGTCCGTCCGGACGCCTGTGCCACGGATGGCCACGCGGCAGAAGTCGGGAGCGCTCTGCTCGATGATTTCGACCGTGCCCTTGTACGTGCCGGAGACGATGCCCACCCGCATACTGATCTCGACATCGTAGCGGTCGACCGACTGCTGGGTGAAGTTCTTCAGGCCTGGGACGCACTCGCCCACGACGGCGGGGTCGAAGAGGGCTTCCCAGAGCTGCTCGCGGGGGATGTGGAAGCGGTAGACTCCGCTCAGCTTCATGGGGGAAATATAGCATGTTTGTCAACGTGAAGGGCATTTGCTAGACTGCACTCGCTCGGGCGCGCGTGTGTAGGGGAGTATGCCCTCGAGCAAGTTGGAATGGGGGGAAGACGTTGTGAGTGTCCCAGTGGAAATCACCATCAACGGCAGGGCCTACAGCGGGGAGGTGGAGGCGCGTCAGCTGCTTGTCCACTTCATCCGGGAGAACGCCGGCCTGACGGGCACCAAGGTCGGGTGCGACACCAGCCAGTGCGGCTCCTGCACCGTCCAGCTTGACGGGCTGGCGACCAAGGCCTGCACGGTGCTGACCGCCCAGGCGTCCGGCTCCGAGGTCAGGACCATCGAGGGGCTTTCGGATGGGGTTGATCTGCACCCGCTCCAGGAGGCCTTCTGGAACAATCACGGCCTGCAGTGCGGCTTCTGCACGCCGGGGATGATCATGGCATCCGAGGAGCTACTGCGGGTCAACCCGTCGCCCACTCGCGAGGAGATCCGCCACGCCCTGG
This sequence comes from Dehalococcoidia bacterium, assembly GCA_965205235.1. Taxonomy (GTDB): domain Bacteria; phylum Chloroflexota; class Dehalococcoidia; order Lucifugimonadales; family UBA1127; genus CBDBGD01. The sequence goes on from CBDBGD010000001.1 coordinate 22,285, forward strand.
AGGGGAACATCTGCCGCTGCACGGGCTACCAGAACATCGTGAAAGCGGTCGAGGATGCTGCCGGCTCGATGGAGGAGGTTAGGCCATGACGACGCGTGTATTCAGCTCCGGCATTCGCAGGCGCGAGGACCCCAGGCTTATCACGGGCCGCGCCACCTACACCGACGACATCACGCTGCCCGGCATGGCGCACGCGGCCATCCTTCGCAGCGTGTATGCCCATGCAGCCATCAAGTCCGTTGACACCAGCGAGGCAAAGAGCCAGCCGGGCGTCCTCGCGGTGTTCACGGGCAAGGACACGGAGGGGGTGCTGAACGGCCTCCCCTGTGCGTGGCTCATACCGGGCTCCGATCTGAAGACCCCGACGCATCCCGCCATCGCCACGGACAAGGTCCGCTACGTCGGCGATGCGATCGCGGTGGTGGTCGCGGAGAGCCGCTACCAGGCCGAGGACGCCCTGGAGCATATCACCGTCGAGTACGAGCCTCTCGACGTCGTCATCGATCCGAAGGAGGCGGCCCAGGACGGCGCGCCGCAGCTCCACGACGACGTCCCGAACAACATCGCCTTCACGTGGGCGGTGGCCGGCGGCGACACAGACGCGGCGTTTGCAGATGCGGACGTGACCGTGAGCGACACCATCAACCTGCAGCGGCTCATCGCGAACCCCATGGAACCGCGCTCAGCTATCGCGCAGTGGGTGGGCGCCACGGGTGAGCTGACCCTCTGGAACACGACGCAGAACCCCCACATCGCGCGGTTCCTGAGCTGCGTGGTGACCGGCGTCCCCGAGCACAAGATTCGGGTCATCGCGCCGGAGGTTGGCGGCGGGTTCGGGAGCAAGATTCCCTACTACCCAGACGAGGCGGTCACGGCCTTCTGCTCCATGCAGCTTGGCATTCCGGTGAAGTGGACGGAGACGCGCAGCGAGAACTACCAGATCACCACCCAGGGCCGCGACCACGTCGAAGAGGTGGAGATGGCGGCAACGGCGGACGGCAAGATCACGGGCCTCCGCACGACGATCTACGCGGGGATGGGAGGATACCTCTCCACCGCCAGCCCCGGAGTCCCCACCATCCTGCACGGCCTGATGTACTCGGGGTCGTACGACATTCCGAACATCAGCGGGACGGTCTATGGCGTGTTCAACAACGGCGCGCCCGTGGACGCCTATCGCGGCGCAGGCCGACCCGAGGCCACCACGCTCATCGAGCGTCTGGTCGACCTCATGGCGGCCAAGCTCGGCATGGACCCGGTGGAGCTGCGCCGCAAGAACCTCATTCCCAAGTTCGAGAACGGGCACGACGTCGCCACGGGCATCACGTACGACAGCGGCGACTACGAGGCGACGCTGGACGCTTGCCTCAACGCCGCCGGGTACGCCGCTCTCCGGACGGACCAGGAGCAGGCGCGGTCGGGCGGCCGCCTCGTGGGCATCGGCGTGTCCACGTACGTCGAGATCTGCGGCCTAGGGCCGTCCCAGGTGGCCGGCGCAGTCGGCTTCCAGGGCGGGCTCTGGGAGAGCGCCATCGTCCGCATCCATCCCACGGGAAAGGTGAACGTGATGATCGGCTCCTCGCCCCACGGCCAGGGGGAGGAGACCACCTTCGCCCAGATCGTGGCGGAGGAGGTTGGCGTGGACGTGGACGACGTTGCGGTCATCCACGGCGACACGGCCCTGACCCCCATGGGCTGGGGCACCTACGGCAGCCGCACCACGGCGGTGTCGGGCGCGGCGGTGGCCCTGGCGACGCGGAAGATCAAGGAGAAGTCCAAGGCGCTGGCGGCCCACCTGCTGGAGGCGGCCACGGAGGACATCGAGTACGCAGACGGCCGCTTCTTCGTGCGGGGCGCGCCCGACCAGCACAAGACCATCCAGGACATTGCGCTCATGGCCAACGTGGCCTGGGACATGCCGGAGGGCATGGAGCCGGGCCTGGAGGCCAGCGCGTTCTACGACCCGCCGAACTTCACCTACCCCTTCGGCGCACACCTGGCCGTGGTGGAGGTCGATCCGGCCACCGGGCAGATCGACCTCAAGAGCTACTACGCCGTCGACGACTGCGGCGTGCAGATCAACCCCATGATCGTTGAGGGGCAGGTGCACGGCGGCGTCGTGCAGGGTGTGGGGCCGGTGCTCTGGGAGGGCGCCGTGTACGACGAGAACGGCCAGCTCTTGACGGGGTCGATGCAGGACTACGCCCTGCCCCGCGCCGACGTACTGCCGGACATCGTGGTGCAGTCGACCTCGACACCGTCGCCGCACCACCCGTTGGGCGTGAAGGGCGTCGGCGAGGCCGGCACCATCGCGTCCACGCCCACCGTCTACAACGCGGTGATGGACGCACTGCGCCCACTCGGGATCACACGCATCGACATGCCGTTGACGCCGGAGAAGGTCTGGCGAGCTATCCAAGACGCGCGGAACGGAGGCTAGGCATGTACCCAGCACAGACGACCTACCATAGGGCCGGCTCAGTAGCCGAGGCGGTTCAACTCCTCGCCGACAACGAGGGCGCCAAGGTGCTGGCGGGCGGCCACAGCCTCATTCCGATGATGAAGCTGCGCCTCGCCGCGCCTGCAGTGCTCGTGGACATCGGCCATATCGGGGCGCTGAAGGGCATCGGAGCGACCGACGGCGGCCTCTGCATCGGCGCGCTGACGACCTTCGCGGAGATCGCCGCGTCGGACCTGGTGAAGCAGCACGCTCCGCTGCTGGCGGAGGCGGCGGCGCAGGTGGGCGACCCCACCGTCCGCAACCGGGCGACCATCGGGGGCAACGTCTCCCACGGCGACCCGCAGTCGGACTCGCCGACGGTGCTGACCGCCCTGTGTGCAACCCTCAACGTGACCGGTCCGGGCGGCGATCGTAGCATCGCCGTCGCCGACTTCCCGACGGGGCTGCTGGAGAACGCGCTGAGCGAAGACGAGGTGCTGACCAGCGTCACGGTCCCGTCGCTGCCGGCGGGGTCGGGCTCTGCGTACTGCAAGTTCCCGCATCCCGCGTCGCGCTACTCCGTGGTGGGGGCCGCGGCAATCGTGACCGTCGAGGGTGGACGCTGCACGTCGGCCTGCGTGGCCGTGGGCGGCGTCGAGACGACGCCGACGCGGGCGTCGTCCGTGGAGGCGGCCCTGGTGGGCTCGGACCTGGGCGACGGGGCGCTCGACGCCGCCGTTGCAGCGCTGGCGGGCGACTTCACCGGCGACGCGATGAGCGACATCTTCGCCTCCGCCGAGTACCGGCAGGCGATGGCGGCGGTGTACGCACGCCGCGCCCTGGGCGCTGCCGTCTCGCGGGCGGGCTAGGGCCCTGTCGACCGCCGCCGTGCCCATACCGGCGTCCGTAGACGAGCTGCAGACGACGCTCCGCAAGGAGCTATACGTCGCAGACCTTGGCCTTGCCATGTCCGTCTACCTCGCGCTGCAATTGCGACGACCGCTGTTCCTGGAGGGCGAGGCGGGCGTGGGCAAGACGGAGGTGGCCCGGGCACTGGCGTCGGCGCTTCAGGCGCGGCTGATCCGCCTCCAGTGCTACGAGGGGCTGGACGTCAACCAGGCCGTCTACGAGTGGAACTACTCCCGCCAGCTACTTCACATAAGGTTACTGGAAGCGTCCGGCGGCGTCGACCGGAGCAGTGCGGAAAAGGAGCTCTTCAGCGAGGAGTTCCTCATCAAGCGCCCCCTCCTGCAGGCCCTCGAAGGTGGGGGCACGACGGTCCTGCTGATCGACGAGCTCGACCGCGCCGACGAGGAGTTCGAGGGCTATCTCCTCGAAATGCTGTCCGACTTCCAGATCACCATCCCGGAGCTCGGGACGTACACGGCCGCCGAGCCGCCGGTGGTGGTGATCACGTCCAACCGGACCCGCGAGATCCACGATGCCCTGAAACGCCGCTGCCTCTACTACTGGATCGACTACCCCGACTTCAACAAAGAGATGCAGATCGTGCGGAGCAAGGTGCCGGGCGCGGCCGCGAAGCTGGCGGAGCAGGTGACGTCCTTTGTCCAAGAGCTGCGGAGCACGGGGCTGTACAAGGTCCCCGGAGTCGCTGAGACGCTCGATTGGACGGCCGCGCTCGTGAGCCTCAACGAGAACGAGCTCAGCCCGTCCGTCATCGACGACACGCTGGGGGTCATGCTCAAGTACCGCGAGGACCTGCAGATGGTCCGCGGGCAGCAGACGCGCGCCCTGCTGAACCGGGCGTTGCACCGCGGGACGCGGCGCGGCGGCAGGCGTGGCTAGCGCCGAGGCGCCCGGCCACCTCCTCTACAACCTGCTCCTCTTCGGCCGCCTGCTGAGACGCCTGGGCCTCAACGTTCACCCTGGACGGATGCTGGACGCCGTCCGCGTCCTGGAGGACATAGGCGTCAGGCGCAGCGCGTACGTCCGCGCGGCGCTGAGAACGCTGCTGGTGCACCGCAAGGACGACCTCCCCATCTTCGACGAGGCGTTCCAGGTCTTCTGGCGGCAGCGGAAAGACCGGACGTCGACTATGGACCTGCGCTCGATGGGAGAGCAGCGCCGCTTCCGCCGGGTGGAGGCCGGCCCGCCACCGCCGGGACAGTCGGACGACGGCCTCACCGACCCGGACGAGGACTCCGCGGAGGGCGCCGACCGCATCGACCTGACTCGGACGTTCAGCGCGCGGGAGGTGCTGCGAGAGCGAGACTTCGCGGACTTCACGCCGGAGGAAGCCTTCCAGGCGAGGCAACTGATGGCGTCGCTGGCCTGGAATCCCGGCGTTCGGCGGACGCGGCGGAAGGAGCGCGGCAGGGGGCCGGACCTGGACGTGCGACGGACGCTGCGCTACAGCGCCCAGTTCGGGGGCGAGCTGCTGCGCCTGAAGTGGCGAAGGCGCAAGGAGAAGCCCCGCAGACTGGTGGTCATCTGCGACGTGAGCGGCTCCATGGAGCGCTACACTCGCATGCTGGTGCACTTTCTGCACAGCCTCTACGGCGGCCTGGAGAACCAGGTCGAGGCCTTCCTCTTCGCCACGCGGCTCACGCGCGTGACCAAGCACCTGGGGCAGCGCGACATCGACCAGGCCGTGACGGAGGTCGCCAGGGCGGTCCCGGACTGGTCCGGCGGGACGCGCATCGGGGCAGTGCTGGAGGAGTTCAACTTCCGCTGGGCGCGGAGGACCCTGGGCTGGGGCTCCATCGTGCTCATCGTCTCCGACGGCTGGGACCGCGGCGAGCCGGAAGTGCTGAGCCGCGAGATGGCGCGGCTCCAGCGGAGCTGCAGGCGTCTCATCTGGCTCAACCCCGGCGCGGGCAGCGAGGACTACGAGCCGCTGACCCGTGGGATGCAGGCCGCATCGCCGTACATCGACGACCTTCTGCCGGTGCACAACCTCGCGGCGCTGCTGGACCTGGCGCGACACCTGAACCGGCTGGCCGGAGACCGGCCCGTGCGCAGGCAGCAGCCATCCCCTGCGGCGTCGGAGCCCGTGGAGGTTGCGGCGACGACGGCGACGCCCCAGCGTTCCTGGCACGCCGACGCGAACCCCACGTTCCGCCACCCCATGTGGGGACGCGGCGACCGGGGACGAAGTCCGTAGCCGGAACGCGGCTACAAGGCTTGCCAATGTCCCTTACAATGTTTGACAACATGCAATGGAGGGCGCGCCTCATGCGACTGTGGGTTCTCGTCATCGGACTGCTGGCGACCTTGGCGGTCGCCGCTTGCGGCGACGGTGACAGCGACCGTCCGTACCGCATCGGCGTAATGGAGTCGCTCACCGGCCCCGGCGAGACCTACGGCAACGTGGCCGTGCGCGCCAAGCAAATGGCCGCGGACGAGATCAACGCTGCAGGCGGGATCGACGGGCGCATGCTCGAGCTCATCGTGGAAGACTCCAAGTGCAGCGCGCTGGACGCCATCACCGCCTATCAGAAGCTCACGAACGTTGACGAGAGGAAGATCATCCTCGGCACCTCGTGCAGCGGGGCCATGCTCGGCGTCGCGCCTCTGGCGGAGGACGACGGGGTGATCCTGTTCTCCGGGCTGGCCAGCAACCCGGACATCGCCAATGCGGGCGACTACATCTTCCGGACGCAGATCAGCGACATCGAGGTGGGGATTCGCACGGGCAATGCCCTCTGGGCGGACGGCATCCGCAAGCTGGCCACCATCACGGAGGAGACCGACTACGCCGAGGGCGTGCGACGTAGCTCCGTGGCGCAGTTCGAAGAGAACGGGGGCGAGGTTGTCGCCGCGGAGCGCTTCTCGTCAGACATCACGGACTTCAGGTCTCAGCTCACCAAGCTCTTCGCGGCGGAGCCCGACGCGTTACACATAGCGCCCCAGTCCGAGTTCGCGGCAGGCACCATCATCAAGCAGGCCCGGGAGCTGGGCTACCAGGGCCCGATCTACGGCGAGACCATCACCGTGGGCGCCACGGCCCTCGAAATTGCCGGAGAGGCCGCGACGGGCGTCAAGGCGATTACCGCCACTCCCGACCCCAACAATGAGAAGGCCCAGGAGGTCCTGGCCAACTTCCGCGAGCGCTACGACTACATCACCCTGCCCTGGCACCTGGGCTCCGCCTACGACGACGTCTACATCACCGCAGAGTGCCTCAGCCGGACCAAGGACGACCAGGACGCAGACGGCTTCCGCGACTGCCTCTACGAGATCACCTGGAGCGGCGCTCTGGGCGACGACTATAGCTTCGACGAAAAGGGCGAGGTGGTCGGCCTCTCCAGGGCCGTCGTGGAGGTCCTTTCCGTCGCCGATCGAACGGAAGAGAACTACGGCTACAAGGTCGTCAACGGCGGCTAGGGCGCGCGGCGCCATCCAGCGACGGCGGTCGAGCTTCTCCAAACACCCGACAGAGGCGTGTGCATGACGATCGAGGGAATGCCATCGGGAGTCATTCCTGTCGGCGCTTCGCTTGAATTCACCCGCGACACCCTGCCGGACGCGCTGCAGCGGGAGCACGCGCTGGGAGATGGCCGTTGGGGCCTCTTGCGCGTCTTCGAGGGGAATCTGGTGTACGTGGACCTCGCCGGCGGGAACGAACGGCTCGTCGGGGCGCCGGACACGGTTGTCATCGCGCCGCGGCGGCCGCACAAGGTGGTCGTCAGCGGTCCTGTGCGCTGCCGGATTGACTTCTACCGGGAGCCGGAGGCGTGCTAGACGGCCGTCCGGCGGCCAGTACCGACGCCGGTCCGCTTTTCACGCGACGCTTCTCCCCCGGCTCTGCTCGTAGAGCCCGTCGGCCCACGATGTGATGTCAGCTTCCCACGTGAGCTTGCTCCGCCACTCGGCCGGGATGCCCTCGACGCCGTAGTGCGCCCCGGCGAGCTGCCCGTAGATTGCGGTGGTGGTGTCGGCGTCATCGCCCAGGTTCGCGGCCAGGAGCGCCCCGTGGCGGTAGTCCCGGCTCCTGTGGAAGGCCCACAGCGCCGCCTCCAGGGAGTCCACCACGTAGCCCGTCCCCCGGATGGCCGGCGGCTCCCGGCGCTTGAATGAGCCGCCCGCAACCTCGGCAATCTTGGCAGCGAGGGGACTCCGCTCCCACAGACCCTCGACCGGGCAGTAGTGCAGCGAGAGCAGTCGCTCCTTCTCGACGCCACGCAGCGCGCCGACGATCAGCCCGGCGTAGTAGCGGCACGCGTCGACCGTTTCCTGTGCCCCGTGCGTGGTCCGGGAGCTGTCCGCGCTCCGCTCGATGGCCTCGGTGGCGTCGTGGGCGAAGAACATCGGCACCGGCGCGAGGCGCATGAGCGAGCCGTTTCCGGCGGAGTTCGGGTCGGTGGAGCCGGCGTACGGCTCGCCGGTCGCCTCGAAACGCCCCAGCGCCCGGCACACGGTCCCGCCGATGTCGAAACACCTTCCCGTGGACGAGAGGTAACCGTGCTTCCACCAGCGCACGTAGCGTTGCATCTGGTCCACCGGGTCGAAGCCGCTCTTCTCGAGCAGGCTCGTGGTCAGGCACAGGGCCATCGACGTGTCGTCGGTCCACTGGCCGGGCTGCAGGTTGAAGCACCCGCCGCCGACCATGTCCTCGATGGGCTGGAACGTGCCGGGCTTCTTGAACTCCAGCGTCGTGCCCAGGGCGTCGCCTGCGGCCAGGCCCAGCAGGCAGCCTCGGAAGCGGTCTCGGGGCGCTATGTCGGCCAGACGCCTACCTCCCCTGCGACGGCTCGGCCCAACGCCGCACGTAGTCGCGCTGCTCGGGCGTCTGCGGCGAGGTGGGTATCCTGTCGGCCTTCTCGACTGTCTTCCACCACTCCGCAATCTGGCCCAAGGCCTCGTCGCCGGTGCATCCGTGCCGCACGAGCCAGCAGCCCACCACCGTTCCCGTGCGCCCGACGCCGCCCCAGCAGTGGACGTAGACGCTCCTGCCGCTGCTCATCGCCGCGTCGATGGCGTCCAGGATGGCGGCCATCCGCTGGGGGCTGCTCGGAACGTCCAGATCGGTGACGGGGTGCCGCTCAAAACGGGGGCATACACCCAGCGGACGTGCCTCGCTCCTAGCCGTCTCCGCGTATGGTGGCAGTTCCCCCGGCTGCGTCAGGTCGATGAAGTGGTCGATGCCGGCGCGCAGCAGCGCTCTCACCCGCGCCGCAGCATCGACAGGGTGTGTCGCGCTCGGATACTCCCCCGCTGCGAAGCGTCCCGGGACTACCCAGTAGCTGTTGGCCAAAGGGCGGTCCGGGCTATTGGTTGCGTTGGATGCCACGATTCCCTACCTCTGGGGTGTGGTAGCGGATGAGTCCGCTCGCAATATACACGGTAATTCCATTGTAGCACGCTGCCGGAGGGCGTCCCGGCAGCGCACAGGGAAGGCTGCCCACGCCGACTCTCCTCTCGGAAGGCAGAATACTTGGCAGGGAGGGTACAATGGCAAAACCCTCAAGGTCTTCCAAGGAGTGACCGATGGCTGAGACAGTTGTGAACGAGCACGTCCGATACGAGCCGGATGAGACACCGCCGCCGCTGATAGCGCTCGGTGCGGGCGCGCAGGCGGCGATGCTGATCGTCGCGCCCGTCGTCCTCACCGTGGTCGTCGTCGTCCGCATCGCAGAGGCCTCGGAGAGCTACCTGGTGTGGGGCGTCTTCGCTGCGATGGTTGTCTGCGGCCTGACCACCGTGTTGCAGGCCGCGCGATGGGGCCGTTTCGGCTCGGGGCACGTGCTCATCATGGGCACCTCCGGCGCGTTCATCGCCGTGTGCGTGGCCGCCCTGAAGCTCGCCGGCCCGTCGACGCTGGCCACCCTCGTCGTGATCTCATCCCTGTTCCAGTTCCTGCTGGCGGCCAGGCTCTCGCTGCTCCGGCGCATCTTCACCCCGGTCGTCACAGGCACGGTGATCATGCTCATTGCCGCCACCGTGGCACCCGTTCTCTACGACACGCTGGGCAACGTGCCGGACGGCACGGACTCGGCCGCTGCACCGCTGACCGCCGTGGTCACCTTGGGCGTCGTCGTGGCCATGGTGCTGCGAGCGCCGCCGTCGCTGCGGCTGTGGTCACCGATCGCAGGCATCGCCGCCGGGTGTGCCGTCGGTGCGCTCTTCGGTCTGTACGACGTCAATGCTGTCGCCGATGCGGCCTGGTTCGGCGTGCCTGTCCGTGACTGGCCCGGCCTCAACTTGACGCCCGACACCAACTTCTGGGCGCTGCTTCCCGCCTTCATTGTCGTGACCCTTGTGGGCGCGATCGAGACCATCGGCGATGGCGTGGCGATCCAGCGCATCTCCCGTCGCCGCCCGCGGGCCACGGACTTCCGGGTGGTGCAGGGCGCGCTCAACGCCGACGGTATGGGCAACCTCCTCTCGGGGTTGGGCGGCACCCTGCCGAACACCACCTACTCCACCAGCATCTCCCTTGCCGAGGTCACAGGCATCGGCGCGCGGCGGGTGGGAGTCATCCTGGGGGTGATCATCCTTGCGCTGGCCTTCTTCCCCAAGTTCGCCGCGTTGCTCATCGCCATCCCGGGCCCAGTGGCCGCCGCGTACCTTCTCGTCCTCATTTCACTGCTCTTCGTCCAGGGCATGAAGATCGTCATCCAGGACGGCGTCGACCACCGCAAGGCCACCGTTGCCGGCATCGCCTTCTGGGTCGGCGTCGGATTCCAGAACGGCTGGATTTTCGCCGACCAGTTGGGCGACGGCTTCCTCGGCGTTCTCCTGGGCAACGGTATGACCTCCGGAGCAATCGTCGCCGTCCTCATGATGGTCTTCCTGGAGATCACCGGCCCCCGGCGAGTGCGGCTGCGCGTGGGCGTGGACAAGGAGACGTTGCCCAAGCTCGCCGACTTCCTGCGGGGCTTCGCGAAGAAAGCCGGCTGGAGCGATGCCTCGGCCGAGCGGCTGGTCTTGGTCGGCGAGGAAACGATGCACAGCATGGCCTCCGACGACACCTCCGAGCCGGCGACGGGAAGACGCCTCGTGGTGACCGCCCGTTCCGTGGGCGGCGGCGCGGAGCTGGAGTTTGTCTCCGCAACGGATGAGGACAACCTGGAGGACCGGCTCGCCTACATGGGCGAGAACCCGGACATCTCAGACGGCCGCGACATCTCCTTCCGCCTGCTGCGGCGCCTCTCCTCGTCCGTCGCGCACCAGAAGTACCACGGTGTCGACATCGTCTCCGTCAACGTCGCCAACCCCCGAAGCGGCGGCGAGGACACGTAGGCGGCGATGCTCAGACTGCTTAGCATCACCAACTTCGCCACCATCGAGCGGCTCGAGCTGGAGCTGACGCCCGGCTTCAACGTGCTGACCGGCGAGACCGGCGCGGGCAAGTCGATCATCGTCGATGCGCTGGTCCTCCTGCTGGGAGGCCGCGCCGATGGCGGCATGGTCCGTTCCGGGGCGCGCCAGTCCAGGGTGGAGGGCGTCTTCGTGCTCGACGGCGACCTCGCCCAGCGCATGGACCGCGCCCTCGATGGCTACGGCATCGTCAGCGGCGAGGAGGAGATCATCCTGGCCCGCGAGGTCAACCTGGATGGCCGCAACACGTGCCGCGTGAACGGCCGCATCGTGCCGCTCCGGCTGCTGAGCGCGCTGGCCGAGCACCTGGTGGACATCCACGGCCAGAACCAGCACCTGTCGCTGTTCCGCGTGCGCGAGCACGTCGACATCCTCGACAGGTACGGCGGGCTGTGGCCGCTTCGCGGGCGCGTGTCGGAGCGCATTGGCGAGCTTCGGGACGTGCGCCGGGAGCTGGACCAGCTTCGGACGGAGGAGCGCGAGCACGCCCAGCGCGTGGACTTTCTCCGGTACCAGGTGGACGAGGTCCGCGCCGCCGACCTGCGTCCCGGCGAGGAGGAGGGCCTGGTCCTCGAGCGCGACCGCGTCGCCAACGCCGAGCGAATCCTGACGCTCTCCGAGAACGCCTACCGGACACTGTACGACAGCTTCGACCGGCAGTCGTCCGTCACGGAGCTTGTTGGCCAGGTGGCCCAGGACCTGGCGCAGCTGGAGCGGCTGGACCCGTCGTTGCGCGAGGTCCTGGGGTCCGCGGATGCCCTGGCCCACCAGGTCGACGAGCTGGCGCGCACGCTGCGCACCTACCAGGACGGCATCGCGTACAGCCCGGAGCGGCTCCAGGAGCTCGAAGGGCGCCTGGACCTGATCCGCGGCCTCAAGCGGAAGTACGGCAGCACCATCGAGGAGATTCTCGCTTTCGCCGAGCGGGCCGCGACGGACCTCAACAGGCTGTCCCACAGCGAAGAGCGCGCCGACAAACTGACGTCGCGAGAAGCGGAGCTTCGGGCGGAGGTTGGTGTGCTGGCGGGGGAGCTGTCGGCGGCCCGCCGCGATGCGGCGTCGCGCCTCGCCGGGGCTGTCGAGGGTGAGGTGGCCGACCTCGCCGCGGAGCACGTGCAGATGCACGTGGACGTTCGGCAGACGGGCGCGGAGGATGGCGTCGCGGTCGAAGCTGAGGAGCGCTTCGCCTTCAACGATACGGGCATAGACACCGTCGAGTTCCTGATTTCGTTGAACCTCGGCGAGCCGCCGCGGCCCCTGGCCAGGATCGCTTCGGGAGGTGAGGCCGCCCGGCTCATGCTCGCCATCAAGACCATCCTCTCCGCCGCCGACCGGATTCCAATCCTCGTGTTCGACGAGATTGACGCGGGCATCGGCGGCCGAATCGGGAGCATCCTGGGGCAGAAGCTCTGGGGCCTCGCGAGGGGGCACCAGGTGCTGTGCGTGACGCATCTGCCGCAGTTGGCCTGCTACGCCGACCGCCACGTCCGGGTCGTGAAGGAGACGTCGGACGGTAGGACCGTGACCTCGGTGGGGGCCCTGGCAGGTGAGGCCCGGGTGACGGAGCTGAGCGAGATGCTCGGCTCCGACGGGCGCGTGACCCGCGACAACGCCGCCGAGATGCTGGCGCAGGCGACGAGGTGGAAGGCGGGCTAGAACCCCGGCCAGCCGGGCAGAGCGGCCGCCTGCCGGACCCAGCTAGCGACCTGCTCTTCGTCGATGTGGCCGTCCTCATAGATATGGAAGTAGCGCGCGTCCTTGTCCTTGGAATCGACCGGCGGCAGAGGGGTCAGCGACTTGCCGAAGACAAACACCACCTTGACGTACCTGTTGAAGCAGTGGTAGCTCATGAACCACCCCTGGCCCTCGACGCCGTACCACGGCGAGTTCCAACGCACGGCCTTCCGCACGTTGGGCACGGCGCGCACGATGAGCGCGTCGAGGCGGCGGCCCGCATCGCTTTTCCACCCCGGCATCGCCGCGATGTACGCCTGCACCGGCGCGTCGCCGTCCGCCTTTGCGATCTGCGGGTTGCCGCCGGAGAGCAGGACGACGCCGTCAGCGCTCCGGTGCAGCGCCTTCATCGCGCCCTTGGCCGTCTTGTTGGTCGTCTTGCCGGGCATGGCGATGTTCGAGCTCCCGCGGCGCCTCGACGTTACTGCCTCAGGCGCCACCAGACGCCGTCCGAGTCGCGCCGGCAGACGCTGGCCTGGATGTCGGCAGGCAGCGCGTTGCAGAGGTCGTTCACGGTGGTATCGTAGTAGAGCTTTGCGCGGTCCTCCACGAACTGCCTCAGCTGCTCTTCCAGCCTTGCGATGTCGTCTCCCATCCCTTCCAGGTCATCCCGTAGGCGATTGATGACGCTGTTGGTCCTTGCCTCGTAGTCCGCAAGGGCCAGGCGCTGCTGCTCCAACCGCTGGGCCAGGTCCTCCTCGCTCCTCCTCGCGTTGAGCAGCCGGGTCTCCAGCACGTCGATGCGTTGAGACAGAGGCGCCACCTGGGCTTCCAGATCGCCAATGCCTTCACCCAGGCTGGTGGTGTCCTCCTTGAGACTGCTCAGCTCCGCGTTCACTTCCTCGCTGCCGGCGTCAGAGGAGCACGCTGTGAGAACGAGAGCTATCGAGAGCATGGCCACCATCAGGAATCGCCTCATGGTTATCCTCCTGCAATTCGTCGATGCTTGCTCGGACGCCGACCAACTCTCCGTGCGAGAAGGGCCTATTCCTTGACCAGCGCCAGCGCGCGCACACCCGCCTTGTAGTGCTCCTCCGGCGTCACGATGGGGCCGGGGCGGTAGGTGTAGCCGGCCCCCGGAGTGAGCACCTCCTCGTAGAGGACCTCCCTGTGGCCGGGGTACGCGACGATCACGGCGTAGTAGGCCTCGTACGGCACGAAGAACCTGGCCCGGCCCTGGGCGTCGGTCCTCGTGCGGCCTACTCCTGCGACGATGACCTCGGCGCCGCTGACCGCCTTCCCCGCACGATCGAAGACCCGCAAGCGATTGGTGGGGCGCGGCAGCCGGCCCATCGTGAGGGCGCGCTGAATTCTCTGGCCCCGGCTGAGCAGCGTGCCGTCCTCGATCTTCATGACCACGTCCGCCTCGAAGCCGGGCCCTTTCGGCGTTCTCCACTCGGGCCCGTATTTCAGCCGCAGGTACTCCTCGGGCGGGTTCGGGATGCGGAACGTCTCGCCGATGAACTCGATCTCCGTCGGGTGCTCGAAGAGGCTCAGGGGCAACTCGACGCCCGGGAACTCGTACGCCTTGCCGTCGACGATGTGGTGGCAGGTCCAGTCCACCCTGACGCCGTCCTTGATGAAGTTGACGGTGGAGTAGCGGTTGTTGTGCTTGATGGGGCAGTAGAAGCCGCGTGCTCTGAACGCCTCGGCGACTCTGTCGAGCGTCTCGAGGGTGAGGCCGTGCATTCCGATGACCCCGGCCGTGTCCATCTCGTCATCCCAGGGGATGAAGCGGCCCTCGCGGACGGCGCCCAGGCACGTGCCGGACCCCAGCCAGAAGAAGACTCCCAGCTCGTCGAAGACGTTCTTGACCTCTTTCAGTCGCTCCGCGGCAAAGGCCGGGTCCAGGGGCGTTGGGTCCTTGATCGTCTTCTCGTACGTTGCCCAGCCTGCATCGTCGCGCTGCGCCATGATGTCCTCCCAGAGGGCCGACCTGCTCAGATATTACCACTCCCTTGGGGGGCTCTCCACCAAGCGCCTGGACCGGCTGGACTGTACCCGCGTCACAGAGACGGCGGTCTGGTCGATCGTAGCTACGTCTGCATCATTTGGATCAGGTTGCCGCAGGTGTCGTCAAAGACCGCGATAGTGACGTTGGGCAATTCTGTAGGCCCCATGGTGAAAGCTACGCCCAGTGACTTCAGTTTCTCATACTCGGCGCGGATGTCCGTGACGCTAAAGGCCGTCGCTGGGATGCCCTGGTCAAATATCCCCTTCTGGTACTCCTGTGCTACCGGGTTGTCATTTGGTTCAAGCAGAAGCTCGGTTCCCTCCGGGTCTTCCGGCGAGACGACGGTAAGCCACTTGAATTCCCCCACAGGCACGTCATGCTTCTTCACAAAGCCCAGGGTCTCCGTGTAGAACCTCAGAGCTTTGTCCTGGTCACTTACGAAAACGCTGGTGTGTGAAATGCGCACATCCGGCCTCCTTTTCTCTTCATAGTGTCACTTGAGCCATCGGTCCATGACAGCCCTGAGGGGTCCATCGTTGAAGACAAGCATCCGATACTTGCCGCGCTTCTCTGAGCTTACGAGCCCGGCCTCTTGTAGGAGATCAATGTGCTTGGCCAGGGCCTGTCGCGAGATGGCGACTTCATGCCGCATGATCAGGCGCGCTGTGAGCTCGTAGAGCGTCTGTTCGTTGCGCTCAGAGAGCTCGTCCAGCATCAATCTCCGTGTTGGGTCCGCGAGCGCCCTGAAGACTAGGTCCACATGCATGCACGCCAATGATACGCAACCATTAGATTGCATGTCAAGGGGGATTCCCCGGCCGGGTTGCCCTATTCGGTTGCGGAGCTGGTGGACCCCCCTGACGACTGCGTGAGGGGCACCGTCCTAGGCGGCTAGTAGGAGCGAGTTCCCTCTGCGCCGCGCCCTCACCGTACGTTCGCCCTCAGCCTAGTAATCACGGTCTAGTCAGTCTCAGACTGGCTTGTTGGGCGTGCTCAACCCGACCACGTCGTAGCTCAGGCCCACCAGTCTCCTGGCGGTCTCCATGTTCTTGGCGTTCGGGCCCTGTCCGCTGGGCGGCGTCAACTATAGATCTGGTGGGCCCGCCAGGGTTCGAACCTGGGACCAACCGGTTATGAGCCGGCCGCTCTGCCACTGAGCTACGGGCCCGCGTACACCTGAGTCGCTAGGGCGCTCCGCTCTCCTCGCGCTCTCGGAGCGCCCGTATCCGCTCCTCCAGCACCAGGAGGCTGTCGTTGTCCTTGTCGGTCAGCTTATAGCACCGTTCCAGGTAGAGCTGCGCCAGCTCCCCGCCGAGCCGCGTGGGGTCCTTGGCGGCGGCCAGCAACGCTCCCACGTCGTAGTCCGCAGGCAGGTACTTGGCCAGTGTGCGCACCTCCGACTCCGCCTCGTCGATCTGCGCCCGGTCGTCGCCCTCCACCGCGAAACGCAGCTTGGCCACCAGCCGGGCCAGGTCCGCCAGCCGGTCCCGGTCGCCCATGAGCTCGTACAGGACCTCCGTGACGCCCAGCTCGGAGGGGCCCTCCGGGGCCCACGGCGGCGTCTCGCTCGCCAGCGACTGCGCGTAGGCCAGGTACGCCTGCGCGTACGCCTGCACGATGGCGTTCACGTTGCTCAGCAGGTCCGGCACGCGGCTGGCGTCCGCATCGCCGCCGAAGAGCAGGTCGTCGCCTCGGGCCGCCACCAGCGCCTGCATGCGCCCCACGTCCTCCAGCGGCTCCGGCACGGGCGGAAAGGCGAACGCCGACAGCTCTCCCGTGTTCATCCCTGACAGATGCGGGGCCAGGAACGGCGGCATGTATTTCAGCAGGTCGAGGGGAATGGGGAGGACGACGACGTACGTGGCCAGCAGCGATGCGCTTCCCGCCTGCTGGAAGTAGAGCACAGCGTGCCCCCGCGGCGCCGTGGTGTCGCCCTGTTCGTACACAAGCTCCATGGTCGAATTATAGTGCACTCGACGGATGCGGGCACAGCCCCGCGCGGAAGCGCCGCACCCTGTAGAATGGGGCCGACGCACCGGCGAAGGAGGAGTCATGGCACTGCGAGTGTTCATTTCCGTCGACATGGAGGGGGTCAGCGGCGTCGTCCACAACCAGCAGACGAGCGCGGGAGGGCAGGACTACGACATCGCCCGACGCCTGATGACGCTTGAGGCCAACGCCGCGGTCGAGGGCGCGATGGAGGCCGGCGCCGACGACGTGGTGGTCAACGACAGCCACGGCTCGCAGCGCAACCTCCTCCCGGAGCTCCTGGACCAGCGCGCTCGGTTTATCACCGGCTCGCCCAAGCCGCTGACCATGATGGCCGGCCTGGACCCCACCTACGACGCCGCCATCTGCATCGGCTACCACTCCCGGGCAGGCACCACGGGCATCCTGGACCACACGATCATGGGCAGCGTGGTCTACGACGTGCGCGTCAACGGCGAGCCCCAGGGCGAGCTTGGCCTCAACGCCGGCATCGCGGGCTACTTCGGCGTGCCCATCGTCCTCGTCTCCGGCGACACGAATGCCACGGCGCAGGCATCGGCGCGCATTCCGGGCGTCGAGGTCGCGGCGGTCAAGGAGACGCTGTCGAGGTACGCCGCCCGCAATCTCTCGCCGACCAACGCCCAGACGCTCATCCGCGACCGGGCGAAGCGGGCCGTGGAGCGCCGGGCGGAGATCGCGCCCGTCCGCTATCCGGCGCCGGTGCACGTCAGCCTGCAGTTCATGAACTCGGCCATGGCTGAGGTGTCGACGCTGATCCCCGGCGTCCGACAGACCTCCGCCGTGACTGTCGAGTACACACTGGACGACTTCCTGGAGGTCTTCAACTGCCTGCGAGCGTTGATCTACCTGGGAGCATCGACGATCTCCCGCTGAGGCCGCGGCGGCAGTCTCGCGCCTACGCCGCTATGCTGAAAGCTGGTATCATGAGCAGGTTGGCGAGCGGGAGTAGCTCAGTGGTAGAGCCCCTGCCTTCCAAGCAGGTTGTCGGCGGTTCAAGTCCGCTCTCCCGCTCCACGCCGCACCACCATGCGAGATAGCCCGCGACCGCTCCATCTCATCCTCGCAGCCCTCGCCCTGGCGATTCTGTCGCTCGTGGCGTGCCATCCGCCGGAGGAGGCCACCCCTGGGGCCGCGGGCTTGGGCGACCCGCTGTATCCGGGCCTGGGTAACGGCGGATACGACGTCTCGCATTACAGCATCGAGCTGGACGTCGACGTCGACGCGAACTTCATCCGCGGCCAGGCCGCCATCGAGGCGACGGCGACACAGGCCCTCTCCGCCTTCAACCTCGACCTGCGCGGCCTGGAGGTCCTCGACGTGCGCGTGTCCGACCGGCCCGCGACCCACACGCGCAGCGGCAACGAGCTCACAGTGACGCCCGAGGAGGCCATTCGGCGAGGCTCAACCTTCACCGTCGACGTGGCGTTCCAAGGCCAACCTCAGACCGAGTTCCTTCCCGGCTTCGACATCCGGATGGGGTGGGTGAAGTACGACACGGGCATCTTGGTCGCAGGTGAGCCGTGGGGCTCGTCGACGTGGCATCCGCTCAACGAACACCCCTCGGATAAGGCCATCTACACCCTCGTCGTCACGGTCCCGGCCCCGTACGAGGTCGCTGCCATAGGCGAGCTCGTCGACATCGTTGATCATAACGACAGCAGCACCTACACGTGGGAAGTGCGTGACGAGGTGGCAAGCTACCTGGTCGGCATGGCGATCGCGCAGTTCCACAGCACGACCACCGAGGGTCCGGACGGCCTGCCGATAGTCGACTACATCGAGTCCACCCTGGAACCGTCGATGCTATTCGGCCTGAGCGAGACGCACGCGATGCTGGAGTTCTTCAGCGACACTCTCGGCGAGTATCCCTTCGAGGCGTACGGAGCGATCGTCATCGACGCCGAATTCCCCGCTCTGGAGACGCAGACGCGGCCGGTGTACGGCGCAGGCATCCTCTCCGGCCCCTTTGGCGAGATCGTCGTTGCCCACGAGCTGGCCCACCACTGGTTCGGTAACCTGGTGTCGCCCGCCACGTGGGAAGACCTGTGGCTCAACGAGGGGTTCGCAACGTACTCGGAGTGGCTGTGGTACGCCCACAAGCACGACGGCCGGGCCTTCGACCGCTTCTGGGACGAGATGTGGACGGACGAGATGGGGCCACCCGGGAAGCCCTTGCCGGAAAACCCGTTCGCCTGGGTCTACGACAGAGGCGCCCTGGTCGTCCACGCCCTGCGGGAGGAGGTGGGCGACGAGGTCTTCTTCCGCATCCTCCGCGAGTTCCTGTCCCGCCACGCAGGCGGCCACGCATCGACCAACGACTTCATCGACGCGGCGGAAGAGGTGTCAGGCTTGCAGCTCGATGATCTCTTCGACGCCTGGCTCTACTCGGAGACTCCCCCTCCGCCGCCGCAACGGCGATAATGTCCTCCGTGGAGGGCATTCCAACGTGAAGAACGTGCTGGCCAGGTCCCGTGCCGCCTTGATCGTTGCCGCCATCGGTCTGCTCGCCGTCGCCGCAGCGTGCTCCGACGGCGAAACGGAGCAGCAGCCCGCGACGCCGCTGAAGCTCGGCCTGCTGCTCAACTTCACCGGCTCCCCCGAGGCCTCCGCCGACCGGCAGCGGGCCTTCGAGCTCGCCATACGGCACGTCAACGAGGCCGGAGGCGTGCTCGGCGTGCCCGTCGAGGGCGTCGTCGCCGATGCTACCGGCGATCCTGCCGTCGCCGCCGACGTGGCGCGGCGTCTCGTGGAGGTCGACGGCGTCCATGCGATAGTCGGCCCCAACGCCAGCTCTGCTGCATTGCCCATTGCGCAGAGCGTATCCGGGGCGCTTGGCGTCCCCACCATCAGCCCCTCCGCCACCTCGCCGCAGCTCACCGCCGTGCAGGACGACGGCTATTTCTTTCGCACGGCCCTCTCCGATGCCGCCCAGGGACCGGTCCTCGCACGCGTGACCAGCGAACGCGGCTTCACGAACGTGGGGCTGGTCTTCCAGGACGACGCCTGGGGCCGCGGCCTCGCCGACGCATTCCAGGCGGCCTGGAACGGCGCCCTTCAGTCTGTCGCGATAGATGGGGAGCAGACCAGCTACCTCTCGGCGCTGGAGCAGAGTGCGAGCGCCGGCGCGGAGGCCCTCGTCGTTATCGCCTTCGAGGCTCAGGCTCTGGGCATCGTGCGAGAGGCGCTGGACGGCGGCCTCTACGACCAGTTCGTCTTTGGCGACGCGGCCAAGCGGGTCAGTCTCGTGAAGGAGCTTGGCGGAGAGGGGCTGGGCGGCATGTACGGCACGGCGGGCGCGTCCGCCCCCGACAACGCCGCGACCGCCGACTGGGAAGCAGCCTTCATCGCCGTGTATGGCGAGCTTCCCGTCCTCGCCTACGTCAAGGAGACCTACGATGCCACCGTCGCCCTCGCGCTCGCAGCACAAGCTGCGGGCAGTGTCGACGGCGCCGCCATCCGCGACCACCTACGGTTCGTCGCGGGCCCGCCCGGCCGGACCGTCCTTAGCACGCCCACGGGGGTTGCGCAGGGCCTGTCCCTCCTCGCCGAAGGGCAGGAGATCGACCTCGATGGCGCCGCGAACACGCTGGACTGGAACGACAACGGCGACCTCCGCCGCGGTCACATCGGGACGTGGCGCTTCACCTCGGACGAACGCATCGAGGAGCTTGAGGCGGTGGTTTACGAGGAATAGGGAGGGCACCCTCACCCGAACCAGATGCCCAGGTACTTGGTGAACCAGAAGAGCCCGGCGTACGTCGCCGCTCCCGACGCCACCAGAACCAGCAGCATGCGGCGGTAGCGGTATGCGCCGCGTACGTTGCAGACGCCCCGACCTCGCAGGAACAGCACGACGGCCAACGCCGCCACGACCAGTCCGGCCGCTCGGAAGTACCAGCCGTAGTCGTAGTAGAGGGTGTCGCCGAGCGTTACAGCCTCGGCGGCGGTGGCGACGCCCAGCAGCACCAGTACCACCGGTGATACGCAGCAGGTGATGGCCACTAGGCCCGAGCCCAAGCCCATGAGGACCCCGCGCTTCAGAGACCTGTTCGCTTCCTGTGGCGCCATATCGTCGGACCTCGTCCGTCTCCAGCCTCTGAGGACCACCCTCGCCGGTCTCCATTGTAGCCCGCCAACACGAGGCGGCGGCTACCCCGCGTCGGGCGGTTCTGGTAGTATGGCCTCGCGGAGGGATGGGGCGACCGCATCCCTGCGCCGGACCTGATTCAACCAGCCTCCTGGAGTCGACAGAGGTGAGCCATGACGAACCATAGCAATGCAGGCTTCCCCATGGGCCTCCGGTACGGCAGCCACCCCTACGATGGCGAGTATCCCGGCCGTCTGATCATCGTGGAGGGGATTGACGGCTCCGGCAAGAGCACGCAGATTGACCTTCTGGGCAAGTGGCTGATCAGCCAGGGCTACGTCACCGTCTTCACCGAGTGGAACTCCTCGCCCATCGTGAAGCGCACGACCAAGCGAGGCAAGCAGGAGCGGCTCCTCACTCCCATGTCCTTCAGCCTCATCCACGCCGCCGACTTCGCCAACCGCGTCTTCACGCAGATCCTGCCTGCACTCAAGGCCGGCACCATCGTCCTGGCGGACCGCTACGTGTACACCGCCTTTGCCCGAGACAGCGCCCGCGGCGTCAACAGGGATTGGCTGCGGCGCCTCTACGCCTTCGCCCTCCGGCCCTCGCTAGCGCTGTACTTCAAGGTGCCGTTGGAGCAGTCCATCAACCGCATCGTCACGGGACGCAGCGAGATTGGCTACTACGAGTCCGGACAGGATGTGAAGCCGACCTCCAGCCGGAAGAAGGCTTTCCGCCAGTTCCAGGGCGCTATCCTGGAGGAGTACGACAGCATGGTCGAGGAGTTCGGCCTAGTCACCGTCGACGCCACCCTGCCCATTCACGTCCAGCAGGAGATGGTGCGGGACCTGGTGCAGCCCCTCTTGGGAGGCGTGATGCGGACGCCCGGTCACAGCGTGACGGAGGCGTTGATGCAGTCCGGCCTTTCCGGGCGATACCTGGAGGAGGCCGAGTCTCGCCGCTCCGCGGAGCTTGTCCCCGCCGACATGACCTAGCCGTCGGGCACCCCATCAGGAGACGGACACATGAGCATACTCAAGTTCTACGGCCACACCCCCCTGGACCTCGGCGAGAAGACGATGCCCGGGCATCTCATTGTCATCGAGGGCACGGACGGCGTCGGTCGGTCAACCCAAATCGCTCTCCTCAAGGAGTGGTTGGAGAACCAGGGTCGCGCCGTGACGGACACTGGCTTCCGTCGCTCCGAGCTCTCCGGCAGGGGCATCGACAGGGCCAAGCGAGGCCACACGCTGGACCATTTCACCCTCAACCTGTTCTATGCCACCGACTTCTGGGACCGGATGGAAAAGGGCATCGTTCCCGCCCTGCAGTCGGGCATGGTGGTGCTCGCCGACCGCTACATCTACTCCATCATGGCGCGGGCGCGGGTCCGCGGCGTCCCGCCTCGCTGGCTCGACGATATGCTGGAATTCGCCATCGTGCCGCATCAGGTCTTCTACCTGGACATAGACGTCGACCACCTCCTGCCCAGGGTCCTTGCCTACAGGGAGCTGGACCACTGGGAGTCGGGGGAGGACTTCCTGCGGGAGACGGACCGCTACGCCAGCTTCGTCAAGTACCAGGGAGCGCTGCTGAGGGAGTTCCACAGCCTTGCGGACCAGTACCAGTTTGAGACGATAGACGCCCGCCTGGGCGTAGCAGAGGTCTTCGAGCAACTGCGGCAGGGCATCACCGAGACCATCGAAAGATCGAGTTGACGCCTCGCAAACAGCGGTCTACCCCCTGCCTCGCCCGCTCCCGACCGCTGCAATCCCCCAGCATTGTAGGAGCCACGCCGTGACGCAGCAGACCTCCGCCGTCGGCGACATGTACCCGATTTTCAGCACTTTCCATCGGATGGTGGCGGAGGAGATCGAGGGCCTCACCGACGCGCAGATGGACTGGGACAGCGACCAGTGGGAGTGGGCCGTGTGGAGTATCCGCCGCGACATCAGCCACATCGCCTCCCATCTCTTTCGACAGTACCTCCTGCCCAAGTACTGGGGCGACGTCCTCTTCCCAGTCGACAAGCCCTTCCAGCAGGACCTGCACGACCTCGCCGCGCTCCCCACGCGTCGCCTGCACGAGGACCGCTGGTGGTCCACCGAGGCGATCATGGAGAAGCTCGACCAGGGCCTCGCGCTGGTGCGCAGCATCATGGCGCGGGAGACGGTCGACTCCATCCGCCGGAAGACCATCGTCTACGACAACGAGCCGGGCTACAACCACCTCGCGCACTGGTACCCCGGCACCTGCTGGCCGCATCCCGAGCTGCCCGGCCACTGGGTGATGACCCTTGAGGGCTCCCTCCACCACAGCGAGGGCGAGCTGATCACCCACCTCTACAACATCCAGCGCCACAAGCGCGCGCAGGGCATCCTGGCCCGCGTCCCGCTGCCGCCCATCGGCTACTGGACGCTGAAGGACTGGGACCGCAGCGAACCCTAGCCCCCCGAGAAGCGCACCACCCCCGCCGCCCCTCCACGCCTTGACGCGTTTGCCGCGCCTCCGCTACGCTACCTCCAGCACCACCGAGAGGAGCAGCTATGTACCAGGGCTACAAGGTCATTGACGCAGACGCGCACATCACCGAACCCAACGACCTCTGGAGCGAGTTCATGGAGGCCGAGTTCTACGACCGCCGCCCCATCGTCGGCGATCCGGAGGACGACCGGCCCGGCGCACGCAGGACATTCGGCCCCTGCGAGCTCTTCCCGGAGGGCAACAAGCCCAAGGGCACGCTCATGGGCGGCGGCCACCAGCGCCGCGCCCAGCGCAGCCTGAACGACTTCATGCCCCAGAAGTACGGCGAGGCCTGGGACGTGGCCTTCACCCCGGAGAGTCGCGTCAAGGACATGGAGCGCCTCGGCTGGGACAAGATGGTCTGCATCGACAACTTCCCCGGCCCCATCCGCGCCATCCAGGAGGGCGCTGACCAGGCCCTCCTCTGGGCTTGCGCTCGGGCCTACAACAACTACTCCCGCGCCTTCTGCGACACCGACGCCTCCAAGCTCAAGATGGTCGCCGTCGTCCCCGACCAGCACGACGCCGAAGGGCTCATCGTCGAGACCCGCCGCGCCGTCGCCGAGCTTGGCGCCGTTACCGTTATCGTCCCCCGGCCGACCAAGGGCAAGGGCTGGCATGACCCGCAGTACTACCCCTTCTGGGCGCTGGCGGAGGAGCTGGACTTCCCCATGTCCTTCCACGGCGTCCAGTCCGGTGCTCCCAGGGTCGGCGCACGCTACCAGCCTCGACACCTCGTCTCCGGCCCGGAGGTCGCGCTGGAGCACGCCATGAGCTTCTCCTTTGAGAACATGGTCTCCATGGGCCACGTCATCCTCTTGGGCCTGCTGGAGAAGTTCCCCAACATGCGCTGCAGCTTCCTGGAGGGCAACGCCGGCTGGGTGCCCTTCTGGCTGGGCCGTCTGGACGACCACAGCATCCAGGACCGGCGCCAGGGGATGTGGTTCGACACGGACCCGCTTCCCCTGAAGGCCAGCGAGTACTTCCAGCGCCAGTGCTTCGTCGCCTGCGACCCTGATGAGGCCGCGTTGAAGGGCGCCGTTATGCACCTGGGCGAGGACAACATCGTCTGGAACACCGACTACTCCCACCCCGACGCGCCCGACCCCGACAAGGCCGTCCCCATGCTGCTGGCCCAGGACATCTCCGACTCGGCCAAGCACAAGATCCTGTGGGACAACAGCGTCCGGCTCTACGGGGAGCGCATCCTGAGCTAGAGGAAGTCTTCGTCGTTCCTGCGAAGGCAGGAACCTCGACGCTGTGAGACACCGTAGGGGCGGTTCGCGAACCGCCCCTACCCGCGTGTGGCGCCGCGTCCTGCAGGGGCAACCCTTGTGGTTGCCCGCCGCCCTTAGGCGAGTCCCTGCAGGAAGTCCCCGATCGTCGTGTACAGCACCTGCTCGCGCCCCACGTACCCGTGGTTCGCCCCCTCGATGGTCTCGACGCGCACGTGGGCGTAGCCCGCCTCCGTCAGCCCCTTTCGCGCCGCGCCGCACACCGGCAGCACCTGCGGCCCCGCGCACTCCTCCGCACCGAAGATAAACAGCATCGGGCAGGCGATGTTCGCGGCGTGGCGTCGCACGCTGTAGCGGTTGTCCGGGTTGAAGCAGTCCACGTACGCTCGCGCCGACCACATCGACCCCCACGGCACGCCAGGCCGCAGGAAGACGTCCGGCCGTCCCGCCGACAGGTGCGCCTGCGCCTCCTGGAACGGCGACGTGAACGCCGCCTTGTGCAGGCTGATGATACCCTCGTGGTCGTACTCGCCGGGCGACACGGGCACCACGGCGACCACGTCCTCGAAGCCCTCCGTCGCCTGCGCGTAGACCGACCGCACCGCGCCGCCGCTGTGCCCCCCGATGGCGATGCGACGATGCCCGCGCTCCCGCAGCATCGCCAGCCACGCCGCGTAGTCCATCGGCGATTCGCTCACGGACTCGAACGCATAGCCCTTGAGCGGCCCGTTGGCCGCGCCCGATGCCACGGCGTCGTGGCCCCGCCGGTTCGCCGTCACAACGCCGATGCCCTGCGCGGCCAGGTGCTGTCCCAGCCCCAGGTACATCGGCCGGTAGAAGTGGCCGCCGTCGCCGTGGAAGAAGACCAGCGCGTCCACGCCCGCCGGCGGCGGTCCCTGCGGCGCGAAGTACGCCCCGGACAGGGAGATGCCGTCGGAAGTGATTACCTCAACCAGGTCAGTCAGCATGTCTCAACCTCCATCCGCTTCTGGGTTGGCTGCGGCCATTATCGCCTTCGGAGGGGCGCGGTCAAGGCCGCGGCTGCCACCTGGGATGCCGGTTCGAGTCGATTCGTTTCGTTTTCGCGAGTTTTTTCCGGGCCTTCCGTGCCTGGGGGCTCGCTGTCGAGCGCCGAAACAGGTTTGAGGTTGTTCCGCGATTGTTCCGCGTCGGGTTGGGGCGCAGCTTGGACTCGAGTTTTTGTTCCGGCCGTTGGGAGAGGGTCGCAGGTTGGAGGTTGTTTCGCGAGGGAGGGTTGGAACCGCGCGGCGCAGATAGGAGACGAATGCCCCGAGAAACAACCGCGGAACAACCTCCAGGTAGGGAACAGGGCTCGGGCGAAGGGGGCGCGAAACAACCTCCAGGCACGGCGTGTAGAGGTACGCGGTTCGACAGGCTCACCACGAACGGGGCGGGGGTCACCACGAAAGGGAGGGAGGATCGGATAGCGAGGTTCCCCTGCCTTCGCAGGGGCAGGCTCTGCTTTCGCAGGAACGACGAATGTGGCCGGGCGCGGCGGCGGCTTGGAGATTCAATAGTGGCCGATGAATGGCCTACGAATGGTCGCTGTAGGCGTAGTGGATATTCGACTTGGTTTTCCAATCCGTGCCTGGGAAGGGCCTCTCCAGGCACGGGAAACGAATGGAAAAAAATTTCGCTATGTCGAATCCCGTTTTGCATGGAGAGAGGATAGCGGAGCGCGGGCGTTGGGGCGAGGGGCGTATGTCAGCTCCTGGCGGGCGGGCAGGGCGAACCCTGCACCCTCATCGTGCGTCGCTGGACCACGGTGGAGGTTGGGGGCGGAAAGCGTGGTGGTTCCTGGGCGACCGACCCCCTCACCCTAACCCTCTCCCTGCAGGGAGAGGGGATGATCGCGCCCCCGCCGCCGTTCATGGTTCGAGAGCCTCACCACGAACGGCTACACCCCTCCGTTCATGGTTCGAGAGCCTCACCACGAACGACTACACCCCTCCGTTCATGGTTCGAGGGCCTCACCACGAACCGCCACCACCCACCCGTTCATGGTTCGAGGGGCTCACCACGAACAGGGGAGGGGAAACACAAGGGTTGCCCCTGCGGCGATGTGGCGTACAATGGATAGCGCCGCACTGGACATAACTACGGAGGAGGAGGCCATGGGAGAGACCACACTGTACATCGGCACCCACGACGGGGTGTGCATCGTCACCCGCTCCAACGGGAGCTGGATTCGAGGCCCCGTGACGCCGCTGAGCCACGCGGCCGCGCGCCTCGCGCTGGGCCCCGGCCGCGCCTACCTCGCCGCCTACGAGTCGGGCGTGTGGCGCAGCGACAACGGCGGTCGCACGTGGACTCCCCTCGACAGCTACCCCTCGTCGTACGCTCACAGCGTCGCCGTCCACCCGAACGACCCGGACCTCGTCTACGTTGGCAGCGAGCCGGCAGCCCTGTACCGCTCAAGCGACGGGGGGATGACCTGGGAGGAGTGCGGCAGCTTCCGCAACCACCCCGGCGCGCATCACTGGCACTTCCACGGCGGACGGGGCTCTCACGTCCGCGACCTCCACTTCGCCGAGGCCGACTCGGACCGGATGTACGCCGGCATCGAGGTGGGCGGTGTCGTTCGCTCCCTCGACGGGGGCGACACGTGGCAACAGCTTGTCGGCATGCACCCGGACGTTCACTCGCTCCACGTGTGCAGCAGTGAACCGGAGACGGTCTACGCCGCCACCGCCGGCGGCCCCTACCGCAGCGACGACGGCGGTGAAACGTGGACTGCTCTGCTTCAGGGGCTGGAGCGCCACTATTCCGTGCCCATTTCGGCTGCCCCGGACGACCCGGAGACCGTGCTCGTCGCCGTCGCAACCGGCCCGCAGCGCAAGGGCGCACTGGCCTACCGCTCGGTCGACGGCGGTCGAAGCTGGCTGCGGCTCCCTCTCGGCGACGACGACGACATGGTCGTGGCCTATGCCTGGGACCCGGCGGTCGCCGGCACGGTCTACGCCGGGACCGACAGCGGCCTGATCTACGTCAGCCCTGACGCGGGCGGGAGCTGGGAGCAGTTGGACGTGGACCTGCCGGCCCTTGCCGTGGGGGCGCTGCGGGTCGCACCTGCAGCCTGAAGCCGACCTACACCTAAACGGGAGGCCTCCTCATGCCCAAGCCTTACGCCGTCACCTTTGAACCGAACATTCGAGTACCCCTCCGGGACGGGACGGTCACCTACGCCGACGTCTTTCGTCCCCGGGCGCGAGGGAGCTTCCCCGCCCTGCTCCAGCGCACCCCCTACGACAAGAGCTCGCCGCAGAGCCGCACCGGCACCCTGGACGCGGTGCAGGCCGCCACGAACGGCTACGCCGTGGTCATCCAGGACGTGCGCGGCCGCTACTCCTCCCAGGGCGAGTTCTACACCTTCGTCAACGAGATGAACGACGGCCACGACTCCGTGGAGTGGGTGGCGAGCCGGCCCTGGTGCACGGGCCGCGTCGGCATGTACGGCGTCTCGTACGTCGGCGCCACGCAGTGGCTCGCGGCCAAGGCGGGTGCGCCGTCGCTGGGCGGCATCGCGCCCGGCGTCACCGCCTCCAACTACCACGAGGGTTGGGCATGGCAGGGCGGCGCATTCGAGCTCGGCTTCAACCTCTCCTGGGCCGTCGGCCCGCTGACCTGGGGCAACTGGGCCGCGCTCGCCCGGCGTCTGGGCCTCTCCTCCGATCGACAGGAGCAGCTCCTCAGCACCAAGGACGGCCTCACGGCCCGCTACAACCACCTGCCCCTCCAGGACCTCCCCGACCTCGGCGACGGTCTGGCGCCCTACTACTACGACTGGCTCGCCCACCCCGAGTACGACGACTACTGGAAGAGCCTCAGCATCGAAGAGTCGCACCCGGACATCCGCGTTCCAGCCTTCAACTTCGGCGGCTGGTACGACATCTTCCTCGCCGGCACCATTCGCAACTTCGCCCTCATGCGACAGCTCGGCGCCACGGAGGACGCCCGCCGCGGCCAGCGGCTCGTGCTCGGTCCGTGGATACACGGCGGCGCGCCCAGCCACGTCACCGGCGAGTACAACTTCGGCACCCGTGCCGCCGCCGACGCGATGGACCTGCGCGGCCAGACCTTGCGCTTCTACGACCACTGGCTCCGCGGCGAGGACAACGGCGTCATGGATGAGCAGCCCGTCCTCCTCTTTGTCATGGGCGAGAACGTCTGGCGGCGGGAGAGCGAGTGGCCCCTGGCCCGCGCCGAGAACACCAGGTTCTTCTTGCGAAGCCTTGGGGCCGCCAACACCCTGAACGGCGACGGCTGGCTCACGCCCGACTCTCCCGGCGACGAGCCTCCCGACATGTATCGATACAACCCCCTGGACCCGGTGCCCACCCGCGGCGGCGGTCTCTGCTGCGACCCCGCCTTCATGGCCTCGGGCGCCTACGACCACCGCGCCATCGAGGCCCGCCCCGACGTCCTGGTCTACTCGACACAGCCCCTGGCCGAGGACGTGGAGGTCACCGGCCCGGTCACCCTTACCCTGTACGCCTCCACCTCCGCCGTCGACACCGACTTCACGGCCAAGCTGCTCGACGTCGAGCCGTGCGGCTACGCTCGCAACCTGACCGACGGCATCCTCCGCGCGCGCTACCGCTCCTCCCGTACGGAGCCCAGCTTCCTCGACCCCGGCGCGGTCTACCGATTCGAGGTTGACCTTGTAGCCACCAGCAACCTCTTCAAGAAGGGGCACCGCATCCGGCTGGAGGTCTCCAGCAGCAACTTCCCTCGCTTCGACCGGAATGCGAACACCGGCGGGCCCATCGGCGCCGACACCCACGTGGTGTCCGCCCTGCAGACGGTCTACCACACCCGCGAGTACCCGTCGCACGTCACGCTGCCGGTGGTGCCGCGGCGCTGAGTCGGCGGGCCATTGACCCGTGGAAGGGCCTGCGCCCTGCACGCTCATCTTGCGTCGTTGGACCACAGCGGAGGTTGGAGGGGGGAAAGCGTGGTGGTTCCTGCGCGACCGACCCCCTCACCCTAACCCTCTCCCTGCAGGGAGAGGGGATGCGCGGGAGGCCCTTCGAGAGCCTCAGGGCGAGCGGATAGCGGGGTTCCCCCGCCGACGAGATGTGATAGCGAGGTTCCCCCGCCTTCGCGGGGGCAGGCTCTGCTTTCGCAGGAACGACGAGGTTGGGAGGGGCCATTGACCCGTGGAAGGGCGTCACGATAGACTGCGCCCGACTTGCTACGAAAGCAGACTCACTTAGGAGGCCAGCTATGGCACACCATGCGGGACACGTAGAGGAGAAGCTCAAGAGCATGGGCTACACCCTCCCGGAGCCGCCGCCGCCGGCCGGCAGCTACGTCCCCTACGTCAGGACGGGCAACCTGGTCTACCTGGCGGGGGTGGGGCCCCGCGACGCCGACGGCAACACCACCAAGGGCAAGGTGGGCAGTGACCTCACCGTCGAAGAGGGGTACGCGGCGGCGCGCCTCTGCGCCCTGAACTCCCTGGCGAACCTCAAGGCCGGCCTCGGCGACCTGGACAAGGTCACCCGTGTCGTGAAGGTCCTAGGCATGGTCAACGGCGCCCCGGACTTCAACGCCCATCCCGCCGTCATCAACGGCTACTCGGACCTCATGGTCGAGCTGTTCGGCGAGAACGGCAGGCACGCCCGATCGGCCGTCGGCATGGGCGGCCTCCCCGGCGGCATGGCCGTCGAGGTCGAGGTCATCTTCGAGGTCCACGACTAGAGGCGGGCCCTCCACCCTCCTAGCGACGACAGGAGGAGTTGCCTGTGCAACGTCCCAAGCGGCTGGGCATCCTCGTGGGCGGCGGCCCGGCCCCAGGCATCAACAGCGTCATCAGCGCCGCGACCATCGAGGCCGTGAACTCCGGCCTTGAGGTCGTCGGCATCTACGATGGTTTCCAGCACCTGATGGAGGGGCGCACGGACATGGTGCGCCCCCTCGCCATCGCCGACGTCTCCCGCGTCCACTTCCAGGGCGGCTCGATCCTGCGCACGTCCCGTGCCGTCGTAACCAAGAGCCGCGAGAGCCTGGAGCGGACGGCTGCCACCCTCCGCGACCTGGAGCTGGACTACCTGCTGACTATCGGCGGCGACGGCATGGCCTCCGCCTCCACCCAGCTCGCACAGGCGACGGACGGCGCCGTCCGCGTCATCCAGGCGCCAAAGACCATCGACAACGACATCCCCCTGCCGGGGGACATGCCCACCTTCGGCTATGAGACCGCCCGCCACGTGGGCACTGAGCTCGTGCTGAACCTGATGGAGGACGCCCGCACGACCGCTCGCTGGTTCTTCGTCGTCGTCATGGGACGGGTGGCCGGCCACCTGGCGTTGGGCATCGGCAAGGCCGCCGGGGCCACCACCACCGTCATCCCGGAGGAGTTCCCCGGGGGAAACATCGGCCTGGACGACCTGTGCCTGCTCCTGGAAGGCTCGATCATCAAACGCATGGCCACCGGGCGGGGGTACGGCGTCGCCGTCATCGCCGAGGGTGTGGGCGACCGCATCGACCCCCAGGAGCTTGCCGGCATTCCTGGCGTCGCCGTCGAGTACGACCCCCACGGCCAGCTCCGGCTCGGCGAGATCCCGCTGGCGACGGTCCTGCGCCGCGAGGTGCAGCGCCGCCTCGCCGAGCGCGGCGTTCGCATCACCATCAGCGAGGCGGCCAGCCTCGGGTACACCCTGCGCAGCGCCCGCCCCATCCCCTTCGACCTCGACTACACCCGGTCCTTGGGCCACGGCGCCGTGCGCTTGCTCACATCCCCGGACCATCAGGAGAAGCTGCGCTACGGCGGCCTGGTCTGCCTGCAGTCCGGCAACCTCCACCCCGTCCCCTACGCCGACCTGCTCGACGCCAAGACCGGCCGCACTCGAATGCGCCTGGTCGACCTCGGCTCCCAGACGTACCGGGTGGCGCGGGACTACATGATCCGCCTGGAGGTCCATGACTTGGAGGACGAGCGCAGCGCGGAGCTGACCGCCGCCGCGGCGGGCATGACCGTTGACAAGCTTCGGGCCGTGTACGGACCGTCAGTGTACGCCCGGGCCCAGGCGGGGGGTCGTGCGCGGGTGGCCCCGGCGTGGGGACCCGCGACGCGCTAGTCTCGGACCACCCGCATGTTGCGCCCATGGGGGGCGCGTGGCGTGACGCCCAACTCCTGCTGCAGGCTCCCGAGAATCTCCTCCAGCGTGCGGGTCTGCCATCGCACTCGCTGGCCGATGGGGAGGTTCTCCACCTCCGGCACGATCTTCAGCGCCACGAAGACCGGCCCCGGCTCCTCGAGTATGCGCCCCACGCTGCTGGCGAAGTCCTCCAGGTTGTCGAACGAGTACGCGGACGGATAGCCTGAACCCCTGGCGATGAGGTCGTACTGGATGCTGCGCGCATTGGGCACCGGCTGGCCGCCGGTGGTCGCGTAGCACTCGTTGTCGAGGACGAAGTGGTAGAAGTTGCGGGGCGCCTTCTCGGCGATGGTGGGCAGGGCGCCGAGGTTCATGAGCAGGTCGCCCTCGGAGTCGAACAGGACCACCTTGACGTCGGGCTGTGCCAGCGCGAGGCCGAAGGCGAAGGAGGCGTGGCCGCCCATGGCCGGGTCGCCCAGCGGCACGTCGCGGCCGGGTTTGCCGCTGATCTCCTGCCAGTGGCGGCTGGCGCGCCCCGGCACGACGACGGCGTCGCCGCGATAGGGGAGAAAGGCTTGCACGAGTTGGGTTGTGTCGATCACCGTTCGTCCTCCGTGCCTGCGGCTAGTGTACGAAGCCGTGGTACTCGTCGCCGACCAGCACCGCCACGGGGCGGCCCAGGCGCTCCGCGTCCTTGAACGCCACGTTGATGCGGTCGGCGTCGGCGTCGGTCTCGACGAGGTAGTAGCGGATGCCCATCGCGGTCAGTATCGGCTCCGTGAAGTTGGCCACCTCCGCCTCGCTGCGGACGCCGCGGCGGTTCCAGCCCCGGTAGCCGACCATCACCACCAGCGGCACGTTCAGCCCGATGCCCCATCCGCGGAGCGAGTCCGAAGACTCCAGCAGGCCGGTGTTCTGGATGAGCACCACGGGCCGCTTGCCGCCAACGGTCAGGCCGGCGGCGGTGGAGAAGGCCTGCCCCTCCCGGCTGACCGTGATCAGGTCGATGTTGGGGTCGGCGTCCAGGAGGAGGTAGAGGAAGTTGGTCTCGCTGTCAGGCAGCCAGACCACGTGGGTGACGCCGTTGTTTCGCAGCTCCGCCACGATGGTCTCCGCGCTCAGACCGCCCTGCTGCTCCTCCGCCATGGCACGGGCCTCCCTCTGCGTTGTCGTGGGCTGATTGTATAATGCGGGTGTGCAACGCCACAACTCGCCGCTGCGAAGGGTTGGGTGAGGATGCAGGCAAGAGCGGCGATGCCGCCAAAGGAGGAGCCATGGTACAGCTTGTCGAGCAGAAGTGCGTCGCATGCCGCCGCGACGCCCCGCGGGTAACCGACGAGGAGGTCGCCGAGCTCCACCCGCAGGTCGCAGACTGGGCGCTGGAGACCGAGGACGATATTCCGAAGCTGTTTCGGACGTTCCGCTTCGGCAACTTCGGCGAGGCGCTGGCCTTCACGATGGCCGTCGGCGAACTGGCGGAGGAGGAGGGCCACCACCCGCGCATCGTCACCGAGTGGGGGCGCGTGGCGGTGACGTGGTGGACGCACAAGATCCGCGGCCTGCACCGCAACGACTTCATCATGGCCGCGAAGACGGACCGGCTGTTCGGGGGCGGGCAGGGGTAGGAGTCAGCTACAAGCGCGCCCCTTGACGAATGGCAAATTGTCCATACAATATAGGGTTAGAGTACGAGTGGGACGCTGAGAAGAACGAGGCCAACCTCGCGGCAGGGCGACCCGGCTTCCAGGTTGTTGAACAGTTCGATTGGGAGACAGCCATGGTGGTTTCCAGCCACCGAGGCAGTGAGATGCGATGGGCAGCAATCGGTTTCGTGGGCGAGCGGCTGTATCACATCGTATTCACCGAACGTGGGAGCACGACGCGCATCATCAGCGTGCGCTTGGCAAGCAGAAGGGAGAGGAGGAACTATGCTCTCCAATGGGCGTGAGATACACCTCCCCACAGACGAGGAAGAGGCGGCCATCCAGCGGCACATCGCCGAGGACCCGGATGCTGCGGAGTGGACGGACCAAGACTGGGCCCGCGCTCGCCCTGCCGTAGAGGTTGTTCCGCAGATCGTGGAGCGCTATCGTCGCTCGCGAGGCAGGCAGAAGGCGCCGACGAAAGCGAAGGTCACGGTTCGGCTCGACGCGGATATCGTGGACTACTTCCGCGGGACTGGCCGAGGATGGCAGACAAGGCTCAACGAGGCGCTGCGGAAGGTCGCCGACGGATCGTAGGAGCGGGGCCGCTGTTGCGCCGATGGTGTCGGCTGCGGTTTCTGGGGTGAGCGAAGGGATTCGAACCCTCGATCTCCTGGGCCACAGCCAGGCGCCTTAACCACTTGGCCACGCTCACCATCGCACGGCTGTGCAGTCTACCACGCCCATGTAGTCGCTCACAACCGCGGGCCTGTGGCCGGCGCCCGTATGCGCTACAATGCCGCGTATGTTGACCGTGTTGCGCCGTATCGTGATGCTTGGCGCCGTTTCCCTCGCCGCTGCCGCCTCATCGATGGCCTGCGGACCTCCGCCGGACCTGTCTGCGCTCACCCCCACTCCGGCCCCCACCGCGACACCGACGGCTGCACCCACGCCGACCGCCGCTGTCATACCGACTCCCACTCCCGTTCCCGATGCCGTACCCACACCTAATCTCGGCGCCACACCTCCGCCGCGCCCTGATACGGTCCCTACACCTATTGCTGGGGCCACCGCCACTGTCGTCGTCACTCCTACCCCGGAGGTCGTGTCCACAGCCATCCCCAATGCCACCCCTACACCCGGAGAGCAGAGGGCGCTTTCCCGGGACTGGCTTGCCCTGGTGGCGCTCTACAACGCCACCGACGGCGTGAACTGGAACAACGATGCGAACTGGCTCAGTGACGAGCCCTTCGACACGTGGTACGGAGTCACAGCGGACGACAACGAACGAGTTACGGGACTGGGGCTGGGCGAGAATGGCCTGAGCGGACACATACCACCAGAAATCGGTGACCTGTCGAACCTGGTGACACTGGAACTCAACGCCAACCACCTGGCCGGCGAGATACCACCCGAACTCACCACACTTTCCAAGCTGACGCACCTGGACCTCAGCGGCAACCAGCTGAGCGGCGACTTGCCCGCCGGACTCGGCGCCCTGCCCGATCTGGCCCACCTGTCGTTAGATTCCAACCAGCTTAGCGGCGAGATACCCGCCGAGTTGGGCGGCCTCTCAAAGCTGACCTACCTGGACATAGGCGGCAACCGGCTGAGCGGCGAAATGCCCGGTGATCTGGGTGGCCTCTCCAGCCTGATCCATCTGGACCTGTCCGGTAATCGACTGAACGGGGAGATCCCGCCGCAGATCGGCAATCTGTCCAACCTGACCCTTCTGGACTTGGGCGGCAACTACTTCACCGGCGGCATACCCGCCGAGCTGGACAACCTGTTCAACCTGGTTCGCCTCTCGCTCGGCTCCAACCGGCTGGGCGGCGAGATATCGTCCGGACTGGCTGGCCTCTCCGGGCTGACCCATCTTGACTTAAGCCACAATGTGCTGAGGGGCCGGATACCCTCCCAACTGGGCAGTCTGTCCAACCTGGTTCTCCTGTCGCTCGGCTCCAATCAGCTTAGCGGTGAGATACCTTCCGGACTGGCTGACCTCTCCCAGGTGACCCATCTGGATCTGAGTGAAAACAGACTGAGGGGCGGCGTACCCACGGAACTCGGTAGACTGTCTAGCCTGGAATGGCTATTGCTGGACCGCAATCAGTTGAGCGGTCCGATACCCACCGAACTGGGCAATCTGTCAAACCTCGCCCATCTGTCGCTCGGCTTCAACCGGTTGAACGGGCGGATACCGATGGAGCTCGGAAGGTTGTCCAAATTGCAGTGGTTGTATCTGCAGGGGAACCGGCTCGATGGGGACATCCCTGCTGAACTTGGCAGCCTATCCAGCTTGGAATACCTCTGGCTGAACGACAACCGGCTAACCGGGCACATACCGGCCCAGCTTGGCGGTCTGTCCAACTTGGTCGTCCTCTGGCTCGACGTCAACCTGCTGACGGGTGACATACCAGCCGAGCTCGGCAATCTGAACAGGCTGACGGAGCTGAACCTCACCAGCAATCAATTGAGCGGCCGGATACCCCCGCAGCTCGGCAACCTGTCCCGGCTCCATTGGCTGCTGCTGAAAGACAACCAGTTGAGTGGGGCGATACCCCCGCAGATCGGCGCATTGTCGAGCTTGACGGTCCTGGACCTCAAGGATAACCGCTTGAGCGGGGAGATACCGTCACAGATCGGTAACTTGTCGAGCTTGGGTACTCTCGATATCACCAACAATCAGTTGAGCGGCCGGATACCCTCGCACCTCGGCGACCTGTCCCGGCTCCATTGGCTGCTGCTGGCAGACAACCAGTTGAGTGGGGCAATACCCCCGCAGATCGGCGCATTGTCAAGCCTGATAGTCCTGGATCTCTCGAACAACCGGTTGAGCGGGGGGATACCGGCGGAGTTTGGCGCACTATCCAGTCTTGAGTCGCTGCTGGTGTACCGTAACAGATTGTCCGGCCAGCTTCCTCGCACCCTGACTGGACTTTCGGCTCTAACGCAGTTCAGTTACGGCGATAACGCCGGCCTCTGCGCGCCTGACGACGAAACATTCCAAGAGTGGCTGCTCGACAGAGGGTGGGGCGACTGTTAGCAGCACAACTGATCGGCGACAAGCGGGCCTAACATCTCGTAGGGCGTCAGCGGGCATTGCCGTGAACGCGTTGGTGGGCCCGTCAAGCCTCTACCCGCAGTGGGGTGACGCCTCACCCCCCTACCCCAAGAAACCGTAGAGCTTGCCGGCGTTGTCGCGGATGATCTTGCGGCGACGCCGCTCGTCGAGGCGGCCCAGGTCCTGCTCGATGGTCGCCTGGGAGTCGGGCCAGACGCCGTCGGGGTGGGGGTAGTCGGAGCCCCAGATCGCGTTGTCCTCGCCCACCAGGTCCACCATGTCGGCCAGGATGCTGTCGGTCTGGTACGTGGAGTGGCCCTGCCGTCGCCAGTACTCGCTGGGCAGCATGGGCAGGTCGACGGCGTGGCGCTCGTCCTCGCGATGGGCGTCCATGCGGGCGAGCAGTCGCTCACAACCGCGGGCCTGTGGCCGGGCGGTCGCATGGGCTACAATGCCGCGTATGTTGAACGCAATGCGCATCGTGGTGACGCTGGGAGCGGCCTCCCTTGCCGCCGCACTGCCACTAGGGTGTGGACCGCCACTTGACACGGCTACGCTCGCCGCAACTCCGACGAGCGTACCCACACCCACCCCTACCCCCACTCCCGCTCCAACCCCCACCCCAACGCTCACCCCGGCGCCTACTTCCACATCCGAGCCGACTCCTCCTATGCCCGTGGCGGCACCTGCACCATCACCTACGCCAATGGCCGCAACGTCAGCGCCCGTGTCGACCCCCACCCCTGTATCGACGTTCCCAGTATCGGAAAGTAGCGCAGAGGACCTTTGTGCAGCTATGACTTGGTTCAGTGCTCCACCGGACCGGCAGCATGCCGTGGCTAGGAACCATCTGTTGGCCCTCAGCAACCTCGATGCAGCCATGGGGGATACCTTGGAGTGCCTGTGGTGGACCGCCGACGGGATCGACGATCACGAGGCCTCTGCAATCGCGAGTCTGTACGCCATTGCAAAGCTGGACCTCGAGCTTGCCAGGCGAATGGTGGAATACTCCTGGCTCGTGGACGGCATGACTCTGCGTGAGCAGCAGACGCTTGGCAACCTGGCAGGTATGGCAGCCATGGACCTGGCGTTGGCAAAGATGGCCATGGAATACCCCGGGCTGACCGATGGCTTTACCGTCTCGCATGGCGAGTGGGCCGTGTTCGCAACGTTGCATGGAATAGCGGAGATAGATGTAGTCACAGCGCATGAGGTGGCCGCCTTCCCCTGGCTGGCGGACGGCGTGGACGATGCGGAATGGAGGGCTCTCCTACAGATGCTCCAGATCGCCGGCAAATCGCTGGCCACAGTGCAACTGGTCATCGCTTTTCCCTGGTTGGGCGACAACGTGGACGGCCCAGCAAGCTGGGGGTTTGACAAAAGGCAGGCGCTCAAAGACATAGCGGAAATTGCCAATCATGATCCGCTAACCGCTGAACTCGTCGCATCTCTGCCCTGGGTTGTCGACGGTTCGGACACGGCAGACGATGGTTTCAATCTTCATTCACTTCTCCAAATGACGGTAGCAGACCCAGCTACTGCCCGGGTCGTGGTCGCATTTCCGTGGGTCGTCGACGGCCTTAGCGATGTTGAACGGAGGGCGGTTGGCTCAATGGCACGACTTGCAGCACTAGATGCAGCGAGCGCACAGATAGTGATCACCTTCCCATGGGTCGCCGATGGCTTCAATGACATCGAGTCGTGGGCGCTTGGATCCCTGGGGTGGCTGGCGTCCCAAGATCCAGCGACCGCCCAACGGCTAGTAGCTCTCCCGTGGGTCCGGGACAGCATAACCGATGCTGAGCGGTGGGAACTCTTTAAGTTGGCACAACTTGCCTCCGATGACCCCGAACAGGCAAGGGAGCGATTGGAAAAACTGAACGAGCAGTTCGGATAGCATCGGCGGTATCGAGCGCGGCGCGTCCCTGCCCGGATGGCTCCGAGCCATCGTGGAGTGCGCCGGGGAGCGCTGCCTAGGGGAGGAAGCCGTAGAGCTTGCCGGCGTTGTCGCGGATGATCTTCCGGCGCCGCCGCTCGTCGAGGCGGCCCAGGTCCGACTCGATGGTCGCCTGGGAGTCGGGCCAGACGCCGTCGGGGTGGGGGTAGTCCGAGCCCCAGATCGCGTTGTCCTCGCCCACCAGGTCCACCATGTCGGCCAGGATGCTGTCGGTCTGGTACGTCGAGTGCCCCTGCCGTCGCCAGTACTCGCTGGGGAGCATGGGCAAGTCGGCTTGGTGCCGCTCGTCCTGCCGGTGCGCGTCCATACGGGCGAGGAGGAAGGGCACCCACGTGACGCCGCTCTCGCCCAGCACCCACTTGAAGTCCGGGTAGCGCTCGCAGGCGCCGGAGTAGATGATGCTGGTCAGGTGCAGGGCGCCCTCAAGCTGCGAGCACGCGTCGCTGACCAGGCTCAGCTTGGTCTTGTAGGCCGGCAGGTCCTCCGGGTCCGGCTGCCGGATGGAGGGCCGCATGCCCACCGTGAAGTGGAAGGAGACCGGCATGTTGCACTCGCTGGCTGCCTCCCAGAGCACGTCCCACTCCTGCTGGTAGAGCGGCTTCACCGCGATCGACACGGCGAAGTCCGCGCCCTTCAGGCCCAGCTTTGCCGCCCGGCGCAGGTCCTCTGCGGCCGTCTGCGGGTCGTGGCTGGCGAGGGGCGCCAGCGCCGCCCACCTGCCGGGGTTGGTGGCGCAGAACTCGGCGGCCCAGTCGTAGTAGACGTTGTAGACATAACGGGTCAGCTCCGGGTCGTCGAAGCGCATGCCGACGCCCAGGATGCCGTACAGCACTTCGGCGTCCACGCCGTCCATCTCCATGTCCTTGAGCCGAAGCTCCGGTGTCGTCGGCCGCGGCGGGCCCTCGTAGAAGCCCTCGGCGAACATGGAGTCGATGCGCTTGGAAGCGCCGCGCTCGGCCTTGCCGAAGCCGAAGCTCGAACCGCCGAAGACGCCCAGGGTCTTGCCCTCCGCGGTCCACTTCAGCCCCTCGTCCGTTTCGACGACGTGCGGGGCCACCGCTTGGAACTTGGCCGGCGCCTGGCTCACCCACAGGTCGCCCGGCATCCAGGTCATGTCGACGTGAGAGTCGCCGGAGATGACGTTGTACTGCACGGGTCTACCTCCACTCGCTCGGTCCTGCTGCGTGGCGCTATCCTAGCCGTACCGCAACGGGGGCGTCAATGGCCGCAGAAGCGAGCTCGCCGTAGAGCCAGTGGGAAGAGCCTCCGATGCAGCGTCCGCGCTCGTCCTGAGGCCGTGTCCCTTGTGGGCGCCTGCCGCTCTGGGCCGCCCCGCCAATTGCTCGCATACCACCCCCGTGGTATCATGCCGCTAGTGCCGAATTTCACGAAAGGGAGCCCTTTGGCGGCCCAGCAGACCGGGCTACGAGAGCAGTTGCGGCGGACGCTGGCCGACCAGCGGCAGGCCAACGTCACAGTCCTCTCCTCCCTTCTCGCCGTCGAGGACGCCTTGGGCTACATTCCCCCGGAGGCCGTCGAGGAAGTGGCCCAATTCACCGGCGCCACCTCCAACGACGTCTGGGCTGTCGCCTCCTTCTACACCAACTTCCGGTTCACGCCTCCCGGCCGGCACATCCTGGAGGTCTGCTGGGGCCCCACGTGCCACCTCCGCGGCGCGCAGGAGGTCCTGCGCAGCGTCCAGGACGCCCTGGGCCTCACCCACGAGGGCGATACCCCGGACGGTCACGCCACCCTCAAGTACAACACCTGCCTTGGGGCCTGCGCCCAAGCGCCGGTGATCATGGTCGACCACCAGTTGGTGGGGCGCGTTGGGCCGGAGCAGGCGCAAGGCCTGGTGCGAGGACTGGATTCCCCCAACGGCACTGCTCAGGAGACCGACGGTGACTGAGACCTTCGCTGCGCTGGAGCAGCAGGCCCAGGCGACGTGGAGCGCTCTGGAGAGCCGAACGCGCGTCCGCGTTGGTACGGACCTCAACGGGCTGGCCGCCGGCGCCGGCCAGGTCCTCGACGCGCTCCGGCGTGAGATCGAGCGTCGCGGCCTCGACGTCGCAGTCCACGCCGTCGGCTCCCTCGGCCTGTGCTACGCCGAACCCCTGGTCGACATCCAGAAGCCCGGCGGAGCGCGCGTGTTCTATCGCAACGTGACGCCGGAGATGGTCCCGCAGCTAGTCGAGGACTGCATCGTCGGCGATGACGTGCGACCGGACCTCGCCCTCGGCGCCCTCGGTGACGACCCTCCGCCCGACGTGACACCGCTCGAAGATCTCGACGCGTGGCGCTACCAGGTCCGCATCGCCACTCGCAACTGCGGCACGATCGACCCCGGCGAGGTGTCCCACTACATCGCCAACGGTGGCTATGCTGCCTTGGCAAAAGCCCTGGCCGAGATGACCCCTCAGCAGGTGCTGGACGAGGTCTCCAAGGCGGGCCTCCGCGGCAGGGGCGGCGCAGCCTTTCCCACCGCCGTCAAGTGGGGCTTCCTGGTGCGCACTCCGGGCGACGTCAAGTACATCCTGGTCAACTGTGAGGAGGGCGACCCCGGCGCCTTCAACGACAAAGGCATCCTGGAGAGCGACCCACACACTCTCATCGAAGGGGCGGTCCTGGCCGGTTACACCACCGGAGCGACCTTCGGCTACGTCTTCATCCGACACGGCCACAACGGCCCCATCGAGCGCACCCAGCGAGCCATCGAGCAGGCGCGCGAGGTCGGTCTGCTCGGCGAGAACATCCTGGGCTCCGACTTCTCCTTCGACATGGAGGTCTCCCTGGTCGGCGAGTCCTACGTCTCCGGCGAGGAGACGGCCCTCATGGAGGCCATCGAGGGCAAGCGTGCCATGCCCCGGTTCCGCCCGCCGTTCCCGGCGCAGTTCGGCGTCTGGGGCAAGCCCAGCAACATCAACAACGTCAAGACCCTCTCCTACGTCCCGGAGATCGTGCGCAGGGGCGGCGAGTGGTTCGCGGGCATCGGCCACGGCCGTAGCACCGGCACGGCCATCCTCTGCCTCAGCGGCGAGGTCGTCCGCCCCGGCATGTACGAGGTGCCCTTCGGGCTGACGCTGGGGCAGGTGATCCGGGACATCGCAGGCGGCGTCCTCGACGGCCGCAGCGTGAAGCTGCTGCAGACCGGCGGCCCGCTCGGCGGCGTCCTGGGCCCGGCCAGCATGGACATCGTCCTCGACTTCGAGGCGATGGCCCAGGCCGGCGCCATCCTCGGCTCCGGCGGCATCATCGTCGGCAGCGAGGACGTGTGCGCAGTCGACCTCGTCCGCAACCTGGTGGCCTTCTGCCAGTTCGAGTCCTGCGGCAAGTGCTTCCCCTGCCGACTTGGCATGACTCACCTCGTCGAGGTCCTCGATCGCATCGCCGAAGGCCAGGGACGCCCCGGCGACCAGCAGCTCATGGAGTCCATGGGCCGCTCGATGGCCATGGGTTCCCTCTGCGGCCACGGCCAGCTCGGCTTCAACCCCGTCAGCTCGGCCTTCCGCTACTTCGCGGAAGACTTCCGCGTGCACATCGACGAGCAACGGTGCCCCGCGCGCCGCTGCGAGACCTTCTTCTTCAAACCCACCCGGACCCGGCCCATGGCAACAGGGGGATGGTATGCCCAACGAGATTACGCTCACCATTGACGGGGTGACCGTCACGGCCAAGCCGGGCCAGACGGTCATCCAAGCCGCCATGGACGCGGGGATATACGTCCCCTACCTCTGCTACTGGCCCGGCATGAAGCCCTACGGCGCGTGCCGCATGTGCGTCGTCGAGGTCGAGGGCCAGCGCGGCACCCCCGCCTCCTGCACCCTGCCCGCAGCCCCCGGCATGGTCGTGAAGAGCACGACGCCGCAGGTCAACGAGCTGCGCCAGGGCATCCTGGAACTGCTGCTCTCGGAGCACCCGCACGGCTGCCTCACCTGCCACCGCATCGAGCTCTGCGGGCCCCAGGACATCTGCCTGCGCCACGTTCGCGTCACCGACCGATGCGTCGTCTGCCCCAAGAACGAGCGCTGCGAGCTCAAGGACACCGTCCGCTACGTCAACATGAACCTGGAGACGCCCCTGGCCTACAACTACCGCAACCTCCCCGTTGAGACGAGCGACCCCTTCTACGACCGCGACTACAACCTCTGCATCGTCTGCGCCCGCTGCGTCCGCGTCTGTGAGGAGATCCGCGCCGACGACGCCATCGGCATGGTCGACCGCTCCGGTACGGCCCTCGTCGGCACCTCGCGCGGTACGTCGCTCCTCGAGTCCGGCTGCGAGTTCTGCGGCGCCTGCGTCGACGTCTGTCCCGTGGGCGCCCTCGTCGAGCGGCGCTACAAGTGGGAGAAGGCGGTCAAGACCGTCACCTCCACCTGCACCCACTGCCCCGTCGGCTGCCAGGTGAAGCTGGAGGTCGACGTCCGCGGCCGCGTCATCCGCTCCGTCGGCGACTGGTCCGCCCCCGCCAACCAGGGCCAGCTCTGCTTCAAGGGCAAGTTCGGGATGGACTTCGTCAACCACCGGGAGCGCCTCACTACCCCCCTCGTGCGACGTCACGGCGTCCTGGAAGAGGCAACGTGGGCCGAGGCGCTCGACCTCCTCGCCGCTCGCCTCCCCGACTACCGAGGCGGGGCGTACGCCATGCTCGTCAGCCCCCGCACGACGAACGAGGACGCCTACCTCGCGCAGCGGTTCGCCCGCACGGTCATGGACACCAACAACGTCGATGTCGCCTCCAACGCCCGTCCTGAGATGCTCCTCTCCCTCCGCGACACCCTCGGTACGATGGCGGCGACCGGCACGGTCCAGGACCTCGAACAGGCCCGCTCCGTCCTCGTCGTCAACAGCAACACCACGGAGGACCACAATGTCGCGGCCGTGCCCCTGAAGAAGGCGGCCAAGGCGGGCACGCTGAGGCTCGTCGTCGTCGACGCCCGCGAGGTCGAGCTCACCCGCTACGCCGACGTCTGGCTCCGCCCCTACCCCGGCGCCGAGGCCACCCTCGTCGCTGGTCTCCTTCGCGTCATCGTCGACGAGGGGCTGCACGACGCCGACTTCATCGCGTCGCAGACCGAGGGCTGGGACGACCTGGTCCGGTCGCTGCAGGCCTTCCCGCTGTCGGTCGTCGAAGAGACGACCGGTGTCCCTGCCGAGCAGGTGCAGCAGGCCGCACGGCTCCTGGCCTCCAACCGTCCCGGCGGTATCATGTACGCCCTCGACAACGTCCCCGCCGACCAGCGCACGAGCCTGCTGCAGGGCCTGATCGACCTCGCCCTGGCCACCGGCAACCTCGGCGCTCCCGGCGCCGGCCTCTTCCCCCTCCTGTCCGGCACCAACGAGCAGGGCGCGTGGGACGTTGGCTGCGTCCCCGGCTTCCTTCCAGGCCACCTCCCCGTCGGCGACGTCGACGGCCGCGCCCTGTTCGAGGGCGCGTGGACCAACGATTTGCCGCAGACCCCCGGCGTCGGCGTGAACGACCTCTTCCAGGCAATCCTCGACGGTCGCGTGAAGGCCGTCCAGGTCGTTGGCGACAGCCCCGCCGTTGACGAGGCAGCCCTCCACGCGCTGTCGAAAGCCGAGCTTCTGGTCGTCCACGACCTCTTCCTGAGCGACGCGGCACTGCACGCCGACCTCGTGCTGCCCCTCGTGGCCTTCGCCGAGCAGGAGGGGACCTACACCAGCCTCGACCGCCGGGTGCAGCTCCTCCGACGAGCGGTGCTCCCCAAGGGCGAGTCACAGTCGCTGACCTGGGTCCTGCGCGAGGTGACCGAGCGTATGGGCGCGTGGGGCTTCTCCTTCGAGCACGCATCCGAGGTCTTCGACCAGGTCGCAGCGCTGGTGCCCTCCTACGGCGGCATCAGCCACCAGCGCCTCGACGGCCTCGCCGGCGGCCTCCAGTGGCCCTGCCCGACGTCCGACCACCCCGGCACTCCCCACCTCCACGCCGCCGACAGCGACTACGTGCAGAAGATGCGGTTCGCGCCTCTCCACGCCCAGCAGCGCCCTACTCCTCCTCGAGAGTTCCCCCTCCTCTACGCGCCGGGGCGCGTCCTGGCCCAGCCCGACGAGGACGTGGCGGTCGTCCAGGTCAACGGCCACAACGAGCTGAAGCGCGAGCAGGTGGTCGAGCTCAGCGCCGCCGACGCCCAGGCCTTCGGCGTCTCCGACGGCGATTTGCTCGATGTCGTGACGCCGCTGAGCCGCGTCCGCGGCCGGGCGCGCGTCAACGGCATGCTTCCCGGTGTCGTCGCTACCACGACCCTCTTCGGCGAACTCGCCAC
Source organism: Dehalococcoidia bacterium (assembly GCA_965205235.1). Lineage (GTDB taxonomy): Bacteria > Chloroflexota > Dehalococcoidia > Lucifugimonadales > UBA1127 > CBDBGD01. The sequence continues at coordinate 66,623 of CBDBGD010000001.1, forward strand.
GGACCTCCAGAACAGCGATGCGCCCGACCCCGCCCTCCGCGTCCCCGGCCTCGACGTCATGCCCGCACGCCTGGAGAAAGCCTCCGGCTAGACCCCACGTAGTCGTTCCTGCGTAGGCAGGAACCTCGTCCCGGCCTCTCCTGGGGGATAGGCCGACGCGCAGCGGCGGGTGAGGGCGCGGGGTCTGGGGGGCGCAGCCCCCCAAGGAACGTCCAAGGGCGGGCGGGTGGGCCCACCCAAGGTCGCACCGCAGGGACGCCCCCGCCTTGTCTCCCCCACGCACAGCGGGTACAATACCCACAGCACGATTACGAAATCCATCACGGGGCCGACATGGACGCACACGCGCTTTCGACGATCAAGCCCAACCCCAACATGCCCGAGTTCCGGCCCGGCGACACCGTGCGGGTGGGCTTCCGTATCCGGGAGGGCACCCGTGAGCGTGTCCAGAACTTCCAGGGCGTCGTCATCAGGAAGACCGGCGGGACCAGTCCCGTCGCCGCCTTCACCGTGCGTGCCATCTTCCGAGGCTTCGGCGTGGAGCGCATCTTCCCCCTCCACTCGCCGCGCATCGACTCCGTCGAGGTTCTACGAGGCGGCAAGGTGAGGCGCGCCCGCCTCTACTACCTCCGTGAGCGTTTCGGTCGCGCCGCCCGCATCAAGGAGCGCCCGTTGCGCCGGCCCGCCGCCAAGGCTCCCGCGCCCAAGCCTGCGCCGGCACCGGTCGAAGAGGAAGAGGCCGCGGACGCCTCCTAGCCCCCGGGCCGCGACGGCCGGAGGCGCCATATTGGGATCAATGATGGCCGCCAGGTACGCCGAGGTGGCGGTCGACGCTTCCCTCCCCCCAGACCGCACGCTCACCTACGCTATCCCGCCCGGCATATCCGTGGCCCCCGGCCATGTCGTGTGGGCGCCCCTGCAGTCCCGCCGCGTCTCCGGCGTCGTCTTCGCTCTCTCCGACCACACCGAGGTCGGCGGCGTCCGGCCCCTGGGCGGCCTGCAGGACCCCTCGTTCGCACTTGCGCCGGCGCAGCTCGAGCTGGCGCGCTGGTTGAGCCGCGAGACTCTCTGCTCGCTGTACGAGGCCGCTGCCCTGATGCTCCCCTGGGACTTCCGGCGGCGCCTGCTCTCCCTGCTCTGGACCACCGAGAAGGTCGAAGGGGAAGATCCCTCACAGCGCGGCGACGAGGAGCGGCGGATGCTCGCAGCGCTTCAACGTACAACGCCCACGGACGAGCGACGCGTCGTCCGCACCTCCGCCTCTCGAACGGCGCTGCGACGGCTGCTGCGAGAGGGTCTGGTCTTGCAGGAGTGGCGGTGGGATCCCCCACGGGCGACACCGCAGTACCGGGAGACGCTGCATCTGGCTGTGCCAGCGGAAGAGGTCCAGCAACACGCTGTCGAGCTTCTTGACAGGCTCCATCGCCTCAAGACTTTGCTGCAAATCCTGGAGGACACTCCCTTTGTCGACCTCACAACGGCCCGCAAGGAGTTCGGCTCGTCCGCGGTGACAACGTTGCAGCGGCAGGACCTTGTGGCCATCGACCGCCCCTGTCTCCGCCTGGCAGTATCGGTAGAAGAGGCGCGTCAACACGCGGCAACCCTTCCTGACAGGTCACATCGTCTGAAAGCCTTGCTCCGAAGCCTGGCAGCAACCCCCTCCATGGACCTGACAGCCTCCCGAAAGGAGTTCGGTTCGTCGGCGGCGGCGACGCTGCAACGGCGGAATCTCGTGACCGTCGATCACGGCCGCCGCCTCCGTCTGGCTGCATCTGTCAAGGAGGCGCGGCAATACACGGCTGGTTTACCCGACACAGCCGATCGAGCACGGGCCCTGCTGGAGTACCTCGCGGACACGCCGTCGGTCGACATAACGGCGGCTCGGAAGGAGTTCGGAGCGTCCGTCGTCAAGAGGCTCGTGGAGCGCGGCCTCGTGACCGTTGAGCAGCACCGCCGCCTCCGTGACCCACTGGCGGCGCACACGACGCGTCGCCAGGCGCCACTGCAGCCGACGCCCGACCAGTCGAGCGCTATCGACGCCATCGCGTCGTCGGTGCAGCGCGCCGACGGCGGCACGTTCCTCCTCCTGGGCGTCACCGGCAGCGGCAAGACAGAGGTCTACCTGCAGGCGCTGGCCCGCTGCATCTCCCAGGGCCGCCGCGGCCTCTACCTCGTCCCCGAAATCGCCCTGACGCCGCAGCTAACGGCGCGCCTGCTTGCACGCTTCCCCGGCCGGGTGGGCCTCCTCCACAGCGGGCTGTCCGACGGCCAGCAGTACGATGCGTGGTGGCGCATCCACCGCGGCGACTTCGACGTCGTCCTGGGGTCTCGCAGCGCGATATTCGCCCCCGTGCCGGACATCGGCCTCGTCATCCTCGACGAGGAGCATGAGTGGACGTACAAGCAGCAGGACCTCGCCCCCCGCTACCACGCGCGGGACGTGGCCCTCAAGCTCGCCGAGCTCACCGGCGCGACCGTCGTGCTGGGCAGCGCCACGCCCGACCTCGTCTCGCACCATCACGCCCGGCAGGGGGTACATCGCCTGCTGGAGCTGCCTCAACGCCTCGCGCCGGGCGACGACGGCCGACCCCGCACCGTCCCGCTGCCGAAGGCCCAAGTCGTCGACATGCGAAAGGAACTCAAGGCCGGCGTCCGCAGCATCTTCAGCCGCAGCCTCCACGAGGCCCTCACCCGCACGCTGGAACGCGGCGAGCAGGCCATCCTCTTCCTCAACCGGCGGGGTGCGTCGGGCATCGTCCAGTGCCGCGACTGCGGCCACGTCCTCCGCTGCCGGAGCTGCGACGCGCCCCTGACGTACCACGCCGTCGGCGAGCGCATGGTCTGCCATCACTGCGGGCGTCGCAGGCCGCAGGCGACGCGCTGTCCCGACTGCAGGGGTTCTCGCATCCGGCACCTGGGCATCGGCACGCAGCGCGTCGTCCAGGAGGTCGAGCAAACCTTCGGCGCGCGGGTGCTGCGCTGGGACCAGGACGCAGCCCGCGACCGTGCAGCCCACGAGGCGCTGATGGACAGCTTCGCACGCGGCGAGGCCGACGTCCTGGTGGGCACGCAGATGGTCGCCAAGGGCCTCGACCTACCCCGGGTCAGCCTCGTCGGCGCGATCCTGGCCGACCTCGGCCTGCACCTGCCTGACTTCCGCTCCGCCGAGCGCACCTTCCAGCTTCTCTGCCAGGTGGCCGGGCGCGCTGGGCGGCTCGGCGGGCCGGGACAGGCCGTCATCCAGACCTACTCGCCCGAGCACTACGCCGTGCGCCTCGCCGCCGCCCAGGACTACGGCGCATTCGCCGCCGCCGAGCTTGACTTCCGGCGCACGCACGCCTACCCGCCCTACAGCCGTCTCGCCCGCCTTCTCTTCCAGCACACCAACCCGGCGTACGCGCAGCGAGAGGCCGACGCCGTCGCGGCCCGCATCCGCGCCTACTGCGCTCGCGAGGGCCTCGGTGAGGTTGACGTCATCGGCCCCGCGCCGGCGTACCCCCCGCGACTGCGGGGCCGCTACCGGTGGCACCTCGTCGTGCGCGTCCCCGTCGGCGCCCCAGTCGACCTCCCCGCGCTGCTCGCCTCCCTCGGCCCGCTCCCCGGCTGGCGCCTAGACGTGGACCCTGTGAGTCTGGTCTAACGCCCTCGCAGACCGTCCAAGGCCCGCTCTCGCGCCCCTCACTCCCAGGTGGGGCGCACCATTGAGAAGCGGCTGTCGACCTCGACGAAATCGAGGTACCCCAGCCTGCCGATGGGCCTCAGCTTCAGCGAGTCTATGCGGCCGTCCGTCAGGACGCGCTCGTCGATGTGGACTCCGATCACCTGCCCGAACACGACCGTGTTCGGAGTGTCCGGGTCGTTCGTCAGCATCTCCACCGACCGGGTGTATCTGCACTCCAGGTGCACCGGGCTCTCCGCCACGCGCGGGCATCGCACCAGCCTGCTTTCGGCCTTGGTCAGCCCGGCGTACTCGAACTCGTCGACCTCTCGAGGCGCGGGGACGGAGGAGGCGTTCATCCGCTCCCGCAGGTCCCACGTTGCGACGTTGACGACGAACTCCCCCGTCGTCTGCGCGTCCAGCACGGCGTCCTTGAGTCCGCCGAAGCCGTGGCTGCCCGTGGCGGCGAACATCACCTGCGGCGGGCTGTATGCGACGGCGTTGAAGAAGGAGTAGGGCGCGAGGTTGGGGACGCCCTCTGCGCTGAGCGTGGATATCCAGCCGATCGGCCTGGGCACGACGATGGCGTTCAGTGTGCTGTAGTGGCCGGTGGTGTCCGTGCCGATGCGGTGGAACATGGGGCGTCTCCTGTCGCGTGGTGGGCAGCAGGTAACGATACCATGAGAAGGGCGGTCTCCGTTGTGGTCGAGGGCGGGGGTGGGGATTCGTGGTTCCTGCGCAACCGACCCCCTCACCCTAACCCTCTCCCTCCAGGGAGAGGGGATGCGGGGCGCCCTTCGAAGGTTTCAGGGCGAGCGGGTTCCTTCCACGGCCCACCCTGCTCTGGTATGCTTTTTCGCAGCCCCCTTCAGGCGAGAAGATGTACGTCGTCGGTACCGCCGGACACGTTGACCACGGCAAGTCGAGCCTCGTGCGCGCGCTGACGGGCATCGACCCCGACCGGCTCCAGGAGGAGAAGCGTCGGGAGATGACCATCGACCTGGGCTTTGCGTGGCTGACGCTCCCCAGCGGACGCGAGGTCAGCATCGTCGACGTGCCCGGCCACGAGCGGTTCATCAAAAACATGCTGGCCGGTGTGGGCGGCGTCGACCTCGCCCTCCTCGTCGTCGCCGCCGACGAGTCGGTCATGCCGCAGACCCGGGAGCACCTGGCCATCCTGGACCTCATCGAGGTCACCAAGGGTGTCGTCGCCCTGACCAAGGCCGACCTGGTGGAGGAGGAGTGGCTTCAAATTGCCGCCGAGGAGGTGGCCGAGACGCTGGAAGGGAGCGCGCTTGAGGGCGTCGGCATCCTGCCCGTCTCCGCCTTCACCGGCCAGGGCCTCGACGAGCTCAAGGGAGAGCTCGACCGGCTGCTGGAGGAGACGCCCCCGCCGCGCGACGTTGGCCGCCCGCGCCTCTCCGTCGACCGGGCCTTCGCCATGGCAGGCTTCGGGGCCGTGGTCACCGGGACGCTACTCGACGGCGCGCTGGCCGTGGGGCAGGAGGTGGAGCTGGCGCCCTCGGGCCGGCGGGGCCGCGTGCGCGGCCTCCAGACGCACCAGCGCCGCATCGACAGCGCCGAGCCCGGCAGCCGCGTGGCCGTCAACCTGTCCGGCGTGAGCCACACGCAGGTGCAGCGCGGCGAGGTGCTCACGCTGCCCGGGTGGCTGCGCTCCACCCGGCAGGTGGACGTCTTCCTGCGCTCGCCCCGATGGGCCCCGCACCCGCTGAAGCACAACGCCGGGGTGACGTTCCACGCCGGCGCAAGCGAGACCGCCGCCCGTGTCCGCCTGCTGGAGGCCCCGGTACTAAAGCCGGGCGAGGAGGGTTGGGCGCAGGTGCACCTGGAGCAGCGTCTGCCGCTGGTGAAGGGCGACACCTTCGTCGTGCGATCTCCGCTGGGCACGCTGGGCGGCGGCCGCATCGTCGATCCGGCCCCCCGGCGGCACCGACGCGGCCAGCCCGCCGTCCTCCAACGCCTGGAAGCCCTGGAGCGCGGCTCACCCCGCGAGGCCCTGCTGCAGGCGCTGCCGCCCCGCGAACCGCTCGACCTGCGCACGCTCGTCGAGCGCGTCGGACTCACGGAAGAGCAGGTCCGCGGCGAGTTGGCGCCTCTGCTGGAAGAGGGACTGGTATTGGCCATCGGGAGCAACGCCCTGGACCGAGGCACGGCGCTCTACTCGGCGGCGGCCTGGAGGCACCTCAGTGACAGGGCTGCACAGGCCCTGCGGGAGCACCATCGCGACCACCCTCTCCGGCCGGGCCTTCCGCGGGAGGAGCTGCGGAGCAGGCTGGGGTTGCCGTCCGCGGCGTTCGCCCACGTCCTCGCCGAGCTCGCGGCGCAGGGCGTCCTGGTCGAGGATGGCGCGCTGGTGCGAGCGCCCGACCACGAAGTCCGCTTGGCCCCGGAGCAGGAGCGAGCGGCGTCGGCATACCTCCGGGCGCTGGAGACGCAGCCCTACTCGCCGCCCACGGACAGCAAGCCCGACTCGGAGCTTCTGTCGGTCCTGGCCTCGCAGGGCAAGGTCGTGCGGGTCAGCGCCGACATCGTCTTCGCCAGCGGCGCATACGCGCAGATGGTAGAGCGCATCGTCGAGCGCCTCGACGACTCCGGGCGAATCACCGTTGCCGACGTCCGGGACATGTTCGGCGCGTCCCGCAAGTACGCCCTCCCGCTGCTCGAATACCTCGACCAGCAGCGCATCACCCGCCGCGTCGGCGACGAGCGGGTGCTGGTGAAGCGACCGTGAGCCTCGACCTCGTCGCGGCGATGGCGCAGATCGAGGCGCTGGCGGACCGCATGCGTGTCGCGCAGGCCGACCGCGCGGCGCGACTGGCCGAGGCCAGGGCCGCTCTGCGACGGTCGACAGCGTACACGCTGAAGGAGCGCGCCGGCGAGTCGCAGGGCCGCTTCGTGTTCCCCTACGCCGACCCTCTGGAGGACCCGCACGAACGCCACGCCCGTCCCGACGTTCCGACCGACTACAGCGTCATCGCCGCCGACGGCTCGCATATCGACGTGGACCGCCACCTTCCCGTGCGCTGCTTCCTCATCAACATCGGCCTGTGCCGGCTGGTCTACGGCGCCGAGCCCGGCGCAAACCTCGACCACAGCGCCCGCCTGTACACGGAGCCGCAGGAGCTATCCATCACCGACCCGGAGTCGCCCCTGAACAGCTATGCACTGGAGGGGCCGTTGCTGGGCATCAAGCGCACCGTCGACGAGGTCGCCGCGCTGGCCGACGCCGTCGAGAAGGCGCCGTCGGACCTCCCGCTCCTGCTGCTGGTCGATGGATCGCTGGTGCTGTGGCCGCTGGGCGGTGAGGGCCCACCGCCCGGCCGCTTCCCCGACTACGTTCGCAGGGCGCTGCTGGACGAGGGCTTCCTGCGGTCGATGGAAAGGCTGCGGCAGGCCGCCATGCGGCGTACGATTGCTGTGGCAGCGTACATCAGCCTGCCCGGCAGCCGGGAGGTGGCCGGGGGCCTGCGGCTGGCGCTGTGCCCCCACGATCCCGTCGGCGACTGCGGGCGTCACTGCCGGGTCATCGCAGCGGGGCAGCGGGGGTGTGACACCGTGCACGGCTTCGCCGACCGCGATCTCTACGCCGACACCCTCGCGCCGGGCGAGCGCACCGCTGTCTTCGGCTCCCGGGCCGCCGTCGTCCGCGACCACTACGGCGACCACCATCGGATACGCTTCTTCTACATCAACGTCGGAGAGGAGATCGGCAGGGTGGAGGTCCCGGCGTGGGTCGCCGACGACCCACAGATGGTCGACCTGGCCCACGCCCTGGTCTGGGAGCAGTGCCGCCTGGGCGACGGCTACCCCGTCGCCCTCCAGGAGGCCCACGAGCAGGCGGTCCTCAGCGGCGCCGACCGCGAGGGTTTCCGCCACGTGCTGGAGCTGGCCCTGGAGGGCCAACGCCTGCCCGTGTTCACGTCAGAGAAGCAGCGCTCGAAGCGGCTGCGGGGGGTGTAGATGTCGATGGTCGAACGAGGCGAGCGCGTCGCCGAGGTCGTGGAAGCGGCGTCGGCGGCGTTCGTCGCCCAGTGCTACGCGCTGGACGGGGCGCCGCCGCTGGGCGCGCTGGTGCGCACGGGCGACCCGCCGACCTACGGCGTGGTCTGCAACGTCGAGAGCGGCCCGCTGGACGCCGGTCGGCGCGTGACAGCCCGCGGCCACGGCGAGGAGAGCGAGGAGGCCCTGTACCGCAGCAACCCTCAGCTCGAGCGGCTGCTGGTGACGCGGCTGGAGGCGCGCATCGTCGGCTACGACCGCGAGGGCGACACGCGCCAGGGTTTGCCGTCGCTGCCGCCGCGACTGCACGCTTTCGTCTATCTCTGCACGCCGGGCGAGGTCCGGGCCTTCACCCGCTCGTTCGACTTCCTCCACCTGCTGGCCGCCGCACCCTCCGCCGCGGGCGACGAGGTCGTAACGGCCTGCCTCCGCAGCGCCGCCGCCGTCCACCCCGACCCGGAGGCGTTCCTGGTCGCGGCGGGGCAGGCGCTGGCGGCGGAGATGGCCGACGACGTGGGCCGTCTCAACATCCTCCTGCGAGGGTTGCGGCCATGACGTCGTTCGGGGAGCAGCAGGGGCTCTCGCAGGTGCGTCCGCTCGGTATTGTCGTCGGCGGGTCGCTGTCGGGCGGCGTCGACGTCAAGCTGGACGCGGGCGCGTCCGTCGAGGAGCTGCAGGCGGGCGCATTCGTCACGATCCAGGGAGCGCAGCATCGCTTCTTCGGCATGATCAGCGACATCTCGCTCGGCGCGACGGACGCTCGGCTGCGCACCGCACCGCCCGACGTGTCGGACCCGTTCATCGCCCGAGTGCTGTCGGGCACGGCGGCGTTCGGCGAGTTCAAGGTGAAGCCGCGCCTGCTGCTGCCCGCCGTCGCGGGCGACGACGGGGAGATCGCGCCGGCGCGCACCGTGCCGCCGCACTTCGCCCGCGCGATTCGAGCGTCGGAGGCCGACGTCGCGACGGTGTTCGGCAGCGAGGACGGCAGCCACTTCTGGGTGGGCAGCCCGCTGGACATGGAGACGCGGGTGTGCTTGGACATGGAGACGTTCGTGCAGCGCAGCAACGGCGTGTTCGGCAAGAGCGGCACGGGGAAGAGCTTCCTCACACGGCTGCTGCTCGCGGGCATCCTGCAGAAGACCAACGCCGTGAGCCTGATATTCGACATGCACAACGACCACGGGTGGGAGGGCCGCGACCCGGAGCGGGGCCGCACGCCCAAGGGGCTCAAGCAGCTCTTCCCGTCCCGCGTCTCGATCTTCACGCTCGACCCGGCTAGCTCCCGGTCCCGCCGGGTGCCGTTGGACGGCGAGGTGCGCATCCCGTACAGCGACGTCGAGCCCGAGGACATCGAGTTGCTGGCCTCCACGCTGCGCATCACGCCGCTGGGCGTCCAGGCCGCGTACCGGCTGCCGCGCTTCCTTGGCGCGAACTGGCTGCAGAGGTTCCTGGCGCTGGAGGAGGACGACGCTTGGGGAGACTCGAACGGGGCCACGGAGAAGGCGGCGGGAGGTGAGAACGGCGGCGCGCCGTCACCGCAGCAGCGCCTGACGGAGCTTGCCGAGCGCATGAACGAGGCGCCAAGCACCATCATGGCCCTCCACCGCCGCCTGGAGCGACTGTCGAGGACACCGTACCTCGTGCCGCAGGCGCCGGAGGACCCGCTCAAACGCATGCTCGAATGCCTGGAGCGGGGTGTCCACGTGGTGCTGGAGTTCGGCGCGCACCGGTCGCTGGCCGACTACGTCCTGGTCGCCAACCTGCTGACGCGGCGCATCCACCAGCGCTACGTGCGCGACGTGGAGCGGGCCATGGGCGGAGGCGGCGCCGAACCCCGGCCGCTGGTCATCTGCATCGAAGAGGCCCACGCCTTCCTGGACCCGGCGCTGGCGTCGCAGACCATCTTCGGGGCCATCGCGCGGGAGATGCGCAAGTACAACGTCACGCTGCTGGTCATCGACCAGCGGCCCAGCGGGATCGACTCGAACGTCATGAGCCAGATCGGGACGCGTGTTGTGTACCCGCTCGACGACGACCGCGACATCTCCGCGGTGCTGTCAGGCGCGGCGGAAAGCTCGGAGCTACGCGGCGTGCTCGCGGGGCTGGAGTCGCGGCAGCAGGCGCTGCTGTTCGGCCATGCGCTGCCGATACCCGTGGTCGTGCGCGTGCGGGAGTACGGCAGCGCCGACTCGTACCGGGAGCTGACCGGCGTCGGGGCGGGGCAGGGTGCGGCGGACGGGGACGACGAGGAGGACGACCTGTTCGGGCCGGTGTAGGGGGGGCCTACCGGCCTTCGATGCGGTCCAGGTCTTCGTCGCTCCAGCCCACGTGGTGCGCGATCTCGTGGATGATCGTGGCGCGCACCTCCTCGGCCAGCTCCTCGACGCTGTCGCAGACCGCCTCCAGCGGATGGTGGAATAGGGAGATGCGGTCGGGCAGGACCATGTTGTAGTAGTCGCGGTCGGTCAGGGGGATGCCCTCGTACAGGCCCAGGAGGCCGTATCGATTGGGCGTGCCGGTGCTTTCGAGCTGCTCCCGCGACGGCCACGGCTCGACGAACACCTCCACGTTCTCCATCATGTGCTGAACGGCCGCGGGGAGGTCTTGCATGGCCTCCGCCACCAGCTTGTGGAACTCGCGGCTCGACAGCCGTAGGGGCATCGGAACCTCCCCGCCTCGCAGCGGCACAAGTATAGCACCGCGCGCCGCGCACCCGTGCCTTGACGGGCGCAAGCGGCGAGCCTATGCTGAGCCCACCAACGGCTACGCTCGGAGGACGGCTATGGCACGTCTGGTCTTCGGCACCGGCGCCCACACGTACGACATCCACCCCAGCTTCGGCGAGCTGCCCGCCGGGTGGGAGTGGGGCAACGTGAGCAACGTGGCCTGCGACTCCAAGGACCGCGTCTATGCCTTCCAGCGCAAGGACCCGCCCATCGTCATCTTCGACAGCGAAGGGCGCTACCTCGACAGCTGGGGCAACGGTGAGATGCTGGACGCGCACGGCATCTTCATCGGCGAGGAGGACAACGTCTACCTGCTGGACCGCGACGCTCACGAGATGCTCAAGTACACGAGCGACGGCAAGCTGCTCCTTCGCATCGGCACCAGGGGGCGGGCGCACCTGCAGGGCCCGTTCAACCACCCCGCGGACGTGGCGGTTGCGCCCAACGGCGACATCTTCATCGCCGACGGCTACGGCAACTCGTCCGTTCACCGCTACACGGCCGACGGGACGCACCTCTTCTCGTGGGGCATCCCCGGCGAGAACGACGGCGAGTTCTCGACACCGCACGGGATGTGGGTCGACGCCCGTAGCCGTGTCTACGTCTGCGACCGCGAGAACAACTGCATCCAGATCTTCGACGCCGAAGGTGGGTACATCACCTCCTGGCCAGGCCTGTACCACCCCATGGACATGTGGGAAGACAGCGAGGGCGCCTTCTACGTGAGCGACCAGACCTCGCGGGTCACCGTCTTCGATCCGGAGGGGAACATCATCGCCCGCAGCCGTGCGCCGGACGCCGGCCACGGCATCTACGGCGACTCGAAGGGCAACCTCTACCTTGCGGCGGCGTGGCGCGGGATCGCCAAGATGGCGCGGCGGTAGGGGGCGCGGGCTAGTCCCTAACCGCCCGTCACCCGTTCGCGGATCTCCTTGAGGCGCTGCACGTTGGGGACGTCCGGGCCTTTGCGCTCGTCTCCGGGCACTTCCAGGAGGAAGGGCACGTCCCGGAAGGCGGGGTGCGCCATGATCAGCTCGAAGCCCTCCAAGCCGATGTTGCCCTGGCCGATGTTCTCGTGGCGGTCCACGCCGCCGCCGAAGGGGATTTTCGAGTCGTTGGCGTGGACGGCGACCAGGTGCTCGAAGCCGATCTCCCGGTCGAACTCGTCCATGGTGCGCTCCAGCCCCTCGCGGGAGGCAACGTCGTAGCCGGCGGCGTACGAATGTTGGGTGTCGAGGCAGACCTTGACGCGCGGGCTGGCCAGCGCCGCCATGATTCGACCGATATCGCCGAAGCTCGCCCCGATCTGGTTGCCCATGCCGGCGCAGTTCTCGATGATGAGCTGCGTGTCCTCCGGGCTCTCCGCCAGGACCTGGGCAAGGCGCGCCACCGTCTCGTCGAAGACGGCCTCCAGCCCGGCGCCCTTGTGGCTGCCGGAGTGGAAGATGACGCCCTGTGCACCGATCATCGAGGCGACGTTGAGGTAGTTGACAAGGGCGGCGCGGGAGCGGTCCAGGTTCTCCGGCTGCGGGCTTCCCAGGTTCACCAGGTAGATGCCGTGGAGAAAGTTCGGGCCCACGTCCGCCTTCTCCGCCTTCTCTCGGAAGGCGAGGACGTTGTCCTCCGGCGGCGGCTTGAAGCGCCAGCTCTGCGGGCCGGAGGCGAAGATCTGGACGCACTCGGCGCCGATCTCCACGGCGCGGTCGATGGCCTTTTCGATGCCCCCGGATGCGGAGACGTGGGCCCCGATTCGCATGACGCTCCCTTCCCGGCCGGCGCTAGCTCCCGCCAACCCCAAGCCGAACGACGATGTCCCACTCGGTCTCGGTTACGGGCTGGATGGACAGGCGGGATCCGCGGCGCAGCAGCATCATGTCCTCCAGGCCCGGCGTGTCCCTCAGCGTCTCTCGGGTCACGGGGTCGGGAAACTGCTGGTCGGGCTTGATGTCGACCATGTACCAGATGGGGCTGTCCGGCGTGCTCTTGGGGTCGGGGTGGTCGGAGGCGGGGTCCCAGGCCGTGTGGTCGGGGTAGCCCGCCCGGACGACCACCGCCGTCCCCATGACTGCCAGTGGCGTGGTGCTGCTGTGGTAGAAGAGGACGCCATCGCCCTCCTGTATCTGGTCGCGGAGGAAGTTCCGGGCCTGGAAGTTACGAACGCCGTCCCACTCGGCCACCTGATCGCGGAGCAGGTCGGCGTAGGAGTAGGCGCCGGGCTCCGACTTGAACAGCCAGTATCGACGCGACATGGCTCCTCCTTCGGTCTGACTAGCCGGGGTAAGGCGCTCCAATTATAGTGGACGCGCGCCCAGGAGGACATTGCCGGTGAAACAGCCTGGAGAAGTACCGTGAAAGCCCTGGTGCTGGAGCAGCCCGGCGACCCGCCGCGACTGGCCGTCCGAGAGGTCCCGGTCCCGGAGTTGAGCCCCCACGGCGTCCTGGTCCGTGTGTCGGTCTGCGGCTTCTGCCACCACGACTACCTGGTCATGCGCGGCGTCCTCCGCCGAGGCGTGAAGCGTCAGGTGGTCCTGGGCCACGAGATCGCGGGCCAGGTGGAGGCGTGCGGCCCGTCGGTCACCGGGCTGTCGCCGGGAGACCGGGTTGCATCCATTCTCACGAACGCCTGCGGCGAGTGTTCGATGTGCGCTCGCGGCCGCGAGCACCGATGCCTGCAGGGCCATGGCATCGGCCATTCGATCGACGGCGGTTTCGCCGAGTACGTGGCCGTGAGCGAGCACAGCCTGGTCAGGCTGCCTCCGAACGCTGACCCTGCCACCGCCTGCCTCTACGGCTGCCCGATAGGCGTGGCGCTGCACGCGCTGCGAGACGTCGGCGGACTGCAGTCGGGCGAGACCGTCGTGGTCACGGGCGCGGGAGGCGGCCTCGGGGCCCACGCCGTGCAGGTCGCCCGGGCCTGTGGCGCCAACGTCATCGCCGTGACGACATCCGCCGACAAGGAGGAGCGGCTGTCGGCGCTGGGCGCCGACCCGGTGCTGCACGCGCCGGACCTCGACTTCGGCGAGGTGGTGCAGGCGCTGACCGACGACCGGGGCGCAGACGTCGTCATGGACACCCTCGGCGCAGTCGCCTTTCGGGCCTCCTGGGACGCCCTTGGGCAGTACGGGCGAATGCTGATGGTGGGCGACGTCACCGGCGAGAAGGTGGCGTTCAGACCGGCCGAGCTGCTGTTCAAGGACCTGCGCATCGCCGGCGTGTCGGGCGTCTCCCGGCGCCAGGTGGAGGACGCGGCCCGCATGGCGGCCCAGGGCCTCGTGCGACCGGTGGTATCGCACGTCCTGCCACTGGAAGAGGCCATGGACGCCTACCGACTGGTCGCTGAACGCCGGAGTTTCGGGCGCATCGTGCTCACGCCCGGCGCACAACCGCGGGCGGGTGGCGCGGGCTGAGGGTGGTTTGGACGGTGCGGCATGGGTATAATGGGGCTGCGACACGGGTTGTGGAGGGGAGTGGAACGCGCGACTGGGAGAGAGGAGGGACCTCGTGAGCACGAAAGTGAAGAGTCGGCTTAAGACCCCGGGGCTCACCGACGAAGATCTCCTCACGATGTACGAGCAGATGGTGGTGAGCCGCTTCCTGAGCGAGCGGTGGATCATGCTGAACCGCCAGGGGAAGGCAGCCATCGGCATCGCCAGCGAGGGGCATGAGGCGGCGTCCATCGGCTCCGTGTGGGCCATGGACCCCAAGCAGGACATCTTCTACCTCTACTATCGAGACCTACCGGGCCAACTCGCCCTCGGCGTCACGCCGCACGAGGCCCTGTTGGGCTTCATGGCCAAGCAGGGCGAGCCGTTCAGTGGCGGCCGCCAGTTCCCCTTCCACGGCGCCTACCCCAGCAAGCGCATCTACAACACCTCCAACGTGGTTGGGGCCAACCTGACGCACGCCGTCGGCGCCGCCCTGGCCGCCAGCATTCGCAAGGAGCCCACGGTGGTCCTCTGCTCCTTCGGCGACGGCGGCACCAGCGAGGGAGAGTGGCACGAGTCGCTGAACTTCGCCGGCATCCACCGCCTGCCCATCATCTTCCTGTGCGAAAACAACAAGTTCGCCATCTCCGTGCCTCAAAAGAAACAGATGGCGGTGGAGAGCGTCGCCATCCGGGCCGAGGGGTACGGCTTCCCCGGCGTCTCCGTCGACGGCTCCGACGTGCTGGCGATGTACAAAGCGACGCGGGAGGCGCACGAGCGGGCGAGGAGCGGCGGAGGCCCGACGCTCCTCGAGGCGCGCGTGGAGCGCTTGAAGCCCCACACCACGGACGACGACGACCGCCGCTACCGCACGCCGGAGGAGATCGAGGCGGCGTTCAAGAAGGACCCGCTGCCGCTCTTCCGCGACGAGCTCATGGAGCGCGGCCTCCTGACCGAGGAGATGGCCCAGCAGTACGACGACGCCGCCAAGCGCGTGGTGAACGAGGCCACCGACGCGGCGGAGGCAACGCCCTTCCCGGACCCCTCCACCCTGCTCGACCACCTCTTCGCAACATCGGAGGGCAGCTGACATGGCTGAGAAGCTGGTCATCCAGGCCGTCCGCGAGGCGATGCTGGAGGAGATGCGGCGGGACAGCAGCATCTTCGTCATGGGCGAGGACGTGGGCGCCAGGGGCGGCGTCTTCCTGGCCACCGAAGGCTTCATGGACGAGTTCGGCGAGGAGCGCGTCATCGACGCCCCCCTGGCGGAGGCGTCAATCGTCGGCATCGCCGTGGGAGCGGCGCTGAACGGCATGCGGCCCATTGCGGAGATCCAGTTCAGCGACTTCATCTGGCCCATCGTCAACCAGCTCACGGGGGAGGCCGCCCGCATCTACTACGGCACCAACGGCCAGGTATCCTGCCCCATGGTGGTGAGGGCACCCTACGGCGGCGGCGTCCGCGGCGGCCTGTACCACTCGCAGAGCCCGGAGGGCTTCTTCTACCACACCCCAGGGCTCAAGGTGATCTGCCCGGCCACGCCCTACGACGCCAAGGGCCTCCTGAAGGCCGCCATCCGCGACGACAACCCCTGCCTCTTCCTGGAGCACAAGCGCACCTACCGGCAGGCCCGGGGCGAGGTGCCCGACGAGGACTACACCCTGCCCATCGGCGTTGCCGACGTCAAACGCGAGGGCGACCTGGTCACGGTGATCAGCTACGGGCTGATGCTCCACTTCTGCCTCATGGCGGCGGAGCAGCTGGCGCAGGAAGGCCTCTCCGTCGAGGTTCTCGACCTACGAACGGTGAAGCCCCTGGACCGCCAGGCCATCGTCTCCTCCGTGCAGAAGACGGGCAAGGCCCTCATCGTCCACGAGGACAACCTGACCGGGGGTGTGGGCGCCGAGGTCGCGGCCATCATCGCCGAGGACGCCTTCGACTCGCTGGACGCGCCGGTCATGCGTCTCTGCGGCCCGGACGTGCCGGCAATGGGCTTTGCGCCCACCCTGGAGGACGAGTTCCTGCCCAACCCAGAGAAGATAGCCAACGCTCTTCGCAGACTGGCCGCATACTAGGACGAGGGAGAGAGTTCGTCATGACCACGACCACCATCGACCTCCCACAGGTGGGAGAGTCCGTCACCGAGGGGACCATCCAGAAGTGGCTGAAGAAGCCGGGAGACAAGATCTCCAAGTACGATCCCCTGGTGGAGGTGGAGACGGACAAGGTCACCATGGAGGTGCCATCCCCCGTCAACGGCGTCATGGGGACCATCATCGCCCAGGAGGGCTCCACGATCCCCATGGGCGCGCCGATCTGCGAAATGGAGACCGACGAGGCAGTGCCGTCTGCGGCCCCCGCATCGCCTGAGCCGGCCCCAGCGCCCGCGTCGGCTGCACCCGCGGCGCAGAGCACCCCGAGCACCGTGGGGGGCCTCATCGAGTTCAAGGGCGTCATGGGTCCCTCCGGCGTCCTGGACGTGGGCAGCGACGGGGGCGCTCCGGCCCAGGCCGTGGCTGCGCCTGCTCCCGCACCGGCTCCGGCTCCCGCGCCCGCTCCCGCAGCGCCGCCGTCGGACGGCCGCCCGGCCGGAGAGCGGCCCAGGCTGTCGCCGGTGGTGCAGAAGCTGGCATCGGAGCACAACGTCTCGCTCGACGAGGCGGCGCGCATCGCCGGGACGGGTGTCGGCGGTCGGGTCACGAAGCAGGACATCCTGAAGTACATCGAAACTCGAAGCGCAGCGCCGGCGGCGCCCGCTGCTGCTGCGCCCGCGGCCGCCCCCGAGTTCGAGCCCGGCGCCGACGAGAAGGTCGTGCCGCTGACCGCGGTGCGCAAGCGCATCGCCGAGAACATGACGCGGGCGCTGGAGATCCCCGTGGCATGGGGCCTCACCGAAGTTGACGTAACCGGCCTGGTCAGGGCCCGGGCGCGTCTGAAGGACGAGTTCCTCCGCAACGAGGGCGTGGGCCTCACCTACCTGCCCTTCGTGCTGCAGGCCGTTGCGCAGGCAATCAAGGAGAACCCGCTGGTCAACTCGCGCTGGGGCGGCGACCACGTCAGGCTGCTACGCCGGGTGAACATCGGCGTCGCCGTGGCGGCGTCGCAGGGCTTGGTCGTGCCCGTCCTCCACGACGCCGACCAGTACTCCGTCGCCGGCCTCGCCAAGGCTATCGCCCAGCTTGTGCAGCGCGCACGAGACAACACGCTGCGTCTCGAAGACGTGCAGGGCGGGACGTTCACGCTCAACAACACCGGCGTGCTGGGGACCGTCTCCTCGCAGCCGATCATCAACCACCCCCAGGTGGCCATTCTCACGACGGAGGCCATTGTGAAGCGCCCCGTCGTGGTCGGCGACGCCATTGCCATCCGCAGCATGATGAACATCTGCCTCAGCTTCGACCACCGGGTCATGGACGGCAACGACTCGGTCTCGTTCATGCAGAGCGTCAAGAGCCGCCTGGAGGCCATCGGCGACAACGTCGTTGTCTACTAGCCTCCTCCACGTCCAGGCGCCTCCGCCTCCCGGACGGCAGGGTCGCTGCCTCGTCGTCCCCCTGGGACGCGTCGACTACCTGGCCGCGTGGGACCTGCAGAAGGAGTTGGTCCAGCGTCGCGCCCAGGGCGAGATTCCCGACCTGCTCGTGCTCCTCGAACACCCGCACGTCTACACCATCGGACGGCGTGGGAGCCGTGGCGACGTCCTGACATCGGCCGAGGAGCTGGAACGCCTGGGCATCCCCGTCTACGAGGTCGACCGCGGCGGCGAGGTCACCTACCACGGCCCCGGCCAGCTGGTCGGATACCCGATCATCGGCCTGCGCGGCCTGGGGCCCCTGCGCTACGTGCGCGCCTTGGAGTCGGCGCTCATCGACGCGCTGGGCGAGTACGGTCTGCCGGCGTACGCCGTGCCGGGACGCACCGGCGTGTGGGTGGGGGAGCAGGGGGAGGAGCGGAAGATCGCCGCCATTGGGCTGCGGGTCAGCCGGGGCGTGGCCAGCCACGGCTTCGCACTCAACGTCAGCACCGACCTGCGCTACTTCGACGGCATCGTACCCTGCGGCGTCGACGATCGGCAGGCGACGTCCATGGAACGGGAGACGGGGAATCGGGTTGACATAACAGGCGTCCAGGGTGTGGTCGCCCGAGCCTTCGCGGAGCGCCTGGGCCTCGTCATCGAGGAGGGTCCGCAGGCGCTTTCGGAGCTACGCGCGTTGTTGGCCGTCGGCGCTGTCTCGACGTCGTAGCGCGATCGGCTAACCCGTGGGAACGTCGATGGGTTCCAGCGGCTCCAGTACCGAGAAGCGAAGGGTGTCGGCCAGCCTCTGCCAGACGCGAATACTCATCCGCTGCGTTTCGAACTGACGCCACAGCTCGGGCGCCCAGTCCACGGCGCTATCGAGCTGGTCCATCGCCTCATCGATCTCGGCCTCCGCAGCGAGGAGCCAGGTCTTCCAGCGTTGTGCCTGCTCCGAGCTGGGGTCACCCTCCAGGGGCGCCCACTCCTCCAGGATTCGGAACAGGTTGGCCGCTGCCCGGGACTCTGCGGCCTGGGCCGTGACCATGTGAGCGGTCGCCTCCGCATGGCGGCGGGTCCGTGCAAAGCTCTCCCGGCTCTCCTCGGGGACCAGGGCGGACAGCTCCTCGCTCTTGGTCACCACCTCTTTCGCCTGGCCTTCGGCCTCGTCGTAGACCAGGGCCGCATTGGCGAAGAAGGCCACGCTGTTGCCCCAGTTCTGGTTCTCCGCGGCAATGGTCCCGCGCTCCACCAGCAGGGCGCCGTCGGCCAGCGCCGGGCTTATCTTCTCGTCCAGAATGCTCAGTATCTCGGCCTGAAGCCCTATGGCGGATTCCAGGTCGCCGCGCCCGTCCATCAGCTGGGCAACCTGGCCCTCCAGGTCTCCGACTCTACTCTGGGCTACGGTCAGAAGGCTATCTCTTTCGATGAGGTCTGATCGGAGGGTGCGGACGTTGGTCTCGGCCTCCTCCAACTGCGGACGAAGCGTGGCAAGTGCCGCCTCCCGGTCTACAAGGTCGCGCTCGAGGCGTCCCTGCTCCGTCTGCTGTGACTGCACCTGGCGGCGAAGCTCGTCCAGTTGGCTGCTCTGTGATGCGACCCGGTCGCGGGTACTCTCCAGCAGGTCCGCCCGCTCGTCGGCGGTGCCCTGCAGGGAGTTGATTTCGGGCTGGAACACCAGGTAACCTGCACCGTAGCCCAGACCAACGGCCAAGAGGATCGCCAGTGCCGTTACGGTCACCCACCATTTCATCAGGCGTTCACCTCTCGTGCTGGAGTCCCACTAGACTATACGTGCTTTGGGGCCCCACGGGTCTCAGTCCATTGTAGCATCCAGCGCACCGGTACGGGTGAGCGCGCCCTTGCATTCCCAATATCCGCGGGGTATCTTCCCCCTGTTCAGTCACGGCTGAGAGAGAGTGCATGGAGTCTCTGGTCAAGCTGGAGGAGGTCCGGGTCCACTTTGCGGTGCGGAAGATGCTGTTCCGCTCCGCGACCGTTGCCGCCGTCGAGGACGTATCGCTCGACATCAGGCCCGGCGAGACGCTGGCCCTGGTGGGCGAGTCCGGCAGCGGCAAAACCACGCTGGGGAGAGCGGCCCTGCGACTGCTGCCGGTGACCGGCGGCCGAGTCCTCTTTGACGGTCAGGACATCACACACGCGCCCGAATCGCGCCTGAAGTGGTTCCGGCGGCGCGCCCAGGCCGTCTTCCAGGACCCCTACTCCAGCATCGACCCCTTCATGAGCGTCTACCAGGTCCTGGAGGAGCCCATGGTCATCCATGGCGAATCCGACCGGAGGGACAGGATCGAAAGCGCCCTCCGGGACGTCCGACTCACACCGCCGGAGGAGTACGCGCCCAAGTACCCCCACATGCTCTCCGGCGGCCAGAGGCAGCGGGTGGGCATCGCTCGCGCGTTGATGCTCCGACCCCAGTTCATCGTCGCCGACGAGCCCGTCTCCATGATCGACGCATCGAGTCGAGCGGAGATCCTGTTGCTGCTTCGGGACTTGCAGCAGCAGTACGGCATGGCCTTCCTCTACGTCACGCACGACATTGCCACCGTACGGTATTTTGCCCATCGCCTGGCCGTCATGTACCTAGGTGTGGTGGTGGAGGTTGGGACCCCCGCCGAGGTCATCGACAACCCCTTCCATCCGTACACGCAGGCACTCATAGCCGCCGTTCCCGCGCCGGACCCGGCCAACCGCCTCCGTGAGCGTGACGTGGTGCCCGGCGAGCCGCCCAGCCCCGCCAACGCGCCCACGGGGTGCCGGTTCCATCCCCGCTGCCCCCACGCAATGCCCGGACTCTGCGACGTGGTGGCGCCCCCGTTGCTGGAGGAGCAGCCACAGCACGGCGTCGCATGTCACCTGTACACGCCCCAGGGCCGAAGCTGGACCTCTACCAAGGGGACGCAGCGGGCGCCTACCCCAGACCGAGGTGCACAGTGAACCTGGAGAAGCACATCGCAGAGGTGCCCGACTTTCCCCAGAAGGGCATCGCCTTCAAGGACATAACGCCGCTCCTCCGAGACCGCCACGCCTTCTCCCTAGCAGTGCACGCACTGAAGGACCGCTGCGCCGACTTGGACGTGGATGCCGTCGTCGGCATCGAGGCGCGCGGGTACCTTCTCGGCGCGCCGCTGGCCCTGCTGTGGGGCGTCGGCTTCGTCCCGGTGCGCAAGGTCGGCAAGCTGCCCAGGGAGACGTACCAGGCCGACTACGAGCTGGAGTACGGCCTGAGCACGATCGAGATGCATCGGGACGGCCTGCAGGCCGGGGAGCGGGCCCTCATCATCGACGACGTGCTGGCGACGGGCGGGACGATGGAAGGCACGATCCGCCTGGTGGAGCAGTCCGGGGCGACCGTGGCAGGCCTGGGCGTGCTCCTGGAGCTGGCCGCCCTGAGAGGCCGGGACCGCCTAGAGGGCTATCGGCTGGAGTCACTCCTGGTCGTGTAGAGGACCGCAGTCCAGGCCTCGATCCGGCCCCCCAAAGGAGGAGCGAGACGTGACCGCACGGGACAGCGTCCGCTTCGAGGACACCACCATCGAGTACGAGGTGCGTCGCTCGTGGCGACGCAGGAAGACGGTCCAGATCACGGTGGACGGCAGCGGCGTGGTTGTTGCTGCGCCCGCCAGGACGCCGTACCGGGAGCTGCGGGACATTGTTCGGAAGCGAGCGCGCTGGATCCTCCGCCACGCAGCGGAGGCGATGCTCGAGCCCGCACCGTTGCGCTTCGTCAGCGGGGAAACCCTCCCCTACCTGGGCCGAAACCTCCGCATGGCCGTGACCTCTGCCGACGTTCCCCAGCCTGAGGTCCGCTTTGACCACTGGCGCTTCCGCGTCGCCGCGCCTCACAGCATGGACGACAATGGTCGCCACGAAGCAATCCGCCGCGCCTTTGTGCGATGGTACTGGGCTCGCGCCGCCGAGCGTTTGGAGGCCGGTGTCGAGCGTTGGTGGCCCAGGCTCGGTCGGGGAGCGAGGTCGCGGGTGCTGGTGCGCGATCAGCGTCGGCGCTGGGGCAGCTGCTCCTTCGACGGCACGCTGCGCTTCAACTGGCGGGTGATGATGCTGGCGCCGGACCTCATCGACTACATCGTCGCCCACGAGCTCGCCCATCTGACGCGCCGGGACCATTCGGTCGACTTCTGGGCGTTGCTGTCCAGGGAGATTCCCGACGTACAGGAGCGTCGAAAGCGCCTTCGGGAGGCTGGGCGAAGGCTTCCCCTCTGACGCCGGTGCTAGCGGCTCTGACCTTCGACAGCGGCCATTGCCGCGGCAACGTCCGCCTCGATGGGGATGATCTGGTCGAAGCCGATCATATCGAAGACCTGACGGATATACGGCTTGAGAGAGCACACGTGAAGGGACCGCTTCCTGCTCTTGAGGTGCCGCCACAAACGCAGAAAGGCACGGAGGCCCGCGGAGCTGACATAGGTCACTTCAGAGGCGTCTAGGATGACGTCGCGGTCGCCGTCCGCCAGGGCGCGTCTGACCTCAAGCTCGAACAGGTCGGCGCTGAGTACGTTGATACGTCCGCGAGCCTGCAGAAGAAGCACGGCTCCGTTGGACGCCACAACATCAATCATCATGGTGCGCTTCTCACCAAAGGCATCTGGCTTCCCCTCACGTTCAAGACTATACCAGCGCGCGCTGGTTTAGCCAACGGCCTTTAGCGTCATTGCAGAGGATGCTCTACTTCCAGGGGCCTCCCGCTGCGCCGGCGGCCGGTCTTTCCCGGAAAAGCGCCATTTGAACGATGGTGTATACTTGCCGAACGACGCCGGCTTTCGACAATCCGGGCGCGCTCTCCACCTGTCTGAGACTGCCATACCGAGTCCCTTGCTGAGGAGGACGTTGAAGCTTGGAAATCGATGAGGCCCTCTTTGCCATCGGTCTCCTCATTGTCGGCGCCAAGCTGCTGGAAGGCGTATTCAAGCGCTTTGGCCTGAACGCGATCATCGCCTACGCCACCGCCGGGGTCATCCTCGGCCCTGTAACCGGCTTGGTGGAGGCAGCTTCCGAGGTCGAGATCATCCTGGGCATCGGCATCTTCATGTTCTTCTTCCTCATCGGCCTGGAGGAGTTGGACATACGAGGATTCCTTGCGGCCATACGCGGCCGCCTTTTCCTTGCCTCCGTTCTCTCCGTGACCATATCCCTGTTGGTGTCCCTGGCCGTTACCACGGACGTCTTCTTTGACCTGGGCCTGGGCCTGAACTTCACCCAGGCCCTGGGACTTGCCGGCGTGCTCTCGCTGTCCAGCCTTGGCTTGGTTGCCAAGGTGCTCATTGACGAAGGGCGTCTGAGGGAGCCCGTGGGAGTCCAGATATTCACCGCGGTCGTCATCGCCGAGCTGATCGCTCTCTTCGTGGTGGGGTTTGCCATAAGCGAGCACTTCTCCTCCGGCGAAGAGGGCCACGCCCCGGACGTGGTCAGCGTGTTGACGCTCATCGGACAGATCCTCGGCTTCACGTTGATCACGTGGCTCGTTTCGACCAAGGTGCTTCCAAGGCTCATTGTGCTCCTGCACCGCTTTCTGCGGGTGCCGCAGCTCTCGTTCGGTGTGCTGCTGGGCGGACTCTTCCTCGTGGTCGTAGGCGCCGAACGGGCGGGGCTTCACGGCTCCCTGGGGGCGCTGCTCTTCGGCGCCGCGCTTTCCACGCTCCCCTACCAGGTCCGACGCGACATCATGCCCGGCATGAGGGGCGCCGCCGAGGGCTTCTTTGTCCCTCTGTTCTTCGCATCGGCGGGCCTGCATCTGAGCCTGGAGTTCCTGGACCTGCCCCCAGGCACGATACTTGCGCTGGTCCTGGTGCCTCTGGCCGGCAAGTTCCTCGCAGCGTTCCTGAGCGCCTACATCACCCGGCTTGAGGCCCCCATCGCCATAGCGGCGGGGTTGATGGCCAAGGGCGTGGCGGAGATTGCGCTGCTGCTGGTGCTATTCCACACCCACGCCATCGACACGGGCGTGTTCTCCCTGCTGGTGCTCATCATGTTCGGCTACATCCTGTTCACGCCCATGGGCATCAACCTTGCGCTCAGAAGGCTGAAGCACTCGGAGGAGCTTATCGCTCAGGAAGACGTGCCCCCATCCCTGGTCCGCTTTGCGCTGGACGGGATCAGGCTGCGGGACGTGCTGGACCGGTCACGACGCCATCCCGAACAGTCGCTGACAGTGAAGGCCTTCACCGAGAACTGGCTGCTCCCTGAACAGCACGACTATGTGGTCGTCGACCATGGCGGCCTGGCGGGCATAGTGTCGATAGGGATGCTCCGCTACCTGCCTCGCGGCCAGTGGGAGCACACCACTTTGGCTGTAGTGCTCCGCCACAACACGCCCCATGCCTACTCGGACGAGTTGGTCGAGGATGCGTTGCAGCGCATGACCGAGAATTCGCTCACGGTGCTGCCTGTCGAGGACAGAGACACGGGGAGCTTCGTCGGCTCCATTTCCAGCCACGAAGTCCTGGGGCTGATCGTCTCGACGGCACGCGGGCACGAGGTCTAGGCGCCGCGTTCGGCCGCGGGGCGAGCGATGCTCCTGCCATCCTCTTGACCGCGTAGACGCAGGTCGGACGGCCGTCAGGGCCTTGGAGTCGAGACGGCGCTACGGGGTGGGAGCGGGACCGAGCACCTCGTAGCCCAGGTTGTCCTCGGTCCGCTCTGCGACGGGCAGGACCCGGACGACGACGTTGGACAGCCCAACCACGTCGCCATTCTCGTCGAAGCTGTAGTTGTCGCCGATAGCACCGCTCCACGTGAGACCGTACAGGCAGTCCCGGAAGCCGTCGGCGTCTTGGTCGTCGCCTGTCTCCTTCAAGCACTCGGCGGCGATGTACACGTCGTCGTAGGCGGAGCCCTGGAACCACGGCAGCGACGCAGGGACGCCGTAGCGCTCCCTGAACTTCGACAGGAACTCCACGCCCGCCGTGGTGGTCAGCTCAGGGTTGGGGATCACGGCCTTGAGTCCGGTGGCGGCCTCCCCGGCGATGCTCAGCGCCTCCGGGGCCGTCGGCACGATTTCCGAGTAGATCGGGCCGTCGTAGCCGAGCTCGCGGGCCTGCTTGATGATGGTGCCGCCGGAGGCTTCGCCCTGGGCGGCCAGGAGTAGAGCGTCGGGGCCTTGCTCGAACAGCTTTGTCAGCTGGGTCCGAAAGTCGAGGACCTCGGACGAAAAGCTCTCCGCCGCCACGACGGTCCCGCCCAGCTCCTCGAATCGGGCAACGGCGGTGCGGCGGGCGCCCTCGGCGTAGTCCGTCGACTCGGTGATGGTGGCGATGCTGCGCACACCGTCGGCCCACAGCGTGTTGCCGATGTCGATGCCAAGCTGCAGGTCGTTGATGGCGGTGCGGAAGATGTAGTCGCCCGCCGTGGCGATGTCGGGGCTGGTCGCGGAGGCGGACAGGAGAACGACACCGTCGGCCTCGGCCCTGGGCGCCGCGCCGAGCATGGCGCCGCTGCACGTGGCGCCGAGGATGATCTTGACGCCGTCAACGTCGGTCAGCTTGTTGTACGCGGTGATGGCGTCCTGGGCGGCGCACTTGGAGTCCTCTACGATGAGCTCCAGCATCCGGCCGTCGATACCGCCGGCGGCGTTGATCTCCTCCACGGCCATGAGCTTGGCCTGGAGCAGGGGGTTGCCGTACGACTCGGCAACGCCGGTCAGCGCGTCCATCGCGCCGATCCTGTAGGGCTCGTCCGAGTCGGAGCCGCAGCTCGCTGCCAGCGCCGCCAGCAGACCGAGTAGGACAATGGTCTTCCACGCCATGAAGCGCAACGTCTTCCTCCTGACAATCGTTCGCCGGTGCTTGCTGCCGCCTATGGCCCCGCGTCGGGGGCTACTCTCTCAGCGGGACCCAGATTTGCACCGTCACTCCCACGCATGCGGCGTCGTTGAGTCTGAGGTCGCCTCGGCCGCTGCCCCCCATGTCGAGATCGATGCCGGAGCGCTTGCCAGGCTCGACGGTGACGGACCTGTCCTGGGAGCCGAAGACCTGTGCGGTCACGGTGCAGGACCCGGCGTCTGCAGGCGCTGTCAGGACGACGTTCGCAGTGGCGAAAGTCTGGGTGTTCTGTATTCGAACGCGGTGCGGAACCTCTGCTACGGTCTCCTGGATGGTGGGATCGCCATCGGGGATGACGACGGGTGTGGGTACGATTACCTCTTCCTCGCCTCCACAGGCGGGTAGACCTACCAGAACACTGCCTAGGGTAAGAAGCATGGCCAAAACTAACGCCTTCCGCATAGCTCTCCCCTGCTCCTGTGTGGATTTGCATCCAGAATGGAAACTGCTGCCAGTGAAAAATACCGGTAGCAACGGAGGGGTGTCAAGCCAGTTGTGTGGGGTGACTACGCGCCTCTTTGTGTCTCTCGCAGCCAGCAGCGAGACCAGTGACCGGGCCCGGTGGCGAAGTACGCAGGCTCCCGGTGCGAGCAGGGCTCGAACGCGTAGGGGCACCGGGGGTGGAAGCGGCACCCTCCCGGCGGGTCGACAAGGTCTGGCGGCTGGCCGGGGATGAACTCCGGCGGCGCGTCCGACTGCAGCCGGGGCAGGCTGGCCAGCAGCTTCTCCGTGTACGGATGCTGTGGATTGGCCAGCACCTCCTCGATGCTTCCCAGCTCCACGACCTGGCCGCCGTAGATCACGGCTAGCTGGTCGCACACGTCGCTGGCCAGGGCGATGTCGTGCGTGATGAAGATGAAGGAGAGCCCCAGCTCCTGCTTGAGCTGCTTCAAGAGATTCGTAATCTGTGCCTGGATGCTCACGTCCAGCGCCGAGGTCGGCTCGTCCAGCACAACCAGCTTCGGGTACTGCACCAATGCCATGGCGGTCACCACCCGCTGCTTCATGCCGCCGCTGAGCTCGTGAGGGTAGCGTTGGAACACCTCACCCGGCAGCCCCACCTTCTCGAGCAGCTCGTGCACGCGCTCGTACGCCTGGCTCTTCGACATCCCCCCGTCGATGAGAAGGGGCTCGGCCACCTGGTGCCCCACCCGAAGCACCGGGTTCAGGGCGTGCATCGCTCCCTGGAACACCATCGACATCTTCTTCCACCGATAGGTCTGGCGGAACTCCTCCGCCCGGAGGGACATCACGTCCACGCCCTCCATTCGGACCGACCCTTCGTAGAGCTGCACGTTGCGAGGCAGGGTCCGCAGCAGCGCGAGTGCCAGGCTGCTCTTGCCGCTGCCGGACTCCCCGACCACGCCCAACGCCTGCCCCTCCTCGACGGAGAAATTGGCCCCGTCGACGGCACGCACCGGACCCCGGTCCGTGCGGTAGTGCAGCTTCAGTTCCTGGACTTCCAGCAACGCCATCAGCGCATGCTCCGCAGTCGAGGGTTCACCACCGGCTCCAGCCCCAACGCCAGCAGGGCAAAGGTCACCGCCGTCACCACGATGAGCAGACCCGGCGGCAGGACCCACCACCAGTATCCCACGTAGACGGCCCCCGTCCGGAACCCCTGCTCCAGGATCTGCCCCCACGTGGGGATGGACGGGTCTCCGAGGCCCAGGAAGCTCAGGCCCGCCTCTGCCAGGATGGCCGCGGGCGTGAAGAAGATCATCTGGGCGAAGACGAAGGGCGCAGTCTGCGGGAAGATGTGCCGGAACATGATCCGAGCGGGGGAAGCCCCCAGCGCACGACTGGCCTCCACGAACTGCCCCGTCCGAAGCTGGAGCACCATCGACCGGATGAGGATGGTGAGACCGGGCCAGCTGAAGGCCACCAGCAGCAGGATGATGAGAAAGAGGTTCGAGCCGAAGACGAAGACCATGAAAATGAGTATCGGCAGCAGCGGGATATTGGCCACGATGTCGGACAGGCGCTGGATGCCCGTGTCCACCCATCCGCCCATGTAGCCGCTGGCGATGCCCAGCGTCGTGCCCGAGGCCGTGGTGAGCGTGGACGCCAGCAGCCCGATGAACAGCGCCACCGGGAAGCCGAAGAGCAGGCCCACCGCCAGGTCGCGGCCCAGAGCGTCGCTGCCCATAACCCCGAACGCGGACCCGCCCACGACCACCTTCACCTCGCCCACCGAGTCCTGCGCATTGCTGGTCACGACTCGCACCAGGAACTCGTACTCGCCCTGCAGGACGTCGAAGCTCGGCGACTCGCCGGGCGCCAGCGTGCCGAAGATCGCTTCGTCGCCCAGGTCGGCGGCGGCAAGCTCTTCCGGTGAGACGAAGGTCCCTGACCGATTGCCGTGGAACGTCGCCACGTTCGCCAGCACTGCGGCGTCGCTGCTGACCAGGACTCGCAGCGGCGTTTCGTCGTACCGCATGTAGGGCGCAGATTCGCCGGGACGGGCGCCCGACGGCACGTGGCGGTAGAGGACGATGGTTTCCCCATCCGGGCGGGCGAGACTCAGCGTCACCAGCGGCGGACGCCCTTCGAATTCAACCTCGGACAGGCTGAACGACACGAACGTGGGAAACGCGTCGAAGTCGTACCCCAACGGCAGACGATACAGCCGCTCGCCATCGTTCGCCTGCGATGGCGCGGAAGCCGTAAGCGACTGGTGAGCAACACGGCTGGTCCCCGGGAGCCAGTTCACCCACGCCGGAGGCGCGGCCTTTGGGTTGTCCGCCCACGCGGCAGGCGTGCTCCACTTCTTCGTCCCGAAGTCCAGCGGGTAGGTTGCGAGCACGTACACGGAAATGGCAATGAGGGCGATGAGGAGGACGATGCCCGCCTTCCCCGGCCCGCTCCGCAGCAGGACCCGCAGCGCCTCCCCGACTCCAACGGTCATGCGTATCTCACCCGAGGGTCGAGGAGTAGGTAGAGCACCTCGAGGATGAACCGACCCGCCACGTACATGAGGGTGTAGATGAACGTGAGGGCGACGATTACCGATTCGTCGGGCGTTCCCGCGAACGCGTCGAAGATCAGGCGGCCCATGCCCTGCCAGTTGAAGACCGTCTCCACCAGGATGGAGCCCCCCAGCGAGCCGATGAAGCTGAAGATAAGCCCCGTCACGATGGGCGGGGCCGCCACCCGGAGGATGTGCCGCCGCATGACCGCCCCCTCCGGCACGCCCTTGGCTCGCGCCACCATGACGTGGTCTTCCTGCGCCACGTTCAGCGTCATGGTGCGCACGGAGTAGAGGTAGGGGCCCACGCTGACCAGCACCAGGGTAATGATGGGCAGCAGAGCGTGCTTCATCAGGTCGAAGAAGCGCGCAATACCCCCCTCCGGCGGGGGTGTGCTGTACATCCCTCCCGAGGGAAACACGTTGAACTGGAAGGAGAAGACGAGAATCAGCAGGATCCCCGTCCACCATGCGGGGAGGGCGAACGACACCGCGGATGCGAACGAGACCACGCGGTCGGTGCGGCTGCCCGCGCGCGTCGCCATCTTCACCCCCGCCGCCAGCCCGATGACGGCGGTGACGGCCATCGAGGTGGTGAGCAGGAGCATGCTGTTGGGGATCCGTTCGAGGACGATGTCAGAGACGCGGCGGCTTCCGTCGAAGCTACGCAGCGTTCGCGCCTCGCCCAGGTCCAGGGTCAGGACGCGAAAGACCGTGTCGGGCAGGCGTGAGTACCAGGGCGTGTCCAGGCCGTAGAACTCCGCAAGCTGCTTGCGCTGCTCGGCGAGAGTGGCTTCCAGGGCGTCCGGGTCGCGTATCGTCTGCGACAGGCCGGTGCGCACGCCGCGGATCTGCTCATCGACCACCGCTTCCAGGATGCGGTCGGAGAAGCCTGTCGCTCCAAGGACTACGACGAGAAGAACGAGGACGGCAAGCAACACGCCTATCAGCGTTGCCGCTCGTACAGCCAGAGCCCGCGCCACGTCGTCCTCCTGCTCAGCGTGCTCGGATTGTACTACGGGACGGCGCGAAGCTGGGACGAGGCGTCAGCCCGCGGAGCGCGTGGCCAAGCCTTGGTCTGGCGAAACAGACAGACACGGCCTGGCGGTGTCATGCTCGCGCAGCGGCTCTCCTAGGCGAGGCCGAAGCGGCGGCGCAGCACCAGGCCGGCAAGCGCCAGTCCGACGAGAGCGTAGCTCATCTCGGCCATCTCGCCGCGCCCGCAGCCGCCGCCACCTTCTTCCCCATCGTCCCCGGGCTCGTCGGCAGAGTCCGAGTCAGTGGGCGTTGGCTGGGTCTGGGGTGTAGAGGTGGTGGCAGTCTGGGTCGGCGTCGATGGCGTGGGCGCCGTCGTGCTGGCCTCGAGGTCCAGCCGCCGCTCCGTCGTGCGAGACACGGCGTCGCTGTAGCCTGCAAGGTACAGGTGGTACAGGCCCGCCTGCAGGCCGGACGTCACGCCCTCGCCCAGGTTCAGGGTGAACTGCCCCCCGCCTGCGCCGCTTGCCTCGCCGCTGGCTATGATGCTGCCCTCCACAGGGTCGAACAGGAGGTAGCGGAGGCCCAGTACGCCGGGGCCGGTCAGCTCCAGGTCCAGGGTGTACGCCCCGCCGATGTGCAGGTTCTGGGCATTGACCTCCCGGAACTGCACCACCTCCGGCTCGCCAAAGCGCCAGTCGCCCGCGCTGAAAGGATAGCTCGGGTCTCGATACGCCTGAAGCTCGGCGAACTGGGCCGGGGGATCGTACCGGGTCAGCATGAAGGGGCCGTTTCCGATTACCAGAAGCTCGTGCTCGGCGAACCAGTCCAGCACGGCCTGGTACCGGGCTTGCGCCTCCTCGGGGCTGGCCAGCGTCTGGCCGCCCACGGTGAGGACACTCTCAGGGAGCTCGTTACCGGCCGCGAGCTGTCTGAGCGTGTTGCGCACGAGCCGGGCGTCCCGGGACATGACCAGGCTGATCCACGGCACCTGGAAGCGGGCCGCCGCGGTGTCGCTGAACGCCGCCTGCCGCTTGTCGAATACCAGCGTATCCATCGCCCACAGGACCTCCCAGGGCATGGACAGTCCCGCAGGGCTGGCGTACGAGGCGATGTTATTCTCCTCGAAGTGCCAGAAGTCGACATAAACTTCCAGGCGGTTCTCGTCGAGGACTCGGAAGCCCTTGTACGTCTCCAGGAAGGGTCGAGCCGTCACCGCCATCGCGAACTCGATGCGGGACTTCTCGTCGTCGTAGGCGATGTCGAAGCCCTGGTAGATGGAGTAGATGACGTCGGCCATGGTGATCGGCTGGCCGTGGTGCCACTTCGACTGGAAGTACTTCGAGTAGTCGAAGACAACCTTGCTCGTGGCTTTGACGCCCGAGCCGACCCGCGTCCAGGTATCCGACTGCGGGTCCAGGACGACGGTGTCCGGATGTACGTCGAGGGTTCCCGTGGGGCCCGCGGTCTCCACCTCGTAGGTCGCCCGGAAGGGGATGGGGATGCCGGTGAACGGGTGGTTCCACAGCGGCGGGTCGCTCAGGTTGCGCCAGATGTCCACGCTGTAGACGTCGCCGAAGCCGCCCACCGGGTTCCACGTCGTCCGCTCGGTCCACACCCACAGGTGGCCCACCGTCAGCTCGTTGCTGCCGGGGACCGTCGCCT
Organism: Dehalococcoidia bacterium; assembly: GCA_965205235.1. Lineage (GTDB taxonomy): Bacteria > Chloroflexota > Dehalococcoidia > Lucifugimonadales > UBA1127 > CBDBGD01. Next base: position 97,430 of record CBDBGD010000001.1, read on the forward strand.
CTCGCAGCGTCCATGGCGAGCGCGGGCCGGCCACCAGGTCCTGCGTGACTCCCTCCAGCCGGTTGGACGCCGGGAAGCTGTTGGTGACCGTCGCGACCCAGATGCGCACCGAGTCGTCGAGCGCCATCTGCGTCGCCTGCTGGTAGAGGGTGTTGCGCTCCTCAAGCGTGGAGAACTTGCCGGTGAAGATGCGCTTGCCCAGCTCGTCCAGCGCGTCGTTCTCGTACTGCCAGAAGCCTGCGGCGCGCCAGCCGGGCATGTTCCCCATCCACGGCGCGGCAAACTGGTTGACGGCCGAGAAATCGTAGCGATTGGGCGCCGAGCGTCCCCAGCCTTCGGTGTAGAGGTGCCACTGGAAGGCAACGGGGTCGGAGGAGTACACGCGCTGGATGGCCGGTGCGAAAGGCTGGTACGAGGGCGCCACCTGGAAGCCCGCCTGCTCCAGCTCCGTTCGCAGCAGGTCGCCCACCTCGCGGCGCTCGTCCTCGACTCGAATGACGGACTTCAGAATGATCGGGTTCCCCTGGTACTGCCACATGCCGTCGACCATCTGGGCCCCGGCCGCCTCCATCGCCTCGCGGATCTGCTGGCGGCCCAGCTCCGGATCGTATCGGATGTTCGCTTCTCGGACCAGGTTGTAGATGGTGAGCTGGTCGTAGTCCAGGGGGCTCACGTGGGTCACCATGGGGTGCGCCATGCCCCGGTAGATGCATCCGGCGACGAACTCCCGGTTGACCAGGAGCTGCACAGCCCGACGCACCTCCGGGATCGAGAAGGGGTTGAGTTGCCCCTCGGGAGCGGGCCCCGGATTGAGGATGATGGACAGCGTCGTGGCCGGCGCCTCGTAGATGGTGACGTCCTCTTCTCCCCGCAACTCCGTGGCCGCCGCGACCTTCAGGCCGAAGAGGTACAGGTCCATCTCGCCCTGGCGAATGTCCAACGGTGCGCGGTCGACGTCGAAGGCTTTGAAGAAGAGCCGGTCCACCGCCGGGCCGGGCTCCTGCAGGGGTGGTGCGCCGCTGACGGCGCCGGCGCCGCCGAGAAGGCCCAACAGGAGGCCCAGCAGTACGGGAACCCGCATCCACTTTCGGAGAAGCCTCATGGCGCTTGTCCTTCCTTCCGTTCTCAGCGTCCTTCCCCCTTGGCCGGCCTCTGTAACGCTAGGACATCGGCTGCCACGTGGGTGGCGACGGACCGCTCCGAGGACCCGACATGCGCATGATGACCAGCGTCACCCCGGAGCCGGCCAGGGCTGCCAGCCCTACGCCGAGGGCCAGCACCCACCAAGCGATGCCTTGATCGTCGTCCTCTTCCACCACCTCCGGCTGCTGCGGGTCGGTCGGCGGCAGGGCGGTCACGGCCTGCTGGAGCGAGTCTCGGATTCGCTGGACCTCGTCCGACAACGCGGTGGAGATGTCTCCTTCCACGGACTCCAAACTTCCCTGGAGTGACCGGACCTGGCCCTCCAGGGACGACTGGATGTCCTGTACGTTGTCGAACCCGAACTCCATGAAGAAGGAGGCCGTGGCGAAGTTCCCCGAGTCGTCGAAGATGGTCACGTCGTGGGCGCCTTCCCCGGAGATGGGGATGAACACCTGCGTGGTGAAGCGACCCTGGTCGTTGGTCCGCTCGGTGGAGACCAGGACGCCGCCCACCTGGACGAACAGGTCGATGTCCGGCTGGAAGTTGAAGCCCTGCAGCGTCACCGACTGGCCGCCCGGCCCGGCCGGCGGGCTGATGAAGATCTCCGGTGATGCGATGGCCTGTCGCCGGCTGAACCCGATCTTCTGGTTGACCGGGCCGAACTCGCCCAGACGCGTGTCCGCCCAGACCATGTAGACGTCCTCCGCCGTTGCTTTGATGGAGAAGTAGTCTCCGATGAACAGGCCGCCGGGAAAGCCTTTGTTCGGGTTGGACGGGAAGTCCGTCACCCGGGCGTTCTGCGCGTGGAAGCCCGTCTCTTCATCCGTGAACCCCCACGACTCTGCCTGGTCGTCGGAGCGGGAGTAGTAGATGTGGTAGCGCGTATCCGCCCGGTCGTCGCGCATGTCCCCCCACATGGCGTGCACGGCGCCGTTGGGGTCAACGGTGATCGACGGGAAGAACTGCAGGCGGTCGGTCTCGTCATCGTTGAGGCGCAGGGGGCGGTCCCAGGTCTCGCCCCGGTCCAGGGAGCGGACCAGGTACACGTCCCCGTCGTCCGCCCTCCGGTCCGAGGGCATAGCCGTGTAGGCCACGTAGACTTCGCCGTCGGGTCCGGTCGCAAGCTGCGGGAAGGTAGAAGCCCAGTAGCGGAAGAAGCCCGTGCGAGGGGAGAAGCCCGGTTCGTTGAACACGGAGGTCCGCACCGGGTCGCCGAAAGTGACGCCTCCGTCCTCGGAGCGGGCCACGTAGACTTCGGCCAAGCCCTCGAAGGCCTCGTCGTTCGTGCTGTCCATCCATGCGACGTACACGGTCCCGTCCGGGGCCACGGCCGGCTGCGACCCCTGAACGACGCGCTTGGTCCCCACGGCCTCGTCCTCGTCTCCGTTCCCGTTTCCTTGCGTGCGAGGGTCGTTGGCCTGGGCATCCCCCTCCGCATCCTGGTCGGGGATATCGCCGAAGGTGCGGCGGACGGTGGGGCTCACCTTGACCGGCTCGCTCCAGCTCTGGCCTCCATCCTCCGACCAGACGATCTCAATCACCGTGTCCACCACCGGGACGCCGTAGAAGGGGAGCTCCCCAAAGTAGAAGAGGCCGAATCGCTCGGTAAACTTTGTGTACGTGACGTAGATGATGTCGACGTCCGGTTTGTCCGGGTGCGGCCCAATGGCCAGCCACGGCTTGTCCAGGAAGCTCAGCGACACCGTGCCTCGGGCCCTGCCCGTCCGATCGGAGGCCAGGTCCCGCTCAAACCCGCTGCGCGCCGAGGAGACGGGCTCCTCCCACGTGAAGCCGCCGTCCGTGGACCGCGAGATGGCGATGCTGGAGATCACGGCGGCGTCCACCGCCGGGCCCACCGTGTACTCCTCCACACCGATGGAGATGAACCCCAGGTAGGCGTTCCCCTGCCGGTCGAATCCCACGATGGGGTCCCCACCCGCGCCCAGGTCTTCGCGCAGGAACTGCGGCTGATGCGGCCCCTCCCACGTCGCTCCGCCGTCGATGCTCACGTACGCGGAGACGTTGGGGAAGTTGTAGTCCACCGTGCCCATGATGAGGTGCTCGGGGTCGTTGGGGTTCACCGCCAGGTGAGGCTCCGTCTGCAGCGGCGAGTTGCTGAAGTCCCGGGTGACCAAGATGTCCCGGCTGAAGGCGGGTGCAGGGTCCCGGAAGGGCACCAGCTGGCCACTGGGCGCCTGCGGAGCGGACGTCGCCGGCGCCGGCGGCGCCACGAAGATCTCCTTCATGTTCTGCCAGGCGAACCCGGGACGGGGTGCCAGGCCGCTATGCGACAGGCCGCCGCTGAAAGATTGTCGTGCGTCTGCGTCCATCGCCATCAGCCACAGGGGCCCTGAGAGCATCTGTCGGATGGGCGTCAGCAGGGTGAACGGAGACGGAGCAATTTCAGTCTGCTGTTCCCCCAAGCGCGGCGCGAAGATCTCCGCCGGCTGTACCGTAGGGTCCTCCGGCCCGCTGTCGGAGCCGTCGTCCGCCCAGAGCGGTCCCGCCACAAGCAGGGCGCCCACGATTCCACCCAAGACCACTAGTCGCCGCAGTGCTCTCCTATTCATTGTGCCTCCGCTCGAATTCTTGTCGCGGCCCGGTTACTGTGCCCGGGCGACGATGGCGTCCATACGGTTGATGAGCGTCAGAAGGACATCCTTCTCGAAGTCCGTCACCACCGTGCCGAAGTCGATCGCACCCGTGTTGACGAGCTCGTCAATCGAATCACACGACGTGGTAAACGACTGTTCGATCCAGTCGAAGTAGACGGGAATCAATCGAATCACCCTGTCGGCCTTGGGTCCAAGGGAGGGGTCCACCGCAGTGGAAAGGCGCTTGATTCCCTGCCAGTACTCGGTGGCGGACTTCCGAGTCTCCGGGGTGCCCTTTCTTACCTCTACCAGCAGGAGCCGGAGAGCATCCAGGGGTTCTAGCTCTTCCTTGAAAGCCATCACCGCCGCCTGGAGCTCGCTGAGGCCTTCCAGGTTTGCCGAAAGCTCGGTGATGCTCGCGTCCTTCTCCGCGGCGCGGTCGCGCACGTTCGCAAGCTCGGCCTCCACCTTCATCGCAGCGTCGCGCTGCTGCTCCAGCTCCCGAGCGATGGCGTCCAGGTCCGTCTGCAGCGTGCTCTGGACCTGCAGCCGCTCCGACGACTCGCCCATCAGCGCCGTGAACTGCAGGTCGCTGGCCGAGATCTGCTGGCGAAGGCTGGCGATCTCCTCGTCCTGCTCGAGCGATTGGGCCTCGGCCTTGCTCGCTCGGGGCTCAAAAATGCCGTACCCCACGCCCAAGCCTATACCCACGGCCATCACGTGCGTGAACAGCAGGCCTACGACCGACAGTAAGATCCACCGACGAGCCATCTTGCACCTCTTGCCATTGTCCGATTCACCTGGATCGGGTCAGCCCACCCAGCGAGGGTTCCAGCCAACCTCCAGGGGAACTATCCCTTTGTCTTAGTTTCGCTTTACCTGCTCACTCCTGCTCCTGGGCCTGCTCGTCACCGTTTCCGGGATCGGTGAGCTCTTCGGGCTCCAGGGAGAACCATGCCGTGCCCCGCCACGAGAGGTCCAAGCCGAAGGTCAGCAGCGGGTTGGGGTCGTCGGTCGCCACCTGCCACGTCGTCCAGCCCTGCGCCACGCCGCCCGGGTACATGATCGAGGCGAGGATGGGCTGTGCGGGCCACAGGAAGAAGGGCGTGATGTAGGACAGCCCCTCTCCCGATATGGTCCTGAAGTCCTCGTAGGAGAAGTAGTCCGTCGCGTCCACCGGCCCCTTCACGTACCTTCCACGCACCAGGACCAGGACGTACTCGAATCCCTCCGCGGGTTCCGGGTTGAAGCGGTTGACGAGCTGAAGAATCTCGAACGCCCGCTCGCCCCGGATGACCGCCAGCGTCTGGATCTCGTGGATCGTGTCTTCGTTGCCCCCAAGGTTGCGGCCGACCACCCGCACCGGCCACCCGATGGGCGCCGGATTCGCCTTGGAGTGTCCCAGCCCCGGCACTTCGGGTTCGCTGAACATCTCGCCGGCCTGGAGTTTCGGCAGAACGGCCAGCGTCTCGGTGTCGAGTCCCACGGCCCAGCCTGCCTGCACGGGGAGAAAACGTCCCAACTCCGAGACGCGAATGGTCTGGCTCAGAATGCCTATGACTTCGCCGTACTCGTTCAGAAGCGGGCCGCCGCTCTGGCCGGGATAGAGGAAGGCGTCCGTCTGGAGTATCGTGTACCCCTCGGGGCCGTGTGGCAGGATGGCGGAGATGATCCCCACGGTGCTTGTCATGGACTCATTGAAGGGCGTGAAGCCCAGCGAGTAGACCGAGTCTCCCATGCGAACGTCTTGGATGTTCCCCAGCCGGGCCAGCGGAAGGTCCGGGTCTCCGCTTATCTTCACGATTGCCAGATCGCGGACCTCGTCCCGACCCAGGACGATGCCGGGCTCCTCCCGCCCGTCCGAGTGGTACACATTCACCGACGACACGCCGCGCACGACGTGGTCCGCGGTCAGCACGTAGCCTCGCCGGTCGAAGATGATGCCGGATCCCTCGCCGCGGAGGGTCGTTATGCGCACGGTAACGCGCTTCATCTCCTCCAGCATGTCCGCCAGCTCGGGCGGCTCCGGCTGAGATGAAGGCGAGGGCGCGACGGTGTTGGTTTCGGCGACGGGCGCCGTGGCCTCGGAGGGGGCTGCCACTGCAGGTGGAGAGCTCTCGGTCGACGCAGCGGGTGAAGCGCTCTGAACGGTCGACAGCTCGGTCCGGCTCGCCGGAGCGGTCACGACGGCGTCGCCTGCAGGCGGCGTCAACGGCGCGTCGGGGTAGGCAACTGCCGCGGGAGCAGCGGTTTCGCTGGAATTGCTCACCTGATCGGTCGCGGCGTCGGCCCCGCCGCAGGCCGCAGCAAGTCCTAGCAGCAGGAGTGCCAGGGGCCACCGCAGCATCGCTCCTCCGGCGTCAACGGGTGCTCTAGCCAGTATAGCACGCGACATTCGGGAGACTGCTCCGGCAGCATCCCGTTGTTGGGAGATACGTGGGAACGGGGAAAGTGGATTGTCGGGGCGTTGCTGCGGTCCGAGCGTCCAAGCGATCACGAAGCGTCCGGTTTGTGGTAGCTCACGTTGACCACGGTGTGAATGCCGCCGCGAGTCTTGTAGTCCAGCCGCAGGAACATGCGTACCGGCGCGCAAGCCGCTGCCAGGTCCTTGAGGATGCGGTTTGCCGCGTGCTCCTGCACGATGCCCACGTTGCGGAACGTCAGGAGGTAGTACTTGAGCGACTTCAGCTCCAGGCAGTGGGCGTCCGGAACGTAGCGCAGCGTCAGCGTCCCCTGGTCCGGCAGCCCGGTCCACGGGCAGACCGCGGTGAACTCGTCCGTCTCGATCGACACCTCCGCCTCGGACCCGGGGTAGTCGTAGGGGAAGGTGAGCAGCTGCGTCGGGTCTATGGCGCTCTCCGGGTCCACGGCCCAGTTGCCGTCCAGTGCCTCGTAGCGCTCCTTGAGATCGTCTTCCAGCCGCTGCATCGCGCTCCTGTCGTACGCTCGGAGAGAGGTCTCTTCACATTGTATGGAGGGTACAAGAAGAATATCAAGGCAAGCCTTGGAGCAGGAGCAACGCCCCCAGCGTTGACGCCCCTTGACCCCCTTTCTACAATGGGGCATCCCTCGCCCTCCATTACGAGACAGGACTCGAGCGATGTCCCCGGTGCGCCAGCTCTACGAGCTGCAACAGCTTGAGCAGGAGACCCACCAGTGCCGCCTGGCGCTGGCGGACGTTGAGTCTAGGCTCGCGGACACCCAGGCGCTCGATGCTGCCCGCTCCGTGGTGGACCGGGCACGCCAACGCCTCGACGGCATCCACATGGAACAACGCAGCCTGGAGCTGGAGATCGGGGATCTGGAGTCGCACCTGAAATCTGCCGAGCAGAGGCTCTACGCCGGCGCCACCACCAGCCCCAAGGAGCTCATGGGACTGCAGGAGGACATCCGCACCCACCAACGGAAGAAGAGGGACGCGGAGGACCGAGTCCTCGAGCTCATGCTCCAGTCCGACGAAGCCCAGGAGGGCATGGCGGCGGCCCAGGGCGCGCTGCAGGCCACGGAGACGCGGCGCCAGGGCGAGCAGGCCGAAATGCTGGAAGAGAAAGAGCGCGTCAGCCGAGACCTGGCCGAGCGCGAGGAGCTGCAACAGGAGCTTGCGTCGGCGTTGCCGCCCCAGGAGCTCGCCATGTACGAGCGCCTCAAGCGGACCAAAGGTGCAGCAGTAGCGCGAGTGGAGCGTGGCATCTGCAGCGGCTGCGGCCTCGCGCTGCCCTCCCACGAGTTCCAGCGTGCCCGCATGGCGTCGCAGCTGGTACGCTGCGGCAGCTGCAGCCGGCTTCTCTACGTCGCGTAGCTCCACGGGGCTGAGCGGTCTGCTATACTCGCCTGGGGCCGGTGGGCTGGACGGCCGCTCCGTCAGGGCGATCTGGCGGAGAGGAAAGTCCGAGCTCCACCGGGCAGGGTGCTGGGTAACACCCAGGCGGGGTAACCCGACGGAAAGCGCCACAGAAACATACCGCCCGCCTCAGGCGGGTAAGGGTGAAATCGGGAGGTAAGAGCTCCCGGCCGTCCATGGCAACACGGCGGCGGGCAAGCCCCACCCGGAGCAAGGCCAAACAGGGGCTTAGGGCGCCCGGCCCGTCCCCGGGTTGGCCGCACGAGGCCGTGAGCAATTGCGGTCCCAGAGGGATGGCCGTCGCCTGGAAGGCTGACACTTTCCAGGGCACAGAACTCGGCTTACAGGCCCTCCGGCCCCACTTCCCACGCATGGAGGCGCGCCGTGCAGCCCTACGAGCTTTCGGTAGCCCAGGCAGCCTCGGCGATACGGGACGGCGCGCTCTCGCCGACCGACCTGATGGACTCGCTCCTGGCCCAGGTCGCCGCGCTCGAGCCCAGCCTTAACGCCTGGGTCACGCTCGATCCCGACGCCGCGCGCTCCGCGGCGCGCCAGGCCGAGGCCGACCTTGCACGCAGTGGCCCGCGCGGCCCCCTCCACGGCGTCCCCGTGGGGTTGAAGGACATCTTCTGCTCCGCCGGCGTTCCCACCACCGCTTGCTCTCGACTCTTCGCCGACTTCGTCCCGGACTACGACGCCACCTGCGTCGCCCGACTTCGAGAGGCCGGAGCGATCATGATGGGCAAGCTGGTCACGACCGCCTACGCCGCCGGCGACCCCTCGCCCACCGTCAACCCCTGGGACACGGACCGCACGCCCGGCGGCTCCAGCAGCGGCTCGGCCGTCGCAGTGGCGACGCGCATGTGCGCTGCAGCCCTGGGTTCCCAAACCGTCGGCTCCACGCTGCGGCCCGCGGCCTACGCCGGCATCGTCGGACTGAAGCCCACCTTCGGACGAATCAGTCTCCACGGCGTCCTGCCCTTGGGCTGGTCCCTCGACACCGTGGGCATCCTGGTGCGCACCGTGGAGGACGCCGCACTGCTGTTGGGTGTGATGGCGGGCTACGACCCCCAGGACCCCGTCTCCGCCTCCGAACCGGTCATCGACTACCTCCCGGCTGTCGCCGCGCAGGGCCGGCCTCCCCGAATCGGACTGCTTCGAGGCTTCTTCTACGAGCGCTCGGACGAGGAGGTCCGGCGCCACACGGACGCAGTCGCACAGCGACTTGCCGATGCCGGTGCAGAGGTCGTCGAGGTCGCGGACCCTGCGTCCTTCGCCGCCCACGCGGAGGCCACCGCCATGACCTTCGACGTGGAGGTAGCCGCCACCCACGAGCGCGACTATCGCCGCGACCCCACGCTGTACCCTCCCGTCATCGCCAGCTTCATCGAGCGCGGCCTGACGACGCCGGCCCCGGCGTACGCCGCCGCCCAGCAGACCCGGGCGCTCTTCCGGCGCGAGCTTCGCGGCGTCTTCGACTCCGTCGATGTCCTGATCGGGCCCAGCACGCCGGCCCAAGCCCCGCCCACCAGCGAGGGCACCACGGGGCCGCCGCTGTTCCAGGGTCCATGGACTTCGGCCGGTCTCCCGGCCATCTCCATCCCCTCCGGCCTCGACGCGTCCGGCCTCCCGCTCGGTGTGCAGATGGCTGCACCGTGGTTCCGGGAGAAGCGCCTGATCGAGGCTGCCCGGTGGTGTGAGCTGGTGTTGGGCGAGGGTCCCGCTCCGCCCATCGTCGGGCAAGGGGGTTAGCAATGGCCCCGGACCTAAACGAGGAGTCCGTCCTAAGGGGCCTCTCCACCTGCGTGATGGGGATGCGGGTCATCCACCTCCCCGTGACCACGTCCACCATGGATGTGATTCACCAGGAGGCGCACGCCGGCGCGCCGGAGGGAACGCTGGCCATCGCCGACGAGCAGACCGCCGGACGCGGGCGCTTCCAGCGTAGCTGGGTCTCCACTCCCGGCTCGAGTCTCCACATGACCCTCCTCCTTCGGCCCAAGGAGCACGAGCTGCGCCGCATGAACATGGCCGTGAGCCTGGCCGTGGTCCGAGCCATCCGCGCCGTCACCGGCCTCCGGGCGAGCATCAAGTGGCCCAACGACATACTTCTCCGCGGCCGCAAGGTCAGCGGCATTCTCATCGAGAGCCAACCCGACCACAACGCCGTGCCCTACACCGCCGTGGGCGTGGGCATCAACGTCAACTTCGACCCCAGCCCCTTCCCCGAGATCGTGGCGATTGCTACCAGCCTGATGGAGGAGACTGGCGCTCCCGTCTCCCGCCTGGAGGTCCTGCAGAGCTTCCTGCGGCGCCTGGACGACCTCTACCTCGCCCTGCGACGCGGCGAGCCGCTCCACTACGAATGGCGTCGTTCGCTTGAGACCGTGGGCCAGCACGTCCAGGTCCGGTGGGGCGACCGAGTCGAGGAAGGGATCGCGGTCGACGTCGACCCCGACGGCGACCTGCTGCTGGACCGGGCCGACGGCACTCGCATCTCCCTTCCTGCCGGTGAGGTCACGTTCCAGCGTTAGCGCCTCGCTCAGGCGTGTTCCGTTGAAGCTATCCCTAGCTTTGGATAGAATGGCTTGGTGCTTCTGCACGATTCCCGGAGCACGAGGATGGAGCCGTCTGTGCAGACCAGTCGCCGATTGCCGGGCATGACCGACCTCCTGGAAGAGCAGGTGGAGCTGCTGGATGCGACCCAGCGCGCCCTCCGGCTCTGCCTCACGCGTCACGGCTATCGGATGGTCGACACGCCCATGCTCGAGTCCACGGAGCTCTTCCTCCGCAAGTCCGGTGGCGAGCTGGCCTCCCAGATGTACTCCTTCGTCGAGCCGGGCGGGCGCCGCGTCAGCCTACGCCCGGAGTTCACGTCGGCGGTCATTCGCCTCTTCATCGAGCGCGCCGACGACATGGTGCTGCCGGTCCGCTGGTGCTATGCGGGGCCGGTCTTCCGCCATGACCCGCGGGGCGCTGACGGAAGCCCTCGACAGTTCACGCAGGTGGGCGCAGAGCTCATCGGCGCCGCCGGGCCGTACGCCGACGCGGAGGTCATGGCCCTGGCCTGCCAGGGGCTGACCGGCGTCGGCCTGCAGGGCTTGAGCCTCGTCGTCGGTGACGTTGGCATGGTCCATGAGCTCCTCCGCCAGTTCGACATCTCGGAGCGTGCCCGTGTCTTCATCCTCCGCAGCATGGGCGAGCTGCGAGACGGCTCAATCGGTCGACAGGCGGTGCTTGCCCAGGCCCGCAGGCTGGGCCTCCTCGGCGAAAGCGCGCCCGAGGCGGACCTGACCGGCGCGCCACAGCGTCAGGCGGCCCGGGCCGACGTCCACGAGCTCGCCCGGCGTGTGCTGGCGAACGCCTCCTCGCACCCCATGGGCGTGCGAACGCCGGAGGAAATCCAGGCCCGGCTGCTCTGGAAGCTCCAGGCCACCGACGCCCCCGAGCGGGTCGAGCGCGCGCTGGAGTTCGCCACAGAGCTTGCCGCCATCCGCGGCGAGTCGGCGACGACGCTCGACGCGGTGCGGGCGCTCCTCCGCAAGTACGACCTGAACTCCGGCGCGCTGGCATCGCTGGAAGGCTTACTCGACGCGCTGGCGTCGCACTCCCTCGACGACGTTGAGGTGTCCCTCGACATGGGCCTGGCACGCGGGCTGGCCTACTACTCCGGCCTGGTGTTCGAGGTCCGCCACGGCGCCGGGCGCGACGAGTCGGTGGTCGCCGGCGGCGGTCGCTACGACGGCCTCGTGCGGGCCCTCGGCGGGCCGCGGGACGTCCCGGCGCTGGGTTTCGCCTACACGCTGGAGCACGTCGCGGCGGCGCTACCGCGCGGCGAGCCGCAGGCCGAGGTCCGCGAGCACGGAAAGACGCGGCGGCACCGTGTCTAGCCCGCGTACAGGCCCCCTGCGACTGGCGCTGCCCAGCGACGGGGAGCTCCACCAGCCGAGCCTCGATTTCCTCGGGGCGTGCGGGCTGCCGGTCGAGCGCGCCAGCCTCCGACGCTACACCGCGGCACTCGGCAGCGTCGCGAACACGGTGGCCCTGCTGCAGCGCGCGGCGGACATCCCCAGCAAGGTCGAAGAGGGCAGCGCCGACCTCGGCATCGTGGGGTTGGACCGGTACCTGGAGTCGCGCGTGGAGGAGGGCGATTCCCTCGTGCTGCTGGAGGACCTGGCTTTCGGGCGGTGCGAGTTGGTCATCGCCGTCCCTGACCTCTGGGTCGACGTCGTCAGCACCAGGGATCTGGCGGACCTGGCCGTGGAGTTCCGAGAGTCGGGCCGGGAGCTCCGCATCGCCACCAAGTACCCCCGGCTTGTCCAGAGATTCCTATACGCCCAGGGCGTCAACTACTTCACCCTGGTGCTCAGCAGCGGCACGCTGGAGGCCGCGCCCGCCATGGGCTACGCCGACCTCATCGCTGACCTGTCCGCCAGTGGGGCCACGTTGCGAGAGAACGGCCTCAAGACCCTTGAGGACGGCTCGCTCCTCACCTCCCAGGCCTGCCTGATCGGCAACCGCCGCTCCCTGGCCGCCCACGAGGCCAAACTCGAAGGCACCAGGGCCGTACTCGAGCGCATGGAAGCCCACCTGCGGGCCCAGAGCTTTTGCTCCATCACCGCAAACGTCCAGGGCAGTTCGCCGGAGGCTGTCGCAGCGCACATCGTCGAACGCGGCGACCTCGCCGGAGTCCGCGGCCCCACGTTGGCCTCCGTCTTCACGCCCGACAGCGGCGGCTGGTACGCCGCCACCATCGTCGTCGAGCGCAAACGACTGCTGGAGGCGGTCGAGCACCTGCGGAGGCTGGGCGGCAACGGCATCACCGTAAGCTCGCCCACCTACCTCTTCCACGACGACTGCGAGGCCTACCGCCGTCTTGAGGCCGCCCTGAGCAAGGAGTGAGGTGCCCAACCTGCTCACCCACATACACCTGGCCCTCCGGGTGCAAGACCGCCTGGAGCACCCGGTGCTCGCCGAGCACCGCAGCAGCTTCCTGCTCGGCTGCACGACGCCGGATATTCGCGCCATGACCAAGGGCGACCGCTACGCCACCCACTTCGCGCCCTACGACTGCGCCGAGCTTCGCGCCGGCATGCGGGGCATGTTCGAGGCGAACGCACATCTGGCCCGGGCGGACAGGCTGCCTGCGGCCACGCGCGCCTTCCTCACCGGCTTCATCTGCCACCTGGTGGCGGACCACGGCTGGGTGGCCCAGGTCTATCAGCCCTACTTTGCCGACCGACAACACATGCCCGATCCGGCAGCCGCAAAGGTGTGGGACAGGGCTCTGCAGCTTGAGATGGACCGCCGCGCCTACGAGGAGACTGCCCCGGAGATGTACCTGTCCATGGACGGCGCCGAAGACGACGTCAACATCGGCTTCATCGACAGTGCGACGCTGAAGGCGTGGCGGGAGTGGGTGGAGTCCTTCACCGGCCGCGGCTTCAGCTGGGACCGGCTGCGCTTCCTCGCCCGGCGCCACCAGGACCCCGCCCACCTCGCGCGGGCCCACCAGACCGCCGACGAGTTCCTCGAGTCCGTGCCCCGGGGCCTGACCCGCCTCGCCGAGATTGTGCCGCCCAAGGCGATCGAGCGCTACGAGACCGTCGTCGTCGAGGAGGCAGTCCAATGCGCCGAGGAGTACCTGGCATGCGTATAGCTCGCGGCGTCGCAGAAGGGCGTCAACTTCTGGAGCGCACCGTCCAGGGCCACTGGGAGGACGTTCCCGACGCTCTGCTGGACAGCTTCGCAGAGCGCTTCGGCGAGCGGCTCACGCCGGCCGAAGTCGTCGCCCGCATCCTCGCCGACGTGCGCTCCAAGGGCGACGACGCCCTGCGCGAGTACACCCGCCGCCTCGAAGGCGTTGACCTGGCCTCACTGGAGGTGCCACAGGAAGAGCTGCGAGGGGCCTACGACCGTACGCCTCGGGCCCTCCGGCAGGCCTTGCGCTCCGTCGCCCGGCGCGTCGAGGCGTTCCAGCGCGCCAGCCTTCCCCGGAGCTGGGTCGACTACGCCGGAGGCTACGGCGAGCTCTTCACCCCCGTGGAGCGCGTCGGCGTCTACATCCCCGGCGGCACGGCCCTGTATCCCTCGACCGTCCTCATGACCGCGGTCCCGGCCCGCGTTGCGGGCGTTCGCGAGATCATCATGGCCTTTCCCTCCCCCGGCGCGGGCGCGTCCGCCGATGCGGTTCTGGCCGCCGCCTACACCGCCGGCGTCGATAGGGTCTTCCAGATTGGCGGCGCCCAGGCCATCGCCGCCATGGCCTACGGCACGGAGAGCGTGCCGCGGGTCGATATGGTGTGCGGCCCCGGCGGCCTCTTCGTCACACTGGCGAAGCGCATGGTCTACGGCCACGTGGGCGTCGACGGCCTGTACGGGCCTTCCGAGACCATCGTCATCGCCGACGACCAGGCGGACCCGGTGCGATGCGCTGCAGACCTGCTGGGCCAGGCAGAGCACGACCCTCTGGCATCGCCCATCTTCATCACGACGTCCGAACGGCTCCTCTCTCGCGTCGAAACGCAGATAGCGCGACAGCTCCAACGCCTGTCGAGGAAGGACGTCGCCGGGGCCGCGCTGGACGCCCAGGGCGCCGCCGTCCTCGTCGACACCCTGGAACAGGCGATCGAACTGGCCAACCTGTACGCGCCGGAGCATCTCTGCCTCTCCGTCGCAGACCCGTGGTCGCTGGTGAGGCGAGTGCGCAACGCCGGCGGAGTATTCGTGGGAGAGGGTTCCCCGGAGGTCCTTGGCGACTACGTTGCCGGTCCCAGCCACGTGATGCCCACGGGCGCAACGGCACGCTTCAGCTCGCCGCTGGGCGTGCACCAGTTCCTGAAAGTCACCTCGCTGGTGGGGATGGACGCCGACACCGTCGCCGCCCTGGTGCCCACCGGAGTCCAGGTGGCCAAGGCCGAAGGGTTCGATGCGCACGCCCGCGCTCTCCGGCTACGCAGTCCGCGGCGGCGACGCGCACGAGGAGGATAGGCGATGACGCAGACCAGCCGGGCCGCCGGTCTCTTCCAGCCCCACCTGCGGGACATGGCGGCCTACGCCGCCGTCGACCCGCCGCAGGTCGTGGCCGAGAGGTTGGGCGTCTCGCCCGACGAGATCGTCAAGATCGACGGCAACGAGAACCCCTACGGCTCGTCGCCCAAGGTGGCGGAGGCCCTGGCAAGGCACTCGTACCACATCTACCCGGACCCGGCCCAGCGGGAGGTGCGGCAGGCCCTCGCCGACTACACCGGCGCGCCCGTTGACCACCTCGTCGCGGGCGCCGGCGCCGACGAGCTCATCGACCTGCTCGCGCGCCTCTTCCTCGGCCCCGGCGACCAGGCCATCGACCTGCCCCCCACCTTCGGCATGTACCCTATCGTCGTACAGGTCCAGGCAGGAGAGCTCATCTCCGTGCCCCGCAACGAGAGCTTCGACGTTGACGTGGAGGCCGTGCGGAGCGCTATCGGCCCTCGCACCAAGCTCCTCTTCCTGGCCAACCCCAACAACCCCACGGGCACCCTCTCGTCCGACGACTGCGTCCGGGCGCTCCTCGAGCTTGGCATCATGGTCGTCGTCGACGAGACGTACTACGAGTTCTGCGGCGCTACCGTCGCCCCCCTGGTCGACGAATACGACAACCTCGTCATCCTCCGAACGCTGAGCAAATGGGCGGGGTTGGCCGGCATGCGCTTGGGGTACGGGATCATGGCCCCCGTTGTGGCCGAACGCCTCATGACCATCAAGCCGCCGTACAACCTCACCGTCGCCTCGGAGGTGGCGCTGCTCGCATCGCTGGCCGACCGCGAGGCGCTGCTGGCGAACGTTGCCACGCTCGTGCAGGAGCGAGACCGCATGGCGTCTCGCCTCAGCCGGCTTCCGGGCCTCTACTGCTATCCGTCGCACGGCAATTTCCTGCTGTGCAGGTTCCCTCCCGGAACGGTTCACGCCATCCAGCAAGGCCTGGCACGGAGGGGCGTCTTCGTCCGCTACTTCAACCACCCCAGCGTCGCCGACTGCCTGCGCATCAGCGCGGGAACGCCCGCCCAGACGGACACGTTGCTACAGGCCATGACCGAAGTCCTGGAGGAGCAGCCATGACGGAGCCGCGAACGGCCCGGTACCACCGGGAGACGGGCGAGACCAAGGTAACCGTGGATCTGGCTCTAGACGGTACCGGCAAGTACAGCATCGACACGGGGAACGGCACCCTGGACCACTTTCTCGCCCAGTTGGCCCGCCACGGCCTCCTCGACCTCAACGTCCAGGCGAAGGGCGACCTGGAGACCGGCTGGCACCACACCGTCGAGGACGTGGCCATCGGCTTGGGCCGCGCCCTGCACGAGGCCGTCGGCGACGGCCGGGGCATCGTCCGCATGGGCCACGCGCTGGTCCCTCTCGACGAGGCCCTAGCGCAGGTTGCCCTCGACCTCAGCGGGCGGGGCTATGCGGTTGTCGAGACGGGGCTGACGGCGGAGTACGTGGAGCACCTGCCCAGCGACCTTGTTCGCCACTTCCTGGAGACGTTCGCATCGGAGGGGCGATTCACGCTCCACGCACGACTGCTGGCCGGGGTGAACGACCACCACAAGGCGGAGGCGCTCTTCAAGGCCCTGGCTAGGGCCCTCGACGACGCCGTGCGCCTCGACCCCCGTCGCGGCGGCGACGTGCCCAGCACCAAGGGCACCCTCTCCTAGCTACGTCACGGCGTTCAACGCTCTTGGTGAGTTCCCCCGTTCGTGGTCAGGCCCCCGCTCATGGTGAGCCCCCTTCCGTTCGTGGTGAGCCTGTCGAACCACGAGCCCGGGGCGGGGAGGAAGGCGTCCAGGTAAGGTGGAGTCAGCACAGCGTCGTCCATGAGGGCGAGAGAAGCCTAGCTCCCCTGCTCCGCTAGCTCGTAGTCGAACGTCTCGATGACCGGGTTGGCCAGAAGCTGCCGGCACATCTCCTGCACCAGCGCCGCGGCCTCCTCCCGGTCGGCGGCCTCCAGCGCAACCTCCAGATACTTTCCTACCCGGACACGGGTCACGGAGTTGAACCCCAGGGAACCCAGCGCGCTCAGCACGGTCAACCCCTGGGGGTCGTTCACGGTAGGTTTCAGAACGACCCGGACGGTGGCCAGGAACTGCACGAGCGTACCTTCTACCCCTGGGCCGGCATGAACCCGCCCGGCGCACACCCGGACGCAACCTCGGGCCCGAAGGTCCGGTAGGCGTTGGCGAAGTCCTCCATGGCCGCAGCGTCCACCGTGTCCAGGTACTGGATGACCCGCCACGCCGTCAGCGCGATGGGGCTGTCCCGGTCCAGGTCGGGGTAGGGCGTCAGGATGTAGTAGTCGGGCCAGCCGGGGAGTCCCTCGGCCGCCGTCGTCAGCTCCTCGATCAACGCCTCGTCCTCGGTGTTGTAGTGAATGTTGACGAAGCCGTGCTCCAGGTTGTGCACCAGCACCTCATCCGGCACCGGACTCTGGTGGATGCCGCAGTTGGTCCAGCCTGGCGAGTGGCTGCCCGACGTCGGAGGGTAGGTCGTGTAGTAGTTGACGGGCGCCGTCACACCAGGGTCCAGGTGGCCTCGTCCCAGGTCCGGCTGCGGGAACCCCGGGCCGGTGCGAGCGACAGGCGCCTGGCCCGCAGGCGGTAGCGCTCCGGGGAGCACAAGCCCAAGGATGAGCAGCACGATGATGATCGCCAGCCCGGCAATGATGAGGTAGCGGCGGACTTGACGGAACCTCCGCCGACGACTCCTCCGGGCCACCCGCCCCGCCTCGCGCTGGGCCCTGGCCTGTTGCGTCTTACCCTGCGGTGGCCTGTTCTGCTGCGGCCTGTTCTGCTTTCGTCTAGCCATGTCGCATCACTGTGGGACGGATTCGCCGATGAGAAGTCGGTAGGCCTCGAAGTAGCGTTCGCGGCTCCGTTCCACCACCTCCGGCGGTAGCTCCGGGGCCGGCGGCTCGCGGTCCCATCCTGCCTCCGTCAGCCAGTCTCGCACATACTGCTTGTCGAAGTTCGGTTGGCTCTGGCCCGGCTTGTACGACGCGCCGTCCCAAAAGCGGCTCGAGTCCGGGGTCAGTAGCTCGTCGATGAGGATGAGCTGCCCGTTCAGTGTCCCGAACTCCACCTTCGTGTCGGCGAGGATGATGCCTCGGGGCAGAGCGTAGTCGTGCGCCCACTGGTAGACGGCGACGGTCAGTCGCTCCAGCTCCCTGGCCATCTCTTCTCCCACCACGCCTGGAAGCTCCCCGCGGGAGATGGGCTGGTCGTGGCCCGTCTCCGCCTTCGTCGTGGGCGTGAACAGAGGATCAGGAAAGCGGTCCCCTTCCTGCAGCCCCGCGGGCATGGGTTCGCCGTTGACCGTCCCCGTACGCTGGTACTCGCCCCAGGCCGATCCGGTGATGTATCCCCGGGCGACGCACTCGACGTCCACTCGCTCCGCGCGATGCACCACCATCGCCCGGCGAGCGACCTCTCGGGGCATCTCCGGCAGTGAGCGTCCACCAAGCGCCGCCTCGTCCCCTGCCATCGCAACCAGGTGGTTGGGGACCAGGTGCTGCGTCTGCCGAAACCAGAAGGCCGACAGGCCCGCCAGCACCACGCCCTTCTCCGGCACGGGTGTGGGCAGCACCACGTCGAAAGCTGAAATGCGGTCTGTGGCGACCATGAGCAGCAGGCCGTCCCCCAGGTCGTACGTGTCCCGCACCTTCCCCCGGTGCAGCAGGTTGGGGAGATTAGTCTGGGCGATGGCGGATGATGTCGTCATTGCAACCTCAATCGTTCAAAGATTTGGTCGACATAACGCGTGTAGTAGCCGTAGTCGAAGAGCTCCTCCAACTCTTGCCCTGATAGTGTACCCGACACGTCGGGATCGCGGCGTAGGAGATCGCGCAGGTCTTCGCCCTCATCCCAGGCGCGAAGTGCGTTCCGCTGCACTGCGCTGTACGCCTGCTCCCGGCTCATCTCACGCTCGACCAGGGCCAGGAGCACGCGCTGGGAGAAGACCAGCCCTCTGGTCGACTCCATGTTGCTCCACATCCGGTCGGGGTAGACCCGCAGTCCCCGTACGACGCCGGTGAACAGGTCCAGGATGTAGTCCAGGGCCAGGCAGGCGTCGGGGAGGGTCAGACGTTCCGTTGACGAGTGGCTGATGTCCCGCTCGTGCCAGAGGGCCACGTTCTCCAGGGCCGTCACGGCGTGTCCCCTCACCAGCCGGGCTAGGCCGCAGACCCGCTCGGAGAGCTCCGGGTTGCGCTTGTGGGGCATCGACGACGAGCCTGTCTGTCCTTCGCCGAACGGCTCCTCGACCTCCCGTACCTCCGTGCGCTGCAGATGCCGGACCTCCGTTGCGAACTTCTCCAGCGACGCTGCAATGAGCGCCAGCGTCGTCAGGAAGTGCGCGTGACGGTCCCGCTGGACAATCTGGCTCGACACCGGGTCCGGCGCCAGCCCCAGGTGGGCGCAGACTCGCTCTTCCAGGGCCGGCGAAAGCGTGGCGTAGGTGCCCACGGCGCCGGAGATCTTGCCCACGGCGATCTCCTCCGTGGCTCGCGCCAGGCGTTGCCTCTGCCGCTCCACCTCCACCCACCACAGCGCCAGCTTCAGCCCGAACGTGGTGGGCTCCGCGTGCACGCCGTGCGTGCGCCCCATCATCGACGTCTCCTTGAACTCGACCGCTCGGTCCCGCAGCACGTCCCGCAGCGCGCACATGTCCCGGTCCAGCAGCTCCGCTGCCTCCTTCATTTGGAGGGCCAGCGCTGTGTCCAGTACGTCGCTTGACGTAAGCCCCAGGTGGATCCATCGCCCCTCGGGCCCCAGGCGCTCCGTAATCGAGCGCGTGAAGGCTGTCATGTCGTGACGGGTGCGCTGGAAGATCTCCTGCAAGCGGTCGATGTCGTGCCTGGCTTGGCGGAGAAGGACCATGTCCTGCGAAGGGATGACCCCCTCCTCCGTCCAGGCCTCACACGCCGCCAGCTCGACGCGAAGCCACAGGTCGTACTTGTTTTCCTCGGACCAGACCCGCTTCATTTCCGGGCGCGAGTAGCGGTCGATCATGCAGCGACGTCCTAGGAAGGATTGCTACCACAGAATACCATAGCCTACTCCGTCCGGCCCACGGGCCATGCGGCCCGGCGACGTCGAATGTCGTCGAGCACGACGGTGAACTCCTCGAAGGCCTGGTGCGGGATGCCCATCTCTCGGCAGTGCTCCAGCAGCTTCGACCGCGCATACACAAAGTCAGCGCGTCCTGCTGCACAGGCGTCGGAGGTGCCGTCACCGGCAAACAGCACGCGACACCCCTTGTCCCGGTACTCCTGCAGCACCTTGCACTTGCAGTTGCCCCACTTCCAGCACGCCTCCGTCGCGTACGGGTAGGCGTAGTCGACATCGCCAGGTGCTCCTCGCGACTCGACAGCGTACACGGGCATGTCTTTGGTCAGATCGTGCCTGTCCAGCAACGCCCGAATATAGAAATTCAGGCCATTGGAAGCGATAGCCACTTGTATATCATTCGCTAGGCAATATCGCACCAACTCGAGGAAGCCCTCACGCAAGGCAGCCTTCTGCTTGACGTACTCTTGCATCTCCTCTTCCGACGCCTCGGTCGTGGCGAAGGCGTCCTCCTGGTACGTCCGCAGGTTCGACTCGCCCCGGCGGAACCCCTCCCGGATCTCCCGCCACTCGTCGCCGCCGAAGCGCTCCAGCAGCAGCTCGGCGACGTTCTGCGCGGCCGCAGTATCGTCGAAGTCGACCAGCAACGCTAGGCCGGGTTCGTGTCTCGTAGGCTGTGTCTCGGACACTGCGCTAACCCGCCCTCAACCGATCACGGTACTCCCGGTACTTGGCGGCAATCGTCGGATGCTTCAACCCAAGGATCGACGCCGCCAGGTAGGCTGCGTTGCGGGCGCCCCACGCGCCAATGGCCACGCAGGCTACAGGCACGCCAGGCGGCATCTGCGCGATGGCGTAGAGAGAATCGACCCCCTTCAGTTCGCTGCTCGGCAAGGGAATGCCAATGACCGGCAGCTCCGTCAGCGCCGCCAAGGACCCAGGTAGAGCGGCGGCGCCTCCCGCAGCCCCAATGAGCACTTCGAGGCCCCGCTCCTGTGCGGTTCGGGCGTAGGTTGCAACCTTGTCCGGTGTCCGGTGCGCAGACAGCGCGTGGACCTCGTACGGGACCCCCATGTCGTCCAGGACTTTGCAGGTATCCTCGAGATAGTGCTCGTCCGAACGGCTTCCCATCACCAGGCCCACCAGGGGGGTGGTAGTTTCAGCGCTCAAGCTAGGGCCTCCTTCCGACGTCAAGTATAGTCAGGCTGTTCAGCCTGTTCCCTATGAGCGTGTCGGCCTCGTCCCGCTCTTCACGCTCCGATGTCCCGTCGATAGTACGCGCCCGAAAAGTGGACTCGCTCCACGTTCCGGTACGCGTGCTCCCTTGCCTCTTCGAGCGAGGTTCCTTGGCCGACCACCATCAGCACCCGACCGCCGGCGGTGACAACCTCCTCGCCGTCCTGTCGAGTGCCTGCATGGAACACCCACGCGTCCGGGTCCAGAGCGTCCAGGCCGCTCACCGGATGGCCGGTCTTGTACTCCAGTGGGTAGCCCTCCGATGCCAACACGACGCCCGCGCACACCGGGCCTGTCCACTCCACGGGGCACCAGTCCAGTGTACCATCGGCCACGGCCGTCAACACGTCCAGGAAATCGGACGTCAGCCGGGGCAGGACCACCTGTGCCTCCGGGTCGCCCAGCCGGCAGTTGAACTCCAGGACCTTTGGACCCTTCTCCGTGAGCATCAGCCCTGCGTAGAGCATTCCCTGGTAGGGATGGCCCTCCTGAGCTAAGGCGTGCAAGGTGCGGTGTACGATTCGCTCCTCTATCTCCTGGCTCAACGCCTCGGACCAGAACGGGGGTGGGCTGTAGCTCCCTATCCCCCCGGTATTCGGACCTTTGTTGCCTTCCAGAAGTCGCTTGTAGTCGCACGCAGCCGTCAAGGGAGAGATAGAGACCCCGTCCGTGAAAGCGAAGACGCTCACCTCCTGGCCCTCCAGGTACTCCTCGACGAGGACTCTGGTGCCGGCGTCGCCGTAGACTCGCTCCTCCATGCACGCCGTCAGTGCGCGCATAGCTTCGTCGCGACTGTAGCACACAGTCACGCCTTTACCGCCCGTCAAGCCGTCGGCCTTTACGACCAGGGGTATCGGGGCCTCGGCGACGTGGGCGCGCGCCTCCGCGGGCGAGTCGAAAACCCACGATTGCGCGGTGGGGATACCATATTTGGCCATCAGCGACTTGGCATAGGACTTGGAGCTTTCGATCTGCGCTGCGGCACGCGTCGGACCCACAACTCGAAGCCCATGCGAGCGAAACAGGTCGGCGATGCCCGCGGCCAGCGGCGCCTCCGGTCCCACCACCGTCATGTCCACGTTCTGCGTGCGGACCGCTTCCAGCAGCCCGGGCAGGTCCGTCGCCTCGATTGGCAGGTTCGTGGCAATCTGTGCCGTCCCCGCATTGCCCGGCGCCACGAGAACGTCCGTCACCCCCGGGCACGATCGGAGACGCCATGCGATGGCGTGCTCTCGTCCTCCTGCGCCCACCACCAGTATCCGCATCACTGTACCAGCTTCACGAGCGGGAAGTCCCACTGCGCCACGCCGTGCAGCCGCTTATCGAGGGTCAGGAGGTCGCAGGAGAACTGTTCCGACAGCGCCAGGTAGCACATGTCGTAGACGGTCGCACGACTGTAGCGGGCCGCCAGCTCGTAGGCGCGTTGGTAGAGTCCTGGAGGCGTGTGTGTGGGAATGTCCAGCGCGAGGAAGTCGGTGACGAGCCGTCTCGCGCCCTGCTCCGGAAGCAGGCCTCGCCACGCCAGCCGACGCATGGTCGAGACGACCTCGGGGTAGAGTAGCGCCGGGGCGATGAAGTCGTCTTGGCCCTGCACGTAGGGGAGCCACGCCTCTTCCACCGCCGCCGAGCCCTGCGACGGCACCAACCATGCCACGACAAAGCTGGCGTCGACGCAGCGGAGCGGCAAGCCTAGCGTGCCTCTTCTTCGCGGAGCTCGCGCACGAACTCTGCGGCGTCAATGAGTACGCAGTCAGCCTCCCAGCGCCGGCGGATCTCCTCCCTGTGACTGCGGATCCTCTCGTAGATCTCCATTCTCTCGTCTCTCATCGTTGGTTCCCCCCCGTCTTCCCTCGGTCCTTCTTGCCGCAGGGTTTCCGTGTCCGCCGGCCGTGTCTGGTACAGAACGGCTGGCTCCCGTATGAACCACTGGTTCCCGATACGCCGCCCGGGCAGCTTCCCCTCCCGGAGGTAGCGCCGCACCTGCTCTGTGGACCGGCTCAGCCGTTGTGCGGCTTCCGGGACGGTGATGTACCCCTCCATCTCATAGTCCACGGGCCCCTCCGTTGTTGCGCACTACAACATACATCATATTACCTCCTGCGTCAAGGGGGGCTACTCCCATTCTATTGTCCCCGGCGGCTTGGAGGTGATGTCGTAGACCACCCGGTTGACCTGTGGCACTTCGTTGACGATGCGCGAGGAGATTCTGGCCAGCACCTCGTAGGGAAGGCGGGCCCAGTCGGCGGTCATGGCGTCCTCTGACGTAACGGCCCGGATCGCTGCGACGTGACCGTACGTGCGATGGTCCCCCATGACCCCCACGCTTCGTGCGTCGGTCAGCACTGCGAAGCTCTGCCACAGTTGCCGGTAGAGGTCCGCACCCTTGATCTCGTCCATGACGATCCAGTCGCAGGCGCGCAGGATCTCCACCTTTTCCGGGGTCACGTCTCCCAGTACCCGGATGGCCAGCCCGGGGCCTGGAAATGGCTGACGGTAGACCATGTCCTCCGGCAGACCCAGTGCGATTCCCACCTCGCGCACCTCGTCCTTGAAGAGGTAGCGCAGTGGCTCGACCAGAGAAAGGCGCATCGTCTCGGGCAGTCCGCCCACGTTGTGATGGCTCTTGATCTTCGCCGCAGCGCTGGTCTCCCGCGGGCTGCTTTCGATGACGTCCGGGTACAGCGTGCCCTGGGCGAGAAAGCCCACTTCCTCCAGCTCCTCCGCCGCATCCTCGAAGACCCGAATGAAGGTCTCCCCAATGACCCTCCGCTTCTTCTCCGGGTCCTCCACGCCTTCCAGCGCCCCCAGAAAGCGTTCCGACGCATCCACGTGTACGAGGTTCAGGCCCACGCCCTGTCGAAACGTCCGCAGCACACGCTCAGGCTCCTCTCGGCGCAGCAGCCCGTTGTCGACGAAGATGCAGGTCAGCTGGCTCTCCACCGCACGGTGTACGAGCATCGCCGTCACGGCCGAGTCCACCCCGCCCGACAGAGCGCAGATGACCCGTCCCTCTCCCACCTGCTCGCGGACGCGCCTCACCGACTCGGCGATGAAGTTGCCGGGTGTCCACGTGCCCCGGCACCCGCACACGTGCCGCAGGAAGTTGTCGATGATCTGCCGCCCGGCTGGTGTGTGTACCACCTCGGGGTGGAACTGCAGCCCGATGACCCCCGCATCGTTCCCCATGACGGCGATGGGCGAGTTCTCGGTGTACGCCATCGAGCGGAATCCGGGCGGCGCCTCCAACACCTGGTCTCCGTGGCTCATCCACACCGGAAGCGACGGAGGCAGGTCGATGAACAGCGGATGCCCGCCGGCGTCCTGGTGCAGGACGGCGTGCCCGTACTCTCGAACCGGCGTCGGCGCAACCTTGCCGCCCAGGTGGTACGCCAGGGCCTGCATCCCGTAGCAGATTCCCAGCACGGGCGCTTTCCCTTCCAGCACTCGAGGAATGATCTGCGGCGCGCCGGCGTCGTACACGCTGTTAGGCCCGCCCGAAAGGATGAAGCCCTTGACGTTCAGGTGCGCCAGTTGCTCCTCGGAAACGTCGTGCGGGTGGATTTCGCAGTAGACGCGACACTCTCGGACGCGGCGGGCGATGAGGCGGCTGTACTGGGAGCCGTAGTCCAGCACCACGATCGCCTCTTCCGCTCCCTGCGGCTGGTCTGTGTCGTCAACTTGGCCCAGCTTCCCCTCGGCGATCTCCAGGTAGGCGGAGATCTCCAGATCGTCGCTGGTGGCGATGTGGCGGCTTGTAGCGGACCTTTCGGGTTGTGGCATCCTACCTACGGTTTTCGTCGCGCGGGTCTATGGCAGACTACCATCCGTGGTATACTCGGTCAAGGTACGGAGAAGCCTCCCAATCACCGTTTTTCCGTCAATGCCGTGCCCGCAGGAGACCCGGTCTGGTGCAGTCCTACGAACAGTCCCTCGCGGAGCAGATCGCCCGCGGCGCCGATATTCTGCGCCAGGGCGGCGTGGTTGCGTATCCCACGGACACCCTCTACGGCCTCGGCGCTGACATCACCCAGCCCGCAGCGGTGGAGCAGGTCTTCGACATCAAGGGTCGCCCTCACGGCATGCCGCTGCCCGTCCTCCTCTCCGGGCCCGAGTCTCTCTCCCAGGTGTGCGACGACGTGCCGCCCTTGGCCTGGACTCTGGCGCGTCGATTCTGGCCGGGGCCCCTCACCCTCGTCGTCCCGCGGGCCTCCAGCGTGCCTGCGATCATCGCAGCGCGGGGCTGGACGGTCGCCGTGCGCGTGCCCGACCATCCCGTGCCTCGCGAGCTTTCCCGCCTTCTCGGCGCTCCCATCACCGGCACCAGCGCAAACCTGAGCGGCGGCCCGTCCCCCCACACAGCGGAGGAGGTCCGGCGACAGCTCGGCGAACGCGTGGACCTCATCATCGAAGGCGGCCCTCCGCCGGACGGTCGCGCCTCCACCGTCCTCGACATAACACAGAGCCCGCCTCGAATCCTCCGACTCGGCGCCGTCTCCTGGGAGATGTTGAAGGAGGTCTGGGACAGCGCGGCCCCTGCGCCCACCCGCTGATGGCCGAGTCACACAACCTCGCCCAACTGTCGGCGTCCATCGAGGCCGCTCTCCGGTCCACGCTCCATGACCGGACCCAGCCCCTCTACCGGCTGATGGAGTATCACATGGGGTGGGTGGATGAGCACGGCATCGCGCAGGCCCCGCCGGCGACCCCGCGCCTCCACGCCTCCTGGTGCCTCATCACGTGCAACATGCTAGGCGGCGACGTGCAACGCGCCCTCCCAGCCGCCACGGCCGTCGAGCTTGTCCACCACTTCTCCCTCATCCACGACGACATCCAGAACGGCAACCCGGAGCGCGACCATCGACCCGCGGTGTGGTGGCACTGGGGGCCGGGCCAGGCTATCAACGCAGGCGACGGTCTCCACGCGCTCGCTCGCCTTGCCCTCTTCCGGCTGAGCTGCGCCGGCGTCCCGGACGACACGGTGCTGGAGGCCACTCGCATTCTCGATCAGGCGTGCTTGGCCCTCTGCGAGGGGCAGTACACGGACCTCGTCCTGCAGGATCGCATCGACGTCACTCGCGCCGCCTACATGCGCATGGCCGAGGCCCGCAGCGGCGCGCTGATCGGCTGTGCTGCGCAGTTGGGCGCGCTCCTCACCGGGGCCTCGGAAGCGACCCAGGCCGCAGTGGCGACCGCCGGGCGCAAGCTCGGCCTGGCCCTCCAGGTGCACCGGGAGATCGGCAGCCTGTGGGGGCAGGCCGCGACCGGCGACATCCTCAACAAGAGCAAGATCTTGCCTGTGGTCCACGCTCTGGAGCAGGGCGACTTGCGCACGAAGCGGGAGCTGGGCACCCTCTATCTCAAGCGCGTCCTGGAGCCGACCGACGTCCCCGGGTTGCTGTCCATCCTCGATGGGGTGGGCGCTCGAGAGTCCTGTCAGCAGCTCGTCCAGGACACCTTCGATGAAGCTCTGGCGCTACTGGAGCAGCACGGCCTGCCCCCGTCGGGCGTACGGGAAGCCTGGGGAGAGCTCGTACACTCCTTCCCAGGTTAGAGACTCCGCCTCCAAGAGGAGTTATACGATGGCGCTTCGGGTCCTTGGCGAAGCCGACCTCGAAGACAAGCGCGTGCTCGTGCGCGTCGACTTCAACGTCCCCTTCGCCGACGGCCGCGTCTCCGACGACACTCGCCTCCGGGCTTCGCTGCCGACCACCCGCCACCTCCGCGAGCACGGCGCCAGGGTCATCCTCTGCTCCCACCTGGGCCGGCCGAAAGGGGCAGTCGACGAGTCGTTGCGCCTGGGCACCGTGGCCCAGCACCTGAGCGAGCTCCTCGGCTGCTCCGTGGGCTACGTCCAGGAGTGCATCGGCCCCAAGGCTGCAGGGGCGGTGGATGCCCTCGGCCCCGGCGATGTCCTGCTCCTGGAGAACCTCCGCTTCCACGCAGGCGAGGAGAAGAACGACCCCGCGTTCGCTCGTGACCTCGCTTCGCTCGCAGACCTCTTCGTCAACGATGCTTTTGGCGCCGCCCACCGCGCGCACGCCTCCACCGTCGGCATCACGAAGTTCCTCCCTTCCTACGCAGGCTTCCTCCTGGAGAAAGAGGCGGAGATGCTAGGCGCAGTGCTGCACGACCCGCAACGGCCATTCGCGGTGGTCGTGGGGGGCGCCAAGATCAGTGACAAGCTCCCCGTCCTCCAGAGCCTTCTCGACAAGGTCGACCGCATCCTCATCGGCGGCGGCATGGTAGCCAGCTTCTTCCGTGCGCAGGGGTACGGCGGTGGCGCATCCGGTGGAGACGAGGAGCAGGTCGATGAAGCCCGCCGCCTCCTCGCCGAGGCCCAGGCCCGCGGCGTCGACGTACTCCTCCCCCACGACGTCGTCGCTGCGAGTGAGTTCGCAGCCGACGCTCCCCATCGCACGGTGTCCGCCGGTGACGTGCCTCCCGGCTGGCTCGTGTTGGACATAGGCCCAGCATCTGCCGAGCGGTACAGCGATGCCCTGCAGACCTGCCGCACGGTCCTCTGGAACGGCCCCATGGGCGTCTTCGAGTTCCCTCCCTTCTCCCACGGCACCCGTGCGCTGGCGGCGACCATCGCTGCCCTGCCGGCAACGACGGTCATCGGCGGAGGTTCCACCGGCGAGGCGGTGACCACCCTTGGCTTGGCCGACCGCATGACCCACGTCTCCACCGGAGGGGGCGCTTCCCTCGAGTTCCTGGAGGGCAGGCAGCTTCCCGGACTGGCCGCGTTGATGCACTAGGCTCCACGAGTAGTCAGGAGGAGCGCGCATGATCGACTTTCCCCACCTGAGGGACATCGTCGTCAGCACCCCGTCGACCATCGTCATGCTTGTGGCGGATGGCCTGGGCGGCCTGGCGCACCCTGAGACCCGTCGGTCGGAGCTGGAGACCGCCCACATCCCGAACCTGGACCGGCTGGCCCAGCAGAGCGCCTGCGGCCTCACGGTGCCGGTGCTTCCCGGCATCGCTCCGGGCAGCGGCCCCGGCCACCTGGGCCTCTTCGGTTACGACCCTGTGAAGTACCTCATCGGCCGCGGCGTCCTGGAGGCCCTGGGCATCGACGTCGATCTGCAAGAGGGCGATATCGCCGCCCGCGGCAACTTCTGCACCGTCGACGCCGACGGCAACATCATCGACCGTCGCGCCGGCCGCATCGCCACGGAGGCCGCCGCCCCCCTCGTCGACGCCCTGGACCGCATCGAGGTGCCCGGCTTCGAGGCCAGGGTCTACCCCGTGAAGGACTATCGCTTCGTCCTCCGCTTGCGCGGCGACGGCCTCAGCGACCAGGTCACCGAGATGGACCCCGGCCGCATGGGCGTGCCGCCGTTGGAGGTCCACGCGTCAGCCCCGGAGGGTGAGCGAACGGCCCAAGCCTTCAACGCATTCGTCGCCCAGGCCCAGAGCGTCCTCCGGGAAGAGCAGCCCGCGAACATGGTCTTGCTCCGAGGCGTCTCCAGCCTGCCCCACCTCCCGCCCATGGGCGCAGCCTACGGGCTCAACCCCGCGGCCATCGCCGCGTACCCCATGTACCGCGGCCTTGCCCACACGCTGGGCATGCACGTCATCGACGCCGGTTCCACTTTTGCCGAAGAGGTGCAGACCCTCCATCGCCACTACAGCGAGCATGACTTCTTCTACGTCCACTACAAACCCGCCGACGCCGCAGGCGAGGACGGCGACTTCGACGCCAAGGTCCGGGCCCTGGAGGAGCTTGACACCTTCATCCCGTCCCTCCTGGAGCTTGACCCCGACGTCTTCCTCGTCGCCGGCGACCACGCCACGCCGGCGATCATGGCGAACCACACGTGGCACCCCGTCCCCTTCCTCCTGCGCTCCAAATGGACGTTGGGTGAAGGCGTCGACACCTTCGACGAGCGCGCCTTTGCGACCGGCTCCCTGGGGACCATCCCAGCGAACCAGGCGATGCTTCTGGCGCTGGCCCACGCGGGCAAGCTCACCAAGTTCGGACCGTAGCGCACGCAAGGAGGCCGCAGTGCCCACGCCCATCATCGCCGGCAACTGGAAGATGCACACCACCCTGGAGGAGGCCCGCAGCCTCACCCACGGAGTGCGAGACAAGGTCGCGGGCATCTCCGGCGTCGAGGTGGTGCTGTGCCCGCCCTTCCCCTACCTCCTCGCCTGCCGGGACGTGCTTCTAGGCTCCGGCATCCACGTCGGCGCACAGAACATGCACTCCGAGGAGAAAGGCGCTTTCACCGGTGAGGTGGCGCCCCCCATGCTCGCCGAGCTCTGCGAGTTCGTCATCATCGGACACTCGGAGCGGCGTCAGCACTTCGGCGAGACCGACGCGGCCATAGCCCGCAAGGTGCAGGCGGCTTTGGCCGTCGGCCTCTCCCCCATCCTCTGCGTCGGCGAGACGTTGGAGCAACGGCAGGCAGGGCAGGCGGAGGCCGTCGTCGGGTCCCAGCTCCAGGCTGCCCTCGACGCTGTTGAGGCCCCCGGAGGGCTCGCAATCGCCTACGAGCCCGTGTGGGCCATCGGCACCGGCGTCGCGGCCACCCCCGACGTCGCCGCGCACGTCATGGGCGGTCCCATTCTGGCAGGCCTCGCGGCCATCTTCGGCGAGCACGCCGCGCTCGACGTCCCGCTGCTGTACGGCGGCAGCGTCAACCCAGGCAACATCGCCGAGTTCGCCGCCGTACCCGCGGTCCACGGCGCACTGGTCGGCGGCGCCAGCCTCAAGGCCGACGACTTCGCCGAGATCGTGCGCATCACGGCGCAGGCGAAGGGCAGCGGCGGCCTGGGGCAGTAGGCCCCACGGTGACCTTGTGGGCGTCGACAGAGATCACCGCAGCGCTCCCCGTCCTCACGTAGCCCCGCTGCTGGCCATCGTCGGACCCACGGGCGTCGGCAAGAGTGCGCTGGCCCTGAAGCTCGCCCAGCGCCATGGCGGCGAGATCATCAACGTCGACAGCCGCCAGGTCTACCGCTGCATGGACGTCGGCACCGCCAAGCCGTCGCTCGAAGACCGCGCCGCCATCCCCCACCACCTCTACGACGTCGCTGACCCCGACGACGACTTCAGCCTCGCCCACTTCCTCGCCCTGGCCCGCGCCGCCATCGCCGACGTCCACCGACGCAGGGCGCTGCCCGTTCTCGTGGGCGGCACCGGCCAGTACGCATGGGCGCTCCTCGAAGGCTGGGAGACGCCCGCAGCGCCGCCGCAACCCGACCTGCGGGCCGAGCTGACGGCTTTCGCCGAGCGCGAGGGCCACGCAGCCCTCCACCGCCGCCTTGAATCCGTCGATCCCGAGGCGGCCATGCGCATCGACCCTCGCAACGTCCGCCGAGTTGTCCGCTCCCTCGAAGTCCTTGCCGCCACCGGCATCCCCCTCGCCCAGGCGCGTGGGAAGCGGCCCCCGCCCTACGACGCCCTCGTCCTCGGACTCGACGCCCCCTCCCGGGCCGACCTCCACCGCCGCCTCGACGCACGCGTGGAGCAGATGCTCGCCGACGGTTGGGTGGACGAGGTGCAACGCATCCTCGCGGCGGACCGTTCGCCCGACCTTCCGTCGCTATCCAGCATGGGCTACCGCGAGCTCGCCCGGCACGTGGCCGGCGAAATCACCCTTGATGAGGCATCCCGGCAGATTCGGACGGCGCACCACCGCCTGGCCCGGCGGCAGTACGCGTGGTTCAAGCCCGCAGACCCCCGCATCCACTGGCTCACCGCCGACGGCACGGAGGCGAAGCAGGCGGAGCGCGTGCTGTCGGAGTGGCCTGCCCTCACGTACGCTGCAGGATCGCTCCTCCCCGCGCCAGACCCTCCACCCATCGACCGCGCCGCCCTCCTCGCGCTGTACGACGTCCCGGACCCACAGCGCCCCGGCCGCGTCATCCCGGGCTACGACAAGGCCCACGCCGCCCGCACGACGGACATGGTGCTGGCCGTCGCCCGCCGTCTCGGCATCGACGGCGGCACGCTCCGGAAGCTGGAGGTCGCCGCCCTCCTCCACGACATAGGCCGCGCGGGCATGGACGCCGTGCTCTTCGGCCGCATCTTCCAGGCCGCGCAGTCCGCGGGCCTCCCCGTGCGCGTCGCTGATTTCGTCCGCCGCTACCCGAACGTCTCGAAAGACGACGCCACCCAGGCTTTCCTCGACCTCGCGCATCCCGCCCTGGAGGCCGCGGGCCTCGCCATCGACGATCGCGTGGTCCAGCACGTCGAGATGCGCATGGGCTTCGACCGGCGTGTGCGTAGGGTGCTCGCCAAGAAGGAACCGGATCTACGCACGCTGGGCGTCACCGTGGAGCCCTGGATGGAGCAGGTCATCCTCTACTACTACTACCCGGAGCGAATGGAGGGCGCGCCCGACGACGTGCGGCTCATGGGCATGCTCCTCGTGGCGTGCGAGAACTTCGAGGCCTACAACAACGTCCAGCGAGCCCGCGACTACTACGGACGCGAGCATCCCAGCCTTCGGGACGCCTTCGACACCGTGCGCCGGTTCGTGCGTGATGGCCTCGTGACGTCACAGGTCTACGACGCCCTCCGCGACTGCACGATCGACGGTGAACTCGACGCCCTCGTCCGCGAGTCGCAGGGCCTCGCCCCCGATGCGCCGCTGCGCGAGGCCGACGTCGCCTTCCTCCGAGAGCTGCGCCAGGAGCGAGATTGCGCCGGTTGAGGGGTTGCGGCCCTTCACATCGGGGCGTACAGTGGCCATAGAGGTGATGTGATGCACTTTCCAGGCCCCGGAGGACACCACCCGGAGATCATGCGCCAGGTCGGCAAGGCCGGCCACAAGCAGCGCCTGGAGGCGGCCCAGCGCCAGCAGATGATCGACGAGGCACGCGCGGGCGGCCCGCAGCGAAGGCGGAGAGGTCTGCCGGTCGCCGGATGGTTCCTGGCGGCCGTCGTTATCACGGTGGTCTTGGGCCTCATAGCGCAGTTTACATAACCGTCACTTCCAGGCCGCCGCCGCTCCTCCTTACCCCACGCCTGCCCGCGCCTCTGGACTGAACGCGCCCAGCGCCCGTATAATCGCGTCCCGCACGTCATTCCGTGGGGCGTCCCGCGTACCCTGCGCACGTAAGGAGTTCCCGTGAGCGACACACCCATTCGCATCGGCATCGTCGGGGCCGGCGCCAACACCCGGCTCATGCACATTCCCGGCTTCCAGGCCCAGGACGGCGTCCAGGTTGTCAGCGTCGTCAACCGTAGCCGCGCCTCCAGCGAGCGTGCGGCCAAGGAGTTCGGCATCCCCACGGTCTACGACAGGTGGACGGACCTGGTCGATGCCGACGACACCAACGCGATCTGCATCGGCACATGGCCCTACATGCACTGCCCCGTCACCTTGCGCGCCCTGGCGCGCGGCAAGCACGTCCTCACTGAGGCCCGCATGGCCATGAGCGCGTCGCAGGCCCACACGATGCTGGCCGCCTCCCGCGAGCACCCGGACCTGGTCACCCAGATCGTGCCGTCCCCCTTCACCTTCCGCGTCGACGCGACCGTCCGCGGGCTGCTGAACGACGGCTACCTGGGCGACATCCTCGCCATCGAGCTGATGAGCTCCGGCGGCTTCCTCGACACCGAGGGCCCGCTGCACTGGAGGCAGGACCGCGACCTCAGCGGCTACAACATCCTCACCATGGGCATCTGGTACGAGGCGCTCATGCGCTGGGTCGGGCCCGCCACGCGAGTGTCGGCCATGACCCGCGTCCACGTCCGCGGCCGCAAGGACGGCGACGGCAACCTCCGCTCCACCACCGTACCCGACCACGTCGACGTGCTGTGCGACATGGCATGCGGCGCGCAGGCCCACCTGCGAATCAGCGCCGTCATGGGCCTGCCCCCGTCCGACGGCATCTGGCTGTTCGGCAGCGAGGGCACGCTCCATTGGGACTCGCCCACCGGCAAGCTCTACGGCGGCAAGCGAGGCGACAAGGCCCTCGCGGAGATCGTCATCCCGGCCGAGAAGGAAGGCCGCTGGCGCGTCGAGGAGGAGTTCGTCGGCGCCATCCGAGGCCAAGAGCCGGTGCGCCTCACCAGCTTCGAGGACGGCGTCCGATACATGGAGTTCACAGAGGCGGTCACCCGCAGCGCCCAGTCCGGCCGGGCCGTGGCGCTGCCCCTCGCGGGCTGACACCCCGACGACCGTCGGCACAGCGCAACACAAGGAGGAAGACATGGAGTATCGCAGGCTCGGAGGCTCAGGGCTCAAGGTCTCGGAGATCGGGCTAGGGACCAACAACTTCGGCGGTAGGATGGACCCGCAGGCGTCCGCTCGCGTCGTCCACCAGGCCATCGACCTCGGCATCAACTGCCTCGACACCGCCAACAGCTACGGCGGCGGTCTGTCGGAGGAGTACATCGGCCGGGCGATCAAAGGCAAGCGCCACGACGTCATCCTGGCCACCAAGGTCTACAGCCAGGTCGGCGAGGGCCCCAACTCCCGGGGCGCCTCCCGCCTCAGCGTCATGCGCGAGGTCGAGGACAGTCTGCGCCGCCTCGACACCGACTTCATCGACCTCTACCAGGTCCACTTCCACGACGCCGACACCCCCATCGAGGAGACCCTGCGCGCCATGGACGACCTGGTCCACCAGGGCAAGGTCCGCTACATCGGCTGCTCCAACTTCGACGGCTGGCAGGTCTGCGAGGCCATCTGGACCTCCCGCGCCCTGAACCTGGAGTCCTTTGTCAGCGTCCAGCCACACTACAGCATGCTCGTCCGCGACTGCGAGCGCGAGCTCATCCCCTTCTGCAAGGCCTACAACATCGGCGTGCTGCCCTACTTCCCGCTGGCCAGCGGCTTCCTCACCGGCAAGTACCGCCGCGGCGAGCCGCCCCCCCAGGGCACCCGGCTGGCTGGGAACGAGCGCGCTGCCCAGGCTCTCACCGATGCCAACTTCGACATCCTGGAGGGCCTGGAGAACTTCGCCGCCGAGCGCGGCCACTCGGTCCTGGAGCTCGCCTTCGCGTGGCTCTTGGCGAACCCCACGGTCAGCTCCGTCATCGCCGGCGCGACGAAGACCGAGCAGCTCGAGGCCAACGCCAAGGCCGCGGAGTGGCATCTCACCGCCGACGACATGGCCGAGGTCGACCGCATCCTGGGCAACGGCGCGTAGCACGATCTGCCGCTCCGTGCGACGGTTGCGAGTCCGCTTCCCCGGACGATGCCTCCCGCAGCGTCGCCGGCTCTCCGCGTCGACCCTCCGTTGCGTAGCTAGCTCTCCGCCGCTAAACTGGTCGAACGTGCCTGTGGAGGTGTAGCGGGATGAGGTTCGCCAAGATGCACGGGGCCGGCAACGACTTCGTGGTCATCGACGCTCGTGAGACGGACCGCGACTGGGGCGCCCTGGCCCAGGACGTCTGCGACCGCCACTTCGGCGTGGGCGCCGACGGCATCATCCTCGCCCTGCCCTCTCAGTCCGCCGACCTCCGCATGCGCATGTTCAACCCTGACGGCTCCGAGGCCGAGATGTGCGGCAACGGCATCCGCTGCGTCGCCAAGTTCGCCTTGGAGCGCGGCATCGCGCCCTGGCCGCAGGACGTCCTGCGCATCGAGACCCTTGCGGGGCTCTGCACCGTCGCTCCCATCGAGGAGCAGGGCAGCTTCCAGCGGGCCCGCGTGGGCATGGGAGTGCCCCGGCTGCGGCCCGAAGAGGTCCCCGTCGACCCCGCCTACCGTCTCGCGATAGTCGGCGCTCGCGAGAGCGTCGCCCAGTGGCCCCGGGGCGCCGGCGCCGAGTTCCGCCTGCCAGAGGGCGAGCTTGTGCTCGACTGGCCCGTGGTCGTCCCCAACGGCAACTTCAACGTCACAGGCGTCTCCATGGGCAACCCCCACGCCGTCGCTTTCGTCGACACGCCCGTTGCGGAGCTGGCCCTGCACGAGTTCGGCCCCCAGGTCGAGCATCACCCCCTCTTCCCGCAGCGGGTCAACTTCGAGGTGGTCAACGTCGTCGACCGCGGCCACCTGACCGCACGCGTCTGGGAACGCGGCGCGGGCGAGACGATGGCCTGCGGCAGCGGCGCATGCGCCATCGCCGTCGCGGCCCGCCTTCACGGCTACACCGACGAAAGAGTTGACATAAACCTCCCCGGAGGCCTCCTGCGACTCACGTGGGACGGCCGGGACCAGGTATACCTCGAAGGCCCCGTCGCCCAGGTGTTCGAGGCCGAGTGGGCCGACTGAACGACACGTTCTTGGAAGGAGACTGAATTGCACGTTGCCAACCGCCTGAAGCGGCTCCCCGTCTTCCTCTTCGTCGAGATCAACCGCAAGATCGCCCAGAAGCGCGCCGAGGGCGCGGACGTCATCACCTTCGGCGTCGGCGACCCCGACATCCCCACGCCGCAGTCCTACCTCGACCAGCTCCACGAGGCGATCCTCACTCCCCCCAACCACCGCTACCCCGACCCCGAGGGCCTGCCCGAGTTCCGCCGCGCCGTCGCCCACTGGTACAACCAGCGCTTCGACGTGCCTCTCGACCCCGACAAGGAGGTCATCTCCCTCATCGGCGCAAAGGAGGGCATCGTTCACGCCAACCTCGGCCTTGTCGACCCCGGCGACGTCGTCCTCCTGCCGGAGCCTGCCTACCCCGCCTACAACTCCGGCGCAATCATGGCTGACGGCGAGCCCTACTTCATGCCCCTCCTCGAGAAGAACCAGTGGCTGGCCGACCTGGACGCCATACCAGAGGAGATCGCGCGCAGGGCCCGCGTCATGTGGCTCAACTACCCCAACAACCCCACCGGCGGCGTAGCGTCGCTCGACTACTTCCAGCGCGTCGTCGACTACTGCCGCGCCAACGACATCATCTTCCTCCACGACGCCTGCTACACCGAGGTCGCCTACGACGAATACCGGCCTCCCAGCGCCCTCCAGGTCCCCGGCGCAAAGGACGTCACGGTCGAGTTCCACTCGCTGTCCAAGGGCTACAACATGACGGGCTGGCGCGTGGGCATGGCCGTGGGCAACGCTGACGTCATCAAGACCCTGTTCGACGTCAAGTCCAACATCGACTCCGGCGTCCCCCAGGCCATCCAGGAGATGGCCATCGGCGCGCTCACCGGGCCCCAGGACTACATCGCCGAGCGAAACCTCCAGTACCGGGCCCGCCGGGACCGCCTCGTCTCCGTCCTCACCGGCCTGGGCCTCCGCGTCTCCGCGCCGGTGGCGGGCCTCTACATCTGGGCGGCCGTCCCCGAGGGCTACACCTCCGCCGAGTTCGCCACGCTGCTGCTGGACGACCTCGACATGGTGGTCACACCCGGCGCAGGCTACGGCCCCTCCGGCGAGGGCTACCTCCGCTTCTCCCTCACCCTCTCCGACGCAGACCTGGAGAAGGCCGTCCGGCGCCTCGAAGGCTGGAAAGCCCCCGCGCCTCGCTAGGCCCGGACGACGAGGAGGCACCGTCAGCAGAACGACGCTCTCCACCTCCCCGGAGCTTGAGCGCGCCATCCTCGTTGGCGTCGCGCAGAAGCGCAGGGCCGCGCTCTGGAGCCTGGAGGACTCCCTGGAGGAGCTGGCGCAGCTTGCCCGCGGCGCAGGCGCACTCGTCCTCGACACCGTCACCCAGCATCTCGATCACCTGACCACCCACTACCTCGGCAAGGGAAAGCTGCAGGAGTTGAAGGACCTCGGTCACAGTCTCGACTACACCCTCGCAGTGTTCGACGACGAGCTCACCCTGGCCCAGCAGCGCAACCTTGAGGAGGCCCTCGGCGTCAAGATCATCGACCGCACGGCGCTCATCCTCGACACTTTTGCCCGCCACGCCCGCACCCGTGAGGGCCGCCTCCAGGTCGAGCTGGCCCAGCACCAGTACCTGCTGCCCCGACTGGCGGGCCAGTGGTCGCACTTGGAGCGGCTCGGCGGCGGCATCGGCACCCGCGGCCCCGGCGAGACCCAGCTTGAGACCGACCGTCGCCTCGTGCGGCGGCGCATACAGCGCCTCAAGGCGGAGCTGGACGACGTTCGACGCCGTCGCTCCCTCCATCGACGCCAACGGCGACGCTCCGGCGTGCCCACGGTCTCCCTCGTGGGCTACACCAGCGCCGGCAAGAGCACCCTCTTCAACGCCCTCGCGGGCGAACACGTTGTCGCAGTCGAGGACCGGGCCTTCTCGACCCTCGACCCCGTCACCCGCCGCGTCAGCGTCCGCGACGGACGGCAGGTGTTGTTGACGGACACCGTGGGCTTCATCCACAAGCTCCCGGCTGCCCTCGTGGCGGCCTTCCGGGCCACGCTGGAGGAGCTGCAGGACGCAGATCTCCTCCTCGAGGTCGTCGACATCAGTCACCCCAACGCCGGCGAGCAGGCGCAGGTGGTCGAGGAGACCCTCGGCGAGCTGGGCCTCGCCGAGAAGCCCCGAGTCCTCGTCCTCAACAAGGTCGACCGCATGATGGGCGTCGACAGCGTCTTCCCGGACGGCCTTGGCGACGGTCTCACCGCCGCGCAGGTCCCCAGCGTGCTCATCTCCGCCGAGAAGGGGTGGGGCATGGATCGTCTGCTGCGTGCTGTGGAAGACGGCCTCGCGGCCTCACGAGAGCCGGAGAGTGCAGCCGCAAGGAGCGTGGCCGCCTAGCCCCGGACGCCTAGTCCCTGGCGAAGACCCCCATTGCGACCGTGATGCGCCCTTCCTCCAGGTTGCGCAGCACGTTCGCTGCGCGCGTCGGAAAGTCATCGACGAGCAGGTGCAGCCCTAGCGCAGGCGGTGGCCCAGATCGACGCGCAGCGAGCATGCTCCGAAACCACTCCGTCGACTTCTCCGTCACGTCCGTCCATTGCACTTCCCGCATTCCGGCCGCGGTGATGGTGCGCCGCGCCTCCTCCTGCGACACCAGGAAGTCGATTCCGGCGTCCGCAGCCCACGGCACCGGGTAGCGGCGTTCTCCCATGGGGCCGGCGTACACCTCGTTCAGCGCCAGGACGCCCCCGACGCGCAGCACCCGGCGTATCTCCCGGTACAGGCGGGCCTTGTCTTCGATGTTCATCGACACGTGCTGCATCCACGCCGCGTCGAACGCTCCGTCGTCGAAGGGCATCTCCAGCGCGCTGCCTTGCCGCACGGTCACCCGGCCGGACAGCCCTGTCCCTGCGGTGAGCATCTCTGCCAGCTCGCAGTACTCCGCCATCAGGTCCACGCCGGTGACTCGACACCCCACCTCCGCCGCCAGCGTCCGCGCCGGCCCCCCGACCCCACACCCCACGTCGACGACACTCGCGCCCTCCGACAGCCCTGCCAGGGTGGCCAGGTCCCGCGTCGCGGCACGGCCTCGAATGTGGAACTCGTCCAGGGGTTGAAGGTCGCTGCGGTCCAGGGCTTTGGGGTCGAGGTCCGCCGCGGCGATGGCGGCGAGGGTGCGAGCGATGAGCCCGCTGCGTCCGTAGTTCCGCTCGATGGCCCCGGCGTCTTCAGCCATTGTTCCCATGCCTTCGGAGGCAGTTTTTCGGGCTCCGTCAGGTCCTCTGGCTTTTTCGCTGGGTGCTTCGCACTATACTTGTTATGTCATACCAAGGGGGTTTTGGCTTTACATAACAGGCGATTCAGACATAATGTGGGGCTCTGGACGACATGCCCCGGAGGCGCCGCGAAGCCTTCGCGTCACTCTCCCCGCTGGTCGATCGGCACGTACTCCAGGTCCATCGGCCCCTCGTAGTACAGCAGCGGACGGATCAGGATGTTGTTGGTGTACTGCTCCATCACCTGCAGCGTCCACCCCGGTACGCGCCCCAGCGCAAAGATCGGCACGAACAGGTCCTCCGGTATCCCCATGAGGTAGTACAGGGATCCGGCAAAGAAGTCCACGTTCACGTAGATGCCCCTGGCCTGGTACGGCTTCATCACGTCCACCAGCGCCTGGAGGATCTGGAACCACTGCGGCTCGCCCCTACGCTCGCCCAGGGCCCGTGCCGGGTCCTTCATCAGGCTCGCCCGCGGGTCCTCCGCCTTGTACACCCGGTGGCCAAAGCCCATGATGCGCCCGCCGCCCTCCAGCACGCCCCGTGCGTACTCTGCGGCCCGCTCCGGCTCCCCTATCTCCTTGGCCATGCGCATCACGGCCTCTGCGGCCCCGCCGTGCCGGGGGCCCTTCAGCGTCGCGATGCCCGACACAACCGCCGAGTGCAGGTCCGCCAGCGTCGATGCCGCCACCCGCGCGGCGAAGGCCGACGCGTTCGAGCCGTGCTCGGCGTGGATGATGAAGTCCGTGTCCAGCAAGCGCGCTTCCTCCGGGTCCGGCTCCGTCCCGTAGAACATGTACAGGAAGTTCGCGGCGTGCCCCAGGTGCTTGGAAGGCGCCACGACCTCCTTCCCCTCCCGCATCCGGTGGTGGGCGCACACGATCGTCGGGGCCTGGGCGGTGAGGCGCAGCCCCTTGCGACGCGTCGCCTCCACGCTGTTGTCCGTCGTCTCCGGGTCCAGGGCGCCCAGGGCGGAGATCGCCGTCCGGAGCACGTCCATGGGGTGCCCGGCCTTCACGGTGTCGATGAGCCCGTAGATCTCCGGCGGCAGCTCGCGGTTGCTGCGCAGGTAGTCGTCCATCTCCTGGAGCTGGCTGCGCGTCGGCAGCTGCCCGTACAGCAGCAGGTAGACGACCTCTTCCAGCGTCGACTGCACGGCCAGGTCGTTGATGTTGTAGCCCCGGTAGAGGAGCTTCCCCACCGTGCCGTCGATGAAACTGGACGACGTCCGGTCGAGGTAAATGCCGGTCAGGCCGCGATGGAGTTCTACGTTCCGTTTCACCATGGCCGTTCGTTCGTCCCGAGTGGGTTTAGTGTGCCGAATAGACGGAGGCTACGATGCGCCGCCCTGCGATGTGCAGGCGACACTATCCTAGCATGGGCTTCCCGTGACTTTCAACGAGGCGGCATAGGCCTTTGTTCCACGCATCCGCGCGCTCCCGGCCGCCGTACCATGCTAAAATGAGGAAGACCTATGTTCGACTTCCGTTCTAACGGCCCATTTCCATCGCCTCGTCGGGCCCTCTGGCCTCTGCGCTCGGTCGCGCTCGTCGCGGCTCTCGGCCTGCTGCTGGCCGCCGTATCCTGCCAGCAGAGCCCCTACGAGGAGGCGCCGGAGACCATCCCTCTGGAGGCGCTCACGCCTCTCTGGGAGGTCTGGGACATCCTCGAGGAGGGTTTCGTCGACAGGGACACCATGGACGGAGAAGCCCTTGGCGCCGGCGCGGTGAGCGAGCTTGCCAAGACCCTCCAGGGCGACGCCGAGGGCGCGCCCACCCTCGAACCTGACAACCGCTACCGCCTACCCAGCGGCGCGCCCACCGAGCTCACGGCTGTGTGGGACGCGTGGGTCGCCGTCTTCGAGCAGGCGGAGGCCGACGGCACGACGCACGATGCCCCTGAGCTCGCTCAGGCGGCCATTCGCGGCCTCATCACAGCCCTGGACGACGAGCACACGACCTACGTCTCCCCCGACCGTTTCGCCATCGAAGCCCAGGCCTTCGACGGCCGCTACGAAGGCATCGGCTCCGAGGTCTACAACCGCGGCGGCACCTTCCTCCTCAGTCCAATGCCCAACAGCCCCGCGGAGGAAGCCGGTATCAAGGCCGGCGACGCCCTCATCACCGTGGAGGGTGAGAGCGTCGAGGGCTGGACCATCCACCGCCTCGTTTCAGTCGTGCGCGGCCCAGCCGGCACGCCCATCACCCTCGGCATCCGTCATCTCGGCTCCACGGAGGTCGTGGAGATCGTCGTGACCCGGGGCCGCATCTCCCTGGAGAGCGCCTCGTGGACCATGCTCCAGGACGACATCGCCTACCTCCGCCTCCGCTTCTTCTACGAGAACAGCGACGAGGCCATGGAGCAGCTCCTCCGCGAGATCCAGGGCCAGGGTGTGCGCGGCGTCGTCCTCGACCTGCGAAACAACCCCGGCGGCCTCCTCTCCACGTCGGC
The DNA here is from genome assembly GCA_965205235.1 of Dehalococcoidia bacterium. GTDB lineage: Bacteria > Chloroflexota > Dehalococcoidia > Lucifugimonadales > UBA1127 > CBDBGD01. The sequence continues at coordinate 138,246 of CBDBGD010000001.1, forward strand.
GCACATTACCGCCCTCTTTCTCGAGGAGGGCCTCGTGGTCTACGAGCAGGGCACCACCAACGAGCGCAGCGACTGGACGGTGAAGGAGCATGGCCTCGCCCGCGACCTGCCCATGGTCGTCCTCGTCAACCAGTTCTCCGCCAGCGGCAGCGAGATCCTCGCCGGCGCCCTCCAGGACCACGACCGGGCGCCGCTCGTCGGCATCCGCACCTTCGGCAAGGGCAGCGTCAACCGCCTCAAGGGCCTCTCCGACGGTGGCGGCCTCTACTACACCTCCGAGCGTTGGTACACGCCCAACGGCCGCCTGATCGAGCAGGAAGGTCTCGAGCCGGACGTCGTCGTCCCCGGCCCCGTCGAGTTCGGCGGCAACCAGGCCGACCCCCAGCTCGACCGCGCCGTGGACCTCCTCCGCGCCCAGATCCGCCCCCGTGCCGCAGCGTCGGTAGGCATAGGCCCGATCTAGCTTCTACGTATATCGTTATGTCAAGACGTAAGCCTTCCAGCCGGACCGACCCACCGCAGCAGACCGGCTTCTTCCGCACCATCGCCACCAACCGCCGCGCCACCTTCGACTACGAGATCCTGGAGACCCACGAGGCGGGCCTCGTCCTCTCCGGCACCGAGATCAAGTCCATCCGCACCGGCCAGGTCGATCTTCGCGGCGCATTCGCCCACTCCAACGACCACGAGCTCTGGCTGCACGGCATGCACATCTCCCCCTACGCCCAGGGCAACGTACACAACCACGATCCCCTGCGTCCTCGCAAGCTCCTCCTCCACCGCAAGGAGCTGGACGCCCTCATGGGCCGGGCGGCCCAGCGCGGCCTCACCCTGGTGCCTCTGCGCCTCTACATCAAGGGACGCGTGGCCAAGGTCGCCCTGGGCCTCGCTCGCGGCAAACGCCGCTACCAGAAGAAGCAGGCCCTCATCGACCGCGCAGTCGAGCGCGACATCCAGCGCGCGCTGAGGCAGCGATAGCCCCTGTGCTACAATAGAGCCCTCGGGGACAGGAGCCTTTGGGGACGCGTGGGTTCGACAGGGAGTGCCCCTGGAGGAATGCAGGCCGAGGTGCCGTCAACCTCGTTAAACCGGCGGCGCAAAAGTAACTGGCGAGCGCGAACTCGCACTGGCTGCCTAGATAGGCAGTCCGTCCGCCCTGCTCTCCCCCGAGGGGTAGGACCGGGCGCCAACGCATCGGGGTGCAACCCGAACCGCTGCCGATACAGTGAGGGCGTAAGACACGAATCGGCTGGCCTAGACCAGCCCCTGCCGGCGGGGGCGGCCCGGGCGAGAAACAAGCGCCGGATAAGCCTGTAGTAGGTCCTTCAGTGAGCTTCTTGGACGGGGGGTTCGACTCCCCCCCGTCTCCACCACAAGACGCCATCTCCGCCCACCCGCCTGCTCACCCACTTCCGTCAAGACGTTTCTTGACCGCAAGCTGCTCTGGCCTGATACTGGAGAGACACCAATAGGAGGCGCGCTCCCATGGCCGTTGCTCGTGAGAAGTTCTCCAGCCAGGCATCGCCGGAGATATTGGCAAGAATGCGGGAGATCGCCCGGAAGGAAGGCCGCCAGTTCCAGGCGGTGCTGGAAGACGCCATGACCGGCTACATCGAAAGCAAGTCCCAGGAGAGAGTACGCCCTGAGGTCATGGCCCATTACCGGGCGACCGTAGAGAGACACCGCCGTCTGCTTGAGCTTCTAGCTCAATGAGCAGCAGCTTTCCCACTCTCAACGAAATCTTGGTGTTGCACGAGGACCAGGTCCAACGCTTCGGAGGAGCTCCGGGGCTGCGGGATATGGGGGCGTTGGAGTCAGCGTTGCTGCGCCCTCAGATGGGCTACTACGACAGCCTGATCGAGGAGGCCGCCGCCCTGCTCGAAAGTCTGGCCATGAACCATCCATTCGTGGACGGCAACAAGAGGGTGGCCTTTGCTGTTACCGAGGTATTCCTGCAGATGAACGGCAGCTTCATCGACTGCGACGACGATGAGGCGCACCGCCACTTCATGCACCTCTTCGAGACCAACTCCTTCCGCTTCGCACAGCTCAAGGACTGGCTCCAGCAGCACGTCAAGCCGCTGCAAGGCCCTTGACGTAGCGGCTGGCCCTCGTTCGTCGTTCCTGCTCAGCAGGGGAACCTCGCACCCTACGCCTCACCCCGTCTCCACCAAGACGCCACCGCACCGCACCCACCCCTCCCTCCCACCACCCTCCGGCTGTTTCCGTCGCTTTCCGCAGTGTCCTATCGGCCTCACAATCTCTCTCCTTCACCTAGTGTCGGATGGTCTACGGATAATACGCCGCAACTCTTGACAAACGACGTGAAAGGGTGTATACGGACATCACGGCTATCGGTTCCTTACCAGAGCTTCGTATTAGTGGTGGAGGTGCGGTATGCAGTGGCTCGCACGAAGACACAGGATTCTCCTCGCAGCAGTCCTCGCGTTGACGCTCGGCATTGTCGCCTGCGGCGGTGATGACGAAGAGACCACCGAAACAGCCACGGGAGCCTCCGCTCAGCCTGCCCCGGCCGCAGCAACCCCGGCGGCCGAAGCCATGGACGGCCCCAAGTCCGGTGGCACCATAAAGGCCGTCAACGAGGCGGGCGTCGGGTCCCTCGACAACATGTTCACCAGCGCCTTCGCAACGCGCAACGTTGCGGTCCACATGTACGAGAACGTCACCACCCTTGACCTCGACTACGCAGTGAGGCCCATGGTGGCCGATTGGGCCATATCCGGCGACGGCTCGGTCTACACGTTCACCATCCGAGACGGGCTCACCTTCCATGACGGCACTGCGGTTACCTCTGCAGACCTAGCTGCGTCCATTGACCGCTACAACAGGGCCTCCTCCGAAAGGGCTTTCTTCGGCATCATCATGGCCAACGTTGACCAGATCGAAGAGGTGGACGACAGCACGTTGCGGATCACCTTCACTCGTCCTGTACCCACGCTGCTCAACGGGCTGGCAGCGTCGGCGGGTCGAGTGCCCCACGTGATGCCGAAGAGGCTCGCCGAGACCGATCACAAGGAGTCGGTCACGGAGTTCATCGGCACCGGGCCCTACATGCTCAAGGAGTGGGTCCAGGGCGACCGCGTCGAGCTCCAGCGCTACGACGACTACGTGGCCCGTGAAGAGCCGTCCAGCTTCCTCGCGGGCAAGCGTCACGCCTACGCGGACGAGATCCACATCTTCGAGGTGCCGGACCAGACCACGCGTGTCGCAGGCCTGGAGTCGGGCCAGTTCGACTACCTCTTCGACGTCTCGCCCGACTTCTACGACACCCTCGAGGCCAACAGCGACATCGACACCTACATCATCGACCCGGGGATCAGGCCCTTCGCGTGGTTCAACAACGAGAACCCGCCCACGGACACCATCGCCATGCGCCGCGCCATGGTCACCGCATGGGACCACGACCAGGCGCTGCTGGCGTCCGGCGGCAGGACAGAGTTCTACAAGCTCTGCCCGCTCCTCTCCTGGTGCGTCGACGGCTTTGAGGGCGAGTGGGAGATCAAGCAGAGCGACGTGACCGGAGGCAACGACCTCTACAACATCAATGACAAGGACATGGCCCGCCAGCTCGCAGAGGACGCCGGATACGCGGGCGAGCCCATCATCGTCCTCGCCTCACAGGACGTGCCGGCGATGTTCAACACCGTATCGGTCCTCGTCGAGAACATGCGCGACGCCGGTTTCAACGTGGACTTCCGACCCATGGACGATGCCTCCGTGAAGCAGCAGCGCGCCGCACAGTCGGGCTGGAACATGCTCGTCACCACCGGCGGCTGGGCCAACGCCGCCAACACCCGGTTCCGCACTGCGCCGGTAAGCTCCTTCGTGTCCCGCTACGCGCCGAGCGCACGGCTGACGGAGCTCTCCGAGTTGATCCACTTCGAGACCGACCAGGCGAAGCACTTGGAGTACCTGAACGAGATCCAGACTCTCTACTACCAAGAGTCGGGCGCCGGATACCACATTGGGCAGCTCAAGGCCCTGACGGCCGCCCGGAGCTGGCTCAAGGGCTATCAGCCCTACCCCATCCTGTTCCTGGCGAACACCTGGCTCGATAGGTAGAGACGGCCACTGGCGCCAAGGCCGTCACAAAATGCGCTCCGCCCGAGGATGGCTCTGCCGCATGTCTCCCGCATCGGCAGGCCATCCTCCGCGAGAGTGAGCTTGATTTGCACACAGCGTGAGGTGCCGGGGCGATGAAGGGCTATATTCTCCGGCGCACCCTCGCAGCCATCCCGGTCCTTTTCTTCGTGGCGACGTTCGTCTTCCTCATCCTCCACCTCACGCCCGGCGACCCCGCATACCTCCTGCTCGGCGAGTCCGAGTCCGACTGGATCATGATCGAGGACATAGAGGAGCTGCGCGCTCACCTTGGCCTCGACCGTCCCCTGCACGAGCAATATGTAAAGTTCCTGTGGAGTGCTGTCCGCGGGGACCTTGGCACCTCCATCTTCACGGGTCAGCCTGTCACGGACCTGTTCGCCCAGCGATTTGAAGCTACGTTTGTGCTTGGCGTCGTCTCCAAGATCGTAGCTCTTGGCGTCGCGGTGCCTCTTGGAGTGCTTGCCGCCTGGAAGGCCAACTCCGTCTGGGACCGCGGCATCATGTTGTACGTGGTCTTGGGTTTCTCCGTGCCTGCATACTGGCTGGCGTACAACCTCATCTTCCTCTTTGCCGTGAACCTCGGCGTGCTGCCGGCGGTGGGCTATTCCCCCTTTTCGGAGGGAGTTGGAGAGTGGGCCCAGCACCTCGTCCTTCCCGTCGTCACCATAGGTCTCACCACCGCTGCCCTCACCACGCGCATCACTCGGGCCACCATGTTGGAAGTGCTGCGAGAGGACTACATCCGCACGGCGCGCTCCAAGGGCCTGTCCGAGCGGCTTGTCCTGCTCCGGCACGCGCTGAAAAACGCCTCCATCCCCATTGTCACGATCATCGGACTTGGCATGGCCACCATCATCAGCGGCGTCGTCATCATCGAGGTGGTCTTCGCGATCCCCGGCATGGGACGTGCCTTGGTCGAAGCCATCCTGAAGCGCGACTATCCGGTCATCCAGGGCCTGATTCTGGTCACGGCCGCCACCTTCGTGTTCATCAACCTCGTCACCGACATTCTCTACGCCTACCTTGACCCCCGGATTCGATACGGATGAGAGAAGCGCTGCACGAGCTCGACGTACTGGGCATTGACGAACGCCGCAGCGGCCTGATGAGGGCGCTCCGGACCGCCGGCCGAGCGTTGCAGCGCAACCCCAACATGCTCCTGGGCCTCGTCATCATCGTGCTGATGAGCCTCATGGCTCTGTTGGCGCCCCTCCTCACCACCTACGACCCCGTCAGGCTCAACGTCATAGACCGCCTGGAAGGGCCCTCGGGCAGCCACTGGTTTGGTACGGACCACCTGGGGCGAGATGTCTACACGCGGGTCGTATACGGTGCACGCGTCTCTCTTCTGGTTGGCGCATCGGTGGCGATATTCACCTCCGTAGCGGGCATCCTCTTGGGGCTCGTGTCCGGCTACTTCCCCCTCGCCGATGCCTTCATCATGCGCATCATGGATGCCCTCATGTCGTTCCCCTCGTTCCTGCTCGCCATTGCCCTGGTTGCGACCATGAGCCCCGGAATGTGGACCGTGATCATCGCCATTACGGTCGTCGATACGCCCCGCACGGCCCGCGTGGCGCGGGCATCGGTCCTCAGCCTCCGAGCAGTCGACTACGTCTTGGCTGCTCGCGCGCTTGGCGCCCCGGCGCTGCGCATCATGTTCAACCACATCCTGCCCAACTGCTTCGCTCCCATCATGGTCCAGGCCACTTTCGTCTTTGCGGTTGCCATCCTCATCGAAGCCGGCCTGTCGTTCCTGGGCACGGGAGTGCCGCCGGAGATCGCCACCTGGGGCAACATCATGGGCGATGGCAGACGCGTGGCCAAGATCGCTGTATGGGTCATCTTCTTCCCAGGGCTCTTCCTGAGCCTCACCGTCCTCGCAATCAACCTCATCGGTGACGGCCTTCGCGACGCCTTGGACCCGAAACTGCGCGGAAAGCTCTAACCGCCATCCTCCCAGCCCCTCACCAGCCCTAACGCCGTGGGCAACCGCGGTACCCCCGCAATTGACATCGCCGCCCCCCTGCGCAAGAATGGCCCCAGCCACGTTCGATCCAGGAGGAGGCGGATGAAGGACGGACTCCGAGTCATTGACGCTGACGCCCACTTCTACGAGCCCGAGGACATCTGGGACAAGTACGTCGAGCCCGCATACTACGACCGTCGCCCCATCGTCACCGGACGCCTTGGCAACTCCATCCTTTCGTACGAGACCACGCCCCAGCACACCGCCTTCAACTCCCAGGCCCTCTGGTCGCTGATGGAGGAGAAGTTCGGCGACTCCTGGCGCGAGGGGTGGACGCTGGAGAGCCGCCTGCGCGACATGGACCGCGAGGGGTGGGACGTCCAGGTCTGCCTCCCCACCAGCGGCGGACGCGGCATCGGCGACAAGGACATTGGCTTCGCCTCTGCCATGGCCCGCGCCTACAACAACTGGGCCCACGACTTCTGCAGCGGCGCTCCCGGCCGCCTCAAGTACACCGCCCAGGTGCCCAAGAACGACATCACCGCCATGGTCACCGAGACCCGTCGCGCCGTCGACACCCTCGGCGCAGTCTCCGTCATGCTCCCACAGGCCGACCCGGAGAAGATGTGGCACCACGCCGACTACGAGACCATGTGGGCCACTGTCCAGGACCTGGACATCCCCCTCTCCGTCCACGGGGAGGGCTGCTCCAGCGGCCAACCCCTGGTGAACGCCCGCTACCATGGCGGCCACCACTTCTTCGTCGCCATGGAAGAGGCCATGGGCTTCCCCTTCGAGAACATGACCAGCCTCGCCCACTTCATCTACTCCGGCCTCCTGGACCGCTTCCCGCAGCTCCGGCTGCTGCTGCTCGAGTCCAAGGCCGGCTGGGTGCCCTTCTGGCTCGACCGGCTTGAGGAGTACGGCCACGGGCGCAAGGCCGTCTTCTTCGACTCCCACCGCCCGCAGCTTACGTCCCAGGAGTACTTCCTGCGACAGTGCGCCGTCGCCGCCGATGCGGACGAGCCTTCGGTCAAGTACGTCGTCGACTACCTCGGCGACGACTCCATCGTCTTCAACACGGACTACCCCCACCCTGACGCCCTCGGCGCCGCCGAGCCCTTGAAGCGCATGATGGCCCAGCCCATCCCCCAGGACAGCGTGCGCAAGATCCTCTGGGACAACTCGGTCAAGGCCTACGGCAAGCGCGTCGTCGAAGGAAGCCCCCTGGCCTAGAGCCCACAGTGCAAAGTACGCCCAAGGAGGAGGAGGAGGAACAATGGCCGACTACAAGCTGATCTCCGCAGATTCCCACGTCTTTGAGCCGCCCAACATGTGGATGGACTACATCGACTCCGAGTTCAAGGAGCGGGCGCCCCGCCTCGTGAAGGACCCGCCCGGCCTGCAGGGCGAGTACTTCGTCATGCCCGGCTCCCCGCCGCGCAAGCTTGGCGGCACCGGCTTCCTCGCAGGCGCAACGCCCGAGGAGTTGGTCCGCATCATGCAGGACGCCACCTTCGCCGAGTGCCCGCCCGCCGCCTACGAGCCCGGCGCGCGCATGGTCGAGCTCGAGCGCGACGGCGTCGAGGCCGAGGTCATCTACACCACTCAGGGCGCGAGCTTCTTCCGCATGACCGACGCCCCCTTCCAGCTCGCCCTCTTCCAGGCCTACAACACCTGGCTCGCCGAGTTCTGCAGCTACGACCCCGACCGCCTTCTGGGCCTCGCCCTCATCCCGCTCCTCGACGTCGACGCCGGCGTGGCTGAGCTACGCCGCACCGCCGCCCTCGGCCTGCGCGGGTCGATGATCATGGCCTCGCCCCCCGGCGACGAAGGCTACGCCGACCCCATGTACGAGCCCTTCTGGGCGGCGTCAGCCGAGCTGAACATGCCCGTCAGCCTCCACATCAACGCCGGCCACGCCGGCGAGAGCACCGGCGCCGGCAAGTTCAAGAGCCACTACCTCCGGGCCGTGTGCATTACCCACGAGATCCAGCGCTCCTTCACGGAGATCATCTTCTCCGGCGTCCTGGACCGGCACCCCAACTTCAAGCTCGTCTCCGCAGAGAACGACGTCAGCTGGGTCCCCCACTTCCTCTACCGCGCTGACCACTTCTACACCATCCACATGCACACCAACCCCACCACCCTGAAGGAGGCCCCCAGCCAGTACGCCAAGCGCCAGGTCTACGCCACCTTCATGGACGACCCCGTGGCCCTCAAGGCGCACGACTACTTCGGCGAGGACAACTTCGCGTGGGCCAGCGACTACCCCCACACCATGTCCACCTACCCCGAGTCCCACAAGATCGTCGAAGAGAACTTCGCCGGCATCGACGAGTCGGTCAAGCGCAAGATCACCCGCGACAACGTCATGCAGCTCTACGGCATGCGCCTGAACTAGCGACCGGCCTGCCCCTGCGACCAACAAGCGCCCCCGGCGGCCATACCGGGGGCGCTTCCCTTCCACCCTCGTCGTTCCTGCGCAGGCAGGAACCTCGACACCCGTTCATGGTGAGCCTGTCGAAGCATCACCCTGTGCCTGTTGAAGGGTACCCTCGCCTCTCCCACCAGGGGGGAGGCCGTCACGTAGCGGCTGGTGAGGGGAAATCCGGCGAATCGGACCCGTAGGGGCGGGTTTGAAACCCGCCCACAGCGTCGGCGGAGGGGCGCCCCAGCGGGGGCATGGGGGCCGCAGGCCCCCGAAGACAACCCCCCCAGGGTGGGCGGGTGGGCCCAGCCACGGTCGCAAGAGCAGACGCATCTTTTCCGTGGCAGGTTGAGAAGGTCAGTTTGGGGACGAACGCTAGCTGCTGGCGTCTCCGGGCGGATCGGCGGGGAAATGCTGACGGTGCAGAGCCTGCCCCTGCGTAGGCAGGGGGCCTGCCCTGCCTACCGCGACCCTCGCAGCCGCGGGTCCCAGATGTCCCGCAGCGCGTCCCCCAGCATGTTGAAGCTGTATACCGTGACCGCCAGCGCCAGCGACGGGAACAGCGACCACCACGGCCCCTCCAGGAACAGGTGCCGGCTCCCGTCGCTCACCATCTTCCCCCACGACTGCGACGCCGGCCCCAGCCCCAGGAAGCTCAGCGACGCCTCGATGATGATAGCCGCCCCCAGGTTCAGGCTCGCCACCACCACGTACAGCGCCAGGATATTCGGGAAGATGTGCAGCGCAATGACGCGTATCGAGGAGCACCCCACGGCTCTCGCCGCCTCGATGTACGTCGTGCTCTTGATCGCCAGCACCTGCGACCGGATCGTCCGCACCGACGGCGCCAGGAAGATGATGGCGACGGCGATGACCACCGTCTGATGCGACGGCTCCAGCACCGACACCAGGAACAGCGCGAGGATGAGCCCCGGAAACGCCATCAGCGTGTCCCCGATGCGCTGCGTCAGGCTGTCGCTCCAGCCGCCGAAGTAGCCCGTGACCAGCGCCAGCACCAGCGCCGCCGTCACGCCGATGAGCACGCTGGTGAAGCCGACGAACAGCGAGATCCGGCTCCCGTGTATGGTCAGGCTCAGAATGTCCCTACCTAGGTTGTCGGTCCCAAACCAGTTGGTGCCGTTCGGCCCCAGGAAGTTCTCGGCCGTCGTGTCTTTTGGCGAAAACGGAGAGATGAAGTCCGCCGTCGCAGCAAGGAAGACCAGGAACAGCAGCACAAGCACCCCAAGGGCGCCCAGGGGTTTGTCCCCGATGAATCGCAGCGCCCCCTGCAGCAGAGTGGGCTTCTTGCGTATGATCCTTCCGGCGTCGAAAGCCTTGTCCAGAGTCTGGTCGCTCTGCATCGTCTCCTCGACCTCGACCTACTGCAGCCGGATGCGCGGGTCCACCCACGCATACATCAGGTCTACCAGCAGGTTCACTATCAGCACGTAGAACAGCATCACGATGACAAAGAGCTGGAGTACGGCATAGTCTCGCAGCTGCGTCGAACGCAGAAGGCCGCTGCCCATGCCCGGCACGTTGAACAGCGACTCCAACACCACCGCTCCGCTGATGAGGTTGGCCACGTAAAGCCCCAGAAGCGTCAGCACCGGCAGCAGCGCATTCCGAAGCGTATGCCGAAGGATGACCAGCCGCTCCGGCAGCCCCTTGGCCCACGCAGTGCGAATGTAGTCCTCTCGGATGACCTCCAGCATCTGCGTCCTGGTCAGGCGCGCCACCCCCGCCGCCATGTGGAATCCCACAAGCAGAGAGGGCCAGATGATGATCTTCATGTGCTCCACGGGGTCCTGTGTGAGCGATAAGTACCGCGCCGATGGCAGCCAATTGAACCCGTACGCCAGGATGATGAGCAAGAGCACGCCCGACACGAAGGAAGGCATACTGAGCCCCGCGACTACGGTCGAACGCGCCCAGTAGTCCAGCCACGTGTCCTGGCGTACAGCCGCGATGATGCCCACGCCCACCCCAATGGTGGTGCCCACCATCATGCCCAGGACCATGATCTCCATGGTCGGCGCAATCCGCTGTTCTAGGACCTCTATCGCGGGGCGGTTGAGCCAGAAGGAGTCGCCAAAGTCCCCGGTCAGCAGGTGGCGCATCCACTCGTAGTACTGCTCGTAGATGGGTCGGTCCAGACCAAGCTCTTGACGGAGCACCATCTCCTGCTGGCGGGCTAGGGCTCCCGCCCCACCCAGCCCGAACTCCGAGTAGAGGACCGTGACCATGTCCCCCGGGATCAGGCGCAGGATCATGAACATGACCACGGAAGCAATGAGAATCGTCACCGGAAGCTGTAGGAGCCTGCGAAGGACATAGGCTCGCATGGTCTACACTCCGCTATCCAAGGGACAACCCCCGGCCTACGCCTCGTCGACGCAGGCCGGGGGCTGCTACCGTGTGTTCTGCCTCCCTGGGAACATCGGTGCCTAGTGAGGCTCCAACCAGACGTGTCGCAGGTGGTGGCTGCCGTAGATCGTCGGCCCCGGGTAGTAGTTCTTCACGTACCACCAGACCGGCGCGTTGTTCGTGAGCCACTGGATGGCGATTGCGGCGGCGTCCTCCATCAGGAGGTACCGCTGGATGTCCTGCACGATCGCCTTGCGCGCCTCCGTGTCGATGGTGCGGCTGGCCTTCAGCCACATGTCGTCGAAGGCCGTGTTGCTCCATCGAGTCGTCGGCTGGAACTGGCCGCTGCTCGTGTGGTGCAGGAACGCGCCCAGCGGGTCCGCCAGGATCGTCGCGTTGGTGCTGGAGCTGATGTGGAACTCACCCTCCCGGCGCCGGGCGCCCATCAGGGCCCCTTCCAGCGGCGTGAACTCCACGCTGATGCCTATCTCCTCCAGCTGGGTGGCCGACAGCGTGGCCTCGTTGTTGTTGATCTCCTGGCTGCCGTAGGTGATCCAGCCGTCGTCGATGGTGATCCCGTCGGCGTACCCGGCTTCGGCCAGCAGCTGCTTGGCACGCTCCAGGTCCGCGGCGCGGTTGGCTGGGTTCAGCCCCGGCATGTTCATCATCTCCGATGGGCTCAGCACGAAGTCGGGGAAGTCACGCGGGTCCAGGTAGTAGCCGGGGATGCCCCCGCCGTCCTCCACCGACCCGCTGGCCTTCGCTGCGATGGCCGTCCGGTCCAGTGCGTACGCCACGGCCCGCCGCACGAGCACGTTGTCGAAGGGCGGCTTGGCCGTGTTCATCACCGCGCTGGTCCACAGCCCTGAGGCGACGTTCAGGATGTTGATGTCGTCGCCCATCTGGTCCTTCAGGCTCTTGGCTTCCGTCGGCCCGATGGTTGGGAAGACTTCCCAGAAGTCCACGTTGCCCGCCCGGAGCAGCGCCAGGCGCGTGGCCTGCTGTGGAACGGCCGGGAACTCCATGGCGTCCGTGTAGGGGAGCTGTCGTCCCTCCTGGTCCGTGCCCCAGTAGTTCGGGTTCTTCTCGTACCCCATCCCCTGCGTCTGGTCCGCCCACTTCTGGATGAACGGCCCGGTGCCCACCGCGGGGAAGTCGAACAGGTTGCCCTTGCTCTCCAGGATGTGCGCGGGCGTGATGGGGATCATCGGGTTGGCCAGATAGGCCAGGGCGATGTAGGACGACGAGCCGAAGTCAAGGACGACGGTGCGCTCGTCCACAACCTCCACCGCCTTCAGGATCTCCTTGAAGGAGGCGGCTGCCTGCGGCGACGGGTCGAATTCCGGGTCGATCAGCCGGTTCCAGGTCGCCGCGACGTCCGCGCTGCTGAATGGCGTGCCGTCGTGCCACTCGACTCCATCGCGCAGCCTGAGCGTCAGCTTGGTTCCGTCGCCGCTGAACTCCCAGGACTCGGCCAGGTTCGGCGTGTAGACAACGCCCTTGGCGGGGTCAAACGGCGCATCGTACTGGAGCAGAGGCTCATAGTAGGCCTCCATGTAGATGACGTTCATCGCCCCGTTGTGTTCCTTCACGTACGGGTCCAGGATGCTCCAGCCGCCAAAGGCCGCCCGGTTGATGGTGCCGCCCATCTGGGCCTCGCCTTCCACGGTGATGACCGCGTTGGCGTGCTCGCTCACCGGCGCAGCCGCGGTCTGGGCCTCCCGCGAGGCCAGCCCCGTGGCCGCCGTTGCCGGCTTGGCCGTCGTCTCGGCCGTCGTCGTCTGCTGCGTCGTCGATGCCGTCTCCGTGGTCGTGGTCGTCGTAGTGGTGGTCGTCTCGGCGGCAGCGGTGGTGGTGGTGCCGGTGTCCGTGGTGGTGGCGCTCGTCGCCTCCTCCTCGTCGTCCCCGCCGCACGCCGCAATCGCCACGATCGCAACGGCTAAGATGCCCAGCAGTGCCTTCTTTCTCCACGTTCGTTTCATGTCCGCTCCTCCTTGCCGACAAGTTCAAGGCACAGTGTGACCCGTCGGATGGCGACACCATAGGACTACGCCATACCCTTGTCAAGGGAACTTCTCGCGGGTTTCTGCACGCAGAGGCTCAATGTGTGCGGAAAGCGCCAACAGTCTCTCGGCTCGTGGGGCCATGGCGGAAGGTTGACAACGTTCGTCGGCGCATAGTAGCCTTGCTCGCCGGCCGCGTTCCAGCGCTCATGCGCGCAATTTGCAATCGGAGGCGGAGATGCCCGACTTCATCGACTATCTGAACGGCGAGTTCAAGCCCCACAGCGAGTGCTTCCTGCCCATCGGCGACCGCGCCTTCGGCGGCGACGCAGTCTTCGACGTCGAGCGCACCTTCAACGGCGACATCTTCAAGCTCGACGCCCACCTCGACCGCCTCTACCGCTCCCTCCAGTACGTCCGCATCGACCCCGGCATGACCAAGGAGGAGATGGCGGAGATCACCCTCGAGGTCGTCCGCCGCAACGAGCAGTTCCGCGGCAACGGCGACTTCTCCGTCTCCCAGCGCATCTCCCGCGGATCCGCCAGGGGCAACACCACCGGGCGCACCAGCGCCGTCCTCGACGCTGTCCAGCCCACCGTCCACATCAACGTCTACTACCCGCCCTTCGCACGCTACTCCCGCCTCCACAAAGAGGGCATCCACGCCATGTTCACCCGCACCCGCAGCTTCCACCCCGCCGCCCTCGACGGCAAGGTGAAGCACCTCAGCCGCCTCAACTTCACCATGGCCATGCTCGAGGTCGTCGACGCCGACCCGGAGGCCTGGCCCGTCCTCCTCGACCACAACGGCAACATCTCCGAGGGTGTCGGCGCCAACTTCTTCCTCGTCACCGACGGCGTCCTCCGCACGCCCACCGACTTCGCCGTGCTGCAGGGCATCTCCCGCGACACGGTCATCGAGCTGGCGCGCAACCTCGGCATCCCCGTCGTGGAGGAGGACCTGCAGCCCTACGACGCCTACAACGCCGACGAGGTCTTCATGGCCGGCACCAGCCACTCCATGCTGCCCGTCTCCAAGGTCGACTGGCGCCCCCTGCGAGCCGAGTGCCCCGGCCCCATCTTCAAGCAGATCATGGCCGCCTGGAGCGAGATCGTCGGCATGGACATCGTCGGACAGGCCCACGCCATGTCCACCGTCCTCCCGGAGTAGCCAGCACACGCGACGCCGCATCACACGTAGGGGCGGGTTGGGAACCCGCCCCTCTCGCGTCGCCGCCCCCGCCCCCACATCGTCGTTCCTGCCCTCCATTCGTCGTTCCTGCGAAAGCAGGAACCTCGACGCTCCCCGCCACCGACGTAGGGGCGCCCCTTGTGGGCGCCCGTCGACGCCCCCCACACGACGGCGCATCACCACGTAGGGGCGGGTTTGAAACCCGCCCCCACCTGCACCCTCGACACGACCTTGACGACCGCGCGCGGTCGCCAAGGTCTACCGTAGGGGTACCCCAGCGGGGGGTCCGGGGGGCGCAGCCCCCCAAGAAGAAAACCGCCGGGCGGGTGGGTGGGCCCTCCAACGGTCTTCCGTAGGGAGTCCTGGGGAGCGGGGCGCAGCCCCCCTACGACAAAAACCCGTACAGCCGCCCCGCGTTCTCGCAGACCACCTTGCGACGCTTCTCCTCCGGCATCCGCCCAAAGTCCCTCGCAATGATCTCCGGCGAGTCCGGCCACACCCCGTCCGGGTGCGGGTAGTCCGACCCCCACACCGCGTTGTCCTCCCCCACCAGGTCGATCATGTCCGCCAGGATGCCGTCCGTCTGGAACGTCGAGTGCCCCTGCCGGCGCCAGAACTCGCTCGGCTTCATGCTCAGCGCGATCTGGTGCCGGCCGTCCATGTAGTGCGCGTCCATCCGTTCCACCATGAACGACACCCACGTGATGCCGCTCTCCCCCAGCACGAACTTGAAGTCCGGGAACCGGTCGCACGCGCCCGAGTAGATGATGCTCGTGACGTACAGCGCCCCCTCCAGCTGTGAGGTCGAGTCGCTGATGAGGTTGAACTTGTCCCGGTACGTCTCCGCCTCCGACGCCTCCGGGTGCTGCAACATCGACTGCAACCCCCCGGCGACGTGGTACGAGATCGGCATCCCGCACTCGCTCGATGCGGCCCACAGCACGTCCCAGTCGTCGTGGTACAGCGGCCTCGCGGCGTTGGCGACGGTGAACTCGCCGCCCTTCAGCCCAAGCTCCGCCGCGCGCCGCAGGTCCGCTGCCGCCGCCTGCGGGTCGTGGTTGGGCAGCGGCGCCAGCGCGGCCCAGCGGCCGGGGTTCGTCTTGCAGAAGTCCGCCACCCAGTCGTAGTACACGCCGTACACGAACCGCGTCAGCTCCTTGTCGTCGAACCGCAGCCCTACGCCCACGACGCCGTACAGCACCTCCGCGTCGACGCCGTCCAGGGCCATGTCCTTCAGCCGAAGCTCGGGGTTCGTCGGGTGCGGCTCGCCGTCGAAGAACCCCGTGGCGAAGACGGCGTCCAGCCGCTTCGACTTCCCTCGCTCCGCCACGCCGAACCCGAAGCTCGCGCCCCCGAACACGCCCAGCGTCTTCCCCTCCGCCACCCAGATCGGCCCGTCGTCCGTCTCGACAACCTTCGGCGCAACGTCCCTGAACCTCTCCGGCGCGTTGTTGACCCACAGGTCCCCCGGCATCCACGTCATGTCCATGTGCGAGTCGCCGGAGATTACGTTGTACTCCATGGCAGCACCTCCACCCGTCTTATGTCGAGTTCCTCCCTACCCCAGCGCCCCGGCCTCCTCGAAGACCTGGGCCAGAAGGGCTATCCCGTCCCGGATCTCCTGGTGCGTATGATGGCCGAAGGCCAGGCGCAGGTAGTTGTTCGCTTCCCCGCTGGCCGTGAACGTCTGCCCCGTGCCGTAGACGACGCCCCGTTCTCGTGCCTTCTCCAGCAGCGCAGTGGTGTCCACGCCCTCCCGCATGCGCAGCCACAGGAACAGCCCGCCCGACGGCTGGCTCGCGACGACCGCGGACCCCATCGACTCCCCCACCGCGCCCAGCATCGTGTCCCGCTTGCTCTTGAAGACGTGGGCCAGCTCCTCGATGTGCTCCTCCATGTGGTCCCGCATGTAGTACAGCGTCGCCATCGCCGCAAGCTGGGCTGTCGGCAGCCCGTAGTGGAGGGCGTTGATGCGCGGCACCAGCGCCTTGGGCGCCACCAGGTACCCCAGGCGCACCCCCGGCGCCAGGATCTTCGAGAACGACCCCGAGTACAGCACCATCCCCGTGTCGTCGTACGAGTGGATCGCCGGCGACCCAGCGCCCTCGAACCGCAGGTCGACGTAGCAGTCGTCCTCGAACAGCGGCACGCCGTGCTTCTGGGCGACGGCCAGGATGTCCTGCCGGCGCTGCGGCCCCATGTCCGCCCCGGTGGGGTTTTGAAACGTCGGTATCGTGTAGATGAACTTCGGCTTTCGACCCTCGCCCGTCAGCCTGCCGATGGTCTCGTCCAGCGCGTCGGGCCGCATCCCCTCCTCGTCCAGCGGCACTCCCACGATCGTCGCGCCGAACCGGCGCATGATCGCCATCGTGCCCGAGTAGGTGAACTCCTCCGTGATCAGCGTGTCGCCCGGGTCCGTGAAGAGCTGCGTAAACAGGCCGATGGCCTGCCCCGAGCCGGACGTCAGCACCACCTGGTCCGGGTCCACGTGCATCCCGTGGCGGCTGTTCAGCTTCTCCGCAATCAGCTCCCGGAGCGCCGGGAAGCCCTGCGCGTGCGGGTAGAAGGCCAGCTCCTTGCCCCCGTTCTCCTTCAGCGCCGCTCCCAGCGCCTCATGCAACCCCTCCAGCGGGATCGACTCCGGGTCCAGGTGCGCGATGGCGAAGTCGTAGTCCGGCGTGCGTACGGGCCCCGACGCGGGTTGCCACCCGCCCAGGTGCGCCACGCCCTTGGCAATCAGCCCCGTGTAGTCGAATGCATCACCCATCAGCGCCTCCGTTCAGCCTCCCTCTCCCCTGTGTCCCTTCCTCTGGGGGAGTCCAGAGGGGGTCCCCCCTCTGGCAAGGGGTCTGGGGGATGTGCCCCCATCAAAAAACCTCCGAGGGCGGGCGGGTGGGCCCACCCAAGGTCTACCGTAGGGACACTCTCCTTATCGCTTTCCTCTACTCCTCCTTCGAAGGAGCAAACTTTCTTCCTGTACCAACCAAACGCGCAGGAGCGACAATGCCCCCCTCACCCCCCAATGTGCCGTGTGTAGTGCGCGTCCAGCCGCCGGATGCAGTCCGCCAGCGTCTCCGGCCGCCAGTCGTACCAGCCGTGCGGCTCGCAGTTGTACTGCACGTACTCCACGTCCTTGCCGGCGTCCCTCAGCGCCCGGTAGTAGTCGTCCGCCAGGCTGATGCGCACGTTGTCCCGGTCGCCCCACAGGATCAGCAGCGGCGTCTTGACCTTGTCGACGTGGAAGAACGGCGAGCGGTCCACCCAGTGGTCCCGCGCCTGGTCCCAGCCCCCGTGGTCGCCGCCCACCACGTCGCCCAGCGTCGAGCGGTTGGCCGCCGACCCGTACCTGCCGAAGTGGATGAGGTCCGGCGGGCCGTAGAAGCAGACCGCCGCCTTCATCACGTCCGGGTAGCGCGTGATGAACTGGGCCGTGAAGTAGCCGCCCGTGCTGCCTCCCTGCATCACCACCCGCTCCCGGTCCACCAGCCCCTGCGAAATGAGGTGCTCGACTCCTGCGGCGTAGTCGTCGATGTCGCCCCCGCCCCAGTCGCCGAAGTTCATCGTCTCGTACGTCTTCCCCAGCCCCCCGCTGCCCCGCACCTGCGGCGCCAGCACGGTGTACCCCTTCGACACGAAGTGCTGGATGACCGGGTAGAACCCGTTCACGTGGAAGCCGTGGATGTTCGCGTGGGCGTACAGCAGCAGCGGCGTCGGCCCATCGGCGTCCTTGGGCCTGTACAGGAACGCCGGCACCTCCAGCCCGTCCTTCGAGGCATATCGAATCAGCTCCGGCTTGACGAAGCCGCTCGAGTCCAGCCCCTCGGGCGTGTGGTCCGTCAGCTGCCGGGCGCTCCCCCCGTCCGACGATATCACGCGAAGGTCGTTCATGCAGGCGTGGTCCATGAAGGTGTGGACGATCTCCTTGCCGTCGGGCGTCCACCCGATCGACCCCCGCGCCTGGTTCCCGTCGAAGCCTCCGTGGACGCCGTCGCCCTCGGTGAGCTGCACCGGCTCCCCCTCGCCCGCCGACGACACCTTCATGACGTGAAAGTTCCAGTCCCGGCTCGACACGTAGGCGATCCAGCGCCCGTCCGGCGACCATTTCGGGTTCCACGAGTCCCACGGGTCGTCGGTCAGCATCGTCGTTTCGCCGCTCGCCACGTCGATGACGCCGATGTTGCGCCACCCGTTGCGGTCCGATACGAAAGCCAGACGTTTACCATCCGGCGACCATCTGGGTTTGGAGTCGTGGTGGGCTATGGTGTTAGGCGTCAGGTTGCGCGCGTACCCGCCCTCGAACGGCACCAGCCAGATGTCCATGCGCTTGTTGTCCCGGTACCCGCTCCTGTCCGACTGGAACGCGATCCACTCCCCGTCCGGCGAGATCTGCGGGTCGCCGCAGTTCCAATCGTCGCTCGTGACGTACCGCACCGCGACCTTGTCCGCCGGGATGTCCGTCGAGATGCAGGCGACCTGCAGGTAGCTGTTCGGTCCCGAGCGCACCAGCACCAGGCTCTTCCCGTCGGGCGTCCACTGGATGTACTCCTGCAGCGGCGCCTGCCCCAGCCCGTGGCTCAGGTTGATCGGTGGCTCCGAGCCGTCCGCCCGCACCTTGAATACGTCGCCCCGGGCGGCGTACGCCACCCACTGCCCGTCCGGCGACCACACCGGGTGCAGCGCCTGCTCCGGGTACATCGACACGATCCGTCGGTTGTCCGACCCGTCCAGGTTGACGGTCCACACGTCAAAGCCGCCGCTGTCGGCCGACACGTAGCAGACGCGCGTCCCATCCGGCGATATGTCGAAGTCCTCCACCTTGGCGTTCGTCTGCGCCAGCAGGTCGATGACAGGGTCGTCCGGCAGCGCTGGCGCCGCCTGCGTCCCCCCTCGATTGAAGTGTGCTGCCATGGCCGTTACTCCTTCCTTTGGGCTGTGCCGCAACTCTACCACAGCCCGCCCCGCCCGTGTGAGCTTCCCCTACGCTCCCCCCACCCCGCGCGTTGCCATCCCTGCCTAAATCTGCTAGTCTAGCTATGACTCTCGATGTGTGCAGGTATCGCTCGTTAGCTTCGTTCCGTTACCGGACCCCGCCTAGCCCACGCGTGACGCTTGCTGAGAGGAACATACACGCTTGGAGGATCGCTTCATGGACATCTACGTTGGCAACCTCAACTACCAGACCACCGAGGCTGAGCTCCGCGAGGCTTTCGAGGCCTACGGCCAGCTCAGCGACGTGCGCCTGATCACAGACCGCTACTCGGGCCGCTCCAAGGGCTTTGCCTTTGTGGAAATGCCCGAGCGCGGTGAGGCGGAGGCTGCCATCCAGGCCCTTAACGGGAAGCCCCTGCAGGGCCGCACGCTCACCGTCAACGAGGCACGACCCCGAGGCGAAGGGGGCGGCCAGCGCTGGTAGCCTGCCGCCGCCAGACCACGGCATGACTGAGCGAGGGCGCACGGGTGGGGCGCCCTCGTTCTTTTGGCGAGGATCGCATCCCTCGCAACCGAACTTTTTGCACTTGAGGCGTCTGTGCTAACATAGCGACCATCCGCAACAGGGACACAACATGCTGTTAGATGGCTTGATAGCGGTCGTAGAAACTCTGAGCAAGCGTATCGATGATCACGGTGCTGACCTGCGCCAGAAAGAAACACTGACCCGTTACGCCCTGATCGATCCTCTGCTCAGAGAGCTAGGCTGGGACACCTCCAACCCGGACCTTGTGCGCCCCGAGTATCCCTCAGGCGGAGGCCGCTCTGACTACGCTCTATTGGGCCCCAAAGGCCCTGTGGTCATGATCGAAGCCAAGAAACTGGACGAGTCGTTGGAGGACGCGACAAAACAAGGCATTCAGTACTGTATCCAGCGAGGGACACGTTACTTTGCGGTTAGCGACGGGCAACGCTGGAAGATATACGAGCCTCACCTGCCAGTCCCGATTGAGCGCAAAATGGTAGTTGCCTTTGACATCAAGGAGGAGCCAGCGGCGGAAACATGCCTAAAGGCGCTGGCTCTGTGGCGGCCTAGTGTGCAGGCGGGTCAAGTGCGACAAGGGGAGCCACCGATAGTTGGCCATGTCCCATCGCAACAGCCAACTCCAAGTGGACCCCCACCGCAGGCTCCGCTTGATGAGGGTTGGGTGCCGTTGCCAGAATTGGCCCCGGGTGTCATGCCTCCAAGTGAGATGCGTTTTCCCAATGGCAAGGCAGAGGCAATCAAGTACTGGTTCCATGTCCTCACAAGAACTGTGAATTGGCTCATAGAGAACGGCCATCTTACGGCCGATAGGTGTCCTGTTCGTATTGGGGGCTATTCGCAGAAGTACATAGTGCACACGGCAAGCACCCACGCGAATGGCAAGCCGTTCCATAGGCCGCTCTCAGCACATTCTCTGCTTGTCGAAGCCAATGTCAGCGCGAAGAACGCTATAGAGCACTCTCAAAAGGTTATCCGTCACTCAGGCCAAGATCCCAAGAGATTCCACCTGCGCCTGCCAGGGTGACCACAACCAGAGGTGAAACGCTGATGGAGCTCTACTGGCAAGAGCACAAGCTCGGACTCCAGCTCATCCTCTCCACCGGTGACCGCACCGAGGTCATGGGCCGCATTCGACGCCGCAAGGACGACACCTACGACGTCAACGCTCGCGCCTTCGGCTACAACCCCGAGCGCGCCGCCACCGGCATCACCTCCCTCGACGAGGCCAAGGCCTTCGTCGAGTCCTTCCGCCCCTGGGACGAGTTCATCGGCCCCAGCGACCTCGCCGTCGAACCCGACGTCCGCCCCCTCCCCGAAGCCGCGGCCCCCGCACCAGAACCCCCCGCCGCCGCTGAGCCCCCGCCCGCGCCGCCAGAGGTCCCACCAACGCCGCCAGACCCCACACCCCCACCCAAGCGACCATGGTGGCAGTTCTGGCGCAACGCGTGACGCCGAATCAAGTTCCGAGAACGTCCCCCCTCACACCGGGAGAGGGTTAGGGTGAGGGCGTTCGTGGTGAGCTTGTCGAACCACGTTCCCACGCAGGCAGGAACCCAAGGGTGGAGGCCGGACATACGTAGGGGCGGGTTTGCAACCCGCCCCCATCGTCGTCCCGGCACGCCCAACGCCGCAAGCTAGAGCAGCAGCCGCCGCCGCCCCTACTCCGGCAGCTTCACATCCGCCAGCAGCCGCGGCCCGTAAAGGCCCACCGAGTTCCCCCACAGGATCTTCCGCATCGACTCCTGCGAGATCGGCTGCGCCATCATCGTCGGCAGCACGTCCGCCGGGTTCGGCGCGTCGAAGTGCGGGTAGTCCGTGTTGAACACGATCCGCTCGTCCCCAAGCTGCTCGATCGCAAACGCAATGCTCGGCTCGTCCACGTCGCACGCCACGAAACACTGGCGCTGGAAGTACTCCAGCGGCGACGCCTTCAGCGGGTCCGTGTAGAACGTCATCGACTGCCGCCCCTCCGAACACTTCTCCAGCCGGTTCAGCCAGAACGGCATCCAGCCGCAGTTCGACTCCAGCACGGAGATCTTCAGCGTCGGGTAGCGGTCCAGCAGCCCGCTGAACACAAAGTGCGCCAGCGCCACCATGTTCTCCAGCGGAAAGTCCATCGCATGGTAGATCGCCTCGTAGAACGACCCCCGGTTCTCGTAGCGCGTCGTCAGGGGCGGGTCGCCGCTCCGCGACCCCGTCCCGTGCAGCGATAGCGGGAAGTCCAGCTCCACCGCAAGCTGCCACAGCGGGTCGTAGTCCGGCTGGTCCCACTCCTTCCCGGTCGGCGGATGCGGCGCCATAAACGTCACCGCACCGAGCTTGTCGACCGCCCGCCGCGCCTCGATGACCGTCTCCTCGATGTCGCCCCCGGGCACCACGGCGGCAAACTTGACCCGGCCGTGCGAGTCCGCGGTGAAGTCGTGCGCCCAGTTGTTGAACGCCCGGCACAGCGCAGCCCCCAGCTTCGCGTCCTTGTGCGAGATGCTCCCGCCGACGCCGCCGTTGGTCGGCAGCGACACCTGCACGTCCCAGCCATTGCTGTCCATGTCCTTCAGACGGCTTTCCAGGTTCCACCAGGATTCGTACGCGTGCCCGTACTTCTGCGCGTGCTCCCGGTAACGCAGGTCCGTCCCCGGCTTCTTCTGCGACTCCTTGAAGAAGACGCCGTCCACCGCGAACTCCATCCGCGCCCGCCCGAAGTAGTCGACCACCCTCGGCCGCCGTTCGTAGTGCTCTGCCTCAACGTAGCGGTCCCAGATGTCCCACGGCTCGTAGAAGTGGGCGTCCGCGTCGATGACCTTGTATCCCTGGTACATTGTCGTCCTCCTGGTAGAAAGACTATCGCATCCGGCTTGGCGACACCAGAGGCACCCCGGCCTCCCGCACGGCGGCGATGAACGCCGCGACCTTCACCCCTATGATCTCCTCCAGCGTCGCGAGCTGCACGTCGACGCGCTCTACGACGTCCTCGAACACGTCGTACGACTGCTTCGTCGGCCTCCCATCTGCGCTCGCCACGACGAAGCTCACACCCGCCAGCTTGACGTCCAGCCGGGCCGGCGGCAGGTTCACCTTCTCCGGCAGGTGCTCCGTGGTCAGAGCATCCTCCACGGCGTCCAGCCGTTGCCGGATCTCCGCCGCCGCCTCCGCGATGCCGCCCGACGCCGAGTGCTCCTCTGCCCAGGCCGCCCACGTCCCCACTTGGCTCCGCACCTCTCGCAGCCGCCGGATCGCGCCCACGGTCTCCGCCAGCTTCTCTCGGATTCGCACCATGAGGGTGTGCTGCTCCTCCAGGTCCGCCTGCGTCGCCCTGACCCGCGGGTCCTTGCGCACCTCGAACGGCTGCTCGAAGCTCTTCCCGTCCACCTCCAGCCGCACCCGGTACGACCCCGGCGTCACCACCATCGCCGCGCTCCCTGGCGGCCCCACGGCGTCAGCGTGATACAGGTCCCATGCGAAGCGGTTGGCCCCCGGCTCCGACGGCACCCCGTCGGCTGCACCGAAGGTGCGGACGGCGTTCCCCTGCTCGTCCAGGAACGACAGCGACACGTCCCCGCCGGGCTGCTCCTTCAGGTAGTACGTCACAATCACGCCCGCAGGCGGGTTCTCGCCCGCGTCCAAGAACACCCGCTCCGGCTGCCCCTTGCTGTTGCGGCGCTCGTAGAACGTCGCCGTCTCCCCCGACACGCGATGGTAGTTGACGCCCGGCAGCGCCGCCCGTGGCGGCCGCAGCGCCGACAGCGGCCGGTACGCCGCCCGAGGTGTGAACAGGTGCACGTCCTCCTGCTGCGTCTCCGCCGTCGTCTGGTGCAGCGGCGTCAGATCGTCCAGCACCCAGAAGGAGCGCCCGTGCGTCGCCGCGATCAGGTCGCCCTCCTTCACCGCCATGTCGTAGATGGGCACCCTCGGCAGGTTCCCCTGCAGCGGCTGCCACTCCTCGCCGTCGTCGAAGGACACGTACACGCCCAGCTCCGTCCCCGCGTACAGCAGCCCCGCACGCTCCGGGTCCTCCCGGATCACACGGGCGAAGTCGCCCTCCTCAACGCCCTGCGATATCTCCTTCCACGTCGCGCCGTAGTCGTGCGTGGCGAAGAATATCGGGCGGAAGTCGTCCCACTGGTACCGCGTCGCCGAGAAGTACGCCGTCCCCGCATCGTGCGGCGACGCCTCGATGGTGGTGACGATCGTGCCGTCCTCCAGCGCCGCAGGCGTCACGTTGCTCCACGTCTCCCCCCCGTCTCTCGACAGGTGGATGAGCCCGTCGTCCGACCCCGTCCACAGCACGCCCTTCTCCACCGGCGATTCGGCCATCGTGTAGATCGTGCTGTAGTAGTCCGCCGGCCCTGCGTTCTCCTTGGTGATGTACCCGCCAGACCGCACCGTCGTTTTCTCCTTGTCGTTGCGCGTCAGGTCCGGGCTGATGACCTTCCAGCTCTGCCCCTCGTCCGTCGACCGGAACACCACCTCCGCCGCGGTGTACAGCACGTCCGGGTCGTGCGGCGACAGGACGATGGGGAAGGTAAAGTAGAAGCGGTACTTCACGTCCGCCGCCGCCGACCCGCTGTGCACCTCCGGCCACACGGTGATGAGCTGCGACTGCCCCGACCGGTGGTCGTAGCGCAGCATCGGCGCCCCGCCCCCCGGCGCGCTCCCCAGCGCCCCCGAGTACACGATGTCCGAGTTGTCCGGCCGCACGGCGATGAACCCGCTCTCCGAGCTTCCGATGGTGTAGCAGTCCTTCCAGGGAATCACGCCCTCGTCGGACCGGCTCGGCACGCAGATGCCAGTGTTGTCCATCTGGGTGCCGTACACCCGGTACGGGAAGTTCATGTCGGTGTCCAGGTGGAAGATGCTCGCGCACGGCTGGTTGTACAGCGTCGACCACGCCTCGCCGCCGTTCAGCGTGACGCTCCCGCCCCCGTCGCTCCCCTCGATCATCCGGCGGTTGTTGCGGGGGTCGATCCACAGGTCGTGGTGGTCGCCGTGCGGCGTGTTGTACGAAGACCACGTCTTCCCGCCGTCGATCGACTTCCACGCCTGCATCGACTGGATGTAGCACGTCTCCGCGTCCTGCGTGTCGGCGAACATGTGGTTGTAGTACCACCCCCGCTCCCGGAGCTCCACGCGCTCCGACAGCCGGGCCCACGTCTCGCCGTAGTCGTCCGACCGGAACACCGCGCCGTCCTCCGCCTCGATGAGCGCCCACACACGCCCCGGCTTCGCCGGCGAGCTCGCCACCCCGATGCGCCCCAGGTCCCCCTTGGGCAGCCCCGAGTTTCGTGTTATGTTAACCCACGTGTCCCCGCCGTCCGTCGACCGCCATAGGCCGCTGTCCGGCCCGCCGCTGATCACAGTCCACGGCCGCCGCACGATCTGGAAGATCGACGCGTACAGGATGCGCGGGTTGTTCCAGTCCATCGATAGGTCGATGGCCCCCGCCTTCTCGCTGACGTACAGGACGCACTCCCACGTCGCGCCCCCGTCGCGGGAGCGGAACACCCCCCGCTGCTCGTTCGGGCCGTAGGCGTGCCCCAGCGCGGCCACGTACACCAGGTTCGGGTCGTCGGGGTGCACGCGAATGCGAGCGATGCGACGGCTGTCCTCCAGCCCCAGGTGCGTCCATGTGTCGCCCCCGTCGACGGAGCCATACACGCCGTCCCCGTGCGTCGAGTCGTGCCGGATGCACGCCTCGCCCATGCCGGCGTACACCACGTTCGGGTCCGAGTCCGCCACGGCGATGGCCCCTACCGCCGCCGTGCGGAAGTACCCGTCCGACACGTTCCGCCAGTACATCCCGGCGTCCGTCGTCTTCCACACCCCGCCCGCGGTCGCGCCGAAATAAAACGTCAGCGGGTCCACCGGGTCGCCCGCCACGGCCACCACGCGCCCTCCCCGGAACGGTCCGATGCACCGCCAGCGCGCTGCGTTGAGCATCCTCGGGTCTACCATGGGCCCCCTCCCGCGCACGAGCGTAACGCCCCGCGCCGACGGCATGATTGTTCACCCCACAGCCCCCACTGTCAACACAACCCCCACCCGCAAGATGTACGGGCGCCCCTTGCCCTCTTAGTTTGTCATTCCGAGGAGCCCCCCTCTTGGTTGTCATTCCGAGGAGCAAAGCGACGAGGAATCTAAGATCGCAGCCGCGCCACAACGCCCGCAGACCCCACTCTCCCCCGCGTGACACCTCCCCCTATCCCCACACCCCCTCCATCCCCTACCATCACCCCATGCCCACCCACCGCACGAGCCCACAACCCCCGCTCGTGGTGAGCCTGTCGAACCACGGCCGACACCACCAGCGCCACACCCCACCCCTTGTCATTCCGAGGAGCCCCCTCTTGGTTGTCATTCCGAGGAGCCCCCCCTCTTGGTTGTCATTCCGAGGGGCCCTCTTGGTTGTCATTCCGAGAAGCCCCCCTCTTGGTTGTCATTCCGAGAAGCCCCCCTCTTGGTTGTCATTCCGAGGAACCCCCCCTCTTGGTTGTCATTCCGAGGAGCCCCCCTCTTGGTTGTCATTCCGAGGAGCCCCCCTCTTGGTTGTCATTCCGAGGAGCCCCCTCTTGGTTGTCATTCCGAGGGGCCCTCTTGGTTGTCATTCCGAGGGGCCCTCTTGGTTGTCATTCCGAGAAGCCCCCCTCTTGGTTGTCATTCCGAGGAACCCCCCTCTTGGTTGTCATTCCGAGGAGCCCCCCTCTTGGTTGTCATTCCGAGGAGCCCCCCTCTTGGTTGTCATTCCGAGGAGCCCCCTCTTGGTTGTCATTCCGAGGAGCAAAGCGACGAGGAATCTAAGACCGCAGCCGCGCCGCAACGCCCGCAGACCCCACTCTCCCCCGCGTGACACCTCCCCCTTCCCCCACACCCCTCCCATCCCCTACCATCCCCCCATGCCCACCCACCACACGCGTCCACAACCCCCGTTCGTGGTGAGCCTGTCGAACCACGAACCGCCCGCCTCTCACGCGCCGTGCCTGCTTCGTTCCGCGCGCCCCCAAATCCCTATCTGCAACGCGCCCCCCATTCGTTCCGCGCACCCCTCCCGCGGCGTTCGTTCCTATCTGCGGCCCGCGGTTCCAACCCGCGACGAAAGAACGACCCCAAGCTGCGCCACCCCCTCCGACGGCCATTCGAACAAACCACTCCAAGCTGCCCCAATCTTCGTGCGGATCGAAGGCCAAAGCTGGACCGCACCGCTCCAGGCACGGGACGGCCGGAAAAACGCGCGGGAACGAAACGAATCGACTCGAACCCAAGCCCCAAGGCTGCTCGCTTTACGACGCCCACGCCCCTCGTGTATGCTTGGGCCAACCCGGTAGCCACCGAAAGGAGACACATCCTATGCGCGACGGCATGAAGATCATCGACTCGGACGCCCACCTGCAGGAACCCTTCGACATCTGGAGCGAGCACGTCGAGGCAGAGTACTTCGACCGGCGTCCCATCCCCCGCGAGCACCCCAACAAGATGTTCCTCTTCTACGGCCCCTGCGAGCTCTACCCGGAAGGCACCTACCCCTCCCCCACCCGGCCGGACAAGGTCTCCGCCACCATGAAGGAGAAGTACAAGGAGGCCTTCGACGACTACTGGAGCGCCCGCAGCCGCCTCAACGACATGGAGCGCTACGGCTGGGACAAGATGGTGCTCATCACCGGCAACGCCGGCGTCGGCATCCTGCGCCTGGAGGGCAAGGACCCCGGCCTGATGTGGGCCCTGACCCGCGCCTACAACAACTGGGCCCACTCCTTCGCCAGTGAGGACCCGTCAAAGCTGAAGATGGTCACCTCCCTCCCCAACCAGCACGACATCGAAGGCCTGGTCACCGAGGCCCGCCGCTGCATCGAGGAGCTCGGCGCCGTCACCTCCGTCGTCCCCAGGGCCCTCCCCGGCACCTGGTGGCACGACCCCTACTACGAGCCCTTCTGGGCCCTCCACCAGGACCTGGACGCCCCCGTGGCCTTCCACGGCGTCATGAGCGGCGAGCCCCACACCGGCACCCGCTACAAGCAGACCTTCGGCCAGTTCATCGCCCTGGAGCACGCCATGGGCTTCGCCTTCGAGAACATGATCTCCATGGGCCACATCATCTACTCCGGCATGCTGGACCGCTTCCCGACGATGCGGTTCGTCTGCCTGGAGGGCAACGCTGGCTGGCTGCCCTTCTGGCTTGGCCGCCTCGACGACCACGCTGTCGAAGGTCGACGGCAGGCCGTCTTCTTCGACGCCGAGCCCCTGAAGATGAAGCCTAGCGACTACTTCCGACGCCAGGGCCACGTCGCCTGCGACGGTGACGAAGCCGCCGTCAAGGCCGCCGTCGACCTCGTCGGCGACGACTTCGTCGTCTGGAACACGGACTACCCGCACCCGGACGCCCCGGACCCCGACAAGGCGCTGCAGAGCTTCCTCGACCAGCCTATCTCGGAGGAAGCCAAGAAGAAGATCCTCTGGGACAACCCCATCCGCCTCTTCGGAGAGCGAATGGCGAACTAGCCCGGCCCCAGCGCAGCGAGCCGCCGAGGCAAGGAGCAGCCATGAGAGAGGTCTACGGTAAGCAGGTCTACGACTCCCTCGAGGAGATCGCCGACCCGGCCCACACCGCCGTGGTCGTCGTCGACATGCAAAACGACCTGGTCTCGCCCGGCGGCTTCGTCGACGCGCAGGGCCACTCGCTCGAGGGCAACCGGAGCATCATCCCCGCCCTCGAGCGGCTGCTGGACGGCGCACGCAAGGCGGGCGTGCCCGTCGTCTACATCCAGTACGTGATGGAGCGCAGCTACGCCACCCTCTCCCCGGCGTGGATCTACCACTCCACCCCGGGGGCGCCTGGGACCCGGCGGCCGCCGGGTCAACCTTGAGGGGTGCCAGGAGGGCACCTGGGGTGTCGAGATCATCCCGGAGCTCACACCCCAGCCCGACGACTTCGTGGTGCGGAAGCACCGCCTCAGCGGCTTCTCCAAGACCCCCCTCGACCAGGTGCTCCGGGCGAACCGCATCCAGAGTGTCGTCGTCACGGGCACCGCCACCGGCGGCTGCGTCCAGGACACCGCCGTCGACGCCTCCACGCACTTCGACTACTACACGGTCATCGCACGGGACTGCGTCGCCCAGAACGACGCCCCCGGCCACGAGTTGGCCATGGCGTTCCTGGAGCGCCGCTTCGACATTGCAGACAGCAACGAGCTTCTGGCCCTCTGGGCGAGGAAGGGAGGAGAGGAATGAAGGAAGCATACGGCAAGCTGGTCCCCGAGACCCTGGCGGAGCTCTGCGACCCCGCCAAGACGACTATCGTCGTCGTCGACATGCAGAACGACCTGGTCTCCGAGGAGGGCTTCCTGGGCAAGGCGGGCGACGACGTCAGTGGCAACCGCCGGATCATCGAGCCGCTGCAGCGGCTCCTGGAGGCCGGGCGAAAGGTCGGCATTCCCATCGTCTACGTCCAGTACACCATCGACCGCGAGTGGCACTACGCCACGCCGGCGTGGGTGTACCGGCCCCCGCAGTGGGCCAACCGCCACGGACGCAAGCGAGTCTCCCTCGAAGGCTGCTTCGAAGGTACCTGGGGCTGGGACGTCATCCCCGAGCTGCAGCCCGAGCCTGGCGACATTCGCGTCCTGAAGCACCACCTCGGCGCGTTCTGGGACACCAACCTCGACAAGATCCTTCGCGGCAACGGCATCGAGACCGTCGTCGTCACCGGCACGGCGACGAAGGGGTGCGTCTTCGACACCGCGGTGGGCGCCTACGCCAACGACTACTACACCGTCGTCGTCAGCGACTGCGTCACCCAGAACGACCAGGAGGGCCACGAGCTTGGGCTGAAAATCCTGCAGCGCCGCTACGACCACCCCAACTCGGACGAGCTGGTCACGCTCTGGTCCGCGGCGTAGCAGGAGGCGGCGGCCTGCACGACGCTGGAACGGGACAGCAGAAGGGGCCCACCTCAGAGGGTGGGCCCCTTGCTTTTCCCCGCCGAACCAGCCAAGGCCCCTCAGGTCAAACCGTACTTGACCCGCTCTTGTGGCTCTTGCTAGCCTATCGGCACGATGCGCTGGCGACCGGAGTTGGCTGTCTTCATAGTGCCCGCAGTGCTGGTTCTGCTCCTGCTGGTTGGCGCCTTCGCTTTGGCTGAAGTGCGGTCAGCCGGAGCAGAGGAACCCACAGTAGGCTTGACCGCCACAGCCACCCTGCAATCGCCAGACGGCGCCTCCGTGGGCACGGTTGCGTTCCGGCAAGCGGCAACAGGTGTCCTGATCATGGCTGACGTGAAGGGACTCGTCCCGGGAGGCCACGCCTTCATCATCCACGAGGTGGGCGCGTGCGCGCCCGACTTCAGCGCAGCCGGCGACCATTTCAATCCCACGGATGCGGAACACGGCTTCATCCACGCGGTCTGGAAGAGTGGAGAAGCCGGCGGACACAGCGGCGACCTGCCCAACATCTACGCCGCATCGGACGGCTCTGCCCGCGCCGACTTCTTCACCGAAGGCATCACCCTGGACATCGGCCCGGATCACTCGATCTTCGACGCCGACGGCGCCGCCATCATCGTCCACGAAAAGCCCGACGCCTACGGAGAAGAGGAGTCGGACACTGGCGCCCGCGTCGCCTGCGGTGTCATCACGGGCACGTAGGAAGTCTCGCATCGAAAGCAGAAGGGGCGCACCCGTGGGGATGCGCCCCTTTCCTTTGCGTCGAACGCGGCGGCGGGTCCCGGTGCGTGCTCCCGACGCTAGCTGCCCGCCAGGGCCCAGGCCGTGACGACCTCCTCCGACGTCGGGTGGTCGTAGCGCTCCATCAGGAAGGTCAGCCCAAGCTCGTGGCCTGCCTGGTCGTTCTGGGCCACGCAGTCCTTCGCGATGAGGGTGTAGTAGTCGTTGGCGGCGGCGCCAACGGCCGTGTCTAGGACGCAGCCGCCGGTGGCCGTCCCGGTGACCAGCACGCTCTTGATGCCGTTGCCCCGCAGGACCTTGTTGAGGTTGGTGCCCCAGAACGCGCCCAGGTGCTGCTTGCGGATGATGATGTCCTCCGGCTCCGGCTTGAGCTCCGGGATCACCTCCCACCCCCACGAGCCCTCGAAGCAGCCCTCCAGCGACACACGCGTCATGTAGCTGCCGTCGGCGCGCTCCCGGATGTGGGTGTACACCCACGCCGGGTTGGTGAGGCGGTGCTCCGGGTCCACCGTGTACTGGACGAAGACGATGGGTATGTTCGCCGCTCTGGCCTTCTCGATCAGGTGCTGTAGAGGCTGGATGATGCTGCGATTGAGGCTCACGTCCTGGCCGTCGTTCACGGCCAGGTAGCCCTCCGGAGAGACCAGGTCGTTCTGCATGTCAACGATGATCAGGGCCGTCTGCTTCGGATCGACCAACTCCTCCAGGGTCTCCGGGATGATCTTGCCGTAGGCTTCCCTCATACCACTCCTCCTGTCAACACGTTCGGATCACTCTCGCTCAGTGTCGTTATCGCACGAAGACCGGCGCCTCCGCCCAGATGGCCGCCAACTCCTCCACCGTGGGCAGGTGGTAGGAGGTGCTGAGCTGCTCCATGCCCAGCTTGTGCAGCTCCGGCTTCGTTGAGGCCACCGCGTCCTTCGCAATCACGGTATAGTAGTCATACCACTGCGAGTCCAGCGCCGACGACAGCACGCAGCCGTTCGTGGTCACACCGGCCAGCACCACCGACTCAACCCCGTTTGCCCGCAGCACCCGGTCCATCTTGGTGCCCACGAAGGCGCTGTTTCGGTGCTTCTCGACGATGTAGTCCTGCGGCTGCGGCGCAAGCTCCGGGATGATCTCGGCGCCCCACGTGCCGCGGATGCACGTCTTGTCCAGCGGCATGGGGTTGGTGCCGATGGGGCGCTTGCGGTACCAGCGATAGATCCACGCTGGATGCACGTTCGACATGTCTGCGTCCCAGACCGTCTGCGTGTAGACGATGCGCACGCCCGAACGGCGCGCCTCGTCCACCAGCCGCACGACGGTGGGGATGATCGCCCTCTCCGCCGTTATGTCGACTCCGCTCTTGGCAGCGATGCCGTCGGGCGACAGCAGGTCGTTCTGCATATCGATGACGATGAGCGCCGTATGTCGCGGCTCCACGACCTCTGCCATCGAGTCGAAGATGCGGATGCCGTTGACCTCCACCCATCGGCCGTCAACCTGCTTCATGGCGTCCTCCTCACTTCAGCGTCCAAGGCCTCGTAGCTCGGACCGGCGTCGGCTACTTGTCGCCCCACAGATCCATGATCTCCTCCGACGTGGGCATGTCGCAGCCTTCGTTCATCAGGGCGATGCCCACGGCGTTGCGGGCGGCCGCGCCCCCGGCGATGCAGTCCCGCGCCACCACGGTGTAGTAGTCGTACCACTGCGCGTCCAGCGCCGTCCCCAGCACGCAGCCTGCGGTGGCAGTCCCCGTCACGACGACCGACTTGACGCCGTTGGAGCGCAGCACCTGGTCCAGCGACGTGTGGATCCAGGCGCTGACCCGGTGCTTCTTCACGACCACGTCGCCCGGCTGCGGCGCAATCTCCTCCACCGTCTCCGCTCCCCAGGTGCCTTCCAGGAGCCGCTGGTCCAGCGGCGTCTTCACCTGGTTCACCCGGTAGCGGTACAGCCATGCCGGCGCCATGGTCGCGTAGTTGGGCTCGGTGACCACCTCGATGTAGACCACCTTCGCCCCCGCGCTCCGCGCCGAGTCCAGCAGTCGCTGCAGTGGCGGGATGATGTTGCGCTGCCCGGAGATGTCGCTGCCCGTCTGCGCCCCCAGGCCGTCCGGGTGCGCGAGGTCGTTCTGCATGTCGACGACGAGGACGGCGGTGTGCTCCGGGTCGACGACCTCCGCCAGCGAGTCGAAGACCTGCTTGCCGTGAATCTCCTTCATGGCGTCCTCCTGAGGGAGAGGGCCACCGCGCCTACGCGGCCGTCGATGCCTTCTCCGAATGCTCGGACCAGAGGGCGATGATCTCGTCGGCCGTGGGCGTGTCGCAGGCCTCGCCCATGAGGGCAAGGCCCACCTGGTTACGCCGGTTCTCGCCACCGGGCACGCAGTCCCGCGCGACGACGGTGTAGTAGTCGTGCCACTGTGCGTCCTGGGCGGTCGATTGCACGCAGCC
This sequence comes from Dehalococcoidia bacterium, assembly GCA_965205235.1. Taxonomy (GTDB): domain Bacteria; phylum Chloroflexota; class Dehalococcoidia; order Lucifugimonadales; family UBA1127; genus CBDBGD01. The sequence goes on from CBDBGD010000001.1 coordinate 170,917, forward strand.
GCCCGTCGCCGTGCCGACGACGATGGCCGTCTCCACCCCGTTGGAGCGCAGCACCCGGTCCAGCTCCGTGCCGATGAAGGCGCTCTCGCGGTGCTTCTTGACGACGATGTCGCCCGGCTGTGGCGCGATCTCCTCGACGATCTCCGCGCCCCACGTGTCCTCCAGCAGACGCTCGTCCAGCGGCGTGCGCACCTGGAGGATGCGGTAGCGGTACAGCCAAGAGGGCGCCAGCGTGGCGAAGTTCTGCTCCGTCACCACCTGGATGTAGACCACCTTGGCGCCGGAGTCGCGCGCGGCCGATAGCAGCCGCTGGAGCGCAGGAAGGATGGCCCGCTGGGTCGACACGTCGCCGCCGCACCGCACCCCCAGGCCCTCCGGGTGGGCCAGGTCGTTCTGCATGTCGACGACGATGACCGCCGTGTGGCCCGGCTCCACCACCTCCGCCAGCGAGTCGAAGACCTGCTTGCCGTGTACCTCTCTCATCACCCCTCCCCGCCTGGACCGCGAGCCTACACGGGCCCCGGTCAGGATGGCTGTACTCTAGCCCCCATCGAAGGGAGCGTCAAGGCCGCGGCCGCACCCAGCTCTCCGCCCACGCGAGGCACGCGCTGCTTCCCTCGCGCCCCTCCCGGTCCTGCGGCACAGCACGGCCCGACGCGGCCACGCCGTTGACCGTCAGCCCCGCCTGCCGAGCGGGGAACAGTATCGTGTACAGGCCGTGCGTGCGCCCGCCCGTCCCCGGCGGTGCGTGGACGGCAATCGGCTCGATGACGTTCTCCCACGTCATGACCACTTCCACGTCGCTGCCCTTCACCACCTCCGTCATGGTCGAGCGAATATCGCCGGAGCGGGAGAAGACAGCCTCCACCACCGGCGCCTGCGTGTCGGCGAAGGGTGGGTGCAGCATCGGCTCGATCTCCTCCTGTAGCCATCTCGCCACCGCCACGTTGTCGGTGTAGACCACCACCCCTTCGACGAGCTCGCTCTGGAGGAAGAGCGCGTGTCCCGCTCCCGCCGGGCAGTACAGCACGCGCCAGTGGCTGGCCCGCGTCGTGAACTCGCCCCCCTCCTCCGACGCCAGCCGCACGAAGGAGTTCTCCCCGGTCACTCGCACCTCGTTCGGATCGACAGTCGACATGGCATGGCTCCTCTCTACGTTCTTCGCTTGCGACGGCATCATGCCCAGCAGCCGGCCCGCCTGTCAAACCACCTGCCCACCTGCTATCATGGCGCCACCTTCCCGGAGGTGAACAACCATGGCATACGCACCCCGACTAAACCGCGTCATCGACCGGCTGGCCGACGACAAGCCCGCATTCGGCACCGTCGTCCCCAACGGCGCCCTCAACGACATGGCCGCCGTCGCCGACGCCGGCTATGACTTCGTCATGGTCGAGAACGAGCACGTGGCCATGGACTTCCCCAACCTGCGGACCTCCCTGCAGGGCCTCCTGAGCCGCAAGCGCATCGCCGACCAGGGCAACCTCCAGGCCCATCCCGCGCCCTTCGTCCGCGTGTCGCCCAACTCCAGCGAGGTGATGCACAACCAGTGGGTGATCAAGCAGACCCTGGACCACGGCGCATACGGGATCATCCTGCCGCGCATGGAGACCGTCGAGCAGGCCCAGGCCGCCGTCGTCGCCAGCCGCTACGTGCAGCGCACCGGCGCCGCCGACGCTGAGCCCCGCGGCGACCGCGGCTGGGGCCCGACCCTGGCGGCCCGCTACTGGGGCCTCGCCCCCCTCGACTACTACGACGTCGCTGACCTCTGGCCCCTCGACCCCGACGGCGAGCTGCTCCTCCTCCCCATCATCGAGTCGCCCGCGGGGGTGAAGAACCTGCCCGACATCCTCCAACAGGTCAAGGGCATCGGCGGCATCTTCGCCGGCCCCGGCGACCTGTCCATCGCCATGGGCACGCGGGGCAACCAGCAGGACCCGGAGCTCCAGGAGGCCGTCCTCAGCATCGTCAAGACCTGCAACCGATTCGGTGTCGCCTGCATGGGCATGGCCGCCACGCCGGAGGAGCTCGACCGGAAGCTGGAGCAGGGCTTCCGCATCTTCCTCCTCTCCCGCACCGTCGCCGACCCCGCTCTGGCCCACGGTCGCAACCTGCACCCATAGGGCGCTGCTGCCCCCGCTCACCCGTAGGGGCAACCCCTATGGTTGGTCCTGAAGGCGAGCGACCCCGCTCACCCGTAGGGCAACCCTCGTGGTTGCCCGTGGATGGCGGGGCGCCCCCCGCTCATGGTGAGGCTCTCGAACCATGGGCCCGCTCTTGGCTGAGAGGCCCCCTAGAACATCCAGTGGCCGCCGTCCACGCTCAGGGTCTGCCCGACCACGTAGCTCGCATCGTCGGAGACCATGAAGGCAACAGCGCCCGCAATCTCCTCCGATTCGCCGAACCGGCCGCTGGCGACCGTGCTCAGCACGGCCTCTTGCGCCGGCTCCGGCATCTGCTTCCACTGGCTGTTGGGCACGCTGGCGATGGCGCCAGGACTTACAGCGTTGACGTTCACGCCGTGTGGCGCCAGGTCGACGGCCAGCTGCCGGGTCAAGCCTAGGAGGCCCGCCTTGGCCGCGGCGTAGGGGATGATCCGGCTGCGGCTGTGGCTCCGCCCGGCCCCCGAGGCGATGTTCACGATGCGCCCCCAGCCCTTCGCCTTCATTCCGCCGGCGAAGGCCTTGCAGGTGAGGAAGGGCGCCCGCAGGTTCAGCTCGATGACCCGGTCCCATTGCTCCTCGGTCAGGCCATCGATGCCGCGGGCGGCCCCTAGACTCCCTCCGGCGACGTTGACCAGGATGTCGACCGTGCCCAAGGCGTCCACCGTTTCCTGGGCGGCGCGCTTCACCTGGTCGCTTGCGGTAACGTCTACCTCGATCGCAAGAGCCCCGTCGCCGCCGATCGCGCCGGCCGTCTCCCTCGCTTCGTCACCGGCGATGTCCCAGCACGCGACGCGCGCGCCCCGTTCGGCCAGCGTGAGCGCAATCACCCTGCCGATGCCCATGGCCGCGCCCGTGACCACGGCCACGTGTCCGTCAAGCTGTGTCCCCATCTCATTCCTCCATGCGAGCATTCGGTGGTTCGCTGGCAGCGATTCTAGCATCCTCCGGGCTGACCCACCCGTCCCGGCGCCCCCATACCCTATAATGCATTCCCATGCATGGCAGACCTGCTCCTAAGGGCCCGCTCGCGGCGCGCCTACCCTTCTTCTACGGCTGGGTCGTCCTGGGCGTGGCCAGCGCCGCGCTCTTCGTCTCCGGCCCCGGCCAGACCTACTCCGTCTCCATTTTCGTCGACTCCATCATCGAGGACCTGGAGACGAACCGGACCGTGGTCTCCGGCCTTTACACGGCGGGCTCCCTCACTGGCGCCCTGCTTCTGGTCCTCGTCGGACGGCTGCTCGACCGTTTCGGGGCACGCGTCGTCTTGGTCGGCGTCGCCATGCTGTTCGGCCTCGCCACGATGATGATGAGCCGCGTCGACAACCCCGCCGAGCTGTACCTGGGCTTCGCCGGCATCCGGGCCCTTGGCCAGGGCTCCATGATGCTCGCCGGCACGACGCTGGTGGCGCTGTGGTTCGTGCGCATGCGCGGCCGGGCCATGGCCCTAGCGACGATGGGAGCAGTCGCAAGCCAGGCCGGCTTTCCGCCGCTGGTCCACTTCCTCATCGAACGGCTGGACTGGCGGGACGCGTGGATAGCCCTGGGCATCCTCATCTGGGCGGCGATCCCGGTGCTGCTGCTGGCCCGCCGGAGCCCGGAGTCCTTGGGCCTTCGCCCGGACGGAGGGCCGCCCAAGGGATCAGTCGAAGGAGCGCCCCTCATTCCGGGGCTCAACCCCGGCGAAGACTTCACGCTGGCTGAGGCCATGCGGACCCGGAGCTTCTGGCTGCTCCTCTTCGCCAGCATACCTCACCCCCTGATCATGACCGCGCTGGTGTTCCACATGGTCTCCCTGGTCAGCTCCAAGGGGCTGGATCCGGGCCTGGCCGCCCCTGTGCTTAGCGCCATGGCCCTGGTGTCACTGGGCGGCACCTTCCTGGCCGGCTATCTCTCCGAGAGGATCCCCAACCGCTACATCATCGGCGCGTCCCAGGCGCTTCTTGCCGCGTCCATGCTGTGGGTCCTGGTGATCGACGCTCCCTGGCACGCCCTGGCCATGGGCGCCACTATGGGAGTATCCGCCGGCCTCTCCATGACGACAAACAACGTCATCTGGCCCAACTACTATGGCCGTCGCAACCTGGGCGTCATTCGCGGCGTGACCACCACGTGCATGGTGGGGTTCGCAGCGCTGGGGCCGTTTCCCTTCGGCCTCCTGTTCGACCTCACGGACAGCTACACCACGTCGATACTGGGCTTCCTGGCCCTCCCCATCGCCTGCGGGGTGGCCGCACTCCACGCCTTCCCGCCGACGAAGCCGGCTTGACCCTCGCGCCATTGACACCGCGTAGGTGGAGGGCTAGTCTGAGACCTCTCCGAATGACGCCGTACACGCAAGGAGGAGCGCCGTGGCCGGACTGACCGCGCCCGTGAAGCACCTGAGCAACGACCTGGTGGAGCTTGCCAAGAAGGCCAGCACCGCGACCATCTCCCACGAGCTTGAGAAGCTGGGCTTCAAGTACGTCTACATGGCCGGCATCCTCCCCATACAGCCCGGCGCCGTGCTGGCGGGACGCGCCTACACGCTGCGCTACCTCCCCCGCCGAGAGGACCATCCCGGCTACCCCATGCCGCCGGAGCTCTCCCCCAACTATGCAGAGCACGTGGCCATCGAGGGCGTCGGGCCCGGAGACGTGCTCGTCGTCGACGCCCGAGGTAACCCCAACGCTGGCATCTTCGGCGACCGCCTGGTCGCCCGCATGCAGTACCGCGGCGCTGCGGGGCTGGTCACAGACGGCGCCCTCCGGGACATCCCCTACCTCCGCAAACAGCCCTTCCCCTGCTTCATCCAGGCCCCCCACGGCTACCCGCACACCCAGGAGCACTTCGCCATGGACGTGCAGCTTCCCATCGCCTGTGGCAACGTCCTCGTCTACCCCGGCGACCTCCTCGTCGGCGATGACGACGGCGTCGTGGTGTGCCCACAGGCTCTCGCGGAGGATGTCATCCACAAGGCTGTGGCCATCGAGGTGGAGGAGGAGTTCACCCGCGAGCTCATCGAGGAAGGCGCGAACATCGTCGACGTACATGGGACGCTCTACGGAGAGACCCTGGAGCGATACCAGCAGTGGCGTCTGGCCAAGGGCCTTCCCCCTGCCTAGCCCTTCCTCGCCCTCGCCGACCCCCATGGACCGGCTGCGAATCGACCTTCTCCTCGACGAATCGGAAAGGTCGCGCCTGCTGGCGGACGACATCCGGCGCGGCCTCACCGCCACGCCCAAGACGCTACCGCCCAAGTACTTCTACGACGCCGCCGGCTCCGACCTCTTCGAGCGCATCACCGAGCTCCCCGAGTACTACCTGACCCGGGCCGAGGCCGGCCTTCTGCACTCCACAGCATCGTCCGTTATGTCAATCATGCGGCCCAGGGAGATCGTCGAGCTGGGCGCGGGCTCGGCCACCAAGACCCGGCTCCTGCTCGACGCCGCACACGCCGCAGGCGCCCTGGCCCGCTACCTCCCGTTCGACGTCAGCCCCGACGCCCTGCGGTCCGCAGGCGCGGCTCTCATCGAGCGATACCCGTTCCTCGAAGTCCACGGCATCGTCGGCGACTTCGAGCGCCACCTGCAGCAGATACCGCCGCCCGACGGGCCCCGCCTCGCGCTGCTTCTGGGCAGCACCATCGGCAACCTGGAACCGGCGTTCCGCACGACCTTCCTGTCGCAGGTACGGGGGCTGGTGTCGCAGGACGGCGGCTTCCTCCTGGGCGTGGATCTCGTGAAGGACGTTGACGCCCTCCACGCCGCCTACAACGACAGCCAAGGCGTCACTGCCGACTTCAATCGCAACGTCCTGCGCGTGCTCAACCGGGAGCTAGGCGCCGACTTCCATCCCGATGCCTTCCAGCACTACGCCTTCTACAACCCCATCGCCTCCCGCATCGAGATGCACCTCGTCCCGCTGGAGCTCCAGCAGGTGCGGATTGCGGCCCTTTCTCTCTCCCTGGAGATCAGGCCGGACGAGAGCATCTGGACGGAGAGCTCCTACAAGTTCACCGAACAATCCACGGCGGCCATGCTTGAACAGGCAGGGTTTACGCTGGGCGAGTGGTACACGGACGCTGACCGTCAGGTCGGTCTGGCGCTGGCCGTACCTCGGTAGGGGGCCTAGGCGTTCGACCCCGGAGCAATCTCCCGCAGCAGAGCTTCCCACGCCTCCCGCTCCCGGTCCGGGTGGAAGCACTCCGCGAGCCGGGCGCACCAGTCCCGGAGCCCTTGAAGGAAGTCCGCCTCCGACTCGATCCTCTGCAGCAGCCGCGCGAGGGCCTTGGTGTCGCCCACAGGGAAGTATCCGGGGTAGTCCTCCCCCAGCAGCCCAACCGACCCTGCGATGTGCGACGCCAGCACGGGCGTGCCCTCCACCACCGCCTCCGAGACCACGTTCGCGCCCCCTTCCAGCCTCGACGACAGCACTAGCGCCCGGCTGCGGGCCATGGTCCTGCGCGTGTCCCACCTGGGCATCTCCCCCAGCCAGCGGAAGCGTGGGTTTCGGGCCTCCTCGGCTCGAGCGCGGGCCTCCATCGCCGCCGACATCGCTCCCCCCACTTGCAGCACCCGGAGACGGGAGGACGCCGGGAGGAGCCGGGAGGCCATCGCAGCCCGGAAGGGGTCCTTCACCGGCCGCAGGTGGGCGACCACGCACACGTCGAACGTGGACGCACGCGGCGACGGCACCCCCGGCGTCGCCCGCACCGACTGCAATATCGTCCGCACCTTGGGACGCAGGTGCTCCGGCAGCTCTTCCTCGCCCAGGGGTTGGAGCGTGACCATGCGCGTGGCAAGCTCCAGGGAACGCTGCGCACTCCGGCTGCGGCGAATGTCCTTGTACAGGTCCGTCCCCGTCAGGCACAGCACCAGCGGCCGGTCCGGGTGCAGCCGGCGGAAGCGGGCAATCGAGGAAGCGCTCCGGCGGGCGTGCAGCGCAATCAGGACATCGCATTGCGCACGCTTGTACTCCTGCGCGATGACGACACTGTGCCCCAGCTCCCGCAGCAGGCGGGCCCATCGCTGCGCCGTGACCCGGTTGCCGTAGCGACTTCCCCGCGGCGCGGGCGTAACGATGCGAATCCTCATAGCGGTAGACCCTGCCGGGGAGCCACGGACGGGAGGGAGAGAAATCGGAGATTAGAGCGCACAGGTGCGGAACCCTGCAAACACGTCTCGACGGTCGGGAGTGAAGAAGTTGCGCCACGTGTTGCGAATGAGCCGCGAGCGCGTGGCCCAGCATCCTCCCCGCAGCACCCGGCGGTCGCCGAACCACGGCGCCGAGTATTCCCTGTACGGGTCCATCACGAAGCCCGGGAAGGGCCAGAAGCGGTCGTCCATCCACTCCCACGCGTTGCCCACCATCTGCCGGCACCCAAAGGCGCTGTCACCTTCCGGCAAGGCCGTGACGTCGATGACCCCGCCGGCGGCGCCGTCCAGGTTCGCGTGGCGTTGCTCCGGTGATGCGTCGCCCCACGGGAAGAGGCGTTTCCGACCGGAGACTCCGCCGGAGGCAGGCTCGGCGCTGGCGGCCATCTCCCACTCGGCCTCGGTGGGCAGGCGTCGGCCAGCCCAGGTGCAGTAGGCCTCGGCCTCGTACCAGTTCACGTGGATGATCGGATGGTTGAGCGGAAGAGGTGTCGTTTGATCGTAGCGACGCCAGTGCCACTCGCCGTTCCCCTCGCGCTGCCAGTACACCGGATGCGCCGCCTGCGCCTGTCGACGCCACGCCCAGCCCGCGGGCGACCACAGCTCCTCGCGCTCGTAGCCACCGTCATCGACAAATGCCTGGAACTGCGCGTTCGTCGTCGCGGTGGCGGCGATGCGGAAGGGCGCCACCGCGACCGGATGCGCCCACTTCTCGTTGTCGAACACGAAAGGAGCGTCCGGGGCGGCGCCCAGCAGGAACGTCCCACCGGGCACCTCCACGTCCCGCCCCACCAGCGATGGCTCCGTGGTAAGCCGACCAGTATCCTCCCGCTGGCCCGAGAGCGTGGGCTCCGGGTATCCCAGTGTCTGCCGCGTGTATGCCACGGCCTCGCCGTGCATGTCCTCGTGCAGCGTCACCAGGCGGTAGAAGTACGCCTCGCGCTCGCTGGGCTGCCGCGACGACACACGCTCGATGCAGGCCGCCAGAACGCCGTCCATGTACTCCTGCGTCTCCCGGCGGGACGGCAGCGCCAGGTCCCAGCGCCAGTCGTGGAACACCTCGAACGAGTCGTACAGGGCGTCGGAGTCGGCCCGCAGGGAGTCTCGGCTGTCCAGGTTACGCAGGACCCACTTCTCCTGGAACCATGAGACGTGGCCGATTTCCCATACGGGAGGATTGACGATGAGAAGGTTGGGGCCCAGCATCTGCCGGTCGTCCAGGTCGGAGACTAACTCCTGGAGCCGGCGCCGGGAGTCGGTCAGGCCCTCCGCAAGCTCGGTCGCCAGGTCGACCGTCGCCTTTCCCCTTCCCTGCATCGCGCCTTTTCGCTCCCCACCCAGGCTACGGGATGACGTCGATGGTGGTGTCCCCGGCGCGGGTCATCTCGCCGATGACGGTGCCCTCGGCGCCTCTGGCTCGAAGCGCATCGAGCAGCGCGTCCACCCGCTCCGGGGGCAGGGCAATGAGGAGTCCGCCCGAGGTCTGGGCATCGCAGAGCAGGATTTGGGTCTCGGCAGCCACGTCCGGGTGCCATCGGGTCCACTTCTGCGCTGCGCTGAGGTTCCGCTGTGTCCCGCCTGCAACGTAGCCCTGGTGGAGGAGGTCCAGCACGCCGGGCAGCACAGGAACGGCGCCGGCCCTGATCTGGGCCCCCACGCCGCTGCCCTGCACCATGCCGTTGAGGTGCCCCAGCAGGCCGAAGCCCGTGACGTCGGTGCAGGCGTGCACGCCCACGGACATCATGGCCTCGCTGGCGTCCCGGTTCAGCGTGGCCATGATGCGAGTCGCCGCCTCCATGACCTCTGCGGGTGCATTTTCTCCCTTGCCCGCCGTGGTGATGATCCCCGTGCCGATGGGCTTGGTCAGCACGAGTACGTCGCCCGGCTGGGCCGCGTCGTTGGAGGTCTGCTCGCCCGGCTTGACCACGCCCGTCACCGAGAGGCCGTACTTGGGCTCCTGGTCGTCGATGGAGTGCCCGCCGACGATGAGAACGCCCGCCTCGTGGGCCTTTTCGTGCCCGCCCTGCAGGACGCGGCCCAGTATCGCTTTGTCCACGTCGGCCGGCCAGCAGAGGATGTTCATCGCCAGCAGCGGCCGTCCGCCCATGGCGTAGACGTCGCTCAGCGAGTTGGCCACGGCGATGGCCCCGTACCAGTACGGGTCGTCGACGATGGGGGGGAAGAAGTCCACCGTCTGGATGAGCGCCATCTCGTCCCCCATCCGGTAGACGGCGGCGTCATCCCTTGTGCCGAACCCCACCAGGAGGTTGGCATCCTCTATCTGTGGCAGTGCGCTCAGGACCTGACCCAGGTCCTCGGGACTAAGCTTGGAAGCTCAGCCGGCGCAGTTGGCCAGGCTGGTCAGTCGGACCGTCTGCTGGGCCATGCGACTCCTCTCGCAGTTGCTCCACGCCCGTCACGCGAGGGGGGCATGGGTCAGCCATTATAGCACGCCGGTATAGCCTGCTTGACCGTGTCGAAGAGGCGCTGCTACACTCGCCTCGTTCCGCGCACGCATTACCCGCCGCGCGCATCGAGAAGGGTGGGAAGCCGCTATGCTGAAGCAAGAGTGTGAGCACCTGTCCGGCCAGGTGGTGTCCGGCGTCCAGCCCCAGGCGACTGAGTGCCAGGACTGCAGCCTGCCGGGACCGCTGCGAATGTGCATGACCTGCGGCTACGTGGGCTGCTGCGAGTCCCTCAACTCCCACGACACCCACCACTGGAAAGCGACCGGCCACGCCATCATCCGAAAGCTTCCACTGGCCGACGATTCCTTCACCTACTGCTACGAACACCGGGCGTACCTCACCTGAGCTCTCTCTCGCCCTCACAACCTCCCGTGCCCCTCCTCCTCCACGGCGGAGACGTCTACACCCCCACTACCGTCGTCCGCGACGGCGCCGTGCTCGTTCGCGGCGGCCGGATTGCCGCCGTCGGCCCCGCGCGAGACGTCGGTTTCCCGCAGTCCGAGCACGTGAACCGCATCGACGTCAGCGGCGGCATCATCGCCCCCGGCCTCGTCGACCTCCAGATCAACGGCGCAGCGGGCGTCCTGTTCACCGACGAGCCCACCGAGGACGCCATCGACACCATGTCCGCGGCCCTGCCACAGTTCGGCTGCACCAGCTTCCTCCCCACGCTTCTCTCGTGCTCGGAGGACGTAACCCACCGCGCCCTCAAGTCGGCAGCGAGCGCCTGCGTACGGCTCCCGAGCGGCGCACAGGCCCTGGGCGTGCACATGGAAGGCCCCTTTCTCGCACCGGCCCGCGCCGGGGCACACGACCGCCGCTACCTGCGCCTGCCCTCGACGACGGACCTGCGCCGCTGGCTCGACGAGAGCGACGGCGCGCTCCGACTCCTGACCCTCGCACCGGAGCTGCCCGGAGCGTCGGATGTCATCCGCGAGGCGGTCCGGTGCGGCGTAACCGTAGCCGTTGGGCACACCGCAGCTACCTACGAGGAGGCGTCGCAGGCCACCGGCCTGCGGGCTTCCGTGGTCACGCACCTGTTCAACGCCACCGGCGGCCTCACCGCTCGTGAGCCAGGCGTAGTTGGGGCCGCCCTGGCCCTCGACACGCTCAGCGCCAGCCTCATCGCCGACGGCATCCACGTCCACCCCGCAACTGTACGTGCGGTAGTGAAGGCCAAGGGCCCAGAGCGCACCGTGCTGGTCACCGACGCTATGCCGCCGGTGGGCACGACAACGCACGAGTTCTCGCTGCTCGGCAGGCGCGTCACCGTGCGCGACGGCGCCTGTCGCCTCGACGACGGCACCCTGGCCGGCAGCGTGCTCACCATGGACCAGGCCCTCCGCAACCTCGTCGAGTGGACGGGACTGCCGCTGCAGGACGCGCTCGGCATGGCGACGCTGCTCCCCGCTCGACTCATCGGTGCTGACGCGACCAAAGGCAACCTGGAGGCCGGAAAGGACGCAGATGTCGTGGTTCTCGACCGCGACCTCCGGGTGCTCCTCACCATCGTCGGCGGGCGGGTGGTGTACCATGCACCGGACTTCCCCGTGGAGCGGCGACCGTGAAGCTGGGCGTAAGCTACTTCGGCAACCGCATCCCCCGGCACTACCGCGACCGCGACCTCCCGGAGATCGTCGCCGCCGGCTGCACCTACGTCGTCCACACCTTCAGCGAGGAGGACCTCCGCTTCTACCGCGGCGCTGTGGGCGAGATGGTGGCGCAAACCCGCAACGCCGGACTGGAGGCGCACCTCGATCCCTGGGGCGTCGGTGGCGTCTTCGGCGGCGAGGCGTTCAGCGACTTCCTCCTGCACCATCGCGACGACTGGCAGGTCCGCGCCGACGGCACCCCCGTGCCGATGGCCTGCCTCCGCTCGCAGCCATTCCAGGCCTTCGTGCGCACCTGGGTCGACGTCGCAGTGGACCTTGGCGCCGACGTCCTGTTCTGGGACGAACCTCACCTCGCCATACCGACCGAAGACTCACCGCCGCCCGGCAACCTCACCTGCTGGTGCAATGTCTGCCTGGACGCCTACCGCGCCAAGTACGGCGAGCCGATGCCGAAGGAGCTCACACCCAACCTCATCGCATTCCGCGACGACAGCGTTGTGCGCTTCCTGGAGGCCGTCTGCGACTACGCCGGCGAGAAGGGTCTCCGCAACACCGTCTGCCTCCACCCCTTTGTCGACCCCGTCCGCGGCCTGACGGACTGGACGAAGGTCGCACGCATAGCGACCATCGAGACCATCGGCGTCACGGCCTTCTGGCATCTCTGGGGCCATGACGTCTCCAACTTCGTCGGCCACTGGGCCCGCACGCTGACGGCCCTGTGCCGCGAGTGGGGGAAGTCCCCGCAAGTCTGGCTCCAGGGCTTCCTCATCGACGCCGGCCGGGAAGATGAGATTCCAGTGGCGGCTGAGACGGCCTTCGATGCAGGAGTGCGAGACATCGCGGCGTGGGGCTTCCAGGGCTGCGCCCACATGTCGGCCATCGCCTCTCCTCGGCCCGCGCACGTATGGCGAACGGTTGTAGACGCATTCCAGCGTCTGGGAGGCCGAGCGTGACGTCCGAATCCGGCGGGCCGCCGCCCGAAGCAGGGCGCCGCTCTCCACTGCAGGGTCCCTTCCGCGCCTTCACCTACCCCGACTATGCCCGATTCTGGGTGGGCTCCCTGCTCACGGTCACGTCCTTCTTCATGATGATGTTGGTGCGGGGCCAGCTCATGCTGGAGCTCACCAACTCCCCCTTCATGGTGTCAGCCATTCAGGGTGTGTCCGGCCTGCCCATCCTCTTCCTCGCCCTGGTCGGCGGAGCGCTGGCAGACAGGGTGAGCCGCAAGTTCATCCTCGTGTCCACCGAGGCGTTCAACTTTATCTTCATCCTGGCCCTCGCCCTGCTTACCCTGTTCGACGTGGTGCAGGTCTGGCACGTGTTCGTCCTGTCGCTGTTGAACGGCGTGACCTTCTCCCTCTCGATGCCGTCGCGGAACGCCGTGGTCGCCAACCTCGTCACACGCCGAGAGGACATGCCCAGTGGGTTCGCGTTGGTGACCGCGGTCTTCAGCGGCGCACAGCTTGTGGGCCCGGCCCTAGCGGGGTTCCTGATGGCCGCGCTCGGGATAGGCGTCGCCTTCCTAGTCCCGTCGATTCTGGTCTTCATGGCGACGCTGCTGTTCGTCACCATCAGGCCCCAGCAGCAATCGAGCGGCGGCCCGGCGCGGGCGCCCATGCTGCAGAGCATCATCGAAGGCTTCACGTGGATCCGGAGCCGGCAGGTGATGATGGGCCTGCTGCTCATGGGGCTGGCGGTGTCGATATTCGCCATGCCGTGGCAGACCCTGCTCCCCGTCTTTGCGGACAATCTGCTGAGTGAGCCAGGGGGGACGGGCTTCATGGGCTTGCCGCAGGACGCCCATGAGACGCTGACGCCTCGATTCGGGCTGGGGCTCATTGCCGCGGCCGCCGGGTTCGGTTCCATCGTCGCGTCGATAGTCGTTGCGACGCTGGGCAACTCGCCCTATCGAAGCCTGCTGCTCTCGGGCGGGGGCATCTTCCTGGGCGTATTCATCGCCCTGTTCGCCTTTTCCCCGGTCTTCCTGCTCTCTTTGGGGCTCACGTTCTTCTTGGGCTTCTGCCTTCAGCTCTTCATGAGCACCAACATCACGCTCATGCAGGTGCTTGCACCGGACCACATCCGCGGGCGCGTATCCAGCATCCGCTTTGTCATCATGGGGCTCATGCCCGCGGGCATATTCGCGATGGGAGCAGCCGCAGAGACCCTGGGACCCACACCCACCGTCGCGGCAATGGGCGCTCTGGGCACACTCAGCATGCTCGCCATCCTGGTGGCCATCCCCGGCCTGCGCCGGGTGTAGGGCGAGCCCCCGCGCCTACGCGCTCACCCTGAGCCTGTCGAGGGCGCTCCTTTGCGCGTGGAGGCGCTACGAGCCGTTGGCCGCCTGCATCGCCAGGGCCGCAGGCTCCACCTTATCGGCCACGACTTGCCGTACCAGGTCGTCGTCCAGCTCCGCGACGATGGAAGGGTAGCCTGCCCGCGTGAGCATGCCGCCCAGGTTGCCGCCCTTGAACTGGTCCAGTGTCCATCGGAGGGGGTCCGGCACCACCGTCCGGTCCCACTGGAGCACCACGTTCTGGTTGCGAGGGCCGTAGTGGTAGTGCGCGTTCTCGTCGAAGCAGTCGAATGCCAGAAGCTCGATCTCCTGACCGGCCACGTCGCTCAGGACGTGGATGGCCATGCCCTGGCCCACGCTCAGGTTTCGATACTCCAGGCCGAACCGCACGTTGCCCGCTTCGAAGACGGGTTCACCCCGGTTGTGCACCGTCACGCTCCGGTGGGTGACGGCCATAGAGCGGGCTTCCTTCTCCACCTCGTCCAGCGCGCTGCTGACCGCGTCCTGGTCGATGGTCTCGGCAATCTCCGAGTGGCCCGCTCGCTCCAGCATCTGGGGCAGCCGGCTGCGCAGCTGCTTCAGCGTCCAGCCGATGGGGTTCCCGGCTGTCGTCTTGTCCATGACAACCCGCTGGCCGCGCCCTTCTCCGCCATAGTGGTAGTGGGGCGTCTGGTCGAAGCAGTCGAAGCTCACAAGCTCCTTCTCATCCGCATCTGAGGAGCTGAACGCCCGGATGGTGACGCCCTGGTCGCCGGAGATCACCCGGTAGCGCACGCCAAAGGTCAGGCTTCCCGCATCAATTCGCTTTTCGCCGCATGCCATGGTCTTCCTCCTCCGCTCTCGTTGCAGAATCAAAGGCCGCAGAAGTAGTCCGTCGTAGGGAGTGGGCCTTGCGAGGGGAGTGTAGCAAGCGTATTTGGGCCCGTCAAATGGCCTACTGCAGGCGACGCAGGTGCGGGCTCACGACGAGAAAGACGGTGCTGATGGCTATGAGCAGCAGCGCCATGATGCCCAGGGCCTCCGGCGCTCCTATCCAGTCTGCGACGAGGGTCAGCGGCAGCACGCCCATGGGCATCAGCGCGAAATTCAGCACAAACACGCTCATCACCCGGCCTCGGTAGCGGTCTTCGGTGTACTCGATGAGCAGGCCGTTGTTGAGCGTCATCCGACCCGCCTCGAACAGTCCCACGACGGCCAGAATGCCCAGCGCCGCCATGTAGACCGGAGCCAGCTCCGAGAGCAGCGCAAACCCCAGCAGCGAGCCTCCGGTGACCAGGCTGCTGCCCGTCAGCAGCAGTCCCCGGCGCCCTGCCCGCCCCGTTGCTGCGATGAACAGCGCGCCTCCCAGGCTGCCCAGCCCCATGGCGCTCATCATCAGCCCCAGGCCGTCCGCGCCCACCAGGAAGACGTCCTCCGCAAAGATCGGGAGGATGAAGCGGATCGGCATGGCCAGCATGGTCGTGCAAAGCGACAGCAGCAGGAGCTGCAGGATTGTCGTCGTGGAGCGAATGTACCGGAGCCCGTCGAACAGGTCGGCGAGTATGGAGGTCCTCGCCGCCCGTTGCACAGGTTCGATCTTGGGCAGCAGCGCCGTGAGCAGCATGGAACCAACGAACATCGCCGCCAAGGCGTAGTAGGCGCCGTCCACGCCCAGCGCAATGATGAAGCCGCCTCCCATCGCCGGAGCGAACAGCGTCGTGACACCCCGCCCCATTGAGTTCAACGCGACCGCGTTCATCAGGCGTTCCCGGCTCACCAGCTGCGGAATGATCGACTGGCGGGCCGGCATCATCACCGGCATGAGTCCGCCCTGGATCATGGAGCTGACCAGAAGGTAGTGCCATGTGACCACGCCGGATGTGATGGATATGGCCACAAAGAGGGCCAGGAGCACGGAAACCGCCTGGCCGGCCTGGATGATGCGCTTCTTCTCCACCCGATCGGCAAGCACCCCGCCGAAGAGCCCGAACACCAGGGCCGGGACGGCCGCAGGAGCCGTCACAACGCCCAGGAGCGTGGGGGACTCCGTGAGCTGGTAGACAAAGTAGCCCCGCACCATCATCTGCACCTGCATGCCGCCCATCTGCAGCAGCATGCCGAGCCAGAGGTTACGGAAGGAGGCGATGCTGAGGGAGCTGAAGATCTCCTTGAGGGCTGCGGGGGACAGGGCCGGAGGGGCCTTCTGCACCGGCGCCGTGGCTCGCCCACCGGCCCCCTGAGCGGCGGGGCCGCCTGTGGGCTGCTCCGCCGTCACGTCCGCGGCGGTGTTCTCGTCCGGTTCCGGCAACTCGGCCTTCTCTCCCGGGCGAAGGAGTCGGGGCGGGCGGATTTGAACCGCCGACCTCCTGGTCCCAAACCAGGCGCCCTTCCCCTGGGCCACGCCCCGCCGTCCTCCCCGAGTGATCCGGGCGCGCTTCTCAGGGAGTCCGATAACTACATGAGGGAGCGCCCCTGGGGTGACTCGAACACCCGCACCCGGCTCCGGAGGCCGGTGCTCTATCCGCTGAGCTACAGGGGCTCGGGGTCATTCACCATAGCAGGATAGCAGGGCGCTTCTGAACGTACAAGGGTTCCAGGCGTGGGAAGGCCGTCCTGACTCCCTGCCGTCCACATGGTATCCTATCCACGAAGGAGGATCGATGGAACGCGGACGCGTTGTGGTGGCCATGAGCGGAGGAGTCGACTCCTCCGTCGCCGCGCTACTGCTGGCCCAAGCCGGCTACGAGGTCATCGGCGTGACGCTGCGACTGTGGACCCTCGACCGTCCGCACGCCGCCCCGATGAGCCGCAGCTGCTGCTCCGTCGAGGACATCGACGACGCACGACGGGTCTGCCAGGCCATCGGCGCGCCCCACTACGTCGTCAACGCCGAGCGCGAGTTCCGCGCCCGCGTCGTGGACTACTTCTTCGCCGAGTACGAGCGCGGCCGAACGCCCCACCCCTGCATCGCCTGCAACGACCGCATCAAGTTCGACTTCCTCCTCGAGCGCTCCCTCCAGCTTGGCGCCGACGCTGTGGCCACCGGCCACTACGCTCGCATCGCTCAGTCGGACGGCGTGTACCGCCTGCTACGCGCGAGCGATCCGCGCAAGGACCAGTCCTACGTCCTCTTCGGCCTGGGTCAGGAGCAGCTCAGCCGCCTCCTCTTCCCCGTGGGCGACCTCCCCAAGGAGGAGATTCGCCGACTGGCCGCCGAGGCCGGACTGCCCGTGGCCGCCAAGCCTGACAGCCAGGAGATCTGCTTCGTCCCTCAGGGCGACTACCGCGAGCTACTCAGCCGGTGGATGCAGCCTGCTCCCGGCAAAATCGTGGATATGGACGGCCAGGTGTTGGGGACTCACCCCGGCGTGAGCTTCTTCACCGTCGGCCAGCGGCGCGGCCTGGGCATCGCTTCCAGCGAGCCGCGTTATGTCGTGGACATCGACGCCGCGACGCGCCGGGTCGTCGTCGGCCCGGAGGAGGCCCTGTACGCCGGCGGCCTGCGCGCCGGCAGAGTGAACTGGATCGCGGGCAACCCGCCGACGATGCCCCTCGACGTGGGCGTGAAGAGCCGCTACAAGTCTCGGGAGACGCCTGCTACCCTCTACTCCGGCAATGGAGCGGTGGAGGTCCGATTCCACGAACCCCAGCGGGCCGTCACCCCCGGCCAGGCCGTCGTCTTCTACAGCGGCGAAGAGGTCCTGGGCGGCGGCTTCATCGAAGGCGCCCTCCACCCTGCGCACGCCTTGCCCACCACCGCCTGACCCCGTAGGGGCGCCCGCAGACATCCTGATGTGGGAGGTCTCCCGTGGACGTGCGAGACTACGTCGCCGACACCATCACCCGGACGCGCACCAACACCGTCAACATGGTCCAGGGACTGACGACGGAGCAGCTCACCTGGCAGATCGCTCCCGGGGCGAACACTATCGGCTTTCTCCTGTTCCACACCTTCCGCGTGGAGGACTACTTCCTGCGCGTCCTCGGCGCCGATCAGGAGCTGTGGCGGCGGGACGGCTGGGACCAGCGCTGGACCCTCCCCGATCCCCCCGACGACGTCACGGGCATCTGGTTCACCGGCAACAGCTGGACGCCCGAGGACGTCGCCTCCTTCCAGCCCCCGCCCTTGGACGAGATGCTCGCCTACGCCGCCGCCGTCCACGATGCGTTCCTCGACCACCTGCGCAACCTCGATCCGTCGCGGCTGCACGACATGGTCTGGCCTCGCCGTAACCCGACGGTCACCGTCGTCCGCATCCTCCAGATGGTCGCCCACCACGAGTCCGAGCACCAGGGCCACATCGGGTTCATCCTGGGACTGCTGCCCTCTTCTGAGACGGCCTGACGCCGTGGGGAACCGCCCCACCTGGAACGAAGAAAGCGCTCTGTGGGCCCTCGGCTACCGTCGCGTGGCCGGCGTCGACGAAGCCGGCCGCGGCCCCCTGGCCGGCCCCGTGGTCGCCGCCGCCGTCATCCTCCCTCCCGGCTTCGAAGCCCCCTGGCTGGAGCGAATCCGCGATAGCAAGCTCCTCACCGCGAAGGCCCGCTCCGAGCTTTCCGCCGCGCTCCACGACACAGTCGCGGTCGGCGTGGGCCGCGCGTCCTCCCGAGAGATCGACAGGCTGGGCCTGGTGAAGGCCACCCACCGCGCCATGCGCCGGGCCGTGTCGAAGCTCCACCCCGCGCCCGACTACCTCCTCGTCGACGGCCGTGAGCGCCTCCGCGCCAGCCCGCCGAAGAAGGCCATCATCGACGGCGACGCGCTCTGCTACTGCATCGCCGCCGCCTCCATCGTGGCCAAGGTCGCCCGTGACCGCATGATGGAGCGGCTCGACCGCCACTACCCCGGCTACGGCTTCGCTCGACACAAGGGCTATGCCACCCGAATGCACATGGAGGCCCTGGAGTGCCTGGGACCGTCCCCCGTGCATCGGCGGCTGTTCGCGCCCGTCCGCAGCCTCTTGGAGACGGACCATGGCTAACGAGCGCATCGCCCTGGGAGCGCGCGGGGAGGCTGCCGCCCGCACATACCTGCAGCAACGCGGCTACGCCATCGAGGCCACCAACTACCGCTGCCGCTGGGGAGAGATCGACATCGTGGCGTCGCACGGTGGGGTGCTGGTGTTCGTCGAGGTGCGGACCAAGCGGAGCAGGGCGTTCGGCTCGCCGCAGGAGTCCATCACGGCCCGAAAGCGCGAGCGCCTCGTCCTGGCGGCGCAGCACTACCTCCAGGAGCACGACGTCGAGCCCCACTGGCGCATCGACCTCGTCGCCGTGGAGGCCGACGGCCGGGGCGCCGTCCGGCGCATCCAGCACGTCGAGAACGCCGTCACCACTGACGACCTACCGGAAGCTTGAAGCGCGGCTGGCTCAGCTGACGCCTCCTACCCTCCGCCGGCCGCGCCCCCCTCGCCCCACTTCCCCTCGAAGGCCGCCAGTCGCCGCTCCAGGCTGCGCTGGCGCAGGGCCGTCGTCAGGTCGCCTCTCGTGCGCTCCAGCACCCCCCGCATCGAGTCGGTCGTGCGGCGCAGCCCACGGGTGATGGCGTCGGGGAAGTCAATCGTCACGAGCAGCGTGTAGACGTCGTCCATGGTCTCCAGCAGCTCCTCGCAGCGGGAGACGTCGTCGCGCCGAAGGGCGTCCAGCACGTAGCGTCGCATCTCGCCGATGGCCTCCGCGAGGCCGTTCAGGTACGCGGCGAACCCCACGCCTAGCTCCGCCGGCCCTGGCAGCGCCGTGCCCGAGACGAAGGCCAGCGTGGCGTGGGCCTCGGCGAACTCCTTCTGCGCGTCCTGCACGAATCCCGCGAAGTAGACGTCGCGATGGTCGTGCAGGCTCTCCTCGATCTCCGCCAGCGCCATCCGCGCCGACTCCAGGAGGTCGCGCGCCTCTTCCAGTTCGCCGCGGTGCACCGCTCGAATGGTGTTGGCCGCATGCTGGATCGTCTCTCTCGACCGTCGCAGCGCCCGCTCTCGGGCCGCGAACTTGGCCGACAGCGCGGTCCGGGCCTCCTCGCCGAGCGCCGCCAGACGCTCCCGACGGCTCACGATGCACCTCCGCGCCGCTCCAGCGCGTTCCCGATGCGTTCCGCCATGCGTTTCGCCGCCTCGCGGGGGTCCGGCGCAGCGGCCACCGCGCCGATGACCGCAATGGCGTCAGCCCCAGCCTCGACGACGCTCTCCACGTTCTCCTCCGTGATGCCGCCGATGGCCACCAGTGGCGCCTGTGCCGTCTCCCTCACACTGCGCAGCGTCTCCAGGCCCGCCGGACGGGTGTTGCTCTTGCTCTCCGTGGGGAACATGCGGCCCACCGCAACGTAGTCGGCGCCGCCGCTCTCCGACTCCTGCGCCTCCTCGACAGTCGCGTTCGAGCGCCCCGCCAGTTGTGATGGCGTCAGGAGATTCCTGGCCTGTGCCAGCGGCAGGTCGTGCTGGCCCACGTGCAGCCCGTGGGCGTTGCTCGCTACCGCCAGGTCGGCGTGGTCGTTGACGATGAGGAGCGCGTCGTGGGCGCTGCACATCTCCACCAGCCGAAGGCAGTCCGACAGCTGGTCGCCCTTGTCCCGGCTCTTGTCTCGCCACTGGAGCAGGCTTGCGCCCCCCTCCAGGGCCGCCTCTGCCACGGCGAGCGCGTCGCCGCGGCACGCCTGCGGGTCGATGATGACGTACAGGCCGCGCACCTTCTTGGCCTGCCTCTCGCGCAGCTGCGCCCCCAGCCGTGCCTCCGCCCGGGCCACCACGCGCTGCGTCCGCTCGGCTGCGGCCGCGTCAATCGCTTCGACGGCGACAAGCTGGGCAACGCACGCCCGGAGTATCGGGATGATGGCCAGGCCCTGCTCCGTGGGGATGCGAACGCGCTTCCGAAGAGTCCCGGCCTCCGCGTCGGAGACCTCCGGGGCATGCTCCGGAAAGAGCGTCTCCCGAGCGGTCCGAAGGTCGTACGTGAGGCCAATGGGCTGCATGACTGCGCTCTCCAGCGACAGAAGGCCCTGCTTCAGGGCCTCGCGGAGAGCGGCTGCGTACGGCGTCATGCTAGACGTCGCCGTGGTGGTGGTCGTGGCCGTGGCCAATGCCGAGGTCGTCGTCAGGCGTGATGCCCAGGTCCAGCATGTCCAGCTCGCTCAGGTCGCCGGTGTCGTCACCCATCTCCGCCCGCACGCGGCGCATCCAGGACTGCATCGCCTCCGGGTCGTTCTCGTCCACGTCGTCCAGCGACTCCATGCCGCCGTCATAGAGGCTGCTCCCCCACGACTTGATCACCGTGACCCGGGAGACCAGCCGGCGGAGCTTGTCGCTCCCGCAGCGGGGGCACGCGGGCGCCGCCGCGGCCGCCGAGAAGGTCTTGGTCAGCACCTCCACCCGACGGCGGCAGTCCTGGCATCGGTACTCGTAGATGGGCACGCTTCGGCGCTCCGGCGCTGGGTTGCGCACCATTCTAGCATGGCCTCCGCGGGGCCGCATGCCGCCTTGGAGTTTCCCCGCAGCGCATGGTAGGCTTTCCCGAAGCCTGCGCCGTGGAGGAGAAAGCGTGACTGAGCTCCCTGCACCCGTCACCCTGGACAAGATCGTTTCGCTGTGCAAGCGGCGCGGGTTCATCTTTCAGAGCAGCGAAATCTACGGCGGCCTGGGCAGCACCTGGGACTACGGGCCTCTGGGCGTGGAGCTCAAGCGAAACGTCAAGGAGACCTGGTGGCGCGACAACGTGCTGCGTCGGGACGACATGGTCGGCCTCGATTCGGCCATCCTGATGCACCCCAGGGTGTGGGAGGCCAGCGGCCACCTGGAGAACTTCACCGACCCTCTCGTCGAGTGCCGCGTCTGCCACCATCGCTTCCGTGCCGACCAGGTCCCCACCGAGGGCGTCTGCCCCGACTGCGGAGGTCCCTTGACCGACGCCCGCCAGTTCAACCTCATGTTCCGCAGCCACATGGGCCCGGTCGAGGACACGGCCAGCGTCGTCTACCTGCGGCCGGAGACGGCCCAGGGCATCTTCGTCAACTACGTCAACGTCCTGAACACCACCAGGAAGAAGCTCCCCTTCGGCGTGGCCCAGACCGGCAAAGCCTTCCGCAACGAGATCACCCCCGGCAACTTCGTTTTCCGCACCCGCGAGTTCGAGATGATGGAGATCGAGTTCTTCGTCCGCCCCGGTACTGACGACGAATGGCACGAGCATTGGGTCGAGGCTCGCAGCCGCTGGTACGAGCACTACGGCATTCGACCGGAGAACCTCCGCGTGCGCCCCCACGAGGCCGACCAGCTCTCCCACTACTCCAAGGCCACCTCCGACATCGAGTACCGCTTCCCCTGGGGCTGGGGCGAGCTGGAGGGCATCGCAAACCGCACCGACTACGACCTACGACGCCACAGCGAGTTCAGCCAGGAGAACCTGGCCTCCTTCGACGAGGAGACCGGCCAGCACGTCACCCCCTACGTCATCGAGCCGTCGGCGGGCGCCGACCGGGCGGCCCTCACCTTCCTCATGGACGCCTACCGGGAGGAGGAGGCCGCCACGGCCTCCGGTGGCACGGAGAAACGGGTGTTGCTGAAGCTCCACCCGGCCCTGGCGCCGGTGAAGGCCGCCGTGCTGCCTCTGAGCCGCAACCCCAAGCTCACGCCCCTTGCTCGCGAGGTGTTCCAGAGCATCGTCGGGCTGGGGCGCTGGGCGGTGCAGTACGACGACGCCCAGAGCATCGGCCGCCGCTACCGCCGCTTCGACGAGATAGGCACGCCCCTATGCGTCACCGTCGACTTCGATTCGCTCGACGACAACCAGGTCACCATCCGCGAGCGCGACACCATGGCCCAGACCCGCCTCCCCATCGCAGACTTGGTCAGCACGCTCGAAGCCAAACTCGCGTCCTGAACGGGGGAATGCCCCCCTTGCCATACCCCTTCCCTTCCTGGTAAAGTAGACAGCGTTCGTATACCAGGAGGTTAGCGTATGGTAACCAGTCAGCAGGACGAGATCGTTCACTGCCTGCGCAGCATCCGCGAGGCAGTCGACAAGCTCCAGGAGCTCCTCAACGCCCCACAGGAGCCGACCCTCGAACGCTACTACCGTCGCCGTCGCGACCTGCTCACCCGACTCTTCGCCGCTGGCGGGCTCGACCAGCCCGGCCTCTTCCGCCTCCTCGACGAGCACGACACGCCCCACCAGTGGATCGGCCAGCAGGTCAAGGCGGGCTACATGGAGGTCGTCCCCTGGCCCGGTGGCTCGGACCGCTACGTGGCCACTCGCAAAGCAGTCCAGGAGTTCTCCCTCCAGGAGGAGGCGGAGGCCTTCGCCTCCATCTCCGGAGAGTCTCTGGAGGCAGACTGGGACACGGAGGAGGATGCCAAGTATGACCGGGCCTAGTCTGCACCACGGCGAGGTTGTCCTGGTCCCCTACCCCCTCAACGCAGTCATGCCATCCAAGCGCCGCCCCGCGGTCGTCGTCAGCAGCGACCACTACAACAGCGGCACCGGCGAGGTGATGATCGCCCCCGTCACGTCCCGCGGCCGCTCCGTCCCCCGCATCGGCGACTACGCCGTGCTGGACTGGGAGGAGGCGGGCCTTCTCGGCCCCACCACCGTGCGGGCGCGCATCATCACCCTGCGTGCCTCCCACGTGATGAAGGTGTTGGGCGCCCTCACCCGGCGCGATCGGGAGGGTCTGGCGGGCTGGCTGCGGCGGGTGCTTGAACTGTAGAATGGGCTGAGCCCCTCACAGGACCCGGAGGCCCATGCGCATTCTGCACTTCTCCGACGTCCACGTCGGCGTCGAGAACTACGGCAGGCCCGCCACCGAGGCGGACCTGGAAGCGCTGCCCGACTCCTTCGCTCCGGGCGTGGACCGCCGCCTCTACCTCGGCCTCTCGACTCGACTGATCGACTTCCTCGCAGCCTTCGACGAGCTTGTCGGGTTCGCCGTCAGCGAGAACGTTGACCTCGTTATGTTCAGTGGCGACGCCTACAAGAGCCGCGACCCCTCCCAGACCCACCAGCGCGAGTTCGCCCGGCGCGTGGCCACGCTGGCCTCGCAGGGCATCCCCGTCTTTCTGCTCGTCGGCAACCACGACCTCCCCCACGCCAGGAGCAGCGCCACCGCCTTGGAGATCTTCCCCACGCTGACTGTGCCCAACGTCACCGTCGCCGAGCAGTTGGAGACCCATCGCATCGAGACCCGCTCCGGGCCCCTGCAGGTCGTGGCCCTCCCTTGGCCCCGATGGCGCAACCTCCTCTCCCGAGACCAGCACCGCGGCAAGTCCGTGGCGGAGCTCAAGGCCCATGTCGAAGAGGAGATCACTCGCCGCCTCCTGCGCGAGGTTGAGCGGCTCGACCCCGCCGTCCCCGCCGTCCTCTCGGCGCACGTCACCGTGCTTGGCGCCACCTTCGGCTCTGAACGCTCAATGGTTCTTGGGAACGACCACGTCCTCCAGTACGGCAACGTCGCCCTTCCCGCCCTCGACTACGTGGCCCTAGGCCATATCCACAAGCACCAGGCCCTCGGCGACTGGCCGCCCGTCGTCTACTCGGGCAGCCTGCAGACGGTCGATTTCGGCGAGGAGAAGGATCCCAAGGGCTTCTGCCTAGTCGAAATCGACCCATCACTGCCGCAGGGACGCCGAGCGCGGTGGGAGTTCGTCCCCGTGCGCAGCCGCACCTTCGTCACCATCGATGTCGACATCCCCCCGACGGCGGAAGATCCAACAGACCTCGTCCTTCGGAAGATCGAGCGCACCCACGTCGCCGAGGCCATCGTCCGCCTGCGCGTCCGCGTTCCCGCGGAGCTCTCCTCCCGCCTCGACGACCGGCGCATCCGCGAGGCCCTGAAGCCCGCCCACGTCGTCGCAGCCTTCGCCAAGGACGTCGTCCGAGAGCGCCGGCCCAGGCTTGGCAACGCGGCATCGGGGCTGCCGCCTGGGGAAGCGCTGGCCTGGTACTTGGGCAACCGCCAGGGCCTCGACCCGGAGACCCGCCGCCGCGCCCTGGAGAGGGGCGAGGCGCTCATCCGGGAGGAGCTCGACCGGGAGTAGCCCCTCGATTGACTGCCCTCCGACGCCCACCCTACAATCGCGTTGATGAAGCTGCTCCGCACGCTTTCGACGCTACGGCAACGGACAGGGCCCCGAGGCTGGTGGGCGGTCCTGGCGGTGTGGGCGCTTCTGGCCATAGGGGGGGTCCTGGCGGTATGGGTGCTCCTGCTGGACCCTACCGACACGATGACCGGAGCAAGCGGAGACCTCCCCAACCCGACCCTTCAGCTCTTCGACCCGTTTGAAGGCCGTACGGAGCTTCAACTGGCGGACCTTCAGGGCAGACCCGTCGTCCTCAACTTCTGGGGCACCTGGTGTCCCCCCTGCCGGGCCGAGATGCCCCACTTCGAGAGCGTCTGGATCAAGCGCAAGGACGAAGGGTTGGTGGTCCTTGGAATCAACTCCCTGGACCAGGAGCAAGCGGCCAGGGATTTCCTGCAACAGGTGGGCGTCACCTACCCCATCGCCGACGACGCCTCGGGAGAGCTCACGCTTATGTTCGAGGTACGGGGGTTCCCTGCCACCTACTTCATCGACCGCTCGGGTAACCTCCAACGCACCTGGGTCGGACCCCTCAACGAAGAGAAGCTCGATGAGCTCGCCGCCGAAATTCTCTCCTAGCGCGCTCCGGTGGCCGGCGTGAGCATCAGCGACGTCTTCCTGCTGCTTGTCCGGTGGCTCCACCTCGTGGCCGCGGCGTCATGGGTGGGCGGTGGCCTCTTCTACATGCTCGTGCTGCGTCCCGCCATTCACCGCGCCGGCGAAAGTGGTGACACCCTCGCCGCCGCAGTCGGCCGCGAGTTCCGCTCGCTGGTGGGGCTGTGCATCGCCGTCCTCGTCCTCACCGGCGCCATCCTGACCTTCGACCGCCTTACCTCACCCGCCACCGACGCCGCCTACGTGGCAACCCTGGCCCTGAAGGTCTCCCTGGCCGTGATCATGTTCATCCTGGCCCACAGGGCCCGCAGAGCGCGCCAAGAGACGCCGCAACCCTCCCCCCAGCCGGCCGCGACCGGCATGCCGGTCGTCCGCCTGGCCCGGCGCGTGTCGGCGGCCTTGTCCGGCGGCTTCCTCATCCTCGCCCTCGGCGTGACAGTCCTGCTCCTGGCGGACATATTGAAGGCCATCTACGAGAGCAACCTAACCGGAAGCTGAGCAAGGTCACCGGTTTGACGGTTGCACAGTGCTCGCGTCAACGGCACAATAGGTAGCGGTACTACAGCTTCGGAGAAGGGAAGTCATGCGACGGGACCTGATGGACATCCTGGCCTGCCCGGTGTGCAGGGGCTCCCTCCAGCTCATCGAGGAGCACGCGGACGACGGCGACGTCATCACCGGCACCCTCCGCTGCGTGGCCTGCCCCGAGGACTACCCCATCACTGATTCCATCCCCAACCTGCTCCCCCCCGACATGCGCGACGAGAGCGAGTAGCTCAGCCCTTCGACGCGTCTTCCCCCAAACTCCCCTCCCATCGCACCACCTCGTCTCGGCCCGTCGCGGCCGCCAGCAGCTCGCGCACGCTCACTCCCAGCACCGGGTGTACGGCGTCCGGCGCAATGTCCGCTAGCGGCGTCAGCACGAAGGCCCGGGTTGCGAAGCGCGGATGGGGGATGCTCACCTCCGGTGTGTCCACGACCTCGTCGCCGTACAGCAGAATGTCGATGTCGATGGTCCGTGGGGAGTTCCGAGGCCCGGAGAGGCGTCCCAGAGCCGATTCTAGGCCCTTTACGGCCCTCAGCAGTGTCTGAGGCGGTAGAGCGGTCTCCGCACGGCATACAGCGTTCAGGAAGCGCCCTGAGCTGGGCGGAGCGTCTACCGGCGCCGTGTCGTACACCGGCGACTGCTCCACGACGCTGACGCCGTAGCTCGGCAGCAACTCCAATGCGCGTAGAAGGTTGGCCTCTCGGTCTCCCAGGTTGGAGCCCAGCCCCAGGAAGACCTCCGTCACGGCTCTGGCGGTCGCCAGCCCCGCACGATGGCGTCGCTCATACGGGCCACCCGCGTCATGGCTTGCACGTCGTGGACGCGGACTATGTCGGCGCCCTTAGCGATGGCCAGGGCCACCGTGGCGGCGGTCCCCTCCACTCGCTGGTCGGGCGGCAACCCCCCCAGCACCAGGCCGATGGTCGATTTCCGGGACGTCCCCACCAGCAGCGGTCGCCCCATCACCGACTTGAACTCGTCGAGTCGTCGGAGCAGTCGCAGGTTGTCCTGCGCCGTCTTCCCGAACCCTATCCCCGGGTCGACGATGATCTGCTCCCGGGCCACCCCTGCGTCCTGCGCAACCTGCACGCTCTGCCGCAGGTCCCCTACCACCTCCCGCAGCATGTCCCGATACTCCGTCCCGTGCTGGTTGTGCACCAGGACCAGGGCCACGCCGGTCTCGGCCGCAACCTGGGCCATGTCCGGGTCTCGCTTCAGGGCCCATACGTCGTTGATGATGGTCGCCCCGGCCTCCACGGCGCGTCGAGCCACGGAGGCCTTGTACGTGTCGATGCTCACGGGGATGCTGAGGGCGTCTCGCAGCCGTTCGATGACCGGGATGACCCGGCGTATCTCCTCTTGCTCCGAGACGGGCAGCGCGCCGGCCCCGTAGACCGCGCCCGGGGGTCGTGTCGACTCGCCGCCCACGTCGATGGCGTCCGCGCCCTGCTCCTGGAACGCCAGAGCAAGGGTCACCGCCGTCTCGACGTCCTCCTCTATGCCGTCGCCGGAGAAGGAGTCGGGGGTGAGGTTGATCACCCCCATGACGTACGTCCGCTCGCCCCAGCGGAACTGCTGCTCCCCAATGCGAGTCGGGCTCAGTTCCACCGTCACCCCCTCCCGCCTGGGACGCCCCTGCGTCGGACTACTCGGCGGTGCCTCGCTGTACCTGCTCCAGCAGCCGGTCTACGGGCTGGCCCAGGAGCAGACGACCCAGGCGTCGGTGGCCCAGCGTGGTGTAGTACTTGCTCCACCACCGGCGCACGTCGTCGACGCTCTCGAGGTCTTCCAGCTCCTGGGCGGCTGCCGGGATCTGGTCTTCCAGCGCTCTCTGGTCTTGGACAGGCATACGATTCCGCTCCGTGAAGCTACCCGCGAAGTGGGTAGCGAATTCTTGCTCGTTCGGGACAGCGCACCGCCCGGAACGAGATACTGCCGATTGTTCAGTGTTCGCGCTTAGTCTCGACTGTGCAGCACGTCGACCAGCTCTCGCACGGCCTCCGCCGAGCCCTGAAGCGCCGCCTGCTCCTCGTCCGTGAGCTGGACCTGCACGATCTCCTGCATGCCTCCGGCGCCAAGCTTCACCGGCACCCCGACGAACAGCCCGTCGATGCCGTACTCGCCCTCCAGCAGCACGCAGCACGGAACCACCTGCCTCCGGTCCAGCAGGATGGCCTCCACCATCTGTGCGATGGAGGCCGCGGGAGCGTAGTAGGCGCTGCCCGACTTCAGCAGTGCGACGATCTCGCCGCCACCGTTCTGCGTCCGCTCGACGATGGCCTGCACCCGGTCCGCCGGCAGCAGCTGAGAGATGGGCACGCCGCCCACGTTCGTCGAGCCCACCAGCGGCACCATCGTGTCGCCGTGGCCCCCCAGCACGTAGGCGTGCACGTCCTGCACCGACACGTCCAGCTCCTGCGCAAGGAACGTGCGGAAGCGGGCCGTGTCCAGTATCCCCGCCATGCCGATGACCCGGCTCCGAGGCAGTCCCGCCACCTCGTAAGCGTGCTGGGCCATGGCGTCCAGCGGGTTCGTCACGATGATGAGCACCGCCTCGGGGGACCGCTGCACCACCTCCCGCGTCACCGAGCCAACGATGTTCCGGTTCGTGAACAGCAGGTCGTCCCGGCTCATCCCCGGCTTGCGCGCCACGCCGGACGTGATGACGACGATGTCCGACCCTGCCGTCTCGTCGTAGCTGTTCGTTCCGATGATCTTCGAGTCCGTCCCGACCACCGGCCCCGACTCCAGCAGGTCCAGCGCCTTGCCCTGCGGTAGCCCCTCGATAATGTCCACCAGGACCACGTCCGCGTACCCCTGCTCGAAGATCCGCTGGGCCGCAGTCGCCCCCACGTTCCCCGCCCCGACAACCGTCACTTTGTTCCGCATCTATAGCTCTCCCACTATCGTTCTATGATTCCGTTTCGCATCGCTAGGCCTGCCTGACCGAACCGCCGCTTCGCTCCCTTACCCGTCCCGCACGCCGGTGTCACCCCGCTGGATAACAAAGTCGCGGCGGTCCCGGTACAGCAACGCACGGTTGAGCACGCTCCCGTAGGTCGCCGGCTCTATGCCTTCGACCTCGTCCATGACCCAGTACTTGTAGTCGCCCAGGAACAGGTACGGCCGCGTCTCGTGGAAGAAGCGGCACTGCACTCCCTCGCCCCGAAGGATGCGGTCGCAGAAGGCGGCCAGCAACTCCTGCTGTGCGTCCTTCTGGATCACCACGTACTCGTGGGGCCACGAGTCGCGGTAGGTCACGGCCTCGCGCCACGGCGCCTTGGCGATCAGCGCCATGATGTCAGCGACCACTACGCGCCCTGGATGTAGGCGTTCCACCGGGACTCCAGGTCCGGGGCGTCCACCGTAGCCATGATGTAGTCGGCGAACTCGGTGCCTGTGGCGCCAGTCGCGCGGCCCGTCATAGTGAGCTTTCGCTCGTACTGGCCGCAGACCTCCAGCGCCATGTGCAGCCTGCGCCCCTGGTCGGTGAAGCCGATGTGCTCCAGCATCATCGCCCCCGCCCGAAGCACCGAGCTCGGGTCGGCGTACTGCGCCCGCCCCTCGTTCACCATCCGGGGCGCGCTGCCGTGGATCGCCTCGAACATGGCGTGCCGCTTGCCCAGGTTGGCGCTGCCTGCCGTGCCCACGCCTCCCTGGATCTGCGCCGCCTCGTCCGTGAGGATGTCGCCGTACAGGTTCGGCATCACCAGCACTTGGAAGTCGGCCCGCCGCTCCAGGTCCAGCAGTTTTGCCGTCATTATGTCAATATACCAGGCGTCCAGGGTGATGTCCGGGTACTCCTGGCTGATGCTCTGGGCCATGTTCAGGAACTTGCCGTCCGTCGTCTTGACGATGTTCGCCTTGGTCACCACCGTCACGCGGCTCTTCCCCGTCCGCGCCGCGTGCTCGAACGCGGCTCGCACGATCCGCTCCGCGCCCTGCGTGGTGATGACCCGAAAGTCGATGGCCAAGTCTGCTGTGACGTTGATGCCCTGGCTCCCCACGGCGTACAGGTCCTCCGTGTTCTCCCGGAAGAACGTCCAGTCGATGCCCTCCTGCGGGATGCGCACCGGCCGCACGTTCGCAAAGAGGTCCAGCTCCTTGCGCATGGACACGTTGGCGCTCTCCAGGTTGGGCCACGGGTCGCCGGCCTCCGGCGTGTGCGTCGGGCCCTTCAGGACCACGTGGCAGGCCTTGATCTCCGCCAGCACGTCGTCGGGGATCGACTTCAAGTGCGCGGCCCGGTTCTCAATGGTCAGCCCGGCGATGTCCCGGAACTCCACCGTACCCGCGTCCACCTGGGCGCTGAGCAGGTGGGCGAGCACCCGCTGCGAGTCGCCGGTGATGGTGGGCCCGATGCCGTCGCCGCCTATCACGCCGATGATGAGCGGGCGAAGCGCCTGGTAGTCCAGCCACGGCTCGGCGGCCTTGAGCCGCTCGACCCGCTCCAGCTGCTCGCCCACGAGCTTCCCGAAGTGTTCCCTGGCCGTTTCGATGACCTGACTATCTGCCATTGCGGCGTCTCTCCTGGAAGGGTTCTGGGAATGTCCGGCGTGCTAGCCGGGTGTGATGTAGAGCAGGGCGTCTCCCCGGTTCGCCTTGGCCCCCGATGCGAAGCACAGCTTCTGCACGACGCCGTCGGTCGGCGATGGGAGAGCGTTTTCCATCTTCATGGCCTCCAGCACCACGACGGGTTCGCCCGCCTTCACTGTCTGGCCCTCTTCGACGCTGTAGCGCAGCACGACGCCTGGCATGGGGGCCGTGACCGCCACACCGCTGTCGCTCGGGGCTGGCGCGGCCTGCGGCGGCGCTGTCGCTGCAGCGGGCGGGCTCGGCGCGGCCTGTGGCGGCGACGGCAGCGTTGCAACGGCAGCCGGTGCGCCCCCACCCTGGGGAACTGCCGGCGCCGGGTTGCCCGCGCCTCCGCCGTCCACGGGGTCGACCATGACCTGGTATGAGCGTCCGCCGAGGTAGATGTTGAACGTCCGCGCCCTCGGCGAGGCGGGAGCCTGGGCCTCCGGCGCGGGCGCCGGTGCGGCCGGTTTCGCAGCCGGTGGCGGCTCGTCCGATGGCGCCTCCTCCAGGCCGTACTTCACCCGGAGGAAGCGCTGTCCCGTGACCTGGTACAACGCGTAGATGAGCACGTCGCCCATGTCCCGCGCCAGTCCCTCGGTCTCCTTTCGTGCGCCCTCCATCTCCGGCTCCAGGATGTCCGCTGGACGGCCTGTGAGCGGCTCGTTGCCGCGGGAGTAGCCGTCGAGCGCCACCTCGATCACGTTCGGGTCCACCGGCAGCGGCGGGCGGCCGTAGAGGCCATAGACGTAGTCCTTCACCTGGCCCGTGATGACCTTCCACCGGCCGAATATCACGTTGTTGACGGCCTGCGCTCCCAGGATCTGGCTGGTCGGCGTCACCAGCGGCGGCGACCCCAGCTCCTCCCGCGTCCGCGGAAGCTCCTCCAGCACCTCCGGCAGGCGGTCCAGCGCCTCGGCCTCCCGGAGCTGGCTCATAAGGTTGCTGATCATGCCGCCGGGCACCTGGTGCACCAGCGCGCCGGGGTCCACCACTGCCAGCCTGCCGTTCACCAGGTGCGGCTGCAGGTAGCCCGACAGCGTCTCCAGGTAGCCGCCCAGCTTCAGCAGGCGCTCCAGGTCCAGCCCCGTCTCCCGCGGCGTCCCCTGCAGTGCGATGATCAGCGACTCCACCGCCGGCTGCGACGTTCGCAGCGCAAGCGGTGACAGGCACGCGTCGATGACGTCCACCCCTGCCTCAGCCGCCTTGAGGGCGGCCATGGAGGCCATTCCGGTCGTGTAGTGGGTGTGGAGCTGCACCGGGACGTTCAGCTCCTTCTTGAACGCCGTGCCCAGCGTGTAGGCGTCGTAGGGGGCCAGGATGCCGGCCATGTCCTTGATGCAGATGCTGTCAGCGCCCATCGCCTGCAGTGTCTTCGCCTTGTTGAGGTAGTAGTCCAGGTTGTACACGTCGCCGCCCATGCGCCCCTCGGTGACCGAGTAGCAGACGCAGAGCTGCAGGTGCTTGCCGGTGGCCTTGATCGCTCGGGCCGCCGTCGCCAGGTTGCGCTCGTCGTTCAGCGCGTCAAACACGCGGAAGATGTCGATGCCTGCCTCCGCCGCGTGCTGGCAGAAGGCCTCCACCACGTCGTCGGCGTAGTGGCGATAGCCCACCAGGTTCTGGCCCCGCAGCAGCATCTGCAGCGGCGTGTCCGGCATCAGGCGCTTGAACACCCGAGCGCGCTCCCACGGGTCCTCAAACAGGAACCGCGTCGCCACGTCGAAGGTCGCTCCGCCCCACACCTCCATCGAGTGGAAGCCCACCTGGCCCATCTCCTCGGCGATGGGCTCCATGTCCTTGGTGCGGAGCCGTGTGGCTGCGACGCTCTGGTGGGCGTCGCGGAAGGTCGTGTCCGTGATTCGGAGCGGGCTTTGGCCGTTCGACGCTGCTGACATACTAGAGATGAGTCCTCCTCAAGGAGTGCTCCCCTCGCTCTGGTGCTAGAGGGGAATGCTGCCGTGCTTCTTCAGCGGAAGCGTGTCCCGCTTGTCCTCCAGCATCGCCAGGGCCCGGATCACCTTCACCCTGGTCTCCGCCGGGTCGATGACCTCGTCGATGTAGCCGCGGTTGGCTGCCACGTACGGGTTGGCGAACTGCTCCCGGTACTCGTCGATGAGCCGCAGTCGGGCCTCCTCCGGGTCCTCCGCTTTCTGGAGAGCCTCCCGGTAGACGATGTTCACCGCGCCCTCTGGTCCCATCACCGCCACCTCGCCCGTCGGCCAGGCGTAGTTGATGTCGCCCCGCAGGTGCTTGCTGCTCATGACGATGTAGGCGCCGCCGTAGGCCTTGCGCACCAGCACGCTGACCTTGGGTACCGTGGCTTCGGCGTAGGCGTATATCAGCTTCGCGCCGTGCTTGATGATGCCGCCGTGCTCCTGGTGCACCCCCGGCATGAACCCCGGCACGTCGATCAGGGTCACCAGCGGAATGTTGAACGCGTCGCAGAACCGCACGAAGCGTGCCGCCTTGATGGATGCGTCGATGTCCAGGACGCCCGCCAGGTGCATCGGCTGCTGCGCCACAATGCCCACCGATTGCCCGTTCATGCGACCGTAGCCCACCACCACGTTGGGGGCGTAGCGTTCGTGGACCTCCATGAAGTCGCCGTCGTCCACCATCGTGCGGATGATCTGCCGCATCTCGTAGGGCTGAGCGGCCCCGGCCGGTATCGCCTCCCGAAGCTCTGGGCACGAGCGGCCCGGCTCGTCGCTGCTCTCCTGTCGGGGTGCCTCTTCGGCGTTGTTGCGAGGGAGGAAGCTCAGCAGCCGGCGCACCTGCGCTAGGCACTCCTCCTCCCCCTCGAAGGCGAAGTGGGCCACCCCGCTCGAGGCCGTGTGCGCGTCCGCGCCGCCCAGCTCCTCGTGGGTGACCTCTTCGCCTGTCACGGCCTTGATGACGTCCGGCCCCGTGATGTACATCTGCCCTTGGCCGCGGACCATGAAGATGAAGTCCGTGAGCGCCGGCGAGTAGACTCCTCCGCCCGCGGCGGGCCCCATCATCACGGAGATCTGCGGGATGACGCCCGACGCCAGAGTGTTGCGCAGGAAGATGTCGCCGTAGCCCTTCAGGCTGTCAACGCCCTCCTGGATGCGCGCCCCGCCCGAGTCCACCAGCCCCACCACGGGCGCGCCCACCTTCATCGCCAGGTCCATGACCTTGCAGATCTTCGCCCCCACGACCTCCGACAGAGAACCGCCCATGACGGTGAAGTCCTGCGAGAAGACGAAGACCAGCCGCCCGTCCACCAGACCGTGGCCCGTCACGACAGCGTCGCCCAGGACCCGCTGCTCGGCCAGCCCGAACTCCGTCGCCCTGTGCGTTACGAACGGGTCCAGCTCTTCGAAGGAGCCCGCGTCCAAGAGCAGGTCAATGCGCTCCCGGGCGGTCAGCTTCCCCTTTGCGTGCTGCTGCTGGATGCGGCGTTCCCCGCCCCCCAGCCGGGAGCGGTCACGCATCTCCTGGAGGGTTCCCAGCCGCTGCGAGATACCGGGTTCAAGCGACACTATAGACAGAAAACTCCTTCACAGGGTCGTCAAAGCGCGCAGCAATGCTAGCATGCAACCCCAGGCCACGCAACACGCCATGCCCCCGCGAGACGCCGCGCCGGCTACGCGACGTAGCTTGACAAAGCAGGGGGCCATCGGTAGCGTTTCCCCCGTCCCAGGACCACCTCAGCATTCGTATGGGAGCGTGAACATGGCCTCTCAGGACATCCCCCAGTCGATCTTGGACCGCTACAAGCGCGTGAGCGTCGCCACCGTCTACACGGCCCTCGGCATCAACCGCGGCATCCGGTGCTTCATGGAGGGCGTACAGCCCATGACCCCGGGGGTGCGCATGGCCGCCCGTGCCCGCACCGTCCGATGCCTGCCGCCTCGCCCCGACTTCTACGAGGAGGTGACCATCGGCGAGGACTCCCCCGAGTACCGCGCCATGGCCCTCTGCGGCCCCGGCGACGCCCTCGTCGTCGATTTCATGCGCCAGCCCTACGCCACCGACCTCGGCGACGTCAAGCTCCTCCAGCTCCAGATGCAGGGCGCCGACGGCTTCGTGACCGACGGCGCCATACGGGACCTGGACGTCATCGCCGGCTACGGCTTCGCCGTCTTCGCCCAGCGTCGCACCCCCACCGCCCTCGAGTACGGCAAGGCCTACGAGGAGAACGTGCCCATCCAGTGCGCCGGCGTCCTCGTCAGGCCCGGCGACCTCATCGCCGCCGACGACGACGGCGTCGTCGTGGTGCCCGCAGCGCTGGCGGAGGAGGTCATAGACTGGGTGGAGGAGCACGAGGAGGCCGAAGAGCACGTCAAGCGACAGATCCTGGAGTCCGGCGCACGCCCCGGCCGCTTCTACCCCCCCACCGACGAGCTCAAAGAGGAGCTTCGACGCGCCAAGGCCTCCGGCTGCTGAGACGTGCCTCAAGCGCAAGACTGCGCAGGCGCGTTATGGTAAAATGGGGACACCTTGAAGAACGGGCGTGGGAGTCCGCACATGAAAGAGCAGATCAATACCTTCCTGAACTATCTCGCCGTTGAGAAGGGCTTCTCCGGCAACACCATCGCCGCCTATCGAAACGACCTCTACAGCCTCTCCGACTACCTCCAGCGCGGCCGGCACACCTCCTGGCAGGGCCTCGGTTCGGATACCCTCGCGGACTACGTCCTCGACCTCCAGAACCGCGGCTACTCGCCCACCACCCTGGCCCGCAAGATCGCGTCCGTAAAGTCCTTCTTCGCCTTCCTCATGGAAGAAGGCATCGTCGTGAAGAATCCCACGGAGGAGCTGCGGGCCCCTCGCATAGGCCGCACCCTCCCCAAGGCCCTCTCCGAAGAGGAAGTCGAGCGCCTGCTGCGGGCCCCCGCCCAGCTCCAGACCCCCGAGGGCGAGCGGGACAGGGCCATGCTGGAGCTGCTCTACGCCACCGGCATGCGCGTCAGCGAGCTCGTCTCCCTCGACCTCGACGACGTCAACCTCGACCAGGGCTTCGTCCGATGCCGGGGCAAGGGCGACAAGGAGCGCATGCTCCCCTTCCACGAGGACGCCAGCGAGACCCTCCAGGAATACATAGAAGGCGCCAGAGTCACCCTCATGGGTCCCGACAAGGAGCGCGCCCTGTTCCTCAACCGGTGGGGAGACCGCCTCACCCGCCAGGGCTTCTGGCTCATCCTCAAGGAGCACGCGGCCTGCGCCGGCATCACCACCCCCGTCACCCCCCACACCATCCGGCACAGCTATGCCACCCACATGCTCCGGGGTGGCGCCTCCCTCCGGCAGGTCCAGGAGTTCCTCGGCCACGCCAGCATCTCGACCACCCAGGTCTACACGCATCTGACGGACGACCACCTCAGAGAGGAGTACGAGCGGACCCACCCGCGGGCAAGCTGAAGAACAGGAGTGGAGCGGCTGAAGCGCATAGCAGCGCCGCCGCCTGAACGAGGAGACTGAATATGCCGATAATCACCATCGACGGACAGATCGGCAGCGGGGCCATCGAGGTCGGCGCGGAGGTGGCCCGCAAGCTCAACATCGACTACGTCGACCGCCTCATCCTCGCCGAGGCTGGCAAACGCGTGGGCATCACCATGGCCGCCCTCGCGGAGAAAGAGCAGCAGCGCTACACGCTCCGAGACCGCGTGGCGCGCCTCTTTCGCACCGCACTGGAGCGCTCCGCGTACTCCGGCGCCGGCGGCGACCCCTTCTTCGGTATGGGCATGGACGCTCTCCTGCTCCGCCCCTATCCCGAGGAGTCGGAGATCATCTCGGAGGCCCAGCAGCTTGACGACTTCCACTTCTTCCAGGTCGTCAGCGAGGTCGTCCACGACCTGGCCCAGGGCGGCGACTTGGTCATCGTGGGCCGCGGGAGCAACATCATCCTCCAGGACCACCCGGACACCCTGCACGTCTCAACGGTCGCCTCCATGGAATTCCGGGTCAAGATGATCATGGCACGCGAGCACGTTGACGAGGCCGGCGCCCAGGAGATGGCCGAGCACCAGGAGGCAGCCAGGGTTGCCTACTTCCAGCGCTACTTCGAGTTCCATCCGGACGACTCGAGTCTGTACCACATGACCCTTAACCCCGGGTATCTGGGGACTCTCCCGGCCGCGGAGATTGTGGCCCACGCGGCCCAGGGCGCAGGGCTTGGCCCCATTCCCGTGCCGCACCACTAACGACAGATAGGACCGAACGGTCCGCAGGAGGTCCGGCCCATGCCAAAGGGCTCTCGAAAACTCACACCCAAGCAGCGAGCGCAGCGCCGCCGCCGTCGCGACATAGGCGCTCCCCATCCCATTGCCGCCTCCACCGAGATGACGGCGGCGCCCGATCCGGAACTCTCCGCTCCTGCACAGACGGCCTCCGAGCAGGCGTCATCCCCACCCGCTGCCGTGTCACCGCGACCGGCCAGGGCCGCGGCCGTGGCCGCCGCCCGAGTTGCCCGCCCCACGTCCACGCTGCGCCAGGACCCCTTCCTATTGATCGAGTTGCGCCGAATCGGCGTTATGTCCGTCAGCATCTTTGCCATCCTCGTGGCGCTGAGCATCTTCCTGCGCTAGCGAGGGGCCCTGGCGGTGCTACAATGGCCGTGCCATGGAGTTGAGCAGCGCTCTCACTGAGCGCCTCGCCGCCGTCCCCGACTCACCCGGGGTCTACCTTTTCCGTGACGCCTCGGCACGCTTCCTCTACGTAGGCAAGGCCGCCTCCCTGCGCCCGCGAGTCCGCTCCTATTTCGGCAAGGCTGCCAACCTGCCGGCCAAGATTCAGCGCATGATGCAGCGGGCCGCCGACTTCGAGTTCTTCGTCACCCACTCGGAGAGCGAGGCCCTCATCCTGGAGAACACCCTCATCAAGCGCCACCGGCCGCCCTACAACACCCGCCTGCGCGACGACAAGACCTACCCCTACATCAAAATCGACCTTGCCGAAGAGTTCCCGCTGGTCTCCTTCACCCGCCTCGTCCGCAACGACGGCGCCCGCTACTTCGGCCCCTTTGCCAGCGCGAAGTCCGTGCGCCGCACCCTGGACCTGCTCAAGAAGCTCTTCCCCTACCGCTCCTGCACCAAGGTCATCACCGGCACGGACCCCCGCCCCTGCCTGGAGTACTACATCAACCGGTGCGTCGCCCCCTGCGTCGGCTACGCCGACAGGGACGACTACCGCTCCGTCATCGACCAGGTGCTCCTCTTCCTGGAAGGCCGCACGACTAAGGTCATGCGCCAGCTCAAGACCCGCATGGACGAAGCGGCCCAGCGCTTGGACTACGAGCGCGCAGCCGTGCTCCGAGACCAGATCCGGGCCGTCCAGCGCGTCAGCGAGGAGCAGAAGGTCGTCTCCACCCGCCGCGAGGACATGGACGTCATCGCCCTCGTCCAAGAGCGCGATGAGGCCTGGGCCGAGACCTTCTTCATCCGCCAGGGCAAGCTGGTCGGTCGGGACCAGTTCACCATGGTCGGCACCCAGGAGGAGCCGCCCGGCCGGGTGCTGGCCCACTTCGTCAGCCAGTTCTACGACCGGGCCTCCTACGTCCCGCCCCTCGTCCTCCTCCAACAGCCCCCGGAGGAAGCCGGCCTCATCCAGGCGGTGTTGGAGGAGAAGCGCGGCGCCCGTGTCCGCCTCCACGTCCCCGTTCGAGGCGAGAAGCGACGGCTGTTGACCATGGTCGCCGAGAACGCCGCCCAGACCTTCAAGCTCACACGCGCCTTCCGGCTTGCCGGCCAGGACGCCCTCGCAGCGGCCCTGTCCGACCTCCAGGACGCCCTGAACCTGCCCCGTCTCCCACAGCGCATCGAGTGCTACGACATCTCCAACATCCGCGGCACGGACGCCGTGGGCAGCATGGTCGTCTTCCAGGACGGCAGGCCCAAGAAGGCCCACTACCGCCGCTTCAAGATTCGCTCCGTGGGCGAGATCGACGACTACGCCATGATGCGCGAGGTGCTCACCCGCCGCTTCGGCCGCCTCGCGGCGCAGAGCGGCTCCGGTGAGTCAGATGAGAAAGCCTGGGGCATCGTCCCCGACCTCGTCCTCATCGACGGCGGCAAGGGCCATCTCTCCACGGCCCACCAAGCCCTTCTCGACCTCGGCGTCAGCACGGACGTCGTGCCCCTGGCCTCCATCGCCAAGGAGCGTGAGGAGTTGTTCGCCCTCCAGTCGGCGGAGCCCATCCTGCTGCCCAGGGATGCCCAGGCTCTCTTCCTGGTCCAGCAGATACGCGACGAGGCGCACCGCTTCGCCATCAGCTACCACCAGAAGCTGCGCTCCCGGCGCGCCACCCGCTCCGCCCTCGACCAGGTCTCCGGCATCGGCCCCAAGCGTCGGCGCATGCTCATTCGACACTTCGGCTCTCTGCAGGGTGTCCGGCGGGCGTCGCTCGAGGAGCTGGCCGCGTTGCCGGGCATGACGCGCGAGCTTGCGCAGCGAATCAAGGAGCTCACGTAGGCGACGGGCGAAGCTAGGAGTCCTGCGACCCTACCGTCTCCACCTTCATCTTCAGGCGGTTGCGCACCTGCCACAGCAGCATCGACGCATCCCCGCGGGGGTGCGGAGTGATCCCTCGGGCCCGCAGCATCCCCTTCAACTCCTCCAGAGAGCGCGGAATCTGCACCGACCCGTCCTCCAGCGTGATCCGGGGGAACCGGTCCGAGAACCAGTGGGCGCGGCGCACCGGGGGCCGGGGCGCCGCCTGGTACGAGGGCGCAAGCGGGAAGCGTGGGATGATGGAAGGAGTTGTGGCGATGGGAGATGCGGCGACGGGGGATGGCCGAATAGGAGCGGCAGGGGCAGCGTCGGGCACATCCGCGGCCGCAGCGGGCGACTGCTCGGCCTCGATCTCTCGACGCCGCGCCTCCAGCAGCCGGGCCGCCACCTCCAGGTAGTGGGGCGTCTCCGGCGCCTCCAGCGTTGACTCCCCCAGAGAGAGCTGGAACTTCCCACGCGTGTCCTGCGTCATGGCGCCTACTTTAGCGTCACGAGACGACTCAGTCAAGACCTGTCAACGCTTTCGCCGTGGGCTCGGAATCGTAGCTGCGCTAGCTATGAAGAGACGGTCTTTGCCGGTGACGTCTCGTGCCGATTCGGGGCCTCGCACCGCGCCCGCTCATGGTGAGCCTGTCGAACCATCACCCTGAGCTTGTCGAAGGGTCTCGCGTCAGTCCGCGCTGACGGGCCTCGCCATCTGCTGCGGATCGGGAGACCCCTCCGTGTACAACCGCCGCAGCGCCAGGCTGCCAAAGCTCAGCCCCACGATCCCCACGAAGGCCAACCCCGGCGCGATCAGCAGGATTGGCGCGCCAACCAGGTCCGCCAGTCCCCCGTTCACCAGGTTGAAGATCGCCATGATGCCACCAATGTGCAGGTTGTGGATGCTCGTCGCGCGCCCTCGGATCGAGTCCGGGATGATAGTCTGGATGATGCTCGCAAAGAGCGCCATGAACGTCGCCTGCGACGCCCCCATCGCAACCGCCGACAGCAGCGCAACCGGCAGGCTCGGCGACACGGCCAGGGCCAGCGGCGTCAGCCCGCTGAAGATGCCCAGCCACAGCAGCACCCGCCCCTTCGTGGCTTCGCTTCGAAGCCCGCCCAGCACCATGACCCCTATGAAGGCTCCGGCGCCCACGCACATCATCAGGTAGCTGAACGCCGCTCCCTCCGCCTGCAGCTTCTCCACCGACAGCACCGGCAGGATCGACTCGAAGGACATGGTCAGCGCACAGTGCGCGACCACCAGGATCATCAGCGGCCGGAGCAGCGGGTGGCTGTAGAGATAGGTCAGCCCCTCCAGCAGGTTCGCCAGGACAGAGCGGTCCCGCTGCACGACCCCCGTGGAGGCCGTGCGCACACGCAGGGTCTGCACCAGTCCCACGGCGTAGAAGGCCGTACAGAGCAGGAACGCCCCGGTTGCGCCGCTGGTGTCCATGAGTGGCGCAATCAGCAGCGGGCCCACCAGCCGCGAGCCGTGGATGGTCGCCGCGTTGAGCGCAATGGCGTTCAGCAGCCGCTCCCGCGGCACCAGGTTCGGCACCAGCGAGCCCGTTGCCGGCATCATTACCGCGCGGGCGGAGCCGTCGACGAGGGACAGCACCACCACGTACCAGACGTCGATGGTCCCTGTCACGGCCAGGCCCACCAGCACCATGTTGTGCGCCAGGCTCAGCACGAACGCCCCCGCCAGCACCGCTCTGCGGTCGAACCTGTCCGCCAGCAGCCCGGCGAAGGGCGAGATGAAGAAGCGGGGGAACATCGCGGCGAAGGTGACGACCCCTACCCAGAGGGAGGAGTCCGCCAGATCGTAGACCAGCCAGCCCCGGGCGACGATGAGCGCCCAGTGCGCCGCGCCCGCGCACAGGCTGGCAGTCCACAACGTGCGAAAGTCCCGGTGCTGGAGCGCCGTCAGGTAGTGGGCCCCAATGAGACGAGCCGTCTCCGTTATGCCGCCCATGGGCCTCCGGCGTCCTGGGGTGTGTGGGCCACGGTACGCCCGCGGCGAAGCCCCTGTCAATCCTGTCGCGTTGACAGTTCAAGGGCGCAGCAAGTATCGTGAGGTCGACCAGGAACCTAGCGGCGGCTTTCGTCGCGCACTGAGGACGGTGCCGTCAAGCCCGTCCTCCCACCCCAACGGCGGCAATGCAGACCTTACACAGACCAGAGGTCCTTGAGCGCGAACGGCGGCTGGAGTTGCTCGCCCAGCAGCTGCTCCGTGACCGCACGCTGCTCGTCGCCAGCAACCGCGGCCCGGTCGAGCACCAGCTCAGCCAGAACGAGGTCCAGGCCGTCCGTGGCACCGGCGGCGTCGCCACCATCCTCGAGTCCCTCGTCCGCTACGTCCCCTACACCTGCATCGCCAGCGCACTCACTGAAGGCGACCGCCACGTGGCCCGCACCGCCGGCAGCGCCTACCTGGCCCCCGTCGGAGGCAAGCACCCCCTGCGGCTCCACTACGTCGTCAGTCCTCGCGTCGCCTATCAACGCTACTACAACGTCTTCTCCAACCCCTTCCTCTGGTTCCTCCAGCACACCATGTGGAACCTCCCCTACTCCCCCAACATCGACGACAACCTTCACGCCGCGTGGGAGCGCGGCTACGCTGCTGTCAACGCAAGCTTTGCCGAAGCCATCACCTCCGAGGCCATCGCCGAACGACGCAGTCCGGTCGTCCTCCTCCACGACTACCATCTCTACCTCACCGGCGGTATGGTGCGCAGGAGCCTCCCCAGCGCCCTCATACAGCACTTCGTCCACATTCCGTGGCCCGGCCCACGCTACTGGGCCATGATGCCTCCCTACATGCGCAACGCCATTCTCGAGAGCTTGTGCGCTTGCGACATCGTGGGCTTCCAGACCCCTCGCGACGCGGGCAACTTCCTCCTCACCTGCCAGGACCTGCTGTCCGGAGCTGAGGTCGACTACTCCGACCGCGCCATCCACTACCGGGGGAACACCGTCCGGGTGCGCGACTACCCCGTCTCCATCGACGTCTCCGCGATGCATGAGTTGGTAGAGACCCCGGACCTCCAGACATACCGGCAGCGCCTGCTCCCCATCACCCGCGAGAAGACCATCGTGCGGGTTGACCGGCTGGAGCCCAGCAAGAACATCCTGCGGGGCTTCCTCGCCTACGAGATACTCCTGGGTCGCCACCCGGAGCTCCATGGCGAGGTGACCTTCCTCGCCTTCCTGATGCCCAGCCGGACGGACATCCGCGAGTACCAGAGCTACCGCAACGAGGTCATGGACGTCATTCAGCGCATCAACTCCAACTTTGGGCGCGGCTCATGGCGTCCCATCCGGCTCTTCTACCAGGAGAACTTCCCCCACGCCATCGCAGGCCTGAGCCTGGCCGACGTCCTCCTGGTCAACCCCGTCGTCGACGGCATGAACCTGGTAGCGAAGGAAGGGCCCACGGTCAGCCGGCGCCACTGCGTGCTGGTCCTCTCCGTGACCACGGGCGCCTACGGTGAGCTCGCCCCCGGCGCCCTCCCCGTCTCACCCGTCGACATCGAAGGCACGGCCCAGTCTC
This sequence comes from Dehalococcoidia bacterium, assembly GCA_965205235.1. Lineage (GTDB taxonomy): Bacteria > Chloroflexota > Dehalococcoidia > Lucifugimonadales > UBA1127 > CBDBGD01. Next base: position 213,383 of record CBDBGD010000001.1, read on the forward strand.
TGTACGAGGCGCTGGTCATGCCTGACGAGGAACGTGCGCGCCGTCAGCAGACGCTCCGCAACATCATCGAGCAGGCCGACCAGACCCGCTGGGTGACGACCCAGGTCGAGGACCTCATCGCCCTCACCCGCTGAGCCGCTCCTCCAGCCACGTCAGCAGCCTCTCGACGCCCCCCACGCCGTCGACCGTCGCGTCCGCCGACTCCAACAGCCTCCGCGGCGTCTCCGCGCTCCGCACGACCACCGCCAGCCCCGTGAACCCACCCTGCGACGCCAGCCCGTGGATCATGTCGAAGGCGTCCGCGTCCGTCTCGTCGTCCCCCACGACGATGGCGGCCTGCAGCCCGAAGCGTCGCACGACCTCCCGCACCGCCGACCCCTTGGTCACCCCCGGAGGCCGCACCTCTACCACCATCCTCCCCTGGCGCACCGCGAGCCCCCGCGGCCCTGCCCACTGCTGTGCCGCCGACAGGACGCGTGCGCCGGCCTCCCCCGGGTCCTGCGCCTGCCGAAAGTGGACGGTCAGTGTGTATTGCTTGTCCTCCAGTTCCACCCCTGAGAGCCCCTCCAGCTCACCCGACAGGCCCTGGCTGACCTCCGACATCAACCTCCGTACCTGGTCGGCGTCTTCCACCACCGTGCACACCTGTCCCCTCTCCCATCGCTCCAGCCCGTGCGCGCCGTAGTAGACCATGCCCTCCACGCCCACCATGTCCCGGGCCTGCAGCGCGGGCCTGCCGGACACCGCCACCACCGCCGGCAGCAGCTTGCACAGACGCTCCAGCCGCTCCACGATGCGCGGCGAAACGGAGGCTTCGGCGTATGCGGGCGTAATCTCCGCCAGTGTGCCGTCCACGTCGGTGAACAGCCCCAGCGGACGCAGCCCCGCCACCCGCTCCAGCAGGTCCATCCTGTCCCACACCTTTGGCGGCTCGCTCACCCTGCCTCCTCCCGAATCTTCGTCGTTCCTGCGAAGGCAGCGCCTGCCCCTGCGAAGGCAGGGGAACCTCGATGCCCCGAACCTTGGTCGCTCCGCCGTAGCCCGGCAGGCGCTGTTGATGCCCAACCGCAGTATAGCAATGCTCGCCAACGCCCCATAGAACGCCCCTATTGCGTGGCCCTCCTCTGGTATACTCTCCCCGTTCTCTCAGGAGGGAAGAGTGCCCAAGCTCCAGGTTGCCCTTGGCGCCGACCACGCGGGGTTTCCATTGGCCGTCGAGCTCCGTCCCTGGCTCCCCTCGCTCGACGTTGAGGTGCTCGACCTCGGCGCCCACACGTACGACGCCGCCGACGACTACCCCGACTTCGCTGCGGCCGTCGCCCGAAGCGTGGCGAGCGGCGCCGCCCACCGCGGCCTCATCGTCTGCGGCAGCGGCGTCGGCGCATCCGTCGCGGCGAACAAGGTCCCCGGCGTCCGCGCCGCCGTCTGCCACGACACCTACTCCGCCCACCAGGGCGTGGAGCACGACGACATGAACGTGCTCTGCCTCGGCGGCCGCATCATCGGCGTCGAGCCGGCCAAGGAGATCGTGGCTGCCTTCCTCAACGCCCGATTCTCCGGCGAAGAGCGCCACCGGCGACGCTTGGACAAGGTCATGGCCCTGGAGGAGGCCTCCCGCAGCGGCCCTCCCCCCGGAGCCGCATGACCGTCTCCATCCCCAAGGCCACGCTCCAGGACCTCCAGAATCGCAACGTCGTCGCGCGGCTCTGGCAGCGCGACCACACCCTCTGGAAGCCGGACCCCACGGAGATCACCAACCGCCTCGGCTGGCTCACCGTCGCCGACGAGATGCAGGGCAACCTTTCGGCCCTTGAGGCGTTCTACCACGAGGTGCAGGGTGCCGGCTACCGGGACGTCGTCTTGCTCGGCATGGGCGGCAGCAGCCTCGGCGCCGAGGTGCTTCGCTCCAGCCTCACGGCCCGTGAGGGCGCTCCTCGGCTCACCATGCTCGACTCCACCATCCCCAGCGTCGTCCAAGCCGTGGAGCAGTCCATCGACCTCCAGAGCACGCTCTTCCTGGTCTCCTCCAAGTCCGGCGGCACCGTCGAAACGCTGTCCCTGTACCGCTACTTCCGCTCCAGGGTCGAGGAGGTGGCGGGCGCAGACGAGGCCGGTTCGCACTTCGTCGCCATCACCGATGACGGCACGTCATTGCACCGCATGGCACAGGAGACGGGCTTCCGGCGCGCCTTCCTCAACCCCCCCGACGTCGGCGGCCGCTACTCCGTCCTCTCCTACTTCGGCCTCGTGCCGTCGGCCCTGGCCGGCCTCGACGTCTCCGCCGCGGTCGACCGCGCCCGCACGATGGCCCAACGCTGCGGCCCCGACGCCCCACTCCGAGACAACCCCGGAGCGCTCCTCGGAGCCGCCTTGGGCGCCCACGTGCTCGCCGGTCGCGACAAGGCCACCATCGTGGCCTCTCCCGCTATCCGCACCTTCGGCCTGTGGGCGGAGCAGCTCCTCGGCGAGAGCACGGGCAAGGAGGGCACGGGCATCGTCCCCATCGCCGACGAGCCTCTGGCAGCGCCCGATGCCTACGCCGACGACCGCTTCTTCGTGTACCTCCGCCTCGACGGCGATGACAACGCCTCCACCGACGCCGCCCTAGCCGCCATCGAGGCCGCCGGTCACCCCGTGGAACGCCTCGACCTTGGCGACCCCAAAGACCTAGCCGCCGAGTTCTTCCGATGGGAGTTCGCGACGGCGGTGGCCGGTTCGCTGCTGGGTATCAACCCCTTTGACCAACCCAACGTCCTGCAGGCCAAGGAGGCCACTGCACAGGTCCTCCGTGACTACGAGGCCACAGCGACCCTGCCCACCATCGCCTCCTCGCAGTCCCTGTCCGACCTGCTAGCCCAAGCAGCACCCGGCGACTACCTCGCCGTCATGGCCTACGTGCCCCAGGACGGCCCCACGGACCGCGCCATCGACCACCTCCGCCGCACGGTCCTGGAGCGCCACCGCATCAGTACCATGACCTGCTACGGCCCCCGCTACCTCCACTCCACCGGACAGCTGCACAAGCGTGGGCCCAACTCCGGCCTCTACCTCCAGATCGTCGCCCCGCACCCCGTCGACCTGCCTGTGCCGGGGCAGCCCTACACCTTCAGCGTCCTCGCCGAGGCCCAGGCCTTGGGCGACTTCCAGGTCCTCCAGGCCATCGGCCGCCGCTCCATCCGCATCGAGCTCACCGGTGACCCCGCCTCCGGCATCCGCGCCCTCACAGACTCCCTCCGCTAGCACCCCCTCTCCCGCTGGGAGAGGGTTGGGGTGAGGGCGCACCACCCCTTCGTCGTTCCTGCGCAGGCAGAGCCTGTCCCTGCGGAGGCAGGAATCTCGACACTGTGGGCCCACGCCCGTTCACCCTGAGCTTGTCGAAGGGCGTGAGCGGTGAGAGCCACCCCCCAGACGCGAGTGTGCGGGGGCCGCGCACGACCCCCGCACACGTCACCTGCGCCCGAAACCGCGCCGGTCTACGCTAGCATCCGCTCCCCGTACAGCTTCACCGAGTTGTCCCACAGGATCTTCTGCTTCGACGCATCCGAGATCGGCTGGTCCAGCAGCGATGCGATGGCCTTGTCCGCGTCGGGAGCGTCCGGGTGCGGATAGTCGGTGTTCCACACGATGTTGTCATCACCGCACAGGTCCACCGCCGCCTTCACCGCGGCCTCGTCGCCGTCGCACGCCACGAAGCCCTGGCGGTAGAAGTACTCGCTGGGCTTGAGCTTCAGCGGCGGTGCATCGAAGAACACGGCCTGCCGCCGACCCTCCACGGCGTGGTCGTCCAGCCGGCCCAGCCAGAACGGCAGCCACCCGGCGTTCCCCTCCAGGAACGACACCCGCAGGTGCGGGAAGCGCTCCAGGATGCCGCTGTAGATCACGTGCCCCATCGAGATCATGTTCTCGAAGGCAAAGCCCATCACGTGCTCCAAGGCGATGAACTGCCCCGGCTGGTCCTGGTAGCGGGTGCCCACGTGCGGGTCGCCGCTCAGCACGCCGTGGAAGGACATCGGGATGCCCATCTCCATGCCTGCAGCCCAGAAGGGGTCGTAGTACGAGTCGTGCCACCAGTGCCCGTCGATCGGCTTGGGCACCATGACCGTCACCGCCCCCAACTCCTCCACGGCCCTGCGGGCCTCTCCCACCAGCCCCTCGATGTCGTGCTGGTTCGGCAGGTCGCCCACCATCTTCAGCCGGGACGGGTCCGCGGAGCAGAAGTCGTGCGCCCAGTTGTTCCAAGAGCGTGCCAGCGCCGCCATAAGCGCCGGGTCCTTCCCCGTAAGCCGTAGCGGCTGGCTCCCGCCGGGGATGCAGACCATCTTGTCCCACCCGTAGGTGTCCATGTCCTTCAGGCGGCTCTCCACGTTGAAGTCGGCCTCCCAGGCCTCGCCCCACTTGTCGTGCATCTGGTTCGTCACCTTGGGGGGCCGCAGCACCTTCCCCTTGCGACCGCCTCCTCCTCCCGCACGCCCAGGCCCCGTTCCCTCCGGATACAGCTCGCACGGGGCGAAGTGGTGAAACATCTTATTCTCCCACAGGTGGACCAGCGGCCGGCGGTCGTAGAACTCCGCCTCCGTGTACCGGTCCCAGATGTCCCCCGGCGGCTGCATGTGCGCGTCCGCGTCGATGATCTTGAACCCTCTGTACATGCGAAACCTCCTCCTTGGCGCTTTGGCGTCGATGGGATTCGGGCGTGTGCGCTGTTGAGGCCAGAGTATCCGGGTCACCACCCCCCGTCAAGAGCGATGGTATTCGACGCCGCCCCCGGACCGAATGTCGAAGGCTGGCCAGGCGCGCGCGACCAAGCCGGAGTTGCGATGGGCGTGTATGCTCCTTGGAAGGCCCCGAATCGACTCAGACGCCTACCACTGCACGAACATGGGCATGACCACGTGCACGTAGCTGTCCGACCCCACGGGGCGGAACACGCCGGGGCTGGAGGGCGTCGTCACCTCCAATGCCACCTCGTCCTGGCGAAGCACCCCCAGCACGTCCAGCAGATACTTGCTGCTGAAGGCGATCTTCGCCTCCTCCCCCTCCACCTGCGCGTCCAGCTCCGCAGCGTTCTCCCCCACCTCCTCGGCGCGCGCCAGCACCTGCACCGACCCCGGCGAGCCGGGTTGCATGTGCAGCCGCACGATGCCGCTCCCGTCCCGGGCGAAGATGGCCGCCGTCCGCGTCGTGCGCAGGAAGTCCTGCACCGAGACCACCCCTCGCGTGGTGTGCTGCTGCGGGATGAGCTGGGCGTAGTTCGGGAACGTCCCCTGCGTGAGCTGCGAGACCATCTCGATGTTCTGCAGCCGGAAGAGCACCTTGCCCCCGGCGGGGTCCAGCCGGATCTCCACCGCGTCCTGCTGGTCCCCCAGCAGTCGGCTCAGGTCCGCCAGGCTCTTCCCCGGCACGATGGCCTGCATCGGCTCCTCCACCGGCTCCGCCAGCACGCCCTTGTGCACCGCCAGCCGAAAGCCGTCCGCCGCAGCGAAGGTGAAGGTGCTCCCGTCCAGCTCCACCTTGACTCCCGTCAGCACGGGACGGGACTCCTCCGTCGCCGCCGCGAACACCACCTCGTTGATGGCCGTGCGAAGCCCCTCCGGGTCGATGCGCACCGTCGCGCCGCCTTCCACCGTCGGCAGGGGCGGGAACTCGCTAGCGTCCGTGCCGATGATCCGGGCGTCGTACCGGGCGCACTTCAGGCTCAGCGCATGCGGCTGCTCCGTGCCCTCGATCTCAATGCGCTCCGGCGGCAGCGACCCCACGAACTCCGACAGCAACCGCGCCGGCACGGTCAGTGCTCCCTCCCCGTCCACCTGCCCGCCCACCCACGTGCTGATGGCCACCTCCAGGTTCGTGGCCGACAGCTTCAGGCGCGACTGGTCCGTCTCCAGGAGCACGTTCTGGGTGATTGGCAGTGTGGTGCGGGTGGCGACGGCCCGCCCGATGACGTTCAGGCCCTTGCTCAGGTTCTCTTGCAGGCACGCGACGCGCATACAGTCCTCTCGTGTGGGAGTATGCGGCCAGTATACGGACGCGCTCCTGCCTCAGTCAACGAGAACACGGCCCTTCACAGCGCAGTTCTGCGACTATAATGGGGTGTTCCACCAGGAGGTCGCCATAACTGTCGAACGACTCCAGGAGCTCCTCAACCGGGTGCAGCAGGGAGACCTCTCCGTGCACAGCGCCCTCGACGAGCTCCGCCACCTCCCGTACCAGGACCTCGGCTTCGCCCAGGTCGACCACCACCGGCCGCTCCGCACCGGCTTCCCGGAGGTCATCTTCGGCCAGGGCAAGACTCCGAGACAGATTGCAGCCATTGCGGAGAGTGTGACGTCTCAGTCCGGATGCGTGCTTGTGACACGAGCTAGTGTCTCAGCCTACCGTGACGTTAAGAGACGTCTCAGTGACGCCCGATATCACCGTACGGCACGGGCCATTACGGTCGATCGACGGCCCCAACGCACGCTGAAACCGGGCGTGTTGGTCGTCGCCGCCGGGACCTCGGACCTCCCCGTCGCCGAAGAAGCCGCCATCACCGCCGAGATGCTCGATTCCCAGGTTGAACGCCTGACCGACGTCGGCATCGCCGGCGTCCACCGCCTCCTCGACCGGCTCCCCGCCCTGCGGCAGGCGCGGGTCCTGGTGGTCGTGGCAGGCATGGAGGGCGCTCTGCCCAGCCTCGTCGCCGGCCTGGTCGAGGCCCCCGTCATTGCCGTGCCCACCAGCGTCGGCTACGGCGCCCACCTCGATGGCCTCACGCCTCTCCTGGCCATGCTCAACAGCTGCGCTCCCGGCATGGCCGTCGTCAACGTCGACAACGGCTTTGGGGCAGGCTACATGGCAGGCGTCATCAACCGCATCGGCGACTAGGCCTGCCAGACCCCAGAAAAAGCAATATGCCCCTGCGCTCCCCCTCCGAGCGTAGGGGCATACTCTTACCGGCTGAGTACCGGTCCTAGCTGCCGGAGCGCTTCACCTCCAGCGTCTCGCCCGGTGAAAGGGCGATCCGCCGCACGGTGATGCCGAACTTCAGCAGCCAGTAGCCCAGGGTGGCCTTGTTGATCCGCAGCTCCTCCGCCGTTTCTGAAAGCCCCTTCTCGTTGATCATCTCAGGCAGAAGGCGCTCCAGCGGCCGGTTGAACCGCTTCTCGACGGACCTCATCAGACGACTCTTCCTCATCACCGCTTCCGGTCCTCACACGCCACCCTCTGGCGTTCTGCGGGATACTCTAGCATACTGTTTTGAGCGATGTCAAGACTTCCCGCAAGATTGTACAGAACTAACCCTAGAAAAGATTTGTCTTTGTACAGAACACTACTGTCACACAGCTATTCTAGTGTCACACCACTGCGCTGACAAGTGTCTCTCGTCTCTTGCTATGACAGTCTCGGTCACTGTCGATATGTCACACACGTTCGACGGCATGGACAGACCGACTCGGCGAGGACTATAGTCACCGTGACATGCCGCACCAGGTGGGAGTCGACATCATCGAGATCGCCCGAATCGGCAACGCAGTGCAGCGTTGGGGCGCCCAGTTCCTGAATCGCATCTACACGCCGGGCGAGTTGGCCTTCGCTCGTGGGCGTCATCCCCAGCTCGCAGCCCGCTTCGCTGCCAAGGAGGCCGTGATGAAGGCCCTCGGCACCGGACGCTACGGCGTCTCCTGGCGCGAGATCGAGGTCGTCCGACAGCCCGGGCCGCGCGCCGCGCCTCGTCCTCCACGGCCGCGCCAAGGCCAGGGCCGAGACCATGGGCCTCGGCGTTATGTCGATATCCATCTCCCACTCCCGAGACTACGCAGTCGCAGTGGTGGTCGCCTCCGATGATGCGAGCCCTGAGCACGCAGCAGATGCGGCGCCTGGAGCAGGGGGCTGAGGCCGCCGGCGTCTCCACGGACACCCTCATGGAGCGCGCTGGCCTCGCCCGTAGCCTCCTGGGCGTGGCGCGCCATGCGCGTCGGCGACGACGTCCTGGTCCTCGTCGGCGCCGGCAACAACGGCGGCGACGGTCATCGTCGCCGCACGCCACCTCCAGGCCTGGGGCGCGAACGTGTCGAGCTCTACCTCTGCACGCCTCCGCACACCCGACGCGCACCTCGACACGCGCCGTCGGGGCCGGAGCGCAGGCGGTCGATGCCGACCGACGACGCCGACGGCAGCCTGACTGCGAGCAGTCGCTGCGGTCCGCCAGCCTCGTGGTCGACGCCGTGCTGGGCACGGGACGCGCACGGCCCTTGGCCGAGCCCCTGCGCTCGATCTTCGCCGCCGTCGCGCGACGGAGAAGGCCCGACGCCCGCACCTCCGCGTCCTCGCCGTCGACGTTCCCTCCGGCGTCGACGCCGACACCGGCGCTGCGGACCCCGCGTCCGTGACCGCCGACGTCACGGTCGCCCTCGGCGAGCCCAAGACGGGGCACTTCCGCTTCCCCGCCGCCGACCACGTCGGAGCAACTGGTCGCCGCCGACATCGGCATCCCCACACCAGGCGCTGGACGACCCCGCTCCCGCACGTCGTGACGGCGTCCTGGGTCCGTGAGCGCAGCTACCGCCGCGCTCCCGTCAGGCGCACAAGGGCAGCTTTCGGCCGCGTCCTGGCCGTCGCAGGCTCCGACGCGTACGTCGGCGCGGCCTACCTCGCCTGCATGGGCGCAGCGCGCACCGGCGCGGGTTATGTCACCTTGGTCACGCTCCCCCGTCCGTGCGCCCCATCCTCGCCGCCAAGCTCACCGAGGCCACCCACCTCGCTCCGCCCGCCGACGACGGCGGGCGGCTACGCCTCCGGGCGCAGGCCGCTGGCTCCGCGACCGCCCTCGGCGCCTACGATGCCCTGCTCATCGGCTGCGGCCTTGGGACAGAGCGCGAGCCGCGCAGGCCCTCGTGCGCGAGGCGCTGCTGTCGCCATCCGCCCCCCTGCCGACGGCCCGCCGTCGTCGACGCTGATGCGCTGAACGCGCTCGCCCGCGTCCCCGCGCTGGCACGACCGACATGCGAGGCCCCGTGGTCGTCACGCCCTCACCCCGGCGAGCTGGCCCGGCTCTTGAATCGCCCCGTCGCCGCCATCGAGGCCGACCGGTGGGGCAGCGCACAGCGAGGCGGCGCAGCGATGGGGCGTCGTCGTCGTGCTGAAGGGCCCCTTCACCGCCGTCGCCTCTCCCGACGGCGGCCTGCGCATCATCCCCTACGCCAACCCCGCGCTGGCCACGGCCGGGACGGGCGACGTCCTGGCGGGCGTCGTGGCGGCGCTGCTGGCGCGAGGGCATGCCGCCGTTCGACGCTGCCGAGCGTCGGCGCGTTCCTCCACGGCGCGGCCGGCGAGCTCGTCCTCCGCCAACTCGGCGACCGCGGCGCCGTCGCGAGCGACCTGCTCCCGGCCCTGCCCCTCGCCGCCAAGGCCATCCGCGAAGCGCGCACTCCCTCGGCGGCGTCGAGGAGATCACCTACCTCGACGCAGGTCTGCCATAGGCCCCCCCTCGTCGGGGCCGCTGTAGGGGCGGGTTTCCAACCCGCCCTCCCCCGCACGCCCACCCTCGAAGGCCCATTACCCCCTAGCGCGCATCGACGACGCACCCGACGCCCGTTCCCGATATAATAGGCGTGCCATGCTGCTCGCACTCGACATCGGAAACACCAACGTCACCCTGGGCGCCTTCCGCAACGGCGACGCTGCAGGCGACGTGGCGCATCTCCACCGATGCCCACAAGATGCCCGACGAGTACAGCATCCTCCTCGGCTCTCTGCTGGCGCTGAAGGGGATCGCCCCGGAGGAGGTGACGCGACGTCGTCCTGTGCAGCGTCGTGCCGCCTCTCACCACGGTCTTCCAGGCCGCCACCCGCGACGCCTTCAACACCACGCCGCTGGTCGTCGGCACCGGGCACCCGCACCGGCGTCCGCATCCGCTACGACAACCCCCGCGACGTCGGCGCAGACCGCATCGCCGACTCCGTCGCGGCGTATCCGACTCTACGGCGGGCCGGCGGTGGTGGTCGACTTCGGCACCGCCACGGTCTTCGACGCCATCAACAGCGAGGGTGAGTACCTCGGCGGCGCCATCGCCCCCGGCATCGGCGTCGCCGCCGAGGCCCTGTACCACGGCACGGCACAGCTCCGCCGCGTCGAGCTCGCGGCCCCCGGCAGCGCCGTCGGCAAGAACACCGTCGAGGCCCTCCAGTCGGGCCTGCTCTACGGCCACGTCGAGATGGTGCAGGGCATGGTCCGCCGCTTCCAGCAGGAGTTGGGCGGCGACGCCAAGGCCATCGCCACCGGCGGCGACGCACTCACTCATCGCCCGCTTCACTCCCGTCTTTCACGCCGTCAACCTGGACCTCACCCTCATCGGGCTGTCCCTCATCCATCAGGCCAACACGTAGGAGCGCCCCATGCCCAGTCCGCTAGCGAAAAAGAACATCGTCCTGGCAGTCACCGGCAGCATCGCCTGCTACAAGGCCGCCCAGCTTGCCAGCGGCCTCGTGCAGGCCGGCGCCAACGTCGACGTCATCCTCACCCACGGCGCGACCGAGTTCGTGACGCCCATGACCTTCCGAAGCATCACGCACCGGCCCGTGGTCACCAACCTCTTCGACCTCGAGTCCGAGCTCGCCGTCGAGCACGTGGCCCTGGCCACCCGCGCCGACCTGCTGATCGTCGCACCGGCCACGGCCCACGTCATCGCGAAGCTGGCCCTCGGCCTCGCCGACGACCCTCTCACGACCACGGCCCTGGCCACCCAGGCCCCGCTGCTGCTCGCCCCCGCCATGGACGCGCACATGTTCGAGCACCCCGCCCTCCAGGCGAACCTTGCGACGCTGAAGCAGCGCGGCGCGTACGTCGTCGGCCCCGCCGCCGGTCGCCTGGCCTCCGGGCCTCGTCGGCCCCGGCCGCATGGTCGAGCCCCAGGCGCTCCTCGACCACGTCCGGTGGATGCTGGGCCGCTCCGGCGACCTCGCGAGGCCGCGACCTCGTCGTGAGCGCCGGCGGCACCAGGGAGCCCATCGACCCCGTGCGGGTGATCACCAACCGCTCCTCCGGCAAGATGGGCTACGCTCTCGCTGAGGCCGCCCGCGACCGCGGCGCACGCGTGACCCTTGTCGCCGCACCCACGGACCTGCCCGACCCCGTCGGCGTCGCCCTCCACCGTGTGGAAACCGTGAGCGAGATGCGCGACGCAGTCCTGGCGACCACCCACTACGCCGACGTGCTGATCATGGCCGCCGCCGTCAGCGACTACCGCCCCGCCGAGGTCGCCGACCAGAAGATCAAGAAGGAGGGCGCAGCCGACACGCATCGACTCTCCGACCTGCAACAAGATCGCCGACTTCCTCCCGGACCTGCCCGCCAGACTGTCATGCGGGTGGGCTTCGCCGCCGAGACCCAGGACGTCGTCGCCGAACGCCCGCCGCAAGCTCGACGAGAAGGGCCTCGCCCTCATCGTCGCCAACGACGTGACCGACCCCGACAGCGGCTTCGGCGTCGATACCAACCGAGTGACTCTCATCGACCGCCAGAGCGAAGAGGAGCTTCCCCTGCTCCCCAAGTACGAGGTCGCCCATCGTGTCCTCGACCGCGTCCTGCTCCTCCTCCAGCAGCGCGACGTCGCCGAGGGCCCCGTCCCCGAGGACCGCACCCGCGGGGAGACCTCCCCGGCCCCCACCTCCCCCTCCCGTTGAGGTTCGGCGACCTCACATACGAGGAGATACGCGACCACGCCGGCAAGGGCTGCCTCGCCGTCGTCCCCACGGGTTGCACCGAGCAGCAGGCGCTCCACCTCCCCGTCGACTTCGACACCTGGTTCGTCGAGCATCTGTGCAACGCCGCGTCCGACAGGGCCGCCCGTGACCACGGCGTCTCCTCCCTCGTGCTGCCGGCCATCCCCTTCGGCCCCACGCCGGAGCATCGAAGCTACGGCGCCGGCTACGTCGACGTCCCCGCCGGCGTCCACGCTGGGTTGGTCTCCGCCGTCCTGACCTCCCTCGCCGAGCAGGGCTTTCGGCGCATCGTCGTGTGGCGCGGCTGCGGCGGCCACGACCTCCGGGAAGCGGTCGAGCGGTTCAACGAGGCGTCCGACGGTCGCTCCACTGCGTTCCTCCCCCCGCACCCCTACGACGACATCTGGCGTCGCATTGGCGACCCGTCCGTACCCGGCGGCCACGCCGACAGCTTTGCAACGTCCATCGCCCTCCACCTCCGCCCCGACGCCGTCCGCACGGACCGCATCGTCGACCCTCAGCACCGACCCGTCGACTGGCGCGACCCGAATCTCGACTTCGCCGACTACTCGCACACCGGGGCCATCGGCAACCCCACCCACGCCAGCGCAGAGCTTGGCGCAAAGCTCTGGCCGGCCGTCGTCGACGCCGTCGCCGCAACGCTCGCCTCCATCGCACACGGGCACACGCAGACCGCGGTCGCCCAGGACCGCCTCCACTTCCTCTCGCACTCCCACGACCCCTCCACGCGTTGACGAAATCCGCAACTGTTCCTAAGATACGAGTACGCTTATGAGCACCACCACCGCCAGGCCTCAGGGCCTCCCCCCAGCCTACGACCCCAGCGCCGTGGAGCAGCCGCGCTACCGGCAGTGGCTCGACGGCGGCTACTTCGCCCCCAACCCGGACGCGACCGGGCCGCCCTTCGTCATCATCCAGCCCCCTCCCAACGTCACCGGCGAGCTTCACCTCGGCCACGCCCAGCGCGCCGCCGTTGAGGACGCCCTCACCCGCTGGCGGCGCATGAGCGGCGATGCGGCCCTCTGGCTCCCCGGCGTCGACCACGCCGGCATCGCCACCCAGGTCGTCGTCGAGCGCGAGCTGGCCGAGGAGGGCCTCACCCGCCACGACCTAGGCCGGGAGAAGTTCGTCGAGCGCATGTGGGACTGGGTGGAGCGCTACCGCGGCCGCATCCAGACCCAGCACTACCGCCTCGGCGTCTCCTGCGACTGGTCCCGCGAGTGCTTCACCCTCGACCCCGGGCCTAGCAGGGCCGTGCGTCACACCTTCGTCAACCTCTACCGCAAGGGCCTCATCTACCGCGGCGAGCGCATCATCAACTGGTGTCCTCGTTGCGCCACCGCCCTCTCCGACCTGGAGGTCGAGTATCGGGACGTCCAGGGTCAGCTCTATTATGTCCACTACCCCGCCGTCGATGGCGGCGAGGGCATCACCGTGGCCACCACACGCCCCGAGACGATGATGGGCGACACCGGCGTGGCCGTGCACCCTGACGACCCTCGTTACCGCCACCTCCACGGCAAGCAGGTGCTCCTCCCCGTCCTCAACAAACCCATCCCTGTCGTCGGCGACGCCGCGGTCGACCCCGAGTTCGGCACTGGCGCGCTCAAGGTCACGCCCGGCCACGCCCCCGCCGACTTCGACATCGGCCAGCGCCACGGCCTGCCCGTCGTCACGGCCATCGCCCTCGACGGCACAATGACCGCCGAGGCGGGCCCCTACGAGGGCATGGAGCGTTTCGCCTGCCGTGAAGCCGTCGTCGAGCAGCTTCAGGCGGAGGGCCTGCTGCAGAAGGTCGAGGAGAACCGCCACGCCGTCGGCCACTGCCAGCGGTGCAGGCAGGTTGTGGAGCCGCTGGTCAGCAAGCAGTGGTTCATGAGCATGGAGCCGCTGGCCCGCCCCGCGCTCGAGGCCGTCCGAAGCGGCGCCGTCCGCCTCGTCCCCGAGCGGTTTGTCCGCGTCTACGAGAACTGGATGGACAACATTCGCGACTGGTGCCTCAGCCGACAGCTCTGGTGGGGCCACCGCATCCCCGTCTGGTACTGCGGCCGGTGCGACGCCACCATCGTCGAGTACGAGGACGTCGACCGCTGCCCCTCGTGCGGCAGCGCGGACCTCGCGCAGGACCCGGACGTCCTCGACACCTGGTTCAGCTCCGGCCTGTGGCCGCACTCCACCCTCGGCTGGCCCGACCAGACCGATGACCTGCGCACCTTCTACCCTGGCAGCGTCATGGAGACCGGCCACGACATCCTCTTCTTCTGGGTCGCCCGCATGATCATGCTCGGCCTGGAAAACACCGGCCAGGCCCCCTTCCACACCGTCTACCTCAGCGGCCTCATCCGCGACCCTGAGGGCGTGAAGATGAGCAAGACCCGCGGCAACGTCATTGACCCCATCGAGGCCATCGACACCTACGGCGCCGACGCCCTGCGCTTCGCCGTCACCGCCGGCAACTCCCCCGGCAACGACGCCCGCGTCGGCCCCGACAAGCTCGAAGCGGCCCGCAACTTCGCCAACAAGATCTGGAACGCCACGCGCTTTGTCCTCCGCAGCATGGAGGCCGCGCCCGCGACGCTCGACTACGACGACGTCCACCCCAGCCACCTGGAAGACCGCTGGCTCCTCAGCCGACTCTCCCGGCTCACCGGGCGGGTCAGCCGCGCCCTGGAGGACTACCAGCTCGGCGAGGCCGAGCAGGCCGTCCACGACTTCCTCTGGAACGACTTCTGCGACTGGTACATCGAGGCCAGCAAGGTGCGCCTCCAGGCCGGAGACGCATCGCCGGTCCCCGTCCTGGCCAACGTGCTGGAGACCACGCTGCGCCTGCTCCACCCCTTCATGCCCTTCATCACGGAGGAGCTCTGGCAGCACCTGCGGGAGCGCCTCCCCGGCCGCGACAGCGCTCCCCCCTCCATCATGGTCGCCCCCTACCCGGAGGAGGCGCCGCACCTCCTCGACGATGAAGCCGAGGCCGCGTTCAACATCGTCGTGGGCATCATCCGCGCCGTCCGCTACGCCCGCGCCGAGTTCCGCATCCAGCCGACGCAGCGCCTCGACGTGCTCCTCGCGCCCCGCGGCCTCCGCTCCGTCATCGACGCGGAGGCCACCACCATCCGCGCCCTCGCACGCGTCGACCTCCAGGTCCTCGACGACGAAGCCGCGCTTCCCCTCGACGGCGCCCTCAGCGTCGTGGTCGGCGAGGCCACCCTCTCCATCCCCCTCGGCGGCGTCGTCGACATGGCCGCCGAGCGTCAGCGACTCGAGAAGGAGCAGCGCGAGACCGAGACGGCCCTGTCGAAGCTCGAAGCGCGCCTCGCCGACGCCACCTTCCGCCAGCGCGCCCCGGAGGACGTCGTAGAGCGCGAGGAGGCCCGCCGCACAAACCTCCGAGAGCGCACCGCCCGCATCCGGGACCTCCTCTCCCGCCTCCCGGCCTGACCCCACCAACGGCCCCCTCCCCCGCTGAGCGAGGGTCCGCGACGACGATTCGAGTCGATTCGTTTCGTTCCGCGCGTTTTTTCCCGGCCGTCCCGTGCCTGGGGCGACGCGGCGGAGCACCGAAATAGCTTTGAGGTTGAATCGCGGTTGTTCCGCGTCGGAGTGGGGTGCAGCTTGGACTCGTTCTTTCGTCCGACCGTCGGAGATGGGGTCGCAGGTTGGGGGTTGTTTCGCGACGCGGGGTTGGAGCCGCGGGGTGCAGCTAGGAAACGAACGCCGCGCGAAACAACCGCGGAACAACCTCCAGATAGGAAACAGGGGTCGGGCGAAGGGGGCGCGGAACAACCCCCAGGCAGGGGGAATGGGGGCGCGAGGGGTCAGCGGTTCGACAGGCTCACCACGAACGGGGATCGCGGGCGCGAGGGCAACCACAAGGGTTGCCCCTACGAGGGTGAGCGGGGCCGTGGTCGGGCGCGTGCGGTCGGTGGACATGGGGGTAGGGTATGGGATGGAGGGGTGCGGGGATAGGTGCGAATGGCACCAGGGGCCAGGGGCGATGCCACGAGTAGGGGCGGTTCGCGAACCGCCCCTACCGACGCACAGCGCCGGGTGAGGGCGCGCCGCCCCCTATGATTCCCACTTCCCGTCTAGTCAGGGATATTGCACCCATTTCTGTGTATGCCCTATAGTTCCAGTACCAGGAACTGTCCCACAAGGAGCAATCATGGAAGTCAAGAAGAAGCGACTCACCTTGGACTTGGAGCCGGCCTTTCAGCGTAGGCTCAAGGTCATTGCTGCCATCAAAGGAGTGACCATGCGCCACTACTGCTATACAGCCATAGATAGGGAGTTGGCGAACGACGAACGACAGGGCTTCACGAGCCCTGTCTCCAGTGCCTCAGACGCCGAGCGGTTCGAGGCGCTCCAGAAGAAATACTTCGGCGATCGAGTGCTCCCCGGTAGCGGCGCCGACTTCATCCGCGAAGCGCGGGAGGCCAGGGACGCCCGACTGGACGGGCAGGGGTGAGCGGCTTCGTCGTAGTGGACGCCAGCCTAGCCTTCAAGTGGCTGGTGCGGGAGGAATACACCGACAAGGCTTTGGCGATGCTCCGAGAATGGCAGGCTGATGATGTTACGCCGGCTGCTCCTCACCTTCTGCCGTTTGAGGTAGCGAACGCGCTCCACAAGAGAGTAACCCGAGGCGAGCTGAGTGTAGAGGGAGCGGTTGACCTCATCGGAAACCTGCTGACCTCACAAGTCGAGTTGCATCAGCCCCGGAATCTCCACGGAAGGGCGCTTGAGTTGGCAAGTCGATTCGGTCAGTCCGCCGCCTACGACGCCCATTACCTTGCGCTTGCTGAGAGTCTTGGCTGCGAGCTGTGGACGGCGGACGAGAAGTTCTTCCGCGCTGTGGGCCCCGTTGTCGAAGGCGTGCAATGGATAGGGGAGTTCGTGGCAAGGGACCGCCGTAGCGGTAGATGACCAGCGCGATGAAGTAACCCTACTGGCTGTTGAAGTCGATCGCAATCCGCATCCCGTCCTCCAGCACCACCCCCAGCGGGTCCTCGCCGGCGCAGTCCGGGATGTGCTCCGCCGGCGAGCAGTACGCCTGCCCGTCCACCGACATGTTGTCCACGTCCTTCTCCCAGAACGGGCCCTCCGGCCCCCACACGGCGAAGAAGTCGCCCAGCGTGAACGTCCGCTCCTCCGGGTACTCCACGCTCACCACGAAGTTCGTGTGCGTGTGCAGCGGCCGTATGCAGTCCGCCGTGATCCCGATGCCCGACGGCAGCACCTGCGGCGACCGGTCCATGACGACGAACAGCTCCACCTGCAGGCTCATGGCCGCGTTGTCGTGGTCGACGCACTGGCTGAGCTCCGCCGCAGCCTCGCTTCCCGAGCTTGCCGTGGTGCTGGTCGTCGCCGCGCTCGTGCTCCCCGGCGCCGTGTCCCCCGGCCCCGTGCCCGCCGACTCGTCGTCGCCGCACGAAACGGCAAGCAGAAGCAGCATCACCGCCGAAAGAAGCAAGCCAAGCCGGGACCGGGACATAGTCCTCCCTCCGTTGTCACGCACGCCGGAAGCGTCTCCTATCGCAGCGCCGCGGCCGGTGCGTCGCCCGTCTGGTGCAGCCATTCCAGCCCCTTCCGAGTGTCGCTGGCCACCCGCTCCTTCTCGCACTGCGACAGCCGCAGCTTGAACAGCCAGTAGGTGAACGCGCTGCCCTCGTCGGAGGGTGTTGTCTCCTCCTCGGAGTCCTGGAATCGCGCCAGCAGCGCGCTTTTCGGCTCGTTGTAGATCTTCTTGAACGCCTGCTCCGCCACCGGGCCGCGGGGCGAGAGCCCTCGGCTCACCCGCTCCTTGCGGACCTCGCCCTCCACCGCCTTCTGCAGCGCGTGCTCCACCACCACGCCGTACCAGTAGTTGAGGAATGCTCGGTGCTTCTCCGCGCCCAGCAGTCTCCGGACGTCGTGATTCGACAGGTCCGGCGGGAAGAAGCCTTTGAGCAGCCGCTCCCGCTGCGACGCCGGTATAGGAGCGTCCACCTCCCGGAGCAGCCGTTGGCCCAGCAGCGGCCAGTTCAGCGCCTCGCCCTGGATCAGGTAGCGATAGCGCCTGCCCCGGAAGACCTCCTCCGTTGCGGTCCACCGGCCCATCGCCTCCAGCAGCGCCAGCGGCCAGCTCACCCCCGCCCGCACCGACTCCCGCAGCCCCGCGACTGCCTCCTGGCACGGCCGCGGCAGCGACGTGTCGCCTCTCGCGGACGATGCGCCATTCGCACGCGCCTGTCCCTGCGCCTTCGAGCGACGGCGGACCTGCTCACGCGTCATTGCCGACCTGTCCTCCGCTCGACCGGGCTAGGGCAGCGCCCGCCACCTCGGCCTTTGCCCGTTCGTGGGCCCGCACCTTGCCTGTCGTCACCAGCTCCACGATCTTCCGCGAGATCGCCGGGCCCACGCCCGGAAGCTGCTGCAGGTCCTCGCCGTTGCGCACCATCTCCGCCACCGGCGACGGAAGCTCTCGGATCTCCTGCGCCGCCCGGCGGTACGACCGGATCTTGAAGAAGACTTCCTTCTGCTGCTCCAGCAGCGACGCCAAGTCGTCGAAGAGCGCCGCCACCTGCTCGTTGCTGTAGTCTCTCTCCGCGCTCACTGCTACCGCGCCAAGTGTAACAATGATGAGCCACCCGCCGGCGGTCGCCGTAGCGTTACTTCAGACAATATACTCATCAATCTTCCTCGGTTCCCGAGTCCCAATCTACCAACATCGCCTCGATCCTGTTTACGTCCTCGGTGTTTTCCGGCACCCATCGCTTCACCTGGTAGCGCCCGCAGCGAATACACATCCTCAGCTGGTATGCTCCATGGTCGGCAATGGCTGACCGATCGTCACAGGGAGCAACGCCGAGGTCCTCCCAAAACAAGTTGTGCCGGTCGCTTTTGCAGGTGGGGCTGAAGCCGCGTTCCTCCTGAAGAAAATGCGTTACGTCCGAGGCACAAGTCTCCCAAGGGTAAACTCTCATGCTCTGCTCTCCGACCAGAGCTGCAACGTCAGCTCCAAGTGCCCCAGGTGCTCCGACAGGTGGCTCGTGGCGTAGAGGAGAAGACCCTGGACCGTCCGCGTGTTCCCCCGAAGGTCTCGCTCATCGATCAGCTGCTCGTCCCGGAGCGCCTCCAGCGTCGTTGCTGTGTCCCTCTGCGCCTCGTCCAGCAGCCGCACCAGCTCGTCGGCGGTGGCGGCCTGCGCAGCGAACTCAGCGTCCCGGTCCCGTCCGATGTCGTGGCCCCCGACGACCTGGCGAATGAAGAACCGCTCCAGGCCCCACATGTGGTGGACCAACGCCGCCGCCGAGTTGGTCTCCTCCAACGTTGGCGTCCAGTTCAGCGCTTCCGCGTCCAGGCCGCGGACGGCTTCCCGCGCCTGCCTGCGAATGATGTCCAGCCGCGCAGCGAACTCGTGGATGAGCGGGTCCACGACCTACCTCTTCCCCAACGCGTCGGAGAGCTGCGTGCGGGCCATGGGGCGGACCTCCGCGGAGGTCACGCCGCCGCACCGTGGCAGCGTTTGAACTTCTTGCCGCTGCCGCAGTGGCACGGGTCGTTGCGCCCCACCTTCTGCCCACCGGACCGAGTCGGCTGGACAGCGCGCCCGCCGCCCGCGGCCACGGCCGCCATGGGGCTGGGCCTCACGGCCCGCAGCGAGCGGCGCCCGCCGCCCGCCGAGGCGGAGATCGCGCCCGCGGTCAGCGAGGCGAGGTACACCGTGCGAACAATATCGTGACGAATGCTTGCCATGACCTCGCGGAACTTCTCGTGCGCCTGCATCCGGTACGCCACCAGCGGGTCCCGCTGCCCGTAGGCGTGCAGGCCCACGCCCTGGCGCAGGTTCTCCATCGCCGTCAGGTGCAGCACCCAGTGCGAGTCGATGGTGCGGAGCATCACGAACCGCTCCATCTGCCGCATCCCATCCTCGCCGGCCGCATCCTCCCGCTGCTGGTACAGCTTCTGCGCGTGCTCCAGCACCCGCTGCTGGATCTCGTCCTTCTCCAGTTGCCTAAGCTCGTAGGGCTGCAGCTCCGACGGCAGCGGGAAGCACGTCCGGAGCTCCCGCACCAGCCCGTCCAGGTCCCAGTCCTCCGAGTTCCGTCCCGCCAGGTGCGTGTCGAGCAGCCCCGTCAGCTCCTCGTCCACCATCGACAGCACGTTGCCCCTCAGGTCTATGCCTTCCAGTACTTTCCGACGCTCACCGTAGATGACGTCCCGCTGCCTGTTGATGACGTCGTCGTACTGCACCAGGTGCTTGCGGATCTCGAAGTGGTAGCCCTCCACCCGGCTCTGTGAGCTTTCCAGGACCTTGGTGACCATCTTGGCCTCGATTGGCTGGTCCTCTTCCAGGCCCGCCCAGTCCATCACCGACTTGATCCGGTCCCCGCCGAAGCGGCGCATCAGGTCGTCGTCCAGCGCAGCGTAGAACACCGACTCGCCGGGGTCTCCCTGGCGGCCGGAGCGGCCCCGGAGCTGGTTGTCGATGCGTCGGGCCTCGTGCTTCTCCGTCCCCAGCACGAACAGGCCGCCCAGCTCCACCACCTTGCCGTGCTCCTCCTGCCACTGGGCGTCCACCCTCTGCTTGACCTGCTCCAGCTCCTCCGGCGACGCCGAGTCCAGCGTCAGGCTCTGCCTGCGAAGCTCATCCAGCAGCATCCCATCCGGGTTGCCGCCCAGGATGATGTCCGTGCCCCGGCCCGCCATGTTCGTCGCCACCGTCACCGACCCCACGCGCCCCGCCTGCGCGACGATCGCGGCTTCTCGATCGTGCTGCTTCGCGTTCAGCACCTGGTGCGGCACCCCCCGGCGCTTCAGCATCGCGCTCAGGTGCTCCGAGTTTTCGATGGACGTGGTGCCCACCAGCGTCGGCTGCCCCCTCTTGTGCCGGTCCTCTATCTCCTGCACGGCCGCCTTCCACTTGCCCGTGCCGGTCTTGTAGACGTAGTCCTGGTGGTCTTCTCGGACCATGGGCTGATGCGTCGGTACCGGGACCACCTCCAGCCCGTAGATGCTCCCCAGCTCCTCCGCCTCGGTGATCGCCGTGCCGGTCATCCCGGCCAGCTTGCCGTACATGCGGAAGTAGTTCTGCAGCGTGACTGAGGCGTACGTCAGCGTCTCCTGCTGCACCCGCACGCCCTCCTTCGCCTCGATGGCTTGGTGCAGCCCGTCGCCGTAGCGGCGGCCCTCCATCAGCCTCCCCGTGAACTCGTCGACGATGATCACCTGGCCGCCGTTCACCACGTAGTCCCGGTCCCGGCGGTAGATCACTCGAGCGCGCAGCGCATTCTCGACGTGGTGCACCAGCAGCGAGTTCTCCGGGTCGTACAGGTTCGACACGTTGAGCAGCCGCTCCATCTTGCTCATGCCCTCGTCGGTCAGGCTGACGGCCCGGACCTTCTCCTCCACCGTGTAGTCCGTCTCCGCCTGCAGCCGCGGGATGAGCCGCGCCACCGACGTGTACGTCTGCGTCGACTCCTGCGCCGGCCCGCTGATGATCAGCGGCGTCCGCGCCTCGTCGATGAGGATGTAGTCCACCTCGTCGACGATGGCGTAGTGCGCGCCCCGCTGCACCACTTGCGGCTCGTCCACGGCCATGTTGTCCCGCAGGAAGTCGAAGCCGAAGTCGTGGTTGGTGCCGTAGGTCACGTCCGAGTGGTAGGCCTCTCGTCGGCCCACCCAGCGCAGAAACCGCATCGACGGGTCCGGCGATCGAGCCTCCGGGTCGTACTGCAGAGCGCCCTCGTGCTGCAGGCTGCTCACCGTCAGCCCCAGGGCATGGTAGATCGGCCCCATCCACTGGACGTCTCGCCGGGCCAGGTAGTCGTTCACCGTGACCACGTGGACGCCGTTGTCCGCCAGGGCGTTCAGGTACACCGGCAGCGTCGCGACCAGCGTCTTCCCCTCGCCCGTCTTCATCTCCGCCACCTTGCCCTCGTGGAGCACGGCGCCGCCGATGAGCTGCACGTCGAAGTGCCGAAGGCCGGTGGTCCGGCGGGAGGCCTCCCGCACCGCGGCGAAGGCCTCCGGCAGAAGGTCGTCCAGCGTCTCTCCGTCGACGAAGCGCTCCTTCAGCTCGTCCGTGACG
This sequence comes from Dehalococcoidia bacterium, assembly GCA_965205235.1. Lineage (GTDB taxonomy): Bacteria > Chloroflexota > Dehalococcoidia > Lucifugimonadales > UBA1127 > CBDBGD01. The sequence continues at coordinate 235,173 of CBDBGD010000001.1, forward strand.
GCTCGAAGCTCCTCGTCGGAGAGTGCTTGGAAGTCGGGTTCAAGGCTGTTGATGCGCTCCACCATCGGGCGCATCTTCTTGGCTACGCGTTCACCGGAGGGGCCAAAGAGCTTTGCTAGTCCCAGCATGACAACCGTCTTCCTTGGATCAGCCCTCGGAGCCTCCCGCCACCGGCGCCAGTTCCACCGGAGCGTTCCACTCCTCGAACATGGCGCCCACGGAGGTCCCGGTATGGATGCGTCGGATCGCCTCGCCCAGCAGCGGCGCCACCGACAGCGTTCGGGTCTTGCTGCCCCTGGTCTCCGCCGACAGCGGCAGCGTGTCCGTCACCACAATCTCTCGTATCGAGCTGCTCTCCAGCACCGACGTCGCTCGCCCCGCGTACACCGCGTGCGTCGCGCAGCAGTAGATGTCCTTTGCCCCGTGCTCCACCAGCGCCTCAGCCGTCGCCACCACCGTTCCGCCCGTGCTGATCTCCTCGTCCACGATCAGCGCGTTCCGCCCCTCCACCTCGCCGATGAGGTTCACGGCCTCCACGCGGTCGCTGTTGCCCACGCGCATCTTCTCCACAATCGCCATCGACGTGTCCAGGTGGCGCGCCATGTTCCGCGCGTGCTTCCCGCCGCCCACGTCCGTCGCCACCACCACCAGGTCGTCGATGGCCCGCTCCTTGAAGTGGCGCGCCAGTATCGTCTCTGCCGTCAGCTCGTCCATCGGTATGTTGAAGAAGCCCTGTATCTGGCCTGCGTGCAGGTCGACGGTGAGCACCCGGTCGGCGCCCGAGGTCTCGATGAGGTTCGCAATCAACCGCGCCGTGATCGGCACCCGCGGCTGGTCCTTCTTGTCGCTCCGGCCGTAGGCGAAGTACGGCACCACCACGGTGATGCGACCCGCCGACGCACGCCGCGCCGCATCGATCATGATCAGCAGCTCCATGATGCGGTCGTTCACCGGGTAGGCGAAGGTCTGGATGATGAACACGTCCTGCGCCCGGATATTCTCCTGGTACTGGACGAAGGTGTTGTCGTTGCTGAACTTGAACACCTGCGCCCTGCCCGGCTCGATGCCAAGGTAGTCGCAGACCGACGCGGCCAGCGCTGGATGGGACGTCCCGCTGAAGACCTTCAGCCCGTTCAGATCACTCGGCATCTGACCTTACACCCCTCTCCAGAGCGCCCTCGTCCGGCTCAGCACGAAGCAACGGTCAGCAACCTCCCTCGCCCCATCGATTATAGCATAGGGCCCCCGACCGTACGCACGCAGCAGCCCCGCCCCCACCCCATATCGAGTCCCACACTCCCGCGGGGTCTGGGGGCGCACAGCCCCCAGAGAACACCCCAAGGCAGGCGGGTGGGCAAGCAACGTCCGCACACCCCTAGCCCGCCTCCCTCTAGCGGAGGGCGTAAATGTGCTATTATATGCACATGGAGACGGACACCCGGAAGATCGTACGAAGGCTGAAACGCGAGGGCTGGGTCCTTCGTCGACACGGTGCCAGGCATGAAATCTACGTGCATCCAGGCCGCAACCTTCAGGTATCCGTCCCACGACATCGTACCGTCAGCACGTCCGTAGCGCGCAGCATTGCCCAGGTTGCCGGCTGGACGTGACAGGAGGCAGGCATGAGGTATCCCGCACTGATCGAGCGTGAGGCTGGCGTCGTCGGCATCGTGTTCCCCGACTTGCCCGGCTGCGTCGCCGCCGCCGACACCATCGACGAGGCCCTGGTGAGCGCCGAGGACGTCCTCCGCGACTGGATCGACGTGGCCGAGGAGGACGGGCGCAGCGTCCCCCCTCCCAGCGCACTGGAAGACGTCCGCGTTCCAGCGGGCTGCGCCCTCGTCTCCATCCCCTTGGTCCGCCCCTCCGGCGTCCCCGTGCGCGCCAACCTCTCCCTCGATTCCGGCGTCGCCGCCTTCATCGACAGTGAGCGCAAGCGGCGAGGCATGACCCGCCGGGCATACGTCGAGTGGATGGCGCGGCGCATCGCCCAGATGGGCGGCTAGGCCGCCATCCTCCCCGCCGCCACAACCCCCACCCTCTTTTGGTACAATACCGTGGTTTGCCGTCTCCATCATCGGAGGTTAACCAAGAGCATGCCCGCATACGCCGTCATCGGTGGCCAGTGGGGCGACGAGGGCAAGGGGAAAGTCGTCGACTACCTCTCCCGGAACGCCCACGTCGTCGCCCGCTTCTCCGGGGGCAACAACGCAGGCCACACCGTCCTCAACCAGCAGGGCGAGTTCAAGCTCCACCTCATCCCCTCCGGCATCTTCTGGCCCCAGGCCACCTCCGTCATCGGCAACGGCGTCGTCATCGACCCTGACGTCCTCCGAGAGGAGGTCGAAGGCCTCCGCGCCCGGGGCATCGACCTCGACAGCCTCCAGGTCAGCGACCGCGCCCACGTCATCATGCCCTACCACGTCCTCCTCGACCGCCTTGAGGAGGAGGCTCGGGGCGAGGGCGCTCTCGGCACCACCGGCCGCGGCGTCGGCCCCGCCTACGTCGACAAGACCGCCCGCTCCGGCATCCGCGTCGGCGAGTTGCTCGACCCCGAGGGCCTCCTGCTGCGGCTCCACGAGGTCCTCGAGCACAAGAACGCCCTCATCACCAAGCTCTACAGCGGCGAGCCCTT
>CBDBGD010000002.1:0-304156 GCA_965205235.1 Dehalococcoidia bacterium
GGACGCCATGAGGTCGTCGTAGCTCAGGTCACCGGGTGTCAGGGTGTCGGAGTAGCGGCCCAGCTTGTTGACGATGATGATGTGCTTCAACGCCGGGAGGTCGGGCAGGATGTCGGTGATGCGCTTGCGCAGGTCGGGCTGGGTCACCAGCACGACGGCGCCGCTGTCCTGCAGGCGGTCGCGCACAGGGTCCGCGCCGAAGGCCGAGAAGAGCGGCCCGACGATCGCGCCCGCCTTGAGCGCTCCGAAGAGGGCGAAATAGAGCTCCGGCACCCGCTCCATGAACAGAAAGACCCGGTCGCCCTTCCCGACGCCCAAGCTCTCGAGCACGTTGGCGAACTGGTTGCTCCGATCGCGGAACTCGGCGAAGGTGTAGCTCTCCTCCTCGCCGTTCTTGCCCTCCCAGATGAGCGCGACCTTGTCGCCGCGGCCGGCCTCGCAGTGGCGGTCGATGCACTCGTGGGCCTTGTTGAGGTAGCCGCCGGGCAGCCAGTCCAGCTCATCGTAGACGCTCTCCCATCGGAAGCCCTCGCGCGCCGCTTCGACGTCGGCGAGGTTGGGTCGAACGCGCATCTGGTCGACTGCGGGTTTTGCGATTACGTCGTACTCCATGATCTCCTCCTGCGGCCAATGGTGGCGCAAGGACCATGGCCGGGCACCCTAAATCTACTTGGGCGCGCGGTGGGCGTCAACAGGAAGCCGGGAAGCAGGGGCTGAGTTCCTAGACAAGGCGCGAGAGACCCGCTATCATGCCGCCGTACGAGAAGCCATGGGCCCTGACGCGACCCGCTCAGGGCCCAGCAAGCCACTCTTCAGGGAGGGAACGGAATGACCGAAGAAGCCACCAAGCCCACCGGCTACAGCGGCCACGCATACTTCAGCATCGACGACCTGGCCGCGATGCAGCCCGGCCTGGCCCGCATCATGCCGGAGATCGGCCAGCGCTACTGGAAGCTCTACTATGCGGCCAAGGCCAGCAACTGGCCCCTCGCCAAGTTCCAGCTCGGCGAGATCGAAGAGCTCATGGAGTTCGGGGGGATCACTCGCCCCAAGTACGCCGAGGGCCTGGAGACCTTCGTCCGCGAGGACCTGGGCGCGATGAAGTCCGCCATCGAGAAGAAGGACTTCGAGAGCTTCGAGGCAGCATACGACCAGGGCGTCCGCAACGCGAACGACTACCACAAGTCCTTCAAGAAGGGCATGATCGTCTGGAAGCTGCCGGAGTACGAGCCGCCGGACCTGGACCTCACGCCCATCGAGGAGTAGGGCCGGAAGGCACCTTCACCCGCAACGCAGCGGAGAACGAGGGCGCGCGGGCATCGCCGGAATCTCTGGCAGGCCCGGGCGCCCTCGGTGCATTTCCGGGGACCTACGCACAGCCAGGACCCATGGATGGTGAGCTTTGACGGGTGACCTTCCCGGACCGGACGACATCCTCCATATCACCCTGATGCGGCATGGCCGTTCCCGCGCCGACGACGAAATGGTCCACGAGGGGCGGTACGATGCGCCGCTCACGGACGTCGGCCGGGCGCAGGTGATAGCCCGAGCGGAGGGGTGGAAGCGCTCCGGCGTCACGTTTGACCTGATCGTCGCCAGCCCTCTCCTTCGCGCCGCCGAGAGCGCGGAGGTCATCGCAGGAGTGCTGGGCGTCACCGTAGAGCTCGACCCGGACTGGATGGAGCAGGACAACGGACCGTTGGCACGACTCCCCTTCACCGTGGCGAACGAGAGGTACCCGAGGCCGGACCTCGCCAACCCGTTCCAGCCCTACGTGCCCACGACCGGAGAGGGTGAGAGCGAGTGGGACCTGCTGGGGCGCGCCGCTCGCGCCCTTCAGTGCGTTGTCAGACGCGGGCGACACTCGTCCCTGGTGGTGGCGCACGGCGGTGTTCTCAATGCTGCCATGCGCTGCATGCTGGGAATCCCACCGGGGTTGAGCGGCAGCGGAGTGCGCTTCGCTTTCGGTGATGCCGGATTCGTGCGCACCTCGTACAGTCCCAGCCGCCACCTGTGGACCGTCAGAGAGATGTCCGGAGCCATCGCCGACCCCGCCTCTGGAAGCTGACCACCACCGCTACGCACCCCCGCGCAGCCGCGGGGTCCAGCAGGTCGCGCAGTGCGTCGCCCAGCAGGTTGACGCCGAACACGGTGGCCGACAGCGCGACCCCCGGCGCGAGGGCCATCCACGGCGCGGTCTTGAAGTGGTCGCGCGCCGGGCCCGCGAGCATGCTGCCCCACGATGGCGTCGGCTGTTGGACGCCCACGCCCAGGAAGCTCAGCGACGCCTCGGCGACGATGGCCGCACCCAGCGCGGCCGTCGACACGACCAGGAAAGCCGCCACGCACTGCGGCAGGACGTGGAAGGCGACCACCCGCGCCGGCGCGCAGCCGACGGCCCGCGCCGCCTCGACGTACGGCGAGACCGCGACGGCCAGCGCCTGGGCCCGCACGACTCGTGCGACCCACGGCGCCTGCGCCACGCCCAGCGCCAGGATGACGCTCTCCGCCGACGGCCCCCGCGCGGCGACGATGGCCAGCGCGAGGATGAGCGTCGGGAAGGCCAGCAGCGCGTCCATCAGCCGCTGCAGTGCCGCGTCGACAGCGCTGCCGCCGTAGTAGCCGCTGACCAGCCCCACGCCCGCGCCGACGGACGCGCCCAGGGCCACCGACAGCAGCCCCACGGCCAGGGAGAGTCGAGCGCCATAGGCCACGCGGCTGAAGACGTCCCGCCCCAGGTTGTCGGTGCCCAGCGGGTGTTGGAGGCTCGGCGGCGACAGGGCTGCGTCGGCGTCGATGGCCCGCGGGCCGGCGGTGACCAGCAGCGGCGCGGCCAGGGCGACAATCGCAACGGCGAGCAGCAGGCCGCCGCCCAGCGCTCCCAAGGGCTTTCGCCGCGCTGCGCGCATCAGCGTCGCGGCGTGGCGGAGGAAGCTCCTCGACGCCAGCGCGCGCTGCGCGGCTCCGGCCGCGTCACCCGACGCGGATACGTGGGTCCAGCCATGCATACGCGGCATCCACAGCAAGGTTGATCAGGAGCACCGACAGGGTGAACAGGAGGACGACGGACTGTACAACCACATAGTCCCGTTGCCGCACGCCGTCGAGGAGGTAGAGGCCCAGGCCCGGCAGGGTGAAGACTTGCTCCATGATGATGGCGCCGGTGACCAGCGTCGCGAGCAGCAGGCCGACGACGGTGACGACGGGCAGCAGGGCGTTGCCCAGCGCGTGCCGCCGGACGACCGCCGCCTCCGACAGGCCCTTGGCCCGCGCCGTTCGGATGTAGTCCTGGCGCAGCACCTCCAGCAGCGCTGAACGGGTCATTCGAGCGACGATCGCGCCGCCGGAGTAGCCCAGCACCAGCGCGGGCCATACAAGCTGCGACAGGTTCGCCAGCGGGTCCTGCAGCAGGCCCACGTACTCGACGGGCGGAATCCAGGCGAAGAAGAGGAGCCCCGCCAGGAGCACCAGCGTGGCGAGCCAGAAGTGCGGCAGAGAGATGCCTCCCAGCGCCACCACCCGCACGACGTAGTCGCCCCAGGTATCCTGCCGCAGCGCGGAGAAGACGCCCGCAGGCAGCCCCACGAGCAGGGCCACGAGCGTGGCCAGCGCGGCCAGCTCCAGCGTGACGGGCAGCTTGCGTGCGACGTCGCCCCAGACGTCGCGGCCGGACACCAGCGAGCGGCCCATGTCCAGCGTCACCACGTCGCCGAGCCAGCGCCCGTACTGCAGCGGCCACGGAGCGTCGAGCCCCAGCGAGGAGCGGAGCTCGCCGAGCTCCTCCTGCGCAACCGCCGTCGAGGTCTCGCCGCCACCCGCGACCATGAGGATCGCCGCGTCGCCGGGCAGGACGCGCAGCGCCAGGAAGGTCAGCAGCGAGACCAGCGCAAGCGTCGGGACCAGGTGCAGGAGCCGCCGGGCCAGATAGCGCAGCATTCCCCATGTTCCTTTCCGGGGTGGTTGGGGCTATTCTATGGGATGCGTGAGGAGGGGGAAACGGCCCGAACATCCTGCACCCCGTGAGGAGGTCCCATGACATTTGAGCTGGTCTGCACAGCCTGCCCCGCCCGCTACGACAACTCCCGCTATCGCGTCACCTGCGAGACCTGCGACGGTTTGCTGGACATCGAGTACGACACGCCCCCCGGCGAGGGCGCGTGGGGAGAGCCGGGCGCGCAGGGCCTCGCACGATACGCACGCAGGCTGCCCATCAAGTCGGTCGCGAACCTGGTGACGCTGGGCGAGGGAGACACGCCGCTTCTTCGCCTGGAGCGGCTGGGCGCCATGCTCGGCGTCGATCTCTACGTCAAGCTGGAGTATATGAACCCCACCGGCTCGTTCAAGGACCGCGGCAATGGCGTGCAGGTCACGGTGCTGCGTGAGACGGGCGTCGACACCGTGGTGGACTCGACGACGGGGAACGCTGGGCACTCGACCGCGGCCTACTGCGCGCGGGCGGGCATCCGCTACATCGGCTTCTCGGAGCAAGGGGCGCGGGACACCAAGCTGCAGGCCGCTGCGTACCACGGCACGGAGCTGCACCCGACGGGTGGGAGCAAGGACGACCGGCGCGAGGCGGCCCAGAAGTTCAGCCAGGACACCGGCGTCGTCTTCATGGACTACGGCCGCAACGCCTACTTCATCGAGGGTGAGAAGACGCTGTCGTACGAGATCGCGGAGCAACTGGACCCGCTGCCCGACCACGTGGTGGCGTCGTCCGGCAACGGCTCCATCCTGCTGGGGATGTGGCGAGGCTTCCAGGACCTGCTGCAGGGCGGTCGCGTCGACCGGGTGCCGCGCTTCCACGCCGCGCAGTCGGAGGCGTTCCAGCCCATGGTCGCCGCGTACCACGGTCGGGACTGGGCGCCGCAGCCCGGCGCGACGAGCGTCGCCATCGGCGTCACCATCGCCGCCCCGCCGCGCCTCGACACCGTCGTCCACATCTGCCGGGAGTCGGGCGGAATGGCCGTCGCCGTGCCGGAGGAGGAGATCCTAGCGTGGCAGGAACGCCTGGCCAGCCGGGAGGGCATCCTGGTGGAGGCCACGTCGGCGCTGGGCATCGGCGCGGTGAAGGCGCTGGTATCGCAGGGGGCCATCGCAGAGGGAGCGCGGGTGCTGGTGCCGCTCACCGGCTTCGGCATGAAGGAGCCGCTCCCGGTGAGCCTGGAAGGCTGAGGCCTACGATGCCGACGCTACCCCATGGCCTCCTCGAAGAGCTTGCGAGCCGGGCGCTCCGCGCGGCTGGCGCCTCGGACGAAGAGGCGCAACTCGTCGCAGAGCGGTGCGTCCGGGCGAACCTGGTCGGCCACGACTCGCACGGCGTCATCCAGATACCGACGTACGTCGACCGCATCGGGCTGGGGCACATCGTCCCCGGCGCGCCGATGGAGGTGCTCGACGAGACGCCGACGACCGCCCGCATCGACGGCCATTGGGGCTTCGGCTTCGTCGTGACCACGCGTGCCATGGAGATGGCCATCGGCAAGGCGCGGGAGAGCCGCATCGCGGCGATGACGGTCACCCGGCAGGGGCACGTGGGCCGCCTGGCCGAGTACACGCAGATGGCCGCCCGCGCCGGCATGATGGGGCTGATGACGGCGGACTCCGGGCGAGGGCCCAAGAGCGTGGCGCCCTACGGCGGCCGCGTGCCTCGCCTGGGGACCAACCCGCTGTGCATCGCCCTACCAAGCAACTTGGAGGGCGCCTTCACCCTCGACATGGCCACCTCCGCCGTGGCCGAGGGCAAGGTCTCGCTGGCTCGCGCCCGCGGCGAGTCGATCCCGCCGGGGTGGGTCGTCGACGCCGAGGGTCGCTCCACCACGGACCCGCACGCGCTGCTGCAGGGCGGCTCGCTGCTCCCCCTCGGCGGCGACCAGGGCCACAAGGGCTACGGCCTGGGCGCCGTGATCGAGGTGCTGTCCGGCGTGCTGACGGGCCTCGGCTTCGGCGTCTCCGACGGCTTCCACAACGACGGCTGCTTCCTGCTGGTGGTCGACGTGAGCGCGTTCCGGCCACTGGAGGCGTTCAAGCAGGAGGTGACGGAGTTCGCCGAGTACCTGACGGCCACCCCGCCCGCGGCGGGCTTCGGCCGCGTCTACTACCCCGGTGAGGTGGAGCACCTCACGGAGCAGGAGCGGCGGCGCACCGGCATCACGGTGGACGAGGGCACGTGGGAGCGGCTGCAGGCGCTGGCCGGGTCATAGGGGCGCTCTCGCCCCGTGGTTCGACAGGCTCACCACGAGCGGGGAAGGTTGCCTACGCGTGAACCGGGTGCTCGGCCAGCCACGCGACGATTACGGCGACGTTCCGCATCGCATCGGGGATGTTGGCCTTGAACACGTCCATGGCGGCGTGGTCCGCCATGTCAGAGATGCCCCGCACCTCGACGTAGGGCACGTCTGAGAAGGCTGCGGCCCTCGCTCCCCCTGCGCCCTCCCACGCCACCGCGAGCGCGCCGGTGCGAGCGCGTAGCCCACTCGCCCGGTCCGCGTCGACGATGGCCTCGTCACCGCTGGCGACCGGCGCGAAGTGCACCCGGAAGGGCACCCGCAGGTCTCCGGCCATCTGCCGGAGAGCGGCAATGTGCGGCGGTGACCCATCGAACGACGGCAGCCGCGCGAAACCGGGGTTGAAGTCGTGCTCCACCGTGGCCGTGCCGGCCACGACGTCGCCGACGCGCACGTGGGCTACCAACGATCCGGCCACGCCGGCGCAGACCACGAGGTCGACATACGGCAGATGGTCGAGCAGGTGGCCGGTGGTCACCGCGAACTGGACCTTGCCCAACCCGCCTCGAGCTAGGGTGACGCCCGCGGCAGGGTACTGGTACACGTGGGCCCGGCCCACCGCACGCTGCTCAGGGCTGCCCCACCGCTGCTCGAACGCGCTCGCGAGGCAGTCGAACTCTTCGGGTATCGGTGTGACCACCAGCGTCGCCATGCTTCCCCCTCCGCGCTACGCCGCGCCGCAGATGACGGCGAAGGTCCGGTGCAGGACGCGAAGAGGGTCCTCCGGGAAGTCACGCTGCAAGAGCTCGCGAAGGTCGCCGTCGAAGCGTGCGACACCGTCGGTCGGCAAGCTGGCCCCGACTCCCGCACTGGCCCTGACCCTGCCGCGCCAGGCCTCGTGGCTATACGGCACGTAGGTATCGAACGAGAACGTCTCGATGTCGGTGAACCCGGCGTTCGCCAGGTCCCTGGTCACAGCGGGGTAGATTCCCAGAGTTCCGCCCAACAACCACTGCGGGTTGTGCGCAACAATCAGGCGTTCGGTTGCCTCCACCACATTCCCGGGCTGCGGCATCCAGGAGAACCAGACGAGCGCCAGCCGGCCGTCAGGCTTCAACAAGCGGCGTATCTCCCGTTCCACGTCGCCCTTCTTGAACCAGTGCCATGCGGTGGCCGCGCCCACAACGTCGAACGTATCGTCAGGAAGCCCGGTGGCCTCCGCGGGCGCGACGACGTACTCGATGGACACGCCCGCTTCGGCGTCCATCTGCGCCGCGTGCTCGACCAGCCCCTCGGCCATGTCCAGGCCTGTCACCGTGCATCCTCGGAGGGCAAAGCCTCTGGCGAAGGCGCCTGTCCCTGTGCCCAGGTCGAGCACCCTCTGTCCGGGCAGACCGACGCTTAGAGCTTGAAGGCGACAAAAGAGCTCGTCCGGCAGTCCGGCCCGGTAGGAGGCGTAGTCGCTGGCCGTCCTGTCAAAGTTGACGTTCATGGCGCCCCCGTCACTCGCGCAGCCAGACGTTGTCCATGCGGTGCTGGTTGTAGAGCATGTAGTCCAGAGCGCGCCAGCCCGCCACCTCCTTGCGTGCGCCGTACAGGTAGATGCTGTAGTGGCCGACGACGCCCGGCGCCACCTTTTCGAGGAGGAGGCGCTCGGCCTGTCGAGAGAGGTCGCGGCGGCGGTCCGGGTCCAGCTCGCGGCGCTGGGCCTCCAGTAGCGCGTCGACGGCATCGTCCGCGGGGTAGTGGAGGAAGTTGGGCCCCTGGCTGTGGAAGGGGGCGTAGAGGACGCGGGTGGGGTCGACGAGGTTGAAGGCGTTGCCGCCGATGCGCACGTCGAACTCCCCCCGGAGCATGCTCTGGATGCTGGCGGCGAACTCCACCGTCTCAACGTCCACGTCCAGGCCCAGCTGCTGCCACTGGTCCTGGAGGAAGAGGGCCGCATCGACCCAGAGGGGGACGTCGCCGCGGACGGTGATGGCCGCCTGGAAGCCGTCGGCGTGGCCGGCCTGCTCCAGCAGCTGTCGAGCGAGCTCCAGGTCAGGCGCCTTGGGTTGTCGATAGCCTGCCAGGCCCCGCAGCTCGTCGTCGGGCAGGGCGAAGGGCGCGCCCGGTGGGCTGAGGCCGCCCAGGACGCCCGTCCCCTCGGGGCCGCCGGTGACGACCCGGAGGTAGGCGTCGCGGTCGACTGCGAGGCTCAGGGCCTGGCGGACGCGGGGGTCGTCGAACGGGGGACGCTTGGCGTTGAACAGGCCGCCGAGCCAGAAGGGCCCCCGCACGCGCTCCACGACGATGTCGTCGGCATAGTCGCGGCGGGCCTCCGCCGCCTGGGCGGCCGTCAGGCTGGGACTGCCCTGGGCCGACATGTGCACCCGGCCGGTGACCAGCGCGCTGAACCTCGTCACAGGGTCGCGGATGATGAGGAAGTCGATGCCGTCCAGGTAGGGCCTCCCCGCGTCCCAGTACTCCGGGTTGCGGCGCACCCGGAAGGCCACCCCCGGCTCATAGCTGTCGAAGACGTAGGGGCCAGTGCCCGTCAGCGCCTCGGGGCTCTTACGCAGGCCGCTGGGGTCCTCCGCCGTCTCACGCTCCATGACGTGCTTCGACACGACCATGTAGTGGCCGGCTGCGAAGCTCTGGAGGAGGCTCTCCGTGGCGAACTCGACGTTGAAGCGCACCGTGGCCGGGTCCGGCGCGTCGATGCTGGCGACGTGGAGGAAGGCGGAGCGCTCGCTGCTGAACAAGCCCTGGGGTGGGTCGATGATCCGCTCGAAGTGTGCCTTCACGTCGGCGGAGGTGAAGGGCTCGCCGTCGTGCCAGCCCACGCTGCTGCGAAGGGTGAAGGTCAGTTGGCGGCCGTCGGAGCTGAGCTCCCAGCTCTCGGCCAGCTCGGGCGTCAGCGCGTCGCCGCCCTGCGGGTCGTAGCGCAGGAGCTGCGAGTAGATGGGGGCGATGAGGAAGACGGTGTTGATGGAGCTGTCCTGCACCGGGTCAAAGCCCGCGGGATCCGTGGGGTGCGTGCGCTTCAGGATGCCCCCGGTGCGGGGCTCATCGGGCGCGACGGCCTGCGCCGCGGCGGGGGAGGGAGAGGCGGCGACGGGGGATGGCGACGCTGCAACAGGGGCGGGCGAGGTTGCGGCGGGGGAGGGGGACGCGGCCACCGTTGGCGAAGGCGCGGCGGGCTCAGGCTCCGGGTCTGCGCAGGCGGCGAGCGCCAGGAGCCCCCCGGCGAGGAGACCACCCAGCAGCGCGACGGACCTCCCCATGCTCTTTTCGCTCCCATGCCCGCAGGTTCCCGCGGCGGCGTTCCGTGGTGAGTATTCTACCGCCTTGCCTTTCCGCCGTCAGGCCCGTTCCGCCGCTGGAGGCGGATGATGGCGAAACTCCCACCCTAGCGGCGACGACTGGGGTTTGCCCTCCCTCGGACAGGGCCGTATCATTGGAGCAGCCTGTTTGTGAAAGCGGGAACATGCTGGCCAAGACCCTGTCCTGCGCTGTGGTGGGCCTGGAAGGCCGCATCGTGTCGGTGGAGGTGGACATCTCCCCCGGCCTGCCCGCGTTCCACGTCGTCGGCCTGCCGGACAAGGCCGTCCAGGAGGCGCGCGAGCGCGTCCGAGCGGCCATCCGCAACTCCGGCTGCGAGTTCCCCATGCGCCGCATCACGGCCAGCCTGGCCCCCGCCGACCTCAAGAAGGAGGGGCCCGCGTACGACCTCCCCATCGCCATGGGCATCCTGGTGAGCTCGGGGCAGGTCTCGGCCGATGTCTCGCAGACGGTGTTCCTCGGCGAGCTCTCGCTCGACGGCAGCCTGCGCCACACCGCGGGCATCCTCCCGATGGTCGCCCTGGCGCGGGACGAGGGGTTCACCCACGTGTTCGTGCCCGCCGTCGACGGCGCTGAGGCGGCGCTGGTCGAGGATGTGACCGTGCTCCCCGCCGAGTCGCTGGCCCAGGTGGTCAGCCACCTGCGCGACGAGGTCCCGATGACCCCCTACGACCGCAGCGCAAACGGCGCCTCCCCGGTTCCGACGCTCAACTGGGGGCCGAGCCTGGAGCACGTGAAGGGCCAGGAGCATGCCAAGCGCGCCATGGAGGTCGCGGCGGCGGGAGGCCACAACATCCTGCTGCTGGGCCCTCCCGGAAGCGGCAAGACCCTCCTGGCCCGCGCCCTGCCCTCCATCCTGCCGGCCATGATGTCCGACGAGTCGCTGGACCTGACGCGGATCTACAGCGTGGCGGGTCTTCTGCCGTCTGACACGCCCCTGGTCACGCAGCGCCCCTTCCGGTCGCCGCACTACACCACGTCGCACGCGGGGCTGGTGGGCGGCGGGCACTGGCCGCGGCCGGGCGAGGTGACGCTGGCGCACCACGGCGTGCTGTTCTTGGACGAGCTGCCGGAGTTCGGCCAGAGCGTGCTTGAGGTCCTTCGACAGCCCATGGAGGACAAGGTGGTGACCATCAGCCGGGCGCAGGGCAGCGTGACCTTCCCGGCCAACTTCCGGGCCGTTGGGCAATCCCGGCGAAACGCTGCGGTACTCGTGGACGGTCGAGATGAACGAAGTCCAGGCTGAACGAGTTTGACAGACTCTTATGAGGATTGGTTCGAGTAGAGGGGCAGGGAGGCGTTGACCCCAAACGCTCGTGGCCTGTTCAAAAATGGTGCCCCGCCAGGCCGTTGACAAGTTAGCCAACTGTTCCTATACTAGCGCCTCACTCTCATGACGTATCTGCGCACGATTCGAGCCACCATTGCAGCCCCGGCGTTTATGCCGTGGGCGTGGCGGCATGTCGCTCGTGGGCCGGATGTCCTATTAGGTAGATTCTAGACACAAACACAACAGAAGGCACCCGCAAGGCCCACTGCACAGACCGAGAGCAGTGGGCCTTACTGTTTCTAGGGGATAGAGGATAGGGAGGAGTGTTGAGAAGGTGATCGGGCATCTCCGGGCGCTCAGAGCAGCCTACGTCGTCCAGTGGAGGCAGCTCCTCACGGGCGTGGCTAGCCTGGGCATCTTCGCTACCTTCATCTTCTACATGATCATCATGGGATGGATCGCGGATAAGAGCAACGACCCGGCCGTGCTGGCCTACGTGCCCGTGGGGGCTATCCTGGCCAGCATGTGGAACCTGGGCAGCTTCCGCGTCGGCCACTCGTTGCTAGGGGAGTTCTTCAACCAGACCCTGGACCCCATGATCCTCTCACGCAGTCCCATGATGGTTGTGATGCTGGGCAAGGTCCTGTCCATCATCAGCGTGGCGTCCATCGCCTCTCCCGCGTCCCTCCTGACCTTCTACGCAGTGACGGGAGAGATGCCCCACATATCTCACCTCCCGCTGATGATGGTGACGCTGTTCGTTACCGTATTCACTCTCGTGGTCACGAGTTGCTTCTTCGCGCCCGCCTACGTCCTCAGCGGAGGCGCCCAGGGATACATGAACACCATCGGCCCATTCGGCATTGTCTTTAGCGGCTTCCTCTACCCTCTCGATGTCCTCCCTGTGGCCCTAGAGGCAGTGGCCAGGGCCTTCCCCACCTCGTGGGCCATGCAGGCAGTGGTGGGATCCACCAACGGTGCATCTGTGGCCGACGTGCTGGTCAACGGCGCAGTGGCCCTTGCGCTCGGCGCAGTCTGGCTGCTGGCGACGTTCTGGGCGTTTCGCAAGGTGGAGGAGCGGATTCGGGTCACGGGCATGCTGGGGAGGGTGTAGTGGCCGCCTTCGCGCACAACCTGTGGCTGCAGCTGTACCTGGGGTTCAGGGCCCGGTTCCTCTGGGGGACCCCGTCGGCCTACCTGGTCAACGCGGTCATACGGCCTGTTCTAGCGATGATGATGTTCGGTTTCCTGGGGCGCTTCGCCGTCGACCCGGACCTCGCCAAGCTCATCGTGGTCGGCATCTCTGTCAACGGTGCCGGGGTGTTCCTGGCCGGCACGATCACGACCTCGTTCTCCTGGGAAAAGTGGATAGGGACCCTCTCGATGACCTTCGCCTCCTCGGGTAGCCGTCTTATCCACTACTTTAGCCGTGGGCTGTCCCACTACCCCAACGGGTTCGTGACCATCGCCATGGGTCTCCTGGGGGGACTCATCTTCCTGGGTGTCGACTACTCCGCGACGAACTGGGGGGCCTTCATCCTAGCCGTGTTCCTCATCGTGACGTCGGTCCTCATGTTCGTGCTGTTCCTGGGGAACTTCGCCGTCCTTCTGCAGGACTGGGAGAACCTCTACACTCTCACTCTGGGGCTCTTCCTGACCATGACGGGGGTCGTGATCCCCCTGTCCAGCATGCCTCCGGTGCTGGAGCGCATCGCCCAGGCGATGCCCATAAGCCATGGCTTCCTAGCCCTCAAAGCGTCTCTATCCGGTGCCAGCTTCGCGGCGGTCCAGGCCGAGCTGCTCCGCGAGTTCTTGATCTCGCTGGGGTACGCAGTGGTCGGATACGTAGGCTTCCGGCTCGTCGAGCGTGAGGTCAAGTTGCGGGGGACCCTGGAGCGGGAGCCGGCATGAAGTCATCAGTAGACAGTCTAACAATGGTAGGCCATCTACGAGCGCTCAGGGCGGCCTACGTCGTCCAGTGGAAGCAGCTCCTCTCGGGGCTGGCCAGTCTGGGTATCTTCGTCATCTTTGTGCCCTACATGATCATCATGGGCTGGATCGCCGGCAAGAGTGACAACTCCGCCGTCCTGGCCTACGTACCCGTGGGTGCCATACTGGCCACCATGTGGAACCTAGGCAGCTTTCGCGTCGGACACTCGCTGCTGGGCGAGTTCTTCAACCAGACCCTGGACCCGATGATCCTCTCCCGCAGCCCCATGATGGTGGTGATGTTTGGCAAGGTACTATCCATCACCACCATAGCAGCAATCTCTGCGCCCGTTTCCCTACTGACCGTCTATGCCGTCTCCGGGGAGCTGCCCACCATAGTTCACCCATCCTTGCTGGCGGCGGCTCTGCTCGTCACCGTTGTCGTCCTAGTGGTCACCAGCTGCTTCTTCGCGCCAGCCTACGTCCTCAGCGGCGGCGCCCAGGGGTACATGAACACCATCGGCCCCTTCGGCATCGTGTTCAGCGGCTTCCTCTACCCCGTCGGCGTCCTCCCTCTGACGCTGGAGGCCGTGGCCCGGGCCTTCCCCACGTCGTGGGCGATGCAAGCAGTCGTGGGGTCGATCAACGGCGCTCCTGTCGTCGACGTGCTGGTCAACGGCTCTGTGGCCCTAGGGCTGGGCGCTGTCTGGCTGCTCACCACGGTCTGGATGTTCCACAAGGTGGAGGAGCGCATTCGCATCACCGGCATGCTGGGACGGGTCTAGATGGTCGCCTTCGTACACAATCTGTGGCTGCACCTGTACCTGGGGTTCAGGGCCAGGTTTGCGTGGTCGAGCCCATCCTCCTACTTCGTAAACGCAGTCATTCGTCCCATTTTGACGGTGATGCTGTTCGGCTTTCTGGGACGCTTCGCCGTGGAACCGGATCTCGCCAAGCTCATCGTGGTCGGCATATCGGTCAACGCAGCAGGTGTGTTCCTGGCGGGGACGGTCACGACCGCCTTCAACTGGGAGAAGTGGTCGGGCACGCTCTCGATGATCTTCGTGTCATCGGGTAGCCGGCTCATCCACTACTTCAGTCGTGGGCTGTCCCACTACCCGAACGGGTTCGTGACCATCTCGATGGGCCTCCTGGGTGGACTGGTGTTCCTGGGGGTCGACTACTCCGCGACGAACTGGGGGGCCTTCATCCTGGCCGTGTTCCTCATCGTCACGTCGGTCCTCATGTTCGTGCTGCTCCTGGGGAACCTCGCGGTCCTTCTGCAGGACTGGCAGAACCTCTACTCCGTCGCCCTGGGGGTCTTCCTTACCATGACAGGGATCGTCATTCCGCTGTCCAGCATGCCGCTCGTGCTGGAGCGCATCGCCCGGATGCTGCCCATTACCAACGGCTTCCTGGCGCTCAAGGCCGCGCTCACCGGGGCCGGCTTCGCTGCAGTGCAGGGCGACCTGCTCCGCGAGCTCTTGGTCGCGCTGGGCTACGCCGCCGTCGGTTACGCGTGCTTCCGCCTCGTTGAGCGGGAGGTCAAGCTGCGGGGCACCCTGGAGCGGGAGCCCGCATGAGCACATCAGGAGAGAGACCAACGCATAGGGAAGGGGAGAGCAATGGACGCCGTTACGTGCGAGTCACTGAGGCGAGTCTATAGGTCACGGAGCATCCTGGGACAGGTCCGGGAGACGGTGGCCCTGGACGCGCTGACCATGACCGTCCCCCAGGGAGCGGTCTTCGGGCTGCTGGGGCCCAACGGCGCCGGCAAGACCACCACCGTCCGGATGCTGTCCACGCTGCTGACGCCCACCGCCGGCCGGGCAACGGTCCTGGGCGCGGACGTGGCGAAGCAGGCTTCGGAGGTACGCAAGCACATCGGTCTGGTGCTCGGCGGCGACAGGGGCCTGTACGGACGCCTGACGGGCCGGGAGAACCTGCGCTACTTCGGGGCCCTCAACCACATGGACCCGCGTGTGGCCGAGCGCCGCATCGCCAATCTGCTGGAGATGGTGGGGCTCGCTGACCGGCCCAAGACCCTGGTGGAGGAGTACTCTCGAGGCATGCGGCAGCGGCTCCATCTGGCCCGCGGCCTCCTCACGGACCCTGAGGTCCTCTTCCTGGACGAGCCCACCATCGGCCTGGACCCAATCGGCGCGCAGGAGGTCCGGCAGATGGTGCCAGTCCTCGCCGCGGAGGGAAAGACCATCCTGCTCACCACCCACTACATGTTCGAGGCGGACTCCCTGTGCGACACCATCGCCATCATCAACCAGGGGGTGCTCGTCGCCCTGGGAAGCCCGACGACCATCAAGCGCCGGTTCAGCAAGGTGGTGATCACGGAAGTGACGCTGCGAGAGGCCAGGGCGGGGCTCCAGGACGAGATCGCCGCATTGCCCCAGGTGAGCCACGTCGACGTCGGAAGCGACGAGGCGTTCCAGAAGCTGACGGTCCACAGCGAGACCGGATCGGACATGCGCAGCCGCATCGCCGATACTGTGGGCGAGGCCAACATCGAACGGCTGGTGGTACGGGACCCGACCCTGGAGGAGGCCTACATCAGCCTGCTCAAGTAGCGGGACACAGGAAATGGATGGGCGACAGCAAGAGCACCGTTAGGACTGTGACCTAACGCTACTCTCGGGAGTTCATGGCTTACGCGGAACCATTCCTACTGGCCCGCGAGGTAGAGAACAACCTGATCATCGGGATCGCAGTTGGCATTGCCGCCGGACGAGACGTTGCAGGCGGCGTGGCTCTCAGCAGAGCTTCACAGTTCTGGAGAAGAACGAGCAGGTTGTGATGATCGCGGTCCGCACAGTTCCACCTCTTCGCAGACCGGACCAATGCAAGGTCAGTGTCTATCTATGAGCGCATCGGCTATCGGCCCGCATCGGACTTCGAGGACTTCTCGCTGGACAACTTTACTTGAAGATCCTGCTAGGGCCGACGCTCCGAGGCCTGGGGTGAGTCGCAGCCACCGCAACAGAAGGAGGTTATGATGTCCCGCGACGGTGTCTTGCCTGGCAAGGTGGCTGTCGTCACCGGCGCGGGCAGGGGGCTCGGCAGGGCGATAGCCGTCGGCTATGCTTCGGCAGGCGCTGCCGTGAGTTGCATCGCCAGAACCGAGTCGGATTTCGCCCACACAGTAGTCGACATACGAAGACACGGCGGGTCCGCTACATTCGCCCAGTCGGACGTCACTGACTATGATTCAGTCGCTCGTGAATTCGGTGCTACCGTTGATGAGTCTGGTGGAGTGGACATCGTTGTCATCAATGCGGGCGGCAGTCTCGACCACCCCGCGTCACCAGCGAAGAAGGGGGTGGGATTCTAAGTTAGCTACGATTAGCATTATTCCGTTGAGGTCTTCCCACTAGAGTTACCACAGTTCTCGTCCACTGAGGGTCGTGACGCGTCTACGGCTATTCTGACTTCCGTCCCTCTACATGGTCGATCCAAATGACAGGTCGTACATGATTGCAACCAGAAAGGGGCCATGCAGCGAACTGTCTGAGCCCGTGATGAGACACTCGTCCTTCATTGCCTCTTCGCGACCGCCCGCGCCATACGCCTAGCCTGGTCGGGTCTTGGCATAAAACTCGCCAATGAATGCCAGCGCATCCGCCGGAGGTTCATAGTCGGCAGGAGTCTCTGGCCAATCTTCAGGCGTTCCAGGAAGAGAGCCTAAGGCCGGGAGGCTAAGGGCAGTCTCAGCAATCAGACTCACGTAGCGGTCGATCTCTCCTCGCTTATGCACTGTCAGCGACCGGGCAACAGAGCCAGCAAGCACATCCGCCAATTGCAACCCTACCCAGGAGCGGGAATCCTCGAAGCTAGTCTTTGCTACTCCAATCGGGAAGCGCATAGTCTTGGGACCATAGCCAATAGTGATAGGCTGCACCGACTCATCTGTCAAAGCCTCCCATAGTCTGGTCTCCTTGACCATCGGGGACGAAACGTCGTGCACAAGGTTGAAACTCTCTTCGGTTTCTTTCCTCCACTCGGCCATCAGGCACAGTGCGGCAGTGAAGGACACGTCTAGAGCGTCTGGGCCGGCTGCCAATATCTGACCTGCGTCTAGGACATGCCGTGTGGCTCGAACTATGTCCAAAACCCTGTCAAGGCTACGGGACGCCACCGGCTGTTCGATGAAATCAAAGAAATCGTCATATCGGATTCTGGAACCATGCCTCATCATGCCTTCAAAGCGGCTGAGAAGTGCACTCCGATAAGCAGCAATCTCATATGTTACCAGCGAGTAGTACAACAGGTTTGCAATCTTGAGCGCATAGCCATTCGAGTAGATATCCACGCCCACCTTGTGCGCAGCGGTCTCAACCAAGTAATCGACGATTTTGGCTACAGCCGCGAACTCCTTATCGACCACGTAAATCTTGAACCGGTGTTGGCAGGATTGAAGATACTTCAAATACTCCAACACCATGGAGTGCTGCTTTGCATTCCTTGCCAGGCTACCATGCTTTAGCTCCCTGGCTCGGACTTGGGGGAAGAAGCCATTGCGAATCTCTTTGGCCTCGCTTTCAGGGAACGAGATAGTCGCTAGGACAAAGTACTGTTGAGCCTTACTCGTCAGATTCGGACCAGTATGCCCGCTCTCGTCTGAGAAGATAGTCATCATCCGCGTCGCAATGGCCTCCTGTCCCCTCGAAGGCATCTCGGCAAGCTCCTTGGTTGGCCCATAATTCGTGCGAACCAGCAACAGCCTTTCATCATCCAGTGGCTACCGGCCTCGCTCCTAAATCCTCTGGACTGCTGCCCTTTTGCCCGTTCTGGCTCGATGGAGACGTGACCCAAATCGAGGCTATGGCAATAGTCTCCGCACACAGGGGACGGAGCCAGCACTGTCTGGCCTTGCCCCCACGTTGGGTTTGCCTTCCAACAAGCGCTGCATCTCGTCTAGGTGCATCAGGAGGAACCCATCGACCCACGTGGCACTTAACGGACGCGTGGCAGGCAACACTTGTGGGCAGCAGACAGGGTGGGGTTGCCTTCTGCTCTTGGGCCCAGTGCTTCTACAACTCCCAATACCAGTCGGACGCGAAAATAGCACTGATTCCGATTTCGTGTGCTCTCTGCTGGGTCCACATATTCCGGCCGTCTGATCCGATCTTCGCGTCTTGATTCAGTTTACTGTAGACATCCGGGGTGATTTGAGTTGCCGGGCCCGAGCGGGCTGAGAGCTTGGCGGCATAGTTTGCAGCCCTACCCACCCAAACCAGATCATTCGCTCCGCGGATTCCTGTCCGGGCTATGTAGAGTTGACTAGTGTCTATCCCCACATGGTGATGCACCTTGTAGTCACCCCTCGGATATTGGTCTCCTATTGCCGGGTTTATGATCTCTAGCACAGCATAGTTGATCTTGAGAGCGGTCCTAGCAGCTCTTGAGTTCTTGTTGCGCCCGGTGAAGACCGCCATGATTCGGTCTCCATCGTATCCAGTGACTGTTGCCCCCTCTGTTCTGATTATCCTCGCTGCACATGCCAGAAAAGACTTGTAGATTTCTGCAGCAAAGGCGGGCTCCGTAGAGTCAACCAGATCGGTGGAGTCGTCGAGGTCAGCATAGAGGACTGTACCATCAACTATAACGGCATCGTTCCCGAGCCCCAGGTCATCCGGTTCAGGCACGGCTCTTCCAGACCGTTCAGTCCATCGTTCACGTAGGATCTGCCGCACTTGTGAGTTGAGGTTGTCTGCCAATGCCACTCTTGACGTCCTCCTATGGTGGCGTTCACTTTGCGGCACCGCGGGGAGCAGCGCGGTGAGCCTAGTCCAAGTCGGCTGCCTAACAGAGCGTACATCATAGATCCGTCCGGCGTACATGCAAGCGTCAGAAAACACTCCATGCGAGCAACGCGAACCCGAATACAACCGTCGGTAGGCTCAGCCACATGGCCCAACGAACACGCTTCATCTTGACGCTGGCTACTCGAGAGACCTGGTATATCTGGTCGATCAGCTGTCGCTCGATCAGACCGCTGCTCATGTCCATCGCTGCGGTTTCGAAAGCCGTGTAGTTCATCGCCGCAATGTCCTCGAAGAAAATCAGCGACCTGCCTGTCTTCGGATTTCTGGGCATGTAGACCATCACTGCCAATCCGATTGCACTGGCCATTGAGATCGTGTAGGCGACCAACACCAAGACGACAGCGATCCCCTCAGCGTTGGAGCTGCCACTCGCAACAACAGCAATCAGCTTGTCGACTCTGGTCGTCAAAGCCCCCATCAGAGTTACCTGTAGGGCCAATACAGGGGCTGCCTTCGTATCCGGACTTCTAGTGAACCAGATAGCCCGCGATAAGGACTCATAGTGCGATTTCAGTCGTTCTTCCATGACCAAGTACAGAATCGTCGCCAGCCACAAGCGCTTCGCAGAACCTAGAGAGATTCAATCCACAGGCAAACATGCGCTGGAGCCTGGACTCCTCCAAGCCGCAGTCCACAATAGCAGATGCGGTACATTCTGTCCCGCCGGCATCGCTACATGGATCAAGCGGGCCGTCCATAGTGGACACGGAAGGTCGCACAGCGCCTGATCGCTGGCACGCAAGTTGGTTCATGCATAGCCCGTCGTCGGAGTCCAAGGCCAGCCGTGCGATAGCCGACTCAGTTCGCTGCCTCGCCCGAACTTCTCATCTGCGACTACGGCTCTCAGCGCGTGCTCCTCCCCTGTCGGACCCAGCGACCCCATGCACAGCCCCTGAGTTGTGAGTTGGCACGGTGGGATAGCGAGGAGATCCCAGACAAGATCCAGAGCGCTCATTCTGGAGTGGAGGCGTTCCGGCCGGTTTCGCTCTCGTATGTTGGTGACTGCCTGAGGTTCCGATAGGGATCGGTTCAGTGCTTCGCGTTTCAGCCTGAGTGGTTTATGGAACGCTCCATGGGTTACCAAAGCCACGATCGGATTGCCGAAGAGCGCGGTCGACTATCCAAAGTGTCGGTTCGCGGTTAGTGTATACAAGAATCAGGGGCATGAGAAAAGGGGTTTTTGCCCACGCTAACGGCAATAGAGACATGTCCCCGCAAGAGGTACGCAAGAATGCCGATAACTTACTTGAACAGGAGAGGGTTCCCAGGCTAAGCTCCATCGCTCTGCCGGGCCTCGTCGAAATGAGAAGTCAAGGATCACGGGCAACGGTATGCGCTTGGCGTGGCAGAGGTAGAGTCACGCAAGAGCATTGCCGACCCCGCGCGCTCAAGGGAGCCGGCCCAGGTTGGGTGACCCAACGAGCCTACCGTGGCTAGAGGTTAGGATGGCACTCGCAGACGTCAACTACGACGACTTGAAGGCCAGGATGGCCACGGCTGTTGAGCAGGAAGCCTCCCAGGTGGAAGAGTTGCGACGGGAGGCCCGGACCCTAACCATAAGAAAGCTGGACTACCGACCCTGCAAGACCGTGGCTCCATTGGCCACTGACGGTGGAGAGAACCGTCTCTCCTTCGAGCCCCTGAATCTCGAGATCATCCGGGTGGTGGACAGTGAGGGGAAGGCGTTGATCCAGGAGATAGTCCCCATCTCAGAGGACGACTCCATGTTCCGCGACATGACTGAGCGCCACGAGGTGATGAGGCGATTTCTGGAGGTCTTGGACATCGGGTTCGACGACCTGTCCTACCTGCTGGGCGGTCAGCAGAGGGACGAGACCAAGACACGCTACGACATGAGGGCACGTGTCCGTCACTTCCGCGACATTCTGGAGTGGGCGGTGCTCCTCGACCTGGCACTCAAGGACTGGCCTGTGGACGTGCTTCTGCTGCGTGACGGCCTCTTGCGGACAAAGAGCGTCAAACGGGAAACGTTTCCCAAGCTGGACCGTGCCTTTCGCAGCGTCTTCGAGGGCCAGACTACCGCCGGAAAACGCAGAGTCTTCTTGCTAGGGGTCGCCAAGACCTCGGCGGTCCTCAGCAAGCTGAGTCTCGCCATGATGCTGGAGGGAACATTCGACCGGGACTACCCCTGCTTCGCCGAGGTGCCGAGGGAGTTGGAGGCCAAGTGCTACAACTACGACAGATGGCTGGAGACCGCCTCCAGCGACAACGAGGCGCAAAGTTACGAGAGCTTCGGGCGGCTCCACCTCGTGAAGCTCGGTTCCTCGCCCGACTCTCCCATCCTGCCTGTGGACGTACCCGTCTGGCTTCCGGCCTACAGGAAGCAAGAGGTTCTCGAATACCTGGTGAACGACGCACGGGACACCTTCCCGATTGTAGGCTACCCCGGCGCTCTCCAGCGGGCGCACGACCACGCAGTGTTGACCGGACTTGAGATGACGGTTCTAGGAGACCTGATGACGGACGCGTTGCAGGGCCAGTTGGATGATTCGCTTCGGGAACGCATCGTGCGGCACGTGCATTTGGGGCGCGGCCTAATCAAAGGAGGGATACTGCGAGATGGTTAGGCTCTTCGATCCAGACCGTCTTATCGGCATGTTCAAGGGGTTCTCAGAGGAGAGTCTGGAATTCCGAGCAGAGATCGTATCGCCCTACCAGCCCAGCGAAGAACTGACTCCCCGTATCGGACAGTTCCTGTTGGTGGAGTTGGGGTCTCCCGACGAAGCAGCCCTGGGACGCATCACCCGGTTCTTTCCTGTGGGGCTTCTGGCGGGACAGGACGGCGACGAGTATCTGGCGGAGATCCATAGGTCCCACTCGGAGGTTCCGGCCCAGCTTAAGGAGCGGCGGCTGAGGTACAACGTGAAAGTCCGGCTTCTAGGGGGGTTGCGGGTGGACCAGGGGAGTGAGGGCAGACGGGCACGATTCGTGCCGACCGTACGCAAGCTCCCCCATCTCGGCGCGAGGGTAGCCTTGCCCGGAGACGATGTGCTGGCCTTCCTCTGTAACCTGGGTGCCCAGGCAGGCACCGCACAGACCATCGGGCACTTCAGCCTCGGCGAGATGATCTACAACGGTGGAGAGGCTGCCGGGGAGGATTTCCTGCTCCCGCAGCCTCAGTCGTTCCCCGTAAGGTTCGACGTGAACAGCCTGGTCTCTCGGCGCTCCTTTGTCTTCGCCCGAGCCGGCTACGGCAAGTCAAACATGCTAAAGCTCCTCATCTCCCAGCTCTACGCGGGTGACGGTCCGAAAGACCGCAGCGGTCGGAAGGTGGGGATGCTAATCCTCGACCCGGAGGGAGAGTACTTCTGGCCGGACGAGGATGGGCGACCGGGGCTATGCAATGTTCCCCATCTCAAGGACAGGATTGCCGTCTTCACCGACCGGGTGGAGCCGAACCCCTACTTCGGTTCCTGGAAGGTGGGCGGCCTCAAGATGGATGTGCGTGACCTCTCGCCTTCGGATGTGGTCGCTCTATGCGTTCCGGACGACCGACAGAATCAGCAGAACGTGGCCAAGATGAGAGGTCTTAGGAGTGATCAGTGGCGTCAACTGGTGGACTTCGTAGCGGAGCATCGCCACAACGCCAATGAGAAGAAGATACAGGCCATAGCAGGTTTCAGTGAGTCGGAAGGCGTCGAGGCCAGGGCCATGCGGAGTAATCTGGTTACCATCGTTGGCCGGTTGCATGACCCCGCCGGGAAAGTGCAGACCCAGGTTGCCGAACTCCTTGCTCAAGGGATGATCGTAGTTGTCGACCTGTCCCTGGTGACTGGGGCGATTGGACTCCAGATTTCGGGGCTTCTGCTCAAGTCCATCTTCGACCACAACCAGTACAACTTCACCTCGTCTGAGGGCGGCAGGGGGATAATCCCAACGATCGCGGTGTTGGAGGAGGCTCAGAGCGTCTTGGGGCGAAGGGCAAGCGACGAGAGTCCCTTCGTGCAGTGGGCCAAGGAGGGTAGGAAGTACGGGCTCGGCTCCATCATGGTGACTCAGCAGCCAGGATCGATGGCCCCGGAGCTTCTGAGCCAAGGGGACAACTTCTTCGCGTTCCATCTCCTCTCCGCCAACGATCTGAGGACTCTTCAACAGCACAACGCCCACTTCTCAGACGACATTCTCGCCAGCATCCTGAACGAGCCCATCAAGGGCAACTGCTTCTTCTGGTCGGCTCCAGACCAACCCTTCGTGCTTCCGGCTCGGATCCTGAACTTCGATGCAGTGGGAACCGATCAGCCGGATGGCAATGCGACTAGCGCCTCCCAGGATATCGGAGCACGCCGCTTCGAAGGCGAGACTCGCAAGGCCGAAGCGGCGTTGGCACAAGCGGTCCGAGACACGGTCACGACCATGGAGAAGCGAAAGGGAGTGGAGTTCTATTACCTGCCCAACGACCATTCCCTCAATGCTGAAATGGTCGCCTGCTACAAGCCTAGACTGGCTGCCCAGGTGGCGGAGAAGCTGGATGATGGAGCGAGACGGCGCTTTTGCTCCCCTAGCGGGCAATATGTGCAGGACCGATACCTGGACAAGGCTCTGAAGAGCAGCGGTCTAGTATCGAAGGTCCAGTCGGTCAGGGCGAACCGAGATGGTCGAAGTGGGTCGGGAGACTACTATATGATTCCCAAGACTGTCTTCAAGGCTAAACCTGTGCTTCGGGGGAGTCTTGTCTTGGAGAACGAGTGAGTTACGCCCGATTCCGAGGAGTGCGATAGATGGTACAGAGCTGAGAGGAATGGTGGAAGCGCTCATTGGCCGGCGTTGAGCGGGCCGCGTGGATGCACTTGCCCGCGTGAGGCGGTAGTACGCAAAGGAAGGAAAGTTGATCTCTCTGTACGCGAAGACCGTCAGGGCGCGCGGCGGGCTCTCGTCCGAGGGAGCGGGAATATGGCCCAGCCTGCAGATTCGGCGCCAAGGCCATCCATCTCCGGGGTGTTGTCCCGTTGAGGGCGCTCCTGACAAACTGCGTGGATGCTGTCACTCGCAAAAGTGATTGCATCGCAATCGTGATATAATACTGTTACAAAGTAAGGGGGCGCGACCTTGGCGAGCATCACCGTGCGCAATTTCGATGAGGGACTAAAGCGTCGGCTACGCATCCGGGCAGCCGAGAACGGGCGGTCAATGGAGCAAGAGGCGCGAGACATCCTACGGGCAGCCTTGGACGAGGACGCAGCCCCTCCCAGAAACCTGGGCACGGCGATACACGAATTGTTCAGGCCGTTCGGCGGGGTGGAGTTGGAGTTTCCTCCCAGGGAGCCTATGCGCGAACCTCCGCAGTTCGACTAGTGGCGGGACTCATGTTTGTCCTCGACACCAACGTTGTCTCAGAACTGATGAGGGAACGGCCTCGGTCCGATGTCCTGGCATGGCTGGACCGTCAACTCACTCATATGCTGTTCGTCACGGCTATCACCGAAGCTGAAGTTCGAACCGGAATTGCCATCTTACCAAATGGCGAAAGACGCCGCGGGCTGGCCGCTGCCGCCGACCGGGCGTTCGGCGTGTTCTTTGCAGAGCGCATCTTGCCTTTTGACAGCGACGCAGCTCACGCCTATGCCAGTATAGCTGCGGATCGCAGAGCTGCCGGGCATCCGATAAGCCAAGCTGATTGCCAGATCGCCGCTGTCGCCCGTTCCCGCGGCGCCCAGATCGTAACGCGTAACGTTGAGGACTTCGAAGGGTGTGGCATTGACGTGACCAATCCGTGGGACAAATGGACAGCCTGATATCGGATGGAACAGTGACGAGCCAGAACACGTCCTTCAGGCCGAAAGAAATGCTCCATTACATCGACACCTCGCTGTACAGTCCGGAGTGCTGTCGCCGCCACGCGGACTTACTGAGGTCGGACTTCCCGCACCCCTTATCGGCAAACCGTCCCTGTCTACAGCCCTCTAGAGGAGAATGACGTGCCTACCCCTCCGCAAACAGGAAAACAATAGAGTGGACGGAGTGCGATACACCCCGCCGTCGGCACTATGCCAAGCCGCGTGTTCATTGGCCTGACTTTCCGACAATCCGACAGGAGTATTTGGGAGGAGGACGCAATGACACACGTGAATGATCACGAGCGTCGACACATTCAACAGGACTGGGTGCTTGGAGACATACCTTTCCTCGCAATGTTCGCGGAGCCTCACGACAACTGGGCCCTCAACGGATACTTTGACGAACGCGCCGACCTCTGGATAGTTGACGGCCAACCTCTTGTCACGAGTTCTGGCATGGCGTTGGAAACAATAACCTTTACCAGATCCGGCGGAGAGTCCAACGATCGGGACTGATGTCTACCCGATGCGAACGACATCCCCTCGTGCAGTTCGCTGTTCATACCCTTGTAGCCAAAGAGGATTCTCGTGGCCAACGAGCCAACCAGTCTTGACGTGTGCACTCGCCACCAGAGACTCGAGAAGCCAGCAAGCGAGGCAAGAAGAGGGGAAACCATGGCTACTAAGGGAATTGTCCTCATAGTGACAAACAAAACAGATATAACGGCAGACTTGGTTGTCTTGGAGTTTCAACGACGGGGCACACCATATGCTAGGTTCAATACCGAGGACTTCCCTCAGAGAGTTCAGATATCGTGGACGTTGGATACACACGGTGCTGACGGCTACATTCGCCTTCCGCACTGCGACCTACCTCTACGAGAGGTGATAAGTGTATGGTACCGTCGGCCGATGCCGCCAGATATAGCCGACACCGTGCGGTCACCCTTCCTCAGAGACTTTGCGCGTCGAGAATCACAAGAGGCACTGTCAGGACTCTGGAGAACTATGGGTTGCTTCTGGATGAGTTACCCAGATGCAATCAATTCCGCGAGCTACAAGCCCAAACAACTTAAGATTGCCAATGCCCTCAGGTTCCGGGTACCACGGACGCTGATCTCCAATTCGCCAGAGGCGGTGGAGCGGTTCCAGGTCGAATGTGGGCTGGTGATAGCAAAACCCCTGTTCTCTGGCGACATCCAGTATGAGAACGAGACGAGAGTTGTTTTCACAACGCCGGTCACTCACACCGACCTCTCTGCTAGCAACAACATCGCCCTAGCACCGATAATCCTCCAAGAATACGTTCGTAAGGAACTCGAACTGAGGGTAACGGTAGTAGGCAACAGAGTTTTTGCAGCTTCGATCAATTCTCAGGAAGTTGCCGAAGCTCTGCATGATTGGAGGAGAGCATCTCCCCATGCACTGTGCTTTCGGCCATATAGTCTGCCAGAATCCCTCTCCGACAAGTGCATACAGCTGGTAGCGACGCTCGGCCTCACCTTTGGCACCATTGATATGGTGAAGACTCCAGACGGAGACTACGTATTCCTGGAGCTCAATCCAAATGGACAATGGGGCTGGCTGGAGGGTCCCACTGGAGACCCCTATACGGCAACGATTGCCACAATGCTCGAGCGCGGTAAGGTGCCGGTGTGAAAGACGAGCTTTACCCGGATATCCCAAAGACAGCGGCTGAGTTGGTCTCGCGGCTATCGAGCAACGACACGAACCACATTGATTTCAGCATCGAATACGCCAGGAATCTGTTTAGAGATGAACTGGATCGACACACCGAGGTAGAGAAGAAAGCCACTCTGCTCGTTGGAGCGGGCAGCGTAGCGGCCGTCATATTCATCGCACTCAGTGGTCTCCTGCTTGACTTCCCGATGGTACTACCCGGATGGCCGCGGTATGTCGTGGTGGCACTCACGCTCGTACTCGCAATCACCTTCTCCTTCACGATTTTCTTTTCACTGAAGGTGCTGTGGGTTGGCCGAACGTCTTACCCAGGAGCACTGCCTTTGTTTGAGGGCCAGAGGTTAGACACCACTCAATACAAGAAACTGCACGTCGTCGATTTATTCATAGCATATTCAAAGAACGTGCCCGAAACCAATCGGAAGGTAGACAGTCTTGCATTAGGGCAGAAGTGTTTCTTGGCTTCACTAACTATTCTCTTGGTGACAGGGGTCTTCATGACAGCAATCTCGCTAGTGTTGGATTAAACCAATGGGTGGGCTTCTAGAATCGCCCATCCCTCTCAACTGCACACTGAATGGTAACTATAGAATCACTAGTTCCTGTCGTGAAGCACAACAGAACGAAGAGCGATCCCGCATCACATACCTGGCCTAACCAATCCGCGGGGCGTCCCGTCGGCGTCAAGGAGCGTTGCCTAACCATCGCAACTGCTCGCCGGTCTCGACGTCAAGGATGCCAAGTAGGCTGGGGGGGTTGTCCGGATTCGCCCAAGCCTGATTGAGCTGGGCCTGGGTCAGCCCCTTTGCCGCTTGAACGCCTCCGCAGGCAAACACAACCCCCGAGAGATTTGCCTCGGACATCCTTGCACCGGTCAGGTCTGCCTCGAGAAGCACGGCGCCGGAGAGGTCCGCCCGGTGGAGCCAGGCTCGGGATAGGTCTGCCCGCAGTAGATTCGCACCTGACAGGTCTGCCCGCTCCAGTCTCGCCCCGTCCAGGCGGACATCTTGAAGAGTCGACGCAGACAGGTTGGCGCGTCCGAGATTCGCTTCCGAGAAGTCCGCTCTGTCGAGGCTCATCTCGACCATCTCAGCACCCTGGAGCATGGCACGTGACAGGTTTGCGGAGTCGAAGCGCGCCCCTGCGAAGTCCACGTGGTAGAAGTGAGATCCCGACAGGTCTGCGTATGAGAAGGTCGCTTTCGACAGGTCCACACGGGCAAAGTGGGCGTTGGTGAGCTTGGCGTTATGGAACATGGCATGGGCAAGGGTTGCGCCGATGACCTGAATCTCGCTCAGGTCGGCCCCCCGCAGATCGAGGCTGAACTCCGCTTCCTGCTCAAGGACGATACCCGTCCCGGGACGAGAGCAGATGGCGTCCAAGACGGACTCGACGTCCTGACGGATTCCCCCGAAGGTGCCGGGCCGGACTGCAACTTGCCCCGCAAGGCTCTGGTCCCGGCTGGGAAGCCGGAGGAAGGCACAGAACAAGCGCATGACCTGGACGTGGTAGTGCTCCGGGTACTCCTGGGCGAGACTCTGCATAGCATAGACCCCAGCCAGGCGCACCGACAGGACGTCGCTGCCGAGCATCGTAGCGCCCTTCTGGTAGCGCTCGTTCAGCAGACTTTGCTGAGCGGTCTTAGCCTGACGGTCTGCGACTATGCTACGCCACCAAGCCAGGACGAGGGCTACCAGACCCGCCACGACCAGGGCGAGGTTGCGTATCGTCGTGCTGCCGGACTCTCCACCACTGAGCCATTCCCAGAACGTCACAGTACGAACCCGCCCAACGTTCCACTGTCACTTTGGGGGCGAAGGCCCGATTGTGCGAGAGCGCCTCGAGACCCCCCTGACGGACTCATTCAAAAGCCTGCCCATCGAGCTGCGTTTCCCAGAACTTACCGCCCCGTTCAGTGCCACGCCCATTCTAGCACCGCTGCCGACACCCATCTTGACGTCCGTCGTGGGGTTCCGCTTTGTTTGGGATACGCAGCATTTGCTGTATTCCGATGCTGACCGACCAGCCGTTTGCTCCCGCCTGAGTGTCCACTCGGGACAACTAGGCTGCGACCGTTCACTGGGTCAACAGGGCGGAGTAGTCTTGCTTGACCACGTGCTCCACCGACGGCCAGCCCCGCCCATCGTAGCCCGTGCGAAAGGCGTACTCTACCTTTGCGCCTTCGTGGACGTGGCGCTGTTGGGATATGAGAGTATCGGGCGGGAGGCTACCCTGGCCTACTACAACTCCCCGGAGAGCGTGGAGGGCCAGTGGTACGTCTTCATCATAGGGGAAGACGGCCGTATTGCGGCCCACTATATCCCGGAGCTGGTCGGCGCGGACGCCAACGAACTGGTCGACTCGGAGGGATACGCCTACGGCCCGGAACTCCTGAAGGCCAGTGAGACGGGCCGGTGGGTCAGCTACCTGTACCTGAACCCGGAGACGGGAGAGGAGCAGAGGAAGCACACATGGGTGGTGAGGCTGGACGGGTTGATCTTCGGCTCCGGGTGGTATGAGTAGATGAAGGACTCACGGCAAACGCGACCCGAGGTGGACCCTCCCAGGCCTTCCGTCCGACGCGCCGAACTGCCACCAGGCCCCTCCGAGATGCCAGTCATCGGACAGGCGTTCCGTCTTAAGAACGACTTCGTCGGCCTGCTGCGAGAGGCCGCCACCCACGGCGACGTCAGCACCGTGTCGGTGAAACCCATCCTGATCTACCTCGTGAATCACCCCGATCTCAACCGGGAGGTCCTGGTGAGGACGCACCAGAAGACCGGGCGAGGCGTGACCGCGTTTGAGACCGTGCGCTGGATGATGGGCGACGGCCTCACGGCATCCACCGGAGCGTTTCATCTGAGGCAGCGGCGGCTGATACAGCCCCGGTTTCACCGCAGGTACATCGAACACTACGCCGGGGCCATGACCGACATCGCGTCCCGAAAGTCCCAGCAGTGGCGAGACGGGGCTGTGGTCGACATGGAGCAGGAGATGCGGGGCCTGACGCTCCAGATAGTGGCGAAAGCCCTGTTCGACATCGAGACGAGCGACGTCGTCCGGCGCGTGGGCGAGTCGTTTGCGGAGAGTGAGGGGTACATATACCTCCGCCTGACCCAGCCGGTGTTTCTCAGGCGGCTTCTCCATAACCTTCCTGTGCCTTCCACCCGGCGCTTCAAGGCTGCGCGGGCCTACCTGGACGATCTGATATACGGCCTGATTAAGGACCGCCGCCAGTCGGGCGCCGAGGGCGACGACCTACTGTGCATGCTGCTGCAAGCCAGGTATGAGGACGCGGAGGGCGAGGATGACAGCGGCATGAGCGACGAGTTGGTGCGCGACGAGGCCGTCTCCTTGTACATCGCCGGGCACGACACCACGGCGACGACCCTGGCGTACGCCTTCTTCCTCCTGTCCCAGAATCCCGAAGTGGAGAAGCGGTTTCATGGGGAGTTGGACGACGTGCTGGGCGACCGCGACGCCACCCTCGACGACCTGCCGAACCTGCCCCTCACCGACCAGGTGATCACAGAGACGCTGAGGCTCTATCCGCCGTTCTGGCTTCTTGGAAGGATGGTGTTCGAGCCCATCGAACTGGGGGGCCACCACATCCCGGCCGGCGTCTCGGTGGTGACCTCGCCGCTGATCACACAACGCGACCCGCGCTGGTTCGAGGACCCGATGGAGTTTCGACCCGAGCGCTGGACGGACGAGTTCCGCAGCGATCTGCCCCGGTTCGCTTACTTCCCCTTCGGGGGAGGCCCGCACCAGTGCATCGGCGAGGGCTTTGCGTGGATGGAGGCGAAGATCGCGCTGGCTACTCTGCACCGGCGCTGGCGCGCTACGACGAGCAGCAAGGCGGAGATAATGCCCCGGACAACCCTCAAGGTGAAGGGCGGCTTGCCGATGAGGCTCGAACGTCGCAACCATTCCGGGCGCTGGTGAGGAGGCCCTTTTGCATCTATTGCGGAGGCTATGGCCAACACCATCAAGACAACGAGCCGGCATGACCGTGGATGAGGCCGGTCGCATCCTTCGGGAGATGTACGACGCGGGCAAGAATCGGCGAGAAGCGGCGGTGACGATGCACCTGTTCGGCATCAGGTACGCGGATGACCTGGGTAGGCTTAGCGTCGGCAATGTCCTTGACGCTGCGGGACTATCCAGGAATTACCGGGGTGAGATCAACAAGGGCAGGAATCTGGGCAAGTACGTGGCCCTACTGTTCCGGCCGGGGCAGAAATAGGAGCTGGGCCGAACCTGGATGGCCAACTGCGAAAGCGGAATGCCGATGAGACTCGAACGTCGCAACCGTCATGCAGCCATCAAGTGATTTTTTTCAAGCGGAGACGCTCAGTGGGAATCAGGATGCCCAAGGCGATGTCCGGTTCGAGGCTAAGGCCGATGCCTTCGCGCCCTGACTCAGCGCCGTCTCCGCAGATTGGCGCCGCCGCCATGAGGACGGGCGCACAACACCGCGGCCTTGAGCACCGCGTCCCAAGACCGGCCAGTCTCATTCTCCTCCTCTTGACCTTGGCCGCGCTGCTGGCCTGTTCTGATGAGGCGACACCTGACAGGCTGGCGACGGAGGCGGTTAGGTCGGAGTTCAACACCAAGAGCGACGTCACACAGGGCCAACAGCGGGCGCTCGATGGCATCCTGGACGACGCTACGGGCAAGGACGTGACCATCGTCATAGATTACGTAGAAATTGAGCCGGGACACGAGCAGGGAATATTCCGGTTGACTGTGCCGGTTGCTGGCCTGGACGCCGGTGACGATGTATCCGGTGCGGACGCGGAGTTGAACCTTGGCAACGTCACAATCAACGCGCCGGACTCTGCCGGAGACCGCGCGGTCACGATTGTGCTGGACGAGACGCTGACGATGCGGGGAGAAGCCGGCCTGGTCTCCCGACAAGGGGAGTTGGAGGTGGTGGTCCAGGAACTGACGCTGCATCTGAGGCCTGAGGCTCCCAACCCCGGCGCATTGACCGGGGGGGCCGAGGATGTGACGGAGATAGGTGTGGAATTGGAAGTGGAGGTGACCTCCCTGCCGGCTGAGGACGCGGCATTGGAAGTAAGGTACAGCAAGGCCCTGGAGGCATTCGTCCAGGACTCGACCGCCGTGTTGAACCGGGTGGCGTCCCGTGTCAGAGAGAACGGAGTGATAGAGGACCCATCGGAGGACGTCGCCTTCTCGGTGCAGGTGACAAGGGTGAATCTGGAGAGAGAGTCGCTGGGGGACAGCATAGTCAGGTTGCAGGTGAGCAGCGGGTGGTACGAATCGCGCGTCGCCGATGGGAAGATGGTCACGGTTGTAAAGCAGGGCGATGAGGGTGGCTCCTATCTGCCAGGCGACGTAGAAGTACGTGAGGTGCCCGGCGAGGCGCTGCATGAGGTCATAGCGTCATTCACTGGAGAGAGCGGCGGGTTCTCGACGTTCACCCTGATAGCGGTGGCCTCGTCCGCGCCCGCTGCAGCTACACCTAACCAGAGTGCCATCGAAGAGGACAGGGAAGCGCTGGTGACCCTCTACAACGCCACGGGCGGCCCGGACTGGAAGGACAACACCAACTGGCTGAGCGGCGCGCCGTTAGGAGAGTGGTACGGCGTCTTCACCGACGACAACGGTCGCGTTGACACTCTGTCCCTCCGTAATAACGGGTTGACCGGGGAGATACCGGCGGAACTGGGAAATCTCTCCAAACTGGTAGTGTTGCGCCTCCACAATTCTGGGACTCTCCGACTAGGCGAGCCTCCCGCCTTCAACCAGCTGACTGGGGAGATCCCCCGGGAGCTGGGTAGCCTCGCCAGCCTGGTGGAGATGGACCTCCGCGGCAACCAGCTGACCGGGGAGATACCCCTGGAGCTGGCGAACCTCTCCAACCTGGCGCTGCTGAACCTCTCTGGCAACCGGCTGACCGGGGAGATACCCCCGGAGCTGGTCAACCTCTCCGATCTGGATACTCTGGACCTCTCCAGCAATCCCTTGAGCGGGTGCATACCCGGCGGGCTGCGAGACGTGGACCGTAACGACCTGCACCTCCTCGGTCTGCGCTTCTGCGATGATGACACAACGGAACGGGACGCCCTGGTGGCCCTCTACAATGTTGCGGGCGGCCCGGACTGGAAGGACAACGCAGGCTGGCTGAGCGACGCGACGCTGGTTGGGTGGGCCGGGGTCGGTACGGATCGCGACGGCCGTGTTGTTTACCTGGACCTCTCCGACAACAATTTGAGCGGGGAGATACCGCCGGAGCTGGCGAGCCTCATCCACCTGCATACGCTGGTGCTCTCCGACAACGACTTGGGCGGAGAGATCCCGCGGGAGTTGGGCAACCTCTCCAACCTGGAGGGGCTGGCCCTCGGTGGCAACCAGTTGACTGGGGAGATACCCCCGGAGTTGGGCAACCTCGCCAACCTGACGAGCCTGGACCTCTCCAGCAACCGGTTGAGCGGGGAGATACCGCCGGAGCTGGGTGGCCTGTCCAACCTGAACGGGTTGTTCCTCCTAGGCAACCAGCTGACCGGGGAAATACCGCCGGAGTTGGGGGCCCTCGCCAACCTGGCGATTTTGAACCTCCACGCCAATTGGTTGACCGGGGAAATACCGCCGGAGTTGGGCGGCCTTGCCAACCTGACGAGCCTGTACCTTTCCGGCAACCAGTTGGGCGGGGAGATCCCCCCGGAGCTGGGCGGCCTCGCCAACCTCTTCAACCTGCGGCTCCGCGGCAATGGGTTGAGCGGGTGCATTCCCGGTGGGCTGCGGGACGTGGAGATCACCGACGCCGCCCAAGCCGGCCTGCTCTTCTGCGGCGCCACCGACCGAGACGTGCTCGTGCTGTTCTACCACTCCACGAACGGCCCGGACTGGAGCGACAACACCAACTGGCTGAGCGACGCACCCCTGGGAGAGTGGCACGGTGTCACCACGAACGCCAACGGCCGCGTCATCGGCCTGGCCCTCCCCAACAACGAGTTGACCAACCTGTTGGTCAACGAGATACCGACGGCCTGGGGCAGGGGCCTGGGCAGCCTCTCCAGGCTGGAGAGGCTGGACCTCCGCGGCAACTACCTGCGCGTGGAGATCCCCCCGGAGCTGGGCAACCTCTCCAACCTGCGGTGGTTGAACCTCAGCTTCAATATCTTGAGCGGCGAGATCCCGCCGGAGTTGGGCAACCTCACCAACCTTGAGGGGGTGTTCCTCGTCGGCTACGATGCTTTGGGCGGGTGCATCCCCAATGCATGGCGGGGCGTGCCGGCCTGGGACCTCGACGAGCTGGGTCTCCCCTTCTGCGATGCCGCGGCCGCCTCCGACGGAGGGTCGCCCTCCGGCGACAGGGATGCTCTTGCGGCCCTCTTCGGCGCCGCGGGCGGCCCGGATTGGGAGGACAACACGAAGTGGCTGAGCGACGCGCCCCTGGGCGAATGGCACGGCGTCACCACGGACGCCAACGGCCGCGTCATCGGCCTGGACCTCTCCGGCAACGGACTCAGCGGGGAGATACCCCCACAGCTGGGCGACCTCTCCAACCTGGAGTTGTTGCTCCTCGACAACAACCAGTTGACCGGGGAGATACCGCCGGAGCTGGGCAGCCTCACCCGCCTCCGGGAGCTGTTTCTCGGCGGCAACCGATTGAGCGGGGAGATACCGGCGGCCTTGGGCCGGCTACGCCTCCTGCAGGTGCTGGGCCTCTCCCTCAACCAGTTGACCGGGGAGATCCCGCCGGACCTGGGCAACCTCCCCAGCCTTCAATTGGTGCTCCTCGCCGGCAACCGACTGGTGGGATGCATACCCGCCAGATGGCGGAACGTGGAAGGCGACGTGGACGAGATGGGCCTGCTCTTCTGCGGCGGCGCATCTGACCGGGATGCTCTTGTCGCCCTCTACGACGCCACCCGCGGCGCGGAGGATTGGATTGACAGCACGAACTGGCTGAGCGACGCGCCCCTGGGAGAGTGGCATGGCGTCACCACGGACGCCGATGGCCGCGTCATCGGCCTGGACCTCTCCAGCAACCAGGTGAACGGGGAGATACCGGCGGCCCTGGGCAGCCTCTCCGACCTTCAAGCCCTGGACCTCTCTGACAACTGGTTGAGCGGGGAGATACCGGCAGCACTGGGCAGCCTCTCCAACCTTCAGGAGTTGGACCTCTCTTGGGACAGGGACAGAGACCGCAACTACCCTGGAGAGTTGACAGGGGCGATACCCCCGGAGCTGGGGAACCTCTCCGGCCTTCGGCGGCTGGACATCTCTCACCACCAGTTGAGCGGGGCGATTCCGTCGGAGCTGGGCAGCCTCCCCAACCTGCGAGAGCTGCGCCTCCGCGACAACCGGCTGACCGGGGATATCCCGCCGGAGCTGGCCAACCTCGCCAACCTGGAGGTCTTGAGCCTCTCCGTGAACCAGTTGACCGGGGATATCCCGCCGGAGTTGGGCAACCTCGCCAGCCTGGAGGAGTTGTTCCTCGCCGGCAACCAGCTGACCGGGGCGATCACACGGGAGTTGGGCAACCTCTCCAACCTGAGGGTGTTGTCCCTCTCCTACAACCAGCTGAGCGGGGCGATCCCGCGGGAGTTGGGCAACCTCTCCAACCTGGAGGGGCTGGCCCTCTCCTACAACCAGTTAGCCGGGGAGATCCCGCCGGAATTAGGCAGCCTCTCCAACCTTCAGGGGGTGTTCATCCGCTCCAACGAATTGAGCGGGTGCATACCCGGTGCATGGCGGGACGTGCCCCGTAACGACTTCGACGACCCCAGGGTTCGGCTGCCCTTCTGCGAATGAAGCTGCGCTCGGCTGACATCCACCGGCAAGAGGGCGGCCTGAATGACCCCGGTGCCAAGCGGGGGCCATCGATCGGCTAAGGCTCTGCGGCCGACGAGTACCGGCTGGCGATGGCGTCCTCGGAGAACGCGGCCATAGTTGGGCTGTCCAGGCCGGCGTCGGGAGGAGGAGTCGCTGGGCCAGAGAGCGCCGCTCTTCGACGTCGAGGCCGTGCCCCGGTCCGACCCGGAGTGGGGAGGTGACATGCGAGACGTGCTGGTGGCACTGCGTAGGGTGCAGTGCCACGGGGTGGCCGGTTTCTGCTGTGGATCGGCCTGGCGCTGGTCCTAACGGGGTTGGCCCTCTTGTACTACGGCTATGAGGCGGCC
Source organism: Dehalococcoidia bacterium (assembly GCA_965205235.1). Classification (GTDB taxonomy): domain Bacteria; phylum Chloroflexota; class Dehalococcoidia; order Lucifugimonadales; family UBA1127; genus CBDBGD01. Next base: position 35,239 of record CBDBGD010000002.1, read on the forward strand.
ATCGGCAACGTCCTGAACGAGATTGCATCCTGGACCGGGTGACACAAGGAGGCCTGGTATGGAGGGACGAGTACAGGACTGCTCCGGTAGGTCCGGCACCATCATCGACAGCGATGGGCATTGCTACCGGTTTGGTGCAGCGGACTGGAATGTGAGAAGAGACCCTACGAGGGGCCAGACGGTGCAGTTCCTGGCCTCCGGGGACAGGGCCGTCGCCATCTACCCTGCAGTGCATCTTCCGTTCCTGCCCATGGTGAGGAGGAAGAAAAGGGCGACGGCAATCCTGCTGGCCATCTTCCTGGGCTGCCTGGGCGCACACAAGTTCTACCTCGGCCGCCACGTCGGGGGCATCGTTTACCTCATCCTCGCTCTGACCCTCGTCGGCGCCTTGATCACCACCATCCTGTCGATTATCGACATGGTTGGGATGCTGCTCATGTCCGACGATGACTTCGAGCGCGTGTTCGGCTAGCTGGCATGCGGGGCCTGGGGTGGGACGTGGTTCCCCACTCCCCATCCCCAGCCTTCCAGCAAACCCAGGAGGTCCTATCGATTTGCCCGACCGGCAGGGGTGGTCCCTGCGCTACAAGGAGGGAGGCAAGGTGCGGCTGATCGACGAGCGAAATGGAGTATTGGAACGCAATTCCCAAATCGCCAGCGCAGCTGTGGCTTGCCCGGTCGTCGTCATCTTCTACTAGTTTGGGCGTTGCGCTTCAGACAAGTGTGACCATCGGGATGGCACTGTGGGCGATGGCCGGCACGATCCTAGTCCTGGATGTAGGGTGGATTCTCCAATACCGCAGGAGGTAGCGGCAATGGACGCGTTGGCGCTGATTGCCGTGGTCGTCGGTGCACTGCTGCTCGGCGTGCTGGTGCTTCTGTGCTGGACTGGCCATCGCCGCACTGCCCAGGTAAGCAGGTCGTCAGGCGTCATTGCAGCGTGCCTTCCGCTGGCGTAGGCCTGTCGCGAGGACCTTGTCGAACAATGGCAGAGAGGGCGAAGGATAGAGCTTGACGTGTCCGGGCCGAGCGGCGTGGGAAGCGAAGGCCGGTACCCGCTAGAAAGTCGTGGCGTCCTCACCCACCCACTTGCGAATGAGCTCATTCAAGGAACCGTCCGCCTTCATCGACGCGACGGCTTCGTTCAGCTTGTCCCGCAGGTCGCCACTGTCTTCCGCGCACACCTATGCCGATACCGCGGTCCAGCAGCACTGAGGGTCCGACGACAACCAGCCTCCCCTCGTACTCCGCGAGCATTCTCACAGCATAGCCGTGGTCCACTAGGATCGCGTCGATGTCGCCATTGAACAGCGCCTCGAGGCGGTCGTCCTCCCTGTTGAACTCGGTGTACGAGATGCCCTGCTCGGTGAAGTAGTCCGAGTAGATGGTGTCGGCGTAGGCTCCGAGCCGACCCTGAACGGCCTCGTCTCCCGCACCCGTTAGGGCCAAGTAGACCGAGGGAGTGGGCGGGTAGTACGGCTCGGTGAAGTCGATGGTCTTGTCGCGCTCGTCGGTGATGCTCATCCCCGCGATGATGGCGTCGAACTCGCCACCCACCAGGTCTAGTATCATGTCGGACCACTCATTGAGCACCCACTCGCAGTCCAGTTCTGCGCGGCGGCACAACTCGTCGCCGAGCTCACGCTCTAGGCCATCAATCTCACCATCGTCGTTGATGAAGTTGAAGGGGTGGTACTCGCCCTCCGTGGCAAGCCGTACGATCTCCGGGCCGTCGCTGCACGCCGGCGACACGACCGCCAGCGCACCGAACATGACCACCATGACCAAGGGTGACATCTTCCGTACGATCATGCGCCCATCCCTCGCTCCGCTTTATGGATCTCCTGCCTGATGACCCTGCGCGCAGGAGCACGAAAGAAGCCATCTGTGAGTTCACAAAACGGAGAACCTCGCAATCGCAGTGTCCGTCAGCCCATTCTACTCCGGGGACCGCCGGCTGAGACCGCTTCGGGTAGCTTCTTCCTCGGCTCCATTCGGCCTACGGGCAGAGCAAATGGCGGCCAGTGACCTGAACCTGCGGGCGCCGACCACGCGGTCAAGCCATCCTCGCCAGTGTAGCTGGCAGCCCACATCAGAGCGGTCCAGCGCCAGCGAGAAGCGCCTGAACCCTCGCCGCCCTATATGCCGGGGCGACCTGACCATCGATTAGCCATCCCCGCGTTTTCCGCGTCCGGCTCCCCGGATCCCTCGATGTTCCCAGATCCTCGCGGCGGAGGCGCCAGCGGGAGTCCTCAGTCCGCATTCTACTCGACCACAGCCATCTGAAACAATATTGACACACTAATTCGCTCACAATTCCATAGTAGTGAAATGTCGCTGTAGTAGGATTCGTTGGAATAGGCCTTGGGTTTCGTAGAGGCAGCACACGCTTGTCGGTCGACCGGCGATGACACGTGCTGGAAACATCCTGACTCCGTCCCGGGGGGTCTGCTGGCGGTACAGCTCGCGAAATGATCTCAAGGTCGAAGCGCTCAATGGGCTCCAGGATGCGAAAGGCGATGTTCGGTTCGAGGTTGAGGCCGATGCCCGCGCACCGACACAGATGTCCACTCCGACGCCAGAACCCACGGCCACGCATGGCTTACCGAGGCGGTGGCAAGTTCTATTTCGTAGATGTTTGGGTCCGGCCGTCAAGCTCTGCCTGGCCAACTACCCGGACATCAACCGTGAGTCTCCGGCCAGGGATCACCGAAGCATCGAACGCGGAGACACTTCATTCAATCAGCTCCGCCGGCTTGGGGAACGACGGCGTAGCCTCCAATGAGCCTTCATCTGAGGCAGCGCCGAATCGGCGCCGGCAGGTATTGGGGAAGGGGGAGATGGCGCTTGTCGCAGTGGTAGGTTTGGGGAACGCTGAATGAAGCAGGGGATGGGAAGAATGAATCCCGAGGAAACAACGGGGCTTCCGACGAACATGCCGACCGACTATGTGTCGGGCTACAAGAAAGCGCTCGCCATAGACCCGGAAATGACGTCCAACTACATCGCCCACACACACATCGGCGACCCGCTGGGCGAAGCAATGGTGGAAGACCTAGCGGAAATTGACCGGGAAGAGGCAGCCAGACTCATCGAGATTGGTATGAACGACACAAGCGGTCTGAGCCTGAAGGACGCGTTGACCTCGCTGCAAGAGTTCTTCAAAGCCTCGGAGACCCCGCCTGATTGGCTCGACTACAAGGCGTTCGAAAAGGGCGTCCGCATGTTTCACAGGAACTCATACACGGTCCTGATGGCGTTTGTGGCCGGCGTTCTGATCGAGGGTCTTACGACGAATATCGCCAAGTCCTTCATGCTCACAGGGCGGGTACGTGACAGAGGCGCAAGGCGGTTGGGTCAGAACATGCGTCACATGACGGAGATCTTCCTTCCCGGAGGCCTACACAGAGACGGGGACGGTTGGAAGCTGTCGGTGCGTATCAGAATCGTTCATGCGCAACTGAGACGCCTCCTCAAAGAGTCCAAGGAGTGGGATGCCGAAGCATGGGGAACGCCGATTAGCTCCGCACATCTGGGTTTCGCCATCGCTGCGTTTTCGGCGAGGCTGCTGAAACACATGAAGACGCTAGGAGCCAGCTACAACGAGGAAGAGTACAAGAGCTTCATGGATGTGTGGCGCTATACCGGGCACTTGATGGGCATTCCCGAAACTATCCTATTCCGGGATGGAAATGAAGCCCTGAAGCTATACGACGTTGGCATTGCGTGCGAGCCCGACCCCAGCCTCGAGTCTAAGGCGATGACCAACTCCTTGATCAACTCAGCACCGTTGATCGCGGGATCGGCCACTCCTGGGAGAACGCCGAACCCTGGCAAGATACGTGTACCGCATCTCCAGCGGGCTTATCGGAAAACAGACGGCGGACTCCCTGGGGTACCCAGACGTGTCCGTCTTTGGAGTCGTCTGGTGGCTCCGAATGCAAACGCGTCTTGACCGCATGCTGAGCAAGGTGCTTTCGGGTCATCGGGCAAATAGCAACTTCAACAGGTTCGGGAACTTACTCGCAGGTTCCACCTTTGACGATAGGGGAATCAACTACCGATTGCCTGACAGCGTCTACGCCGAGGAGTCCAAGGAATGGTGAAGCCGAGCCGCCCAGTAGCCAGATCAGGCCCCTCGCCCTACCGTCGATTCCAACTGAAGTCGATGAAGCTGATTTGCCCCGCGACCACTCTGGCCGCGCTTCTTCTGCTGACTATGCTGGCGGCCTGCTGTTCGGCGAAGGGAACCGACGACTCCGAGGAGCGCTCCACCCGTCTGGCTCACCCACGGCCACGCCTGAGGGAACGGCGGAAGCCGCCCAGTCCGGGTCTGGCTCGTCCGCGGCCGCGCTGGAGGGAGAGTGGTCCTCGGTCAGCGCAGGGGGCGCCCACACCTGCGGCGTGCGCCGGGGCGGCTCCATCGCCTGTTGGGGCCATGATGGCTTTGGCCAAGCGACGCCGCCGCAGGGGCAGTTCCATTCCGTCAGGGCTGGGGTCGGCCACACCTGCGGGATGCGCCAGGACGGCTCCGTCGCCTGTTGGGGGATCATCAGAAGATAGGGGCGATAGAGGAACTTTCTGACTACTCAAGCTGTGTCGCCACAGTAGAGTTCCACCGTGAAGCCACGGCAACCCGAGCTAACAGTGAGTCAGGACTAAACCGAGCATATGACAACCGACTCCTCGACGTCCGGTCCCGGAGGGCACAACACGCAAAGCGCATGGCTCATGCTCCTCGCCGCCGTCGGCTACTCGTTCATCCCGTTGGCCGTCATGCTGTCCGAGAGCAGCGATACCCCGTTCCTCTTCGGGGCCGGCTGGCGCAGCGGCATTGCGATCGCCTACACGGTCTTCCTGGCGGCGCGCTTCCCCGGGCTCTTCTTCAACGTGGCTGTATGGAGACTCGTGGGCCGCAGGTTGTTCAGCCCCAACATCCTGCTGGTCATGTTCGCGTACTTCGATGTGGTCCTCTTCGCAATGTCCATCAGGCACTTGGACGTTGCCGTCGCAACAATGATGCTGGAGCTTACTCCATCCTCTACTTGCTGGTCCTGTGGTTCTCCCATCGAGATGCGATGGGCAACCCGGCGGTCGCGAGGGTCAGGCCTGCCACGGTCTTCTTCATGCTGATGGGCCTGACCGGCATCACCTTCATCATTCTCAGCCAGGAAGGCGCCAAGGGTTTCCTGACCGGATCCGCGAGTTCGCTGATCTACCTGGGGCTGCTGCTTGCCGGCGCTTCGGCGTTCATAACCACGCTGAACGGATTCAGCCTGAAGTGGGGAGCCGCACTCACCGCGAAACTGTCCGAGCATGAGGCAACGTCCGCTGGGTACTCCAGGGAGTCGATCAACTTGTCAGCGCAACCGCGGGTGGACTCATTGCAGCCACGGCGGTGATCCCCATTCAGCTGCTGGTCGGTCTGAATAGCGGCGAGAGTATGCCCACCAACGTGTTTCTGCTGCTCATGCTTGGAGCGGCGTTCAGCCACCCCATCGCCGGCATCGCGTGGAGGAAGGCGCTGCTGACGACCCACGACCTGAGCATCAACGCCATCGACCACATCCGGCCCATCCTTAGCCTGCTATGGCTGCTGCCCTTCTCCTTTGTCGTGGTCCAGGGCGACTATCTGATCATCGGCACCGCAGCGCTCATAACGGCGAACCTGCTCATAGGCTTTGAGGCCGAGATCCGTTGGGGCTTCAAGTCCCTGATCCTCGCGCTGGAGCCTGCGGCACCTTCGTCTATTTTCGGGACGACATCTATGCTTTCGTAGGCATCGGTGAATCGGAATGGGTCGTAGGCGCCTACTTCACATGGATTGCGCTGTCCGCGACCATCTTCACGCTGTTGCTGGCCTTCCGCGTGGCGTCCCTGGTCTCGCGCACGAACTCCGAGGAGGCCTACGCCTTCAGCGTCTTCCCGGAAGCTGGACCGGCTGGCCCAGGAAGGAGTCATCGACAGCAACGTGCGCGAGTACGCTGCACGCGTCGACGCTCCCCAGAGCCAGACCGACCTCAAGGAGGCATACACCGAGCTGCGGGGGTACATCGCCCGAGCGCGTCCCAAGGACTGGGAGGCGCGCCAGATGTTGAGCGAGGCTGAAGCTCAGCTGGACACGCTCGTGCGGTCGAAGCAGTTGGGGGTGATTCTGGGCGAGCTGTTCGCGCTGGTGATCTTCGCCGGGATGACCATCGTCGTGGCCTTACTCCTGCGACCGGACGAGAGCCTGGAGTACACCCGGTTCTTCGTCGACGTCTTCGCCATGCTCATCTCCGCCGTCGTCATCTTCTTGACCGTCAACGTCTGGGACCTCTATCACGAGCGAGCCGTCAGGCAGGTGAGGGAGAGAGCAGAGTACGGCGACTATGTGGTCAGTTTCCCGGACACCGAGCGGCCCATGGCCGACCTGTGGCTATCCGTTGTGGTCGGTATCGGTATGCTCGCTACCTACTCGGGGCTGCTCGCACACAAGTGGCTGGGGCTGTTTGCCTGAGAGGAGGAGGATGGGATAGCGGTCTCAGTGACACGCAGTCTCAACATCGCTGGGAGCCAGCACCGACAGACAGCTTGGCACCACCTCGATGGCGGCCGGTAGTTGGACCAATCGCTCTCCGTCTGCCCCAGAGCCACAAGGGTTCGGGCGAGTCAATCTCCAGGCGGCGAACCCGGTGCATCGACACCTTGGAATGGCTGCTATGGCCCCCCTTGAAGACACGCGGTAGCATCAGGACCACTTCAACGCGACGGACCGACTTGACCAAGCACAAGTCCAGCCACCCGTCAGCCATGTCGGCCTGAGGAAGCACTCTCATGCCGCCTCCGTAATAGGGCGCATTGCCGGTTGCGGCGAGGAAGATCGGGCCCTGATACTCCCCGAAGTCCCCCTTCAGGGTCACCATGACGTCGCGATAGCGGAAGAGCTTGACCAACACAGCATACAAGTAGGCGATGGTGCCCTTGAGGAACCCGGGGTGCCTACCTTCATCCACGTAGGCGCTCACCTCGGCATCGAATCCCAGAGACGATACTATGGAGAAGTATCGTCCGCCGGCGCGACCCAGGTCTACGGTGCGACGACTGCCCTGCACGTATCACCTCGATAGCCTGCATCGGATTGCGGCGTGGGATACCAAGAGCAAGGGCCAAGTCATTGCATCGTCCCATAGGTAGCAGGCCTAGGATGGGAGGCTGACGGCCGGAAGAACCGTGCATCAGCCCGTTTAAAGTCTGATGCACGGTGCCATCGCCGCCACAGGCCACTACCCCGTCAATTCCCTCGGTGGCAGCTTCCCGCGCCCACGTTTCTGCACTGGAGCTTCCCTGGGTGAAAGAAAGCTCAACTTCATCGCCCCGTCCTCTCAGGGTTTCAGCCAACCGGGGCGCCCAAAGTCTCGTATCACCCGTGCCCGCTACCGGGTTGGCGATGATGTGCCAGCGCATCCTAGCTGACGTCAGCCATAGAGCCGGCCTGCCAGTGGAAGACGGCCTTGATCTGGAGTTTCTCGGAGGCTTGCAGCCGATGTCCTCGTTCCAACTCGGTCAGGCAAGAACGGCTATTTTCCCGTAACCGCGAGAGCCTCGCACTTGGGCCGAAGGCGGAAAATCCGGGAGTCTTAGTCACGCTATTTCGTACTCAGAATCAGGGCAGTTCGTAGGTCGAACAAATACGCAACTATTATTGCACATGAATACAATCTGATGCGACCATGCGGGTTTCCCTCCCTCAACTGCCTATAACGAAACGACCGAGCACAGAGTTCTCAGGGCAGTAGGCTTCGGTTTGAGGACGAGTGCATAGTCGAGCTGGCTAGACGCCAAGTGCCTGGAAGAATGGCATCCGCCGGAGCTCTGCCTTACTGGCGTGGGGGCGGATCGCCACAGACTTCGTCTTTGCATTGTCTCCCGACCCTTGAATCCGGGCGGTCCCCGACTGCTGGGAGCAGAATGTGCAGAAGCCCTATTTCGGCGGCGAGGCTGAACAGGGCGACAAGGTGGCCCGGGTCAGGCCTCGTCCCATTCCGCCAGCGCCGGAGCATGCGGTTGTCCACCCGCAGGCGTCGGGCCAGCCCTCTTGAAGACAGCCTCGCGGCATCCCTGAAACGCTCCAGGCGGTCGGAGAAGTCCGGAGGGAACTGCGATGGTTCTACACGATAAACCCACTGCTGTCTGCGCCCCATGTCGCTACTCCACACCTTGATGAGCCAGGTTCCTGTGCACTCCCAGGCACCCGGCGACATCTAATCCCTCGGAGGCTCCTCGGGCTGAGGCCACGCCTCCTTTCCGCATCCGGCACTCCACTGGCTGCTAGCTACGGCTTCGATAGACGACGATCCGGTCCTCGTTCAGGAGAGCCGAAAGGCCCTCAGGCACCCGTGTCGCCAAATCCACCAGCGCCAACATCGCTCCACCGTTGGGCCACTCGCCACGCCGCCACCTGAGGATTTGCCGACTGTCTACCCCAAGGCACGTTGCCATCCCTGCCCAGGAGAGCCCGTGATCTCCTTGATGACGGTCAGACGCTCGGCAAAGTCCTCTGGCAGAAGCGCCACACCAGGCGGGAACAGATGGGGAGAAGGAGGGCGCCCGCTACGCATCGTTGCTCACCACGACGAACAACTCCTCAAACTCGGTGCAGTGCAGCGCTTCCATAAGACGTCTTCGCATAGACGGAGACGGGTAGCGCCTTCCGTTGATGAGGCGGGAGAGGTGACCGGAGGAGATGCTCAAAAGACGGGCTAGGTCATTCTGGGTCATGTTGAGGCGATGGAGGGGATACCAGACCGCCTCGGCCTTCAGTTTTACTCTCTGAGCAGAGCGTCTACGGGGCATCATCACCCTCCTTGACCTGGCGCACGGGGCCGACCACTTCCGAATGCCAGGCACTCATCTCCATAGCGCGGTGGCCCAACGAAAATACGTCGCCTGAAAGGTATAGAACGGATATTCTTTGTAATTCGGGAGTCTAACAGCTATGCATGTTTCAGTGCAACATATCGAAGGCATTGACTACTGCTTCTCTTGACGAAGTGCTTCCTAGAATGCAACAATTCGTGACCAACTGTTGACCTCGGAAGACTGGCACATATGGACACAGCAGTTCGCGGAGAGTTCACGTTGGACGAAGAGATCGGGGCGATGCTCAGACGGCTCCGGGGCGAGACCAGTCTCCGGGCTATCCAGCGCTTGACCGGCATCTCCAATGCCTACCTGTCCCAGGTCGAGAAGGGCATCCGTCAGCCGGGGCCGAAGCTGCTCAGACGACTGGCTGTACTCTACGGGGTCGGCGTCCAGGACCTGTTCAGGAGAGCTGGGTACCTGGAGATGGAGGGGGAGGAGCCAGCAGTGGACGAGGCAACGGAGGTGGAACGAGCCTACCAGTACGTCCTATCGGATCCGGTGTTCCGGGTGGGGACTCGCCCCAGGGGCCCCCTCTCCGTCGAATCCAAGCGCTTCATCGTCGAGCTCTACCAGCGATACAGCGGAAAGCGTCTCCTGGCATGACCGGCATCTCCCTGGACGGCTTCTGTCACCACCTCATGGATGAAGAGTGCACAAGGGGGAGCCTTCATCCTGCCCGGGTTGCGCGGGCCTTCGTGAATTACTTCGGCCTCTCCGCTTTTCCCAACATGGAAGAGATCAGAACAATGCTGCGACGGGCGAGCATCGGGACTGTCGTTCCAGCACGGGAAACCGGCGGCCTTCGAGGTTATCACCTGGGGACGAGGGATGGGTCCTACCTCATCGGCTACGATGCGTCCGACGGCGTCGCCGCGCGAGAGCACACGCTTCTGCACGAGACCTACGAGATCATCCGAGAACGAGTTGCCGACCTTTATCCCCGTGTCGGTCTTCCCCGCGGCAGGCTCCTGTGCCGCCAGGCCGACCAGTTTGCAGCAGCAGCGCTGATGCAGCCAGCTGTCTTCTCCCTGTTCGCTGAGGCCACGGGGTTGGACGTGGTGGCCCTGCAGAGGGCGTACGGACGTGCCTATTCCTCGCTCACTATCAGGCTGGCTGAAGTGATGCGACAGCAGCCTCTGCTCGCGGTATTGTACGAGCGAATGGACGCTGAGGAGCCGTCCTTGTGGAGGGAGCCCCCGCTACCAGGACAATTCCGGGCCGCTATAGTGGTGCGAACACCAGGCTACAGACTTCGACTGCAGAGGAGGCCTCTGTCACAGCTCCGCGGACTGCTACCCCGCCGGGGTAGGCCACCTGCCTCCGGCTCGGTCGTGGAGCGTGTTGTGCAAACGGGCAGGCCCGTCTGTGTGGAACGCGTGAGCGGGATTTGACCTGTGGCAGAACGATGATCTTACTGTGGCAGCGAGGCCTGTGGTCTGGCATGGGCGGTTGGCCAAAGTGAGCGTCGTAGCCGTGCCGTACCGAGACCGGACCCTCCTCACCCCTCAGTTCAGCAGTGCCTCCTTTGAGCGAATCCCCCGCGCTCACCAGGTTATCTAGCGGATGCCGTGAGCGCAGGAGTCCCGCCAGGGACTCAGAAGGCTCGCCGCCGCGCCCCGAGGGTGCTGGCCTCGGTTCGCTCCTTCGTGCTTCGGATATCCCTACTTCATTCTCGCATCCTTGGAAATGCTCTCGGATGGACGCGTTATGTGAACGGCCGCGTTCACCCCATGTCCCGGAAGGGAATGGGATACGGCCTCCAGGGGCACGCCCACCCCCCGCTACGAGGCATCGGCCAATGGCGCTGGAGGCCGTACATTCAGATGGCGGGCACCGCACCCGGCTGACGACAGCATCGGCAGCACAGACTACCTTCGACTCTCCGCCGGTCCGCTGCTCTGGACGGCTTTCATCATGGCTGAGACCTCCCTGGCCAGTGCCAGGAGAGCGCCTGTCGGCGGAACGGGGGCCGACGCTTCCACACCTCGAACGAGAACGGCAGGCGGCCTTCCCCGTTGCAGGCGACGTCATCGGGCCAAGACGAACCCACATGAAACACCGAGACAACCTGGACAGGCCCACCGGCACAAGTGGGACATCAGGAGAGCTGCGCATCGCCGGCATCTGCGCAGGCGCAGGTCCCGAGGCCGAGGACCGGCTGCGCCGACTCTTCTCCCTGCTGATCACGTATGCCACCCGAAACCCATTCCCGGTAACCGCGGCCGAATCGCATCCATCGGGCGATGCCGAAGGGGAGCGGGGCGACCCAAGAGCGCACTCGAGGACAAAGGGAATCGACAAGAGGCGCCGCTTCAAGCAGCCAGATGGAAGAGGGAGTTCAAGGCCCGCTAGGACATCAGAGAAGCCCTAGGGTATTGCATGATTAGGCGAGGTGGTGTACGGTAGACACTGCCCATCTAAGTCTACCCTCTGGGAGGTCTCGTGAGCCTGACATCAAGAATGAAGAGACCTGTCGGCTGGCCGGGGAGTTGGCGCGCCTTACAGGCGACACCAATGACAGGTGCAATCACGGTGGCGCTCAAGGAGCGACTTGAACGCGAGGCACGTCGACAGAGCGTCGAAGAGCGCCTGCTGAGGATGCGCGCCGTCGCACAGCGCTGCGCTATGCTGCTGAATCAGGAAAAGCCGATTCTCGACCACGGCGAGCTGCTCTACGACGGGCGAGGCCTCCCAGGGTGATCGTCGATACCTCTGCTATCCTGGCTGTCCTATCAACGAGCCGGGGCTGACCGCTATGATAGGGCGATTGCCGAAGCTCCGAGCTGCCGGATGTCGGTTGTCAGTTTCCTGGAGGCAGCCATCGACCTCGAGAGCCGAGGTGGCCCAGCGGCCGGACACGAGCTCGACTCCTTCCTCGCAGCGGCGGCCATTCAGTTGGAGCCGGTTACCTGTGAACAGGTCCAGGTTGCACGCAAGGCATGGAGGCGGTTTGGCCAAGGGTAATCATCCGGCCGGATTGAACTTCGGTGATTGCTTCGCCTATGCGCTGGCTGAGTCCACGGGGGACCCTTGCTGTTCAAGGGCCAGGACTTTGCACAAACGGACGTTCAGGTTCCGTAACACCACCACACCATCAGAATAGAGAGGAAGCAGATGGCCAGAATCGAATGCAGCAACGGCAGGCACAGGCCGGAGGGCGGCAATCTACGCCCGCGTATCCGACAAGAGCCAAGCCGAGGAGGATAAGAGCTCCATTTCGGAGCAGACGTCCGATATGGAAGCTTACTGCAATCGCAAGGGACTGACCATCACGGCACGCTACCAAGAAGTGGGAAGGGGATGGTCCAAGCATCGCCCGGAGTTCCAGAGGATGCTGGCCGACGCAAGGAGCGGCCGCTTCGACACTATCGTCTGTTGGAAGTCTGACCGCCTGAGTAGGGGTATGTATCCCGCAGCCGCCCTGATGGAGGTCGTCGAAGCCCCACCAGATACAGCTTGAGGCCGTCATGGGACGCCATCGACATGAAGACCTTCGGCCTCATGGCAGCCATCGGCAAGATCGAGCTGGATAACTTTCGTGAACGTTCGGCCATGGGCAAGCGCGGATCAGCTAGGAGAGGCCGAATACCAAACAATGGGATTCCATACGGATACCGCATCGGCGCCGACGGCAGGCCGGAAATAGCGCCGACCGAGGCGGAAGTGGTGAGGCGCATCTTCAGACAGTATGCCTACGATGATATGGGAATCCCGCTGATTCGCCAGACACCTAACGGATGACGGAGTTCCAACAGCTAGGCTCAGTGGAAACCTATGGCATCAATCCCATATCCATCGCATTCTCAGAAACGAGGCGTACAAGGGAACCTGGTGGTACGGCAGGACTCGGCAGATCACAACAGAGGAGGGGAGACAGATATTTGGCCAACCGGAGGACACCTGGATCAAAGTGTCATTCCCTCCTTTGGTTGAAGAGGAAACCTGGGATAGGGTCCAGAGAATCAAACGGCGTCGCAAGAGTCAGGCAAGTCGCAACACAAAGATCTTCTACTTGCTGCAACATCTGGTCAGGTGTACTGAGTGCGGGATGCTCTTCGGTTGCCGCGCGACGACACGAAACACAGTGAAGCGTCACGGCAAGAAGTACAGTTACGACCTGGATCCCCCGCGCCGCTACTACCAGTGCTACGGAATGCTAAAGCAGCTGTACCGTTGCCGAGAACACCCGGTCATTAGGGCAGAAAGACTGGAGGGTCTGATCTGGAACGCAGTCAAGCAAGTGCTTCAGGACCCGGAGGTTATAGTGGCCGGCATGGCCGCACTCAGGACACAAGGAGACGTAGGTCTCGCTGATGAGATGGCCCGTGCAGAGCGGGACCTGAACACCGTCCAAATGGAAGAGGACCGAGCCATTCGGCTATATGTATCGGGTAAAAATCACAGAGGCTCAGTTGGACCGGCAACGACGGTTCATCACTGAGCGAATGGAGAACCTGCGGGACAAAGATAGAAGCCCATCGAGCACAGGAGCAAGCGGAAGTCGAGAAGCAGGCGCTCGTAGATAGAGTCACCGAGTGGGCGGGATCTGTCCGAGACGGCCTTGACGAGCTCTCCCTCGAGGAGCGCCGTAAGATTCTGAACTTGATTCTCGAACGCGTAACGGTTGACAGTGGCAATCGCGTCAACATAACCATGGCAATACCGGCTTGGAGAGTTCGTATCGATTGCAGAACCTACAACTTCATGCTGGTGGGCGCCATGAACCCGTGCTCATGCGGCTATCACGGCGACCCCCGCCGGACATGCACCTGCGACCCTCGCACCGTGGCCCGCTACCGCAAGCGCATCTCCGGCCCCCTGCTGGACCGCATCGACCTGTTCGTCGAGGTGCCACGGGTCGAGTACGAGAAGCTGACGGCCCAGGACGCGGGCGAGACGTCGGAGGAGGTGCGGGAACGGGTGGAGACGGCGCGAGCGGCGCAGCGAGGGCGCTTCCCGAACACGGGCTTCCACTCCAACTCGGACCTGGGCCCCGTCGAGGTCTGGGAGTACTGCCAGCCTGAGGGCGACGCCCGGGAACTGGCCCGCACGGCCATGGAGCAGCTCCAGCTCTCGGCCAGGGCCTTCCATCGTATCCTCAAGGTGGGCCGCACCATCGCCGATCTGGCCGGCAGCCCCACCATCGACGTGGCCCACCTGGCCGAGGCGATCCAGTACCGGCCGCGGGGGCTGGCCTAGAGCCGTGAATATCGCAGACAAGCGAGGTCAAGCAATGAACAGAGCCAGGACAAGGGCCTGGAAGGCGCTGCTCTCAGCGATGGCGGCCCTAGTGCTCGTCGCCATGGCGTGCGGCGGCGAGGATGAAGGGACGCCGCCCGCGGCCTCGTCCGCGACATCGTCTGCGTCAACGGCCGCACAGCAGCCGGAGGCGTCGCACATGCAGTGGGACGCACCGCCGGCCATGTCCATCGACACGGCGAAGCAGTACCACGCGACGCTGCGCACCAGCTACGGCGACATCACCCTGGAGCTCTACCCGAGGGAGGTCCCCGTCACCGTCAACAACTTCGTGTTCCTGGCCCGGCAGGGGTACTACGACGGGGTAGTCTTCCACCGCATCGTCAGGGGCTTCATGGTGCAGGGCGGCGACCCGACGGGGACGGGGCGCGGCGGGCCGGGCTACCGCTTCGCGGACGAGCAGGTCACCCGCGACTATGTACGCGGCACCCTGGCCATGGCCAACTCGGGGCCCAACTCCAACGGCAGCCAGTTCTTCATCATGCACCAGGACTTTGCGCTGCCCCCGGCCTACACGATCTTCGGGATGGTGACGGAGGGGCTGGACGTGCTCGACGCCATCGCCAACTCGCCGGTGGAGCCAGGGCCCGGCGGCGAGAGGTCCCTTCCCGTCGAGCGCATAGTCATCCAGTCGGTCGAAATCACCGAGACAGAGAGGACGTCGTCCGACACGCCGTCCACGGCGGCATCCGACACACCGGCGCCAGCTTCGTGCAAAACACCGGCCGCAGCTTCGGCCGCACCACAACCACAGGAGGCGAACATGCAGTGGGACGCCCCACCGGCAATGTCCATCGACACCGAGAAGCAGTACTGCGCGACGCTGCGCACAACCCACGGCGATATCACCGTGGCGCTCCACGCCAGCGAGGCCCCCGTCACCGTCAACAACTTCGTGTTCCTGGCGCGGCAGGGGTTCTACAACGGGGTGCGCTTCCACCGCATCATCCGTGGCTTCATGGTGCAGAGCGGCGACCCGACGGGCACGGGACGCGGCGGGCCCGGCTACCGCTTCGCGGACGAGCCGGTCACCCGCGACTACCTGCGCGGCACCCTGGCCATGGCCAACGCAGGGGCCAACACCAACGGCAGCCAGTTCTTCATCGTGCACCAGGACGCCGGCCTGCCCCCGGCCTACACGATCTTCGGGATGGTGACCGACGGCCTCGACGCGCTCGATGCCATTGCCGGCGTGCCGGTGGGCTTCGGGCCCGGCGGCGAGCGGTCTGCTCCTGAGGAGGAGGTCCTCATCCAGTCCATCGAGATCAGCGAGGAGTAGGCGACGGTGGGCGGTCCGCCCGGCGATGGCGCGGCAGTGGGGATCGATGCGCTGGTGGGCGTCGTCCTCTGGACCGATCGGATGGACGCCATGGTCCGCTTCTACGAGGAGGTGCTGGAGCTGCCTCTCCGCTCGCGCCACGACGACTTCGCCGCGTTCACGCTGCAACCCGGCGTTCGACTGAGCATCGGCCTGCACGACAAGGTCCGGGGCTGCTCCCGCGACCCGCACCGGGTGATGGTGAACCTGGGTGTGCCGGACATCCACCGCGCGGCGGCCACGCTCAAGGGGCGGGGCGTCGCGTTCACGCGCGAGCCGGAGCAAGAGCACTGGGGCGGCTGGGTCGCCACCTTCCATGACCCCGACGGCAACACGGTCCAGCTCCTCCTGGGAGCGTCCTGACCGCCGCCTAAAGCGCCAGGGCCATCTGCAGGCCGCCCACCTGGACCGCCGGCCGCGGCTTCGATGCGAACCCGTAGCGGCGTCGCAGCGCGTCCACCACGGCCATGACCTCCTCCGTGTACGACGCTGGCGCGTACGAGCCTTTGTACAGGTGGGTGTAGAGCGGGTTCAGGTGCGGGTATGCCTCCCGAACGAAGGGCATGTACCACTCCCGGGAGCCGGGCCGCAGGTGCAGGATGTTGGGCGCAAGGAACTGCGCCCCGTGGTCGGCGGCGGCCTTCACCACCGCCTCCAGACCCTCGGGGGTGTCGCTGAGGCCCGGGAGGATGGGCGCCATTAGCACGCCCGTGGGGATTCCCGCGGCCGCCAGCTTCTCCATGGCCTTGAGGCGCTTGATGGGCTTGGGCGTCTGCGGCTCGGTCTGCTTCCAGACCGTGTCGTCCACGGTGCCGATGCTGAAGTTGACCGTGACGCAGCCCAGCTCCGCCAGCTCCACCAGCAGGTCGATGTCCCTGGTGATGAGCGTGCCCTTGGTGGTGATGGTCACGGGGTTGCGGAAGTCCCGCAGCAGGCCCAGGATGCGCCGGGTGAGCTGGTACTTCTGCTCGGCGGGCTCGTACGGGTCGCAGGCCGTGCCGAGGCCGATGAGCTCGCCGCGCCACGTCGGCGAGCGAAGCTCGCTGCGCAGCACGTCGGGCGCGTTGACCTTCACGCCGATGCGCGTGTCGAAGTCCCGGCCCACGTCCATCCCCAGGTACGCGTGCGTACCCCGAGCGAAGCAGTAGGTGCAGGCGTGCTGGCAGCCCCGGTACGGGTTGATGGTCCAGCGGAAGTGCATCCCGCTCTGCGGGTGCACGCGGTTGAGCAGCGCTTTGCAGTAGACCTCTTCCAGAACGACCTTCGGCATGCGGGCCTCCTGCCTCCGGGCTGCGGGGGCCACCGCTGCCCCCTCCGCAGTGATGGCCCCACCCGTCTACCCGGATTCGAATAGATGTTCTGTATAGACAATAGAACACTCTTTCTAGTCTGTCAAGCGCGTTGCGGCGGAGTTTGTCCGAGGGGGTATGTCTTCGGGGAAAGGGACGGAGGGCGAGGTTCCTGCCTCCGCAGGAACGACGAGGCGGCGCTAGTACCCCAGCTCTCGCAGGAAGCCCTCGTCCTGGCGCCAGCCGGGCCGAACGCGGACCCACAGCTCCAGGAAGACGGGACGGCCCAGCATCTCCTCGATCTGGGCGCGGGCCCGCGTCCCCACCTCTTTGAGCGCCGCGCCCGCGCGTCCCACCAGGATGTGCCGCTGGGAGGCCTTGTTCACGTACACCACGGCGCGGATGAGGTCCTTCCGCCCCTCCTCGGGCGCGGCCTCGCGGAACTCCTCCACCTCCACGGCGGTGTCGTACGGCACCTCTTGGCCGTAGAGATGGAAGAGCTGCTCCCGCACCAGCTCCTCGACGAGGAAGCGCTCCGGCCGGTCGGTGACGGCGTCGGCCTCGTGGACGGCCTCGCCCTCCGGCAGGTTGGCGACGATGCGGTCGAGGAGGAGGGCGGTGCCGTCCTTGCGCATGGCGCTCACGGGCACGGCCTCCAGAAACGCATGGCGGCGGGTGTACTCCTCGATGACGGGCAGCAGGCGGGGCTTGGCCACGCGGTCGATCTTGTTGATGGCGAGGATAGCGCGACGCCCCCCCTCGCTCAGCGCCTCCATGATCCGGGTCTCGATGGCGCCGGGCGGCTTGGCCTCGACGACCATGACCGCAAGGTCCGCCTCGTGCAGCGCCGCCATGACCCGGCCGCGCATCCGCCGGTCGAGCAGGTCACGGGCCCTCTCCATGAGGCCGGGGGTGTCCAGGAAGGCGACCTGGTAGCCCGGCCCGGAGACGACCCCCAGCAGCTGGTGCCGCGTCGTCTGCGGCTTCGGCGACATGATCGCGAGCTTGTAGTCGAGGAGCACGTTGAGCAGCGTCGATTTGCCCACGTTGGGCCGCCCGACGATGGCCACGGTCCCCGCTCGATACGCGGGGTGCGCGGCGCGGGCCTGTCGGCGTCGCTTCTCTGCGGGTGTTGGCCCGGAGGCCTGGGCGCGTTGTGCGGGCATAGCGCCCTCAAGGGTATCGCAGGTGCGGGCAGGGACGCCAGACCGGGGAGGCTGCGGTGAGTGTCTAGAGTACGTGAAACTCGCGGGAAGTTCAGAATAGGCGCGGTTGGTATTGCCCACTGTTGGTTGTGTTATGTCGTGGGTTCCTGCCGCCATGTGAGCGGCGATAGGCCTTCAGTCTACCGCTTTCCAACCGCTCCGCCTTTGGACGTGGCAATGCACGGCTCTGAACAACTAGCTTGTCGCCGTGTCGCATCTTCCCGCTTTTCCGGTGTTGCGCTGCGCGCCGCGTGGGATTATTGGTGGAGCCTATGTAACTTGTCCCGCCGCGATTGTTCTTGATGGCATACTGGACAGCTTTGCCATGCCTGATTTGCCCATGGCGTCGTGCGCCTCCAGAGCGACGGCCTCCCCTTCTGAATCCTCCGCCTCTTCTCATGGCGCTAGCCCCGCTGCAGCGCCTGGAAGATCTTGCCCTCCGACTTGATGTCCGGGGCGTAGACGATCTCCGCCATCTGCATGTCCCGGATGCTGAACGCGCCCACCATGCCCATGCCCACCCGCAAGGCGCCGATCAGGTTCATCGTGCCGTCGGTGACGGGCGAAGGGCCCAGGAGGATCTGCTCCAGAGTGCCCTTGGTGCCCACCTGGATGCGGATGCCCCGAGGCAGCGCGGGGTGCGGCGTCGCCATCCCCCAGTTCGAGCCGTGGCCGGGGGCCTCCACCGTCTGCGCCAGCGGCGTGCCCAGCATCACAGCGTCGGCGCCGGAGGCGATGGCCTTGCACAGGTCGCCGCCGGTGCGGATGCCGCCGTCGGTGATGATCGACACGTAGCGGCCGGTGCGGCGCAGGTACTCCTCGCGGGCGGCGGCGCAGTCCATCGTCGCCGTCACCTGCGGCACTCCCATGCCGATGACCTCCCTGGACGTGCACGCCGCGCCCGGCCCCACGCCCACCAGCAGGCCGTGGATGCCCGTCTCCATCAGCTCCAGCGCGACGCCGGAGGTGACGCAGTTGCCGACGAGCACGGGGACGTCGACCTGCTCCACCAGCTCGGAGAAGACCAGGCCGCGGTAGCTGTTCGAGATGTGGCGCGCCGTTGTCACGGTCGACTGCACGACCAGCACGTCCACGCCCGCCTCGACTGCCGCGGGGGCCAAGCGCTTGGTGTTCTGCGGCGTCACCGCCACGGCGCACGTCACGCCTCCGGCCTTGATCTCCTGGACGCGCCGGGCAACCAGGTCCTCCTGGATGGGCGCGGTGTAGACCTTCTGCAGAAGAGGCGTCACCTGGTCCTGCGGTGTCTCGGCGATCTCGCCCAGGACAACGTCGGCGTCCTCGTAGCGGGTCCACACGCCCTCCAGGTTCAGGACGCCAAGGCCTCCCATGCGGCCGAGGTTGACGGCGAAGTCGGGGGAGACGACGGCATCCATGGCGGAGGCGAATACAGGGAGCGAGAGGGTGTGGCCGTTGAGGGCGAAGCTGACGTCGGTCTGGTCGGGGTTCGTGGTCACCGCACCGGGGACGATGGCTACCTCGTCGAAACCGTAGGTACGGCGAACGTCTTTAAACGGCGGGACCTCCATGGTCTTGCACCTCGGACGTTTCGCCTCAGTTTACCATTCCCCTCTTTCGGAGTGTCAAGGGATGGCGGGGAGTGTACAATTCGATTATCCGACCGGTCTGCTCCGGACGCTGATAGCACCGGTCGGACACTTCCATCGTAGTACATGGCAACAGCGTGAGGGAGGAGTAACGTGGGCCTAGTCGACGTCCCGGTGGCCTACGCGTTCACCGCAGGCATGGCGGCGCTGGTGAACCCGTGCGGCGCGGCCATGCTCCCGGCGTACATTGGCTACCAGCTTGGCAAGCGGCAGGACGCACCGACCGCCCATCCCATCTCCCTTATGGCCCGGGGCGCGCTGCTGGGCGCCGTGGCCACCATGGGCTTCGTCGTCGTGTTCGGGATCATCGGGGCTATCATCGCCGCGGGCGAGCGCGCCGTCATCCAGATCATGCCCTATGCCGGGCTTGCCATCGGCATTGCCGTCGTCGCGCTCGCACTGTGGCTCATCATCACCAAGGGCCACATCGGCGTCTGGGCCGCCAGCCGCGTCTCCCTCGGCCAGGGGCGAGGGCTGTCCGGCCTTTTCCTCTTCGGCGTCGGCTACGCCATCGCCTCGCTGAGCTGCGCCCTGCCCATCTTCCTGGTGGTCGTGGTGAGCAGCGTCACCGCTGGAGGCTTCCTGGCGGGCCTGTCAGGCTTCGTCAGCTATGCGCTGGGCATGGGCGCGATGCTGGTCCTCATCACCATGATCGTGACCTCGTCGCAGCAGGTCGCCATGACCGTCATGCGCCGAGTCCTGCCCTACATGGACCGCGTCGGGAACATCATCCTGCTGGGCGCGGGCGTCTACATCATCTACTACTGGACGCTGGGCACGGGCGGCAAGGAGTTCCTCTTCGCCTAGCTCCGGGCCTTTTCGTCCTCCATCCCTCGCCGACCGCGCGCTTGCCGATACCCACCGCCTCTGTATAATGGCGGGGCGCACCCGCCGCACTATGGAGGTGTCCCGTTGAGCGAGTTCGTGAAAGCCGCCCGAGTGGGCGAGCTGCAGCCGGGGGAGATGAAGCTGGTCGAGGCACTGCCCACTCCCGTCCTCCTGGTCAACTACGACGGGCAGTACTACGCCGTGGACGAGATCTGCCCCCACGCGGACGGCCCGCTCTCGGAGGGCTTCCTCGAGGGCAAGGTGGTGGAGTGCCCGTGGCACGGCAGCCAGTTCGACGTGACCACCGGGGCGCAGGTGATGGGGCTCGCGATGGGCGGCCTCGCGCGCTACCCCGTGCGCATCGAGGGGGACGACATCCTCGTCGGGCCGGCGGAGGCGTGACCGCTAGCGCCAGAAGCGCAGGGGATTGAGCGAGATCCCCCAGTCGTACGCGTCCGTCCGCTCCCGCCGCTTGAGCTCGCCGACGACGGCATAGGTCAACGGCGTCGCCAGCACCTCGTAGGCCACCTTGGCCAGCCACTGCACCCACACCAGACGCCACAGGTCCGGGACGTCGCCCGCAAACGCGATGGTGATGAACACCGCCGAGTCCAACCCCTGCCCGACCACCGTGGAGCCGATGGTCCGGCTCCAGAGCCAGCGGCCCTTGGTGGCCTGCTTCATCCGCGCAAGGACCATCGAGTTCGCCATCTCCCCCACCAGGTACGCGGCCAGTGACGCTGCCAGGATGCGGGGGGTCTGCCCCAGGATGGTCTCGTAGGCGGCCTCGTTCTCCTGCCAGAAGCCCGCAGCGGGAAGCAGTCCGCCCACCCAGAATGCGCCCACGGCCAGCAGGTTGCAGAGGAAGCCCAGCCAGATGACGGCACGGGCGCGGCGGAAGCCGTACACCTCGGTCAGCACGTCGCCCACGATGTAGCTGATGGGGAAGATGACGATGGCGGCGGGAAGCACCTCGCCGGCGATGACCACCAGCTTGACGGCGATGATGTTCGCGCTGATGAGCGCCGTGATGAACACGGCCGTCACCACGATGAACAGTGGCGACAGCGGGGCCCGTTCCGTTGGCGCCTTCTCCACACGGCCTCCCGTCGGCAGAGGTCTCACAGGCGGATGCATGATAGCATAGCAGCCACCTGACACCGGACTCGGAGGATGACGTGGAGCAGCTGACCCTATCGGTCCCCGGCCTTCACTGCGACGGCTGCATCGAGACGGTCTGCGGCGTGCTGGGCCGCCTGGGCGGCGTGGTGGAGGTGGAGGGCGACCTGGACCGAAAGACCATCACCGTCCTCCACGACCCGGAGACCGCCAGCCGCACGGCGATCACCGCAAGCCTGGAGGAGATAGGGTTTCCGGCGGCATAACTCTCGTCGTTCATGAGCCTGTCGAAGGGTCTGGGCCCGTGGTCCGACAGGCTCACCACGAGCGGGGGCAACCGGCCACCCTAGATCCCCACGAACTTCACCATCGCCCGGCCCTTGTACGTCCGGTTCAGGTTCAGCAGCAGCGCCGTCAGCTCCTCCGCGTAGCGAGCGCACTCCAGCCCGCCGCCGTCCAGCGGCCGGACGCCGGGGATGCACTCGGCCAGCGCCATGACCTGCGCCTTGGCGTCGGCGTCGTCGCCGCACACCACCACATCGCAGTCGATGGTGTGGCCCGGCGCGAGCAGGTCTCGCGCGCTGATGCTGTGGAAGGCCGCGGCGATGCGGGAGCGCGGCAGCAGGGCCTGCGACTGCTGCGCCGCGGACCCCTCCTCGACCGGCACGGCCCGCACGCCCGCCTTGGTGAACGCCAGCGGCGCGACGACGTTCACCACCACCTTGCCGGCGAGGGCCTCGGCAAGCGGTGCCAGGGTCTGCCGCTGCGCGTCGTGGGGCACGGCGATGAACACCACGTCGCCGCGCGCCGCCGCCTCCGCGTTCGACACGCCGTCCACCTGCAGACCGGGGCTGAGTTGGCGGACCTTCTCCGCCGCCTCCGCGGCCCGGCCCTCGTCCCGTGAGCCGATGAGCACCGGGTGGCCCGCCGCGGCGAAACGCAGGCCAAGCCCCCGGCCCTCGGGCCCTGTGCCGCCGATGAATGCGATCACTGCGTCGTTGGGGATGCGTCCTCCTCGGAAGCTACGCCTCGTGCATCCGGCCCATGGTAGAGTGCGTCATCATGCGTGTAAAGCGAATCCTCGCAGCGTACGGCTGCGTTTACAGCCCCCCTCCATCGTGCTATGCTGGCCCGCACACGTGAGGCGCCGCCCCATCGAATGATACGCCCCAAGGTCTCTTCCCTCGTCCGTCGCTCCAAGCTCCTCGTCTCGCCGCTCGACGCCGCGGCCATCGACGCGGCGGCGCAGAGCGGCGCCGACGCCGTCGTGCTCGACCTCGGCTACGCCGCGTCCAGCGCGCAGCAGCCCGCGGCCCGCCTCGCACTCCCCCACGCCGTGCAGCGCCTCGCCGGCTGCGGCGCCGACCTCCTCGCGTGGGTCGACGCAGCAACGGCCGCGGTCGACGTCGCGGCGTGCGCGCTGCCGGGCGTGGCCGGCATCATCGCCCCAGTCAGCCGGCCGGAGGAGGTGGCCGAGCTCGACGCCCTCCTGGCCGCGGCCGAGCGTTCGCTGGGCCTGCCCCGCGGCCGTTTCGACCTGGAGCTGGTGCTGGGGAGCGCCCAGACCGTCCTCGATGCGGAGCTCCTGGCCGCGGCCAGCACACGCGTCGTCGCGCTTAGCCTCGACGAAGAAGGCGTCCTGGCCGACATGGCCGTCGAGGCGTCCGACGACGCTGACCCGCTCCTTTACGCCCGCGGCCGGACCGTCGTGGCGGCCCGCGTCGCCGGCGTCCAGGCCCACGGCGTGCTGCTGCTCTGCGGCGGCGGCTCTCCCGCCGAGCGCGTCCGGCGCGCACGGCTCCAGGGCCTGAGAGGCGCGCTCTGCGTCGACCCCGCCGACGTCCCGGCGCTGAACGAAGGTTTCGCTCCCTCCCCGGCGGAGGTCGAGCAGGCGCACAGGGTGAAGGAGGCCGTCGAGGCCGCAGCGCAGGGCGGCCGGGGCGCCGTCGCCCTCGCCGACGGCACAGTGGCCGACATGGCGACGTTCCGGCACAGCCACGCAGTCCTCGAGTGGGCCGCCGCGGTCCGGGCCAGGGAGGCGCGCAAACCCCTCCCGGCGTCCGCCTAGCGAGGCCGCCCGATGGCACGAGCAGTCGAACATCCACTGAGCGCAGATCACCTGCTCGACCGCGAGGTCGTGCTCGCCTCCCACGGGGCCTTCTACGCCACGGACCGCCGCATCGTCCGCTACGAGGTCAAGGGCGACCGCGAGCGCGTCGAGGCCATCACCTACGACCAGCTCGACGGCCTCGTGCGCATCGTCGCCCCGCGAGTGCAGACTGTCGTCCTCGGCGCGCTCGTGGTCCTCCTGGCCCTCCTCGTCGGCCCTGACGGCGTGGCGCAGGTCATCTTCACTTCCCTTGGCTTGGCCGGAATGCTGGCAGGCTTCCTCAACCGTCGCAGCTACCTTGCGTTCCGCAGTGCTGCCCTCGACCCGGCGACGCAGCGACGCTGGCGCGTGCCCGACAATGACGGCGAGGCAACGCGTCGACTGATGGCCGTCGTGCTGTCCCCGGAGGTCCGAAGGCCGCGCCGGCTCGCCCTGCCCGACGCAGCGGTGGCGTCCGCAGCGCGCCCCGGCCTGCGCTCCGTGCTCCTCACGCCCGCCGACCGGCCCGATGCCGTCCCCGCAGCGATCGACGCCCGACCGGACGCGGTCTGCCTAGACCTGTGCGGCCTCGTCCATGCGACGCGCCGAGACCGCGCCCGAGCCCTGGTCTGGGGCGAGGTCACCGCCGCATCCAAGTCCTACAGCCGCGTCTTCGTCCGCATCGACCCCGCGACGCTGCGGGAGGACCTGGTCGCCTGCGTGTGGCCCGGCCTCTCGGGCGTCATGATGGCTGTGGACGACCCCAGCGCGCTGGCGGAACTCGACGCCGCCCTGACGTCCCTGGAGCAGGCGCGACGTCTTCCCACCCCGGTCCGCGTCACGGCCCTGCTGACCTCCGGCGCGGGGCTGTGGGCGGTCCGAGAGATCATCGCCGCGAGCCCTCGCGTCGAGGCGGTGGTCGTGGGTGTGGGCGATCTTGCTTTCGACACGACCGGCGTCGGAGACTCGACCCCCTACCTCACCGGGCCCGACCCCCGGTTCCCATCGACAGCCTACGTGTGGGGTCGGGCCGCCCTCGCCGCCGCCGCGGGCGGCGTCCGGCTGCTGGGTTCGCTCGGTACAACCATCGCCCTCGGCCACCTCGACGAGGCACTGGGCGACGACGCTCACGACCGGCTGCACAGCGCCGCACGCCTCGCACGCCTCTCGGGCTTCCACGGCGCCGTGACCCTCCACCCCGAGGCCGTAGCCGCCTGCGCCGACGGCTTCACGGCGCCGGAGGCCACCCTGGCCGAGGCTCACCGGACGCTGGAGGATGCCGCGTCGGGCGAGGCCGTGTCGCGCTCGCGCCTCCGCCTGGCCGTCGCGCTGCTGCGGAGCGGCCCGGCCACCGCGCCCGAGGAGGCGTCGCCGTGAGCCGCGTGTGCCGCTCCACCCTCGCCATGCCCGTAAACGTCCGGCGGTTCGTCGAGAGCGCATCCCGCCGCAACGCCGATGCCATCATCCTCGACCTGGAGGACGCCGTCGCGCCGGACGAGCGCGCCCACGCCCGGACGCTCGTCCGGGAGGCGCTGTCACTGGTCACGGCGGGCGGCGCCGAGGCCTGGGTGCGCATCAACCGCGACGCGGTCGAGGACGACTGCGACGCGTCAGTGTGGCCGGGGCTCACCGGCGTCATCCTCCCCAAGGCCAAGTCGCCGGAAGACGTCGCGCATGCGGACCGCGTGCTCGCTCGCCTGGAAGCGGAGCGCGGCATCCCCCCGGGCACGACGCGCATCGCCGCCACCGTCGAGACCGCCTGCGGCGTGCGGAACGCGCACGCCATCGCCGCCGCGAGCTCTCGCATCGCGGCCGGGGGCATCGTCGGCGAGACTGGCCTCGCAGCGGACCTTGGCCTGCCCCTGGGTGCGCCGTGGGACGCCGACGCGCTCGCCTACTGCCGCGGAGAGGCCGACCTAGCCGCCCGCGCCCTGGGCCTCCCGCCCGATGGACACCGCGGCGCAGTCGTCGTCCACCCGTCGCAGGTGGAGGCCGCCAACCGCGCCTTCACGCCGCAGACGGAGCAGGCGCAGGACGCGCTGGCCATCGTCCACGCCTTCGAGGAGGCGGACCGGCGCGGCGAGGCCTACGGCGTGCACCGCGGCCGCATCGTCGACGCCCGCGTCGCCGCGGCCGCCCGCGACCTCCTGGTCTACGCCGAGGAGTGCGCCGCCCGTGACGCCGAGAACCTGCAGCACGCGATGCCCCAGCCCCCACCGGAGCCCCCGGACGGGGAGGGGGAGGCGGGGCAGCCCACAGGGTCAGTCCCCGGCAGCGCCGACGATGTCCCTTCGTCGGAACACCCACGAGGTCGCCACCATGAAGACGGTGGTGTATGCCAAGATGACCAAGAAGGCCCGAAGTAGGTCTCCATCCTCCGCGACCGGCACGGCTATCCACGACCGGAAGCTCTGAATGAGAAGGTAGTCGGTGGTATTTCCAAGGGTGTCGCTGAGGCGGAGTACGGGCGCGACTATCGATTCCACTATGAAGTAGCCAACCGAAACCGCTATGCCCACGCTGCGCGAGGACGTGAGCACTGTAGCAAAGACGCTGATGCCGATGAACGGCAGGAAGCCGTACAGGGTCTTCAAGAAGACCACAATCACGTCGGGCCAGCTTCCGGAGTCCGCAAGCTCACCCGCCTCGTCCGGCGAGAAGAAGCCGGCTGTGAGACTCGACACCACCGCCAGCAACGCGATTATCACGAGCACGCCAGCACACAACCGGAGAAGCAGTAGAAGCTTTGCCGAGAGGAACTTCCAGCGGCTGACGCCTCCCGTAAGGACGGTTCGCAGAGTGCCCCAGCCGTACTCCGACCCCACGAGAGAAGCCGCAAGGACTATGAGCAGCAAGGGGCCGATGGCGATTGGGCCCACGGAGGCAAACCCCGACACACTCGCGGCGATGCTGTTCGGGAGTGTGAAGCCCCTGCGAAGCTCGTCGACGGACTGAAAGTTCTCACATGCCCCGCTGCCAAGCCACTCGTCCGCGTCCTTCAAGAACCGCTGCCGGTACTCTTCGGGCAGCCGATTGAGGCCTGTCGGGACGCGGCCCTTCACCGCATCCGCACAGGTCATTGTCACCGATATTCGCACGCCGTCTTGTTCCGTTGAGGCGCTGTACGAAGCGAAGGTGCCGGTGACGATCTGTTGCACTATGTCGTTGTGGTAGGCCAGGTAGCTGGTCCAGATGCCCAGCTGCGAGACCAGCAGCGCTACGACGAGAAGCACCCAGGGCATCCGCAGCCGCCGGAGCTTGAACCACTCCCATTTGCTCAGATGGAGGACCTGCTGCATCAGTTCCGCTTCTCCTCTCTGGGTTGCGTGAGTCGCTGCTCGCTTTCGCGCTCGTCTCCGGTGACTTCGAGAAAGTACTTCTCCAGCGAACCACGGCCTGCGCTCGTCTCGACCACGTAGACGCCAGAGCGGCCGAGAGCCGTTGCAATTTCCGCAGCTCTGTCGCTTGGGGCGGAGACGATGACTTCGCCCTGTTCGATCGCCGCGTCCTCGATCCAGTCCAGCGCCGAGAGGATTGCCATGGCCTTGTCGTCGTCGGTGGTCTTGAGCCGAAGCTGGTCACCGGCCCGGAGAATGTCCGTGACCGCTCCCTGGGCGATGAGCGACCCCTTGGCCAGAATGACCACGCTGTCGCACATCTGCTCTACCTCGCTCAGGAGGTGGCTGGCCACCAGGACCGTCCTCCCGTCCGCGCAGAGCTCGCGGACCAGGTGGCGCACCTGGGCCATGCCGTTGGGGTCCATGCCGTTGGTCGGTTCGTCCAGAAAGAGGACCTCGGGATCGCCGAGCAGGGCAAAGGCCAGCCCCAGACGTTGCTTCATGCCCAGCGAGTAGGTGCTGAAGCGGTAGTCCGCCCTGTCCGCCAGCCCGACCTTCTCCAGCAGGCCGTCGATGTCCTCCGGGGCGCCACGTTCGAAGATGCCCTGGAAGTACTGGAGGTTCTCCCGGCCCGTGAGGTAGGGGTAGAAGGCCGGATACTCGATGATGGCGCCGATGCGCCGCAGGGACTGTTCCAGTCCCTCGGCAGAGCCGAAGAGGCTGAAGCTGCCGGACGTTGGGCGCACCAGGCCGAGCAGCATCCCCATCGTGGTGGTCTTGCCGGAGCCGTTCGGGCCGAGCAGCCCGAAGGCGTGGCCTTGGGGAACGGACATTGAGAGACGGTCTACGGCGGTGATATTCCCATAGATCTTGGTGAGCGCTTCGGTCTCGATAATCGGTACGCCTCTGCTCATGTCGTATCCTCCTATACGTTGCCGAAAGGCGGAGGCGAACAGGTCGAAGACCAGGTGGGCCCAGATGAGGATTCCGCGCACGCCCCTGCCGTCCCGGCGCATCCTGTCCCGGACGAATTGGAGCATCAGGTCGCCGTAGTCTCCCCGGAACTCCCTGGGGTAGGCGACAAGGAGAGCGCGGTACACCCGCTCGGAGAGCATCTCAGACGCCCAGCCTTGGCATGACGCCCGTCCGCCTGGTCCTCGCGGTGCGGGCGAGTTGCTCGATGCGGGCCACCTCGGCGTCGAGAACGCGAAGGCCCATGTCGGTGACGCGGTAGTAGCGCCGGCGTTCATCGTCCAGGTCGGGGTCCGGTCGGTCGGAGCTCTCTTCGATCAACCCTGCCTTCAGCATCTGCTTGATGGCGCCGTACAGCGTGCCCGGGCCCATCGTAACGGCGCCGTCGGTGAACGCCTCCACCTCCTTCATGATCGCGTAGCCATGCTTGTCCCCCGTGGTCAGGGCGAGGAGAATGTGCATCTGCGACACTGGTAGTGGGAGCGCGCCCGAAGGCGTCTGGCTCTGCATTGTCGCCTCACCTTCCGAGAGGTGGCTCTCCGTTGCTATTCCGAGTTGCCGGTAACTGTAACGTAAGCCGATATAGTAACGGCAAGTATATCGACTAACGATAGATGTGTCAACCGCCCCCAGCCTTTTTCGCATGTCGCCCTCTCTGGACACAGCCGAGCGTGCGGCACTATGATTCGGGCCAGTAACCGGACGCCGCAGTCCCGCGCGCAACAGGCCGGACACACCAGCCCTCAAGGAGAAGGATGACCACAACCCCGGACCTCACGCCCATTCCCAGCCTGGCCGACCGTCTCCGGGCCAACGTCCGCCGCGTCGTGGTGACCAAGGACGGGCCGCTGGACCTCGTCCTCGTGGCCCTGCTCTGCAACGGCCACATCATGGTGCAGGACGTCCCCGGCATCGGCAAGACCACCCTGGCCCGCACCCTGGCCCAGTCCCTCGGCCTCTCCTTCAAGCGCATCCAGTTCACGCCCGACCTCACCCCCGTCGACGTCCTCGGCACCAACATCTACAACCAGCGCAGCGGCGAGTTCGACTTCCATCCCGGCCCCATCTTCGCCCGCGTCCTGCTCGCCGACGAGATCAACCGGGCCACCCCCAGGACACAGTCGGCGCTGCTGGAGGCGATGCAGGAGCGCCAGGTGACCGTCGACGGCGTCACCCGCGCGCTGCCCGCGCCCTTCCTCGTCGTGGCGACCCAGAACCCCATCGAGATGGAGGGCACCTTCCCCCTGCCCGAGGCGCAGACCGACCGATTCATGCTCCGCGTGGCCCTCGGCTACCCGTCGCTGGAGGACGAAGGCGCGATCCTGCTGCGCTTCCAGCGCGACGCGGTCTCCGCCCCGGAGGTCGACGCGGTGGTGAGCCCGGAGGAGCTGACGGCGGCGCAGGCCCTGGTCCCCGACGTGGCCGTGGAGGACTCGCTGCGGGAGTACCTCCTCCGAGTCGTCCGGGCGACCAGGGAGCACCCCTCCCTGGAGCTGGGCGCCAGCCCCAGGGCCGCCCTCTTCCTCTACAAGGGCGTGCAGGCCCTCGCAGCGATCGAGGGCCGCTCCTACGTCCTCCCCGACGACGTGAAGCGCCTGGCCGACCCCGTCCTGTCCCACCGGCTGGTGCTGGCCCCCCAGGCCCGGCTGCGCGGCAAGACCGCGGAGGAGGTGGTGGCAGAGGTGTTGCAGTCCGTCCCCGTCCCGGTCGAGTCCTAGCCAGTGCTCGGCTCCGTCTGGGGCGTCCTGTTCCTCGCCCTGGTGGTCATGGGCCTCGCGGGCGAGCATCCCGTCCTCGCCGCGGTCGGCGGCATGGGGCTGCTTGTGGCCGGCGGGGCCTGGCTCTGGAGCAGGCTCTCCCTGGAGCGCCTCGATTTTGAGCGGACGCTGTCCACCAACCGCTCCTTTGCGGGCGACGAGGTCCTCCTCCGCATCACCGTCACCAACCGCAAGCCCATCCCCCTGGCCTGGGTGCGGCTGATGGACTCGGTGCCGGAGGGGTTGGAGCTCGTGGAGCATCCCCTCGAGTGGGACCCCAAGCTGCTGGTGCAGAACCTGGTCCATCGCGTCTCCCTCGGCTCCTACGAGCGCGTCCGATGGACGTACCGGTTGCGCTGCACCCGCCGCGGCCTTTTCCGCCTGGGCCCCGCGTCGCTGCGCACGGGCGACATCTTCGGCTTCTTCCCCCGACAGCGCTCGATGACCGAGCAGAACTTCATCCTGGTGTACCCGCGCACTGTCCCCCTCCCCGATACCGGCCTGCCCGCCCGCTGGCCCGTCGGCGACCGCCGAGGGGCGCGGCGGCTGTACCAGGACCCGGCCCGGCCCGCCGGCGTCCGCGACTACCTCCCCGGCGACCCCGTCAAGCACATCGACTGGAAGGCGACGGCGCGGCGCGGCGGGCTGCAGGTCAAGGTGTTCGAGCCGGGGGCCTCGATCCTGGCGGTGCCGGTGGTGAACGTCGACACCATCGGGCTCCCGTACGGCGGGGCCATTCCCCACCACCTCGAGCGCGTGCTGACCACGGCGGCATCGCTGACCCAGGAGGCCTTGGGCCACGGCCTCAACGTCGGCCTTATCACCAACGGCAAGTCGGCCCTGTACGACCACCCGATGAGCGTGGCCCCCGGACGCAGCCGCCAGCAGCTCGACATGATCTACGAGGCGCTGGCCATGGTCACCCCCTACGTCGGCTCCCCCATCGAGGAGCAGCTGCTCATGGCGGCCCGGCGGCTCCCGCCCGGCGTGACCCTGGTGCTGATCACCGCCATCCTCACCGCGGAGCTGCGGCAGTCGCTGCAGCTGCTCCTGCACGAGAAGCGCGTCCCCATAGTGCTGTGGGTGGCGGACTTCGAGCCGGACAGGATGCCCGTGGGCGTCCCGTGGTCGGACCTAGCCCCCTACCTTGCGTCGCTGGAGGAGGAGAATGGCGACGCTAGCTGACCGCGCGGTCCGCGTCGCGCTGCTAATCGTCGAGAGCGCCTGGATCTTCCTGGTGCTCAGCGTCATCGGCGCGGGCGTGGGCGACGGCGCGCCGCTCTTGTCCTGGCCCGGCGTCCTCGTCCTTCTCGGCATCGGCCTTGTCGTGCAGCGGTGGACCGTCGGCCTCCACCTGCCCGAGGCCTGGACCCGCAGCATCGCCCTGTGGACGTCCGTGGTCGTCGTCTACGTCCTCGTCGCCGTCCACGAGGGTGGCGGCCTGTGGCTGCTCCACCTCGTCCGCGGCAACGTCACGAGTGTCGAGCTTAGCCGGACGCTGCTCGTCCTGTTCGCCACGCTGCTGCTCTGGTGGCGCGGGCTGTGGCTGGGCTCCCGCACCGCCCCCGGCGAGACCCTGGGCCGGGTGTTCCCGTGGGGCATGGGCGTCCTCATCGGCGCAGCGCTGTTCCGAGTGCTGACGGACGTGAGCCTGCCCGTGACGCCCCTGGCCTTCGTCTTCTTCGCGGCATCTCTGGGCGGCCTCGCCCTGTCGAACCTCGAGGAGGGAGCGCTCGCGCCGCCCTGGGTCCGGCTGTTCACGATGGTCACGGGCGTCGTGCTGGTCGCGGGCTTCATCGTCAGCCTCCTCCCCGAGACCTTCGTGTCGGACGTCGCCCTGGGCCTGCTGGCCGCCGCCGGCCTCGTGGCCGAGGGCCTCCTGGTGGTCGTCCTCTTCCTCGTCGAGTACCTCCTGCGCGCCATCCTCGTCGCGATGGAGGCGCTCCTGAGCCTCGTCGGCGAGGAGAACCTCGCGCCCCGGCAGGGCGAGGCCGGCGGATTCGACGGCTTGCGAGACGCGGCGGAGCGCGGCGATGGCATACCCGGCGTCGTAGTCTCGATCATCAAGTGGTCCTTCATCACCGTCGCCCTGCTGGCCATCCTCGGCTTCCTCTACTGGATCCTGTGGACGAAGCTCTTGGCGCGAGGCGACGGCGAGGGCATGGTCCGGGAGTCGGTGCGCGATGAGGCGTCGCCCGAGGACATGGGCAGCCTGCTGGCCGGCCTCATGCCCCGATGGCGCTCGGCCCCGCCGCCCTACCGCTACGCCCTGCCCGGCGGCCGCGACCCCGACGCCCGGGTCCGCCGCGCCTACTACCGCCTCCTCAACGCCGCGACGCGTCGCGGCCGCGGGCGGGGTTTCGCAGAGACGCCGCTGGAGTACGCGGCACGGCTGCGGGAGTCCTTCCCGCAGGTGCCCGTCGAGGGCCTCACGGACGCGTTCGACCGGGTCCGATTCGGCATGCTTCACGTCGCAGAGGATGAGGCGGGCGGCCTGGAGCGCGCCGTCGATCAGGTGGCAGGCGTCGACCGCGAGGTCGCGACCCCGGAGGAGGACGAGGCGAGCGCCTAGACCTTCCCCTCGCGGCGCAGCGCGTCCAGCCCCTCCTCGAACGCCGCCAGCGTCCGGTCGATATCCGCGTCGGTGTGCGTCGCCGACACGATGCCCATGCGCCCGCCCATCAGGTCGACGCCCTGGTTGAGCATCGCACGCTTCAGGTTCATCGATATCGTCGGAGTCATGCCCGCCTGGAGCTCGCTGTGCGGCCGCATGTTGACGCCGTCCTCGATGGAGCCGCACGGCGACCCGAAGCTCAGGTGGAAGAGCGAGGCCAGGCCGTAGCAGCAGCCCGGTATCTCCATGCGCGCCATGAGGTTGTTCAGCTCCCGGCGAATGCGCGCCGCTGCCCGGTCGGCGCGAGCGTTGGGGTCGCCTGTGGCGACCAGCTCCAGCGCAGCGATCCCCGCCGCCGCCGACAGCGGGTTGGCGTTGAACGTGCCCGGGTGGGCGACTCGTCGCACGTCGTCCCACGCCGGGTCCTCCTGGTGCGCAATCATGTCCAGGATCTCCCGCCGCCCGGCCACGCCGCCGCCGGGCAGGCCGCCGCCCAGGATCTTCGCCAGCGTCGTCAGGTCCGGCGTCACCCCCAGCCGCGCCTGCGCCCCGCCCGGCGAGATGCGGAAGCCCGTCACCACCTCGTCGAAGATCAGCACGGCGCCGTGCCGGCTGGTGACCTCCCGCAGGCCCTGGATGAAGTCGGGGTAGACGGGCAGCGTGCCCATGTGGGCGCCCGTGGGCTCGATGATAACGGCGGCGATGTCGTCGTTCTCCTGGAAGGCCTTCTCCACGAGCGATATGTCGTTCGGCGGAAGCACCAGCATGCTCCCGAACGTCCCCTCCGGGATGCCCCCGCTCCCGCGGCCCGACCCCGCCATCATGTAGTCGTTCCAGCCGTGGAAGTGCTCCTGGAACTTGATGATGACCGACCGTTCCGTGTAGGCGCGCGCCAGTCGCGCCGCCAGCAGCGTCGCCTCCGTGCCGGACGAGGTGAACCGCACCTTCTCCGCCGACGGTATCAGGTCCACCACCAGGCGCGCCCAGGCCGCCTCCAGCGCGTGGTTGCCGCCCAGGTGCGTCCCCCGTCCCACCTGCTCCGCCACGGCGGCGGTCACGGCGGGGTGGGCATGCCCCAGCAGCAGCGCGCCGTGCCCCATGACGTAGTCGATGTACTCGTTGCCGTCCACGTCCCACTTCCGCGGCCCCTGGGCGTGCGTGACGGTGATGCCGAAGGGGGTCACGTAGCGGGTGTCGTGGGTGACGCCGTCGGGGAACAGCTCTCGGGCCTGCTGGAACAGCTCCTCCGACTTTCGATGGCGGGCGTGGTATTGCTCCAGAATGGTGGTCACGGGACCCTCCTTCCGCCGCCGATGGGTGCAACCCGGCGGCTGGTGGCTCTATTGTAGCCGTTGAGACCGGCGGCGCAACTCCGTGGTATCATGCCGTCACTCACCTCCTGGAGCGGCCATGCGCAGCTACCTGACCCACCTGGAGTGCACCGTCTGCGGCGCCGAGCACGACGCCGACGCCCCGCAGAACGTCTGCACCCACTGCGGTCGCGTCCTCTACCCCCGCTACGACCTGGAGGGCGCCGCACGCGCCGTCGGCCCTGCGGAGCTTGCGAGCCGCCAGCCGACCATGTGGCGCTACTTCGAGGTGATGCCCGTCAGGTCTCCTGAGAACGTCGTCTCCCTGGGCGAGGGCGGCACGCCGTTGCTCCACGCCAGGCGGCTGGGGCAGGCGCTGGGCTGTCCTCGGCTGTACATCAAGGACGAGGGGCTGAACCCCACGGGCAGCTTCAAGGCCCGCGGCCTGTCCGCGGCCGTCTCTCGCGCCGTGGAGATTGGCGTGCGGCGATTTGCCATGCCGTCGGCGGGCAACGCCGGGGGCGCGCTGGCCGCCTACGTCGCCCGCGCCGGCGCCGAGGCCTACATCACCGTGCCTCGCGAGACGCCCCAGGCCAACGTGACCGAGGTCCAGTTCTACAACGCTCGCTGGGACCTGGTCGCAGGCCACATCGGCGACGCCGGCCGCATCGCCCGCGAGCGCGCCGCCGAGGAGGGCCTCTTCGACCTCTCCACCATGAAGGAGCCCTACCGCGTCGAGGGGAAGAAGACCATGGGCTACGAGCTCGCCCAGGACTTCGGCTGGAAGGCCCCGGACGTCGTCATGTACCCCACCGGGGGCGGCACCGGCATCCTCGGCATCTGGAAGGCTTTCGAGGAGATGGCCGCCATGGGCTGGCTCACCGACGACCGTAGACCCCGCATGGTCTGCGTCCAGTCGGAGGGCTGCGCGCCGCTGGTCAAGGCCTACCACGAGGGCAAAGACCGCATCGACCCCTGGGAGAACCCGCAGACCATCGCCGCGGGGCTACGCGTCCCCGGCCCCTTCGCCGACGACCTCATCCTCCAGGTCATCCGCGACAGCGGCGGCACGGCCCTCACCGTGAGCGACGACGAGATTCGTGCCGGCGTCCGGGAGATGGCGGAGCTCGAGGGCGTCTTCGCCTGCCCCGAGGGCGCGGGCACCCTGGCCGCGCTGCGCACGCTCCTCGCCCAGGGCGCCGTCGACCCCGAGGGGACCATCGTCCTCCTGAACACCGGCAACGGCCTCAAGTACCTGGACCTTTTAGGAGAGCCATGACCATCAAGATCGGAATGCACACAGGCCCCCAGAACTGCACCTACGAGGACCTGCGCCGCCTCTGGCACATCGCGGACTCCTCCGGCTTCCACTGGATCAGTATCTGGGACCACTTCTACGACAACCCCTCGCCCGACGGCTCCGGCCCGTGCTTCGAGGCCGTCTCCACCCTCATGGCTCTCGCGGCCGAGACCCGCAACGTGCGCGTGGGCTCCCTCGTCTTCTGCATGGGCTTCCGCCACCCGGCGGTGCTCGCCAAGGCCGCCGTCACCATCGACCACGTCAGCAACGGCCGCCTGGAGCTGGGCCTGGGTGGGGGCTGGTTCGAGATGGAGTACAACGCGTTCGGCATCCCCTTCCCGCCGGTGAAGAACCGCCTGGACATGCTGGACGAGGGTGTGCAGGTCATCCGCTCCATGCTCACCCAGGAGCAGACCACCTTCTCCGGGCAGCACTTCCAGCTCACGGACGCCTACTGCAGCCCCCGGCCGGTGCAGCAGCCGCCCCGCATCTGGATTGGCGGCGGTGGCGAGCGACGGACCCTGCGCCTCGCGGCCCGGTACGCCGGCGGCTGGAACGTCCCGTACATCACCGCCGACAGGTATCGCCACAAGATCGAAGTGCTCGACCGCTGGTGCGAGACCGAGGGCCGCGACCCGGCGACCATCGCCCGCAGTGTGAACCTCCACTTCGCCATGGGCACGGACGAAGCGTCGGCGAAGAGCAAGCGCGAGGCCCTCCGGGGCCGTCCCCAGGAGGGCGGCGCGCTGACCGGCAGGGCCCAGGAGGTCATCGACCACATCGGCGTCTTCGGCGACGCCGGGGCGCAGGGCGTCAACATCACCATGCGCGCCCCCTTCGACTGGGACGCCCTCCAGGCCTTCATCGAGGACATCATGCCCGCGTTCCAGTAGGGGTGTTGAGGGACCTATGAGCAGTAGGAAGTATATGGTCTACGGTCTATGGGAGGATGACACTCCGAAGGATGTCATCTTCTCCCTCTCAACCTGTGTGTACATTGGAATGACTGGGCAGAAACTATCAGCACGAGCCGAACAGCACAGACAAGACAAGACGTCACGACTTCGGGCGCGGATTCTACTTGGAGGGCTAACCAGGTTGGAGGCATGGCATGTGGAGGCGCGCATTAAGCACAAATTCCACGAAAAGACTGGACGATGGCCACGATACAACTGGGAGAAATGCGAGTCGCAATTTGGGCACTGCCCGGTCTGTGGTGGAGTGCGAAATCCTAGCCTTGACCGGATGCTGTTAGCACGGAACGAGCGCATTGGTGAAGTGCCATTGGTTGTGGCCCAATAGGCTGCCACTACCCCTCGAAATACAACGGACCGTGGCTGCGCCGCAGGCCCTCGGAATAGCCCCTCCACAACCTTTCTCGCTACAAGACTCAGCCTGACTCCGTTTAGACGCCCACCACCCCGCGAGCAGTTGCGTCCCCACACCCCCGCACCCACCCCCGACTCACCACCGATGGGACTCCTCCGCATGGACGTGGTCTGGCAGCCGGTAGCTTATCCCCGCCTCGTCCACCATCGAGACGTCCAGCATGGCAGTCAGCTTGTTGTTCTTCCGCGCGCGGCTCTTGAAGAGCCCGTTCATGAAGTCGTCGTACCGGTTCTGCATGCGGAACCACCACAGCACCCCGAACGTGGGGTAGCGGGGAAACATGAGCTGCTCCGCTACATCGGGGCCGATGAGCGCGCGAGAGATTCGGAACACGTAGTGCGCCAGCTTTCGGCGGGCCACCGGTTCGGTCACTCCCGCAATCAACGGTGACGAGTTGACCAGCGCATTTGAAAGCGATACCGACTCAAGCTCGGCCTCGGGCTCGCACGCAAGCCCAACCTTGAACGTCTCCAGGGCGTCCGACTCATCGCGGAACAGGATCGTCTCGGGGATGCCCATGAGATGGCCGGAGTAGCGCCAGACCTGCATGAAGCTCGCGCGCTCTTCGTCGTCGAACTTGGCGCCCAGTCTCTTCAGGTGTATCAGCGACCTCGCCGAGAACGCGGTGATCGCAAAGCCCGTGTGGGCCGCGCTGACCGGCGTGCCCCACGCCTCGTGGTCCCAGTCGTCCGATGCGTCCAGCAGGCGCCTGACCATCGCATGGACCAGGCGGATGCGGACGGACAGCTTCCATCCGTCACCATCTCGGTCCATGCCGCCGGGGAGGAAGATCTCCATCATGTGGCGGTTGTTCTGTCTCAGCCGTCGAATGCCCTGGTCACGGATCTTTCCCGTGATGAAGAAGGATTTGGCGATGTTCGTGGCGAACCCCTCCACCAGCGTGCCGGCCACCATCGCTCCCAGCATCAGCCGCGCGTTGCGGTGGAACATGCGGATGCCCGGGAAGTGCCCGGGCAAGTCGAGCCAGTCGGGCGGAGTCGAACAGGACTCGAAGAACTCCCGCAGGACGGCCGGCGCGTCCCGCAGCGCACGCTCGTCGCCCTCCATCCCGGTGCGGATCAGCCTGCCCAGCTCCGTCTGGCCCAGGGGGGCAAGCTCCTCCATCAGCCCGTCGGCTTCGGGGTCGCCGATGACCGTGTGAGCGATGTAGTTCTGCGCCCGCTCCGGATCGATCGCCCGGGCCAGCTCGTAGCCCCTCGTGTAGGCCGATGGCATCCCCATCGATCCGCTCCGCGTCAGTTCTTGACCCCATCGCATTCTAGCACTCGTTCGTAGCTTTCGGTTGTATGAGTTTTTCTCATCTTCGTTGACTCCCCCCGGATCGGCGTTCTACGCTCTTCACTACCACGGCAGAGTGTGGTGGAGGGACAACCCCGGCCCGAAAGAGGAGGCAACAGCCGTTGATTGATATCCAGCCTCAGCACGTTACGCTCGCACAGCTGTTTCAAGGCCGTCTCTTCAGAATCCCCCAGTATCAGCGGTCATATAGCTGGCACCGTAAACAGCGACAGGACTTGTTTGAGGACATCCGGCGGGTCTTTGCGCACGGAACAAGTCGGTCGCATTTCATGGCGACTGTAGTCGGACTTAGACGCAAAGAGGAGACTATCGGGACTACAGCGCATCAGTTCATCGACATAGTGGATGGGCAACAGAGGATCACAACGTTGATCCTGCTGCTTAAGGCTATCGCCGTGGCAATCGACACTTCGGACGCGAGAGTTCGTGACGAGCTCAATTCTTCGCTGGTCAAGGACGATAATGCCACTCTGCTACTGTTGCAAACCAACCACGATACCAGCGATTACTTCGCAAATTACCTGAAGCATGGAACGCACCCGTCATCAGAAGATACCGCAACCCATGCCGATTACCAGCTTCTGGCTGCGATGGAGGAGTGCGAGGAGTTTGTAGCCAGTTGGCAGAGCAGCGATAACTCTCTTGTAGAACTGGTCACGCTGCTGAAGAACCGATTGACCTTCATCTTGCATGAAATCGGTGACGAGTCTCTCGTCTACACCGTGTTCGAGGTCCTCAACAGTCGGGGATTGGATGTGTCTTGGTTTGACCGCCTCAAGAGCATGCTCATGGCGATTGTGTTTGATAGCGCAGTGAACAGGTCGGAGACCATTGATAGGGTCCATATGCTGTGGACACAGATATACGGCTGCGTTGGTCTCCGCCTAGGTTTGAGCACCGAATCATTGCGATTTGCCGCTACGCTCCGAAACCCGGTGTGCCCAAGTCGGCCATTAGGCGAAGAAGATGCCGCGCTGATGCTCTACGAACAGTCTAAAGACAGCCCCGAACAGGTGATTGAGACAACCCGGTGGCTAAAGAACGTTACCGAAGCTGTCGATCAGATCGAAGCCAATCACAGGATGGCTGCGGTCAACAGAATTGTCCAAGCCAGGTTGGTAGCAACAGCGGTGCATTTGCGTCAGGACTTCACCAAGAGTGAGCGCGACAGGATACTCCGCCGATGGGAGAACGTGACCTTCCGCATATACGGTATGTACGGAAGAGATGCTCGCTCGTCCGTCGGCGATTATGTGCGGCTTGCTTGGAGGATTGTCAACGAGTCACTGTCATCCAAGGCAACACTTGACGGGTTGTCTGCGATTGGCAGCAGGTTCCCGCTTGATAAAGCTGTGGAGCAACTACGCAGTGTAGATTGCTACACCAATTGGGGAGAGGAGTTACGGTACTTCTTGCACAGATACGAAGAACACCTGTCGGAGAAAGCCGGGCAGAACTTTCACAACGAGCAATGGCACCGCATTTGGGCAACTACTTCCGCAAGGTCCATTGAACACATACGCCCGCAGAGTTGGTGGACCTCGCGGGGCAGAGAGTGGGATGGGGGCAGAATGCATGGCCTCGGCAATCTAGTCTTGCTTCCCCCAGGGTTGAACTCCAGATTGCAGGACACACCTGCACGCGGGAAAGTGGACGCCTACACGAAGACGGGTCTCCTAATCGCACAAGAGGTTGCCGATACTGTATCTACATCCGGCTGGAGCCTTAAGGCCATGAAGGAGCGAGAAACTGCTCTGCTGGAGTGGGCCCTCCAAGAATGGTCAGACTAGCAGGTCGCTCAGGAATAGGCTGACACAGCGGAATCACTCTCGGTCCTCCGCTCCCACTGCCGAGTCATGTCGGAGTCCGGGCGCAAGACCAATTGCGTAATCTCCGCCAGTCTGGTGCCGACCAAGCCAAGGACCAACCCCCCACCCTCCCCCTTCACGCTACAATAGTCGCAGCACTGACCCGCTGAGAGGCCGATGAACGAACAGCCAACACCCCGCGACGTCATGCGGGCGCGCGCCGCGGCGCTCCTCGAGTTCCCCGCCGTCCGGCTTCGCCTCGCCTCCCACACCAGCTCCGTGCTGGGCCGCGAGCACGCCCTCGCGCTGGAGCCCGCCTGGGACCGCGAGGAGGTCCTCCGCCGCCAGCGCGAGACGGCCGAGGCCCGCAGCTTCCTCGACGGCGGCGGCGATCTCGACCTCGCGGACGCGGCCGACATCCGCCCCATCGTCCAGCGCACGGCGCGCGACGGCCTCGTCGGCGGCCCCGACCTCCGCCAGGTCCACGACACCCTCCGAGCCGTCCGCCTGGCCCGAA
The DNA here is from genome assembly GCA_965205235.1 of Dehalococcoidia bacterium. Lineage (GTDB taxonomy): Bacteria > Chloroflexota > Dehalococcoidia > Lucifugimonadales > UBA1127 > CBDBGD01. The sequence goes on from CBDBGD010000002.1 coordinate 75,200, forward strand.
ACGCCATCCTCCGCAGCCGCCGAGACCTCGGCCTCCTGGCGACGCTCGCGAACCGCCTCCCCGACCTCGAATCGTTGGAGCGCGAGCTGGGCCGCGCCATCGGCCGCGACGGCGCGGTCCAGGACGCCGCGTCACCCGCGCTCCGGGAAGCGCGCAGCCAGGCGGGCATCGCCTACGGCCGCCTCGTCCAGACCCTGGACCGCATCCTCCGCTCCAGCCTGGGCCGCCGCGTGCTCCAGGAGTCCCTGATGACCGAGCGCAACGGGCGCATGGTGCTCCCCGTCCGCGTGGAGCAGCGAAGTCACTTCCCCGGCCTCGTCCATGACGCCTCCGACAGCGGCGCAACGCTCTTCATGGAGCCTCTCGCCACGGTCTCACTGGGCAACCGCTGGCAGGAGATGAAGATCGCCGCCGCCCGCGAGGAGGAGCGCGTCCTCCGCCGCCTCTCGGCCGGCGTCGGCGCGGAGGCGCCCGCCATCGCCGCCGCGCTCGACACCATGGCCCGCCTCGACGCGGCCGTGGCGCGGGCACGCTACGCCCGCGAGCTCGGCGCGACGGCCCCCGCCGTCGCCGACGAGGACACGCCCTACCTGCGACTGGTCGAGGCCCGCCACCCGCTGCTGACGGGGTCGGTCGTCCCGGTCTCGCTGGAGCTTGGCCGCCGGCCCGACTCCGACCCCGGCTGGACGGCGCTGCTCATCAGCGGCCCCAACGCTGGCGGCAAGACCGTCGCCCTCAAGACCACGGGCCTGCTGTCGCTGATGCACCAGGCCGGTCTCCAGGTGCCCGCCGCGCCGGGGACGGTCCTCCCCGTGTGGGACGGCGTCTACGCCGACATCGGCGACCAGCAGAGCATCGAGCTCTCCCTGTCGACCTTTAGCTCCCACGTCACCTCCGTGCGCTCCATCCTCGCGTCGGCCTCGCCCCACTCCCTCGTCCTGCTCGACGAGCTCGGCACCAGCACCGACCCGGAGGAGGGCGCGGCGCTGGCCAAGGCGCTGCTGCTGCTCTTCGTCGCGCGCCGCATCCCGCTGGTCGCGACGACGCACCAGCGCGAGGTGGCCGCGCTCGCCCAGGAGGCGCCCGGCGCGCTCAACGCCAGCGTCGAGCTCGACCCATCGACCCTCGCGCCCACCTACCGGCTCACCCTGGGCCTCCCCGGTCGAAGCTATGCGCTCGCCATCGCGGCGCGGCTGGGGTTGGGCCCGGAGGTCGTCGAAAAGGCGCGCAGCCTGCTGAGCCCCGGCCACCGGCGGCTGGAGGGCCTGCTGATCGAGCTGCAGGAGGAGCGCCACGAGGCCGCCCGCATGCGCCACGAGGCGCAGGAGCTACGCGACCGGGCGGCGCAGCAACAGGAGGAGGTCGAGACTCGCCTCGAAGACCTGCGCGCGGAGGAGGACCGGGAGACCTCCGACGCCCGTCTCGGCCTGCAGGCCCAGGCCCGCGCTCTCCAGGACCGCCTCCGCGCCGCCGAGCGCGCCCTGCGAGCCGTCACCGCCGCCCCCGCCATGCCGCGCACACCCCAGCGAAGCCAGGCCCTGCGGGAGGCCGCCGCGACGGTGCGAGAGGTGCAGCGCGAGCTCCGCTCCGAGGCGTGGCAGCCCGCGCCCGTCCGCGCCCAGTGGCTCGGCGCCCTGGCCGTCGGCGACCCCGTCCGCGTCCGCGGCTTCTCCGGCCCCGCCGAGGTCATCGCGTCGCCCGACGCGTCGGGCACCGTCGAGGTCGCCGTGGGCGACTTCCGCCTGCGCGTCCCCCAGGACCAGCTCGAGCTCCCGTCGGAGCCGCCCGCGCCCGCGACGGAGCCCGCGCCCAGCGGCCGCTGGGGCCGCCCCGTCGTCGAACAGCCAGCGCCGACATCGGACGAGGCCAAGCCCGTCGCACCTCCCGCGATCGAGCTCGACCTCCGCGGCCACCGCGTCGAGGAGGCGCTGGAGCAGCTCGAAGCCTTCCTCGACCGCGCCGTGCTCCACGGCCATTCGCGCGTCCGCATCGTCCACGGCGAGGGTACCGGCGCCCTCCGCCGCGCTCTGCGGGAGCGCCTGCAGCGCCACACCCTCGTCCTCTCCTGGAGCACGGAGGACGACCGCCGCGGCGACGGTACCACCCTGGTGGACCTTGCCTGAGGTGGCGCGATGACGACCGACCGGCCCCGCCTCTACAAGACAGAGGCCGTCGTCCTCAAGCACATCCCCGTCGGCGAGGCCGACCGCATCGTCACGCTCTTCACCCCCGACCTGGGCATCGTCCGCGCCTCGGCCAAGGGCGTCCGACGCCCCAGGAGCCGCCTCGCCGGCCACCTCGAGCCCCTGGTCCGCTGCCGCCTCATGCTGGCGCGCGGCCGCAGCCTGGACATCATCAGCGGCGCCGAGACCCTGCAGGGCTTCACCGCCGTCCGCGAGGACTTGGAGCAGCTTGGCCGCGCCATGGTCTGCGTCGAGCTCGTCGACGCCTTCAGCCCCGAGGGGCAGGCCAACCGCCCCCTCTACGACCTGCTCGTCGAGGCGCTGGAGTGGCTGGAGTCGGGCGAGGGTGACTGGGCCCCGCGCTTCTTCGAGCTCCACCTGCTCGGCCTGACCGGCTACATGCCGGAGCTCCGCCGCTGCGTGGGATGTGCGGGAGAGGTCCAGCCGGGAGAGCACGCTTTCAGTCCGGGCCTCGGCGGCGTCCTCTGCCGCTCCTGCGTCGAGGGCGGCCTGCCCAACCTGCCCCCGGAGCGCGCCGCCGGGCCGATCATCCCCCTCTCGCTCGACGCGCTGAAGGTGCTCCGCTACGTCCAGGGCCATCCCTACCAGGAGGTCCGCCGCATCCGCCTCGACGCGCCCCTGGCGCGTGGGCTGGAGCGATTGCTGCGGGGCTACACGGGCTACCTTCTCGAGCGCGGCCTGCGCGCGCCGGAGTTCCTCGAGGGTGTGCGGCGGTTGGGCTGAGGCGGCGAGGGAGTCGGCGCGGCGGCTAGCGCAGCACCCGCTCGAAACGCGCGCTGCTGCGGAACGGCCCGACGACGGCCAGGTTCAGGCTCTCCGGCGTCACCAGCGATTCGGCCAGCGCCCGGACCTCCTCCGCCTCCACGGCGTCGATCTTCGCCGCTATCTCGTCCACAGTGAGGACGCGGTCCAGCAGCAGCTCCTGGCTGCCGCCCCAGAACGCCACGCTCCGGGTGTCCTCCATGCGGAGGAGCAGGCGGCCCTTGACCATCTCCTTCACCTTGGCGAGCTCCTCCTCCGGCGCCGTGCGCGCCAGCTTGCGGAGCTCCTCCAGCGCCGCCTCCAGCGCCGACGCGGCGTTCTTCGGGTGCACGGCAAAGTAGACCAGCAGTGCCCCCGCGTCCTTGTAGTGGCTGGCGGTGCTGTACGCCGAGTAGACCAGCCCCCGCTTCTCCCGCAGCTCCAGGAAGAGCCGGCTGCTCATCCCCTCGCCCAGGATCGAGTTGAGCAGGCCCATGGTGTACCGCTGCGGGTCCGTCGACGACAGTCCCCGCACCGCCAGGCAGACGTGCGCCTGGTCCGTCTTGCGCCACTCGACGCGCACCCGCGGCTCCGACTGGCCGTTGCGGGCGGGGTACCAGCTCCGCGGCGCCCCCGATGCCCAGTCGCCCATGTGCTCCGTCAGCAGGCCGACGACCTGGTCGTGCGTCACCTCCCCCGCCACCGAGACCACGGTGTTCGAGGGCACGTACTGCGGCCCCATGCACTCCAGCAGCGCATCGCGGGTCAGCGCCCGCACCGAGTCCGGCGTGCCGCCCGGGTCGCGCCCCAGCGGCTGGTCCGGCCACAGGATCAGGTCGATGAGCGCGCCCACCCGGTCGTCGGGGTGGTCGTTCACCATCGCAAGCTCTTCCAGGATGACGCCCCGCTCCTTCTCCATCTCCTCCGCGTCGAAGGTGGAGTTGCGGAGCAGGTCCGCCAGCAGGTCCACAGTCGTGGGGAAGTGGAAGCCCGGCACCTTGGCCCAGTACGCCGTGACCTCCCGGTCGGTGCTGCCGTTCATCGACCCGCCCACGCGCTCGATGGTCTCGCTGATCTCCTGCGGTGTGGGGCGGCGCTCCGTGCCCTTGAACAGCAGGTGCTCGACGAAGTGAAAGGCCCCGCTCTGCTCGTCAGTCTCGTAGCGGGACCCTGCTGCGATGAAGAAGCCGATGCTCACCGACCGCGTGTGGGGCATGTGGCTGGTCAGCACACGCAGGCCGTTGGGCAACACGCTTCGTTCGTACACAGACACCTCTTGGAAGTTCACGAGTGGAGGACGCGCACCTTCCAGTGTAGGGTTTTCACGCCGCGTGGGTCAATTGCAACGCGCAGCCTTTCCCCTACGCATACACCGCCACCACCACAGCGTCCGCCGGCACGGCCGGGTCGAAGAACAGCACGGCGCACGACCGCCCCGCCACCATCTCCGACGCCGCAATGTTCCGAGCGACCGGCACGTCGGCCAGCCACGTCGCCAGGCTCCCCGCCACCTGCACCGTCGCCCGGTGCGTGGTCCCCTTGAACGATTTCACCGTCGCCTTACGCATCTCCACGAGCTTCCTCCTGCCTTGCGTGTAGTTGTCCCGCTCACCCTGAGCTTGTCGAAGGGTCACCCTGAGGCTCTCGAAGGGGTGAGCCCGCTACACCCCTCCCAGCGACAGCCTCAGCACGTACCGCGGCGGCCCATCGCGCCGGTAGTCGAGCGCCATCCCCACCACCCTCCGCCGCGCCGACGCCAGCCCGGCCCTCGCATCGGTGACCTCCACCACGTCGTACATCTCCTGGCCGCAGTTCACCGGCACGGTGATCTCGCCCGATACCGCCTCGCTCTCCAGCCGTCGCACGATCTCCGCGGCGCGTCCCTGGGCCTTCGATACCGTGTCCAGGTTCAGGTCGTGGTGCTGCAGCAGCCGCTCGCCCAGCAGCGCCATCTCGTCCCACAGGAACGCCTCCGACACGCCCGCCGCGCCGTAGACCTGCACGCGGGTGTGCGCCTGCGCCGACTCCCCGTACCGACCCTCGACGATAGCGTGGCCCGCGCCGTAGACGTAGTCCGACGCGTCGCCGGCCTGCGGGTGTCGCAGCAGCCCCCGATGCCCCCGGAACGACACCACGTCCGGCACCAGCGCCAGCAGTCGCCGCACGACGGCGTCGCCCCGCTCGCCGGGCGAGATGGTGAATTGCGGCCTGTGCTCGCTGATGGTGGAGCTGCCCGGCGACGCGCTCAGCGTCAGCCCCACGCGCCGCAGCGCCTCCGACAGCAGCCCCTGCACGCTCGCACTCCCGGCGTCCCACGTGTGCTGGCGGCGGGCGCGCCAGCCCTCCAGCAGCCACCAGCCGTCCGCTGCGTGCAGCACAAAGTGCGCATGGCCGCCCTGGAAGCGGTGCTCCCATCCCGTCACCCAGTACGCCGGCCCGTCCGACGCTTCCGGCCCCGCCGAGGTCACGTACCCCGGGCTTACCCGCACCTCCGACCCGTGCCGGATGGCCGCGATCGCGCCCTGCCCCGGCCTGCCGTAGCGGCCGTCGTCGTTGCGCAGCGTGACGGTGATGCGCCCCCCGCCGGGCGTCTCCCGCCCCGTGAGTGCCATCACGTCGTCGGTGAGGCCCAGCGCGCCGCCGCCCAGGACCACGCTCCACACGCCCAGCGGGCTCGACAGCCACAGCGTCGTCCCGTCCGACGCCATCGCCAGCCCGTGCTCCGTGTCGAGGTCGAAGGGAGCCGCGTCGCGCCAGATGCCCTGCCCGAAGGTCGTCCCCGCGAGCACGTGCGACAGGTGCGGGCGCCGCCACGACGACGCGCCGGCGTACCGCTCGACGTACGATAGGCGCGGCGGCGCGGAGGCGACGAGGAAGGGGTTGAGGAACTCCACGTCGGACCCGCCGTCGGCGTGGTTGACCTCGGTCATGCTCGACCATCGCCCCGCCGGCCGCTCGCCCCCGTCGCCGTAGACGCACGTCCACACCTTAGCGTTGCGGGCGCTGTCGCGGCCCGTGACCGCCACGTCCCAGTCGGTGGTGTACGCGCACCCAAGGCCGCTGACGGACGCGATCGAGTTCGTCCAGGCGGCGGGCGTCGACCAGAACGCCCCCTGCCGCGTGCTCACGTACACGCCGCCCGCCCCCGAGGCGAAGAACAGCGCCGGGACCCCCGCCGAGCTGAAGGCGGCGGCCAGCCGCACGACAGGCCGCACCGGCGGCACGAAAGCCGCCACGCGCGCGCCCCACGTCGCGCCGTTGTCCGCGCTCGTCCGCGTGTACACCGTCGCACCGTCAACGAAGAACAGGACGACCTCCGCCCTGTGGCTGCACAGGGCGATGTTGCAACCCGTGCCGGCGCGGCCCAGGTCGACCCAGCCGTTGAAACTCGCGGCGGCGCCGGGGTTCGACGTCCGCTGGACGTGGAGCGTCCCGTTCGCCGCGACCCTCGCGCGCACCAGTGCCCCGTCGCCCGCAAGGCAGGCGGCGTGATGCCCGTCCGCCTCGCCCGCCGCCGAGTGCCGCACGACCGGCGACCGCGCCACGCCCGCGAGCATGTCCAGCACCTCGACGCGCACGTACGGCGTCGCCGACGCGCTCCGCTGCGCAGCCAGCAGCGTGGCCGAGAGAGCGCGCATCCTAGGACGGCCCCCGGTCCGCGGCCTGCGCGGGCCCCGCGGCCGTCGGGCTGTAGAGCTGCCGGGACCGCACGGCGTTCGTCGTACCCAGCCGCGCCAGCGACGCATGGAACAGCCGCAGCCGCTCCTTCCCCCACGTGAGGAAGTGCCGCCACGCATCCGGCCCGCCCACGTTCACCCTGTTCGTGGCAAAGGACGCCCACTCCAGCGCCGTGTACGCGCTCGCGCCCATCGCCACCAGCTCCTCCAGGTGCGCGGGAATCGTCGACGCTGCAGCGTCGATCGTGTGCAGCTTGTGGTAGTACAGCCGCACGTCCTCACCCCCGCCGGGCGCGCTGTCGATGTGCAGCGTCAGGGCGTCACCCCACACGCTGAAGCGGACGTGCGTCGGGGGGTATCGGCCCGCGGGGTATTCCGCCGCCTCCACCCGAATGAGGCCCGCGAGTGCCTGCAGCGCGAGGTCCCGGCTGCCCTCGGTCGTGACGATGGACGCCGTCGCCTGCAGCGGCGTCGACAGGCTCAGCTCCCGCACCGCGTGTTGCACGTGGCGGTCCAGCTCCGCGTCCGTCCAGCGATACTCCGACGCCTCTTCGTCGCGCAGGTCCCGCCGCACCAGACTTCGCATTTCACTGAGGTCCATTCCATCCTCCACTCCGATGTTCCTCCGCCCGGCCCCTTGGCGTATCATGGGAGTTCCTGGGAGGAACGGCGTTGACGCTGCTTGTGATGCTCCTGATCCTCATGTGGCTGGGCACGGTGGGGTCCACGGTGTTCATGGCCCGCGCCCGCCTCGGCGCCGACGACTCCTCCTGGAAGGACGAGGCCCTCGTGCGAGCTCTCGCCTTCGGCGCTGCCAGCGTTGCCCTCGGCGGCTTCGGCCTCGCCGGCGCCCTCATCACCAGCACCGGCGAGGTCTTCTTCGTCGTCGCGCCCGCGTGGCTCATCAGCGCCCTCATCCTCTGCCTCCCGCCCCTGGGCCGCTCCGACGGCGCTGTCCGCGTCTCCTCTCAGACCCTGGTCTTCTGCTCCATGGGCGTCACCGTCCTCGGCGGCCTGGGCATGGCCCTCTTCGTCCTCATCCGGCTCATCCTCTCCAACCCCGAGATCATCTGACCCCGCCCCCGCTCATGGTGAGCCTGTCGCCGCTCATGGTGAGCCTGTCGAACCATCGTCGTTCCTGCGGAGGCAGAGCCTGCCCCTGCGAAGGCAGGGGAACCTCGCTCCCGCCCGCTCACCCTGAGCTTGTCGAAGGGCCTGACCCGTAGGGACTGTTCGCGAACCGCCCCCACACGACGTCCCCACCCTAGTCCCGCACCCCCGTCAGCTTGGCCAGCTTCAGCGCGTTGAACACCGCCAGCGCCACGTACCACTTCACCCGGATCCGCGTCGCATCCTTCGACTCCAGGCTCCCCACGCGCTCCACCGCCAGCCCGCCCGGCGCCGTCAGCCCCGCCACCGCACCCTCGCCCAGCTGCAGCGCGTAGATGGTCGAGCAGTCGCTCGACGAACCCACGGTCTTGTCGTCGGCGATGTGGTCGTTCACGCCCACCGGGATGCCGTCGTAGTACTCCACCATCTGCCCGAACTCGTTCCGGTCCGACACCACCAGCCCACCGCCCGAGGCTCGCGACAGCGCCGTAAGCTTCCGCCGCGACCGGCGCGACATCAGCAGCAGGTGCGGCTTCCCCGCCTTCACCTTGTCGATGGCCTCGTCCAGCTTGTCCAGCGTCAGCGTTCCGCCGTTCGCCCCCATGGCGACCGTCTGCGCCGTCGTGCTCAGCTTGTCGATGCCGTCGAACGCGTTCGAGTCCGACGTCCGGTCGCCGTTGACGAACGTGTCCTCGAACTTGGTCTGCACGGCCTTGGCCTTGAGCTGCACCACCGCCGCCTCCAGGTCCTGGATGTTCGACCGCGTGGCCTTGAGGAAGTTGTCGATGTCCGCGTCGCCGCCCAGGATCTTCAGCGTGGCGGACACCTGCGTGAACGTCGGCGTCGACTCGGCCCACTCGCCGCCCACGGCGTAGAACGCGGCGGTGGGCGCCCGGTTCTCCCGGTTGTACGTCAGGCTGTTGCCCACCACCTCGATGAACGGCAGGCGCTGCAGGACCGGGCTCTCCTGCACAATGGTCTCGATGACGCCTGCGACCAGGACGTCGTTGGACAGCTTCGCGGACTCCGACAGGGTCAGGGCCATGGCTTCCCTCCGTACGATTTGAGATGCGTTGCGGAGGAAAGAATAGAACTGTAGTTCTGTTTCGGGCAAGAGGGAGTTGTCACAGGGGAGAGCGGGGGCAGGCGCGAGTAGGGGCGATTCGCGATCGCCCCTACGTGTCGACTCGATTGTGTACGGCGGCCCCCTACGCGTCCTCCCGCAGGTACGCGTCCGACCCGTCCAGCCAGTCCTGCCGGATCGGGCTGAACGCGTCGATGTCCACCGTGTCCTCCAGCGCCTCCGCCACGTGCTCGGCGTTCGACGGGATCACCAGCGTCTCCCCCGCCCGCACGATGACCTCCTGGCCGTCGATGGTGAACTTCAGCGCCCCCGACAGGATGTGCGTGATCTGCTCGTTCGGGTGCCGGTGCGCGGGCACCACGGCGCCCTTGGGGAGGCTGATGTGCCCCAGCATCACCTGCTCGCCCGTCACGATGCGGCGGCGAATGCCCTGGATCATCCGGTCCTCCGGCACCTCATCCCACGGCACAGCCTTGTACGACATGGCGCCCTCCCCGTCCATTGCGTGTTTGACGGGAGCATACGGGAGCGGCGGGCGGGTGTCCAGAGGCGACAGGTTGACGCCGGCATACGCTCCACCTAGACTGCCGACGAAACCCAGGAGGCGCACCGTGGAGCTCGGACTGCGAGGCAAAGTCGCCATCGTCACCGGCGGCAGCATGGGCATCGGCAGGGCGACGGCGATGGCGCTGGCGAAGGAAGGCGCCGCCGTGGCGATCTGCGCCCGCCGCGAGGAGCCGCTGCACGCCGCCGCCCGCGAGATCGAGGACGCCACCGGCAGCCGCGTCCTCCCCCTCCGCGCCGACGTCACCTCCCCCGACGACCTCTCGAACCTCGTCGCCTCCACCGTCGCCGAGTTAGGCGGTGTGGACATCCTGGTCAGCAACGCCGTGAACGCCATCTCCGGCTCGGTCCTCAACCTCCCCGAGGACGCGTGGCGCAACCACATCGACGTCAAGCTCATGGCCTTCGTCCGCCTCTCGCGGGAGGTCGTCCCCCACATGCGCGCCAGGGGCGGCGGCCGAATCGTCGTCATCGGCGGCGGCGCGCTCCGCACCGCGGGCGCGACCGGCGCCAGCAACGCCGTCACCAATGCAGGCGTGGCCGCCGTTACCAAGAACCTCTCCGAGGAGGTCGCCGCCGACGGCATCCTGGTCAACTGCGTCCACCCCGGCCCGGTGCGCACCCCGCGCCTGCGCCAGCTCCAGCAGGAGCGCGCCGACATGCTCGGCATCACCGCTGAGGAGGTCGAGGCACAGTCGGCCAAGGCCGTCCCCATCGGTCGGGCGCTCGAGCCGGAGGAGATCGCCAGCGTCGTGGCCTTCCTCTGCTCCGACGCCGCGTCCGCGGTCACCGGCCAGAGCATCGGCGTCGACGGCGGCGCGTCGCGCGCCATCACCTACTAGCGTAAGGAGCAGCGAAGCGATGGATAGCACCGCACCACTCCCAAGCTGGTCCATCTACGCGATCCTCATCGCCCAGGGGGTCACCTACGCCCTCCTCGTCTGGTTCCTCGGCCGCGCCCGGGGCAAGACCGCCGAGGGCTTCCTCTCCGGCGGCCGCGACATCGGCCACGGCATGATCAACGCCTCCGTCGTGGCCGTCTGGGTGTGGGCGGCCACCCTCATGATCAGCAGCTGGACCGGCTACCAGTACGGCTTCATCGGCCCGTGGTGGTACGCCCTGGGGGCCACAGTCCCGCTGCCGATCATGGCCTACCTTGGCAGGCGCATCAAGACCGTCATGCCCAAGGCCACCTCCTACCCCGAGTTCATGCACCACCGCTACGACAACAAGAACCACGTCCTGCACTCCATGATCGCCACCATCGTCTCCCTGTGGGTGACCATCATGATCATCACCGGCGCGGCCGTCATGGGCCACGCCTTCACCGGCGCGCCCTTCTGGGCCATCGCCGTGCTCATGGTCATCATCTTCGTCTCCTACATCCCCTTCGCCGGCCTCTGGGCCAGCATCTTCGCCGACACCATCATGTCGCTCATGCTCTACGTCTGCATCACGACGCTGGCCGTCGCCGTCATCATCAAGGTCGGCCCCTCCGAGATCTGGGCGGGCCTGATGAGTGTGACCAGCGCCAAACCCGTGCTCCAGCCGGGCCTGACCGTGGCCGAGTACAAGAGCCAGTGGGACGGTCTCAACTGGCTGAACCCTGCCGGGCTGGGCTTCCTCATCGTCAACACCGTGGGCAACCTTGGCGCCGTGCTCTGCAACCAGACCTACTGGTCCAGGGTGACCGGCGCACGGGACCCGCAGACGGTCTTCAAGTCCTTCATGACCGCCGCCGTCTGCTGGTGGCCGATACCACTGGCGACGGGCACGGCCCTGGGCGTGGCCGCCCTGTCGAAGGGCCTCGTCGTCGGCGAGACCTACACCTACGGCTCGACGTCGATGCTCTTCACCGAGGCGGAAGCCGTCGCCCCGATGATGGCCTTCCTCGTGCTGGGGTTCGTGGGCCTGACCATCTTCATCCTCGCCGTCGGCTCCGCGACGGTCAGCACCGGCGCGGGCGAGATCCTCGCCGTGGCCACCGTCTTCGTGAACGACATCTTCCGAGGCCACCTCAACCCCAAGGCGAAGGACAAGACGCTGCTCATAGCCAGCAGGGTGTCCATCTTCGTGATCGCCGCCACGCTCCTGACCGTCGTCCTCTTCTTCCGGCACATCGGCTTCTCCTTCGCCGGCATGTACCAGGCCATGGGCATAGCGTTCTCATCGGCGGTGATACCCGTGATCATGGGCTGTTTCGTGCGAAACACCAACCGCACCGGCGCGTTCTGGGCCGCCATCATCGGCAGCATGTGCGGCATCGCGTACTGGACGTCCACCGGCGCAGACCTGCTTTGGGGCGTCGTCTGGGGCAACGTCATTGTGCTGAGCGTCTCCGCCCTCATCGCCGTCCCCTGGACGATCCTCCGCCCGCAGCCCTTCGACTACAGCACCCTCAAGGACGCCGGGGGCGCCACCCAGGAGTAGCCCGCCGAAGACAGGAGCGCGACATGTCCGAGCTTGCGTACATCATCAACCACACCATCACCGTGGCGTGGCTCATCCTCGCGGGCATCTACGTCTACTACGCCGTCATCGCCGACATCCTCGCCGTCGCCAGGGGGCGCAAGCAGGAGCAGGACGCCCCCCACCCCAACCCCTAGCGACTCCACCCCCTCTCCCTCTTGGGAGAGGGTTAGGGTGAGGGCGCGCCCCCCCTTGTCATTCTGAGGAGCGAAGCGACGTGAGAATCTAAAGCCGCCCACTCGACACAACGCCCGCAGACCCCTCCACCCCACTCCCTCGGAACGACACCCGGCGGGGTCTCGGACCGCAGCCGGACGCCACCCCCCGTTCGCCCTGAGCCCCGTCCCGTTCGTGGTGAAGCCCTCGAACCACGACCCACGCACCTCCCCAATATCGTCGTTCCTGCGAAAGCAGGAAGGTGAATTCACATTTCAAGTGCAACACCTGGGCAGCATAGATCTCTGCCGGGGTGCGGTACCCCAGACACTTGCGAGGGGTATTGTTGTAAGAGCGGACGAGCTGAGCAAACCGGGCGTCGGAGACGGTCGCCAGGTCGGTCTTCCGGGGAAGGGAGCGCCGCATGCGGCCGATAGCGTTCTCCACGCCGCCCTTCTGCCAAGGTGAGTGGGTATCGCAGAAGAAGGTCTGAATGCCCAGCGCGTGCAATGCGTGATGGCGGGCGAACTCCGTGCCATTGTCGAAGGTGACGGTCTGGCGCCATGCAGGAGGGAAGAAGCTCAGGGCTTGCATGATGGCGCCGGCGATGGGGCTGGAGGCCTTCCCTTCGGGCCGCAGGGCGATGAGGAGGCGGGAGTAGCGCTCGTGCAGGGCTAGGACCACGGGGCCTCGGCGGCCGAAGGCCATCAGGTCCGCCTCCCAGTGGCCAGGGGTCTGGCGGCAGGCAGCCTCCTGGGGGCGGTGGGCCAGGGGAAGTCGGTGGGCAATGAAGGAGGCAGAGCTTCCTCCTCTGCGTCCCCGCCATCCCCGCTTGGACTTTCCGCGGGGCAGGTAGTGGCGCCAGGAGTAGTCCTTCTTGCGAGCGATCTGGGCGTAGATGAAGCGGTAGATGCTCTCGTGGGAGATGACGGGTTTGCCTGACTCCATGGCCATGCGTCCCGCCACCTGCTCAGGGGACCAGCCCTGCTTGAGGCAGGAGAGGACCTGCTGCCGGAGCCCTGCATCCCGTTCCAAGCGAGCGCCGCGCCAGCGCCGGGCATGGGCGTGCTGGTCGGCATACCGAGGCTGATAGCCCTGGGTCCGCGACCCATTGCGCGTCAGTTCCCGAGCCACGGTTGATGGCGAGCGATCCAGAGCTGCCGCAATTTGACGGACCGAGTGTCCCAGGGCGTGTAGTCGGGCCACTTCACAGCGTTCTTCAATGGTGACATGCCTATATCGTCTTCCCATGACAACACCTTAACCAGGTGTTGCACTTCGTTTGTGAGTTTAGGGAACCTCGACCCCTCTCCCTTGTCGAACCACGGGCGCAGAGACCAGCGCCGCGGCGCGTGACGAAGGGTCCCACCTCTCCCCGCGGAGAGGCCGCCGCGCAGCGGCAGGTGAGGGGTACCCCCCGCACCCCACAGCCCCGTCCCGCTCGTGGGGAGCCTGTCGAACCACATGAATTTTCCGCATATTCGTGCCACAGTCCCGCAGGGTCCGGTAGAATCACCCAATGCCGCGCCGGCAGGGCTGGCCATCTACCACCGAGAACGACTGGCCGGACTGAGCCACGACCAAGAGCGGCGGGCGGGAGAAATCGTGAAGGAGCGCTGGCGGCATGGCGTCTGAGAATCGACGCTTCGTACAATTCCCACACCCGGGAGGCGAACATTCCCCGGACCACGGCGACTGGAAGGGGTGGAACCCGACCAGCAACCCTCACGGGCGCAAGTTTCTAGAGATCGCCGGTACATGGCTGGAATCATTGGATCCAGAAAAGGCAAACGAAGGGAAGCTCTGGGCCTGGGCTGAGTGGGAACCCGAATCCCGGGTGCTGCGCCGTTTTTCCCCGCCCAGGGACGGGTTGCCCAGCTATCTATGGGAACCCACCTGGCTGCCAAAGGAGAGTTACAGGGGACTTCACAACACGGATCCCCTAGTATTTGACGGATTCTATTACAGCAACTGCAAACAGCAGGCCTTCAAGGGTTTGAGGCAGTTGGGACGCGGTTCGGTCATGGTCTTTGGGAGCAGGAAGGGTCCCCATTGGGTGGTGGACACGGTGTTTGTAGTCGCTGACTATGTGGACCACGCCGATACGGACTATGGGGAACGTCTTGCAGGAAGGGTGCCCCAATGCTTCCAGGACGCGGTGTTGTCTACGTATCGAGACGCCGGGTCTTATGACAGTCAACGTTGGTACAGGGGCGCGACCTACGATGAGCCCGTAGACGGGATGTTCAGCTTCTTTCCGTGCGTTCCAGCGGAGACTGAGAGGCCTTTCGCACGCCCCCGTATAGAGTTGCCGCCAGCGCACTTCACGCCAAGTCTGGCTCAGGGCGCCAAAGGATACTCCCTTCATGCAGTTCCTCTCGATCAGTCCACGCTTGAGACCCTCTGGCGTTCCATAGTCGAACAGGTTCTGGGCCAAGGACTTTTCCTGGCAGTCGCTGCCGCATGTCCCGCCCGCCATACTCCGGCAGTCCTCCACCCTGGAGAGCCTGAACCGCGTGGGGATTCGTAGGCAATCGTCGCGTCAACTGGCTTCAAGTCCCACCGCCCATGTGCACCTTACTCTGCCCACTCCCCCCGCGTGCCACCTCCCCCTATCCCCTCACCCCCTCCATCCCCTACCCTACCCCCATGCACACCGACCCCGACCACAGTCGTCGTTCCTGCGACAGCAGAGCCTGTCCCTGCGAAGGCAGGGGGCCCTCGACGCTCTCCGCCTCCAACGGCCGCCGTCGTCCAAACGTCGTCGGCTTGCGCGGCTGGCCGCCCCTGCTGCCTGCGATTCGTTCCGCGCGCTCCCAAACCCCTATCTGCAACGCCCCCCGATTCGTTCCGCGATCGGGCCTGCGCGGCATTCGTTCCTATCTGCGGCTCGCGGCTCCAATCCGCGACGAAAAGACGACCCCAAGCTGCACTACCCTCTTCGACAGCGGTTCGATCAAACGAGTCCAAGCTGTCCCCATCTTCGTGCACAACGAATGTCAAAGCTGGACCGCGTCGCCCCAGGCACGGAGAGCCGGGAAAAAACGCGCAAAACGAAACGAATCGAATCGAATCCCCTCCGCAGCCCAACGCCGCAAGCTGCGGGTCCAGGCCCTGCCCCTTGCTTGACACCCCAGCGCCCCTGCTGCTACCCTCCCTCGCACATATCGACCAAACGCAGTGAAGGGGAGTAGTAGCGGCCCGCCGTGAACTCGCCCCGGAGCGGCGGGGGTGAACCCAGTAGCCTCCGACGGTGGCGCCGTTACAGCCGGCAAGGTGGCCCCGACCAAGCGGTGAGTCGGGGCAAGCAGGGTGGTACCGCGGGTCTTCTCAATCGGCCCGTCCCTCCAGGGGACGGGCTTTCTTTGTGCCACACAGGCGGAGGGTGAACGGCATGGCCAGAGCGACACGGATGCGGCAGGCGACCCTGCGGTGGGACCCGCAGGCCCTCGACCGGAAGTGGCAGCAGCGCTGGGCGAAGGACGGCCTCCACCGCGTCCACGACGACGACCCGCGCCCCAAGTGGTACGAGCTCACGATGTACCCCTACCCCTCCGGCGACGTCCACATCGGCCACTGGTACGTCATGGCCCCCTCGGACGCCCATGCCCGCTTCCGGCGGATGCAGGGCTACAACGTCCTCCACCCCATGGGCTTCGACGCGTTCGGCCTCCCCGCCGAGAACGCCGCCATCCGCCAGGGCGGCCACCCCCACGCGTGGACCATGGCCAACGTGGAGCGCATGCGCGGCCAGCTCCGCTCCATGGGCACGGTCTACGACTGGGACCGGGAGGTCGTCTGCTGCCTCCCCGAGTTCTATCGATGGAATCAGTGGCTCTTCCTGCAGTTCTACAAGGCAGGCCTGGCCTACCGCGCCCACGCCCCTGCCGTCTGGTGCCCCTCCTGCCAGACCGTGCTCGCCAACGAGCAGGTGGTCAACGGCGCCTGCGAACGCTGCGGCACCCCCGTCACCCGCCGCGAGCTCAGCCAGTGGTTCCTGCGCATCACCCAGTACGTCGAGGAGCTGCTCGACTTCTCCGGCCTCGTCGACTGGCCCGACAAGATCCTGACGATGCAGCGCAACTGGATCGGCCGCAGCCAGGGTGTCGAGGTCGCCTTCGACATCTCCCACACCGGCGCGCCCGAGTCGGAGCTGCGCGTCTTCACCACCCGCGTCGACACCCTCTTCGGCGTCACCTTCATGGTCCTCGCACCCGAGCACCCCCTCGTGCCCGCCCTGACCAGCCCGGAGCAGCGCGCGGCCGTCGAGGCTTACGTCGAGGAGGCCCGACGCAAGTCGGACATCGAGCGGCTGTCCGCCGACCGGGAGAAGACCGGCGTCCCGCTGGGCAGCTACTGCGTGAACCCCGCCAGCGGCGAGCAGGTGCCCATCCTCGTCGCCGACTACGCCGTCGCCTGGTACGCCCAGGGCGCGGTCATGGGCGTCCCCGCCCACGACGAGCGCGACTTCGCGTTCGCCACCAAGTACGGCCTGCCCATACGCGTCGTCATCGCCCCGCCGGACTGGGACGGCGAGCCCCTGCAGGAGGCCTACCTGGGTCCCGGCGTCCAGGTCAACTCCGGCGGGTTCGACGGCATCCCCAACGAGCAGGGCATGGACGCTATCGCCGACCACGTCGAGGAGCGGGGCACGGGCCAGCGCACCATCGCCTACCGCATCCGCGACTGGCTGATCTCACGCCAGCGCTACTGGGGCACCCCTATCCCGATGGTCCACTGCGAGTCCTGCGGCGCCGTGCCCGTTCCCGAGGACCAGCTTCCCGTGCTGCTCCCCGAGGACGCCGAGTTCAAGCCGTCCGGCGAGTCGCCGCTGGCCCGCCACGAGGGCTTCACCCGCGCCGCCTGCCCCGCCTGCGGCGGCGAGGCGCGCCGCGAGACCGACACCATGGACACCTTCTTCGACTCCTCCTGGTACTTCCTGCGCTTCCTCAGCCCCGACGACGACACCCGTCCCTGGGACCCCGCGCAGGTGAAGCAGTGGGCCCCCGTCGACCAGTACACCGGCGGCGCCGAGCACGCCATCCTGCATCTGCTCTACGCCCGCTTCTTCATCAAGGGCCTGCGGGACATGGGCATGCTGGACTTCGACGAGCCTTTCCTGCGGCTCTTCAACCAGGGCCACATCATTTCGGAAGGCGCCAAGATGTCCAAGTCCCGGGGCAACGTGGTGAACCCGGACGCCTATGTGGAGCTGATGGGCGCGGACGTGGTGCGCCTCTACCTGATGTTCGTCGGGCCGTGGGAGAGCGGCGGCGAGTGGCAGGACGCGGGCATCAACGGCATCGCCCGATGGCTCGTCCGCCTCTGGGACCTGCTCCTGCGCGACCCGTCCGGCCTCGTCGGCGCGTCCCCGTCGCCCGACGCCCTGCGAAACGTGCAGCGGCGGCTCCACCAGACGGTGCGCCGCGTCCACCGCGACATCGACACGTTCAACTTCAACACCGCCGTCGCTGCGCTCATGGAGCTCAGCAACGACCTGGCCCGCGCATGGGATGACGGCGGCCTGGACGCACGCACCTGGGCGGAAACGCGACGCCTCTTCATGCTCATGCTGGCGCCTCTGGCCCCCCACTTCGCCGAGGAGCTGTGGGAGCGCACCGGCGGCGCCTACAGCATCCACCAGCAGCCCTTCCCGACATGGGACGACGCCCTGGCCGCCGTCGAGTCGGTCACGCTGGTGGTGCAGGTCGACGGCCGCGTGCGCGACCGCCTCACCGTCGCCGTCGACATCGCGGAGGCGGATGCGGTGCAGCTCGCGATGGAGTCCCCCAACGTCCGCCGCCACCTGGAGGGCCGGGACGTGGCCCGCACGATCTACGTGCCCGCCCGCCTGGTCAACATCGTCACGCGGGTAACGACCGAGGACATCCTCCGCGCCCGTGACGCAGACCGGAAGTGACGACGGTCGTCGACGCGTCCGTGCTGGTCGCCGCACTTGTCGACTCGGGACACGCAAGCAGGTGGGCCGAATCAGCGCTTGCCGATGGCGACCTCGTCAGCCCAGAGTTGGCTCTCGCTGAGACCGCCAACATCCTCCGCCGGTTGGAGCAATCCGGCGCGCTCTCGCGCATCGAGGCTGCTCTCGCCTACCGGGATCTGCTGCGGCTGAACATGGAGACGTTTGCCTTCGCCCCATTCGCAGAGCGAATATGGGAGCTGCGCGGCGGTCTGACCAGCTACGACGCCTGGTACGTCGCCCTCGCGGAGGCGCTGGACTGCCCCCTGGCAACCCTCGACCTCAAGCTCACCCGCGCCCCCGGCCCAATGTGTGAGTTCGTCATCCCGCCCTAACAAGGCCTGTCACGCCCTCCTCCCATGAGCGCCGGACCCACCTCGACGAAGTTGACCGGCCTCCACGCAGTGTGTATGATGCATACACATACCTATTAGGTATGCTGGAGTTGGACATGGCTAGAGTTCAGCTTGTTATCCCTGATGAAGACCGAGACCGTTTCGTCCACCAGGCGCGTAGAGAGGGAATGACCTTGAGCGCGTGGCTGAGGACCGCTGCCCAAGAACGCCTGGAATCACGCCGGCGCGTCAAGCTGTTCGAGTCACCGGAAGACGTCGAGGAGTTCTTCCGGTCATGCGCCGCACTGGACGGTCCGGACACGGAGCCCGACTGGACTGAGCACCTGCGTGTCATGAGCGAGTCGCGCGCAAGAGGCGTGGCCACAACGTGATCTTCGTCGACACCAACGTCTTCATGTACGCAGTAGGACGGCCCCACCCACTCAGGACCCCAGCCCGCGAGTTCTTCGTCGAGTCCAACCGGAAGGGGGTCCCCCTATCTACGTCGGCGGAAGTACTGCAGGAGATGGTTCACGCATATCTCCCAGTGGGAAGACTGGAAACGCTTGACGCGGCATTGTCTCTGGTCGCCCGGTGCCGTGTGAAGGTGTGGCCGCTGGAAGAGCAGGACGTCACGCTGGCCCGTCAGCTCCGTGACCAGCATCCCGGTCTGGGCGCGCGGGACCTGTGCCACCTCGCGAGCTGTCGCAGGCGCGGTGTAAGCGTGATCAAGACCTTCGACCACGCCCTCGGCGGTGTCGTCACCCGCTAGAGGCGGGGCGACGAAGCGTCCCCCTAGAAGATCCGCCGCCCGCCCTGGTACACGGCCCAGACGTTGCGCAGCGCTGCCGGCTCCTCCGTCGGGTCGCCGTCGATGAGCACCATGTCCGCCTGCTTGCCCACCTCCAGCGTCCCCGTCACGTCGTCGATGCCCGTCAGCACCGCCGCCTCACGAGTGGCGGCCTCCAGCGCGGCCTGCGGCGTCATGCCCGCGAGCGTCATCAGCTCGATCTCCCGGGCGATGTTGCCGTGGCGAGCGCCGGAGCCTCCGGCGTCGGTCCCAGCGGCGATTCGCACCCCCGCGTCCAGCGCACGCTTGAAGCTGGCCCGTGCCGACTCGCTCCGCTCCGCCGACTGCTCCATCGTCTCCTTCGGCAGTCCCAGCCGCTTGCCGAAGCGCAGCGTCCAGTCCCATGTCGACATGGTGGGGACCAGGAACGTTCCCTTCTCGGCCATGAGCGCCGCCGTCTCGTCGTCCAGATAGGTGCCGTGCTCGATCGAGTCCGCGCCCGCCTCGACGGCATGGCGGCTGCCCAGGAAGCCGATGCAGTGCGCGGCGATCTTGAGCCCGGCGTCGTGGGCGGCCTTGGCCGCGGCCTCCAGCGCCGCGGGTCCCATGGTGCTGAGCTGGTCCCCCTCCGGCGAGTGGCCCGTCACGCCCACCTTGATCAGCCCCGCGCCAAGCTCGATCTGCTCTTGGATGGCCAGCAGCAGCTCTTCCACGTTCTCCGTGTGGCGCGTCAACTCCGCCGGCCAGCAGCCGGGGAACTGCAGCCACTCCCCCGCGGCCACGATGCGCGGGCCGGGGAACGCCCCCGCCGCCGTCGCCTTCGCCACCTCGATGTTGATGGCGAACCGGGCCCCCACGTCGCGCGCCGACGTGACACCCGACAGCAGTGCCCGGCGACAGTTGGCGATAGCCTTGATAGTGAAGAGGTCCGGCGAGTCCTTGAAGAGGTGGTCCATGTTCTCCGGCCCGCCGTCGGCGATGAAGTGCTCGTGGCAGTCGATCATGCCGGGGATGAGCGTCAGGCCCCGACCGTCGATGTCCTCCTGGTGCACGTGCCGGCGCGGCCGGGCCGCCTCCTCCCCGATCCACGCGATGGCGCCATTTTCGACCATCACGCTGGCCGACGGAATCGACGGGCCTCCCACGCCGTCGACGATTCGAACGTTGCGAATGACCAGGTCCATGGCGCCTCCTTCCGACGACGGCCAGAGCAGCGGGATTTGGCTTGACGATACGAGGGGCACCCCACACTGTCAAGCAAACTCCAAGGGGTGGCGGGCACACGCAGGGCCTGGGGTGCAACCCTCAGAGAGAGTCCCGGGGTGGGTGGGGCACCCACCCTACCCCCCTACGGCGTCAGCTCCAGCGTGACCGGGTCGCCCACGACGATCCCGCAGCGATCGGCCCCGCCCGCATTGACCTCCAGCGCGTACCGCGCCGGCGCCGCCGACTGATAGATCATCAGCTCCGACGCGGGCACTCCCGGCTCCGGGACCATGGTCTGTATGTCCACCACAGTCCCCTCGCCGTCGATGAACAGGATGTCCAGCGGGATGAGCGTGTTCAGCATCCAGAAGCCTCGCACCGACTCTTCCTCCCAGACGAAGAGCATCCCCCGGTCCGGCGGCAGGCTCGGCCGATTCATCAGCCCCCGGGCCCGCTCCTCGCCCGTGTCCGCCACCTCAAGCAGGAAGGTGCACGTCCCCGCTTGCAGCGTCTCCTCCGGCGTGAAGTCGGGGGTGGGCTCCGGGGTCACCGCAACGGGCGTCGGCGTGGGCGTTGGGGACGGCGGCGGAGGCGGAGTGGCGACAGGTGTGGGCATTGGAGTCGGCGAAGGGTTGGGAGTGGGAGTAGGGCTGGGGGTTGGCGCGGAGGTCGCCGCGGGTGTCGGGACCGACTCCACAGCGGGCGTTGGCGCTTCCGCCGTCGGCACGGGCGGCGCGGGCGAGGGTGTCGTCGCAGACGTCGGCGCGTCGGGGCCGCATGCGACGCCCAGGAGCACGACTGCGGCTATTGCAGCGGCTATCATCTGGCCCATGAGAGCGCGGCCTTGCCGTGACGAGGGCGAAGCTGTCGCGCTCACGTGCCGGACCAGACCTAGCCCTCCGCCTCTGCGATTCGGATCTCCAGGATGTCCAGTGCGTCCTTGAAGTCGGACGGCACGAACCCCACCACCTCTTCCGGCAGCGCGTCGACGACGTCGACGAACATGGCGGCAAAGGCGGAGCCCCGCAGAGGGTCCTCCACGTAGTCGCGGGTGTGTTCGATCAGAATAGCCCCGGCGCTGTCTCGAAGCGTCGCGTAGGCAAACCGCCCGTCCTCCTGAGCCGCCTCGCCCTCGGACGCGGGCCGGTCGCCGCCCGGCAGCTCCCCGGACACTTGGCGCACCTCGAAGTCGTACGCAAGGCGCGCCATCCCAGTGACCAGCGCGCCCGCAAGGATGACCCCGGCCACGGCGCCCAAGAGCGCACCGCCGATTGGGTCGGCAAGCCCCATGGTGAGCAGGCCCGCGGCCTTCCGCACGAACGCCCCGGCCAGGCGCGCAGCCAGGACGACGGCGACGAAGATGAAGGCGTAGGAGATCACGGTGACCAGCGTATCGTTGGAGATGGAACTGGTGAGATGTTCACCCAGGTCGTCGCTGAACCGCCCCGCCAGCGCTATGCCGACCCAGACGCCGACGACGGTAAAGGCGGCGCTGATGAGACCCGTCCGCAGGCCCAGGTACGCACTCGCCGCAATGACGACAATGAAAACAACGTCCAGCCAGTTCACCGCTTGTCTCTTCTCTCTCCTGCGCCGGCTCTCAGTTCTTCGGGATTGTATGGGGCAGTCCAGGGAGCGTCAAACGGCCTCAGAGCCGCTAGTGCTCGGGGAGGCGAGGGTTCCGACGCTGACTGCGCAGGGCCAGGTACACGCCGACCAGGATGAGCCCTCCTCCGGCCACGGCAGTGACCGGCGGCGTCTCGTCCAGAATTGCCCACGCGAGCAGCGTCGCTCCCACCGGCTCCGCCATGACGGCCACGGCCACCAGCGTCGCAGGCAGATGGCCCAGCGCCCAGTTCAGAGAGGAGTGTCCCAGGAGCTGCGGGACCAGCGCCAGCAGCGCCAGGTACAGGTACGTCTCGCCGCTGAAGCCTCCCAACGCGGCGCCGGTCGCGCCGGAGGAAGCCAGCAGCACCACCGCCGCAAGCCCGTACACGGGCGCAACGTAGGCCAGCACCGGCATGGAGCGTCTCAGGTCTCGGCCGATGATGTAGTAGCCGGCCACCCCGGTGGCGCCCAGCAGCGCCAGCCCGTCGCCGTACAGCCGCCTGTCGCCCAGGTCCCAGTCCCCCAGCGCGATGACGACGCCTCCAGCAAGCCCAAGGCCGATGCCCGCCGCCGTCGATCTCGTCAGCGACTCCCGGAGCAGCACGTGGGCCGCTATGGCGACGAGAATTGGGTTGGCGGTGACGATGACGACGGAGCTGGCCACCGACGTGTGCGACAACGAGGCGATCCAGAAGGCGAAGTGCAGGGCCAAGCAGAGGGCGGAGGCCCCCATGAGCAGCTTCTCGCGTCCGGACAGGCCCAGCAGTCGTGTGCGATCAAAAGCCAGGGCGAGCGGCAGCAGCAGGATGGCCGCGATGCCCAGACGGTAGCTGGCCACCGCCAGCGCAGGCGCATCGGCGAGGCGGATGAGCACGGCGGCGGTCGAGACGGCGGTGACCCCCAGGGCCAGCCCGCCGTAGACCGGTACCGGGCCCAGGCCGGAGCGTCCTGCTTGCGCCACGGGCTACCCGCCGCCCTGCGGGTCGCCTTCGGTAGCGGCGCCGCCCTCGCTCAGGAAGCGCGCCAGTTCGTCCCGCGGGAAGCGCGGCAACTCCCGAAGCTCACCGTCAACTCGCAGCCTCACCCCCTGGGACACGTCCGTCACCCTGCCGATGGCAGCCACCTCGATGTCCCGGCTGCGCAGCGCCCGTTGGACCTCTTGGACAGCCCCGTCCGACACAGCCATCAGCAGGGATCCAGAGGCAAGGAGTCCCAGCGGGTCCAGGCCAAGCGCCCCGCACACCTCCCGGCATTCCGGCAGCAGCGGCACGGCCGCCGCGTCCACCTCCAGGCCAACCCCCGCCGACTCGGCCATCTCCAGCAGGCCCGTGGCCAGGCCTCCTTCCGTCGGGTCGTGCATGGCGTGAACGCCTCCAACCTCGCAGACAGCCTGCGCGTCCCGGACGACGCTGATGCCAGGCGTGAACAGGAGCCGACGCGCCCGCTCCAGCGTCTCCCGCGACACCCCCCGTCGGTTCAAGAGGTCTGCCGCCTCCCTGGCCAGCAGCGAAGTCCCCTCCAGGGCGATGCCCTTGGTCAGCAACAGCACGTCGCCCGGCTGCGCCCCCGCGGGCCACACGACGCGCTCCCTCGGCGCGTCGCCCAGCATCGCACCCATGACGATGGGCCGGTCGAGGCCGTAGGTGATTTCCGTGTGCCCGCCGACGAGGGCGATGCCCAGGTCCTGGCAGGCGGAGAGGAGCTGCTGGAAGACCTCCTTGGCCTGCGCTCCGATGCTCTCCTCCGGGAGAAGCAGCGTGGCCAGGAACCACCGGGGCGTGCCGCCGAGACACGCGACGTCGTTTGCGTTGACCTGCACCGCATACCAGCCGATGAGGTCCGTGGCGAAGGTGACCGGGTCGGACGTTGCAATGAGCACCCGGTCGCCCCAGTCGATCACCGCCGCATCGGCGCCCACCTTGGGCCCCACCAGCACCCGAGGATCGTCGCGCACCTTGCCCAGCAGGCCGGCCAGCAGGTCGGCGGGGAGCTTGCCCACGGGGAGCCGCACGTTGTCCTGGGAGGACGTCATGGCGCTCGGCAGAGAAGCGCTAGATGGGCTGGCGGCCCTGGAGGGCCCGCACGAGCGTCGTCTCGTCCGCGTACTCCAGCTCCGTCCCCGTCGGCAGGCCGCGCGCCAGTCGCGTCACCCGTAGGCCCAGGGGCGTCAGTAGGCGGTGCAGGTACATCGACGTCGCCTCCCCC
Organism: Dehalococcoidia bacterium; assembly: GCA_965205235.1. Classification (GTDB taxonomy): domain Bacteria; phylum Chloroflexota; class Dehalococcoidia; order Lucifugimonadales; family UBA1127; genus CBDBGD01. The sequence goes on from CBDBGD010000002.1 coordinate 99,326, forward strand.
TCCAGCGTGGGGTTGGTCGCCAGGATGACCTCCTGCACCTCCGACCCGCCGGAGTCCGGCGACCCGTCGGAAGCGACGCGCAGCCGCTCCAACAGCTCCCTGACCCGCAGGTCGTCTGGGCCCACGCCGTTCATCGGGGAGATCGCGCCGTGGAGGACGTGGTACAGGCCGCGGAAGGCGCGTGTGCGCTCCAGCGCCAGTACGTCCAGGGGCTCCTCCACGGCGCAGAGGAGCGTCCGGTCCCGGTTGGGGTCGGCGCACAGCCGGCACGGGTCCTGGTCGGTGATGTTGAAGCAGACCGAGCAGAGGCTCACCTGCTCCTTGACCGCGATGATGGCCTCGGCCAGCTCCTTGGCGTCCTCCGGCGACAGTCGAATCAGGTGGTACGTGAGGCGCTGCGCACTCTTGGGCCCGATGCCCGGCAGCCGGTGCAGCTCCTCGATGAGCCGCGCGGCCGGCGCAGCGGTCGGAAGGTAGTCCGGCGACGGTCCGTCTCGTCTCATCCGAGTCCTGGAATCTTGAGGCCGCCCGTGAGCGCTCCCATCTTCTGCTGCGCCGCGTCCTGGGCCTTCTGCAGCCCCTCGTTCACCGCAGCCAGCACCAGCTCCTCCAGCATCTGCACGTCGTCAGGGTCCACGGCGTCCGGGTCGATGTGGACCGCCTGCACCTTGAGCCTTGCCGGAGACTACCGCCCGAACGGCGCCTCCGCCGGCGCTGCCCTCCACCGTCATCTCCTCCAGCTCCTCCTGGGCCTTCGCCAGTCGGGCTTGGAGCTGCTGGGCCTGGCGCAAGAAGTTCCGGTTCATCGCTGCGTCTCCTCTTCTGGGATGATGCGAGCGCCCATGGGCCATGGCGGCGCGCAGCAGGTGCCCGCCCGACTGGCCGGGAGCCGGGGCCTCCGCGGCCGTCAGCCGCAGGTCGTAGCGCCGGCCGAGTGTCGCTTCCACCGCCTCCTGGACCGACTGGTGGCTGGGAGGGTGGCTCATCTCCTCCTCTAGGCGGTCGCGGTTTGCCCTGTTCTTGAACTGCAGGACCAGGGTCTCCCCTTCAATGTAGGGGTCTCGGCAGTCCAGAAGCAAGGCGCCCAGCGTGTACCTCAGCCCGCGGACGCGCCGCAGCGTCTGGCACAGTGCGTTCCACTGGGCCTCCGTGACCATGGCCGCTCCCTCGATTCCACCTCCAGGCGACGGTGCGACAGGAGCGGACGCCGCGGCGGGCGCAGGGGCAGGCGCCGGTGCCACGGGCGAAGGAGGAGGCTCGGCGATGGTGGACGGCGACGGAGTCGCCTGCACTGCGGCCTCCCGACGCGGCGGCTCGGCTGGCCGCGCAGCCCGCGGCGGCGGCGGCGCCGGAGACTCAGGTCGCGTCGGAGCAGGGGTTTCCTCGCGGGCCGCCGGTGCAGGCCGGAGGTCCTCCTCCCTGAGCGAGGCAGCCTCCACCAGGGCCAGCTCCAGGGGCAGCGCCCCGGGGACCTCCCCGGCGCGCAGGTTGACCTCGCCGAAGAGCTGGACCGTCTTCAGGAGCACCGGCCACGCCGTCCGGTCGGCCAGGGAGCGTATCTCCTCGAGCACCTCCGCGGGGTAGTCCAGGTCCGCCGCCTCCACGCCGCCCTTCCGCAGCAGCACCGCCCGCAGGTACTCCACCAGGTCCCGATGGAAGGCCCGCAGGTCCGTCCCGGCCGTGACCGCCTCCTGCAGCAGTTGCAGGCCGCCCGGCGCATCGGCCGTCAGCGCGCACCGGGCCAGTTGCAGGGCCTTGGTGTCCTGGGTGAGGCCCAGCAGCTCCTGCACCGTCGATAGGGCGACGTACGTCCCGTGCGACGTCACGGTCTGCTCCAGGATGTTGCAGGCGTCGCGCAGGCTTCCCCACGAGACCCGGGCGATGGTCCGCAGCGCCTCCGGCTCCCCCTCGACACCCTCCTCCCGACAGATGCGCTCCAGGCGGCCCAGAACGTCCGCGGACGATATACGCCGAAAGTCGAAGCGCTGGCAGCGCGAGAGGATGGTGGCTGGGATCTTGTGGGCCTCCGTGGTGCAGAGGATGAAGTAGGCCCACGGCGCGGGCTCTTCCAGCGTCTTGAGCAGCGCGTTGAAGGCCGGCTCCGTGAGCATGTGGGCCTCGTCGATGATGTAGACCTTCACGCGCCCCTCGGCCGGCCCCGCGCCGAAGGCTCGCTCCCGCAGGCTTCGCACGTCGTCGATGCCGCGGTGGCTGGCGGCGTCCATCTCCACCAGGTCCAGCGCTCGACCCTGCGATACGGCGACGCAGAAAGGGCAGGTGTTGTCCGGCTCGCCGCGGGTTGTCTCGTCCTGGTTCGCCGGTGAGTCCGGGGTCTGGGCGTGGCAGTTCAGCGCCTTCGCCAGAATGCGGGCCGTGCTGGTCTTTCCCGTGCCCCGCGGCCCGGCGAAGAGATAGGCGTGGGCGGCGCGGTTCTGGGCCACGGCCTCGCGCAGAGTCTGGGCCACCGCCTCCTGCCCCACCACGTCCTGGAAGCGCTGCGGACGCCACTTGAGCGAAAAGACCTGGGACGTCGTTGTCATCGATCTCCCGGCTCTGGACCCCTCCCACGCAGCGGAGAGGGCGTCCCATGTGTTGCAAATGGTACGGGTGCTCCCTGCGCCTTCCCGGTCCTCACGCCTCCCGGAGGACCCGCGCCAGGATGGCGTCTTGGCGCTCCCACATCCGTCGCTCCCCCTCGGGGTCGTCGTGGTCGTAGCCCAGCAGGTGCAGAAGGCCGTGGACCACCAGCAGGGCCAGCTCTCGCCGCAGGGCAATGCCTCGCTCTCGGGCCTGCCTCTCCGCCTGGGGGTAGGAGATGAGGACGTCCCCCAGGCTCTCCTCCTCCCCGTCCCCCCGCAGGAACGGCGATGCGTCGGGCGAAGCCCCCTCGCCCTCGGGCGCATCGCTGCCGGCGTGGACAGGCGAGAAGGCCAGCACGTCCGTCACCTCGTCCAGCCCCCGGTAGCGGCGGTTCAGCTCCTGCAGGGTGCAGTCGTCGGCGATGAGCAGGCTCACGTCCCGGCTGGAGATGACGGTCCCGGCCTCAGCTTCCGAAGCTAACGTGAGGAGGGCGAGACGGCGGAGCCATGGCCGGGAGACCTTGCGGCGAAAGCTGGGGAAGACCTCGACGGCCACCTCCACCTCAAGCTCCTGGCTGGGGGCCTGCAGCCGCTCACTGCTGCCTGCCTGCACCTGTCCTCCTGCCTGCGTAGGGTAGCACAGGCCCTTGGCGGGCTTCAATAAAATCTTGCCTCCTCTCAGGAGGCGCGACGCTCATCTGTCGGAAAGACGCCAGAACACCACCGGCCACTGCCGGACCCGGGCGACGCGTCGCAGGGCCCGGTCCGGGTTCACGGCGCACGGATTGCCCACGCACTCCAGGAGCTCCAGGTCGGCGGTGCTGTCCGCGTAGGCGTAGCTCCGCGCCAGGTCCACTCCCAGCTCCGCTGCGATGCGTCGCGTCTCTCGGGCTTTGGCGGCCCCGGCCAGCACGCCGTCCTTCAGCTCCCCGGTCAGGCGGCCCGCCCTGACCGCCGGCTGCGCTGCAACGCACGCATGGGCGCCCAGGTGCCGAGCCAGAGGCTGCAAGATCGGCGCCAGCCCCCCGCTGACGATCACAACCTTGTGCCCCTGGGCTAGATGCTCTTCGATACGGCGCTCGGCCGCCGGCGACATCCGGGCCTGCCAGTATTCGGAGACGGCATCGCGGCCCCACGTCCTGAGCGTCTCCTCGTAGACCCCGCGGTACCTGCGGTAGAAGACCCGGTTGAACGTGCTGCGGCTGCGCAGGTCCAGGAGGATGTAGAAGACCGCCCAGGGGATGAAGCCCAGCAGGTAGATCCAGCGCCGCAGCTTCCCCAGGCCCGACAGGCGAAAGGCCAGGTAGACCTGCACGATGTTGGAGGAGGCCAGGGTGCCGTCGACGTCAAAGAAGGCGCCGGGCGTCCCTCGGCTGGTGTCTGGCGCTTCCGATGTCAGCCCAGGGCCTCCACGGCCCGCTGCACGTCCGCGGCGAAGCGGCGGGCTGCCTCGGGCAGGTCCGTCCCGGCGCCGCTCTGCCGGTAGCTGGCCGGATAGATGGGTGGCCCAAAGAGGACCTTCACCGGATGCCGCCTGGGCAGGAAGCGCCCCTTGGGCAGCGCACGGTAGGTGCCCGTCACCCTGGCCGGCACCACCGGCACGCCCGTCTCCAACGCCAGCAGCCCAATCCCGCCCTTGAAGGGCTGCGGCTCTCCCGACGCGCTCCGTCCGCCCTGGGGAAAGAACAGCAGCGAGCGGCCGCGCCCCAGCAGCCCCACCGCCAGCCCCAGGCTGTCGGCGACCCTGCTGTGCCGGTCGAAGGGGGCCGTGCCCAGCACCGTATCGGCAAACCAGCTCATGGGCTTGTTCTTGAACCAGTAGTCCTTCGCGGCCAGGGCGCTGACTCGGTCGGCCCGCTTCCCCAGGCTCTGGATGATCGCCCCCGTATCGAGGTGGCTGTTGTGGTTGGCGGCGACGATGAACGGGCCCGGCGTCGGGATGTTCTCGACGCCTTCGCACCGCAGGCTCAGCCAGAACCGGTAGCCCAGGCCCGTGACGAACCGGAAGGACCAGCGTACGCTACGCGTCAGCAGCGTGCGACGCGCCCACCGGTCGACCTCCGCGCTCGGCGCGGCGACGATACCCGGGGCGCTGCGGCGCTCCTCCGCGAGCACCCCCGTGCCGACCCCCGTCGGGGCGCCGGCGTGCGCCCCCTCCGCAACGCCGTGGAGCGAGGGTTCGTCCTCGGCAGGGGAAGCGGTTCCCGCCGACCGCACCCGCTCCGCGGTTGCAGCCCTCTCCTGCGGTGCGGTCATGCCCAGCAGGAACCGGCGGATCCCCGGCACGTAGACCTCCTGGATGTAGTGCCGCCAGTCCAGCCCGGACAGGTCGAAGTTCAACAGCGCGCGGTCGTCCTCCGACAGGCCCTCCCACACCGCTCGCACGCGGCTGGAGATGTATTGGCAGGAGACCTCCGAGTACGGGCCGTATATCCGGATGTAGTATTCCAGCCGACCTAGCGCTGCGAGGCGGGAGCGCACCTGCGCTCGCAGGCGGCGTCCCTGCGGCAACGGCGAGAGCGCCGTTGCCAGGACATCCAAGACCCGCAGCGGGAGGATGAACCGGTAGCGGAGGCGTCTCAGAAACAGGTCGCGCTTCGGGAAGGTCACCCCGCGGCAACGGGCGTTGTGCGCCGCCCCGGCCCGTCAGGCTCTGCCGCTGGAAGTGCTCCTGCACCAGGTCCGCGAACTCCCGCAGCGTTATGGGGTTCTCCACCCCCGATGCCACCTGGTAGACCATGTCGTCGTCGCCCGAGCGGGCTCGGGGGATGATCGCCAGCAGCGCATTCACCACCACGTCCGCCGGGACGATGTCCAGCACGCTCTGCGGGTTGCCGGGAAAGTCCGGCAGGCTTCCCCGGCCGTAGGCTACGACCAGCGGGTCCAGCATGCGGAAACCGTCCAGCCACCCCGGCTCCGGCGCCTCCAGCGCGCCCTCGATGATGGCCGGCCTCACGATGACCACCGACACGTCCCCTCGATAGCGAAGCAGTAGCTGCTCCCCCATGGCCTTGGTGAAGGTATACGTGTCGCTCCAGCCCCGGCTGCGGGCCCAACGCAGGCCCTCCTCCACTAGCTGCTTCTCGACCCATGCCCTGCGCGTCGATGCTGTCTGCGGGGCACCGGGGCGTAGGGCCGCAATCCGCTTCAAGAGAGGCAGAGGCCGGGACTTGATCTGAGCTATGCGCCGGCCCAGCGCCTGCACCTCCTCGTCCACGTCATAGGTGGCCCCGTACGCGCCGTTGACGACCAGCCGCGCCTGGAGGGGCTCCTCGGCGATGGCGCCCTGGCGCGTCCCGTTCACGTAGCACGTCGACACGTGGGCGATGACGGGGCTGCTTGCCGATGCGAACTCCAGCACCCGCTTGGGGCCCAGCGTGTTCAGGCTCAACCCCGTGTCCAGGGGCCCGTCGAAGGTCACCATGGCGGCGCAGTTGATGATGAGTTCGACTTCTCCCTGAAGCCGCCGGTACGTCTCCTCGTCCATGCCCAGGCGGTCCTGCGACAGGTCGCCCGCGACGGCCATCACCTTCTCTTCCACCAGCGCCGAGAACCCCTCGCCCAGCGCGCCCCGCAGCCGGTCGAACGCGCTCGACTGGAATACCTCGTGCCAGAGCCGCTCGCGCGGCGCGGTCACGGTCCCGTTCGGGTGCGTCTTGGGGCGAATGAGGACGTAGAGGCGACGTACGTGGGTGAAGTCCCGTAGCAACTTCTCCACCAGGACCTTCCCCAGAAGGCCCGTCGCCCCGGTGAGAAGGACCACCTTCCCTGCGTAGTAGTCCCGGACTGCTCCCATGCCTGCGTCTGTCCGCCGCCAGGCTCGCCGTCTCCGTCAGGAGACCTGCCGTGGGGCGTGACGGTCGCCGTCTCCTATCGTCGTGAGAAGTTTCCGATTATCGGAAGTGCGCTCTGATCTGTCTGCACAGCCCATGGTCGTACGGGGAAAGCGCGCGTATGGGCCGCCTCCTCCATCCATCGAGCGCCTTCAAGGGTAGCCGGGGATGCCGCCGGGGGTCAAGGCTTGCCACCGCCGAGGCCGCGAGGTCACGCCTCCGCCGGCACCAGCACGGACAGCGCCTTCGGCACCACCTCGATGACCGTGGGCGTCGAGGCCACCCGCTCCCCGTCGGCCCAGATCGACAGCGGCACCGTCGATTCGACCTCCATACGCCGCGCCTCCTGCACCGACACCTTGGGGTGTCGAACGTGGCTTCCCGTGAAGAGCCGCGGGAGGGCGAGCATCACCTCCCACCGGGGCGCTGACCGGACAAGGCAGATGGTCAGGAGACCGTCGTCCACGACGGCCGTGGGCACGATGCGAAACCGTCCGCCGTAGCTTGACGTGTTCCCCGTGGCGGCCAGAAATATCGGCCCCTGGTACTCCCACGACTCCCCCCGCAGGGACACGCTGACGTCCCGGTAGCGCAGCAGCTTCACCAGCACGGCGTAGAAGTAGGCGATCGTGCCGCGCCGGAACAGCGGGAAGGAGCCTGTGTTCACGTACTCGGTGACGGCGCTGTCGAAGCCCAGGGTGGCCACGGTGCTGAAGTAGCGCCCCGTCGCCCGGGCCAGGTCGATGGTGCGCATCCGTCCCCGGAGCAGCGTCTCGGCAGCCCCCTCCACCGACCGGGGTACACCCAGGGCCGTGGAGAGGTCGTTGCACCGCCCCAGCGGCACGATTCCCAGCGGGAGCGGCGACCCTGGGCCGCACGCGGCCATTATGCCGTTGATAGCCTGGTGTATCGTCCCGTCGCCGCCGCACGCCACCACGCGAGCGTCGCCCCGCTCCACGGCCTGCCTCGCCAGGGCCTCTGCACCGCCGGGGCCCTCCGTCCACGCAACTGTGGTCCGGATTCCGGCGCTTTCCAGGTGCTCCACCAGTTCGGGCATCACCCGCAACGCCCGGCCTCGCCCGCTGACGGGGTTGGCGATGAGCGTCCAGGACTCGCTAGCCATCGGTCACGTCGCACAGGAAGATGGGCGGGTAGTGCAGCACCGTCGTCTTGGGACTGGACCCCACCGTGTCCCTGGGCCATCTCCAGCGCAGCCGCCATCGTGGGCGCCGTCTCGTAGCCCAGCGTTCGAGCAACCTCCTTGTCCTGCGCCCCAACCGCGATCACCCTGCCCAGGTAGCTCTGCCCGTAGCACGCCCAGTACCACATGTAGAAGGGGTGGACGCCGTGGTAGGCGTGCGAGTTGCGGTACAGGTCGATGTACCGCGGGTTGTGGGCGAACTCCTCCTCGTACCGGTCCTCTATCTCCTTCGGGTCCCGCGTCTGGGACAGCACCTGGTTGTAGAAGTCGATGTAGGAGGGGTGATGCACCGGGTGGAAGCGGTTGTAGAGGGGGTGCGTGATGATGAGCACCCCGCCGCGCCGGACCAGCGGCATCCCCCGGTACAGGTTGAAGATGTAGCCCAGCATCTGGCAGTGGACCAGGATGGGGTTCATGTACGAGCTGACGTTGTACGGCCCCAGGTACGTCACGCCGGCCACCAGCACGTCCGCCTGCCCCTGCACCGGCACCACCTGCTGCCGGTACACGTTGTCCAGCGTGTGCGCGTGCACCGGGTCCGTCGCACCCGCGGCGATGCCGGTCAGCCCGTAGGGCGCGCGAATCCCGTGGAAGATCTTGTGCCGTAGGCCGAACGGCATGAGCTGAAGACCCGTGCGGTTCAGATGAAAGACCGCCTTCTCCCACGTTTTCCACGTCCACTCCGGCTTCTGCAGGTGCCCCAGGATGGGCGGGAACGTGTTCGAGTTCAGCGTCGTCTCGATCTTGAAGACCTTGAGGTGCTTGTCGACCACGCCCCCCATGCGGTTGGCGGAGTGGTGGAGCGCCGAGTTCGGCGGGTCCATGTACGACAGCGACCGCATGAGCGTGTGGACGTTGTGGTGGTGGCGAAGCGTGCGGTACGTGATGAGCCCCGTGTTGATCGACTTGTGCCCCCCGTCCATCGACACCAGGTTGATGTTGACGTAGATGAGCAGGTCCGACTCCGCCGCCCGCCGCGATATCTCCACCACCTCGCCGGCTGCCGTCTCCCCCAGCACCGTCAGGTTGTCCTTGTCCTCGGCGTCGTGGTTGTAGAGGCGGTCCGGGAAGTAGGCCCGGAACACCCGCGGGCCCACCGCGTGCCGCAGCTCCGCAGGTGTCATGCGACGGTGCAGCCCCAGCGCGGCGATGAGGTGGACGTCGTCCACGCCCGCGGCCGCCAGCCTCGCCAGCACCTTCTCGATGATCCGCCCCCGAATATCCGGCGCCTTCATCGGCGGCAGCGGCAGCGAGATGTCGTCGAAGGCGATGGTCACCTTCATCCCCGGCCGCAGCAGCGCCGACAGCGGGTCCATCTCGAGAGGGTTGTCCAGGGCCTCGTCTATGGCCCCGTCCACGTCGTCGATTCCCGGCAGGGGCGGCGGCGGATAGATGACGCGCGTGCCTGCGGGAAAGCGCTCGTAGCGAAAGGTCTCAGCGTGATGGAGAACAACGCGCTGCCCGGAATCCCCCGTGTAGGTAACCAGCTCAGCCTTGTCCATTTCCACCTACCCGTTCTGGAATCGGCGCTGGTCAGCTCCTCCGTGATGCCCCGTCGGTCAGGTCGAACACGGTCTTCACAGCGCCGGACCGCCCCACCCTCAGCGCCGTCGTGATGGCCTGGCGGTAGCGACTTAGGGGGAAGCGATGGCTTACCAGGGACCTGAGCCGCTCTCCCCACTCCGGGCTGCCGAGCACCTCCAACGCCATGTCGAAGGTGTGGCTCGTGCTCCCGTCCGCAGCGCGCTCCAGGCATGAGGCGTAGGAGCCGACCAGCCGTACCTCCTGGTACCAGAGCGGCGACAGGTCGATGCGCTGGTGGCCCGGCATGCCCAGCAGCACCACGGTCCCCCGTGCGCGCGTCCAGCGCAGCGCCTGCCCTAGGCTGGACGCGGACCCGATGCAGTCGAAAGTCACCGACGCCCCGCCGACGACCGCCGGGCTGTGGAACGGTAACGGATGCAGCGTCGCATCCGTCAGCTCCGACAGCCGCGGGTATCCGCCGAGACCCGGCGGGACGATCTGGTCCGCCCCTAGGGCCCGCGCTGCCTCGCTCTGGTGGCGGTGCTTCGCCACGGCGATGATCGTGCAGGGTGGGCCCCAGGCTCGTATGGCGGCAATGGTCAGCAGGCCCACGGTCCCGCACCCCACCACCAGGACGGTGTCGCCCTCTCGAATGCCGCCCTGAAGGACGCCGCGCAGAGCGCACCCCAGCGGCTCGGCGAGCACGGCCGCTTCATCGGGGATGTCATCGGATACCACGTGGAGCTGGCTTTCGTGGGCCACCAACTGGCCCCCCCAGCCGCCTCCTGTTGTCTCGCAGTACCCCGTCTGGAGGCCCGCTGCCAGGTCCCCCTCGGTCACCCGCTCGCAGTTGCCCAGGCTCCCCTCTGCGCAGGCCCAGCAGGGCTCCGTGAACCCCCGGACGGTGCAGCCCAGCACCGGCTCGACGACGATCCGGTCGCCGGCCCGCACGCGGGTCACGTCCGCGCCCACCTCCGACACCTCACCCACGATCTCGTGGCCGGGCACGAAGGGAAAGGACGTCAGCGCCGACACATAGGGGCTTGCTGACCCGGTGAGGATGGCCAGGTCCGAGCCGCAGATCCCGCTCAGCAGCGGCCGGACTCGCACCCATGAGGAGGAGGGCAGCGAGGGTTCGTCTATCGTCGCGAGCCGCAGCTGTGATCCCCACCGCGTCACCACGCCTGGGAAGCGCTGGCCCACAATCCGGGTCCACACGTACCGGGGAATGCTCCGGCGGAACTGCAGGGCGCGCATCGGTCAACGCACTCGGGCAGGTGATCGGCAGCTATGGCCTCGGCGCAGCATGGGGAGACCGCTCACTACGTTTGCTGACCGGCCACGAGCTGGACCATATCACGGCTTGAGACCACCCCGACGAGCTCTTCGTCTCGCACCACCAGCAGGTGGTGGACCTTGTAGTGCACCATGGTGGCAACGATGGAGGCAAGGGGCTCGTCCTCCTGGATGTTCGGTACCCCCGGGTCGGTCATGACCTCCTGGACCAGGCGGGACCCGGCGCGTTGGTACTCGTTCTCCATCTCCTCCCTGGACACCCACTGGCCAAGCACCCGGTACAGGTGCTCCCTGCCCATGGGAAGGGGGCTTGTTCTGGGGACGAACTCCGATTGGGTCACAACTCCCTCTATTTCACCCTTGTCATTGACCACGGGCAGGCAGGCCACTCCGTGATCGAGCATGAGCTTCGCCGCCTCAGCCAGAGTGGCCGTCGGAAGGACGGTGACGGGGGTTGTCATGATGTCCTGGGCCCGTACACTCCCCATCTCATCCTCGCTCACGCCGGGTGCCAAGCAATGTGAGTGTAGGCCATTCCGCGTGCCTCGTCCACCGAGCAGATAGGGCGGCCCGCGTTGACACCGCGTTTCCGGGCCATCTACAATCCCCGCACTCAGAAGCAGGGCCACGAGCAATGAAGGTCCGCGACCATCTGTTTCCCGGCGAGATGCTCGTTCTGGAGCATCCCCCGTTCTATCTGACCAACCTCAGGCTCCTCCGTGAAGTTGAGGGGCAGATGAAGTCCCTTAACCTGGAGCGCCTCACCGGCGTCGAGACGGTCCGCTCGCTCAACCACCCGCTCATGTTCGCAGGCACGGCGCTGGTCATAAGCGGCGTTGTCCTGTGGGCCTCGCGTTTCCTCGTGGTCACGCCCCCGCTGATACTCGCCGCGGGCGCGGGCGCCCTCATCTGGGGCTTTCATGGGAAACCGGCCTACTACCAGGTCCAGGCGCGCAACCTTCCCGCCGGAGAGGAGGCCATCTGGCGTCTGGAACGCTGGGGCTTCAAGAAGTTCGTCGAAAAGCTCCGGGAGCGCGCCGAGGGCGGGCCGCAACTCTAGGAGCGACCACGGCAGCGATGCCCCCTACCGGTGCTCGCTCCCGTCCCGCCCGTACTCGTGGTTGCTGAACACCCCAAGGTCCTGGCCCTGGTGCACGTGCACGATGAGCTCCTCTCGCCCCACGCCGACCGCGTCGACCAGTTCCTCGTCCACCATGTCCACCAGCTCCTGGATGTTCTCCTGGGTCAGGCTCTCGGCCACGCACAGGGTGGCGTGCACCACCGATGCGGCGAAGTGAATGTCCAGCCGCCCCACGGGCTGGTCTTCCTCGATGACGGTGTAGCACTCTGAGTAGGGAGTGCGAACCTCGCGCTCAAAGTAGAAGGTCGGCATGCTCCCCTCCGTCTGCGCCGCGTGGACGCTCCGCTTGCAGTTAGTTCGGCCTGAACCCCAACCGCTCGTGCTGCTGCTGGGACTCACGTCTCGCAGCGGTGACCACTCCCTCGATGGTCGTCAGCCTCGTTTCCACGCCAGTCATGCGGCCTTCCAGCACGGCTATGCGGCCCTCCAGCCCCGTCATCCGCTGCTCCAGCGCCGCCAGCCGCTCCGACAGCGAGTTGAATCCGCCAAAGACCGCCCGTGCCAGCTCGTCGATGCGAGGGTTCAGCGTAGCCAGCTGCTGTTCTTCGTCAGCCATTCCCCCTCCACTACTCCACGATGTGGCCGTTGCCGTGGATGACCCACTTGTACGAGGTCAGCTCCCGAAGCCCCATCGGGCCCCTGGCGTGGAACTTGTTGGTGCTGATGGCTACCTCCGCACCCAGCCCGAACCGGGCGCCGTCGGTGAACCGCGTGCTCGCATTGACGAAGACCGCCGCCGCGTCCACCTCGTTCAGGAAGCGCATGGCCACGGCGTAGTCCTTCGTCACAATGGCCTCCGAGTGCCCGGACCCGTAGCCCTCGATGTGCTCCAGCGCCTCCTCCAGCGAGTCCACCACGCGCACCGACAGGATGAGGTCCAGGAACTCCGTCCCCCAGTCGTTGGCGGTCGCCGGGGTGACGCGCACACCTTCCACGGGCCCCAGCAGGCTCAGCGCCCGCGCGTCGCACCGCAGCTCCACCCCCGACTCGCCCAGCCGCCGCGCTAGGTCGGGGAGCAGGTGCGAGGCCGCCTCGCTGTGAATCAACAGCGTGTCCAGCGCGTTGCACGTCGAGGGCCGGTTCACCTTGGCGTTGGTCACAACTTCCAGGGCCATCTCCCGGTCCACGCTGCGGTCCACGTACGTGTGGCAGACGCCCACGCCGCCCGTCACCGCCGGCATCGTCGCGTGCTCCGCCACGAACCGGACCAGTTCCGCCCCGCCGCGCGGGATGAGCAGGTCGATGGTGTCCCGCATCTGCAGCATTTCCTGCACAAGCGCCCGGTCCGTGTTCTCGACGAACTGCACCGCCCCCTCCGGCACGCCCGCCTCCCCCAGCGCGGTGCGCAGCAGCCCCGCCAGGGCGCTGTTCGAATGCAGGGCCTCGCTCCCCCCGCGCAGGATGCACGCGTTGCCCGACTTGAGGCACAGCGCGGCGATGTCGATGGTGACGTTGGGTCGGCTCTCGTAGATCGCGCCGACGACGCCCAGCGGCACACGCCGCTTGCCGACGATGAGCCCGTTCGCCATCGTCCGCACGTCGAACTCCTCCCCCACGGGATCGGGCAGCGCTGCGATCGCGCGGACGTCCGCGGCCATCGCCGAGAGCCGCGCCGGCGTCAGCAGCAGCCGGTCCAGGAAGGAGTCGGTGAGGCCGCGGGCCCGCCCCGCGGCGATGTCCTTCTCGTTGGCCTCGCACACCGGCCCCTGCCGCTCCTCTAGCGCGCGGGCGACGTACTCCAGGCCGCGGTCCTTCACGGCGCTCGGCAACCGGGCCAGCTCACGCGACGCGTCCCGCGCCCCTCGACCCAGCGTCGCCAGCTCCAATCCGATGGTTACAGTAGCCATGAGGACTCTCCTCCTCCTCGCCAGGGTCCCCGACAATCTTCAATGATGACGACGGCGCGCATCACTGCAGCACCACCATGTTGTTCCGGTGCACCACCTCGGCCCCGTACTGGTAGCCCAGCGTCGCGCCGATGCTGTCCGACCGCATTCCTATGATACGCCGGACGTCGGCCGCGTTGTAGTTGGCGATCCCCGCAGCCACCCGGTCGCCCTGCGGCCCCAGTATGAGCACCACTTCACCCCTCTGGAAGCTCCCCTGCACCGTCCGCACGCCCGCGGGCAGCAGGCTGCGGTTCTGCTGTCGCAGCGCACGCACCGCGCCGGTGTCGACCTCCAGCGCGCTCCGCGCCGACGCCGCCGAGAGGATCCACCGCTGGCGGCTCTCCGGCCTGCTGGCCGCGGGCGGGAACCACGTGCCCACGGCCTCCCCCGCCATGATCCGGGGCAGGACGTTGCGCACCCGGCCTCCGGCGATGACGACGGTGCACCCCGATGCCGTGGCCAGGTCTGCCGCCTTCAGCTTCGCCGCCATGCCGCCTCGCCCGATGCCGTTCCCCCGAGTCCTCGTGTCCGCCGCCACGACGTCCGCGCGTTCCACCCGCGGGATGAGCCGCGCCTCCGGGTCGACGCCGGGGTCGGCGGTGTACAGCCCCTCCACGTCGCCCAGCATCACCAGGAGGTCCGCGTCCACCATGTTGCTCACCAGGCCGGAGAGCGTGTCGTTGTCGCCTATGACCTCCCCCTCCAGCTCCTCCACCGCCACCACGTCGTTCTCGTTGAGCACCGGCACGGCCCGGAACGAGAGCAGCGTCAGCAGCGTGTTGCGAATGTTCAGGTAGCCCAGCCGGTCCGCGATGTCGCGATGCGTCACCAGCGCCTGGCCGACGGGAATCCCCCGACGGGCGAAGAGCTGCTGGTACAGGTGCATCAGGCGGCCCTGCCCCATCGCGGCCAGCGCCTGGCGGTACGGCACCTCCCACCGGGCCGTGCGCGACTCGGCGTCGCTCGGCGCCCTCTCCCGGTCGAGGCCGATGGCCTGCCGCCCCGCGGCCACCGCTCCCGACGACACCAGCAGCAGTTCGCGCCCCTCGTCGTAGAGGCGCGCCATCTGCGTCACCAGGCGGGACATCACCCGCGTGTCCAGTCGACCGGTCCCGCCGGTCAGCAGGTTGGTCCCCACTTTGACCACGACGCGACGGTACGCTCGGTTGCTGTTTGCCGCTGGGGGTCTGGAGGTCGCCACCTGTGGCCTTCCTGAACGGACTGGCCACCATTATACATCACACGCCTGTCGCCTACCCCGCCCCCGTTTGCGACGCCCCTTGGGCCAGTGCTACAATCGCTCCGGACCGGGGCAGCCGCGGGCTGCACCCGGCCATTTGCGTTGCCTGTGAACTGGCGACGGTGGTAGGTGGCATGCTTCGGGGACTCCTTTCGCTGGCGCTGGACCTTCCCGCCATCCAAGAAGCGCTCGACGCGCTGGCCGAGCCTTCGGCCGCGCCGCGCCTCGACGCGCCGGACGCCGCCCGCCCCTACGTCGTCGCAGCGTTTGCCGCCGCCCGTCCGGGCCCCCCGATGCTCGTCGTCACCGCCCGCCCCGAGGACGCCCAGCGACACGCCGAGGAGCTCGAACTCTTTCTCGGCGACCCCAGCGGGACCGCCCCCTCCGTCCTCCTCTACCCCGCCCCCGATCTCCTCCCCTTCGAGCGCCAGGCGGGCGATGAAGAGGCCCGCAACGGACGCCTCCGAGTGCTCACGGCTCTGGCCAACGGCCCGGAGGCGTGGCCCGCAGTGGTCATAACCTCCGTCCCGGCCCTGGCGCAGCGCGTCCCCGGTCTCGCCACGTTCCTCGAAGGCCGGCACACGCTGCAGGTCGGCCAGCGCGTCCGCGTCGGCGAGCTCATGACTCGCTGGGCCGCCCTGGGCTACGCCCTCGAGACCGCCGCCGAGGTCCCCGGCACGGCCAGCCGACGCGGCGGCATCATCGACGTCTACCCTCCCGGCGCCCCGTTCCCCTACCGCATCGAGCTCGCGGGCGACACGATCGAGAGCATCCGCTCCTACGTCCCCGCCACCCAGCGTTCCCTCTCGCCGGTGGAGACCGTCACGGTCACCCCGGCCCGCGAGGTGCTCCCGGAGCTCGCCGACAAGAACGACGCCGCCCGCTACAGGAAGTCCCTCACAGGCCGCAAGGCCGCCTCCAAGAGCGACGCAGCCCGTCGCACGCGGGAGGAGCTCGACCTGCTGCTGAACGGCGAGGGCCTGGAGGGCGAGGAGTTCTACGCCGGCCTCTTCACAACGGGCGGCCTCCTCGACTACCTCCCCGATGGCAGCGTCGTCGTCCTCGACGAGCCTCTGCGAGTCCAGCAGGCGGGCGAGGAGATGGAGGAGCGCGTCGCCACCCAGCGTCGCAGCAAGGAGCAGCGCGGCGAGCTCCCCCCCGACTTCCCCGCGCCCCTGTGGCCCTGGCCCCGCGTCCACGACGCGCTCCAGGCCCGCCCCCGCCGCCTCCACCTCGAGGCCCTCAGCGCAGCGTCCGACCGTCGGGAGACGGGCATCACGCCCTCGCCGGGCTACTGGGGCCGCCTCGACACCTTCGCCGAAAGCGCTGGCCGCCGCGCCCGTGACGGCGAGCGCGTCGTCGTGCTCTCCCACCACGCGCAGCGCCTGGGCGAAGTCCTCCGCGAGCAGGACGTCGGCGCTCGGGTGGCCGCCGAAGTGGATGACCCGCCCGGTCCCGGCTCCGTCACCCTCGTCACCGCCTCAGCCTTCGAGGGCTTCACGCTGCCCCTCCGCTCTGGCCCCCTCGTCCTGCTCACCGACGGCGAGGTGTTCGGCCGCGCCAAGCGCCGCCGCCCCCTGCGACGCCAGGCGCTCCGCCGCGAGGCTTTCTTGTCGGAGCTTGAGCCCGGGACGTACGTCGTCCACGTCGACCACGGCGTTGCCCGTTTCGTCGGCTCCCGGCGGGTCGCCACGGAGCACGGCGAGCGGGAGTACCTCACCCTCGAGTACGCCGGTGGCGACCGCCTCTACGTCCCCAGCGACCTCCTCGACCGCATCAGCCCCTACTTCGCCCCCGGCGAGACGGCGCCCTCCCTGACCCGCCTCGGCAGCCAGGAGTGGGGCCGCGCCAGGGACCGGGCCCGCCGCGCCGCCCGCGAGATGGCCCAGGAGCTTCTCACCCTCTACGCAGCCCGCCAGGTGCTCCCCGGCTACGCCTTCTCCCCCGACAGCGCATGGCAGAGCGAGATGGAGGAGGCGTTCCCCTTCGTCGAGACGCCCGATCAGCTTGAGGCCATCGCCGAGGTGAAGGCGGGCATGGAGCTGCCCCACCCCCTCGACCGCCTGGTCTGCGGCGACGTGGGCTACGGCAAGACCGAGGTGGCGATTCGAGCGGCGTTTAAGGCGGTCCAGGACGGCAAGCAGGCCGCCATGCTCTGTCCCACCACAGTCCTCGCCCAGCAGCACTACGCCACCTTCGCCGAGCGGCTCAGCCCCTTCCCCGTGAAGGTGGAGGTCCTGAGCCGCTTCCGCACCGACCTTGAGCAGCGCCAGGTCACCGAGGGCCTGCGCACCGGCGCCGTCGACATCGTCATCGGTACGCACCGCCTCATCCAGAAGGACATATCGTTCAAAGACCTTGGGCTGATGGTCATCGACGACGAGCAGCGGTTCGGCGTCGCCCAGAAGGAGCGCTTCAAGCAGCTCCGCCGCGAGGTGGACGTCCTCACGATGAGCGCCACGCCCATCCCCCGCACCCTCTACATGGCTCTCGCCGGCCTGCGCGACATGAGCACCATCAGCACACCCCCCGAGCTGCGACAGCCCGTCCGCACCTTCGTCTCCGAGTACTCCGACGACCTCGTCCGCCAGGCCGTCCTGCGCGAGCTCGACCGCGACGGCCAGGTCTTCTTCGTCCACAACCGCGTCCGCAGCATCGACGAGTGGGCCTCGCGCATCCAGGAGCTCGTCCCCGAGGCGCGGGTGGGCGTCGGCCACGGCCAGATGCCCGAGGACCAGCTCGCCGCCGTCATGACCGACTTCCTCCACGGCAAGGTCGACGTCCTCGTCTGCACCACCATCATCGAGGCCGGACTGGACATCCCCAGCGCCAACACCCTCATCGCCCACAGCCCGGAGCTGCTGGGCCTGTCGCAGATGTACCAGCTCCGGGGTCGGGTGGGCCGGGGCGGCCACGCCGCTTACGCCTACTTCCTCGTCCCTCGCGGCAAGCGCCTCAGCGAGGCCGCCGCCAAGCGCCTCAAGGCCATCCTGGCCCACCAGGAGCTCGGCGCGGGCTTCCGCCTCGCCATGAAGGACCTCGAAATTCGCGGCGCGGGCAACATCCTCGGCCCGGAGCAGAGCGGCCACGTCCACGCCGTCGGCTTCGACCTCTACTGCCGCCTGCTGGAAGAGGCCGTCGAGGAGCTGCGACAGCCCCCGGACGGCGAAGAGCGACAGCCGCCGCCCCCTCCGCAGGCTTTCGTCGACCTGCCCTTGCCTGCGTTCATCCCCCAGGAATACGTGCCCGACCTCGCCCAGCGTCTGGGCGTCTACCAGCGCCTGGCCCGCACGACCGCCGTCGAAGAGGTCGACTCCCTGGGCGACGAGCTGCGCGACCGTTTCGGGCCATTGCCCGAGGAGGTGGAGCACCTGCTCTACGTCGTCCGCATCAAGATTCTCGCAGGGAGCACCGGCGTCGATTCCGTCGCTCGCGAGGGCGGCTCCGCCGTTCTGCGACTGCGAGAGCCCACGGGCGGCGCTCGACCGGCCCTGCGACGCGAGCTCGGCGCCGCCGTCCACGTCGGCGACACCCTCCTCCGACTCCCCCTCCACGGCGACTGGCAGCCCGCTCTCCAGGACGTCCTGCACCGCCTCGCCGCCTTCCGCGACCGCGCCCTCGCCCTCGCAGCCTCCCACCCCCAGGGGTGAGCCACGCAGTGAACTCATGACAAGGGCATGGCTCTCTGATTGGGCACAAGCGAGCACTACGGTGACCGATGCAATCGCACTAGGTAGGTTGACTGCAAAGACACCGCTTGTAGTGAGTCTGGACGGGCGTAGTGGTTCTGGAAAATCAACACTGGCCTCTCTGGTAGCCGGGGAAACGGATGCGGCTGTGTTGCCAGTGGATGACTTCTACTCAGCGCACATCTCCGATACCGAATGGGACCGAATGACCGCCGAAGAGCGGTGGTCGAAGGTATTTGACTGGGCGAAGTTCCGCTCGGAAGCAGTCGTGCCCCTGCTCGATGGACGGCCTGCTCGCTGGCATCCGATCGACTTCAACGCCGGGCTGAACAGCCAAGGAAGGTATAGGATGAAGACTGAGGCCACAAGGGTCGGACCGGCCTCTGTCATCATCCTCGATGGCGTCTACTCTTCAGGGCCACAGATGGCCGACCTCGTCGGTCTGTCGATACTAGTAGAGGCGCCGAATGAACAGCGGCTGACTCGACTTGCCAAGCGGGAAGAGGCGGAATTTCTAACACAGTGGCATGCCCGGTGGGACGCCGTCGAAGACTTCTATTTTTCGTCGGTAAGACCCAAAGAGTCCTTTGACGTCGTCGTGACCACCTAACGCCTTCCCCTACCCGCTCCACCTAGCGGGAAAATCGGGTACCATGTCGCCATGCAAAGTCCACCTGCCCCCGCCATCACAGCCGGCTGGCTGCTTGACGGCTCCGGCGCCGCCGCGTCCGGTGCCATGGCCGTCCGCATCGAGGGCACACGAATCACCACCGTCGGCCCGGCTGCGATCTACCCACAGGCCACTCCATCGCCGTCATCGTCCTCCATGTACTCGTAGGCCGGGTGCGTGATGCTGACAGGAGCGATGTTGTTGGCAGCCGCCTCCTCGCAGGTAATCTCTCCGTCGCCGTTGTCGTCCCAGTACTCAAGGGCATCGATTGCTTCCACGCCCAGCAGATAGCCGCCGACCCTCGCGCTGGTCGCGTCAGACACGCGAATGAGGTAGAGCCCTGCGTGCAACGCCCGGTAGTACAACGCCGAGTCTGTCCCGAAGGTGCCTCCCCCTCCGTCGTCGTCATGGGCGACCGTATCCGGCAACCCCCGGAGTCCCATGACAACATAGGTGTCGATGCTCACGGACTCGGCAAAGATCGCCACTGATTCACCCTCCTCCAGCCGTAGCCAGAAGCTGTCAGAGTCCAGGTAGTGGTCGATAGTGCCGGCCAGGACTTCCCAGACCTGTATGGACTCCTCATCGTCGGGGTCCGGGATGTGCCTCAGCGGCACACTGCTGGACAGCTCGAACACTTGGGGCTGTTCGGAGTACATCCCCACTGTGACAAAATGGGGCCCGTCAACCTCCAGCAGCAGTTCGACGTATTCGACGCCAGTGATGCCTTCGTCCACGTCGACAATCAGCCCGCCCGGTCCCGCAATGGCGAACGCGCCATCCCCTTCGCCCTCCAGCTGGACCTCAATTATCAGCCCTGCCTCTCCGTCCAAGACAAAGGTGGCGGAGGTCATTCCGTCGGGTAAATCGACCGTGTATCCGAAGTCGCTTGCGCCGATCGGAAGCCTTCTCCGGGATGGGTCGGCGGAGTCCCA
Source organism: Dehalococcoidia bacterium (assembly GCA_965205235.1). Taxonomy (GTDB): domain Bacteria; phylum Chloroflexota; class Dehalococcoidia; order Lucifugimonadales; family UBA1127; genus CBDBGD01. The sequence continues at coordinate 119,323 of CBDBGD010000002.1, forward strand.
TCCCCACAGGAGCAGGTCGTCAACAATATCGATATCGTCCGCGATTGAGGTGGCCAGACCAAACCCGGCCTCGCTGAAACGGAACGTGGAGATGCCCACCACCTCGCCCCTGTCGTTGACCAGCGCCCCGCCGCTCTGGCCCCCGGCGATGGACGCGTCGGTCTGGAAGTAGGTCATGCCGAACCATTCCCACTCGCGGAAGCGCGACAGCACGCCCCGAGTTATCGTCGGCTCGGGGTAGACTTCAACCTCGGCGGGGTATCCGATCAGGTAGAGTTCGCTGCCGGGGGGCAAGCCTTCCCCGTCCGCCAGCTCCGCTGGGGCCACCGACGTTTCGACGGGTCCCAGCACGGCAAGGTCCGACAGTGCGTCCCAGCCGATGACGGGCACGTCCTCGTACCATGCTCCGTCCGGGAACGTGACCCAGACCGACTCGTAGGGCCACACGACGTGGCGGTTGGTCACAATGTACCCGTCGTCAATCAGGACGCCGCTGCCCGTTGCGAACGGTGTCTCGATGAAGACCACGGAAGGGGCGACGCGGGCGTACACCTGGGCCGCCGACAGTGAAGCGGCCGTTACAGGCTCGGCGGTGGCGGTCGGCTCCGGCGTAGCCGTCGGCGTTGGGGTGGGCGTGCTTGTAGGGACCGCCGTGGGGGCTGGTGTGGGTGTTGCCGTTGGAGGGGCCGGTGTAGGGGTTGGGTCCGGCGCTTGCTGGATGCAATTGACCGTTCGGTCTCCCTGCTCCCAGCTTTCGGCTGACGGGTACAGGTAGAAGTCGGTCTGCACGTCGCAGTGCTGGGAGACCTGGTCAACGAAGAAGGTCTCGTCCGGATAGGCCTCTGCGTCGGGAACCGCAAAGGACTTGAGGACCCGGTATTGCCAATCGCCCGAACAGGGCACAATGACAACGGTGTCGATGGAGATGCCCTCGGGCAGCGTGGAGTTGACGCAGTCGCCGTCCTCCAGTTCTGTCGCCCGGATTTCAGCGCTGGGTGTAGGAGCCTCCGCCGTGGCGGTGGCGGTGGCAGACTGGTTGGTGTCGCGGACAGTCTGGGCCTCGTCCTCACATGCGGCCATCGAGAGGGTGATTGCCAGCAGTACCACAAAGAGCACCGCGCGAGCACGTGGAGTCCGGTGTGCAATGGGCTTTGACATTTCATCCCCCTCTGTACAAGATGACCATGCCGAAAGTAGCCCGTATTCCGCCGGCGCCGTAAGGTTCGGTTGTACCCAATCCAAGGAGCACTGCTGTACCCTCCGTTCCAGGTACTTCTTGACCTTGCCGATGCCCCTCGGCGGACTATGCTGCTAGGAGCAGGTTGAATCTCCGGATTGCGCTGCAGGGTGCCATGTCAGAGTCCAACCGGGCGCTTCTTTTGACCGGTCAGGACGACCTTCGGTACGGAGCCAGGATCTCGGTATGGGTGCGATGGTTCTTGTTGATCGGCTGGTTCGCCCAGATGAATTACCGCCCCAACTTCGCCGATCCCAACTACATCCCCAATTCACTGTTCGCCGCAACGATGCTGGCGCTCAACGCGTACGTCCACTACCGAATCTTGACCAACCGGCCGGTGACGTGGCGTTGGTTGCTCGGGCTCAGCATGATGGACGCGGTGATGATTTCTGCGGGTCTGGCGATCTCCGGCGGATTCGCGAACACGTTCTTCGTGCTCTACTACCCCGCTCTTGCAATGTTTGCCGTGGTTTTCACCTCCTTCAGGCTGAGCTTCTTTTGGGTCACGGTCATCGCGTTGGTCTACGCGGCTATAAGCCTGTTGGTGGAGCCAGGCGTGGACTTCGAAGCCACCCAAGAGAAGGCGCTGTTTACCAGGATCGTCGTCATGTATGCCGTCGTCGCGGCCGTCAACTTGGTGTCCAGGTTTGAACGGATCAGAAGGAGAGATGCAGTGGAACGGGAACGGGAGCTACAGCAGGAGCGAATCGAGCTCTCGCAGACCATTCACGACACGATAGCGCAGTCGGCCTACATGATCGGCTTGGGCCTGGAGACTGCTATCGAGCTCGCGGAAGGGCCGGACGGCGATAACCGCGATGAGCTTCGCACCAAGCTGGCAGCTACGCACGCCCTTTCGAAATCCACCATGTGGGAGCTAAGGCATCCCATCGACATCGGCCCCATATTCGAGGGGCGGGAGCTGGGCCGGGTGCTGAGGTCGCACGCCGCGACGTTCTCAACCATCACGTCGATCCCTGCGGAGCTGGTCCAGTCGGGCACGGAGCCGCAGCTTCCCACGGTCACCCGCAGGTTGCTCTTCTCAATAGCTCACAACGCGATGACAAACGCATTCCGGCACGCCCGTGCGGGCAAGGTCATCGTCTCCCTGATTGTTGAGGATGATGGTCTACGACTGTCCGTTTCAGACGATGGCATTGGCCTCCCGGAAGACTACGCAGACCGCGGTCACGGATTCCGCAGCATGAGGGCGGACGCTGAGCGAATGGGTGGCCGGCTCGACGCCACCGCCGGCGAGTCCGGACGCGGCACGACGGTGACCTGCACCGTTCCGTATCCCAACCACGAGAGAGGCTGGTAGCTTGGCCTCGGTGACACAGACCACTGTGATGATCGTGGATGACCACGAGATCATGCGTGACGGCCTGCGCGAGGTCCTGCACCGGTCCGGCGACTTCGAGGTGGTGGGTGAGGCCGGGGACGGCGTAGCGGCGGTGAGGATAGCCCAGCAGCTCAGGCCCGACGTGGTCATCATGGATGTGATGATGCCTCTCAAGAACGGCATCGAGGCTTGCCGAGAGGTCACTGAAGCTCTCCCGGACACTAGGGTGTTGATCCTCACAGCGGCAACGGAAGAGGATGCCGCCATTGAGGCAGTCGCCGCCGGAGCGGCGGGATATCTTCAGAAGTACTCCGGGAAGAGTGATCTGTTGCGCAGCGTCCGCGACGTTGCTGCTGGACAGTACCGCATACCTGCCGACGTGCTTAGGCGTGTCTTTGCGGAGATCCGGGCGGCAAACCGCATGAAGACATCGGAACACCGCAGGCTTACACAGCGGGAGCGTGAAATCCTTACGCTATTTGCTCATGGCCTGTCCTATGCGAAGATCGCTAAGGTCAGGGGCATCCAGCCTCTGACGGTCCGAAACGCTATCTACGGCATCCAGGACAAACTCAATATCGAAACGAAGCAGGAGTTAGTGGTCTGGGCCGTGCGAAACGGCCTGCTGGACGAGTAGCGGTCCACAGGAAGAAACCTCTCTCCCCCTCCCCCCGCCCCCACCCTCGCCACAAATCGAGTACCATGTCGCCATGCAACCTCCACCCGCACCCGCCCTCACCATCACAGCCGGCTGGCTCCTCGACGGCTCCGGCGCCGCCGCGTCCCAGGCCATGGCCGTGCGCATCGACGGCGCACGAATCACCGCCGTCGGCCCCGCCGCCGAGCTCGCGCTGCCCGGCGAGTCCACCGGCGAGCACCTCGACTTCCCCACGGGCACGCTGCTGCCCGGCCTCATCGATTGCCACACGCACACCAACATGCCCGGCGACGGGCGGCGCGGCGAGGACGTCCACAGGGACGACGACGACTACATCCGCCTGCTGCGCTCCGCGCACAACGTCGAGCGCGCGCTCGAAACCGGGGTGACCACGGTCTGCGATTGCGGCGGCTGGAACGAGACCACCTTCCGACTCAAAGAGGGCATTCGACAGGGTATCGTGCGCGGTCCGCGCGTGCTCGCCTCCGGCCGGCCCATCACCACCACCGGCGGCCACTGCTGGTTCATGGGCTCGGAGGCGGACGGCATCGACGGCGTACGAACAGAGGCACGCCTGCTCATCAAGCAGGGCGCAGACTTCCTCAAGGTGATGGCGACAGGCGGCAGCACCCTTGGCACGGACCCCTTTCGCCCGGCCTACTCCAGCGAAGAGCTACAGGCCATCGCCGAAGAGGGACACCGGCGAGGACTCCCCGTCGTCGCCCACTGCCGCTCGAACGAGGCCATGCGCATGGTCGTCGAAGCACGGTTCGACGCAATCATGCATGGCTGGTTCGCAGACCCTTCGGGCGATAGGATATTCGACGACCGCCTCGCCGATCTCATAGCGCAGCAGGGGGTACGGGTAAACCCGACCCTGCAGATCACTCGGGGTCGACTGTCGCTTCTTCAGGAGCAAGTCGAGCAGGGCGTCGCGACCGACGAAGAAGCGGCGCTCCTGCAGAATATGCAGCGCAGCCATGCCACAACCCTGGAGCACACAGGCTGGCTGATAGACCGAGGCGTTCAGCTCATGGCCGGGTCCGACTGCGGCTGGGGAGTGTACCCCTTCGGCCGGTTCGACCTTGAGTTGGCGGCAATGGTCAAGGCCGGGCTCTCTCCCCCCGCGGCGATTCACGCCGCCACGGTCGGCAACGCCAAGGCCCTGCACATCGACGACGTGGTCGGCACGGTGGCCCCGGGTAAGGAAGCCGACCTGCTGGTCGTTGACGGCCGCCCCGACCGGGACATCACGGACGTCGGCAGGGTGCTCGCCGTCATCAAGGGCGGTCGCGTCGTCGTCAACAACGTCGCCCCCTAGGACCAGCGCCCGGCGCCCACCTCTCCCCGACCCCCCTGTCCAGCCCGTGGTGAGCCCCCCGCGCCCGTTCGTGGTGAGCCTGTCGAACCACCCCCTCGCACCCCGTCGTCATTCCTGCGCAGGCAGGAACCTCGGGGCGGGGCAGGGTCTCCGCCTCTCCCCGCGGGAGAGGCCGACGCTCCGCGGCGGGTGAGGGCGCGGGGGGGCCTGGGGGCGCAGCCCCCGAAGAACCCCAGGGCGGGTGGGCGGGAAAAGCGCCGAGGAGGGGGGGTGCGGAGCGGGGTATCCGTATCCCCCTACACCGGCTCCGCCAGAAACACCGGTATCATCCGTGACGTCTTGGTCTGGTACTCCGCGTACGGCGGAAACGCCTCCACCGCCAGCGCCCACAGCCGATCGCGCTCCGGCCCGTCTTCCAGCTCGCGCACCTGCATCCTGTACACCTCGGTCTCGTCACGGACCTCCACGCTCCCGTTGGCGCGCAGGTTGTACACCCACTCCGGGTGCGACGGCGCGCCGCCGCGAGAGCCCACCAGCACATAGTTGTCCCCGTCCGCCACCCGCATCAGCGGCGTCTTCCGAATGCCGCCCGTCTTGTTCCCCATGTTCGTGACGATGACCACCGGCAGCCCGCGCAGCGTCGTCCCCTCCCGTCCTCCGCTCCCCTCGTACAGCTCCACGTGCTCCCGCACCCAGTCCGATGCTGATGGCAGATACTCCGGCATCGCTTCTCCTCCTCGCTCGTCTGGTCGCTGCGCTAAGCATACCTGTTTTGTTCCACGAGAGTCGAAGGCCGCCCGCAGGGCATGCGCTCTGCCCCTTCCTTCCATCGCCCTTGCCGCCGCCGACCACGTTGGTACAATGACCGCGCCATGGCAGGTGTGATAGCCAGGATCGTCGTGCACGCGCTGCTGTTTGGGCTGGCGGTCGTCGTGTTCTTCCTGGGCCTGGGCGTGGGGCTTGCGCTCAACGCCACCCTGGGCACGCTGCTGTGGGTCGCCGCCGCCGGCATAGCCGGGCTCAACCTGCTATGGATCATCCAGTCCCGCCAATAGCGGCCCGCCGCCGGGCGGGGACGGCGCAACACTCTATCCCAGGGTGGGCTGGGCGGGAGAAGCGCCGAAGAGGGGCGGAGTGGAGCGGGTCATCTCTATTCCCCCATCGCCCGCAAGGCAACACCCCACTTCAAAGGACCAGACCTCGTCGTCGCGCCAACACCGCCGGCAGCAGCGCCCCACGCACCCCGTTCGTTCCTCGTCGAAGAGCATCCCGCCACCACAGACCTAACCCCCGAGGGCGGGCGGGCACACCAAGCTCCTACAGCAGAGACACCCCGAGCGGGGGCTGGGGGGCTGCGCCCCCCAGAAAAATCCCAGGGCGGGTGGGTGGGAAAAGCGCCGACGGGGAGGGGGGCGGAGCGGGGCATCCGTATTCCCCCAACCCCACACCGCACCCAACACCGCCGGCATTAGCGGCGATGCCCGCCTACTGCCACAGCTCCGGGTCGGGCCGCTTCATCAGCCCAACGCCCAGATAGCCGTACCAGATCACCAGCAGCACGTACAGGCTCCGCGCCAGGCCGATGAACGTGTCGCGGCCGTCGTTGCTGAGCACCGCCAGCATGAAGAAGATCATCAGCAACAAGCTCACAAGCGCCGCCAGCAGCGAGATCACCCGGCTGAAGTCCTCTCTCGTCGACAGCCCCAGCGCGAAGATGCAGCCGCCAAACCCAAGCGTAATCCCGCCGGCGTAGAGGAGAGCCGAGCCCACGTAGAAGACGGGAACGCTTCCGCTGATTTGGGCGTCGGTCTCCGCGTCGGCCAGGATGAAGTCCATGCCGCCCGATAGAATCCAGCCCGACAGCCCCACGAACATCATGAAGAAGCCCAGCTGCACAAACGCCTTCCCGTTGCCCTGCAGCGTCACGTTCCGCATCAGCGCATACAGGCCCGAGAGGATCAGCGCCAGGCCCAGGATGATCCCGATGTTCGTCACGTTCGTCAGCGCAGCGTTGCCGCTCTTGGCGCTTATCGTGCCAACGGAGTCTGACACCTCGGCAGTATCGATCAGCAGCCCCCCCGGCTCGATGAGGAAGAACACGAAGGCGATTATCGGGCCGAATATCAGTGACAGTCCCGCCAGCTTGTTCACCGCAATTGTGCCCATCTGCCAACCTCCCCTATGTGATGCTCTGCGAGGGACCCACCGGGTCCAACCCGCGCCTAGCATACACCCTCACGCCAGGGTTGTGGCATTGCAGTAGGAAAGCGACCTGCCCCCGATAGGCAGGATGGGGACCCAGCTGCGGAGCACGCCCCGAATCTACGGGGCCGCACCCGGAACGGCGCGCCTGGCCCTCCCGTGATACTCTTTGCCCCACATCCCCAGGAGGCGCGACATGAAGGTCACCGGCTCGGATCTCATAGCCCGATCACTGGAGGCTGAGGGCGTCCGCACCGTCTTCGCACTGGCCGGAGACCACACCCTGCCTCTCATGGACCTGATGGACCGCAGGGGATTTCGGTTCATCGACACTCGTCACGAGCAGGGAGCGGTCCACATGGCCAACGCCTGGGGCCGCATTACTGGCCGGCCCGGCGTCTGCATGTTCACCACGCCGGGCCACCCCAACGCCATCGCAGGCCTGACGCTCGCCCACCACATGGAGTCTCCCGTCATCAACATCGTCGGCTGCGCCGATCAGCACCGGCTCGGTCAGGGCGCGATGCAGGAGATCGACCAGGTCGGCATGGCCAGGCCCGTGACCAAGGGGGCCTGGTTCGTCGGGGACGTCCGGCGCATACCTGAGTACTTTGCGCGGGCCTTCCGCACTGCCCTCTCGGGGCGGCGCGGGCCCGTGCATCTGACCATTCCCCTCGATGTCCAGCAGGCCGAGGTCGATGAGGAAGAGATCAGCTTCTACCAACCCCAGGGCGCTCGCGCCTCGGGGCGGCTGCTCGCCGACCCGGAGTCCATCCGGCAGGCGGTCCAGCTGCTGCAGTCCGCTGAGCGGCCGGTCATATTCGCAGGAACAGCCGCCTACTCTACGACGCGGGCCTCGCTGGAACGCCTCCTCGACGTCACCCGCATCCCCCTCCTGACGGAGGAGGCGGCCCGAGGCATTGTCTCCGACGACCATCCATACTGCGTGGGATACGCCGACTAGCGGCTGAACGCGGCCGCCGCGAAGCTGTCCGAGGCGGACGTCGTGCTCTTCCTGGGGAAGAAGCTCGACTTCACTGTAGCGTTTGGCGGACCGCCCGCTCTCGCGCCTGACGTGCGCATTATCCAGGTCGAGCCTTCCGCAGACCTCATCGGCGTGTCCAGAAGCGTAGATGTGCCGATCATGGCGGACGTGGGCGCCGCGGTGGACCAGCTCGCGCTCGAGGCCGAAGGCAGGCCGTGGAGCGACAGCCCGCTGTTGGAGGAGATGCAAGCCCTCCGCGATGCGGGCATGGCAAAGCTCGAGGCGTTCGGCGCCGAGCCTCCCCTGAACGCCATGGCCGTCCATCGGAGCCTGCGCCCGTTGCTGGATGACAATACAGTCCTCGTATTCGAGGGGTCGGACTTCGCCTTCTACGGCGTCGGCTATTATCCCAACCGCGTACGCGACCGCTGGTTCACCTCCGGCACGCTGGGCATGATCGGATGGGGCGTGCCCTTCGCAGTCGGCGCCAAGGCGGCGCTCCCTAACAGCAAGGTCGTCCTCCTGACGGGCGACGGCGCATTCGGCTTCCATCCCATGGAGATCGACACAGCAGTACGGTTTGACCTGCCCGTCCTCGTCGTAGTCGGCACCGACTCCATCTGGGGCATCGACTACCACCAGCAGGACCAGCTCTACGGCCGATTGGTGGCGACCGAGCTCCTCCCCAGCCGCTACGAAAAGATCGGCGAAGCCCTTGGCGCGCACTCGGAGTACGTCGAAGACGAGACCGGGCTCACGCCGGCATTCCGCCGGGCCCTCGATTCCAACCGGCCCGCCGTCGTAAACATCCGCATCCGCCCCTCGCCCAGTCCCCTCACCAGGGCGATCATCCGCAGCAAAGGCGGATAGGTACGGCGGCAGCAGGCGGGCCCACCCCTGCCGCCCCCCCTGCCACCTCCCCCTTCCCCCAACCCCCTCCATCCCCTACCATGACCCCATGCCCACCGACTCCACGCGCCCGACCGTATCGTCGTTCCTGCGCAGGCAGGAACCTCGACCGCGCCCCCATCCCCTCGTCGTTCCTGCGCAGGCAGGAACCTCGACCCTCTCCAGTACCCACCGCACCGGGGGAGGCCCTGTGTTGCCTAGCCGCCCCCGTCCTCCCTGCGCCGTCAGCGCCTTTCCGCCCCAACGGACGCCGTCGTCCCAACGTCGTTGGCTTGGGCGGCTGGCCGCTTGTTTCGCGCGCCCCCTCCACAACCCCTTTTCCCTATCTGGACATTGTTCCGCGGTTGTTTCGAGCAGCACTCGTTTCGTAGCTGCACCCCGCGATTCCAACCCGCGCTCGCGAAACAACCCCCAACCTGGACCCCCTCTCCGATGGCCGGACGAAAGAACGAGTCCAACCTGCGCCACATCCCGACGCGGAACAACCGCGAATCAACCTCAAACCTGCATCGGGCGTCGCGGAGCCGACCCCAGGCACGGACGAGCCGGGAAAAAACGCGCAGAACGAAACGAATCGAATCGAACACCAGGAGGCGTCGCATGAAGGCCATTCGCATCACCGGGCCGCAGCACATGGAGGTCGTGGACGCCCCGGTGCCCACCCTCGGCCAGGGCCAGGTGCTCGTCCGCGCCGAGCGCCTCTCCATCTGCGGCTCCGACATGCGCACCTACCGCCACGTCGCGCCTGAGGAGGAGTACCCCCTCGCCCCCGGCGTCCCCTGCCACGAGATCGTGGGCGTGGTCCAGGAGAGCCGCAGCGCGAACGTCGCCCCCGGCCGGCGAGTGGTCGCCCTGCCACCCTCGGAGTCCACGACCGGCGGGACCTACGGCGGCGGCACCGAGTACATGGTCACCGATGCCGACCGGGTCGTCCCTGTCCCTGAGGGTCTGGACCCCACCACCGCCGTCATGTGCCAGCCCGTGGGCACCGTCCTCTTCGCCTGCCAACGCCTGGGCTCCGTCATGGGTAAGCGCGTCGCAGTCCTGGGCCAGGGCGCCATAGGCCTGACCTTCACCCACCTCCTGGCATCGGCCGGGGCGCGAGAGGTCGTCGGCATAGACCTCCTCGACGAGCGCCTGGCGAAGGCGTCGGAGCAGGGCGCCACGGCCACCGTGAACCCGGCCCGCGAGGACGTCGTCGCCGCCGTCTCCGAGCTCACCGGCGGTCAGGGCGCGGACGTAGTCGTCGAGGCTGCGGGCACGGAGGAAGCGGTCGACCTGCTTTCATCCCTGGTGCGGCCCTACGGGACCCTCGTCCTCTTCGGCCTGCCGGAGCGGGAGCGCTTCCCCATCGACTACGTCAAGCTGGTCCGCCGCCAGGCGACGATACTGCCGACGGTCAACGCCGCCGGCGATGACCCCGCCCACGCCGTGCACGAGGCGGTGGAGCTCGTGAGCGCAGGCCGCCTCGACGTAAGCTGGCTGGTGACCCACCGCCTACCCATGGCGGAGGCGCCCCGCGCCTACAGCATGTACGAGGGACACCACGACGGCGTGATCAAGGTGGTGATGGAGGTCTGAGCGCTGGCGTGCGTCCCTGCCGTCGCCGTTCTCAGGGCGTGCGGGGGGAGCGCCCAAGCCAGCCTTGGGTCGCCAGAAGAGCCGCAGTGACCAGGCTCGCACTCCCCGCAAACACAAAGACGCTGGGAACCCCGTAGGTGTCCGCCAGAAGCCCGGCGATAAACGGCGAGACGCCGGAGAAGACCGTCGTGGCGGCAAAGACCAGGGCAACGGTCGTGGCCTGCAGGTGCTCCCCGGCAATGTCGGAGGCTGCCGCCAGGAAGATGGCCAGCAGGGGAAAGGCGAACGCACCCACGCCGACGATAGTCAGCACCAAGGGTGTCCCGTGTGGCGCAACGGAGAGGGCCAGCACCAGCAGCCCCAGGACCGTGACGCTGGGAAGCAGCACCGCCCGACGTCCGTAGCGGTCGGAGAGGTAACCCAGGGCCGGCTGGGAGACGATCCCCATTCCCTGGGCGAGGGCGGTGTAGAGGCCGGTCTGGAACGTTGTGTAGCCCACGTCCTCCCGGAGGTAGATGGGGATGAAGGTCATGAGCGATCCCTGGGCAACGCTAAAGGCCGATACCACCAGCAGGAGGACCTGCAATCGCCGGTTCCCCAGGAACACCCGCACCGCCTCCAGGTAGACCCGCACCGACATGCCTTCGCCTCGCTGCACCGTCAGGTTTCGCAGCAGCAGCCAGATGACCACTCCCGCCACCACGGCCGGGACCACGGACCCCTGGAGGATGAAGCGCCACGTGAAGTAGCTCAACAGGGCGCCGGCGATGAGGGGGCCCAGGGCCTCACCGATGCTTCCGCCCGCGCCGTGCAGAGAGATGGCCAGCCCCCTGCGATTCACGAAGCGCCGTGCAAGCGCGCCGATAGCGGAGGGGTGCCAGAAGGTGATGGCAATGCTGGACAGCACGCCTGCGATGACGATCACGCCCAGGTTGGGCGCTATGCCGAGCAGGAAGTAGAACACTCCTACCATTGCCATGGAGACGCCCAGGATGGCCGCCCACCGATGGGGAAGTCGGTCGGCGGCGTACCCGGCCATCAGGTTCACCACGCCGCCCACCACCATGCGGGACGTGGAGATGACGCCAATCGCTGTGTTGCTCAGGGCCAGGGAGCTCTTCAGCTCGGGAAGCAGGATGAAGAAACCAGCACCAAAGATGTGCTTGATGGCGTGGCCCAATACCACCGTGACCAGCATGGTCCGGTCGGAGCGGGTAGGCCCTTGGGTCGCCTGCGTAGGCGTAGCGCCGGTAGTCGCCGGAGGCCCGGATGCAGGGCTGCCGTCGTTCATCGAGACTCCGGCGCACTGCCCGTGAGAAGCGCGTGACAGAAGCGGGCCGTGTCCACCAGGTCCGGTATGATCACGTACTCGCGCGTCGTGTGCATCTCATTGGTGGACATGCCCACCACCACGCACTGGATGCCGTGCTGGTTGAACACGTTCGCATCGGTGCCGCCGCCGGTGGGGCCAAGCTCAGGCTCCAGCCCCAGCGTCGCGAGAACGTTGCAGGCCCGGGTCACCATCGGGTCGTCGGGGGCCAGCCTGTACATCTGGAACGCCACCTCCAGCTCCTCCCGCACCACCGCCTCTGAGTACTTCTGCCTCACGCTGTCAATAGTCTCCAGCACTTGGAGGCGGAGCAGGTCCAGGGTCTCCGTGTTGCGGCTGCGCATCTCCCCGGAGAAGGTCGCCTCCTCCGGCACGGTGTTGCGAACGCTGCCGCCGGAGATGGTGCCGATGTTGATGGTCGTCTCCGGGTCCAGGCGCCCCTGGGGCAGCCCGGCGATGATCTCCGCCGCGATCCTGATGGCGGAGATGCCCTTCTCCGGCTCCACCCCGGCGTGCGCGGCGCGGCCCGTCACGTGGACGTCCAGCTTGATGTAGGTGGGGCTCGACGTGGTCACCTTCGTCACCGGGCCGTTGCCGTCGAAGACCACCGCCTCCTTCGACCTGACCATGGAGAAGTCCAGGTTGCCCGCGCCCACCAGCCCGATCTCCTCCCCGCGGGTGAATACCATCTGCACCGGAATCCGAGTCGCCCCGTCCTCGTGGACCGACTCCAACGCTTCCAGGATAGCCGCGACCCCTGCCTTGCAGTCGCCGCCCAGGATGGTCGTGCCGTCCGACCGGATGATGTCCCCCTCCACCTTGGGCGTCACACCCCGGCCCGGCTCCACCGTGTCCATGTGCGCCGAGAGCAGGATCGGGTCGTCCCCCTCGTCCGAGGCGAACAGGTTGCCGTGGTCGTCCCGGGTGACCTCCAGTCCCAGCGCCTGAAGGCGTCGGGTCAGATCCTGCGCCACCGCCTCCTCCTCTCCGGAGGGACTATCGATGCGCACCAGATCGCAGAAGGTAGCGGTGAGACGCTCGCGACGAATCATGGCGATGTCCTCCTAGGCCACGGATTATACACCCTCCCCCGCCGGGCGGCCCCGGCTAGAGCGGGCGATGAAGGGAAAGGACGCCGGCTATCTGCGTGAACCTGCAGGGCCAACTCCTGTACAATAGCGGCATTTAGACACGAGCGCGTCTGTTCTTGCACAGCTCTTCAACGCACCCTCTCGCACGGCTGGGGACCACCTCCACCTTTGAGGCCCTGAGAGACCCCGCGTTCCGGCGCCTATGGCCGGCGGGGTGGCTGTACTACTCGGGCCACTGGATGGAGATGATAACCCTCCAGTGGCTGGTGCTCCAGCTGACGGACTCCCCGGCGCAGGTTGCATTGGTGGGCGTGGGCCGGATGGCGCCCATGTTCTTCCTCGGCCTGGTGGCGGGGAGCATCGCCGACCGGTTTCCCAAGCAGCAGGTGGTGCTTGCGGGACAGCTAGCGACTCTGGCCGTCACCTCCGTCATGCTGGCACTGGTCGCCACCGACACCGTGCAAGCGTGGCACGTCTACCCGGCGATCGTAGTCACCGGAACCGCCAAGGTGATCGACTTTGCGGCCCGTCGGTCCTATCTCTCGGAGCTGTTCGAGGGGCGAAGGCTGACCAACGCGGTGGCGCTGGACTCCGTGGCCAGCATGGGCATCGGCAGCACGTTGGGACCGCTGCTGAGCGGAGGGCTCATAGCACTGTGGGGCTACACCGGGGCCTATGTGGTCATCGTCGGCGCCACCGTAGGCGCCACCCTGCTTGTGCTGACGATCCAACGGACCGGAGACGTGGTCTCGTCCGCCTCCGCCAGTCAGCCGGGCTCACAAGTGGCGGGGTCCTTTGAGGCGCTCCGTGCAAACCGGGCCCTCTGGGCCGTCTTGGGGGTAACCGTCGTCCACAACTTCTTCTGCATGCCCTACCAGCAGATGGTGCCGGTTATCGCTCGCGACAGCCTCCAGGTGGGCTCAGCGCTCTACGGGCTACTGGCCTCCGCCTCCGGGCTCGGAGCGCTGACGGGAACGTTACTCATCGCAGGGCACTCCGTGCGACGGCAAGGGACAGCCTACTCCGTCGGGGCGACAATGATTCTGGTCTTTGTGTTCCTCTTCTCCTTCTCACCCTTCTACCCCCTCTCCGTTCTGCTGCTGCTGGCTGCGGGCCTCTCCAACGCGGGTTTCGTGGTGATGCAGCCGCTGCTGGTGCTGCAGGCCGTGCCAAAGTACCTGAGGGGGCGCGCTCTGGGGGCCCTGGCGCTGAGCATCGGCGTGGGCCCCATGGGGGTGCTGGTCATAGGATTCCTGGCGGAGGGGTACGGCGCCACCACCGCCGTTGCGATGATGGCGGGGACCGGCTTCCTCCTCGTCAACCTGCTGCGGTTGTCCTTCCCCTCGCTGCGGGCCTAGGGTGAGGCGGCCGGCAAGAGAAGCCTGAGACCGTACCGGCTACTTGCGAAAGAGTCCCCGGAACCCCTTGCGGAAGTTGCCGGACTTGAATCGTTGGAGCATACCGGCCCACTGGGCCTCCGCGCTGGCTGACCGGCCCAGGTCCTTGATCCGCTGTCGCATGATCTCCAGCACCCGCTTCTCCTCGCCGCCGTCGAGCCAGACGCCGTGCTCCTGCTGACATAGGTCCAACTCCAGGTCGTACGCGCGATAGTGGAACAGGTGCATGGCTTCACCGCACGCCGGACAGGGGAGGTCTCCCTGGAAGGAGCGGTACATCACCGACCCCTTGAGTTCGTCCTCGTCGAAGACCGAGTCCTCTATCTCGTCAAGCTCTCCGGGGTCCAGCCACATCCCTTTGCACGCAGGGCAGCGGTCCACTTCAGTATCCTTGAACCACTCCACCTGCAGGTCCGTTCTGCATCGCGGGCACAGCATCGGAAGCCCCCTCTCGCAGCCTTTGTAGACCAGTGTAGCGTAAGGCATTCCCAAGGTACACCTGGGTTGGCAGCCGGGCTCCCCCGGCTGCCAACCCGTCCCGCGAGAGGCTCCGGGACTACCGCATCGCGCCGGTTCACGCTAACATACTACCAACGTGGTCACGGCCACTCGGGAGAAGCACCATGGACGATACGGAGTTCCTCAGACGCCTCAAGGAGCGCATCGAGTCCAGTACCGCCGTCACCGTCGAGGTGGACCTGGACGACGAGGACCCGTGCAACGTAGCAGTTGACTTCTCCTCCGCCATCCCACGAGTGATCGTAGGCGCGGATGCCCTGAAGTACCCCGGCTTGGCCCGGATGCTGATGCAGTACGCCATTCTCTGCCTGAAGACGGGGCGTGTAGCCCCTCAGGAGGAATTCCTCGCTTTTCTGCGCCGGAACTAGCCTTCCGTCCCATTTCTGGCCGGGGAGGAGTGGAGCATGATAAGGGCCCTTGGGCTCGTACTGGCGTTGTCCGCCATCCTCATTGCCATTCCCTTCGTTCTCGATACTGAAGCCCAGGGCGGACCCTCGCTCTCCCTCACCCCGCCGTTCGTTCAGAGCGGCAACAACTTCACCGTAACGGTTGTGGACAGCTCCCGGGAGGGACAACAGGACGACTCCCCGGAATTCCCACAGCAGTTCAGTGACGGCGTCATCAACCGGGTGAAGATCGAAGTCAGGAACCAGGACACGGGCAAGGAAGCCGACATGATCGCTGTGGAGACGGAACCCGACTCGAACACGTACGTGCTTTCCGTCGAGGTGACGCAGGGGCAGGAACCCGTGAACACGGAGGGGAACGAGTCGATATCCGGCTCCCACGGGCAGACCATCTTCGTCCACTATCCGCCCCCTCCCGGCGTCCTTGCCTCTACCTCCGACACGTTGGTGGTGGATAACGTTGGGCCAGTCGTCGTGGCAGTCGAGCCACTGGACGGCACCTACCTGTGGTTCGGCCAGGAGTGGACGTTCGTGGCGGACGTGACGGACGAAGATTCGGGCTTCGCCGCGAGCGCCTCGCAGATGAAGAGGCATGCGAGGGAGCACGGAACGGTGACGTTCACCATCGGAGGGATAAACGTCTCCGGCCGTGACAATGACATGACGTTCACGGCCATCGAAGGGGGCTGGCGGGTCACGTTCACCAAGGACATCTCTGTGCTAGGGGAACGGGCCAGACTGCCATGGTCGGTCACCGCCGCAGACCGCGCGGGGAACGAGGGGTCCGCCACCCGCATCCTATCCCTGGGCGCCGCACCCCCCACCCCAACACCAACACCCACGCCAACCCCCACGCCGACACCCACGCCCACTCCTACACCAACACCAACACCCACGCCCACTCCGACGCCAACGCCGACACCCACGCCCACCCCTACGCCAACACCGACACCCACGCCCACCCCTACACCAACGCCGACACCCACGCCCACCCCGACACCGACACCCACGCCCACCCCTACGCCAACGCCGACACCCACGCCCACCCCTACGCCGACGCCGACACCCACGCCCACCCCAGAGCCATCGCCCGAACCCACGGAGGCGGCCGCCGAGACGGCCACGGCTGAACCCGCTCCTGAAGAGGAGGGGCCGGGCACCTGTGCTCGCTCCGGCGGAGCAGAGATGGCCCTGGTCCTAGGCCCCCTGGTCCTGGCGGGCATGGTCCTGCGGCGCCGGTTCACCACGCACCCCAAGGTATAATGGACCGGGAGGCTCAGCAGGGGGGATGACGTGGCAGGCTACAGTCTCCTGGATCACACCGCCGATATGGGCATTGTCGCCACGGGCGACGATCTTCCTACGGCTTTCGCCAGCGCCGCCGAGGGCATGTTCGCCTGGATGGTCGACCTGGATACGGTGGAGGAGCGAGAGGAGCGAGCCGTCGAGGCGACGGGCCGCGACGTCGAAGCCCTCCTGGTGGACTTCCTCAACGAGCTCCTGTTCCTCTTCGATACCCACGGGTTCCTCTTCAAGCGAATCGAGGTGCGCGAGTTGGGCTCATCGGAGGAGGAGGCCAGCTGGCATCGCCTGACAGCGGTGGGCTTCGGGGAGCGTCTGGACCCCCAGCGCCACCAGCTACAGGGCTCCATCAAGTCGGCCACCTACCACATGCTCCAGGTGCAGCAGGGGACCACTGAGAGCAGGGTCCAAGTCATCCTGGACACCTGAGACGCCCCGGGCCGGAGGGAAGATGGCGTCTAACCACAAGGGGATACTGCGACGGCTGGACGAAAGCCGGTGGGAGCTGCCGCCGTCCTACAAGCGGGGCATGCGCGTCCCCGGCGTGGTCTACGCTGACGAGCGGATGCTGCCGGGAATCCTGGGCGACCAGGCCCTGGACCAGGTGGCGAACGTCGCGTGCTTGCCGGGAATCGTCTCCGCCTCCCTGGCCATGCCGGACATCCACTGGGGCTACGGCTTTCCCATTGGGGGCGTGGCCGCGACACGCGTCCAGGGTGGAGTGGTCTCGCCCGGCGGGGTGGGGTTCGACATCAACTGTGGCGTTCGCCTGGTCCAGACGGAACTGACGGAGCCCCAGGTCCGCCCCGTCCTTCAGAAGTTGGTAGACGCCCTCTATCGAGAGGTACCGTCCGGCGTGGGGTCCGGAGGCAGAATTCGACTGAAAGGGCGCGACGTGGAGCGGGTAATGGCGGAGGGGGCCGGTTGGGCCGTGGCCCAGGGCTACGGCGTCCCCGCCGACCTGGAGACGACGGAGGAAGCAGGAGCCATAGCTGGGGCCGACCCCGACGCAGTGGGACTCCGTCCCCGGCAGCGGGGCGCCGACCAACTGGGGACCCTGGGGGCAGGCAACCACTTCCTGGAGGTCCAGGCAGTCGAGGAGGTGTATGACCCAGAGGCAGCCCGAACCATGGGGGTCCACGAGGTTGGCCAAGTGATGGTGATGTTCCACTGCGGCTCCCGCGGCTTTGGGCACCAGGTGTGCCAGGACGCGCTGAAGGTAATGGACGAGGCCATGCACAGCTACGACATCAGACTGCCCGACCGCCAGCTCGCCTGCGCCCCGGTAAGCTCGCCGGAGGGTCGGGACTACCTGGCGGCCATGAGATGCGCGGCGAACTTTGCCTGGGCCAACCGCCAATGCATCCTCCACTGGGTCCGCCTATGTTTCTCCCAGGTGCTGGGCGAGCCCTGGGAGGGGTTGGGCATGCACCAGGTCTACGATGTGGCCCACAACATCGCCAAAGTCGAGACGCACGTCGTCGACGGCGAGGAGGTCGAGGTCTGCGTGCACCGGAAAGGCGCGACCCGCGCCTTCCCGTCGGGAAACGCCGACTTGCCCCCGCGGTACCAGGCGGTGGGCCAGCCGGTGATCGTCCCGGGAGACATGGGTCGCTACTCCTTCCTCTGTGTGGCAGGAGAGGAGGCAATGACCTCCACCTTTGGCACGACCTGTCACGGAGCGGGCCGAACCCAGAGCCGGGGCGCTGCCAAGCGCATGCTCAAGGGACGGGACTTGCAGGCCGAGCTCCGGCAGCGAGGAATCTTCGTGCGGGCGCGTGGCTGGGCCTCGCTTGCGGAAGAGGCCTCAGTGGCGTACAAAGATGTGGCAGAGGTGGTGGCGGTGTGCGACAGGGCGGGGCTGTCTCGAAAGGTGGCCCGCCTGCGTCCTCTCGGAGTGATCAAGGGCTAGCTGAAAGGAGCGCCAATGCCAGAACTCGGCATCATCGTCAAAGCCGGCGAAGAAGGGTCACGGATAGAATTGCAGTGTCCTCACCAGAACGGCCTGCTCTATGCCGTGCCCGGAGAGGCGTCCTGGGTCTGCTCAGCGGAGTTGCTGCCGGCACACGCTATGGCGGGGTTCCTGAGGGAACTGGTGAAGCTGAGCGATCCCCGAGTCCAGGGTCTCATGCAGCGATGGGGCCTCTACTACCGCGCCCGACCTGTCACCACCTCCGAGGACGCGGAGGAGGCTAAGGTCGTCGAGATGGCCCGCGGCCCTCAGTCTCCCACGTAGCTCGCGGGGAGTGATATGGCGCCCGCTGGCGCGCGAGGAGCCGGGGTGGGGATAGTCGGGTGGCTTTCCGGAGCGGAGGAGGTAGCGGACCGTGGACGCTACTCGTCGCCGCGTTCGTCGGCGTCTACCAATACCTCTTGGGGTCGGAAGCTAGCGCCCGAGGAGACCTGATCCAGGGACACATCATCCTCCCAGTAGGGAGTGTTGTCCACGTAGTTCCGGAACTCCCGACGCTCCCCGCACAGCTTGCACGACCCCAGACTCACGGGCCCCGATGGGGCATCGATGACCCAGTGGTGGACGCACACCGCGGAACCCGCCGGCGCACCCGGTGCAATTATGGCCTTGTCCTGATTCTGCCTCATAGCCGTTTTGTCAACTCCTCCTATCTGGCCGATGCCTGGTTTGGCACCTCGCTCAATTGAGCGGAGCGCAACGCTAGCACACGATTTCGGAGTTGTCAAGCATTCTCGCGAAAATTGCTGAACAACTCCGAATTTGACACCCCATTCCCCTTGTCACTAGAATGAATCGTCCTTTTCACACTACGCTCACTACACCGGATGAGTTTGCATGGAAGGTACGCGCCTACGCCTGGCTGCCCTGCTGCAACGAGTACCGGACTCCACCGTTGAAGAGTTGGGCCGCTCCATGGGGCTGTCCACTGCAACGGTCCGCCGCCACCTGGACCTCCTCTATCGAGACCGGCTGGTAGACTACCACGCCGTTAGGCGAAAGCCAGGGCGTCCCGAGCACGCCTTCTTCCTGACGGAGGCGGGCCACGAGGCCCTGCCGAAACGCTACGTCCATCTCCTTCAAATGGTCCTCCGCGCCTTGAGCCAGTCCAACGGCTCCACTCCCGCGACCGGCTCTCCCTCGCTTGGCAGACTGTTCACCCTCGTGGGCCAGGACATGCTGACGCCCCACAACGAGAGGTTCCGCGGCAAGCCCCCCCAGGAGCGTCGCGCGTTCCTCGAGGAGCTGCTGACAGAGGCCCAGTTCGCACCGGCCCTCGAGGAGGGGCCTGGAGGTCTCCGCGTCCGACTGCACAATTGCCCCTTTCGCTTTGTTGCCTTGGAGCACCCCTCCGTCTGTGAGCTGGATCGAGAGCTCATCAGCACAGTCCTGGGCGCCCCCGCCACTCTTGAGCGCTGCATCACCAGTGGACACCATAGCTGCACCTACGCCGCCTGACACGCACTCATTCACTCGCAGATACGCATTCCAACCACGGCAGGATTGCATTTCTCCCGGCGGTCGGAAAAGTCGATTCGGTGTCCCCCGCGGAGGGGTGAAATTCCCTTGACGGGGAACCTGCCGTCTGGTAATGTGGGCCGCTAGAATGTGCGAATTTTCACATTCCCCCGACCAGCGAACTTCGGCGCTCTTCGAGGCTAGGAGGGCGGCGCTGTGACCCGTCTCTCCATCAAGATGACGGCCCTGCTCGGCATTGTCGCGGTCGCTTTGCTCACCGCCTGCTCGAAGACGCAGACCCAGTCCACCTTCAACCCCGTCGGCGACGTCGCGCAGCGGCAGGAAGACCTGCTCTGGGTGGTCATCGTGGGGGCGCTCATCGTGCTCTTTGCCGTCCAGGGCGCCCTTATATACACCATCATCCGCTTCCGCCGGAAGCCCGAGCACGGCAACGCCATCCCTGAGCAGACCCATGGCAACACCCGCTTGGAGATCGCATGGACGGTGGCGCCGGTCATAGTCCTGGCCGTCATCGCCGTGCCCACGGTGGACACGCTGGTGGACCTCAACAAGGAGCCCTCCGCGGACGCCCTCCACATTCTCGCGGTGGGCCACCAGTGGTGGTGGGAGTTCCAGTACCCGGAGCAGGACCTCACGGCCTCCAATGAGCTCC
Organism: Dehalococcoidia bacterium; assembly: GCA_965205235.1. Classification (GTDB taxonomy): domain Bacteria; phylum Chloroflexota; class Dehalococcoidia; order Lucifugimonadales; family UBA1127; genus CBDBGD01. The sequence continues at coordinate 139,710 of CBDBGD010000002.1, forward strand.
ACATCCCCGTGGGACGGCCGGTGAGCATCACCCTGGAATCGGACGACGTCATCCACAGCTTCTGGATCCCCAAGATGGCGGGCAAGGTGGACATGGTCCCCAACCACACCAACAGGCTCCCAACCTTCACCGTCCCGGCAGGCTACGAGGGGACCTACCTGGGGCAGTGTGCGGAGCTATGTGGGACAGCCCACGCGCTCATGCGCTTCCGGGTGATCGCCCAGTCTCCCGCCGACTTCGAGGCGTGGGTCGCTGCACAACAGGCCCCTCCCATAGAGCCAACCTCGGAGCAGGCGCAGGCAGGGATGCAGGTCTTCAGCGGAGCGGGCGCCTGCACGCTGTGCCACATCGTGAACGGAACCAACCTGGAGCTCGAGGAGACCACGCCGCGAGTGCGCAAGGGACCGAACCTGACACACTACGCCAGCCGGACCACGCTGGCTGCGGGTATGCTGGACAACACGCCGCACAACCTGCGACGGTGGCTGGAAGACCCGGACGAGTTGAAACCAGACAACCTTATGTCCGCCGAAGCGCCCGTCTACACTGCTCCGGCTCAGGCGCTGGACGATGCGGAGATCGACGCCCTGGTAGCATATCTGCAGAGCTTGAAATGAGCCCGATGCTTAGTGTAAAAGTTCAGGGCGCGATGCAGCAGTTGCGGACGCGGGTTCCGGGACCGGGAGGCGAGACATGGCGACGCTAGCGGGCGCCCTGAGCCGTCCCACCAGCTACTCAGGCTGGTGGAGTTGGGTCACAACCGTCGACCACAAGCGCATTGGCATCCTGTACGGCGTCACCGCATTCGCCTTCTTCCTCATCGGCGGCGTCGAGGCCCTGATCATGCGGGTCCAGCTCTTCTGGCCCGATCAGTCCATCGTTGCGCCGCAGGTCTTCAACCAGCTCTTCACCATGCACGCATTGACCATGATCTTCCTTGGCGTGATGCCCCTGGGAGCGGCCTTCTTCAACTTTGTGATTCCCCTCATGATCGGGGCGCGAGACGTTGCCTTCCCCCGCCTCAACGCCTTCAGCTACTGGGTCTTCCTGGCCGGCGGGCTCATGCTGAACTGGGGATGGCTCTCCGGCGAGTCTCCGGCCGCAGGGTGGTTCGCCTACGCCAACCTCACGGACACCACCTACTCCCCGGACGGCGGCTTGGATTTCTACGTGCTGGGGCTGGCGGTGCTGGGCGTATCCTCAACAGCAGCCGCTCTGAACTTCATCGTCACCATCATCAACATGCGGGCGCCGGGCATGACCCTCATGCGCATGCCCCTGTTCGTATGGATGACCCTGGTGACCATGTTCCTTGTCGTCACCGCCTTTCCGGTCATCACCGTGGGCCTCATCGAGCTAGGTTTCGACCGCTTCTTCGGCACCAACTTCTTCGACACCACGGCCGGGGCCAACCCGCTTCTGTGGCAGCACCTGTTCTGGGTCTTCGGCCACCCGGAGGTGTACATCCTGATCCTGCCGGCCATGGGCATCATTTCAGAGGTGCTGCCCACCTTCTCCCGCAAGCCCCTCTTCGGCTACCCCGTAGTGGTCTTGTCGGGCGTGATCATCGGGTTCATGGGCTGGATGGTGTGGAGCCATCACATGTTCACCGTGGGCATGGGCGCCGTGGCCACTACGGTCTTCACACTAACGACAATGCTCATTGCTGTACCCACCGGCGTGAAGATCTTCAACTGGCTGGGCACCATGTGGGGCGGCGCCATCTCATTCACAACAGCCATGCTCTTCGCCTTAGGCTTCATCTCCATGTTCATCGTCGGCGGGTTGAGCGGCGTCATGCACGCGGTCTCCCCTTCGGACGCCCAGCAGCAGGACACGTACTTTGTTGTGGCCCACATCCACTACGTGCTGTTCGGCGGCAGCTTCTTCGCCCTCTTCTCCGGCATCTACTACTGGTTCCCCAAGATCACGGGGCGCCTGATGAGCGAGAAGTTGGGCAAGTTCCACTTCTGGACGACGTTCGCGGCCTTCAATCTCACGTTCTTCCCCATGCACATCGTAGGGTTGGACGGGATGCCCCGCCGAGTCTACACGTACTCCGAAGGCATGGGATGGGACGTAAGCAACATGCTGTCGACGATTGGAGCGTTCCTCCTGGCGGCCTCCACCCTGGCGTTCATCCACAACCTGGTCCGCAGCATCCGCAAGGGTGAGCGAGCAGGGAACGATCCCTGGGATGGCCGCACCCTGGAGTGGTCCATCCCTTCCCCCCCACCCATCTACAATTTCGCTGAGATCCCTCAGGTCCATGGGCGGGACCCCCACTGGGAAGCCAAGTACCCCGAGGGCAAACCGGTGCCCGCCGGCGGCTCCAACGGCCATGAGGAAGAGGAGCCCTACCACCCAATTGCGGCATCACGGCGCGGGATCCACCTGCCGGACCTCTCCTACTATCCGGTCATCGCAGCCTTGGGTCTCTTTGTTGCGTCCTTCGGGTTTGTCTATGACTTCGGGTTCCGGGGCATCCCCTTCCTGGCCGTCATAGGTCTGATCATCACGTTGATTGGGAGCTACGGCTGGGCCCTGGAGCCCGCTTCTGAAGAGCCGTCACACTAGGCAGTAGAGAGGAGAGCCAGGGTGCAGAGCGCCCCAGTACTCGAGAAGGCACACGAGGCGGAAACCACCACCGGCATCGACCACCGGAAGATGCTCATATGGCTCTTCCTCGCCTCGGACTGCATGTTCTTCGGCTCCCTCATTGCCACCTACCTGATCTACTACGGCGAAAGCCTCGTGGGCCCCTACCCCGAGGACGTCTTCGACATCCCCGTGACCTCGGTCAGCACCTTCGTGCTCCTGATGAGCAGCTTCATGATGGTGATGGCGTACAACGCAATCAGCCGAGGGATGGTGAAAGCCTTCCGCATCTGGATCCTGGCGACGGCGCTGATGGGCACAACGTTCCTGGCGTTCCAGGTCTTCGAGTTCTACGAGTTCTCCCACAGCGAGCCCCCGCTCACTCCACGGACTAATCTGTTCGGCACCACGTTCTTCACGCTCACGGGCTTTCACGGCGCCCACGTGACCATTGGGATCATCTGGCTGCTCTCCCTCCTGGGCTACTCCTTCCGAGGAGACCTGAGGCGGGACAAGGGCCTGAACGTGGATATGGCCGCTCTGTACTGGCACTTCGTCGACGTTGTGTGGATTGTCATCTTCACCGTGGTCTATCTCATTGGGGTGGCGCCGTAGACATGCGCATAGCAGGCATTCCTCTGATGATTTTCCTGCCCCTGGCCTCCATGGTCTTCCTGGTGGTGTGGGGCGGAGGGCTTGGAGTGACCTTCATCCTGCTCTATGAGACGGGCCTGAAGCAGTGGGGATCGGTCATTCTTGGAAGCGCACTGGTGGTGCTGGTGCCGCTCCTCGGCTACCTGGCGGTGCGGCGTTTCGCCAGCGACGAACTTGAAGGGGATGCGTGATGTCCGAAGCAGAGCCCACTCACGGGCAGCAGTCAGGCGGGCACCACCCCGCTCATCCCACGCCTGTCACGTACCTCAAGATTGCCGGCATCCTGGCGGTGGTGACGGCCATCGAGGTGGCCCTCTTCTACATCGAAGCCCTGTCCAGCATCCTCCTCCCCCTGTTCCTCATCCTCTCCGCTGTGAAGTTCCTGCTGGTAGCCATGTTCTACATGCACCTGCGCTTCGACAGCGCCATGTTCTCCTGGTTCTTCGTGGGAGGGCTGCTGCTGGCCGCGGCGGTGCTCCTGGCGCTCATGGGCCTCTTTGGGGCCCTCCTCTAGCCCGGTCCTCCGACTCAGGGGGTGAGGGGAAGCGGTGGACGTCCCGGCGGACTTCTCTTGGACAGAGTGGCACGCCCACTCGAGCGTCATCATCGGCCTGCTGATCCTGGGAGGCGCGTACCTGTACGGCGCCGGCCCGCTCCGGGAGCGGTTCGGCTGGGCGGAAACCATCGAGCCGGGTCGGGTCGCGGCGTTCTTCGGCGGACTGCTCGTCATCTTCCTGGCCCTGGAGGGGCCGCTCCACGAGCTGGCCGAACGCTACTTCTTCACCGCTCACATGACCCAGCACCTCCTGCTCCAGCTGGCCATGCCGCCCCTACTGCTCCTGGGAACCCCAGCTTGGCTGCTGCGCCCGCTCTTTCGCTCGCCACGGGTGGTGCGACTGGGACGACTCCTGGTGCACCCGGTGACAGCCTTCGCGCTGTTCAACATGGTCCTGGTGGGGTGGCACCTCCCGGCCCTCTACGACCTGGCCCTGGAGCACCACAACCTCCACGTCGCGCAGCACCTCACCTTCATGATCACGGCGGTCATCGCCTGGTGGCCCCTGCTGGGCCCGCTGCCGGAGCTGCCGCGGCCGCACGCATCCGTGCAGATGGTCTACCTCTTTGCCCAATCGGTGCCGATGGGATTTCTGGGCGCCATCATCACCTTCGCTGGCGAGCCGACCTATGCCTTCTACGCCGAGGCTCCTCGGTTGTGGGGAATCTCCGCGCTGGTGGACCAGCAGCTGGGCGGCGTGCTGATGAAGAGCGCCGCCGGTGTCGTCTTCCTGGTCGCCCTGTCGGTGGTCTTCTTCACCTGGTTCGCCCGCGAGGAGCGAGAGGCGCAGGCGTGACGACCATCTCGGTTTTGAGCGGAGGCTGGATTGAAAGGTAGTCTAAAATCGAGTTGCACCGGCCCTTCCGTAGACCGCTTGACCAACTGGCAGATAGCAGCACTAGCTCTCTACTCACTTGGGGGTGCTACTGCACGAAAACACCAGGAAGATGTGGCCGTAAGATGCTACGAACTTGCCCCGCGGCGCTTCAGTTGGGAAAGGCATGACTATCCTGACATCGACCGAGCCGGGGTAGCGCTGCGGGACGGCAAGAAGGTCAAGAATGGTTCGTTGGTCACTGGCGACAAGCGAATCGGTTGGCTGCTAACCCCCGCTGGAATCGATTGGGTCAGGGAACAAGTACCATTAGCGGGTAGCAGCACCGAAGGCGTGTCAGGCCTGAGCATCACGGATAACCGGGAACTAGAGCATTTGAGGCTACACCGCCTCTTTGACGAATGGCAAGCCGATAGTCCTGTTGTCTCTATCTTCCAAATCGCTGATGTTCTTGGACTTCCCGCAGACGCGCCGCCCCATTCCATCAATAGACGTATCGCAGTTTTGGAGGGGGCAGCGAGGGCTGGAAAGAGACATGAACTGGAGGAATTCTTGGCATGGTTGAAAGCAAACCTAGATACAGCAAACTGACCGTCACCAAACGCAGCCTTCAACAGGACGCAGAGAATGCAATGGGCTCTGATCCCATTCGCGCGATTATCGAGCTTGTCACAAATGCTGACGACGCCTACGAAGCGGTTCAGAATGCGGGGAAAGGAACTAAGGGAAAGATCCGTATTGAGGTAGACCGGCGACGCGGGGGAAGCCCAACAACCCTCCGGGTTCTTGACCGTGCCAGGGGAATGACGCACCTGGAAATGGAGGAGCGACTAGGAAAGCTTGGGGGGCGAACCAGTGGTTTCGAGAGCGGCGCACAGCTTCGCGGGCTATTCGGGCGGGGAGCTAAGGACATTGCGCATTTCGGTCCTGTTCGATGGGAATCGAAGCGCAAGAGTGAGCACACCAGTTTCGAGATCCTGGAGGCATCGGACGATATACGAATCATCCAACTACCCAAGGCCGAATATCGTGACAGCGGAACGACAGTCACTTTAGAGATCCAGCCGCGTTTTAGAATTCCGCAAGAAGCCAACCTAATGGAAAGGCTCAAGCGCCACTATGCCCTCCGACCCATCCTGGAAGATCGGCGAGGGCGCGAGGTTACCCTAAACGGCACTAAAGTTGTCTACGAGCCTCCACGCGGCAAGCTGCTCCATGATCGCCAGAGACTTCCCGTCAACGGTTATGTTGGCCACGAATGCGTGTTGACCTTGTACGAGTCCGGGGATTTCCTTGAAGACAACCAGCCTTGGGAATTCTGGCGCCACTCTCTGCTCATCAGGTCCGGCCGTGCGGCATACGAGGTCTTTCAGGGTGGAAAGTTCGGACGAGGCGCCTACTCTCAATACTTGGGAAAGCTCTTTGGCACCGTTGACGTTCCCGGACTCAACACGCTCATCCGCGAGTATGACGATTACTTGGATCATGCCCAGAAGCCACCGGATAGCAATCCTATAAGACTCGTTCGGCGCGACCGCTACGGTCTCGTCAATCGTAACGACCATCCCTACGTAGATGCACTCTATGAAACAATCGAAGCCGCTCTATTGCCACATCTACAGCGGCTACGGGACGAGGCCGAGCGCGGCACTAGTGTCCGGCTGTCAGACAACCAACGCCGCAGATTTGACAGGGTTAGCAAGGTGCTTAGCAATTACCTGGAAGACGTTGAACCGGGTGGGAGCGGTGGCGCAGGCCGGTTGCCAGAGGTAGGACTTCAGGTAATCCCTTCCTTGCGCGTTGTAGCGCCAGGTGAGCGTGGGCAAGTCTCGGTCCGATACCGGCCCAGCGATCTCTTGGACGACCCGCCCGCGGCCGAGCTGTGGATTGAAGATGAAGAAGGTGAGCACGAGCCCGTTAGGATACCTATGACCCCCCGGGCAGATGGTGCCTATTTCACCTATACCTACCGCTCGCCAGGACGCCAAGAAGGAGCCGTGACTATCCTCAGGGTTGGAATTGACGGCATTATCCGGGAAGGTCTGATCGAATGGCGCGACCGACCGGATCCAGACCCAGTCGAGAGCATGAGGTTCGACAGTGCATCATACACTGTCAGGGACGGAGCCCAACGCACTGCGCGTCTGCTCGCGCCCTGGGATTCGGTCGTTGACGGTACCATCATACCGCGCGTCGAGATCCACGGTGACCCTGGCCTACAATTGGTGGGTCAGGCCCTTCTTTTCGTCTTCGACTACGACGAATCGCTGCGGGCTGGTGTGTGTCCGATCACAGTCCGCGGCTCTGGCGTGGGGGCTAGGGCTCGTATCGTCGCTACTGCAAGTGGAGAAGCTGCCGAGGCTGAAGTGCGGGTCACTACGGGTACGGCAACCGGGATTAGACCCGACATTGGTGAGTTTGGCGTGCCACAGCGCGCGTGGCTAGAGGGAACCACGCTGAAGGTCAACGCCTTAGACCCATCCGTGAAAGCCTACCTCGGGCCGAAGAAGGATGGTTGGCCAGGCATGGAAACCCCACACTTCAACGCTATGCTTGCGGAGATACTGGCCTCTACCGTAGTACGGCACAAGCTCCAACAGAAGCACTACGAGCCCTACGACGTTTCACGGCTGTTTAGGGAATACTCTGACGAGATCGGGAAGCTGCTGCCACGGGTTCACGCTGCGCTCGTGCCTGCTAGCGACCGGCGGGCCGTTGAGCCCTGGCGATAGGACGGTAACCCTCCCCCTCTACTCTAACCCGCCCTCCACCAACCGAAACGCCTCGGCGGCGCGCAGGCGGACGTCGTCAGGCGGGGGGACGCCGACAGCGCCGTCCCGGGCAAGCGGGACCCCAGCCGCCAACTCCTCGCGGGTCACCCATCGCCACCCTTCCGGCGCGTCGCCGACGCGTGCGGTGGGCCTGCAGACGTAAATGAAGTCGATGTGCTGATGGGGGCCATCCACTGGGTCGTCGATGTCCTCGACCAGGATGACGATGGGAGGCTCGACGGGCGTCGGATATTCGGCGTCCCATTCGATGTTGCGGACCGGCACCACTTCCGCTTCGATGCCGGTCTCCTCCGCTACTTCTCGTAAGACGGCCTGCACAGGATCTTCGTTCGGCATGATATGGCCACCGGGAGGAAGCCAGGCGCGCACCTTGGGGTGCCAGTGCAGCAGCGTGGCCCCGTCCTGCACCACGAACCCGGTTGCCGTGAAGTGTCGCTCTTGGGTCATCGCCCTTTCGCAGTGACGCCGGCGCTCAGGCGGTCTGCCGGCCCTACCCAACTCCCGGGGCAATCTGCATGACGGACAGGTACGCGCCCATGGGGTCCTGGACCATGGAGAATCGTCCGACGTTCTCGACCTTCATGGGCGGGAAGAGGACGTTACCGCCCATCTCCTTCACCATCTCCAGCGAGGCCTCCAGGTCCTCCACCGCCAGGTAGATGGACCAGTTGGGCGGGACGGGCCCCCACTCCGGGCGTATGGCCATCATCCCGCAGGCGGGCTGACCCTCGAGCGTGAAGACGTTGTACGGGGCGCCACCCCCACCGGTTGCCGCGTTGGCCTGCCAGCCGAAGAGTCCCCCGTAGAAGGCGGTGGCCGCTGCGACGTCGTTGGTGTAGAGCTCGTTCCAAGCCAGGGCGCCGGGTTCGCCGAACACCTCGGCGCCGATGCCTTGCTTGGGCTGCCAGACCGCGAATATCGCACCATCGGTGTCCTGGATGATCGCCAGGCGGCCGGCGTCGAACACGTCGAAGGGGCCGGCAAAGACGGCGCCGCCCAGCTCCTTCGCCCGGGCCGCCGTTGCGTCGGCGTCCTCCACGGTGAAGTAGCTCAGCCACCAGGAGCGGCCGCCCCGCTGCTGAAGCTGCTCCTCCGTGACCGGGTACAGGGCGCAGCAGGCCTTACCGGCCTTGCTCAGCATCACGTACTCCATCCCGGGCCCGATGGGCGTTGACGTCGTCTCCACGTTCAGCAGCCTGGTGTAGAAGGCTTTGGCCTTTTCGATGTCCAGCACGGGCATGTCGGCCCAGCTGAACATCCCCGGCTGATGCTTGGCTATCTCCATCCTTCCTCCTCAGGGGTGACCGGTACGTGTGAGTGTCGGGGCATGATACCCGAAGGACGCATCGGTGAGAAGATGCTTTGCCTTCGACGGTGGTGGGTCACGACGCAGGCGGCTCGGGTTGCCGGCGGATGGCGCGCACGGTGCCCGCGAGGTATACGAGCCAGAAGGGCAGCGCCACGATGGCGGTGGAGAGCCTGCCGCCCGGCGGCGACCCATCGTCGGAGTCGAGGATGGCGTAGCGCAGGGCGTCGCGGACGCCGACGGGGAGACTGGAGATGGTGATGATGCCAAAGGCCAGGAGGACCACGATGAGGTAGATGCGGTTGAGGACGCCGCTCTCCCGCTCCTCAGGCGTCTCCAGCTTGCGCCGGCTCCACGCGTGGACGCCCCAGAGGATGGCGCCGATGCCGGTGAAGATGATGCCGTCCAGCAGTCCCTCCTGGTAGGCTCGCTCCAGGCCCTTGGTGCGGCGCTCCTCCTCGATGCGGCGGTCCTCCTCCCGCTCGGCCTCCGTCAGCTCCCGAGGGCGGCCTTCGGCGTCGAGGAGGTTGCGGGATGGCATCGGCGGATCGTCCACCCAACGGGGATGGTAGCTGAAGTCATGGCCGAGGGCGGTGGCAAAGCCGACGTTCACAAGCTGGGCGAGGCCGCCGACGGTGATGAGGAGGCTGATGAGAGCCAGGAGGTAGAGGTAGGCGCGGAAGAGGCCTCGGAGGGAGATGTGGACGCTGTCCCCGCGGCGCAGGGTGATGAAATAGTAGACCCCGCTGCCAATGGCCGCAATGACGCCCAGGACGACCAGGAAGGGCACAAGGGAAGAGACCAGGTCTTCAGGGTCCACGCTGCCTCCCCACGGAAAATGGCGGCGCTATTTTACTACACCCAACACCTACGCGTTCGGGGGAAGAAAAGAAGGGAGGCCCGCGCCTACCGCAGGCCGGTGATGTCGCCGTCCGGGGTGACGTCCATGTCGAGGGCGCGGGGGCGGGTGGGGAGGCCGGGGAGGGTCTCGATGGGGCCTGCGAGGGCGTAGAGGAAGCCTGCGCCCACGGAGGCCCGGATGTCGACGATGGGGAAGGTGTAGCCGGAGGGCCGTCCTTTGCGGGCCGGGTCGTGGGAGATGGAGAGGTGGGTCTTGGCCATGCAGATGGGCAGCTTACCCCAGCCCTGAGCCCTGAAGGCTCGAAGCTGCCGGCGGGCGGCCAGCGTCCAGCTCACGTCGTCGGCGTTGTAGACGGTGCGTGCCAGGGCCAGCGCCTTCTCCTCGGCCGACGCCTCGAGGGGGTAGGCGTAGGTCACATCGGGTGCGTCGACGGCGGCGGCCATGACCGCCTCGGCGAGCTCCGTGCCGCCTGCGCCGCCCTGCTGGAAGCCGTCGCACTCGGCGGACACGGCCCCGGCGGCGTGGGCGATGTCGGCGACCGCGGCCAGCTCCTTGGGAGTGTCGGTGGGAAAGCGGTTGACGGCGACGACGACGGGGAGGTTGAAGCTCCTGACGATGCCGATATGGTGGGCGAGGTTGGGGCCGCCGGCGTGGACCGCCTCGACGTTTGGTTCGCCCAAGTCACGCTGGCGCACGCCGCCGTGGAACTTCAGGGCTCGCGCGGAGGCGACCAGGACGACGACGTTAGGCACCAGACCACTCTGCCGGGCCTTGATGTGCATGAACTTCTCAAAGCCAAGGTCGGAGCCGAAGCCCGCCTCGGTGATGACGTAGTCGGCGTAGCCCAGGGCCATGCGGTCGGCGATGATGGAGTTGCAGCCGTGGGCGATGTTGCCGAAAGGCCCAGCGTGCACGAGCGCGGGTTGACCCTCCTGCGTCTGAACGAGGTTGGGCATGATGGCGTGTCGCAGCAGGGTGAGGAGCGAACCGGCGACGCCAAGGGCTTCGACCGTGACGGGCTCGCCATCGGGCGTCGTGCCCACGACCATGCGGGAGAGGCGTGCGCGGAGGTCGTCGAGGTCCTCGGTGAGAGCGAGAATCGCCATGATCTCCGATGCGGCGATGAAATCGAAGCGGGTCTGGCGGAGGGGGCTGTTGTTGGCGCCGCCGACACCGGCGACGACGCTGCGGAGGGCCCGGTCGGAGGCGTCTGTGACTCGGGTCCAGGTGATGCCCGCGGGCTGCAAGCCGCCGGCGGCCTTTCGGTACACGGCGTTCTCGACCAGCGCGGCGAGGAGGTTGTGCGCCGAGCCGACGGCGTGGGCGTCGCCGGTGAAGTGGATGTTGATCTCGTCCTCCGGCACGACGGTGGCGCGTCCGCCGCCGGTGCCGCCGCCCTTGATGCCGAAGATGGGGCCCAGGGAGGGCTCGCGCAGGGTGACGGCGGCTTTGCGGCCAAGGAGGCCCAGGCCCTGGGTCAGCCCGACGGCAGTGGTGGTCTTGCCCTCGCCGGCGGGGGTGGGGGTGATGCCGGTGACGGCGACGAGCACGCCGGTGCGCTGGGCGGGGGGCCGCATGGCGTCGAGGGAGATCTTGGCCTTGTAGCGGCCGTAGGGGGAGAGGTGGTCGGCATCGATCCCCAGGGCCGCGGCGATGTTCGCTATCGGCTGCATGTTCACGCTCGAATTGAGGTTTCTGCGCACGAGGGATGAAGGGCGCGGCCATTATACCATTGGGGCGGGCTGCAACGCCGACAAGCAAAGGGGCGGCATTGCTGCCGCCCCCCTGCAAACAGCACGCTCAGGCGGCCGGCGAGCTTCAGCGACTGTAGCCCGACGACCCTGGCGCGGACTCGGCGAGGTGGCCCAGCAGGAAGGTGAAATCCTGGTAGGCGTCCGACCCGCCCAACCGGCCGCTCAGGCCCTGCAGGTACGTGTTCAGGTCGGCCAGGTCCTCCTTCACGTCGCCCGACTCGCCTGCGCCGTCGGACAGGGCGCTGTAGCGGTCCGCCGCCAGGGCGACGATGGCGCCAAGCTGCAGGTACGGGTCGCCCGTCGCGTCGAACGTCGTGCGCGGTGCCCCTGCGAGGTCGGCGCGCTGGCTCCAGGACTGGCCGGTGCTCGGCGCAACCCAGCGCACCTCGACGGACCCCAGGCTCGCAGCGCCTGCCGACTTGGCCCAGTCGTGCAGCTCCAGCTCGTAGAAGACCGTGGTGGCGGCCCCGGAGGGCAGCTCCGCGAACTCCTTCCGGTCCTGGTCGAACGACTCGTCGGGCGTCACCCGGTTCTCGTACCCGATGATCCGCCACGACTTCACCACCTCCGGGTCCCACGTCACCTGCGCCCGGGTCTGGTCGGCGAAGGGCGTGGAGAGGGCCAGCCAGTTCTCCCGTGCGAAGGTGGCCCGCGCCTGGGCGGTGTCGTTCAGGTAGCGGTACCAGCCGTTGCCGTGCTGGGCAAGCTGCTCCAGCAGGTAGTCGTTGTAGTTCTCGATGCCCACGCCGATGGTGATGAGGCGCAGCGGGTTCTTGGCGTCGCCGTCATGCGCCGAGTCCAGGATGCCGAAGGGGTCCGTCACGTCCACGTTCGCCACGCCGTCCGACATCAGGATGACGTAGTTGTAGGTGTTCGGGCGCTCCCGCCGCACCTGGTCGGCCAGCCGCACGCCCAGGTCCAGGCCGGCCTGCACGTTGGTGCTGCTGTGGGGTGTCAGCCGCCCGATCGAGCTGCCCACCGCATCGTCGTCCGGCCCCGTGTGCTCCACGGTGAGGTGGTCTATCACGTCGTCGGTGAAATGCACCACGGCGATGCGGTCCTGCGGCCTCAGGCTCTGCCGGATCGTCTCCGCCGCCTCCCGGGCGATGGCCACCCTGTTGCCGTTCGACATCGACCCGGAGGCGTCCAGCACCAGCGTGACGTTCACCGGCCTGTCGTCCACGATCTCCGGGGCCTGGAAGGCGATGCGCGCCAGGTGCATGCCGTCGTCCAGCGGGTGGGTGACCAGGGCGCCGGTGATGGCGAACTCGCCGTCGTTCGGCGGCGGGTCGTAGCGGTAGTCGAAGGCGTTGATCCACTCCTCGGCCCTCACCGACTCGGGAGCGACCTCGTAGCCGCCGTTCGCCCAACCCAGGGCCAGGTAGTAGGACGTCCGGTCCGTGTCCAGGCTGAAGGTTGAGACAGCGTCCTCCGCCGTGTTCACGTGCGGCTGGCGACCGTAGTCCTTGAAGGTAGTGGCGGACGGCGCCGACGGACGCTCGACGTAGCCGTCAGAGGCCTCCCTGGTCGCGGTGGTTGACCCCTGCGACGCGGCTGCGGTTGTCGTGGCTGTTGTTGCCGTCGCTGCCGCCGTCTGGGCCTCAGCCACCATGGCGTCCGCCCGGGGCGCGGCCGCGGCCGTTGAAGTAGCCGTCGTGGTCGTCGCCGCCGCGGCCGTCGTGGTTGCGGCCGCGGTCGTGGTGGCCGTAGTCGTCGTGGTCGCGGCTGCCGTCGTCGTCTGGGCTGCGGCCTCGGGCTGCGGCGCTGTCATCGCGGTTGTCGCGACACTCGACTCCTGGTCAAGGCCGCCGGTCCTCCACGGCTCCGCCATCACCGCCCAGACGCCCAGGCCAACCACCAGCGCCGTCACCATCATGGCGGTCGCAGGCATGAGGCTCGGCGCGCCCCCCTCGATAGCGCCGAAGAGTCGTCGCCAGAAGGGGCGGCGGTGCGCTTCCAGGCGTCCCTCCAGCCGCGTCCAGAGGTCCGCCGGCGCCCGGAGCTCCTCCGACTCCGCGGCGAAGTGGGCCCGGAGCAGTCCTTCCATGTCCATCTCGTGCGGCTCTCTAGTCGACATTGTTCTCAACCTCTCTTCTGTAGCCCAGGTGTCCCAGCCGCTCCTCCAGGCTGCCGAGGGCCCGGCTCAGTCGGGACTTCACCGTTCCCTCCCTCACGTCCAGGGATTGGGCCACCTCGGCCACCGTGAGCTCCGCAAAGTAGCGCAGGACGATCACCTGCCTGTGCTCGAGACTCAGGCCGGCCAGGGCCGTTCTCACGGCCCGCCGGTCGTCCTGGGTTGCCGCGGCCTCGGCCGGGTCGGCAGTGTCTCCGCGCAGGTCTTCCTCCTCCTCGAGGCTGCGGACCGGGAGCGACCGCCTTCTGCGCTGCGACAGGACCACGTTGACCAGGATGCGGACCAGCCAGGGCTTGAGCGGGTATCCCTTTCGGAACCCTCGGATCCCCCGCCAGGCTGAGAGCAGCGCTTCCTGAACGTGGTCCTCCGCATGGCTCCTGTTGCCCGTCATCAGGCAGGCTGTGCCGAACAGGACGTCCTTGTACCGCTCCACCACGTACCGAAAGGCGTCGCGGTCGCCGTCCTGACAGCGTGCAATGGCCAGTTCTTCGGTCATGCAGCTTCCCTCGTCGATGGTTGTGCCGGAGGGCCCTCTGCCGGATAGTATGCGCGATCTGACGAAACGGTTCCCTGGGGTTGGCCGGAGGAGCTGTCTTGCAGAAGGCTCAAGCTAGAGACGCGGCCGCCGGGACGAGCTAGACGTGCTGGTCCACCAGGATGGGATTGCCGTCCGGGTCCACGGCAATGAAGCTGGCGGGGCCCGTCGTGCTCTCGTCGGCCTCCACGTCCAGCGACACGCCCTGCGCTTTGAGGCGACGCTGGATCTCGCGGACGTCAGTGAAGTCCTCGATAGGGTTCGCCTCGCTGTCCCAGCCGGGGTTGAAGGTGAGGATGTTCTTCTCGAACATCCCCTGGAAGAGGCCTATGGTGACGGCGCCGTTGCGCAGGACCAACCAGTTCTCAGCGGCGTTCCCGCCGACCGCATCAAAGCCGAGCTTGGCGTAGAACGCCCGAGAAGCCTCGATGTCCTTGACCGCAAGGCTGATCGAAAACGCTCCCAGTTGCATGTCGCCCCTCCTCACTCGTCGCGAGTTCGCATATAGTGAAGGGAATCTTCAGCGTAGGCAAGGAGGCCGCCATCAACATCTACCTGCACTTCAACGGAAACTGCCGGGAGGCGTTCGAGTTCTACCGGTCGGTGTTCGGGGGCGAGTTCGCCATACTAGCCACCTTCCGCGAGGGGCCGGACGGCATGGGGGTGCCGGAGGAGGAGATGGACAACATCATGCACGTGTCGTACGAGATCGGCGGGACGACGCTGATGGGGAGCGACGTGCCCTCGACCTTCGGGATGCCGGTGAAGCAGGGGAACAACTTCTCGATCTCGTACCAGCCGGGGAGCCGGGAGGAGACGGAGGAGCTGTTCGGCAAACTGTCGGCGGGCGGGACGGTGATGATGCCGCTGCAGGACATGTTCTGGGGCGCGTACTTCGGGGGGTGCCGGGACAAGTTCGGCATCAACTGGATGGTGAACTACAACGCACCGCAGAGCTAGGGTCTGCACGGAATCCAGGGGCGGGGCAAGGCTCCCCGCCTCTCCTGGGGGGAGAGGTCGGCGCGCAGCGGCGGGTGAGGGGTATCTCCCGTTCGTGGTCATCCCCCCCGTTCGTGGCGAGCCTGTCGACCACACCACAACCCCCCGGCTCCGTTGACGCCGCCGCGCGCTTGTGATAGTTTTCTCACAGTCTCTCGACCCGTATCTCACGCTGGGGGAGTGCCGCCTTGACACCCATTATTCTGTCCATCGTCTTCGGCGCCCTTGCCCTGCTCTTCGCCTGCGGCCTGGCCTACCGGGTCATGCGCGAGGGGCAGGGTGACGACACCATGCGCGCCATCGCGCAGGCCATCCAGGAAGGGGCGCTGGCCTTCCTGCGGCGGGAGTACACGTGGCTGGCCGTCTTCGTAGCGATCATCGCCGTCGTCCTGGCCGTCATCCCGGACATCGGCTGGCAGACGTCCATCGCCTACATCCTGGGAGCGCTGGCGTCGGCGTTCGCCGGCTTCCTGGGCATGAACGTGGCCATCCGGGCCAACGTCCGGACCACGGCCGCCGCTGAGCGCGGCCTCAACCCCGCGCTCCGCATCGCCTTCTCCAGCGGAGCCGTCATGGGCCTCACCGTCGTGGGGCTGGGCCTCATCGGCGTCAGCGTCCTCTACCTGGCCTTCGACGACTTCAAGGTGGCGTACATCCCCGGCTTCAGCTTCGGCGCCTCCAGCATCGCCCTGTTCGCCCGCGTGGGCGGCGGCATCTACACCAAGGCCGCCGACGTGGGCGCCGACCTCGTGGGGAAGGTGGAGCAGGGCATCCCCGAGGACGATCCCCGCAACCCCGCAACCATCGCCGACAACGTGGGCGACAACGTGGGCGACGTCGCCGGCATGGGCGCAGACCTCTTCGAGTCCTACGTCGGCTCGGTCATCGCCACCATGGCCATCGCCGTGGGCGCCGCCGCCATCATCGTCGACGACGTGAACAACGAGTACCTGGTGCTGCCGCTCATCCTGGCGGGCACGGGCATCATCGCCTCCATCGTCGGCACTTTCGCCGTGCGGACCTCGGAGCAGGCCACCTTCAGCAACCTCCTGTGGGCGCTGCGGCGCGGCATCTTCGTCGCCGCGGCCCTCGTGGCCATCGCCGCGTGGTTCCTGGTGGATGCCATGGACGTGAACACGCACATCTTCTGGGCCATCGTCGCAGGCCTGGCCGCCGGGGTGATCATCGGCCTGGTCACGGAGTTCTTCACCTCCTACGACTACTTCCCGACCAAGCGCATCGCCGAGTCGGCGCAGACAGGGCCGGCGACGGTCATCATCTCCGGCTTCGCCACGGGCATGCAGAGCACCGTCATCCCGACGCTGGTGATTGCGGGCGCGGTCATCGCCGCCTTCCTCCTCGGCGCCGAGGTCGGCGACGGCATGGGCTTCTACGGCGTCGCCATCGCCGCCGTCGGCATGCTCTCCACCCTCGGCATCACCCTGGCGACCGACGCCTACGGGCCCGTGGCCGACAACGCCGGGGGCATCGCCGAGCAGGCGGGCCTTCCGCCGGAGGTGCGGGACCGCACCGACGCCCTGGACGCGCTGGGCAACACGACGGCAGCCACGGGCAAGGGCTTTGCCATCGGGTCGGCGGCGCTGACGGCGCTGGCGCTAATGGCCGCCTACTCGCAGGCGGTGGACCTGCAGGCGATCAACCTGCTGGAGTACGAGACGCTGGTCGGCGCTCTTATCGGCGCGATGCTGCCCTTCATCTTCTGCGCCCTCACCATGCAGGCCGTCGGCAGGGCCGCCTACGCCATCGTCAACGAGGTCCGCCGACAGTTCCGGGAGATCCCCGGCCTCATGGAGGGCACCGGACGCCCCGAGTACGCCCGCTGCGTCGACCTGAGCACGAAGGGCGCCCTGCGAGAGATGATCGTGCCCGGCGTCATGGCCGTCGCCGCGCCCATCATCGTCGGCCTCGCCCTCGGCGCCGAGGCCCTCGGCGGCATGCTCATCGGCGCCATCATCACCGGCTTCCTCGTCGCCATCACTATGGCCAACGCCGGCGGCGCATGGGACAACGCCAAGAAGTACATCGAGCGCGGCCAGTACGGCGGCAAGGGCTCCGAGTCGCACAAGGCCGCTGTCGTCGGCGACACCGTCGGCGACCCCTTCAAGGACACCTCCGGCCCGTCGCTGAACATCCTCCTCAAGCTCATGTCCATTGTCGCCCTGGTCTTCGCCCCGCTGTTCGTCTAGTGGGCTGACCCCGCCGTTCACCCTGTAGGGGCGCCCCTTGTGGGCGCCCCTACCCCCCGCCCGCTCACCCTGAGCCCGTCGACAGTCCCCTGGTGCCATCTCCCTCTACCCCCCAACGCCCCCATCCCCTACCATCACCCCATGCCCACCAACCGCACGCGCCCGACCACATCCCCGCCCGCCCTGAGCGATGTCGAAGGGCCGCCCCGTCACGCCGAGGCCGCGGCATCCCGTGCCTGGAGGTTGTTTCGCACCCCCTTCGAGCGACCCCATTTTCCTATCTGGAGGTTGTTCCGCGGTTGTTTCGCGCGGCATCCGTTTCCTATCTGCGGCCCGCGGTTCCAACCCTCCGTCGCGAAACAACCTCCAAGCTGCGGCCCTTCTCCGATGCCCGGACGAAAAGACGACTCCAAGCTGAGCCCCATCCCGACGCGGAACAACCGCGATTCAACCTCAAAGCTGTTTCGGCGCTCCGCCGCGAGTCCCCAGGCACGGAGGAGTCGGGAAAAAACGCGCAAAACGACACGAATCGAATCGAATGGAGGCGGAGGAAGCGGAGTGTCAGGCGGCGGTGGGTGCCGAGGGCGAGCGGGTGGGCGCTACGACGCGGTGGGGGTGGACGAGGTGTCCGCGACCATGGTGTCGGCGAGGGTCTGGAGGAGGGCGGCGGAGACGGCGAAGTTGAGGCCCGAATCGTCGCCCAGCTCGATGCCGAAGGAGATGGCGCCGACAACCTCGCCGCGGACGTTGAACACGGGGCTGCCGGAGTTCCCCTCCATGGGGGAAGCCTCAATCTGGACGAGGTCCGTTGGGTGGTGCCAACTGGGGAAGAAGTTCCGCGGAAAGTCCTCGGTCTCCCGTCCGAGGGCGCCGATGATACCGGCGGTTACCTCCCCGCTGGGGTCGCTGCCCACGACAAGCACCGGCTGACCGACGCTCAGGGTCTCCGGGTCCGCCAAGACCACAGGCGGTACGGATGACGGCTCCTCCAACTCCAGCAGGGCGACGTCTTCGGCGACGTCGGAGATGACGACGCCGGCGGCGATGGAGCGACCGTCGGAGAGGCGGACGGTGACCTCCCCCGGCCGGCGGACGACGTGCCAGGCGGTGACGACGAACTCCCTGGAGTCGATCTCCGTGACGAACCCGGAGCCGAGGGCCTCGCCGTTGACCGCGACCTCGACCACGCTCCCGCGGACGGCGTCGTAGAGGGTGGAGACGTCCAAGAGGGCCCGGGAGGTCTCCGACACCAGAGCGCTGATGTCCATGGCCAGGTCATCCAGGTCGGCGGATATGCGGGCCCGGTCTGCGGTCAGCGCGGCCAGGGCGCCGCGGAGCTCGGTCTCCTGCTCGACGACGCGCTCCTGGAGGGCCGTATCAGCGCCTGTAAGCTCAGTCTGCACCTCGTTCAGCCGGTCGCGCACGCCCTGGACGTTGCCTCGGAGCCAGACGCTGGTCTGCGACATCTCCCGGCTAAGGGTGGCGTCAAGGGTATCGAGCTGGGAGGAGAGGACGTTGGCCCGCTGAGCGAGGCTCCTGGAGAGGGTGTCCAGCTCGCCGCTGACGAACTCACGGTCGAACTGGCTGGCCAGCCGGGACCGAAGCTCGACGTTCTCGATCTGGACGCCCAGGTCCTCGCGGACAGTCTCGACCCTGGTGGAGAGCTTGGTATCGACGTCAGAGATCTGGCCGGACAGGCGGACCTGCAGCAGGACGACGTAAACGCCCAAGGCGACCACGGCGATGAGGGACAGGGCCAGCGCGCCGACCATCCACCGGTTGTGCGTCGTCACGGCCTCCTCCGGAAAAGGTTCCCGGGGCCTCGCCCTGGACTCCTAGCCCAGGGAGAACTCCTCGTCGCGAAGGCTGGTGATGAACATGCTGCCGGGAGCGTGGGTGATCATGAACTCCACACCACACGCCAGCGCCACGGCCTGGGGGGTGATGCCGCAGCCCCAGTAGACCGGGACCTCGCCGGGGCGCACCTCAACGGCGTCGCCAAAGTCGGGCTTGGAGAGGTCGGCGATGCCGATGGCGGCGGGGTCGCCGACGTGGACCGGCGCGCCATGGACCCGCGGGTACCTGCTGGTGACCTGGACGGCCCTGACGACGTCGGTCGGGGCCATGGGGCGCATGGTGACGACCATGGGGCCGTGGAAGATGCCGGCTGGCGCGGTCTGGATGCCGGTGACGAACGCGGTGAAGGTGGGCGTCTCAGCCTCCAGGCCTCGGACGGGAATCCCCGCGTCGACCAGCGCGCCCTCGAAGGTGAAGCTGCAGCCGAGGAGGAAGCCGACGAAGTCGTCCTGCCAGTAGTGGGAGATGTCCGTCACTTCGTCGACCAACTCGCCCTTGCGGAAGACGCGGTACCGGGGCACGTCGGTGCGGAGGTCTGCGCCGGGGGCGGTGAGCTTGGGCTCGGGGTCGCCGGGATCGGTGACCTCGAGGAGGGGGCACGGCTTGGGGTTGGCCAGGCAGAATCGCAGGAAGTCGAACGCGTTGGCCTGGGGGAGGATGACGAGGTTGGCCTGGGTGTAGCGGGGCGCCATGGCGGCGGTGTAGCCGGTCCACTCGCCACGCCGTATGGCCTCGCGGACACGGCGAGGGTCCGGCTCCTGTCGCAGCGCGTCGCTGATCCCAGGGGCTTCCAAGAGCGGTCCGGGCCGGGTTACGCTAGTCACAGTGAGACCCTTTCCGCCTGCTCCCCATTCTCTCAAGCAGCGCCTCAATGCTGCGGCGCGATGCGGCGTAGAATGGAGAGAGCTTTGAAGTTTCTACAAGCAATGCTAAAATTCCTGCAAGGGGCTGTCAATGCTCGGTGGAGGTAGGGGGAGGGAGTCAGGCCCCAGGTCTGGGCGCTCAGGATGATGCCTCGCTGGTTGCCACTTCACGGTCTTCTGCTCGGAGCGGCCCTGGTGCTCCTTGCATGCCAGGGCTCGCCCGACGACGAGTCTACTGAGGGCACTACTGCCATCCCACCCCCGGCACAGACCCCGGTGCGGGAGGTCGTGGGGACGACGTCGGAGCCTGAATCCGGCCCGTCTGAAGTGACCCGAACTACAGGCACGGAAACCTCCCCTGCTCCCGCAGGGCCGCTCTCCAACCTCCGGCCGACGATCCCGGAGGGGTGGCGTGAACCCCTGGTCATCGCCGACAGTCCCGATGCGCCAGCGAGCACCGTGCTGCGCGAAGGCGGGCCGGTGTACGTGAGCTGGGCGATGAGCAACAACGGGCTGACGGGGGCCACTCGCTTCTTCGTCGACCTGTACCTGGACGGCATCCCCGTGGAGCGCTGGAGCGCCGAGGAGCTGGCGCGGGGCGCCTCCCGGATCGTCCAAGGGTGGAGCGATCTGCTGGTGCGAGCCCGCCTGACGCCGGGAGAGCACGAGCTGCGGGTGGTGGTGGACTCGACAAACCTGGTGGCAGAGTCGAACGAGAGGGACAACAGCCACACGGTGACGTTCGAATGGCCGGAGGGCGTGGTGTCGACGCGTCCTCCCACTGCGCCGACCCGGCTGCCAAACCTGGCACCGTTCACGCCCCCGGGGTGGTCGTCGCCCATTCGCATCGCGGGGGCCAGCGGCAGCGATGCGCTGACCGTGGAGGTGGCGTACCGGAACGAGGGGCTGTCGAGCATCGGGCAGCTGGTGCAGGTCTACCTGTACGTGGACGGCGTCCTGGCGGCCAAGTTTCGGGAGCGGGACCTCATCGCCGGGGAGGGCGTCCTCACTCCGGCGTGGGGCGGGCTGACGCAGGTCATTCCCATCTCGCCGGGCCGGCATACGTTCACGCTGACGACGGACCCGACAGACCTAGTGCTGGAAACCGACGAGACGGACAACACGTTCTCCATCGACATGGTGTGGGAGGCGTCGCGCGCTCCGTCGGAGACCACGACGTCAGGGCGGGACGACCGCCCAGCCGGTTACACGACTCTCACGCCTCCGGGGTGGGACGGCCCCATCGTGGTCACATCAGACAGGGGGCGGCTGACCTCGACGGACCCGCTGCCGACCTCCGGGCCGGTCTACGTCCACTGGGCGCTGCGCAACCCGGGGAGCGAGGACTTGGACCAGCCCTACACCGTGGAGCTGTCCCTGGACGGCCGGGTGGTGGGCCGCTGGAACCGCCTGTCGCTGGACGCCGGGGCCGTGGACTTCGTGATGGACTGGCCGCTGCCCACGTCGGTCTCGCCGGAGCCAGGCCCCCACCGGATGGCGCTGATGGTGCGCCACCACGGGAGCACGGGAGTCGACCTGTTCCCGCTCGGACAGCGGACGTTCGACTGGAGCGCCAGGACTTCCACGTCGACGTTCACTCGCTACACCGACAACGAGATCCGTGCAAGCCTGCGACGCCTGGAAGGGCTGCTCTCGTCGAGCGCGGCAACGCTAGGGACGCAGAGCCCCACGGCCGTGGAAGACGTGCTCGCGGTGGTGGACGCGGTCTACTACTCGCTGTACGGCGTGAGCATGGTGGACGAACCGCTGGACATCCACGTTCTCTCGGACGAGGGCTACACGCTGTGGGGTCACATCCAGTGCAAGGACGTGAGGGGGACGATCTCCCCGGCCATGCTGCCCAGCTTTGAAGAGAGCTGCGACCGGCTGGAGGGGTTCAGCGGGTTCACGGCACAGTGGAGGGGGCAGCACCACATAGTGGCGCACAGCGAGCGTCCGCCGATCCAGGTGCTGGCCACGCTGGCCCACGAGCTGGGGCACTTCCGCCAGGCAGTGACGAACCCGGACCTGGACCGGGAAGCGCCGTCGCACACGTACCGGTCGTTCCGCGAGGCGCAGGCCTACGCGTACCAGGTCTTCTTCTTCCGGACGCTGGAGTCGCTGACGGCCCAGGACCTGTTGGTGTACCCGCTGCTGCACGGATACGAGAGCTACGTGGACCAACACCTGGAGAGCTGGGTCAGCACAATGGGCAGGAGCGAGCACTCGCTGGGACGGCTGGTGCTGTGGATGGCGCTGCTGACGGACCCGGAGCTCAGGCGGGCGCGGACGGTGCTGCTGGACAACCGCTACCTGACGGCGGAGGCGGCGCTGGAGGTGTTCGAGTACCTGGTGTCGTTCTCGGCGGACGAGGTGGAGGAGTACGTGGCGAGGCTGCTGCAGGGAGTGCAGACGCAGCTCCCCGCGGTGCAGGCCGTTGCGACGTCCCGGCTCATCTCCGGACTGCCGTACTGGAACGAGGGCTCGCCATACCTGCGCGAGGTGGGCCTGCTGCTTCCGTAGCCGGCGCTAGGGGCGGCCGCTCTTGAGCCGCTGCCGGTGCCAGTACTCGACCCCAAGGCCTAGGGCGATGAGGACAACGCCGAAGGGGTTGAGGCCGGAGGGAGATAGCAGCAGGGCGATGCCCATGCCAACGACCAGCCCGTTGGTCAATGCACGCGTGCGATGCCGGCCGACGTTGGGCGCCTCAGGATCATCCATCCATCGCCGTGGAGGTTCTTCCATCGTCTTCTCCTTTGAATCGTAGCACCACGATAGCCCATTGCCGCTTCCCTGTCGACATGCCGGACGGCTCGGAGGGGCGGCGCACCCGGAGGGCCTCCGTCAGGAGCCGATGAGGCCCAGCAGAACACCCGCCGCCATGGCGGAGCCGAGCACGCCGGCCACGTTGGGGCCCATGGCGTGCATGACCAGGAAGTTCTCGGGGTTGGCCTCCTGCGCGACGCGGTGAACGACCCGGGCGGACATGGGGACGGCGGAGACCCCGGCGGCCCCGAGCAAGGGGTTGATGGTCCCCCTGCTGACCAGACACATGACCTTGCCGAACAGCACACCGCCCGCGGTGGCCATGGCAAAGGCGAGCAACCCCAACGCAAAGACCTTCAGCGTCGCCAGGTCCAGGAACGTATCCCCCGTCATGGTGCTGCCCACGGTCAGGCCGAGCAGGATGGTGACGACGTTGATCATCTCGTTCTGGGCGGAGGAGGCCAGACGCTCGACGACACCGCTCTCTCGGAGAAGGTTGCCGAACATCAGGAGGCCGATGAGAGGCACGGCCTGGGGGGCCAGCAGCGCCGTGAGGCCGGTGGTCAGGAGGGGGAAGAGGATGCGCGCCCGGCGGGACACGGGCTGCACAGCGTAGTCCATCTTGATCCGCCGCTCGCGCTCGGTGGTGAGCAGCCGCATGATGGGGGGCTGGATGAGGGGCACCATGGCCATGTACGAATAGGCGGAGACGGCAACAGGACCCCAAAGCTGCTCCGGCGCGAGGCGGGTGGAGACGTAGATGGCCGTGGGGCCGTCTGCGCCGCCGATGATGGCGATGGCGCCCGCCTCCGAAAGGTTGAAGCCGAGCATGATGGCGCCGATGAGTGCGCCGAAGATGCCCACCTGGGCCGCCGCTCCCATGAGGGCCGTGAACGGTCGCTGGAGCAGGCCGGAGAAGTCCGTAAGCGCGCCCAGCCCCAGGAACATGAGCAGGGGGAAGAGCTGGGTGTTGAGACCCACCTCCTTGAACAGATACAGGATGCCTCCCTCTTCAACAAGACCGGAGAAGAGGTTGGCCAGGACGACGCCAATGCCGATGGGGATGAGGAGGAGCGGCTCGAACCCCTTGGAGATGGCGAGATAGATGAGGACAAAGCCCACGAGGAGCATGATCCCGGTGTCCCAAGACCCCGCTATCTGGCCTAGTATGTCATTGGTCAGGTCGATTTCGCCGGTGAGCACGCAGAACTGCGCTCCGTACGGTTATGGTCGGAAAGTGGGTCAGCGGCGCCAGCCGGCCAGGGGCCGCCCCTGGCCCTGCATGAGGTCCAGCCTCCCCTGGTACCGCCATACAGCCGATGCCCGGACGGGGAGGGGCAGCCGCACAGGCCATGCCTCGAACTCGGCGTCCATGGCCATGGCCATCGCCGCTGCGAGGACGGCCACCTGCTCCAACTCGTCGTCGGTAGGGGGCGGCGCTGGGGCGGGCGGGGCCGCGACGGTCGTCGTCGCAGGGGCCTGGGTCGCGGCGGGGGCGGCGGGCGGGGTCGAGGCGGCAGCATCGGCTGGGCTCTGGGACTCGGCGGAGGCGTGGGAGCGGAGGTAGACCGGAGCATTCCCCGTCGTCTCCGCTGCAGGGGCGACCCCGGCAGGGGAAGCCAGGGGTGGACTGAACTGCCGCTCGGAGAGAAGCCGCCGCAGGACAAGCATCAGCAGAAGGAGGAGGGAGAGCGCGAGGAAGACGACACCCATCCCTCTGCCGGCGACGGTCAGGGCTTCACGCAACTCGTCCACGCAACTCCTTCAGGGGGCGCTTCCCACTCGGCCGCGGCCCCCGCAACTCCTGGAAGCATACCAGAGACTAGAGGCCGTCGCCGCCTGGGGAAAGATCAGCGATGAGGTCTCTCACCCTCCGCTCGATGTCGTCCCGTATGCGACGCACCTCGTCCAGGGACTTGCCCTGGGGGTCCTCCAGCGCCCAGTCTTCGGTCGGCATCATCACCGCCGGGCATGCCTCTTCGACGGAGCAGCCCATGGTGATGATCCGGTCTGCGACGTCGGCCATGTCCTGCGTCAGGAGCTTGGGCTGCTCCTCCGAGATGTCGATACCTTTCTCCTTCATGGCCTCCACGACGACAGGATTGACGTGCGGGGCAGGCTCCGTGCCGGCCGACTCCGCCTCGACGCGTCCGTCGCCCAGCGCCCGGAGGTAGGCCAGGGCCATCTGGCTCCGGCCGGCGTTGTGGACGCACACGAAGAGGACTCGCTTCATGGTCCCGTCCTTCCTCCCGTTCAGTGGCTCATGCCATTATGTCAGGGCCGCTGGAGACCGCGTTCACGTCACCTGCCTCGGCGGCCCAGGGCCACAGCGCCTCGGCGTCGAAGGCAGTGTGGGGGTGGCGTCCCTCCAGCAGGGGGACGTGCTTCGACGTGGCGGTCGGGACGGCCCAGCGGGCCATGCGGGCCTCCAGGCATCGCCTCCAGGCATCACTGGGGTGGAAGCCCTGCAACGACGGCGAACCGACGCCGACGCCCTGGGTGAGGACCCTGAAGCCGCCCAGCCCTTCCGGGCGCAGGAGGTCCAGCATGCCCATGCGGTTGGCCAGGTACTCTCGCTGGGACAGCCCCTCACTGCGAGAGCGGGCGGTCAGGGCTTGGAGGAAGTTCCGAGCGCCCAGGGCCTCCAGGAAGGCGGCCTGGGTAGTGTAGCCGATGGTCGCCAGGCCGCGGCGCTCCCCTGCATCGGCGAGGGCAGTGAAGTCCACGTGGGCGGTAATGTCCTGCTGCCCCATCCGGGCGTAGGGGTCGTCGATGGGCACGTGGCGGTACGCACACCGCAGCGTGCCGCCAGCGCGCGGGTCAGCGTAGAGGCCGCGGGCCGTGTCGCCGTAGTCGACGGTGAGAACGAAGCCGCGCTCCAGGGCCCGGGCCACGGCCTCCGTCCAGCCTTCCAACTCCAGGTTGACCTCGCCGCGAAAGCCGTCGGGCAGGGCTTGCGGCAGCCGCTCGGCCAAGCGCGGCGTGGAGGGCTCGCCGAGCGTCTCGGCCAAAGCACCGTCCAGGAGGGTGACGTAGACCTCGCGGACGCGGCCGGCTTCGACCTGGAAGCGATGCACGGGGAAGGAGTCGAGCAGCTCGTTGGAGAGGATGCATCCTACGACTCCGCGGAGAGGGAGTCCGCGGGCCTTCACCCCGCGGACTCCGCCTTCGGCGTGCGATGCGGGGCCGAGGTCGAGGGCCGCATATCGGAGGGCGCGGGCGAAGCCGGCGTCGAGGTGCTGCGCCTGGTCGAGCACGGCGCGGGCGAGGAGGCCGACCCCCGCTCCTGCCTCGACCGACCAGAAGGCGGACGGCCTGCCCATCACGTCCCACATCTGCTCCAACTGCAGGGCGATGAGGGCGCCAAAGAGGGGGTGAGCGGAGGGGCTGGTGTAGAAGTCGCCGGAGGCACCCACACTGTCCCGTGAGGTGTAGTATCCGCCGCGGGGGGAGAAGAGGGCCATCTCCATGTAGCGAGCGAAGGTGATGGCGCCTTCGCGTTGGATGGTCCGGCGGACCTCAGTCTCGACGGCGTTCATACGAGGTGCATCCTCTGCCGCTGCTGCTTTGGGTACCGCACTCAGTATATACACCCAGGCGAGGCAGTCCACCGCGTTGACACCCGTCAAAGGGGGTTCCTACACTGGGAGCGTGAGCTACCGCTCCACGGAGGGACGTCATGCGCAGCGCCGGTCTCATTGTGGTGGGAGGGGCGCTGTTCTTTCTCGGGATGCTCATTCGGACCGACCTGGTGGAATCGACGCTGAACGCGGCGGGGGTCCTGGCGATCGTGGTGGGCGCGGGCCTCTTTGCGGCGGGCGTCTTCCTCCTCGCACGGGACAGGATGTAGCCTCCCCCGGCGCGTTGACAGTGGCGGAGAGCCCTCCGTAGACTGGCGCGAAATCCTGGTAGCGAAGGCGGCACATGGGCAAGGGCGGACAGGTATTCGCCGGAGCGCTCCTCTTCGTGTTCGGCCTGATGGTGATTCTGGGCCTGCTGGACTGGCTGGTCACGCTCATGGGCGGCCTGACCATGGTCATAGGGATCATCATGGTGGCGACGGGGGTCATGGGCGGCCGCCGGGAGAGGTACTAGCCTCTATCCGGCCCCCGCGTGGGCGCTAGGGGCCGGCGGTGGCTTGCCCCAGGCCGGAGCGCCAGGCGTCGTCGAGGGTGCCGACCGGCAGGTCGAGC
The DNA here is from genome assembly GCA_965205235.1 of Dehalococcoidia bacterium. GTDB lineage: Bacteria > Chloroflexota > Dehalococcoidia > Lucifugimonadales > UBA1127 > CBDBGD01. Next base: position 166,621 of record CBDBGD010000002.1, read on the forward strand.
ATCCCCGGAACCGTCAGTCGGTCGCCCTGGGTGCGGCCGATGGCAACGAAGGGCACGCCCTCCTCCGCAGCGAGCGCTTCGAGAGACTTCACGTTCTCCGCAGCGAGAGCGACCACCACTCGCGACTGCATCTCCCCGAACAGCGCCGCATCCCACCGCTTCCCCGCGCCCGCCAGGGCTTTCGAGTCGAGGGACACGCCGACACCGCCGAGGATGGCGCACTCGGCTAGGGCCACGGCGAGACCGCCCTCGGAGCAGTCGTGGGCGGCGCGGACGACACCCTCGGTGATGGCCCGCCGGCAGAGGCGTTGGAGTCGCTGCTCGAGGTCGAGGTCGAGCGCGGGCTGGCCTGCGACGCGGTCCTGGGCCATCGCCATGAGCTCGCTTCCGGCGAGGGATGACGGGTCGCCGTCGACGCGTGCAGCGCCCAGGAGCGCCACTACGTCGCCCGCGTGCGTGAAGGCGGAGGTGCAGTGGCGTGCGGCGTCCTCCAACAGCCCCAGCGCGCCGATGACGGGGGTGGGGTAGACGCCCTGGCCGCTGGTCTCGTTGTAGAGGCTGACGTTCCCGCTGACGATGGGCACGCCCAGGGCTTCGCAGGCTGCGGCCATGCCCCTGATGGCCTGCTCAAGCTGGTGGTAGACCTCCGGCCGCTCCGGGTCGGCGAAGTTGAGGCAGTTGGTGAGGGCGACGGGCTCTGCGCCGACGCAGGAGAGGTTGCGGCAGGCCTCGGCGACGGCGATGGCCCCGCCGACGTACGGGTCGAGGTGGCAGTAGCGGCCGTTGCCGTCGGCGGTCACGGCGATGGCGCGACTGGTGCCCGGCAGGCGGAGCACGGCCGCGTCGGCGAGGCCGGGCGATACGACGGTGTTGGCGCCGACGTGCTGGTCGTACTGGCGGAAGACGGCGGCGCGGCTGCTGACGTTCGGGGAGGCGAGAAGGCGGAGCAGCAGGTCGCTGGGGGAGTCGACAGGGAGGGGCAGGGTCGACAGATCCGCCGTTCGGGCCTGCGCCGCCACCGCTGACTCGACTCCCTGGAGGCGGTACTGGGGCGGGTCCATGAGGTCGCGGACGGGGAGGTCGGCCACGGGGGTATCGCCGTCGGAGATGCGGACACGGCCGTCGTCGGTCACGCGGCCGATGACGGTGGAGGCGAGGTCCCACTTGTCGAAGAGGGCCTGCAACGTCGGCAGGTGCTCGGGGGAGGTGACGATGAGCATGCGCTCCTGGGACTCGGAGAGCATCACCTCGTAGGGGGTCATGCCCTCCTCGCGGCGGAGGACGTGGGCGACGTCGACCTCCACGCCTGCGCCGCCGCGGCCTGCGCACTCGACGACGGAGCCAGCGAGGCCGGCCGCGCCGAGGTCCTGCATGCCGACGATGGCCTCGGGGTGGCGCTCGACGGCCTCGAGACAGGCTTCGATGAGCACCTTCTCGAGGAAGGGGTTGGCGACCTGGACGGCGGAGCGAAGCTCGGCTTCCTCCTGGAAGGTGCGAGAGGCGAGGCCGGATGCGCCGTGGATGCCGTCGCGGCCGGTGTCAGCGCCCACGAGGACGAGGAGGTTGCCGACGCCCGTGGCCTTGGCCTGGACGACGCGGTCGCGGGGGAGCAGGCCCACGCACATGGCGTTGACGAGGGGGTTGCCTGCGTAGGAGGGGTCGAAGGCGATCTCGCCGGCGACGTCGGGGACGCCGATGCAGTTGCCGTACCAGGAGATGCCGCCGACGACGCCGTGGAAGAGGTGGCGCTGGCGGGGCTCGGCGGGCAGGCCGAATCGCAGGGAGTTCAGGAGCGCCACGGGTCGAGCGCCCATGGTGAGGATGTCGCGGACGATGCCCCCCACGCCGGTGGCAGCCCCGTGAAAGGGCTCGATGGCGGAGGGGTGGTTGTGGGACTCGATCTTGAGGGCGACTGCGAGGCCGTCGCCAAGGTCGACGACGCCGGCGTTCTCGGCGCCGGCGGGGACGAGGACGCGGGGGGAGTCGCCGGGGAGGAGGCGCAGCAGGGGCTTGGAGTGCTTGTAGCCGCAGTGCTCGCTCCAGAGGGCGCCGAAGAGGCCGAGCTCGACGGGGTTGGGTTCGCGGTCGAGGCGCTGGACGATGCGGTCGTACTCGTCGGGGGAGAGGGCGATCTCGGCGAGGGTCTCCGGGGACACGGCCATAGGTCGTCCGTCCTTTTGGGGTGGGCGCCGGGCAGACGGTAGCAGTCGGGGGGGAGGGGAGTCAAGGCGGGGGCATTCGAGTCGATTCGATTCGTCTTCGCGCGTTTTTTCCCGGCCCTCCGTGCCTGGGGTCGCTCGGCGGTGCGCCGAAACAGGTTTGAGGTTGAATCGCGGTAGTTCCGCGGCCTGCGCGGCGCCAGCTTGGACTCGTCTTCTCGTTCGGCCGTCGGAGGGAGGGTCTAGCTTGGCGGTTGTCTCGCGAGCGGGGGTTGGAACCGCGCGGCGCAGATAGGAGACGAGTGCCGATGGGAACAACCGCGGAACAACCTCCAGATAGGAAACAGGGGCCGAAAAAGGGGGGTGTGAAACAACCTCCAGGCACGAGAGTCACCGCGGCGCTGGGCCGTTGCGGCGGTAGGCGTTGATCTCGGCATTGGCCTGGGCTATCTGCTCCGAGGCCCGGAGGAGCATGCGGAGGAGAGTGAGGACGGTATCTGACTGGGCGGCGAGGTCTGCGTAGGGGACGCCAAGGAGGGTGGCGGTGTCCTGGGCGCCGTAAGAGCGGAGGGTCTTGCGGATGAAGGCGGGGCGGTCCGCGGGACGGAGCTTGGAGTAGCGGCCGTGCTTGCGCGCGTTCTGGTTGCCTCGGGGGGCGCCGCCGGGGTTGCGGGGGCGCTTTCGGGGCTTTCGGTTGGGGGCGTGTCGTGTGGGCATGGGGGGATGGTAGGGGATGGAGGGGGTGCGGGGATAGGGGCGGATGGCATGCAGGGGGGCCTTGCTTAGGGGAGGACTAGCCAGCAGCATGGCAGTCATTTCCGTGGAACGCTATAGTATGGGCTCATAGCATGAGCACAGCGAAGCACACAGCAGCCGTTGAGGCTTATCTTTCCGACCTGCGGAGCATCCGCGCCTCCGGCGGCGCCACGAGCGAACTCTCCTACTACTCGCCCCTGACCAACCTGCTGAACGCCATCGGGAGTACGCTCAAGCCCAAGGTGTTCTGCGTGGGCCAGCTTGCGGACCAGGGTGCGGGCCACCCCGACTTTGGTCTCTACAGTGCGCGCCAACTGCAGAAGGGAAAGCCACGCGAGGGGCAACCCCCTGAGCGGGGAGTGATCGAGGTCAAGCCCGCCGGCGACGATGCGTGGCTGACGGCGACGGGCGCGCAGGTAAGCAAGTACTGGGGCAAGTACCGGCTGGTCCTGATCACCAACACCCGAGACTTTGTACTGGTAGGCGAGGACGTCTCGGGCAATCCCGTGAAGCTGGAGACGTTTCGACTTGCGGAGTCGGAGCAGGACTTTGAGGCCAAGCTGCAGAAACCCCGCGCCTTTGCGGGTGAGATGGGGGCGGGTCTTGGGGAGTACCTGGTCCGGGCGCTCTCGCACAGCGCGACCATCGTTGAGCCAAGGGACCTGGCCTGGCTGATGGCGTCCTACGCCAGGGACGGGCTAGCGCGTGTGGAGGCTGCCGGCGACCCGCCCTCGCTCACGGCGGTGCGACAGGCGCTAGAGGAGGCCTTGGGGGTGAAATTCGAGGATGAGCGGGGCGCTGCCTTCTTCCGCTCGACGCTGGTACAAACGCTGTTCTACGGCGTCTTCTCCGCATGGGTGCTCTGGTCACGGCAGACGCCGGCGCCCACCGGCCCATTCGATTGGCGCACCGCCGTTTGGCACCTGCGGGCACCCGTCCTACGCGCCCTGTTCCAGCAGCTATCCTCGCCAACGCAGTTGCGGCCCCTGGGCCTGGTGGAACTGCTGGACTGGACGGCGGCGGCCCTGGACAGGGTTGATCGCGGCGCCTTCTTCGACCGTTTCGACGCGGGCGAGGCCGTGCCCTACTTCTACGAGCCCTTCCTGGAAGCCTTCGACCCCGACCTACGCAAACAGCTGGGCGTCTGGTACACGCCCGCGGAAGTGGTGCGCTACATGGTGGCCCGGGTGGATATGGCGCTCAAAGAGGACCTGGGCATCGCCGACGGGCTGGCAGCGGAGAACGTCTACGTCCTGGACCCGTGTTGCGGCACGGGGACGTATCTAGCCGAGGTTCTCCGTCGCATATCCGTCAACCTGCAGGGCAAAGGCACGGGCGCTCTCACCGGAGCCAAGGTGAGGCAGGCCGCCACCAAGAGGGTGTTCGGGTTTGAGATTATGCCCGCGCCCTTTGTCGTGTCCCATCTGCAAGTGGGCCTGACCATGCAGTCGCTCGACGCCCCCCTGTCCGACGACGGGACGGAGCGCGCGGGGGTGTACCTCACCAACGCCCTCACCGGCTGGGAACCCACCGTACGGAAGCCTCTGCCGTTCCCAGAGCTTGAGGAGGAGCGGGACCGCGCTGAGCAGGTGAAGCAGGAAGCCCCCGTCCTAGTGATCCTGGGCAATCCACCGTACAACGGCTTTGCGGGAATGGCCGTGGACGAGGAGCGGGAACTCTCCACGACCTACCGGAACACCAAGCGCGTGCGTCGGCCGGATGGTCGAGGACTGAACGACCTCTACGTGCGCTTCTTCCGCATGGCTGAGCGTCGCATCGCCGAGAAGACAGGCCAGGGCATCGTTTGCTTCATCTCCAACTACTCTTGGCTGGACGGCCTCTCCTACACGGGGATGCGGGAGCGCTACCTGGAGGAGTTTGATGTCATCCGCGTCGACAGTCTCAACGGCGATAAGTACAAGACGGGCAAGACCACGCCCGACGGCAAGCCCGATCCCAGCATCTTCTCTACGCCTAGCGACCCTGTGGGCATACAAGTAGGCACGGCGATTACGACCCTAGTGAGAAAGACTGACCACAAGCCCGCCAGGCAGGTCGGCTTCCGGCACCTGTGGGGCGAACTCAAGCTCTCTGATTTGGCGGCGACTGCGGAGTCAAAGCCGACGGCGCTCTACGACGGCGTAGAGCCGAGCCTGCCTCTTGGGTTGCCCTTCACTCAGTTGGTAGTCGGCGACGACTGGTCCAGTTGGCCCTCGCTTCCAGACCTGTTCCCAGTCTCGTTCCCTGGAGTGTTGACCAACCGGGACTCGTTCCTAGTCGATGTTGACCTCGACCGACTTAAGCCACGGGTCATGGACTACTTCGACCGAAACGTGGAGCACGAAGAGATAGCGCGGCGTTACCCCAGTGTAATGAGAGTAACTGGGCGATTCGATGCCACTAGGGTTCGGGACATACTGCTTAAGCGAGGCGGGCCGACCGAGTCTGGACTCATGCGATACGCTTACAGACCCCTCGACATTCGGTGGCTCTATTGGGAGGCGGAGACAAAACTACTTGACGAGAAGCGCGCCAGCTATAGGCCGCATGTATTCGAGGGGAACCTGTGGCTGGTCACACAGCAGAAACCTCGCAGAGAATGGTCCCCTCCACAGGCAATTGCACACATAGGATGCCTTGATCTTATGGATCGGGGTGCCTCCTGCATTCCAGCCTGGCTCCGAGTGGAAGGGCTAGACCTGGACGGCACTGGTGGGCAGCACCGACCAAACATGTCAGAGCCAGCTCAACGCTACCTGGACCGTCTGGGCCTGGGTGTGAAGGATCTGTACCACCACGTCCTTGCCGTGCTCCACGATCCTGCCTATCGGAAGGCGAACGCCGGGGCTCTAAGGATGGAGTGGCCCCGCATCCCGCTACCGGGTTGGCCGGACGGCGATGCGCCGGGAGCGGCGGAGGAACTCCGGGCCTCTGCCGCCAAGGGCCGCGAGCTTGCCGCACTGCTGGACTCGGAGAAGCCCGTGCAGGGTGTCACGGCGGGTGCGCTGCGACCGGAGATGGCCACCATCGCTGTGCCCTCCACCATCGACGGCGGAAACATGGTCGGAGACGACTTCTCGATGACGGCGGGCTGGGGCCACTTCGGGCAGGGGGAGGCCGTCATGCCGGGCCAAGGCAGAGTCGTGGAACGTCCGTACACAGCGCAGGAGCGGGCGGCGCTAGGAGACTCAGCAGATACCATCGGCGACACTACTTTCGACATCTACCTAAACGACCGGGCCTACTGGCGGAACGTACCGGCCGCGGTCTGGAGCTACAAGCTGGGCGGCTACCAGGTGCTCAAGAAGTGGCTGTCCTACCGCGAGTCCGGCGTTCTGGGCAGGGCGCTTCGACTCGAGGAAGTGCAACACTTCACGGATACGGCCCGCCGCATCGCGGCGATCCTGTCGTTGGTGGCCCAGAAGTAGGGGCGCGGGGGATTGCCGTTCGGCCTGTGGAGGCGTCGTCGTTTCTGTGCAACCGACCCCCTCACCCTAGCCCTCTCCCTGCAGGGAGAGGGGATGTGCGCTCTCATCCGCCCGCCGTTCGGGGGCCCTTCGAGAGCCTCAGGGCGAACGGCTCGCGGGGGCGGGTTTGAAACCCGCCCCCGCTACAAGTCGATGGCCGCACCCCACCCCTGGATTCCGGCCTTCGCCGGAGTGACGATGGGAGTCGGACGTGGGGCTCGTGGTAAGCGGGGGAGGCGGATAGCGAGGTTCCTGCTTTCGCAGGAACGACGAGGGGGGTGTGCGGGGCGCGCCCTCACCCCAACCCTCTCCCAGAGGGCGAGGGGGTGGAAATGGGGGGTTGCGCGGGGGCGGTGGGCGCGGTACAAGGAGGGGGGACGGAAGGTTGAAACGGAGGGGAGAGGGCATGATACATCCGGATGATCTGAAGCGGTTGGTGGCGCAGGAGATCGACCGGCGGGGCGAGGAGCTGGTGCGGGTGGCGCAGGCCATCGTGGCGCACCCGGAGCCGGGATTCCGGGAGACTCGGACGGCGGCGCTGGTGCACCAGAAGCTGTCGGAGATGGGTGTGCAGCACCGAACGGGGATCGCGGTGACAGGCCTCAAGGGCTACCTGGAGGGCGGCGCGGGGCCGGGGCCGACGGTGGGGGTGATGGGTGAGCTGGACTCGCTCATCGTGCTGGGACACCCGGAGGCGGACCCGGAGACGTCGGCGGCGCACGCGTGCGGCCATCACGCACAGATCGGGATGATGCTAGGCGTCGCCGCGGGCCTGCAGGCGCCGGGGGTGCTGGAGGCGCTGAGCGGCCGGGTGGCGCTGATGGCGGTGCCGGCGGAGGAGTTCATCGAGCTGGAGTACCGGGCGGGGCTCAGGAGCAGCGAGCGGCTGGAGTTCCTGGGCGGGAAGTCGGAGTTCATCCGCCTGGGGGAGCTGGACGACGTCGACATCGCCATGATGACGCACACGTCGAGCACGCCGGAGGACGGGAAGCTGGCGCTGCCGGGGACGAACAACGCGATGGTGGCCAAGTGGGTGCAGTTCCAGGGGCGAGCGGCCCACGCCGGGGGCGCGCCGCACCGGGGAATCAACGCGCTGAACGCCGCGCACCTGGCCATCGCCGCCATCCACGCGCAGCGGGAGACGTTCCTGGACACGGACACGGTGCGGGTGCACCCGATCATCACCCGGGGCGGCGCGGCGGTGAGCTCGGTGCCTGCGGACGTGCGAATCGAGACCTTCGTGCGGGGTCGGACGCTGGAGGCGATCGCGGACGCGGAGGTGAAGGTGGACCGGAGCTTCCGGGCGGGGGCGATGGCCGTGGGCGGGTCTGTGACGATCACGACGCTGCCGGGCTACCTGCCGATGCGCAACGACCCGAACCTGATCGACCTGTACCGCCCGAACGCGGTGGCGCTGGTGGGGGAGGAGAACCTGGGAAATACGGGGCACCGGACGGGGTCGACGGACATGGGGGACATCAGTCATCTGATGCCGGTCATCCACCCGTACGTGGGCGGCGCTGTGGGGACGGGACACGGCGACGACTACCTGATCGTGGACTGGGAGAACGCGGTGCTGACGGCGGCGAAGGCGATGGCGTTCACGGTGGTGGACCTGCTGTCGGAGGGCGCTCGGCGGGGTGCGGAGGTGGTGTCGAAGCACCGGGCCCGGCTGTCGAAGTCGGAGTACCTGGCGCTGCTGCGGGGGATGGACCGGGTGGAGAGGTACGAGGGGTAGGGGGGAGTGGCTGCCTCCGCAGGAACGACGAAATCCTGATGCTCGGCCTCGCCCCTGGAGGACGCGGGTGCGGTCCTCGGCGGGCGGGTTTGAAACCCGCCCCTACACCGCTGTATTCCGGCCTTGGCCGGCGTGTGGTTCGACAGGCTCACCATGAGCGGGGGATGGGGCTCAGGGTGAGCGGGGGCGCGTCGTTGGTGTGGGGGCCGTCGAGGTTCCTGCCTTCGCAGGAACGACGAAATCCTGATGCTCGGCCTCGCCCCTGGATTCCGGCCTTCGCCGGAATGACGGTATAGTAAGCGGGGGATGCCCTCACCCGCGGGGAGGGTTGCACTCTGCTATAAAATCGGGGCATGGCGACTGGCTCCTCGACGTCCGCTCCGGTAGGGCACAACGCGCAAAGCGCATGGCTGATGCTTCTTGCGGCGGCCGGTTACTCGTTCATCCCGCTGGCCGTGATGCTGTCCGGGAGCAGCGAGACGCCGTTCCTGTTCGGGGCGGGCTGGCGCAGCGGCATTGCGATCGCCTACACGGTCTTCCTGGCAGTGCGCTTCCGCGGGCTCTTCTTCAACGCGGCCGTATGGAGACTGGTAGTCCGCAGGATGTTCAGCCCAAACATCCTGCTGGTCATGTTCGCGTACTTCGACATAGTCCTCTTCGCCATGTCGATCAGGCACCTGGACGTTGCCGTGGCGACGATGATGATGGAGCTCTCTCCCATCCTCTACATCCTGGTCCTGTGGTTCTCCCACCGGGACGCGATGGGCAACCCGGCGGTGGCACGGGTCAGGCCTGCCACGGTCTTCTTCATGCTGATGGGCCTGAGCGGCATCACCTTCATCATTCTCAGCCAGGAAGGCGCCAAGGGGTTCCTGACCGGGTCTGCGAGCTCGCTGATCTACGTGGGCCTGCTGCTCGCGGGCGCTTCCGCCTTCATAACCACGCTGAACGGATTCAGCCTGAAGTGGGGGGCCGCACTCACCGCCAAACTGGCCGAGCGCGAGGAAACATCGGCCGGGTACTCCAGGGAGTCCATCAACCTGTTCAGCGCAACTGCGGGCGGGCTCATCGCGGCCACGGCGGTCATCCCGATTCAACTGGCTGTGGGCCTGAACGCCGGGGAGAGCATGCCCATCAACGTGTTTCTGCTGATCATGGTGGCAGCGGCGTTCAGCCACCCCATCGCCGGTATCGCGTGGAGGAAAGCGCTCCTGACAACGCACGACCTGAGCATCAACGCCATAGACCACATCCGGCCCATCCTCAGCCTGCTCTGGCTATTGCCCTTCTCCTTTGTCGTCGTGCAGGGCGACTACCTGATCATCGGCACCGCGGCCCTCATAACCGCGAACCTGCTCATAGGCTTCGAGGCGGAGATCCGGTGGGGCTTCAAGTCCCTGATCCTCGCGCTGGGGGCCTGCGGCACCTTCGTGTATTTTCGGGACGACGTCTACGCTTTCCTGGGCATCGGCGACTCGGAGTGGGTCGTTGGAGCGTACTTCACGTGGATTGCGCTCTCCGCGACGATCTTCACGCTGTTGCTGGCCTTCCGTGTGGCGTCCCTGGTCTCGCGCACGAACTCCGAGGAGGCCTACGCCTTCAGCGTCTTTCGAAAGCTGGACCGGCTGGCCCAGGAAGGCGTCATCGACAGCGAGGTGCGCGAATACGCTGCACGCGTGGACGCTCCGCAAAATCAGACCGACCTCAAGGAGGCGTATACCGAGCTACGAGGGTACATCGTCCGCGCGCGCCCCAAGGACTGGGAGGCGCGCCAGATGTTGAGCGAGGCCGAGGCGCAGCTGGACACGCTGGTTCGGTCCAAGCAGCTGGGGGTGATCCTGGGCGAGCTGTTTGCGCTGGTGATCTTCGCTGGGATGACCATCGTCGTGGCGCTACTGCTTCGTCCGGACGAGAGCCTAGCGTACACCCGGTTCTTTGTCGACGTCTTTGCGATGCTCATCTCCGCCGTGGTCATCTTTCTGACGGTCAACGTCTGGGACCTCTATCACGAGCGAGCCGTCAGGCAGGTCAGGGAGAGGGCAGAGTTCGGGGACTACGTGGTGCGCTTCCCGGACACCGAGCGGCCCATGGCCGACCTGTGGCTCTCCGTTGTGGTCGGCATCGGCATGCTGGCCACGTATTCGGGGCTGCTTGCGCACAAGTGGCTGGGGCTGTTTGGCTGAACGCTGACGTGAAGCGCGCCGAGCAGAGGGAGGAGAGTCAGGCGCCCCAGATGGTCTGACCGCCGTCGATGAAGAGGGAGGCGCCGGTGACGAGTCGTGCCTCCCGGTTGGAGGCGAGGAAGACGACGGCGGACACGAGGTCCTCCGGCGCGCCGATCTCCTTTAGCGGAATGCGGGCCATTCTGCGCTCTCGGAAGGCGGGGTCGGCGATGTCCTCGCGGTTCATGTCGGTCTCGATGAGGCCGGGGGAGATGGCGTTGACGCGGATGCGGTGCGGGGCCAGCTCGAGGGCCATCTGCTTCGTCAACATCTCGACGCCGGCCTTGGAGACGCAGTAGTGGGCGAGGTTGGGCGCGGCGACGGCCTGCCCCGCCGATGAGACGTTGACGATCGCGCCCTCCGCGCCGCGTGCGGCCATGCGCCGAGCCGCGGCCTGGCCGACGAGGAAGTAGCCCTTGAGGTTGGTGTTGAGCACCCAGTCCCACTCGGCCTCGTCAAGCTCCAGAAAGGGTGTGCGCTTGAGGACACCGGCGTTGTTCACGAGAAGGTCGATGCCACCGAGGAAGCTCTCCGCCGCGTCGACGACGGCCTCGGCGCCGTCGCGTGTGGCGGTGTCGCCCTGGACGACGGTGGAGCGCCGGCCGAGGGCGCGGACCGCCTCTGCGACTTCGTCGGCGGCGGCGCTGTGGGCGTGGTAGCCGACGACGACGTCGGCGCCCTCAGCGGCGATGCCGAGGGCGATGGCGCGGCCGATGCCTCGGGAGCCGCCGGTGACGAGGGCTCGTATTCCTTGTAGGCGCATGGGGGCCTCCTGGTGTTGACATTCACCCACCCCTGTGCCAGCAGGGGGGTGCAGTTTCTGCGACCTTTGGTGGGCCCACCCGCCCGGCGGCATTGCCGCCCTAGCTTGCGCTGTTTCGCCTAGTCCACAGTTGGGAGCGGGGGCGTCGAGGTTCCTGCCTCCGCAGGAACGACAAAGCATTCGTACTCACCCGCCGCTATGCGTCGGCCTCTCTCGCAAGGGGAGAGGGGAACCCCGGGTGTCGAGGTTCCTGCCTCCGCAGGAACGACAAAGCATTCGTACTCACCCGCCGCTATGCGTCGGCCTCTCTCGCAAGGGGAGAGGGGAACCCCGGGTGTCGAGGTTCCTGCCTTCGCAGGAACGACAAAGTTGCCTAGAGCGGGGGGCGGCGCTTGTGCCAGGAGGTGGCCTCCTGGTAGGCGTAGCCGACCCGCAGGACGGTCTCCTCCTGGAAGTGGCCGCCGATGATGTGCAGGCCGATGGGCAGGCCCTCGGAGGTGGCGCCGCAGGGGACGGACATGCCCGGCGCGCCGACAAAGGCCGCGGGCGTGGTGGGCGCGCGGCGGCCGCCGAAGCGCCTCTGGGCGTCCTCTCGGGTGTTCACGCCGTCGACGTACTCGATCTTCGTCGCGGGGCCGGGCGCCGTGGGGTTCAGGAGGACGTCGAAGCGGTCGAAGAGCTTGAGCCACTCGCGGCGGAGGAGGGCGCGCATGTGCATGGCCTTGTGGAGGTACTGGCCGGGCATCAGCCTGGCGGCCGTAATCCGGCGGCGGATGTTGTTGCCGTAGTCCAGGGGCCGGGTGTCCAGCCACTCGCCGTGGGCGTCGGCGGCTTCGGCCTCGGAGACGACGGCGTAGGCGGTGCCCATGTCGAACAGCAGGGGGAGGGAAACCTCCTCGACCGAGGCGCCCAAGTCTTCCATCTGGGCGACCGCGGCGCGGACGGCGGCGGCGACGTCCGGGTTGACGCCTTCGCCCTCGACGTAGTCGGACAGGAAGCCGACTCGCAGGCCGCGCAGGTCGGGGGTGAGGGCCTGGGTGTAGTCGGGGACGGCGCGATGGGAGGTCTGCGGGTCCTTGGGGTCGTAGCCGGCGATGGCGTTCATGATCAGGGCCGCGTCCTCGACCGTGCGTGTCATGGGGCCGGCGGCGTCCATGGACCAGGAGAAGGGGAGCATACCGTGGCGGCTGACCCGACCGTAGGTGGGGCGGAGGCCGACGATGCCGCAGAAAGCGGCGGGGCCTCGGATGGAGCCGCCGGTGTCCTCGCCGAGGGTGATGGCGGAGAGGGAGGCGGCGATGGCGATGCCGGAGCCGGCGCTGGAGATGCCCGGCGTGCGCTCGGGGTCCCAGGGGTTGCGGGGCGGGTCGCCGTGCTTGTAGTGGTCGCCGCCGCCCGCTGCGAACTCGGTCATGTTGAGCTTGCCGAGGAGGATGCTGCCGGCGGCCTTGGTGCGCGCCATGACCGTGGCGTCCTCGGTCGGGATGTAGTCGGCGAGGATGGAGGAGGCGCCGGTGGTGAGCACGCCCTCGGTCAGGAACTGGTCCTTCACGGCCAGAGGGAGGCCGTGGAGGGGGCCCAAGGGCTCGCCGTTGGCGACGGCCTGCTCGGCGCGCTTGGCGCCGGCAAGGGCCTCGTTGCGGCAGACGGTGATGTAGGCGTTGAAGCGGCTATTGTAGCGGTCGATGCGCTCCAGGTACGCCTCGACGATCTCGACGGGGGAGAGCTCGCGGGAGGCGATGAGGCGGCCGAGCTCCGTGGCGCTACCGCACTCCACCAGCCATCCGCTATCCACCGCCCACCTCCTCGAGGGGGTGGAAGGGAAGGGGGTCGACCTTGTCGAGGTCGGGGTGAGAGAAGCTCTCGATGCCGGTGATGAGGACGTTGAGGCGGTGGGTGATCTCCGTCACGTCGCCCTCCACGAGCTTCACACCGGCAGCTTTGGCCAGCACCTGTACTTCTTCGGGGGTCAAATCGGCCATGGCCTCCTCCTTTCTGCGCGGCTGCATCATACTCCAGGAGGGCGGCAAGCTCAAACGCGGGCGCGGGTATGTACGTTCTGCGCTGTGGTATTCTCTGCCGGTGAGTTCGCACCAGTGGGGAAGCGTATGTGGGAGTTGACGGAGCCGGACCTGGAGGCCATCGCCATCGGGGCGGGGATTCTGGGCACGGGCGGCGGAGGGAACCCCTACGTGGGACGCCTTCGCGCTCGGCAGGCGATGCGAGAGCACGGGCCGGTCAGCGTGCTGGACCCGGACGAGGTGCCGGAGGACGCGCGCATCGTGTGCGTCGGGGGCATCGGCGCGCCGACGGTGGGCATCGAGAAGATGCGGGACTACCAGGCGTACCACGCGCTGCGGGCGCTGGAGGACTTCACGGGCGTGAAGGCCACGGCGCTGATATCGAACGAAATCGGCGGGAGCAACTCGCTGGAGCCGCTGATTCCCGCATCGATCACCGGGCTGCCGGTGGTGGACGCCGACGGGATGGGGCGCGCGTTCCCGGAGCTGCAGATGAAGACGTTCTACACCTACGGCGTGCCGCCCACGCCGCTGGCGCTGGCGGACGAGAAGGGGAACACGGCCGTCATCCCCCACGCCATCGACCCGGTGTGGGTGGAGCGGCTGGCGCGCGCGATGACCATCCAGATGGGCTGCGTGGCGTGCTACGCCGTGGCGCCCATGACCGCCGAGCAGGTCAGGCGCACGGCGGTGCCGCGCACGCTGACGCTGGCCAGGGACGTGGGGCAGGCAGTGCTGCGCGCTCGGCGGGAGAGCCAGGACACGACCGAGGCCATCCTGGAGGCCTGCCCCGGAACCGTGCTCTTTCGGGGAGTGGTGTCGGACCTGGAGCGCCGCACGACAGGGGGCTTCGCACGGGGGAGGGTGACCATCGAGGGGGTGGGCGAGCGCCGGGGGACGCAAATGACCATCGACTTCCAAAACGAGAACCTGGTGGCACGCGTGGACGGAGAGGTGACGTGCATGGTGCCGGACCTGATCTGCGTCGTGGACTCGGAGCGGGGGGAGCCCATCACGACGGAGCTGATGCGCTACGGCTTTCGGGTGACGGTGCTGGGGTTCCTGGCGCCGGCGCTGTGGACCACGCCCGAGGGACTGCGGGTGGTGGGGCCGCGGGCCTTCGGCTACGACCTCGACTACACGCCGCTGGACTTTTAGGCCGTGTCGAGCACAATGCTGCTTCGCATCGGAGTGGACGTGGGCGGCACGAACACCGACGCGGTCCTGATGCGGGGCACGGAGCTCCTGGCGCAGTCCAAATCGCCGACGACCGGCGACGTGACGTCGGGCGTGCTGTCGTCGCTGGAGAACGTGCTGGGGGCCGTGCCATCGGGGGAGTCGGTGAGCGCCGTGATGCTGGGCACAACGCACTTCACGAACGCGCTGCTGGAGCGGCGCGACCTGCTCCCAACGGCGGTCATCCGGCTCTGCCTGCCCGCGACGCGCCTGCTGCCACCGCTGGTGGACTGGCCGGACGAGGTCCGGGAGGCCGTGGGCGGGCACGTGCACATGGCGGCGGGAGGCCACGAGTTCGACGGGCGGGAGATATCCCCGCTGGACGCGCAGGGGCTACGCTCGACGGTGAGGGAGCTGCGGAAGCAGGGCGTGCGGGCCGTGGCGCTGTGCGGGGTCTTCTCGCCCGTGGACTCGAGCCACGAGAAGCAGGCAGCGGCCCTGGTCCGGGACGAGGCGCCGGAGATGGCGGTGACGCTGTCGCACGAGATCGGCCGGATGGGCGTGCTGGAGCGGGAGAGCGCGGCGACGCTCAACGCGTGCCTTGCGGAGTCGGCCGAGCGGACCATCGCCGCGATCGAGCAGGCGCTGGCCTCGCTGGGGCTGGAGGCGCCGCTGTACCTGAGCCAGAACGACGGCACGCTGATGGACGCGGAGTATGCGGCGCGCTACCCCGTGTTCACCATCGCGTCGGGGCCGACGAACAGCATGCGAGGCGCGGCGTTTCTGTCGGGCGTCCGCGACGGGATTGTCGTCGACGTGGGGGGGACGTCCACCGACGCGGGAGCGCTGGTGGCGGGGTTCCCCCGGGAGGCGTCGGTGGCGGTGGAGATCGCCGAGGTGCGGACGAACTTCCGCATGCCGGACGTCGTTTCCATCGCCCTGGGCGGGGGCAGTGTCGTGCACCAAGACCCCCTGCGCATCGGGCCGGACAGCGTCGGGTACCGGCTGACGGCGGAAGGGCTCGCGTTCGGAGGCAGCACGCTGACGACGACAGACCTGGCGGTGGCCGGCGGGCTGGCGAGCGCGGGCGCCCCCACACTGGTCGCTGGACTCGACCGCGGGCTGGTGCGCGACGGCCTGGCGGAGGTCCAAGGGCGTGTGGAGGAGCTGGTGAACCAGCTCAAGCTCAGCGCCGCGCCGGTGCCCGTGGTGCTGGTCGGAGGCGGGAGCATTCTGCTGGGCGACTCGCTGGCGGGGGCGTCGGCGGTGCTGCGACCGCGGCACGCGGAGGTCGCGAACGCCATCGGCGCTGCGATCGCACAGGTGGGCGGCCAGGTGGAGCGGGTCTACGACCTGGGCCGCACGAGCCGTGAGGAGGCGCTGGCCGACGCTCGACAGGAGGCGTCGGAGAAGGCCGTGGCGGCGGGGGCGAACGCGGCGACGGTGGAGGTTGTGGAGGTGGAGGAGGTGCCGCTGACCTACCTGCCGAGCAACGCCGTACGGGTGCGGGTCAAGGCCGTGGGGGACCTGGCGTAGCGGGGCTCCCTACTCCTCGACTCCGTACTCCCGCTGGCGGCGGACGACAGTACTAACGGCTAGTGAGGGGCAGGCCAGCAATCTACGCGCGCACCGCCACTACATTCTTACAGCCGGTCTACCTGGCCTCGCGTGCAGGTTGGCCCGCCACGCTGTCTCAAGTTCCTTGGCCAACCTCTTGTAGTTTGCGGCACCGGTCATGAGAGTGGCGTCACCTTTGCCTGCGGGGTAGTAATCGTCGGATTTGTTGCCCTTCTTGGTGAACCAATAGGGGTATTCCTCAATGCGAGAGCCCTGCAACATATCGATAAACCGCTTCTTGGTCATGTCTATCTCGGTGCTTCCCAGCAATATCGTCTTTAGTATGGCAGCGAGTGCGATATGGCAAGCGGAAGATCCGATTGGCGCCCACAAGACATTCGTAAAGGGTTCATCGTTCGCGGCCGGGTTGACGGAAGCTACAGCTGACCAGAAGTTCTTGAGCACCGCAGTGTGAAATGTAAATGAGTCCACGACATCGCCGTTGTGGATCATGTCAGCCACAGTCGCCTTGATATCGTCGTCCGTTAGTATCGGACGCAGACTGGTGAAGAACGACTGGAGCGTGGTGCTGCTCGGAGGCGCGCTGGGCATCTGGATCCGATTCAGCCAGGGAGAGTCCTGGGAGGTGTTCATTGCGGTCGCGATTCTGCTTGCCTCGAACTTCCAGCTGTCAGTGTCCGGGACAGCGGTCGTCAGCGCCTTCATTTCATCGTCGCTCAGATTCCCCTCGTCCAATCGTCGCTGGACTACCCTCAAAGCCAAGTCGGTCCTGACCTTCTTCTGATAGTCATTGATCAGGAGGAACTGGGCTATCTCCTCTGCCAACGACAAGTTGACAAATATACGGACGTCTATCGTTGTGCCGTCTCCGATATCACCTTTGCTGTACGCCCGCTCGATACCAAGATACCGAGTCCCTCCGTCAATTAGGGATAGCCATGGCTTCCGGCCCCTGAGGGCAAAAGTCAGGAATCCGAGCCTCCCTTGCGGGTCCAAACTCTGATAGCTGCAATCTTCTGCTGCGGTTTCACGGCCATCCACACGGGCGTTAGCCGTTAGTTCAAACAGCTTTGGGTGTATGTCGTCCTTTTTGCACCTCGCCAGGTATGCGGCCACCTGATTGCCCCGTGTTGTCCTGTTAGACTCCTGCCTCTGGAAGCCACCACCAGTCTGCTCGTTGTAGAAGTCAACGAACGAGTCCTCGATCAAGTGGTTGGCCGGGTAGGACACGCTGTAGCTGCCGTCGCTATTCTTCTTTGCCAACAGTAGTCGCTGCTGCATGAATGGGTCTCCTGAGCCCAGAATGACAGAACAATAGCAGATATCTGGAGCGGTGTCAATGCTCAGATATTCCGCTCTGTAATATCGCTACGATAACTTGTGCGGGTGGCTTCGAAACTGGCTCTGTCTTACCCCTCGACGCCGTACTCCCGCTGGCGGCGGACGAACTCCTCGGTGCGGATGACCTGCGCCAGTAGGTCGGCGGGCGCGAGGCGGTCGCCGAGGGCCTCCAAGCTGCCGCCGTCTCGGAGATGCGCCAGCACGTCGTGGACGGCGCGCACCGCCGCAGCGTAGACGGCCTGCCCAAGCATGACGATGCGAACGTTGTTGGCCGCCAAGAACGCGGCATCGTCACGGGCGTCGGGCGGTGGGCTGAGGACGCAGAGGGGGAGCGGCGTGGCCCGGTGGACGGCCTCGATGTCGTCCCGACCGCCGGGCACGCCCGCCAGCATGACCGCGTCTGCGCCCGTCTCGGTGTAGGCCGCGATGCGGGCCATGGCCTCGTCGTGCGGGCACTCGCGGAGGGCGGCGGTGCGGGCGACGATGACCGTGTCGGGGTCGGAGCGGGCGGCGAGGGCGGCCTGGAGCTTGCCGACCTGCTCCTCGACGGAGACGAGGCCGGGGTCGGCGACGCCGAACCGGCGGGGTACGGCATTGTCCTCGATCTCAATGGCCGAGACGCCCGCGGCCTCGAGGTCTTCCACCGTTCGCATGACGTTGACCGCGCCGCCGTAGCCGTCCTCGGCGTCGACCATGAGGCTCACCGGGGCGGCGCGCATGATGCGGCGGCAGTGGTCGGCGAGGTCGGACGAGTTGGCGAGGACGAGGTCCGGCACGGCAAGGGACGCGGCTTTGGCCACGGAGCCGGAGAGGACGCAGACGGAGTAGCCGAGGAGCTGCGCGATGCGCGCGGAGAGGGGGTCGAAGATGTTGGCGGCGAGGACGGGCGCGTCGCCGGCGAGGGCGTGCCGGAACTGCTGTCGAGGGGTGGGCATGGGGCACCTCCGCTGGTGGTCTGGGGGGAGTGTACCACTGGGGGGTGGTTGGGGGGCATCCGGCGGCGGGCTCAGGGGCGAGCGGGAGGGGGAAGCAGGCAGCCGGCCTTCGCCTGCTGCGACCTCAGGAGACGCAGAGGGTTGGCATTGGCCTAGCCTCCCCTCAGCAGAGCAACGAAGCCAGCCTGCTCAAAGTCCCGGTCGTATGCCAAGGCCTCGGTAATGCCCCGCTCTTCCATGACAAGAAAGCTGGCGCAGTCCGTGAGACTCCACCGCTGGTCGCTGCGGAAGGCGTAGCGCTCCACGGCGGCGCTGAACTGCGCATCCGTCTGAGGGACTATCTCCACGCTGGGACTGCTTCCGAGGTCTTGGAGCAGCTGTGCAGCGTTCAGCCTGTGACCGGGGCCCATCCTGGAAAAGTGGTTCAGGACTTCAGTCAAAACCATCTGCGTTGTGACCACTGTTGCCTGGTCATAAGCCGCCGCCATGGCTGAGGCTCGGTCATGCATCTGATCGCCGGGAAGCGATACCGCTATCCAGTAGCCGGTATCCGCGAAGACCAACGCCATCAGTCTGCTTCTTTGGGATAGCCATAGAGATAATGCTTGTGGTTCATGGCGAGGTCTGTTGGGATGCTCGCCGATTCTTCCGAAGGGATGTCTTTCTGTCGTTCCCGCGCCCGCTCCACAATGGCGACCAGTCCCTGCCTGGGCGCCGGCGTCTCCTCCTGGGCCTCCGCCCCTGCGCCTTGCACCGACACCATGACCTCCGCGCCCTCCTCCAGGTCAAGGGGCTCCATCGGCGTGAGGACGCCGTTACCATACTTTGCTCGCACTGTGCTCACCGGTCTCCTCCGCACGCGCTTCGTCGTCCCTGACGCCTGCTTTCAGGCCATTATAGCCCATCAAGCACCGGAGATGAGGCTGCCCGGCCCGCGCCCGCTGGTTCCGGCGCACGCGCGCCGCTCATGACGGGAGTCCCGGGCTCGGACAGAAGAAACGCCCCCAGGTGGGGGCGTCGGCCCGGAGATGCTATCTCCGGGGGGGTTGATTCACTCTATGGTCTCGACGAGCCCTTGTCAACCGCGCAAGTAGCCAGTCAAGCGATAACCCAACCGACCCACTGCCCGTGCCGACTAGAGCCTCGTGGTAGAATGGGGCCACCAGCGTAGGAGAGGATGCAATGAGCCAGCGTACGCAGGAGTCCCAGGCAGCAGCAACCAACGGCGGGTTCGTGGCCGTGGGGCACCGGCCCATACGGCACGACGGCGTGGACAAGGTCACGGGCAAGGCGATGTACGGCGCGGACATCTCGCTGCCCGGCATGCTGTACGGAGCGATGCTGCGGAGCCCGCACGCCCACGCTCGCATCGTCTCCATCGACACCAGCAGGGCGGAGGCGCACCCGGACGTGAAGGCCGTGGCGACCAGCGCCGACCTGGCGTTGGGGACGGAGAAGCTGACGGAGGTGGGTGAGGACGTGGTCACGACCACCCGGTATCTCAGCAACAACGTCCTTGCCGCGGACAAGGTCCTCTATAAGGGCCACGCCGTTGCCGCCATCGCCGCCTCAAGCCCCCACGTGGCGGAGGAGGCCCTGGCGCTCATCGACGTGACGTACGACGTGCTGCCGTCGGTCACCACGGCCGAGGAGGCGATGAAGCCGGACGCGCCGATCCTGCACGACCACCTAGTGGCGCCGTCGTACGGGGACGAGCCGCCGTCGAAGAGCAACATCGCCGAGCACCAGCAGTTCAAGCTGGGCGACGTGGAGCAGGGTTTCGAGGAGGCGGACCTGGTGCTGGAGCGCGAGTACCGGACCAAGTCGGTGCACCAGGGGTACATCGAGCCGCAGAACGGCACGGCGTGGTGGGCGCACGACGGGCACCTGACGATCTGGTGCAGCAGCCAGGGGCACTTCGGCATTCGGGACAACACCGCCAAGGTGCTGGGGCTGGACGTGTCGAGCGTGACGGTGGTGCCGATGGAGATCGGCGGCGGCTTCGGCGGGAAGCTCCCGACGTACCTGGAGCCGGTGGCGGCGGTGCTCTCGAAGAAGAGCGGCCGTCCGGTGAAGATGACGATGAACAGGGCAGAGGTCCTGGAGGCGACGGGGCCGACGTCGGGCACGTACATCCGGCTGAAGATGGGAGTGACGAACGAAGGCCGGATCACCGCCGCCCAGGCCTACCTGGCCTACGAGGCCGGCGCCTACCCCGGCGCGCCCATCGGCGGGGCGGTGGCGTGCATGTTCGGGCCGTACGCCATCCCGCACGTCCTGGTCGACGGCTACGACGTGGTCACGAACAAGCCCAAGACCGCGGCGTACCGGGCGCCGGGAGCGCCCATGGGCGCCTTCGCCGTGGAGACCGTGGTGGACGAAATGTGCCAGACGCTGGGCATCGAGCCGCTGGCGTTCCGGCAGCGCAACGGGGCGCGGGAGGGCACTCGCCGGGTGGACGGCGTCCTCAACCCTCGCATCGGCTTCATGGAGATGGTGGATGCGATGATGGCCCACCCGCACTACTCGGCGCCGCTGGGCGGGCCGAACCGGGGCCGCGGCATCGCGACGGGCTTCTGGCGGAACAACACGGGGCCGTCGTCGGTGTTCGCGACGGTGCAGTCGGACGGGACGATAAGCCTGGTGGAGGGGTCGGTGGACATCGGCGGCTCGCGTGCGGCGATTGCGCAGCAATTCGCCGAGGTGCTGGGCATCCCCGCCGAGGACGTGAACCCGCACGTGGCGGACACGGACCACATCGGCTACACCTCGCTCACAGGAGGCAGCGGCGTCACGTTCAAGACCGGCTGGGCAGCCCACGACGCCGCGCAGGACGTGGTGCGCCAGCTCCGGGAGCGGGCGGCGATCTTGTGGGAGACGACGGCGGAGCAGGTGGAGTACCGGAGCGGTGCCCTCTACCGCCGGGGCGATGCCAGCATGAAGCTAACGCTCAAGGCGCTCGCGGCGCAGCTCAACACGCTCGGCGGCCCGGTGGTGGGACGGGCGTCGGTGAACCCTCGCGGCGTAGGCCCGTCGTTCAGCGCCACGATGGTGGACGTTGAGGTGGACCCGGAGACGGGCAAGGTGCAGATCCTGCGGTGCACGGCCTTCCAGGACGCGGGACGGGCCATCCACCCGGACTACGTGGAGGGGCAGATACAGGGCGGCACGGTGCAGGGCATCGGCTGGGCGCTCAACGAAGAGTACGTGATGAGCGACGAGGGCCGGCTGCTCAACGCGAGCCTGCTGGACTATCGCATGCCGACGAGCCTGGACGTGCCGATGGTGGACGCGGTCATCGTGGAGGTGCCGAACCCGGGGCATCCCTTCGGGGTGCGGGGCGTGGGGGAGGCGTCGATCGTGCCGCCGATGGCGGCGGTGGCGAACGCGATCCACGCGGCGACAGGCGTGCGGATGCGGCAGCTGCCGATGTCGCCGGGCCGGGTGCTGGAGGGGATCTGGGAGCGGGACGGGGGCGGCTAGGCTCCTCGCTACGCCGCGTTGACGCGGTCGAACAGCTCCACTACCGCTCGCGGCGGAGGCGGCGTCAGCAGCGCGGCGGCTACGGCCGACGCCATCGAGATGGCAAAGGCGGGTGTTGCCGGTGCGATGTCCCACACGCCGCCCGGACCGCCGCTCAGGAACTGCCACGCCGTCGCCGCCAAGGTCCCTGCCACAACCGCCGTTCCTGCGCCCCAGGCGTTGAACCTGCGCCAGTACAGGCCAAGGATCATGACCGGCCCAAAGGCCGCCCCCATGCCGCCCCACGCATAGCTCACCAGGTCGAATATGGAGTCGGGGAACCAGATCGAGAGTATCGCCGACACCATGCCTATGGCGAGCAGCATCCCTCGGCCCATCCACACGCGGGCGTTCGCCGCCAGCCTCATGCTCACCCGCTTGAGCACGGGCGCGTCCTCCGTCCCAATCGCCGACGCCAGGAGAAGCTGCGAGTCGGCGGTGCTCATCACGGCTGCGATGACGGCGGTGAGCAGCGCCCCCAACACCACGGGGTGGAAGAAGGTCTCAGAGACGACGAAGTAGACCCTCTCCGAATCTGTGACCGCTCCCAGCATGCCGGCCTCGAACAGGGCGGGGCGTGCGATGACACCGACGAAGAAGGCCAGCAGGTACACCGTCACGAGCCAGACGACGGCAATGCTGCGCCCCTGAGGGATCTTGTCCTCGCGCTCAATGGCCATGAACCGCTGCAATATCCTGTGCGCCCCCAGCCCGCCAACGGCCCACCCCGATGCCGAGAGTGCGAAGCTCAGCGTTATGAACGAGCCGTCCACGAGAGTGAAGGGGTCAAAGAAGCCAACGGCCTGGGGCCCGGCGTTGGACAGCGGTTGGTCCGTGACGATGAGCATGGCAACCACCAGCACGGCCAGACTGAAGAGCATCAGCAGCGCCTGGGACACGTCCGTCCTGGAGACCGCCATGAATCCGCCGATCAACGTGTACGTCGCAACCGCAAAGAGCGTGAGCATGACGCCTACGGCGAGGTCGAGGCCAAAAATCTGCTCCAGCAGCTTTGACCCGCCGACAAGCCCGGAACTCACGTAGAAGACCACGAACAGGATGGTGACCAGCCCGGACACCGACCGCAGCGTTCCGGTTGCGTCTCCGAACCGTCGCTCCATGAACTGGGGGATGGTGACTGCGTTGTCTGCGGCGATGGTGAACCGCCGCAGCCGCTTGGCCAACAGCGTCCAGCTCAGCCAGACGCCGATGGCTGCGCAGGCCGGCACCCAGAGCTCGACGAGCCCTCCGGTGAAGGCCAGCGCCGGGAGGGCCAGCATGGTCCAGGCGCTGGTGGTGGACGAGCCGGTGCTCAGCGCTGCGGTGAAGCTGCTGAGCCGGCGGCCGCCGAGGGTGTAGTCGGCCATGTTCCGTATGCGACGAGCGCCGACGACGGCAATACAGATGAGCATGCCGAAGTACACGGCAAAGCCGAAGATGACCCAGATGTTAGCCATACGCTATTGTCCCTGCGCCGCAGCGGGGGTTGCGGGCCGCAGGGGGATTATAGACGCGTCTCGTTCGAACGTGCGCTGGAGCGGGACGGAGGCGGCAGGGGGCTAGTCCGGTCGCGGCCCGCCGTGGAGGCGATCGTACACCTCGTGGAAGGCGTCGACGAGCTCAGGCGGGGTGTGGCGGAGGAAGGCGTGGTAGATCGCCTCTTCCATCATTGGACGGCGATCGGATTCGTGCATGAAGTAGAGGTCCCGCAGCGCCGCCGCAAGCGCCTCTTCGCCCAATGTTTCGTATAAGCTGAGCAGGAAGTACTCTCCCAAAGCATAGTTGCAACGATGTGGTGGATCGAATTGCTCACGATCTTGAAGCTCATTCAGTTGCTGGATGTTCTCTAGCCCATTGTCGAAGCAAGCTACCTGGACACTACGCCACGCCGCGGGCTTCCGAGCTTCGAAGGTGTCCAGACCTAACTCATCGTTGGTATAGGCCACCATGAACTCTGCTCCGCCTTCTGCGAGCCACTTGGGGTCACCAGTGAAGTAGTAGTGGCCAACCTCATGGTACAGTGTTTCCCGACTGAAGGGCCTGGTCCTCTCCCTAAGCACCGTGAAGAACGTACCGTAGTGGGCTGACCATTCCAAGCCATGCGACTCAGCGAGGGGCAGCACCATGACAACGTCAGTGACCGGAAAGGGGGTTTCCATGAACTCTTCGGCGATACGCACAGTCTGTTCCAACGCTGAGAGCGCGTCTTCATGTTGGAGGAACGGAGCAGGCTGGATGAGCCAGAGATTGACCTCGCCTGCCAATGGCAGCGACACGGATTTGGACTTGACCTCGTGGGCCTTGACCAGGTCCTTGTACAGCAGACCACCCTCTAGTCGGAAAGCCCAACCCAAGACGGCCACAAGCGCCGTCGTTTCGCCACTGGGGTCAGTGTTCACCCTTTCTAGCCAAGTACTGGCCAGAGCTATGTCCTGTGAAGCAAAGTCGCGCAATGAGACAATCGCTCCTAGTTCAATGTGGGATACGCCGTCGCCGAACCAAGGAGCTGCTGCCACCTGCTGGGCCAACTCCGGGTCCGCCTCCGTCAGACCGACCAAGAACGGAATCGTCCATGCCTCGTCCCATGTTATGGCGTCGACAAGCCAAGGGATATCTGCTACCCGTCGAGCCACCTCCCGGTCTGCCTTCGCTAGATCAGCCAGATGCGAAACCATCCATCGTTCGCTCTCTGTTATAGCGTCCGCAAACCATGGACGGCCTGCTACCCGGTGCGCCAACTCCTCGTCTGCCTCCATCAGATGAACCAAGCCCCAAACCGCCCGGAATTCGTGCTCTGTTATGTCGTCCACAAACCAAGGGAAGCCTACTACCCGTTGCCCCAGCTTTGGGTCTGTCTCCGTCAGATTGACTAGTGCTAGGACTGCGGACATCTTGTCCCAAGTGATGTCCTCCGCAAACCAGGGGAGCCCGGCCACTCGGCGAGCCAACTCCCGGTCTGCCTTCGTCAGCCGGACTAAGTGCCGAACCAGCCATTGCTCGTGCTCTGTCATGTCGTCCCCAAGCCAGGGGAGCCCCGATACAAGGTCTGCTAACTCGTGGTCTGCCTCCGCCAGGTCGACCAAGTTCTGAATCGTCCCCCTCTCCTCCTGAGTGATCCCATCGAACACCCAGGGCAAGGAAGCGACCAGGCGTGCGGCCGCGGGATCACTATTGGCGAGCGGGACCAATAGCTGGAGCCCTTTCAGTTCCACCGCGGTCACATCGTCACCCAGCCATGGCAACGCTGCTATGTATCGTGCGGTGGAGGCGTCCCCTTCTGCTATACGAACCAAAGCGTTGAGCGCACCGCTTTCGACTGGAATCTCGCCATCGACTAGCCAGGGGAATGCTGCCACCAGCTGCGCAGTCGCCGCGTCCATCTCTGCAAGCTTCTGCAACCGGTCAAGCACAGTCGCCTCAGCAGCGTTCACGTTGTCGGCAAGCCACGGGAAGGTTGTCACCCTGTGTGCAATCTCTGGCTCGACCTCCGCAAGCCGGGCCAAGGAGTGGAGTGTCCGTTGCTCGGCGTCGGTCACACCGTCGACCACCCAGGGGAACACCGTCACCAGTTCTGCAGTTGTCACATTTGCAGCCCTGAGCGCGAACAGCGCTCCAATCGCTCGTTGCTCCGCGAGGGTCACGTCATCAGCCATCCACAGAAGACCCAGAACGACCCGCGCGAAAGCCGCACTGTCTGCGTCAGTGAATGCCAAGGCGAATGCCCCGATTGCTTCATGCTCAACCTCCGTCACGCCATCGGCCACCCAGGGGTGGGCGAGCAGCGTCTGCAGGGTCGCCGAATCCGTTTGCGCAAGGCTCAGCAACGCTCCAAGTGCGAGGGATTCCATATCGCCGATCCCGTCACCGACCCAGGGCAGGCGCGCAAGGGACTCCCCAATGTCGGCGTCGAGGAGGTAGACCTCCAGCAGACGGTCTGCAGCCCGAGCGTGGAGCTCGTCCGGAGGAGCGGTGAGCCAGGGGAGGAAGTCGTCGAGATGCACGGCCGCGCTTTGCCGTGCGGTGGGAGTGGGCGTTGGGGTGGGAGTGGGAGTGGGCGTAGGTGTCGGAGTGGCTGTGGGTGTCGGCGTTGGGGTAGGGGCAGGAGTGGGTGTAGAGGTCGCGGTGGGGGCGGGCGTGGGGGTGGGCGCCGGGGTCGGCGTGGGCGGCGGGTCACTGTCGCAGGCTGCGAGCAAGGCGAGGGCCATCGAGCACAGGGCTGCGGCGCCTGCGGTCCATATGGCTCTTCGGGAGTTCGGTATGTGCAAAGCGAATGACACGACAGCCTACTCTCGCTAAAGCATACACTCATAATACAAATACGTTGTAGTTATACAAGTGCGTCGAAGCCGACGCGACTCCTCGCCCGAACTTTCTCCCAGGAAGAGGCGGGTGGCGGCGTGGTAGAATCCGGCTAGTCTACCCACGGAGGCGCGCTATGTCGGTGACGCTGGCGGAGGCGGAGCGCGTGGTGCAGGCGGCACTGCAGAAGGCGCGGGAGCTGGGCATCGACGTGAGCGTGGCGGTGTGCGACGCGGGAGGGCGGCTGGTGGCCTTCGCCCGCATGGACGAGGCGAACTGGGCCGGGGTGTACGACTCGCAGGGGAAGGCGGTGGCCGCGGCGGCCTTCCGCGCCGACAGCGCCAGCCTCCAGGGCTGGGCGGACTCCGGGCTGATGCGGGCCATCGTCGCATCGGACGGGGGGCACATGATGCCCAGCAAGGGCGGCGTCCTGGTGCGCCGCGGTGGGCAGGTGGTGGGTGCGTGCGGCGTCGGCGGCGGCACGAGCGAGGAGGACGAGGAATGCGCCCGGGCGGGGGCGGCCGCGCTGGCGTAGGGGTCTTCTCCGCCTTGGATTTCGCCTTTCGGCCGACGGCTCCACTCCTTGACTGTGCCGTATGAAAGGTCTAGCATCCGGTGACCGAAGTGCGCAGGGGAGGGACGTCGAGGGCCCGGATGCGTGCCTGCCCCGAAGGACAGCGATGAACCTGGCCCAGAGGCTTCTCAAAAATGCCCTCTGGATGCTGGAGGCCGTGCAAGTCAACGGCTCTGCCATCGCCATGCTCGCGGGGGACCGGGTGAACCAGCGCGCCGAGCTTGGGATGCGCTACTGGAGCTGGCGCAAACTCCTCAACATCCTCCGCATCGAGGTCCAGCTCCGCCTGGGGTGGACGAAGGTGGGGGGACTGCCCTTCGAGTGGGAGATCGACACCACCAACATCTGCCAGCTCCAGTGTCCTCTGTGCCACACCGGCCTGGGCACGGTGAACCGGGACAAGGGCTTCATGCACTTCGACACGTACGCTCGTATCGTCGACCAGATCGAGGACTCGTGCGTGTGGCTGAGCCTGTACAGCTGGGGCGAGCCGTTCCTCAACCCGCAGATCGACCGCTTCATCGCCTATGCGCACGAGAAGCGCATTGCCACGCTAGTGAGCAGCAACCTCAACAAGCCGCTGACGCCGGAGATGGCGGAGCGGCTGATACGGTCGGGGCTGGACGTCCTCATCATCTCGATGGACGGCATCACGCAGGACGTGTACCAGGTGTACCGGGTCAACGGGCACCTGGACCGGGTGCTGGACAACATCCGGCTGCTGGTGCAGAAGCGCGCGGAGCTGGGCTCGACGACGCCGGCGCTGGAGTGGCAGTTCATCGTGATGCGGCACAACGAGCACCAGGTGGAGGAGGCGCGCCGCATGGCCCAAGAACTGGGGGTGGACTTGTTCACCCCCAAGCGGGTGGACTTCCCCCACGGCGAGGACGACCTGGAGCTGGCCCGCCAGTGGCTGCCCGCGGCGGAGCTGGAGGCCCGCATGGCGGACCCCTTCCGCAAGCCGTACAGCGAGGAGGGGACGCGCTGCCTGCGGCTGTGGCGGAGCGGCGTGGTCAACTGGGACGGGGGCTACGCCCCGTGCTGCTACCTGACGGACGCCGACGACGACTTCGGCGATGCGAGCAGGCAGTCCGTGAAGGAGATATGGAACAATGACCACTACCGGACAGCCCGGTCACTCTTCAAGAAGGGGTATACGCCCACCAAGTACGTGGGCTGCCTTGACTGCAGCGTGTACAAGGGCTCGCCGGCAGGGCGGGCACGGGGGCCCGTGACCATCGCCAAGCCGAACGGCGCCCGACCGAGGCGCACCGTACCCGTGCCAGCGGGAATCGCTGTGCGGCGCAACGGCACTCGGCCGTCGGCGGGGAGCAACGGCGCCGGAGCGTCGGTGCGGGACGCGGCCCGGAAGATGGAGGAGCGGAGCGCGTTGGGGAGCCGTCGGAAGTAGCCTGCAACCACCCTCAACCGGAGCGAGTGAGAGCATGTTCACAGTAGACCTGTCGGGAAAGAACGCGCTGGTCTTCGGCGTGGCCAACCATCGCAGCATCGCGTGGGCGATAGCCCAGGTGCTGCACCAGGCCGGGGCGCGACTGGCGCTGGCGTACCAGAACGAGCGGCTCCGAGAGCCCGTGGCCAAGCTGGCAGGGTCCGTGGGCGACGCGATGCTGGTCCAGTGCGACGTCTCGGACGACGAGCAGGTGGAGCGGGCGTTCGAGGAAGTGCGCGAGGGCTTGGGCGAGCTGGAGGTCGTCGTCCACAGCATCGCCTATGCGAACCGGGACGACCTGGGCGGCGACTTCTCGAAGACGGGGCGCGAGGGATTTCGCACGGCGCTGGAGATCAGCGCGTACTCGCTGGTGCCCATCGTGCGACATGCGGCGCCGCTGATGCCCGAAGGGGGGAGCGTGGTCACGATGACCTTCCTGGCGTCGGAGCGGGTCTTCCCCGGCTACAACGTGATGGGGGTGGCCAAGGCGGCGCTGGAGAACGAGGTGCGGCAGCTTGCGGCGGAGTACGGGCCGCGGAACATCCGGGTCAACGCGATCTCGGCGGGGCCGCTGGACACGCTCTCGTCCAGGGTCATCGCGAACTATCGGGACATGAAGCGGGTGCACCTGGAGCGTGCGCCGCTGCAGCGCAGCGTGACCCACGAGGAGGTCGCCGGCACGGCGCTCTATCTGTGCAGCGGCCTGTCGAGCGGGGTCACGGGGGCGGTGATCCCCGTGGACGCGGGCTACGGGATCATGGGGGTTTAGGGGGCGCGTTCGGGCGGGCGGGCAACCCCCTGACAGGTCTCAGAGCGCGACATCCTGCGGCGAGCTTTCGCGCAGCCCGTCATTTATGCCTAAATGTGCCTAAAACCCCTTCCAATTTGTAGGGAAAACTGATACACTATCGGCAGTGTGAAAACACTCCAATCAAGCCGGGTTTCGAACACCGGCTCAGAGTCCGGGGTCCCACCCCGAGAGAACGATCTGAAACGGAGAGTGCGAGCAGCATGAAGCTCCCCTCCAACGGGCATCTCAAGGCCCTTCTCCCCTTGTCTATTCTCGCCCGGAGACCCCAAGAGACGTCGAGGTAGTCGACGCACGCGCCCGGGGTGACACCCGGGCCCACATCGGGGGGCTGTGCGCCCCCCATCGATAAAGGAGAATCATGGACACATTGGGGATGACTGTGGCACCACGATACGCAGCGGAAGATATCCAGGTACTGCAGGGGCGGGAGGCCGTGCGCCGCCGCCCCGGTATGTACATCGGCAGCACCGACCACCGGGGCCTGCACCACCTGGTCTACGAGGTAGTGGACAACGCAGTGGACGAGGCGATGGCGGGCTTCTGCACCCGTGCAGAGGTGGTGGTCCGGGCGGACAACTCCGTTGAGGTTACGGACGACGGGCGAGGCATTCCCGTGGACGTGCACCGCGCCACGGGGCTCTCCGCGCTGGAGACGGTGCTGACGACCCTCCACGCAGGGGCGAAGTTCGGCGGGAGCAGCTACCGGGTCTCCGGCGGGCTGCACGGCGTGGGCGCCTCCGTGGTGAACTTCCTGAGCCGATGGCTTCGGGCGGAAGTGCGCCGCGACGGCAGCCGCTTCGTGATGGAGTTCGACCGAGGCAGGGTGGCAGGGCCGCTGGAGAACGTAGGCCCCGCCTCCGACCACGGCACCACCATCACCTTCGCACCCGACGACCAAATCTTCGACACCGTCGCCTTCGACTTCGACACGCTGGCCCAGCGCTTCAAGGAGGTTGCGTACCTCAACCCGGGGTTCCGCATCGTCCTCACCTTCGAAGCCACGGGGCAACACAGTGAGTTCCACTTTGAGGGCGGCATCGTCAGCATGGTGGACGAGATCAACCAGTCGAGAGAGACGCTCCACCCCGTCATTTCCCTGAGCAAGACGGTGGAGGGGACCCAGGTAGAGCTTGCCCTCCAGTACACCACGAACGTGTCGGAGGCCGGGTACGCCTACGCCAACTGCATCCCCACGATCGAAGGCGGCACCCACGTCACCGGCCTGCGGGCCGCGCTGACCCGGGCCATCAACGACTACGCTCGAAAGCAGAAGCTCCTCAAAGACGACCAGTCGAACCTGACCGGCGAGGACGTGCGCGAGGGTCTCACGTCGGTGCTCTCGGTGAAGCTGCTGGACCCCCAGTTCGAGGGGCAAACCAAGGCCAAGCTGGGGAATGCCGAAGTCAAGGGCATCGTCGAGTCGGGGGTGGCCGAGCACCTGACGATCTACCTGGAAGACCACCCCGTGGACGCACGCCGCATCCTGGAACGATGCGTGCTGGCCCAGCGAGCACGGGAGGCGGCCCGCAAGGCCCGCGACCTGGTCATTCGCAAGAACGCACTGGACGGCTCCGGTCTGCCCGGTAAGCTGGCCGACTGCTCCGAGCGGGACCCGAGCCGGAGCGAGCTGTTCATCGTCGAGGGGCCGTCCGCAGGGGGATCAGCCAAGGAGGGGAGGGACCGGCGCTTCCAAGCCATCCTCCCGCTCAGGGGCAAGATCCTCAACGTGGAGAAGGTGCTCTACCCCAGCGGCCGCGAGAAAGTCACCATGCTTTCCAACGGCAATGGGAACGGAAGCGGCAACGGCATCGCCGAGACGAACGGGAACGGCAACCACAACGGCTTCCTGGCGGAGAAGGCGCGGCTGGAGAAGCTGCTGGCGCACGAGGAGATCCGCGTCCTCATCAGCGCCATCGGCGGGGGATTCGGGGAGGACTTCGACCTGGGCAAGCTGCGCTACCACCGGGTCATCATCATGACCGACGCGGACGTGGACGGCTCGCACATTCGCACGCTGCTGCTGACGTTCTTCTTCCACAACATGCTGCCGCTCATCGAGAACGGCCACCTGTTCATCGCCCAGCCGCCGCTGTACCGGGTGCAGCAGGGGAAGAAGACCCACTACACCTACACGGAGTCGCAGCAGGAGGCCCTGCTGGGACGCCTGCAAGGGAAGCGGATAGACCTCCAGCGCTACAAGGGTCTGGGCGAGATGAACCCGGACCAGCTCTGGGAGACGACGCTGAACCCGGAGGCCCGCACGCTGCTCCAGGTGAACATGGAGCACGGCGAGCTGGCCGACGAGGAGTTCCGACGCCTCATGGGCGCGGAGGTAGAGCCGCGCAAGCGGTTCATCTTCGAGTTCGCCAAGAGCGTACGGAACCTGGACGTGTAGGCGGGCAGAAACGACGCCCACCGCCATAGCCGGCCGGGAGCGAGCGCATTGCTCTCACGCCACACCGAGTGTCGCTTCACGAGCGGGAGGCAACCGTCAACGCCTACTCCCCATCGACAAGCCCCACGGGCCCAGCCCATGCCTCGGCCAACGCGCGGAGGCATAGCACAACCGCCCCAGGAGCGGAGAGGAAAAGCGCATGGTAAGTGAAGCAGGGACCATCCGGCCCGTCCGAATCGAAGAGGAGCTGCGCAGCTCGTACATCGACTACGCGATGAGCGTGATCGTGGCCCGCGCGCTGCCCGACGTACGAGACGGCCTGAAGCCCGTGCAGCGGCGCATCCTCTACGCCATGGACGAGCTGAGCCTGCGCCCAACCAACCCGTCGAAGAAGAGCGCACGCATCGTGGGAGACGTGCTGGGGCGCTACCACCCCCACGGCGACGCGCCGGTGTACGACGCCATGGTCCGCATGGCCCAGGACTTCAGCCTGCGCTACCCGCTCATCATCGGCCAGGGGAACTTCGGCTCGATCGACAACGACCCGCCGGCGGCCATGCGGTACACGGAGGCGAAGCTGGCGCCCATCGCGGAGGAGCTCCTGGCGAACATCGACCAGGACACGGTGGACTTCACCCCGAACTTCGACGACTCGATGAAGGAGCCCCGGGTGCTGCCGGCGCGGATGCCCAACCTGCTGGTCAACGGGGCCTCCGGCATCGCCGTGGGCATGGCCACGTCCATCCCGCCCCACAACCTGCGGGAGGTGTGCGGCGCCGTCACCTATCTCATCGACCATCCCGAACCCAGCGCCGACTCGGTGCCGAAGGAGGTCCTGCAGGAAGCGCAGGACAGCCTGGACAACGCGCTCCTGGAGATCGTGAAGGGGCCGGACTTCCCCACCGGCGGCGAGATTCTGGGAGGCATCGGACGGGAGGCGCTGCGCGATGCGTACGTCATGGGCCGGGGCCGGGTGCTGGTACGCGGCAAGGCCGACATCGAGGCCATGGGGCGAGGCAACCGCCAGCAGATCATCGTTACGGAGATCCCGTACCAGGTGAACAAGGCGAACCTGGTGGAGAAGATCGCGCAGCTGGCCCGAGACAAGAAGATCGAGGGCATCAGCGACGTCAGGGACGAGTCAGACCGGTCAGGGCTGCGGGTGGTGGTGGAGCTGCGGGGCTCGGCGGACGCGGAGTTCGTGCTGAGCAACCTGTACGAGCACACGGCACTGCAGTCGGCGTTCCCGGTCAACATGCTGGCCCTGGTCGACGGGCAGCCGCGGGTGCTGACGCTCCGAGAGGTCCTGCAGCACTACATCAAATTCCGAGTGGAGGTCATCACCCGCCGGGCGACGTACGACCTGAAGAAGGCCCGAGAGCGGGCCCACATCGTCGAGGGGCTGCGCACGGCGCTCGGCCGCCTGGACGAGGTCATCTACCTCATCCGCAACGCGGCGGACGCCGAGGCGGCCCGCGAGTCGCTGATGACCCAGCTGCTGCTGTCGCGAGAGCAGTCCCAGGCCATCCTGGACATGCAGCTCCGCCGCCTCACGGCGCTGGACCGCAAGCGCCTGGAGGCCGAGTACGCTCAGCTGATGTCCACCATCGCCAAGCTGGAGACGCTGCTGGGCGACCCGCAGAAGGTGCTGGCCGAGGTGAAGCGAGAGACCAGGGAGCACGCCAAGACGTTTGGGGACGACCGGCGCACGGAGATCCTGGAAGAGGAGGCCCGCCGGCTCACCCGGGCCGAGCGCGAGCCGCACATCGACGTTGTGCTGACGCTGAGCCGCAACGGCTACATCAAGCGCGTGCCGGTGAACACGTACCGGCTGCAGCACCGTGGCGGCAAGGGCGTGACGGGCATGACCACCCGCGAGGACGACGTGGTCCCGCACATGCTGGTTGTGGACACGCACGACACGGTCCTGTTCTTCACCGACCGGGGCAGAGTGTTCTCCATGCCCGCCTACAACACTCCTCGGGACGCCTCTCGCACGTCCCGCGGGACGCCGCTGGTGAACCTGGTGAACATCCCCAAGACGGAGCGGGTGACCGCGATGGTCGCGGTCTCAGACCTGAGCCAGGACGCCTCGCTGGTGCTTGCCACGCGCCTGGGGGAGATCAAGCGAGTGCCGCTGGTGCGCTTCGCGAACATCCGGAGCAACGGCATCATCGCCATGGACCTGGAGCCCAACGACGAGCTCATCGCGGCCCGGCCGGCCAGCGAGGACACGCACGTGATGGTGGTTACCAGCCATGGCATGTCGGTCCGCTTCCCGGTGTCTGAGCTGCGCATGCGCTCCCGGACGGCGGGAGGCGTGCGGGCCATCCGGCTCAAGGAGGGCGACCAGGTCATCGCCATGGACGTGCCCGTCCCGGAGGCGCGTCTGCTTGTCGTGAGCCAACGGGGCTTCGGGAAGCTGACGCGCATCGAAAGCTTCCGTCACCAGAAGCGCGCCGGATCGGGGATCATCGCCTTCAAGGTGAGCGATCGGACGGGCCCGCTGGTGGCGGCCAAGATAGTGAAGGGGAACGAGGAGGTTATCGTAGCGTCGGCCAAGACGATGGTGAACCGGACGAGCCTGAGCGAAGTGAACGAGAGGAGTCGCTACGCTAAGGGCGTCTGGATCATGCGCCTGGGCAAGGACGACCAGATCACCTCCGTGTCCACACTGGCGCCCTCCAGCGGGCAGGACCCGGCCCGGATGGCCGGACGGGGTCCTGCGTCCAACGGCACCGGCCCGGTGGAGGCCATCGCAGCCTCCGCGGGAGAGGAGCCGCCGAACGAGGAGGCCGCCGGGGACGGCGAGGCGTCCGAGGAGTAGGCGCAGGGGCTAGCCGTCTCGCCGGGGAATCATCAGCTGGGGACGGACGGGGACGCCGTTCGGCAGACCCTGGCCGAATCGGCGCTCGAAGTCACGGTGCATCTCACGGAGAGAGCGCTCCTCGGATTCCATCCTCTGCATGATCCGCCGCATGGTCTGCTCCGCGATCTCCCGGTCGGCGCTGCGCCCGGAGCGGAAGATGAGGACCTTGGGCGCGGATCGGCTGCGGAAGGCCGCCTTGGCATCCTTCTCCTGGCGGGCGACCAAGGCCACCAGCGCCTCGTCCTGGAGCACCACCATCACCTCGTCGCCCGAGGAGAGGTCGTCGAGGTCAACCTTCTCCCAGCCCTTCGACACATGGACGCCGTCGCCGACGGTGAGGCTCAGGTCATCGGAGCCGTCCGCGGGACCGACTGTGACGCTGCCGTCGCCGACGCTCTCAATCGTGCCTGCGATGAAGGACAGGTCGACAGCATTGCCGTCGGCGTCCTCGACGGTGAGGTCGGCCCGCTGCACCCTGCCGTCCAAGCCCTTGAGGTAGCGAGGCCACAGGAGGGAGACGGGCTGCGTCTTCCAGGGGTGCTCCCCGATGGTGACGTCGACGCTCAAGGTGCTGTCGTCGCGCTGGACCGACAGGGGCAGGACGTCGTCGGGGCTGGCGTCCTTGACGGCTTGGGCCACGTCCTTCACGCCTTCCACCGACTCGCCGCCGACGGAGACGAGGATATCGCCGCGCTGCAGTCCGGCGTCGTCCGCGGGGCTGTCTGCGATCACGTGGAGGACGACGACGCCCGACTCCTGGGCGAGGTCCATCTGGCTTGCCAGCTTGGCGTTGAGGTTGGCGATGCTGACGCCGAGCCACGGCGTGGGGTCGCCGTCCGAGGACCCGCTGTAGTGCGTGGCCGCCCCATCGCCGCCGCGTTCGGCGAGGTAGAACCCTCCGAGGACCGCGGCGGGCACGACGAGCATCAGGGCCACGACGACTAACGCAATGACGAGCGGCTTTCGCATGGGGGAGCCTCCTGCAGATGGGTTCCGGGGGCTATAACGCAGGGGGCAACCCGGAGGTTAGGGCGGGCAGGGCAGCGCTCCGAGTCCGTTGACACTGGCCGGTCGGACGAATTAGCCTTTCTTCTCGCTCGCACCTGTGTTGAGCTCGTGTCGTACGGAACGCTGACTTCCAAGTAGGACACCATGCCCCTGGCACTGCTCTGGCTCCAGCTTGGCGCCATGGCCGCGGTCATACTGGTCGCGTCCCATTTCCTGGCCCGGTCCGCAGACGTGGTCGCGGAGAAGACCGGGCTGGGACGCTCGTTCGTGGGAGTGATGATGCTGGCGACGGCGACGTCGCTCCCGGAGGTAGGGACCGGCGTAAGCGCCATCGTCCTTGTGGACGCGCCGGACCTGGCGGCGGGCGATGCGTTCGGCAGCAATCTCTTCAACCTCATGATCATCGGGCTGGCCGACCTGTACTGGCGGAACGGGCCGGTGTTGACGGCGGTGAAGGCCACGTCCGCAGTCGTGGCGGCGCTGGGCGCGGGGATGATCGCCCTGGCCATCGCGGGAATCTACATCCACCATGCAACGTCCTTTGCGTCCACATGGCAGATCAGCCCAGTGTCCGTGCTGTTGATCGCGGGCTTCCTCATCGCAATGCTGCTCATCTACAGGCACGAGAAGAGAGCCGAACCATCGGAGGACGCCGAGGAGGAGGCCGAGGCCAACTACGGGGATACGAGCCTACGCAGGGCGTTTGGGACCTACGCCATTGCAGCGACGGCAGTGGTTGCCGCCGCCGTGTGGCTGGCGGTGACGGGTGAGCACATTGCGGAAGAGATGGGCTGGGAAGCGAGCTTCATGGGGACGCAGTTCCTGGCCTTGAGCACGTCGCTGCCCGAGATGGCCACAGCGTACGCCGCCCTGCGCCTCAATGCGCCGACTCTGGCCATCTCAAACGTTCTGGGCAGCAACGTCTTCAACATGGGCTTCGTCCTGTTCGTCGACGACCTGGTCTACCCGCGGGGCGCGATATGGGCGGACGTCTCGCAGGTGCACATGCTCAGCGGGCTCGTCGCGATTCTGATGACGGTCATCGTGATTGTGGGCGTGCTGGCACGGCCGAGGTCGGGGGTGAGACGGTGGTGGACACCCGAGGGGGCAGCGCTGGCTGCTGCGTACGCCGGCGCGGCGACGCTGGTCTTTCTCTTAGCTTAGCCCGCGAGCGCGCTGCGCTGTTGGAGGTGGGGTCAGGGCGTGACCCGCAGATCCTCCTCCGAGACGGCGCCGTCGAGGATGCGGAAGGCCCGTACGACGGGCTGCTGAGGGTCGGCGAGGGAGACGAGGATGTAGTAGACGCCCGGCCACATGCTCGTGCCGTCCGGCCCGGTAGCGAGGCGCACGTCGGTGGCGGAGGGGTAGGCGGGAGAGTGGGTGTGGGAGTGGTAGAAGGCCAGGAGCTCCCGTCCGCCGTCTTCAATCCCCTTGGAGACCATGAAGAACTCCTTGGGGTCGAACCTGTAGCGGTAAGGGCTGTGCTCGACGTTGGTCATGGGGTGGACGGCCGCGGCGAGCCCATCCTGGCCGGCGATGATGCCGCAGCACTCGTTTGGCGCCTCGCTCTGGGCGTGGCCCACCATTCGATCGACGTACTCTCCGGGTAGCTCCAGCACGAGACTCCTCGCAGAACGTGCTCGTTCAGGCGCTCTACTATACGATGCAGGGCGGGGGCTGTCCAAGAGCGGGGCGGGTCGCTTGGTCGGCGGCTCCTCCGAATTGTCCTGCCAGCTTCACTACGCTATAGTTCTACTGCTGTTTGAACCCAGCTTGTGCTGGCCTAGGACGGCCCTTGGAATCCTGCGGCTGCAAGGTCGCAGGATTTCGCTTTTCAGGGCCAAAGGCTCTCGGTCACGCGGGCGGCCTGCTGCGGCGCTGCCACAGCGTCCAGAAGAGGAAGGCCAGTCCGCCCAGCACGACCACGCTGACGAAGCTCACGGAGCGGTCGAGCACCGCTACGGCCACGGCGTCCTGCTGCGACAGCGACAGCGCGAGCAGGCCGACGATGCCGGGCTCGACGATGCCGAGGCCGCCAGGCGTGACGGGGACGCTGGTGAGCAGGCCGTTGACCACCGCGACGAAGAGCACCGCCGGGGCGTCGAGGGAGAGGCCCAAAGCGTGGATGACGAGGAGCAGCCGCCCCGCCTCCAACAACCAGGCCGCCATGCCGAGCGCCATGGCCGCAGGCATGGGCCGCAGGCTCCCCAGCGCGCCCTGTCGCAGGCCCTCATAGGCGCGGGAGAGCGGACGGGGCAGCCATCGCAGCATCGGGTTTCCGCGCCACGCCATGAAGGCGACGCCCGCAGCAGCCGCGCCGGCCAGCACAAGGCCGATGAGGATGAAGAGGACGGACGGAACGCCGCCGCCGGTGGCCAGGAGCACAAGGGCGGCCACCCAGAGGAGGAGGACCATCGCCGCGACATCGAGCACGCGGTCGGCGACGAGGACGCCGAGGCTCCATGAGAAGCTGCTGCGGGCGGCGCCGGAGAACGCGTAGGCCCTGTAGGCGTCGCCCGCCCGCAGCCACCCGACGGCGTTGGCGAACCAGCCGACGAG
The DNA here is from genome assembly GCA_965205235.1 of Dehalococcoidia bacterium. Lineage (GTDB taxonomy): Bacteria > Chloroflexota > Dehalococcoidia > Lucifugimonadales > UBA1127 > CBDBGD01. The sequence continues at coordinate 204,264 of CBDBGD010000002.1, forward strand.
GGTCAGGAGAGAGCACTCCCACAGGGAGGGCAGGCGCTGCCCCGGCTGGACGACCCCGGCGTGCTTCGCCGTGAGCCTCCACCGGGCGCCGCGGACGACGAAGCTGGCGTAGTAGGAGACGAAGGCCAGCGCGTAGAGCAGCGGATCGCCCGCCCGCACCTGCCGGTAGGTGTCCGCGAGATCAACGTCAAAGCGGGTGACGAGGAAGGCGAGAAACGCGATGGCGACGCCAAAGGCCACGAGAGCGGGAAGGGAGAAGAGCCGTCGATGGGGCGCTCCAGCACGGCGCTCCGTCATGTCGCCATCCGTGGGGGCCTAGGCCGCACGGAGCGCAGCCCCGCGCACGAGAGGCCGCTTGCGGGGCATGCCTGGGCGTCGCGGGTACTGGTCCGGCGTTGGAGCGACCTTGGGCGAGGAGACCAGGGCCCTCTCGTCGGGGAGGCCGGGCATGCGCAGCCATCGGACGTCGAGTGGCCCGCCGCCCAGGAGTCGCACGGCCTCCGCGGCCTCGTCCAGCTCCGCCGCGACGTCGCCCTTCTTCTGGGCGACGACCACGCCGCCGGTCCGGGCGAAGGGCAGGGTGAGCTCGGCGAGGACGGGCATGGCTGCAAGGCCGCGTGCGAGGACGGCGTCGAAAGCCTCTCGCAGCTCGGGCCGGTGCGCGAGGTCCTCCGCGCGGCCGTGGAGGACCTCAGTGTCGTGGAGGCCGAGGATGTCCACGACCGCACGCAGGAAGGCCGCCTTCTTGCCGACGGACTCGAGGAGGGCGACGCGCAGACCGGGGAAGGCAATCTTCAGGGACAGGCCGGGGAAGCCTGCGCCGCTGCCCACGTCGAGAATGCGGCCGCCGTCCAGCACCTCGGGAGGGAGCGCGGCGGCGACGGAGAGGGAGTCGAGGAAGTGGACGGTCTGCACCTCCTCCCAGCCGTCGACGGAGGTGAGGTTGACGCGCCGGTTCCAGTCGGCGAGGGCGTGGTGGTAGCGGGCGAAGGCCGACTGCTGCGCGTCGGTGAGGGCGATGCCCAGGGCGTCGGCGCCTGCGAGGAGGAGGTCTGGCTTCACGGCGATGCTAGTCCCGGCGCTCGAGGACCGATCGGTTGTAGGCCTCCATGAGCCGCTCGACGCCCGCATGATGGGCGGCAAAATGGGGCAAGTGTCGGTCATAGAACTCCTGCTCCGACTCGCAGTCGTCCGGGTCCAGCATGGTGACGTAGCCGCCGAACTTGTACCTGCGCCAGCACTGCCGAGAGTCGATGAACACCGGATTGGCCCCGAAGTCCCCCAGTGAGTTGTGCTCCGGCTCCCGGCCCTGGGCGTCTACCGCCTTCGCTTGGCAGTCTCCGCAGACCAGGCCCGGATACGTCTGTACGAATTCAGCATCGGCAGGCATGTCCGCATGGCAGATGGGACACGGCGTCGTGTCGCTCATGCAAGAGCCTCCACGCGGCGATTGGCCCGCTCACCGGCGACAGTCGGGAGGTTGAGGCGGCGCGTTGTGGTAGTGTACCATCTGAGCGGAGGATACTTCGTATGGAAGTGCTGCTCGGTTCGCCCCGGGGGTTCTGCGCCGGCGTGGTGCGCGCCATCGACATCGTGGAGCTTGCGCTGGAGCGGTTCGGCAAGCCGGTGTACGTGCGTCACGAGATCGTGCACAACCCCTTCGTCGTGGAGGACCTGCGGCAGAAGGGCGCGATCTTCGTCGACGAGCTCTCGGAGGTGCCGGACAACCAACTGGTGATCTTCAGCGCGCACGGCGTCTCGCCGTCGGTGCGGCAGGAGGCGGAAAGCCGGGGGCTGCAGGTCATCGACGCGACGTGCCCGCTGGTGACCAAGGTCCACATCGAGGCGCTGAAGTACAGCCGGGAGGGGTACACCATCATCCTGGTGGGGCACCGGGACCACCCGGAGACCATCGGGACGTCGGGCGAGGTGCCGGACCGCACGATCGTTGTGGAGACGGCGGAGGAGGCGGCGACGGTGGAGGTGCCGGACCCGGACCGGGTGGCGGTGCTCACGCAGACGACGCTCAGCATGGACGACACGAAAGAGGTGGTCGACGCGCTGCGCCAGCGGTTCCCCAACCTGCTGGCCCGCAACGACATCTGCTATGCGACGACGAACCGGCAGCTTGCCGCCAAGGCGCTGGCGACGGAGGTTGACGTGGTGCTGGTCATCGGCGCCCGCAACAGCTCCAACTGCAACCGGCTGCGAGAGGTGGTGGAGGCCGCCGGCGTGGACGCCTACCTGGTCAACGGCCGGAAGAGGTGACGGCGCAGCAGGTGGACGGCGCGAAGCGCATCGGCATCGTGTCCGGCGCGTCCACGCCCGAGTCACTGGTTGAGGCGGTGATCGCCAAGCTGGAGCCGGAGCAGGTTGTGCCGGTGGAGGTGGTAGAGGAGGACGTGACGTTCGTCCTCCCGCGGGAGCTGCGGTAGCATCCCCCTCTCCCGTAGGCGAGGGCGGGACCCTCTGTACACAGGGGAGGAACCGTGACTGAGAAGGAAACAAGGGCGCCCCTCAACATTCGCCGGAAAGCCACCCTGGCCCACGTCAGCATCGCATCGTTCCTGTTCCCCATGGTCATGCTCGTTGCCGTGTCCGGCGGCCTCTTCCTGGCCGGCAACGAGGGCTCGTATCGCATCGAGGCCGTCGCGCCGCCGCAGGACGCAGCCATAGACGTGGCTTCTGAAGGGTTGGAGGAGGAGGTCAAAGCCCTGCTGGGGGACGCCGACATCGAGCACTCGTTCAAGAGCCTCAGGATCGAGCAGACGGCGGTGGTCCCGGAGGCCGACGCGAACGGGGAGCAGGAAGAGGAAGACGCCGGGCATGACCACGATCACGACCACGGCGATGCTCCGGAACCCGAAGAAGAAGCCGAAGAGCCGATGATCACCACCCTGACCACACAGCCTGCCCACAAGACGCACTTCCGCATCACGGTCAATCCCGACGGCGACGTTGCAATCGAAAGGCGCTCTCCCAACCTGCAGAGACGGCTTATCGGTTTGCACAGGGGGGAAGCGGAGGCCCCGTTCAAGTACCTCCAGTACGTCATGGCTGTTGGCCTTCTGTGCGTACTCGGACTCGGTCTCTACATGGGGCTCAGCCACAGGCAATGGCGCTGGCCCACCGCAGGCGCGGCAGCAACCGGCCTGGTCCTGTTCCTGGTCCTTGCGGTGGCGCTGTAAGTCAGCGGCAACTAGCTGCGCCGGACCCCCCCACCCGCCGCGAGGCGGCGGCCTCTCCCACAGGGAGAGGCTAAATGCCCGCCCCTTCCCTTCGAGCATGCGCACCGGTATCCTGGGCGCAGCCCGTGACCGGGGGCCGCTACGTGGAGACGACTCGGCAGCACCGAACGCTGGCCAAGCAGCTGCGACGCCGCACCAAGGGCGAAGTCCGCTTCGACGCGTACAGCCGCGCGCTGTACAACACGGACGCCTCGCTGTACCAGATGGAGCCCATAGGCGTGGTGGCGCCGCAGGACGCGGAGGACGTGGCCGAGACGGTGCGGCTGGCGCATGCGACGGGGACGCCGGTGCTGCCCCGAGGCGGGGGAACGTCGCTGGCAGGGCAGACGGTGAACCATGCGGTGGTGCTGGACACGTCCAAGTACATGCGGGAGCTCCGGGAGGTGAACGCCGAAGAGGGGTGGGCCTGGGTCGGGCCGGGGCTGGTGCTGGACGAGCTCAACCACCTGGTGGCGCCCCACGGACTGAAGTTCGCTCCGGACCCCTCGACGGTCAACCGGGCCACGGTGGGCGGAGCGATCGGGAACAACTCGTGCGGGGCCCGCTCCATCCGCTACGGCAAGACGCTGGACCACGTGCTGGAGCTTGAGGTTGTCCTGTCGGACGGCACGTGGACCACGCTGGGCCCAATGCCCTCGGACAAGCCCGACGTCAGGGTGGGGGCGTCCGGGCTCGACATCGCCATCCACCGCGGCGCGCCGGCCATCGCCGCGGCGCACCGGGACGAGATCGAGCGTCGGTTCCCTCGAATCGAACGCCGTGTGTCCGGCTACAACCTGGACGAGCTGCTGAAGGAGCCGCTGGACCTGTCGCGGGTGATCGTGGGGTCCGAGGGAACGCTGGCGGTGGTGACCGCAGCCAAGGTGCGGCTGGTGTCCCGGCCCAAGGCGGCGGCCCTGGCGGTGCTCCACTTCTCGTCGGTGGTGGAGGCCATGGAGGCGACGGTGGCGCTGCTGGAGGCGGACGTCACCTCGGTCGAGCTGGTCGACAAAAACATCCTGGATGCGGCGCGCGGCCACCTGGAGCTGAGACGTCGCATGGGATTCGTGGAGGGCGACCCGGCGGCGGTGCTGCTGGTGGAGGCCTCGGGCGACACGCAGGAGGAAGCCCGGGCCGCCCTGGCCCACGCGCAGGGGCTGGTGAAGCGCCGGGGCATCGGGGGCGCGGCGGTGACGGTCGAGGCGGCTGCAGCGCAGGCCGACGTGTGGGCCGTCCGTCGCTCGGGGCTGGGGCTGCTCATGGGCGTGCGGGGCGACGCCAAGCCGCTGCCGTTCGTGGAGGACACGGCGGTGTCGCCGGAGAAGCTGCCGGAGTACGTGCGCCGCTTCGAGGAGATTGTCGCGGCCAACGGGACCACGGCCGCGTACTACGGCCACGCGACGGCGGGCTGCCTGCACATCCGCCCGCTGGTGAACGTGAAGGAGGAGGCGGGGGTCGAGCGAATGGTGCGCATCGCGGAGGAGGTGGCGGACCTAGTGCTGGAGTTCGGGGGCGCGCTGTCCGGCGAGCACGGGGACGGCATCGTGCGCGGGGGCTTCACGGAGAAGATGTTCGGGCCGCAGCTGTACCAGGCCTTCCGGGACCTGAAGCGGCTGTTCGACCCGAAGGGCATCCTGAACCCCGGCAAGATCGTGGACTGCCCGCCGATGACGGCAAATCTGCGCATCGGGCCGGCGTACCGGCCCCTGGCGGTGAAGACGACGCTGGACTTCTCTCGAGAGATGGGCTTCGCCGCCGCCGTGGAGCAGTGCAACGGCCAGGGGGCCTGCCGCAAGGCCCAGGGGGGCGCCATGTGCCCGTCCTTCATGGCGACGCGGGAGGAGGAGCACTCGACGCGGGGCAGGGCCAACGCGCTGCGGGCGGTGCTGTCGGGGGTGCTGCCGGCTGCGGAGTTCACGAGCCGGCGGCTGTACGGCGTGCTGGACCTGTGCCTGGAGTGCAAGGCCTGCAAGGCGGAGTGCCCGTCCGGCGTGGACATGGCCAAGATCAAGTACGAGTTCCTGGGCCACTACTATCGCAACCGGCGTCCACCACTGCGCGCCCGCCTGTTTGCCAACGTGGCGCGGCTGAACCGCATCGGGTGCCGGCTGGCGCCGGTGTCGAACTGGGCGATGGCATCGCCGCCGGCGCGCTGGCTGCTGTCGCTGCTGGGCGTGCACTCGAAGCGCCGACTGCCCGCCTTTGCTCGCAAGACCTTCTCCGACTGGTTCAAAGGACACACCCCACACGCAAGGGCAGGGATACGAGGCATGGTGGTCCTGTTCCACGACACGTACACGGAGGGCAACTACCCCGGAGTGGGCGCAGCTGCGACACGGCTGCTGGAGCAAGCCGGGTTCTCGGTGGTGCTGGCGCCCCGCTGGTGTTGCGGGCGGCCCATGGTGTCGAAGGGACTGCTGGAGCAGGCGCGGGAGCACGCTCGGCACAACGTGGAGCTGCTGCACCCGTTCGTCTCCGTGGGGACGCCCATCGTGGGCATCGAGCCGTCGTGTCTGCTGACCTTGCGGGACGAGTACCCCGACCTGCTGCCCGGCGACGAGAAGGCCCAGGAGGTGGCGGCCAACAGCTTCCTGCTGGACGAGTTCCTGTCGCAGGCGGTGGAGGAGAGAGGACTGGACCTGGAGCTGCAACCCCGGCCGGGCAAGGTGCTGCTCCACGGCCACTGCCACCAGAAGGCGCTGACGGGGATGGGGCCGGCCCTGCGACTGCTGCGCCAGGTGCCGGAGGCGGAGGTGGAGGCGCTGGACGCGGGCTGCTGCGGCATGGCGGGCGCCTTTGGGTACGAGCGGGAGCACTACGACGTGTCGATGCAGATCGGGGAGCGGGCCCTCTTCCCGGCGGTGCGCCGCAGCCCCGAGGCGACGGTGGTCGTCACGGGCGTCTCGTGCCGGCAGCAGGTGGAGCATGGCACCGACGCGCGGCCGCTGCACCTGGCCGAGTACCTGGCGGGCGCGCTGCCCAGCGGAGAGGTTTACTCGCCCACCCGATGAGTCCTGCTGGGGCTCACCTCTCCCCGAGGAGGAACTCGACCCGCTCACCCCTTGCCACGAAAGCCAGAGGGGGTACAATACCGCGCAGCCCTCGCAGCGCATTCGTGGGTCAACCCATGTGGTTGGCCCGGCGCCTGGGGCAACTTGCACGAGGAGATAAGTAGCGTCCCGTGAATTCCTTGCGACTGGTGGTGTGGCTGGCCATCCGGAGGCTTCGGGTCTCGCCGGGGATAATCCTGGCGTCGAGCCTGGGGGTGCTGCTTGCCGTCACCATGGTCGCGGCGACGGTGATCCACTCGAACACGATAGCGCAGGCGGGGCTGAGCTACGCGCTGGGCCGCACCATTTCCCAGGACGCGCTGAACTTCCACATCCGCGTCCCCGAGCGCCCCCTGGGCGAAGCGGACTACGAGCGCCTGAACACGTCCGTCAGCGGCTCGGTGGAGAGCCACCTGGGCTGGATACAGGAGTCGCGGCACCGCCTGGGCCGCTCCCCCGTGTTCTCGTCGACGGCGGGGCCGGAGGGCAGTGGACCGACGCTGGTGGGCGCCGACGGCTACATCTACTTCCAGGAGGGATTCCAGGAGCATGCCCGGCTGGTGGACGGGCGGTGGCCCCAGGAAGCGGTCTCGGAAGACGCCGATGGGAACGTGCTGGTCGAGGCCGTGGTTGGGTTGGACATTGCGTCGCGGGGCCTGAGGCTCGGGACGGGGAGCAAGGCGTTCCTCGCCCCGCTGGGGCCGAGGGCCGAGGACAGGGTGATCGTGGAGGTCGTGGGGGTGGCGGCGCCGGCGGACCCGGAGCACCCCTACTGGTTCGGCGACCTGTCGCGGTTCCGGGTGGAGACGGACGGGGTCAGCGTGTTCGTCCCGTTCTACGTATCGGAGCAGGCCTTCTTCGAGGGCGCCGGCAGACGATACCCCATGCTGCTGGGCTCGTATAGCTGGTACGTCGACCTGGCCCTGGAAACGCTTCGCCCGGAGTCCGTGGGACGAATCGAGCGGGCCCGCGAGGCGCTTGAGTCGGAGCTCAACCGGGCGTTCCCGCGCACCCTGGCCCTGAGCGCCCTGGGCAGGGTCATCGAGGACTACAAGCGAGACCTGGCGTTTGCCCGAGTGCCCCTGTTCCTCTTCGCCACACTGGTGGCGGGAGTGGTCCTGTACTACCTGGTGCTGGTGGTCCACTTCCTGTCCGAGAGCCGGGCGCCTGAGATCGGCCTGCTGCGGGGCCGGGGCGCCAGCCGGCTCCAGATCGGCGCGCTGCTGGGGCTGGCGGAGGGGCTGCTGGTGGCGCTCCCAGGCGCCGTGGGGGGCCCGCTTCTGGGATGGGCCATAGCTCGCGTCCTGCCCGCGGGAGACCCAGGGCTGGTCACCATATCGGTGCCTCTCACGACCACACCGTTCATCGTCGGGGCGGCGGGCGCGCTGGTGACGGCCATGCTGTTTCTGGCCTTCAACTTCATTACCAGCGGGCAGGGGATTGTGAGCCTCATGTGGGAGCGGGGACGCTCCGCCGGAGGAGAGAGCCGCCTGCGCTACGCGATCGACCTGATGGTGCTGAGCGCCGTGGCAATCGTGTGGTGGCAGATCCAAGGTCGCGGCGGGTTCCTGGCGGAGGAGCTGCTTGGCGAGGGGTTGGAGATCGATCTCTCGCTTCTCCTGGGGCCGGTGCTGGCCCTGGTGGCGGCGGGAATCGTCCTGGTGCGAGTGCTGCCCCTGATCCTGCGCCTTCTGGGAGCAGCCCTGAGCACGCTCCACTGGCCGTGGCTGGGACACGCGATCACCCGCCTGGCCCGCAACGCGCTGTCGTGGAGCGCGCTGGCCGTGCTTCTCGCGGTGGCCACGGCGCTGGCGATCTTCGGGGCCACGCTGAACACGAGCCTTGGCGACAGCCGGGCGAGCCAGGCCCGCTACGAGGTGGGTGGCGACGTGGTGGTGGCCGACTGGAAGTCCCTGGGCATCCCCCTCTCGCCGGAGGAGCAACTTGAGCTGCTGTCGGAGCCGCCGGGAGTGGAGGAGGTGACGCCGGTCCTCCGCGCGTCGATGGCGCTGGGAGGCCCGTCGGGCAGCGTCGACGTCACGCTGGTGGCGATGGACCCGGACGCGGCACTGCAGACGACGTGGTTCCGCGAGGACTTTGCGGACACGGCCCTGGACGAGCTGCTCCGTCCGCTGCGCACTCCGGCCCGGCCCCAGGAAGGCATCGCCCTGCCCGCGGAAGCCGAGGCCGTGGGGGTGTGGGTCAACCTGCAGGAGGGCATCCCCTTCCACAACCTGTGGGCCGCTCTGCGCGACACGAAGGGGATCACGGACAACGTCCAGCTAGGAGAGCTGCACGCTTCTGGCTGGGCCTACCTGGAAGGGCCCATTCCGGCGAAGGCCCACCTGACACCCCCCTACAGTCTGCATACGATTTTCATCAGCGGGCCGCAGTTCTCCTCGAACGCCTACAGCACGGGCAGCATGGCGCTGGACGACGTGACGGTGCGGGTGGGCGAGGAGCTGCGGGTCGTGGAGAGCTTCGACGAGGAGCTGGGAGCGTGGAGGCCCATGCCCCACCTGGACGACGTGCCGGACGTGGTCTCCCTCACGCCGGACGCCGCGCACTCGGGCAACCTGGGCGCCCGATTCACGTGGGAGCGGGCGATCGGGGGAGAGCTGCGGGGGGTGTTTGCGGCGCCGGGGCCGCTCCCACTGCCCGCGGTGGGCAGCTCGGCGTTCTCGCCGGGGCAGGTGCTCGTGGGACAGGTTGCGGGCAGCTCGGTGCCGGTTGTCGTTCGCTCCACCTTCCACCACTTCCCGACGCTCTACCCCGAAGGCGGGCCGTTCCTGATCGTGAACGAGGACCACCTTCGCGAGTACCGGGGGAGCCTGCCGCAGGGCGCGCCCCTGGAGGCGGAGGAGTTCTGGCTGGCGCTGAGCGCCGGAGCGGACCGCGCAGGCACGGTGGCAGCCCTGGAGGAGGCCACAGGCGGCCTGGCCAAGGTGCGAGACCAGGAGGAGGCGGCGCGGCTGGCCCGCGGCAACCCGCTGTCGGGCGCGGGCCTGGGCGGCGTGGCCTGGCTCGCGCTGGGCACGCTGAGCGGGGTAGCCCTGCTAGGGCTTCTCCTGTATGCTGGCCTGGCGGCCCGGCGCTCGCGGATGGAGATGGGGCTCCTGTGGGCCCTTGGGCTGTCACGCAGGCAGGTGGGCGTGGTGCTGGCGCTGGAGGGGCTGCTGCTCGCGGTGGTGGGGCTGGCGGTGGGCGCGGCGCTGGGGACCGCACTGGGAGGCTGGAGCCTGCAATACCTGGACGTTTCAAGCGGAGGCCGGACGCTGACGCCTCCGATAGACGTGATCGTGGACAGGGGAGTGGCGGCCCTGGCGTACTCGGGCGTGGCAGGCGCGGCGGTGCTGGCGACGCTGCTGGCGCTGCACCTGTTCCGGCGGACCCACATCCACGATGCCCTGCGAGCGGAGGAGTAGGTTTGGCGCGGCAGAGCCGCTTTTTGCTTGCGTCGTCAGATTGGGTCCACTGTTGGGGGATGGCGTCGAGGTTCCTGCCTCCGCAGGAACGACGAAGATGAGGGGGACTGAGATGGTGGTTGAGGAGGAGAGCGCTCGGTGAAGCTGGTCGCGCTGGCGCGCATGGGAGCGCTCATAGCGGTGCGACGCACGGCTGCGGACTGGCGGCTGCAGCTGGCCGCGGTCTTCGGCATGGTGCTGGCCGTCGCGCTGATGTCGGCCGCGGTGATCTACTCGAACGCGCTGCGGGAGACGGCGCTGCGCTATGCGCTCCGCAACGCGGACGACGCCACGCTACACATGATCGTGGGGGAGTCCCACTCGCTGGACCCGTCCCTGTTCCTGGCCACCCGCGACGTGATGGAGCGCGGCATTCACGGGCCACTGCGGCCCTACATCGACGGGGCGTCGCTGCAGATCGAAACGTCGACGCTGCTGTACGGGGGCCTACCGCAGTTCGACCTGCCCGACTCGCAGCGGCACCGAGGCCCGGTCTACTCGCTGACGGACGTCCAGGAGCACTTGGAGGTGGTCGGAGGGAGGTTGCCCCAGCCGGCCGGCGCTGAGCTGGAGGTCGTCATCGACCAGGTGGGGGCGAACACGCTGGGCTTGGCCATCGGCGACCGCTTCAACGGTCTGCCGGCGGTGTCGGAGGGCAGACCGGCGCTGCCCATCCACGTCGTGGGCATCGTCGAGCCGGTGGACCCGGAGCACCGGGTGTGGCAGCTGGGCTTCGCCAGCCGCTTCACGCGAAACTCGGGAGCGTGGACGACGCTGCCGTTGTACGCAGACGGCAAGGCGCTCTTCGACACTGTGGCGCCGGCCTTCCCCGGCCTGTACACCAACTATCGCTGGTCCTTCTACGTGGACCGGGAGAACCTGCGGGCGGGGGACGCGCAGAACCTGCGCACGCTGCTGCCGCAGGTCCGGCGCAACGTGTTTGGGCTGCTCTCCATCCCGTCCTGGAACACGGAGCTGGAAGGGGTGCTGGACCGCTTTGTCTTCCTGCTGACGCTGGCGCGCATCCCGCTCTTTCTGCTGGTGTTCCTGGCCATCGGCGTGCTGCTCTACTACCTGTTCCTCATAGCGGGCCTGATGGGGAGGGTACGAGCCTCCGAGGTGGCCGTCTTCCGCAGCAGGGGCGCGTCAACGCCGCAAGTGGGGCTGCTGATCCTGCTGGAGGGGCTGCTGCTGGCCGTGCCCGCCGTGATTGTGGGGCCGTTCCTGGCCCAAGGACTGGTCATTCTCACCGGACGCGTGCTTTCCACGGCGGGGGAGAACACAGACCTAGCCTTTGTGACGCTCACGCCGGAGGTGTTCCTGCTGGGCGGGGTCGGCGCGCTCCTGGCGGTGGTGGTGCTGACGGCGACGACGCTGGGCTCGTCGCGCAAGGGGGTGGTGGAGTTCGGGCGGGTGGAGGCGCGCCCGCCGGACCAGCTCTTCCTGCACCGCTACTACCTGGACTTTGCGCTCATCGGCCTGATGGGACTGTTGTGGTGGCAGCTGAAGACGCGAGACTCGGTGCTGATCCAACCCCTGGCGGCGTCCGACGTGCAGATCGACATCACGCTGCTGCTGGGGCCGGTGCTGGGGACGGTGGCCGCGGGCCTGGTGCTGCTGCGCTTCTTCCCGCTGGCGATGCGGGCCGTGGCGTGGCTGGCGGAGCCGTGGAGCCCGGTGTGGCTGGTGCAGGGCATCCGCCGCGTGGCCAGGGACCCGGTGCCCGCAGGCTCCCTGCTGGTGCTCCTCGGACTTGCCACGTCGCTGGGTGTGCTGAGCTCAGCGTTCATCACCACGCTGGAGCGGAGCCAGGAGGAGCGCGCGCTGTACGAGGCCGGGGCCGACTTCCGCGTGGACCATGACCTGGGAAGCGAGCTGGCAGCCGGTCGGAGCCCCGCGGAGGAGCTGGTGGCCAACAGCCCGCCGGGCGTGGCAGCCGCGGACGTGATGCGACTCTCGGTCGGGGCGATGACGGCGGGGTTCGGCCGGGGCGCGACGATGCTGGCCGTGGACGGGGAGGAGATCGGCACGGTGGCATGGTCCCGTCCCGACTTCGCCGGAGAGCCGCTGTCGGTGGCGCTGACGGCGCTGGAGCCGGAGAGCGTCCCCACCGGCATGCCTCTTCCGGAGGGCACGGTGGGGCTGGAAATCTGGGCAGCGCCAGGGATGCTGCCGAACAACACGGTGCTCCGTGCTCGCCTGCAGGACAGCAAGGGAACGTTCTTCGACGCCACCTTCGCCGACCTGGTCCAGTACGAGGAGTATCGGGAGGCGGTGACGCGCTCCCTGTCAGGCACTGGATGGCGCTTCCTGGAGGCCCAGATCCCACTGCACCCCTATTCGACGCGTCGAGGCCCACAGCCGCCGCTGCTGGAAGGGCCGTTCACGCTGCACACGCTGTGGGTGAACACCCCGCAGGGGGACACCAGCGGCGCAATCTTCCTGGACTCTCTGAAGGCGAAGCGGCACGCGGGGGCGGTGGAGGTGGCATCGTTCCAGGAGATGGGCGACTGGCACCCGCTGGAGAACCCAGCGGCTCCGGGCCTGGCGGCGCTGGAGGTGAGCGAGACGGTGGGCCGAGAGGGACGCAAGAGCGTGGCCTACACGTGGGGCGTGGGCAGGGCGCCGCTGCGCGGCATCCAGGTGGGGCCGGCGGGCGACCCCGTACCGGCCCTGGCAAGCTCATCCTTCCTGGAGTCGAACGAGGTCCAGGTGGGCGACGTCGTCACCTTCTCCGTGGAGTCGACCGCGGTGTCCGTGGAGCTGGTGGGGGACATAGCGTTCTTCCCTACGCTGGACCCGCGCACCGAGGAGTTCCTGGTGGCGGACCTGGACTCGCTGCTGGTACACGCAAACCTGCAAACGCTGCGCCGCCTCCGACCTTCGGCGGAGTTGTGGGTGCGCGACGGCAGCGGAGAAATGACGGTGAGCTCGCTGGAGCGAGAGATCACGTACCTGGGCGGGGAGGCCAACAGCGTCCAGGACGCGGCGGAGATGGTGGCCACGCGAACGTCGGACCCGCTGCTGACCGCGGGCTGGGCGGGACTGCTGGCGCTCTCCTTCCTGACCGTGGTGCTTGCCAGCTCCTCGGGGCTGCTGCTGTACACGTACATCGACGCGCGGGAGCGGCAGGGCGAGTTCGCGATGCTCCGCAGCCTGGGCTTCTCCCGGCTGCAGGTCAACGGCGTGGTCTGGTTCAACCTGGTGCTGGTGGTGGCGCTGGGCCTCGCCGTCGGCACGTGGGGCGGGCAGTGGCTGGGCGCGACGCTCCTGCCGCTGCTGGAGGTGGCGGAGGGTGGCACGCGGGTGACGCCGCCCATGGTGCTCGAAACGAACTGGTCGGCGCTGGGACTGGCCTACGCCATCCTGGCCGCCGCCACCGCAGCGACGGTGGTCGCTCTGGCCTGGGCCATCTCGAGGCTGGACCTGCAGCGGCTGCTGCGCGTAGAGGGAGGATAATGGCGAGCGTACCACAGGACGGCCCCGCGCTCATCGAGTGCCTGGACGTCTTCAAGTTCTACCAGCGCGCCGGGATGGAAGTGGTGGCCTTGCGCGGGCTGGACCTGGAAGTCCGGCGCGGGGAGTTCATGGCCATCATCGGCGCGAGCGGGTCCGGCAAGAGCACGCTGATGAACATCCTCTCCGGCCTGGACAGGCCCTCGGCGGGCACCGTTCGGGTGGGGGACCGGGACCTCGGCGAGCTGAGCGAGCGGGACCAGGTGGAGTACCGCCGCACCGAGGTGGGCTTCATCTGGCAGGCGACGTCGCGGAACCTGCTGACCTACCTCACGGCCCGGGACAACATCGAACTGCCCATGGCGATCACCGGGCTGCCGGGGGAGGAGCGGCGCGAGCGGGCCTTGGAGCTGCTGGCCACCGTGGGGCTGGAAAGCAAGGCCGACCGCTTCCCCTACCAGCTATCGGGGGGTGAGCAGCAACGGGTCGCTCTGGGCGTGGCGCTGGCCAACAAGCCGCCGCTGCTCCTGGCCGACGAGCCCACGGGCGAGCTGGACACCCGAACGGCGGAGGAGGTCCTGCTGGCCATGCAGGCCCTGTGCCGCACGCAGGGGGTCACCATCGTCATGGTCACGCACTACGGCGGCGTGACGCCCTTCGTCAACCGCGTGGTGCTCATCCGGGACGGACGCATCGCCGCGGAGACGGTGCTGGAGCCGACGTTCCGACGCCCAGGCGAGATCGTGCAGGAGGACTACGTGGTGGTGGACCGGGCCGGCCGCCTTCAGCTCCCGCGAGACGCGGTGGAGCACCTGCAGCTCAAAGGCAGGGCGCGGGTGCTGCCACAGGACGAGGGCGCTCTCATCACGCGCCCCAGGAGGCAGGCGTGACGGACGCAGCGCCCATCATCAGCGCCCGCGACCTGGTACGCGTCTTCGAGTCCGGTGCGGCGGACGTGCCGGCGCTCCGGGGCGTGAGCGTCGACGTGCGACGCGGGGAGTTCCTGGCGCTCATGGGACGCTCCGGCTCCGGCAAGACCACGCTGCTCAACCTCCTGGGAGGGCTGGACCGCCCGACGAGCGGAACGGTGCTCTTCGACGGGCTGGACCTGACGCAGGCGTCGGACCGGGCGCTCACGGAGCTGCGCCGGTACAAGGTGGGGTTCGTGTTCCAGATGTACGGCCTGCTCCCCATCCTCTCCGCATACGAGAACGTGGAGCTTTCCCTGCGCATCAACGGCATGCCCCGAGGGCAGCGGCGTCGCCGGGCCATGGAGGCCCTGGAGCTGACGGGCCTGGGCGCTCGGGCGCGGCACCGCCCGTACGAGCTGTCGGGCGGGGAGCAGCGGCGCGTCGCCATTGCCCGTGCGCTGGCGGTGGGGCCGCCGGTCCTGCTGGCCGACGAGCCCACGGGAGACCTGGACTCGACGACGGGCGCGGGCATCATCTCCGTGCTCCAAGACGTGGTCCGGGAGCAGGGCATCACCATCGTCGCCTCCACCCACGAGCCGGTCCTGGCCGAGGCCGCCGACCGGACCCTCCACATGGCCGACGGCGCCTTCGTCGAGGAGCCCGCACCGGCCAGCGCCCACTGACCCAGCAGCGCCAAGCGCTTCGCCGCCGAGGGGGCGCGAGTGGTGTGCGCGACGCGGGCGGTGACGCCGCCGCTGCGGTCATCCTGCGGTCGCTGCCCTCTTCCCTTGACACGCTGAGGGCCGTCGCGTAGCGTCAGCCGTGAGTCACGCGTCCGGGTCGGACCGCACGATGGAGATCGGCCATGGGAAAACTGGACGGCAAGGTAGCCGTGGTCACCGGCGCGAGCCGGGGCATCGGTGAGGAGATCGCCCGGCTGTTCGCCGCGGAGGGGGCGCGCGTCGTGTGCACGGCCCGCACCCTCCGCGAGGGCGACCACCGACTGGAGGGCTCGCTGGAGACGACGGTGGCGTCCATCCGGGCGGCCGGCGGCGAGGCAATGCCCGTCGCCGCCAACCTTGCGCTGCCGGAGGAGTGCCGGCGCGTCGTCGAGGAGACCCACGCGGCGTACGGGCCCATCGACGTGCTGGTCAACAACGCCGCGCTGGCCTACTTCCAGCCCATCGCCACGCTGCCGATGAACCGCTGGATGCGCACGTGGGACGTGAACGTGCACGCGGCCTTCGTCCTGAGCCAGCTTGCGTTGGAGGACATGGTCCCACGCCGCGGCGGGAGCATCGTCACCATCTCGTCGGCGGCGGCGGTGGGGCCGGGACGGGGGCCGTACGCGGCCGCGCCCGAGTTCCGCAACAGCACGGCCTACGGGGCCCAGAAGGCGGCGCTGGAGCGCTTCACCCAGGGCCTGGCACAGGAGGTGTTCCGGCACGGAGTGTCGGTGACGTGTGTGGCGCCCTCGCAGGTGGTGCCCACGCCGGGGACGGTCTACCACGGCCTGGTGACCGGCAGGGACGACCCCGCGGGCGAGCCGCCGGAGCTGATGGCGAAGGCCGTGCTGCTGCTGGCCACGGAACCGCCGGAGAGGGTGACGGGCAGGGTAGTCTACAGCCAGCAACTTCTGCGAGAATACGGCTTGATCGCGGAGGCCCGCGGGACGGGCGTCGACCCGTCCCGACCGGGGACCGGGTACAGCAGCGCCTAGTAGGAGAAGGCTATGTCGACTGAACCGCTGCCGGTGGTCGTTGGACAGCTTGCGCCGGACTTCACCCTTCCGGCCACAGACGGGGAGTCCATCGCCCTGAGCAGCTACCGCGACCGCTCCTGCCTCATCCTGGTCTTCCTGCGAGGCTTCTTCTGACCCTTCTGCCGACGCAATCTCCGCCAGTTGGCGGAGCAGCACGCCGACTTCCAAGGGCTGTGCGTGGAGACGCTGGTCGTGGCGCCGACCACGGTGCAGGCGGCCGAGGCCTACTTCCGCAACGACCCGGCGCCTTTCGCCAGCGTCGCCGACCCGGAGCGGGAGGTCTTCGAGCAGTACGGGGTGGCGCGCCGCCCCCTGTCGCTCGGGCAGCGGCCGGGGCTCTTCATCATCGACCGCAAGGGCGTCGTCCGCTTCGCCCACGTGGGGCGGCAGCAGTGGAACATCCCCTCCATGGACCAGGTGATGGAGGTCTGCCGCACCCTCCGGTGCGGGCCCGACTAGCCCGCAGCGTCAGGACAGGGCTAGCGGTTGCGCCAGGTCTGGCGGTCCTTGCTGACGTCCGCGAAGGAGCGTCCGTTCATGATCTGGGCGATGGCCCAGACCTCCCACTGACCCAGCTCGATGCAGGCCTCCAGCTGCTCGCGCGCCTCGTCGGGGGCGGCGACGATGACGCCGTTCTCATCGCCCAGGATCAGGTCGCCGGGGTTGACGGTGACGCTGCCCACGGTCACGGGGACGTTGACGCCGCCCGCCTCGGGGCCCTGCCCCTTGGGCAGCATGGCGGCCACGCCCCGGCTGAAGATGGGGAAGTTCAGCCGCTCCAGGCCGTCGCGGTCGGTGACGAGGCCGTCGATGACCATGCCGACGATGCCGTTCTGGATCCAGCCGTGGACGCCAAAGTCGCCCATGACGGCGTGGCGCATCTCGCCGGCGCGGTCGACGACGAGGACGTCGCCGGGCTGGGCCATGTCGACCGCCGCGCGAATGCCGGCGGTGTTGTCGGGGGTGGCCTGGACCGTGAGGGCCGTGCCGACCAGCTTGATGGGCCGGTACAGGGGCATGATGCCCGGGTCCATGGCGGTGTCGAGGAAGTGGCCCAGGTTGGCGGCGGGTATCTTCCGGTAGGCCTCGATCAGGTCCTGGGCGACCATCGCGGCGTGGGCGTTGACGGTAAGCATGCGTACCTCTCCTAGCACAAAGTGGGTGGACACGCAGACCTTACGCGGCGGGCGACGGGGCTGTCAAGGGAGCGGCCCACGCGCACCGGCGGGCGAGGGCATTGGGCTGGAGCGGCGATTTGAGTCGAATCGATTCGTGTCGCGCGTTTTTCTTCCGGCGCCGCCGTGCCTGGGGACGCGTCTGCCGCGCTCGGAAAGGCTGTGTGTAGCTTTGAGGTTGAATGGCGGTTGTATCGCGTTGGGATGGAGCGCAGCTTGGAATTGAGCTTTTGTCCGTGGACCGGCGAGAGGGTCCAGCTTGGGGGTTGTTGCGCGATTGCGGGTTTGAGTCGTCGGTGGCAGATAGGAGACGAATGGGGCGCGAAACAACGAGGGAACAACCGGCGGGGATTTGCAGATAGGAAAATGGGCCGAAAAGGGGGTGTGTGAAACAACCAGGGTCCACTGCGTGACGGCAAAGGCAGGGCAAGCCCCCTGCCTTCGCAGGGGCAGGCTCTGGACCCACATCTTGCGGCGTTGGGTCGACGGCGGAGGTTGGGCACAGTAGCGTCGGTTCTGTCGCCGTCACAGAAGAGAGGGGCAGGACCTTCACCACGGCCCACCGACATGGCGGCGGTTGAGCTGGGCCCTGGCCTCGGTGAGCTGCGCCGAGAGCTCGATGACGAGCCGGAGGAGACCGAGGACGGTGTTGGACTCGGCGGCGAGGTCGGTGAGGCGGGCGCCAAGCAAGGAGGCCTTCTCATCGACGCCGTAGGACCGGAGGGTCTTGCGCATGAAGGCGGGGCGGTCCGCGGGACGTTGCTTGGAGTAGCGGCCGTGCTTGCGGGCGTTCTGGTTGCCTGGAGGGGCGCCGCCGCGGTTTCGGGGGCGCTTGCGGGGCTTTGGGTTGGGGGCGTGTGGTGTGTTCATGGAGCAATGGTAGGGGGCGGGAGAGGTTAGGGGGAAGGGGCGGATGGCAGTGGGAGCAGGGGGTGGTGGGCGCCGATCGCGGGATACCCCTCACCCTAGCCCTCTCCCACAAGGGGAGAGGGGATGGGGATGTGGGGCCCTCTCCCGCAAGGGCCCCTTCGACAGGCTCAGGGCGAACGCGCGGAGGCGGCGGGCAGCTTTGCATTGTGCCTGCGGGTGGGGTAACATTGACGGAGAGGCCCGTACTCTCGACTGAGGCGGGCGTGCGGAGGACGGCGTGAACCCACGACTTCTACGCAGCGGGGTCATCTACCTGCTCATCATCGGCGCGGTCCTCGCCATCTTCTTCATCTACTTCCAGCCTGGCTACGGCTCCCAGAACGTCCCCATCACGGAGGTGGTGGAGATGGCGAACCGGGGGGAGATCCGCAGCATCGAGGTAGAGGGAGACAAGCTCACCATCCGGACCACGGACGCTCGGAGCCTGAACTCGCGCAAGGAGACGGGCTCCAGCCTGGTGGAGATCCTGGAGCGGGCGGGCGTCAACCCTGGGGCCATTCCCATCACGGTGAAGGGCAGCGGCGGGCTGGGCAGCCTGTTCGGGATTCTGCTGAGCTTCCTGCCGCTGATCTTCATCGGCGCGCTGCTGCTGTTCATGATGCGGCAGGCGCAGGGGTCGAACAGCCAGACGATGCAGTTCGGCCGGAGCCGGGCCCGGGTGTTCCTGGGCAACCGGCCGACGGTAACCTTCGCCGACGTGGCGGGCGCGGAGGAGGCGAAGCAGGAGCTGCACGAGATCGTGGAGTTCCTGCGCTTCCCGGAGCGCTTCGCCGCACTGGGGGCCAGGGTGCCCCGCGGCGTGCTGCTGATGGGGCCTCCGGGCACGGGCAAGACGCTGCTGTCGAGGGCCGTGGCCGGCGAGGCGGGTGTGCCGTTCTTCTCGATCAGCGGGTCCGAGTTCGTGGAGATGTTCGTGGGCGTGGGCGCGTCCCGCGTCCGGGACCTGTTCGACCAGGCGAAGCGCAACGCGCCGTGCATCGTGTTCATCGACGAGATCGACGCGGTGGGGCGGCACCGGGGCGCGGGCCTGGGCGGCGGCCACGACGAGCGGGAGCAGACGCTGAACCAGATCCTGGTGGAGATGGACGGCTTCGACACGGGCACGAACGTCATCATCGTGGCGGCGACCAACCGGCCGGACATCCTGGACCCGGCGCTGCTGCGTCCGGGGCGCTTTGACCGCCGGGTGGTGCTGGACCTGCCGGACGTGGCGGGTCGCAAGGCGATCCTGGGCGTGCACACCAAGGGCAAGCCCGTGGAGGAGGCGGTGAACGCGGACACCGTGGCCAGGCAGACCGTGGGTTTCAGCGGTGCGGACCTGGCCAACCTGGTCAACGAGTCGGCCATTCTGGCGGCGCGGCGCAACAAGAAGAGCGTGGGCCAGGACGAGTTCGGCGAGGCCATCGACCGGGTCATCGCCGGGCCGGAGCGCAAGAGCCGGGTGATCTCCAAGCGGGAGAAGGACCTGACCGCCTTCCACGAGGCCGGGCACGCGCTGGTGGCGCGGATGATGCCCCACGCGGACCCCACCCACAAGATCTCCATCGTGGCCCGTGGAGCGATGGGCGGCTACACCCGCTTCCTCCCCGACGAGGAGCGCCACCTGCACAGCAAGAAGCAGTTCGAGGCGATGCTGGCGGTGGCCATGGGCGGCCGCATGGCGGAGGAGATCAGCTTCGGCGAGGTGACGACGGGGGCAAGCAACGACTTCGAGCAGGCGACGCGCATAGCCCGCAACATGGTGACGCGCTTCGGCATGAGCGAGAAGCTGGGCCCCCGGACGTTCGGTCGGCGGGAGGAGCTGGTCTTCCTGGGCCGCGAGATCTCCGAGCAGCGGGACTACAGCGACCGCATCGCCGAGGAGATCGACAACGAGGTCCACAACCTGCTGGAGACGGCCCACGACGCCGCCCGGAACATCCTGACGGAGAACCGGGCGAAGCTGGACCAGATGGCCCACTACCTGGTGCAGTTCGAGTCGATCGAGGGGGAGGAGCTGGAGCGGCTGTTCACCGTGGACTCGTCAGCGACGGCGGAAGAGGTGGCCGAGACCGTGCGCATCCCAGCGCCGACGCCGCCCGCACCGGCACCCCCGCCGACGGAGCCGGAGGCCGTCGCACCGCCGACGCCCACGGCGCAGGACCAGAAGAAGGGCCCCGGCCCGGCGCCGGCGCCCGCCTCCTAAGTCCCCCCGCAGCCTACGGCTTGCGCGCCACGACTATCAGCTCTCCCGGATACGTCGCGCCCACTGGACTGCCGTCGAAGTCACCGTAGACCGCCTCGACCGTGAAGCCGGCGCGTGCGAGCAGGTGCTCGAGCTCGTAGCGGAAGAAGTAGCGGTAGGGGAAGGCGTGCACCAAGCGCTCCTGTCGCCCGTCGGGGTGGGTGACGGCGTAGATGATCTCGCAGTCGAGGACCTGGCGGTGGAGGTCGACGGAGGCGTCGCGGAAGCGGCGGGTCACGCTGCGGCCGTCGTCCAAGACGAAGGGCGGCTCCTCCGGGCCCTCCTGGCCCATGCGGGGGTCGGTCAGGGCGCGGAGGTCGGGGTTGAAGACGTCGAGGGCGAGACGGCCTCCCGGCTCCAGGTGTCGATGGGCGCAGGCGAGGCAGTCGATCTGGTCCTCGACGGTGAGCAAGTGCATGAAGGTGAGGAAGGGTATGGTGACGAGTCGGAAGGAGTGCGGGAGCGAGAAGTCCCGCATGTCGCCGTGGACGAGGTGGACACTGGACTGGACGTCGTCGGGCTCGCGGGCGAGGCGAGCGCGGCACTGGGCCAGCATGGACTCGGAGAGGTCAAGGCCGGTGGCGGGCGCGCCGGTGCGGGCCATGGGGAGGAGGAGGCGACCGGTGCCGCAGCCGAGCTCCAGGACCGGCCCGCCGGCGGCCCTGGCAAGGCCGCGGTAAAAGACTTCGCTCAGGGGGTCGTGGTAGGCCCGGATGTGGTCGTAGAACTCGGAGACGAAGGGGAGCGCCCGGTAGCCGCCGCAGTCGTCCATGGCCGCCTGGAGGTGTGGGATTGGGTGCGGGGGCATTCTACCACGGCGACGGCTTGGGCGTAGGCGGCGCGGCGTTGCTCCCCGTTCGTAGGGTATGCTATACTCCGCCAGTTCAAATCAGGCACGAAGAGGCGTGGAGTTCGCTTCGGCGGAAGGCAGGGTGCATGCAGCAGGCGACGACGACGGCGGTGCGGGAACAGGAGCAGCCCAGGGTGCGCGAGCCCCTGAGCATGAAGGCCCTGCTGGAGGCGGGGGTCCACTTTGGGCATCAGACCCGGCGGTGGCAGCCTCGCATGAAGCGATACATCTTCACGCAGCGCAACGGCATCCACATCATAGACCTGCAGCAGACGCTGACCCGCCTGGAGCGGGCAGCGCACTACCTGTCGGAGCTGGTGGCCAACGGCGGCACGGTGCTGTTCGTGGGGACGAAGAAGCAGGCGCAGGAGACGATCGAGAACGAGGCCCGGCGCTGCGAGATGTTCTACGTGAACCAGCGATGGCTGGGAGGGACGCTGACCAACTGGCAGACGATCAAGCCCCGCATCGACCGGCTGGACAGCCTGGAGGCGCACTACCAGCGGGACGAGTTCAGAGGCCTGCCGAAGAAGGACGCCCTGCGCATGGAGGACGAACTCAACCGCCTGCGCAAGTACCTGCGAGGCATGCAGGGGCTGAACACGCTGCCCAACGTGATCTTCATCATCGACCTGGGACGGGAGAACATCGCCGTGGCGGAGGCCCGGAAGATGCGCATCCCGACGGTGGCGCTGGTGGACACGGACTGCGACCCATCGACGGTGGACCACGCCATTCCGGGGAACGACGACGCGATCCGGTCGATCCGGCTGGTGACGACGCGGCTGGCGGACGCGGTGATTGCGGGCCGGGAGCTGCGCAAGGCGCGGGAGGCGGAGGCGCTGCAGGCGGAACTGGACGAGCAGCACCTGGACGAGAAGGTGGTGGCGGAGTTCGACATCACCGAGGACGACGAGGCGGTCCTTGCCGCGTCGGAGGAAGAGGCTCCGGCCCAAGAGGCCTAGTCGCCGGCAGGCACTACACTTTCCCGCCCGCAGGTCGGGCGGGCTTTCCAGGATGGAGAGGTCAGTGAGCACGAACGCGCAAGACAGTACGAGAGCAGCCAACATCACAGTCGACGCCATCAAGGAGCTTCGGGACCTCACCGGCGCGGGGATCATGGACTGTCGCAGGGCGCTGGAGGAGGCCGAGGGGGACCTGGACAGGGCCCAGGAGCTTCTGCGAGAGAAGGGCATAGCGTCGGCGGCCAAGCGGTCGGCGCGGGTGACAAACGAGGGCGTCATCGAGTCGTACATCCACAGCGGGAATCGCCTGGGGGCGATCGTGGAGTTGAACTGCGAGACGGACTTTGTCGCGCGGACGGAGGAGTTCCACGCGCTGGCGCACGACCTAGCGATGCAGGTGGCCGCCATGGCGCCTCGCTGCCTGTCACCGGAGGACCTGCCAGACGACGATACGTTGAAGCCCGAGCAGGACTGCCTGCTCCAGCAGCCGTTCATCAAGGACCCGGGCCGCACGGTGCAGGACCTGATCAACGAGGTGCGGGGCAGGACGGGAGAGAACATCCAGGTGAGGCGGTTTGTCCGCTACGCACTTGGCCAGGAGTAGGTCGGCATGGCGCCCTCCTACGAGCGAGCGCTACTGAAGCTGAGCGGCGAGGCCCTGAAGGGCAACGCCTCCGGCGTCATCGACCCTGCGGCGGTCACCTACGTGGCCGGTCAGATCAAGGGAGCGTGGCAGGCGGGCGTCGAAATCGGCGTGGTGGTGGGCGGCGGCAACATCTGGCGGGGGCAAGAGGCGGCCGCGCAGGGGATGGAGCGGGCCTCAGCCGACTACGCAGGAATGCTCGCCACGGTCATCAACGCTCTCGCACTCCAGGACGCGCTGGAACGGATGGGCGTGGTGACGCGGACGCAGACGGCCATCGGCATCCAGGCCGTGGCGGAGCCGTTCATTCGGCGGCGGGCCGTGCGGCACCTGGAGAAGGGCCGGGTGGTCATCTTCGCCGGGGGCACGAGCAACCCCTTCATGAGCACGGACACGGCGGCAGCGCTGCGCGCCGTGGAGATCGGCGCCGGTATCCTCTTCATGGCGAAGAACAGGGTGGACGGCGTCTACGACGCGGACCCACTGGTCCACCCCACGGCAAAGCGGTTTGACCACCTCCCGTACCTGGAGGTGCTGAACCGCCGCCTGGAGGTGATGGACAGCACCGCGCTCTCCCTGTGCATGGAGAACAACCTGCCGATCATCGTCTTCGACCTGTTCCATGAGGACAGCCTGCTCAGCGTGCTGCGGGGAGAGCCGGTGGGGACGCTCATCTCCGAGACGCCGGAACGCGTCCTCGCAGGAGGGGAGCGCCGACAGCCATGAGCACCCAGGAGCTTCTGCAAGACGGAGAATCCCGCATGCGAGGGGCGCAGACGGCGCTGCAGCGGGAGCTCAGCTCCATTCGAACGGGGAGGGCGAGCCCGGCCCTGGTGGACCACATCTCGGTGGACTACTACGGTGCGCCGACTCCGCTCAACCAACTGGCCTCCATCGTGAGCCCGGAGGCGCGACTGCTGGTCATCCAGCCGTGGGACAAGCAGTCGATCAGCGCGGTGGAGCGCGCAATCCTGCAGTCCGACCTGGGCATCACGCCGAACAACGACGGGACGGTGATTCGCCTGACTCTTCCCACGCCGACGGCGGAGCGGAGGAAGGAGCTGGTGCGGGTGGTGCGTAAACGGGTGGAGGACGGCCGGGTGGCGGTGCGCAACGTTCGGCGGGACGTACAGGACAAACTGCGGGCAATGGAGCGGGCCAAGGAGATGTCCCAGGACGACATGCACCGAGCGCAGGAGCGGCTGCAGCAGCTCACGGACTACTCCATCGGGCAGATTGACGAGATCGGCGCGGCCAAAGAGGCCGAAGTGCTGGAAGGCTAGACCCGGACAGCAACGGATGCAGGTCAGACTCCAACCCGCCGACACCCCCACACACCCCTCGTACCCCGCGCCCCAACACGTCGCCATCATCATGGACGGCAACGGACGGTGGGCCAGCCGCCAGGGTCTCGCCCGGCAGGACGGCCACCGCGCGGGCACGTCGAACATCCGGGCCGTGGCGCGGGGCATGTCGGACCGGGGGGTGAGCTACCTGACGCTGTACGCGTTCTCGACGGAGAACTGGCGCCGCCCGGAGAGCGAGGTCGAGGGGCTGCTGGGCATCCTAGGCGAGGCACTCAGCCGAGAGGTGGAGGCCCTGCATCGGGATGGCGTACGCCTACGGCACCTGGGACGCCCGGACCGCCTGTCGCCGGAGCTGCGGGAGGCCATCGAGGGGGCGCAGGCGCTGACGCAGGACAACCCCGGACTCACGCTCAGCGTCGCCTTCGACTACGGGAGCCGGGACGAGCTGCTGGAGGCGATGCGCAGGATGCTGGCGGACGGGGTAGCGCCGGAGCAGGTGGACGACGCGCTGGTGGCCCGCTACCTGTACACGTCGGACCTGCCCGACCCGGACCTGATCATTCGCACGGGGGGCGAGACGCGCCTCAGTAACTTCCTCCTGTGGCAGGCCGCGTACAGCGAGCTCTACTTCACGCCGGTGCTCTGGCCGGACTTCGACGAGGCGGAGGCGGCGCGGGCGCTGGAGGAGTACGGCCTGCGCCACCGCAAATACGGGGGTCTTGCGCCCGACGAGGAGCGCTAGCGCGCTCATGCGCGCTCGCGTCGCGTCGGCCGCGGTTGGGCTCCCCCTCGTCCTTCTGGCCGTCTACGCCGGGTCGCCGTGGCTCGCGGTCCTCGCGGGACTGGCGGGCCTGTGGGCGCTGTGGGAGCTGCACTCGATGCTGCTGCGCCCGCTGGACGTGCCGCTCCTCGTCCTAAGCTGGGCGTGGATGGCCGGACTGCTGGCCAACGGGGAGCTGGAGGGCGCGCACACCCTGGCCGCGGTCACCGCGGGTCTCATGGCAACGCTGGCGTGGGTGCTGCTGCGGGGCCGTCGAGAGGCGGCCACACACGCACTGGTCGCGGGGGTCGTGGGGCCGCTGTACATCGGCCTGCCGCTGGCCTTCGCGCTGATGCTGCGCGCCGGGGAAAAGGGATGGGAGTGGCTGCTGCTGGGGCTGCTGACGACCTTTGCCATAGACTCGGCAGCGTTCTTCACGGGCAAGGCAATCGGCAAGCGGCCGCTCGCGCCGTCGATCAGCCCGGGCAAGACGTGGGAGGGCGGCATCGCGGGGCTCGCGGCGGGCGCGGGGGCGACCGCGGCGCTGGACGCCCTGCTCTCGCTACCGCTCGAGCTGTGGGAAGCGGCGCTGGCGGGGCTGGCCTTCGGGGTCGTCGCGCAGGCGGGGGACCTGGTGGAGTCCGCCCTGAAGCGCGCGGCTGCGGTGAAGGAGGCGGGGTGGCTCATCCCCGGCCACGGGGGGATATTGGACAGGATGGACTCCGTTGTGTTCGTTCTGGCGCCCCTGTATTATCTATCTATATGGGTGAGCTAGACGCCCATCCCCTCAGGCACGGCGGACCATGAAGCGAATAGTCGTCCTTGGCTCCACAGGCTCCATCGGCACGCAGACCCTGGACGTGGTGCGCACGTTCCCGGGCGAGTTCGAGGTGCTGGGCCTGTCTGCGTGGAGCAGCCGCGACCTGCTGATGCAGCAGGCGTGGGAGTTCCGACCGCCGATGATCTTTCACCGGGACGACGGCGCGCCGCTGGAGCTTCCGCCCGGCTGCCGCCGCGTCTCCAGCATCGAGGAGATGGCATCGCACGAGGACGTGGAGCTGGTGGTGCAGGGCATGGTGGGGAACGCGGGGCTGCTTCCGACGCTGGCCGCGCTGCAGGCCGGGAAGCAGGTGGCGCTGGCGAACAAAGAGCCCATCGTCGTCGCGGGAGAGCTGCTGACGGACGAGGCGCGACGCTGCGGGGGAGAGATCCTGCCCGTGGACAGCGAGCCGAGCGCCATCTGGCAGTGCCTCAGGGGCGAGGCGCCGGAGCGGGAGGTGAGCCGGCTCTTCATCACCGCATCGGGCGGGCCGTTCCGCAAGCGGCCGCTGGAGGAGCTGGCGCACGTGACCCCCGCCGAGGCCCTGCGGCATCCGACGTGGGACATGGGCAACAAGATCACCATCGACTCGTCGACGCTGATGAACAAGGGCTTCGAGGTCATCGAAGCGCACTGGCTCTTCCGGGTGCCCTGGGAGCAGCTGGAGGTGGTGGTGCATCCGCAGAGCATCATCCACTCGATGGTGGAGTTCACGGACGGGTCGGTGAAGGCGCAGCTTGGGTGGCCGGACATGCGCGTGCCGATCCAGTATGCGATGTTCTACCCGCGACGGCCGAACAACCCGCGGGTGGAGGCCTTCGACCCGGTGCGGTCGGGGCCGCTGACCTTCGAGCCGCTGGACGAGGCTCGCTACCCATGCTTCACGCTGGCGCTGGAGGCCGGACGGAAGGGCGGCACCTACCCGGCGGTCCTGAGCGCCGCGGACGAGGTGGCGGTGCAGCGCTTCCTGGGCGGGGAGATCCGATTCTCGTCGATCCACGGGGTGGTGGCAGCAGTCCTGGACCGCCACCAGGCGTCCGCGAACCCAACGACTGAAGAGCTCCTGGTGGCCGACGCCTGGGCGCGCCAGGCGGCCAGGGAAGAGGTCGTGGGGGTGCCGTGACCGCGCTCTTTGGCTTTCTCCTAGACATCCTGCCGTTCGTGGGCGTCCTGGTCGTCCTCATCCTGGTGCACGAGTTGGGACACTTCCTGGCGGCGCGGGCCTTCGGCATCAAGGTGCTGGAGTTCGGCATGGGCTTGCCGCCGCGCCTGCTGTCGATTCGGCGGGGGGACACGCTGTACTCGGTGAACCTCCTCCCGCTGGGGGGCTTCGTCAGGATCCTGGGCGAAGGGGACCCGACCGAGCCAGAGGGCCTGGCGCGCAAAGGGACGCTCACGCGTATCGTGGTGCTGAGCGCGGGGGCGCTGATGAACGTCCTGCTGCCGCTGCTCATCTTCACGGCGCTGTTCATGATCCCGCAACAGACCGTGGAGGGCCGCGTGCAGCTGCAGGCGGTCGCGCCCAACTCGCCGGCCGAGCACGCCGGGCTGCGGCCCGGCGACTTCGTCGAGCGGGTGGACGGGCACCGGATCGCGAACATCTCGGACCTGTCGTACCGCATCCACCTGAAGCTGGGCAGCGAGACGACGTGGGACGTGGTCCGGGAGAAGCCGCGCATCACCGGCGGCCTGGCAGTGGGAGGCGACCCGGGGCTGACCACGGACTTGCCGCCCGCGGAGTCGACGCCGCTGACGGTGAGCCTGGTGCCGCGGTGGAAGCCGCCGCCGGGGGAGGGCAACGTCGGGGTGGTCATCGCGACCACGTCGCCTTCGACCGTCACCCGGTCGGAGCCGGTGTGGGAGGCGGTGCCTCACGGCTTCCGGCGCATGGGCGAGATCCTGGTGCTCTTCCGCAACGAGATATTCGGCATGTTCATCGGGAACCGCGACCCACAGGTCGCAGGGCCCGTGGGCATCGCCCAGATCAGCGGCGAGGTGGCACGGGCGGGCTGGGTGCCGTTGGTGGAGCTGGCCGCGCTGCTGAGCCTGAACCTGGCCATCCTCAACCTGCTGCCCATCCCCGCGCTGGACGGCGGACGGCTAGTGTTCGTCCTCCTGGAGTGGGTGCGGAGGGGGAAGCGGATACGGCCGGAGCGGGAAGGGCTGGTGCACCTGGTGGGCTTCGTCATACTGATCAGCTTCATCGTGGTGGTGAGCTACTACGACATACTGCGCATCATCCAAGGCGAGAGCCTGCTTCGGTAGACGCACAAGCGGCCCTGTGGTACAAAGGAGACAGATAGCGGACGTTCGAAGGCCGCGTTAGGAGCGAAGAACCCGTGGCAAAACGGCGAGTCACCAAGCCGGTCTACGTAGGCGACGTCAAAATCGGCGGAGGGGCGGACATCTCCGTCCAGTCGATGACCAAGACCGACACCCGGGACGTGGACGCGACGGTGCGCCAGATCCTGGGGCTGGAAGAGGTGGGCTGCGAGATCATCCGCTGCGCCGTGCCGGACATGGAGGCGGCCCAGGCGCTGGGGGCGATCAAGAAGCGCATCAACATCCCCCTGGTGGCGGACATCCACTTCCACTACAAGCTGGCGCTGGAAGCGGCGCGGCAAGGCGTGGACTGCCTTCGCCTGAACCCCGGCAACCTGCGCAACACCGACCAGGTCCGGGAGGTGGTCGCCGCGGCCAAGGAGCGGAGCATTCCCATCCGCATCGGGGTGAACTTCGGGAGCCTGCCGCCGGTGGGCGGCATCGGGCAGACGCGGGGGTTCTCCCGGGTGTTCGACATGGTCAACCGGCTGCCGAAGGAGGGCGAGGCGGCAGCGGGCGAGTACAGCATCGTCGACCACATGGTGGCGACGGCGCTGTGGGAGATCGCCATCCTGGAGGACATGGACTTCGACCTCATCAAAGTGTCGATGAAGGCGTTCGACGTGCCGACGACGGTGGAGGCGTACCGCCGGCTGGCGGGCATGGTGCCCTACCCGCTGCACCTGGGCATCACCGAGTCGGGGACGGTGCAGTCAGGCTCGGTGCGGAGCGCCGTGGGGCTGGGGTACCTGCTGTACGAGGGCATCGGGGACACGATCCGGGTGTCGCTGAGCGGCGACTCGCGGGACGAGGTGCGGACCGGCTACGATATCCTGAAGTCGCTCAACCTTCGCGAGAAGGGGACGACGCTGGTGGCCTGCCCTTCGTGCGGGCGGGCGGACGTGGACGTCATCAAGCTGGCGAACGAGGTGGACGCGCTCATCAAGGGGATGGACGCGCCGGTGAAGGTGGCGGTGATGGGGTGCGAGGTGAACGGCCCCGGCGAGGCCAAGGACGCCGACGTGGGCATCGCTGCGGGCGCGGGCCGGGCCATCATCTTCCGCAAGGGGCAGAAGTCCCGGATCGTGCCGGCGGCGGACATGCTGACTGCGCTGATGGAGGAGGTAGAGCAGGTGGCGGCGGAGAAGCAGTCGGTGGCGGCGGACTAGTCGCTCGACGCGGTATTTTCCTCTAGGCTGCACCTCCTTCACTCGGCGCGGTGCGCCCTCACCCCAACCCTTTCCCTCGGGGAGAGGGGCAGTTGGGGACTTTCCCTACGGAACGTCCTTGGATGAGCCCACCCGCCCGCCCTCGGACGTTTTTGGAAACTGGGGGCCATCCCCCAGAGCGGCTCGCCGCCCTAGAGGAGGGGGAAACCCCCTCTGTACTCCCCCTGTGAGCGCCTAGCCGGACATGCCGCCGTTGAGACCAGGGAGATCGAGGTTCCTGCCTCCGCAGGAACGACGAAGACTTCGGGCTGCGCCCCCCGGACCCCTGCTGGGGCCGCCTCTCACACACTCCCCACAGTAACCTGTGAGCGCCTAGCCGGACATGCCGCCGTTGAGACCAGGGAGATCGAGGTTCCTGCCTCCGCAGGAACGACGAACGCTCGGTCACGCGTGTCCGACGTGGATGGTGACGGTGCCCAGGGCGAGTTTGCGGTACCGGACGTTCGTGAGGCCCGCGGCCTTCATGCGCTCCGCGAACTCATCGGCGGAGAGGAAGGCGTCGACGGACGCGGGGAGGTAGGTGTAGGCCGCCCGGTCGCGGGCGACGAGGGCGCCCAGCAGGGGCATCACTCCGTGGAAGTAGAGTCGGAGCAGCGGCGACAGGAGGCCTCCGCGTCGGGGCGTGATCTCCAGCGAGACGACGCGACCTCCGGGCCGTGTCACGCGGCGCATCTCCGCCAGGGCGGCCGAGACGTCCGAAACATTGCGGAGGGTGAAGGCGGTGACGGCGCAGTCGAACGTGTCGTCGGGGAAGGGGAGACGCAGGGCGTGGCCGAGGCCGAGGTGGACGCGCTCCGCCAAGCCCCGCTCGGCGACTTTGCGGAGACCGCGCTGCACCATGGCGGGAGCGAGGTCGACGCCGACGACGCGCTGGAGGGGATGGCGGGCAAGCTCAAGCGACAGGTCGCCGGTGCCGCAGCCGACATCGAGGGTGATGCCGTCGATGGGGGGCGCGGCAAGCTGCACGGCAAGTCGACGCCAGGCGTGGTGTCGCCCGCCGCTCATGAGGCTGTTCAGGAGATCGTAGCGGGGGGCGATGCGGTCGAAGAGGGCGCGAACGCGGCCGGCCCTGGGGTCGGGCGCCATCTACGACTCCACGCCGGTCTGCGCGTCTGCCACTGACATCTCCTTCGCGCCGGTTACGCTCAGCCTCCGAGGGGGAGGACCAGAAACACCAGCACCCCCCACACGACGTGGGAGACCACCACCGGAAGAAGCCGGCCCTGCCAGGCGTAGAGCGCTCCCCAGGCGCCTCCCGCCACGGCGGCGGCGATGACGAGCATGAGGTTGCCCGTCAGCAGGTGGACTCCGGAGTAGGCCGCGGTCCCCGCGAGCCACCCCCATCGGACACCCCAGCGACCCTGGAAGGTCGATTGTACCAGACCCCGCCAGTACACCTCCTCGGCCGGGCTGATGACCAGCGCGTGGAGGGCTGCCACGAGGAGGAGACTCTGGCCGGCCTTGAAGTCGTAGACCTTGTCGACGCCATCGGAGGCGAAGGGGAGGAGGGCGTCGGCCACGTGACCGCCCGCCCAGAAGACGACCCAGAGGGCCAGCGCGGAGCCGGCGCCCAGGAGCAGGTCGCGGGCCCGGACGCCCTGTCGCAGGAGGACGGGGCCCTGCAGGACGATGGCGACGGCGGCGAGCGCGCCCGTGGCCATGGCCATGAGGGGGAAGAAGGGGAGCGGCCTCCAGACGAAGACGAGTAGCCAGAGCAGGGCTGCGAGGGGAAGGGTCAGGAGCACGGCCGACAGCGGAGCGGTCGACTCGGGGCGGTGGGCCCAGGCGCGGAGGCGGCGCGCTAGCACCGCACGCCCACCCTGCCGGCGAGGCCGCGGCGTCGCAGCAGGGCCGCGGCCTTGGAGGCGGAGAACCAGACCATGCGCCCGCTGATCTCGTCGGGGGCGTGGAGATGGAGCTCGATGAAGAACTTGAGGAAGTAGAGGCCCGCCTCGCGGGGTGTGAGGGGGGAGGTTGGCACGAGGACGAAGGGGGCCAGGTCCGGCGCGGCCTGCATGACTTCGCGGCTGAGGTCAGGGTCGTGGTCGGCCCAGGTGCAGAGTGCGACGAGCATCGGAGGCAGCGCCTCCTGGGCCTGCAGCCACTCCCAGCACGCTCGCAGGCCGCTCTCGGACGGCGTCGCGTGGCCCGCGAGGAGGAGGCAGTTCGGGGGCGGGCTGTCGCCGAAGTGGGCCTGGAAGTCGGCGGGAGGCGCCAGGGCGACGCTGAGGCCGCGGCGGTCGAGCGCGCCGGCGAGTCGGCGGCAGAAGTCGGCCTCCCATCCTTCCCGTCCGTCGGACGCGTCGACGACGAGGAGGCGAGGGGATCCGGGGATGATGGCGGCGCTCCAGACCATAGATAGCCCTGCTCGGCGAATCAGGCAATCTGGATGTCGGTAAGTTCGAAGTCTTGGCCCTTGCACAGCAGGGGCTCCCGGGTGGCTTCTGCAAGCGCATAGGCGAAGCAGTCGCCGAAGTTCAGCCCCGCTGGGTGGTTGCCCTTGCCGAATCTGCGCCATGCCCTTCGAGCTGCCTGCACATGTTCAGGGGTGACCGGCTCGAGCTCAATCTCCGCCTCTTGCAAGAAGGCATCAAGCTCATAACCGGCGGCGGCGCCAGTGCGACTTTCGAGGACGATCGACGTCTCCAGAAGAGTCGCGACCGACATGCGGCGGGACGAGGCCAATGCGATGGTCCTTGCGAAGTGCGCCGCATCCGGCTCGTGGAATAGAATCGCAAGGACCGCAGACGTATCTACAATCACTTGGGCAGCCCGCGCTCGTCGTACAGGAAATCGCCGTGCTCGACGGCGGAGGGGCCGTCTCCCAACATGGTTGCACAGCGCCGTCCAATGGCGAGAAGTCTCTGAGCACGGGCCTCGGTGCTGCGCTCGCTCTTCTCGCGCACCAAGCGCTCCCTGAGGGCCACGGTGATAGCGCCGGTCATCGTCTCCCCTGTAAGTTGCGCCAACTCGCCGGCGAGCCGGCACGTCTCCTCGTTCTTGATGTTAAGGCTCACTTGGCCCCCTAACCACGGGTAGATTCAGTATATATAAGTCTACCATAGACCCTGAGAGGGTTCACCTCGCAACGGCAATCTGTTTCCGACGGAGTCCGAACACGCCGGCGGCGCTCCAGACCATGGCAGGCCGCGGGTGACCTGGGTATGATACATCGTGGCAGTCCCATCCTGGTAGCTACGGGGGAGCATGGTCGACAACACGTCGGACATTGCGATCGTCGGCGGAGGGATCCTGGGCATGGCCACGGCCCTGGAGCTCTCGCGACGCCTGCCTCACCAGCGCGTCCTGGTGCTCGAGAAGGAGGGTGCGCCGGCGTTGCACCAGACGGGCAACAACAGCGGCGTCATCCACTCGGGCATCTACTACAAACCCGGCTCCCTGAAAGCCCGCAACTGCGTGGCGGGCGCCCGGGCGCTGATGGAGTTCTGCCAAGAGAACGACGTCGGCTACGAGCTGTGCGGGAAGGTCATCGTCGCGACGGAGGAGCGGGAGCTGCCCGCACTCCACGAGTTGCACCGCCGAGGGACGGCCAACGGCGTGCCGGGGCTGGAGCTGGTGGGGCCGGAGCGGCTGCGGGAGCTGGAGCCGCACACTCGAGGCGTACAGGCGCTGTGGTCGCCGAACACGGGCATCATCGACTACCGGCAGGTGACGGAGGCGTACGCTCGGCGCTTCCAGGAGGACGACGGGCAGGTGTGGACGGACGCCCGCGTGCTTCGCATTCGGGCGACGACGGACGGGCACGTGCTATCGACCCGGCGCGGCGACGTCCAGGCCCGCTACCTCATCAACTGCGCAGGGCTCCACGCCGACGCTGTGGCCCGAATGCTGGGCGTACGCCTTCCGGTGCGCATCATCCCCTTCCGCGGCGAGTACTACTTCCTGGCGCCGGAGGCCCGGTCGCTGGTGCGAGGGCTCATCTACCCGGTGCCGGACCCTCGGTTCCCCTTCCTAGGCGTGCACTTCACCCGCACGGTGCACGGCGACGTGGAGGCGGGGCCCAACGCGGTGCTGGCCTTCGCACGGGAGGGGTACAGCATGGGCCGGGTGCACCCCGGCGAGCTGTTGGGCACGCTGACCTACCCCGGCTTCTGGCACATGTCGCGGCGGCACTGGCGCACGGGCCTCATGGAGGTGCGCCGGTCGCTGAGCAAGGCTGCGTTCACCCGCTCGCTGCAGCGCCTAGTGCCGGAGGTGGAGAGCCGGCAGCTGGTGCGGGGCGGCGCGGGCGTCCGGGCGCAGGCCGTCGACCGGAACGGCGCGCTGGCGGATGACTTCCGCATCAGCGAGACGCAGAACGCCATCCACGTGCTCAACGCGCCGTCACCGGGCGCGACGGCGTCGCTGTCGATCGCGAGGGACATCGTCGACATGGCGGCGAAGTCCTTCGGGCTGTCGGCGTGAGGGCGGGCGCTAACCGATAGACCTGGCGGACGTTTCCAAGCGTAAGCCCCAATGGCAGGCGGGTGCAGAGATGCCCCGACCGCAAGGAGGATGTCAGGTGATCACGAAGAGCATAGCGACTGCCGGACTCGTGGCGCTGCTGGCGGCGTTCTCGGCGTGCGGCGACGGAGGGGAAGAGGCCGCGTCCATTGCTGAGACCACGACAGCACCGGCCGCGGCGGCCACTCCGACCGAGACAGCGCCCGCGACGGAGACGCCCGCCACACCCACACCCACCCCCACGGCGGCCCCGCCTGTCGCTCCCACGCCTCCGCCCGCGCCGACCGCGGCTGCGCCGGCCGCGCCGGAGTACGACGAGGACCGGGCCATCGGCGATATCGAGGGCGTGACGTTCGTCGTCGCCGAGGGTTCGGAGGTGACGTTCACCGTGGAGGAGCAGCTCACGCGCCTGCCGCTGCCCATCGAAGCGGTGATGCGGACGGAGGAGCTGTCCGGGGAGTTCCGGGTGGACGGCAGCCCGGTCACCATCACCGTCGACCTGCACAGCCTCAGGAGCGACCAGGACCGGCGGGACGGGTACGTTCGCGGGCGCATGTTCCCCGACCACCCCACGGCCACCTTCACCGTGGACGGCGACCAGCCACTGCCCGACGGCTTCACCGACGGCGAGGAGGTGACGGCGCAGGTGGAGGGGACGCTGAACATCCGGGGCATGGAGTTCCCGCTGACCTTCACCATCACGGCCCGGGACGACGGGAACGTGGTCTACCTGCTGGGCGAGACGACGTTCACCTGGGCCGACCTGGGCATGGAGGAGCCGCGGGCAGGCATCGTGGTGTGGGTGGCGGAGGAGGTGCTGGTGAACGTGGTGCTGGCCCTCAAGCCGCTGAAGGCGTCGTAGCGGGGATGAACGCGGCGACGGTCCGGGCGGGGCTGGCATCGGGGGCGGTGGCGGCGATCGCGTCCGCGGTGGTGCAGCTTCCGCTGCACTCGCCGGCGGACGTCCTCTTCAACGCCGGCACGGTCACGCTGGGCGCTCTGGCGACGGGCGGGGTTGCAGGCATCGTCGTGGGGCGCCTGCGGGAGCGCGCCGGGGGGCTCCGCCTGTTCTACGTCGCATGGGCGGCGGCGTTCCTCGCCGTCGTGGCGGCAGCGGTGGCGGCGGAGAGCCAGCTCGACCGGACGGTCGGGTACGTCGTGCCACTGGGGGCGCTCGTGCTGGGGACGACGGGGGCGCTTACGCCGCGGCTCGCGGGGTCGAGCGTCGTGGGGCGCTGGCGGCTCGTGGTTGCGCTGGTGGCTGTGGCGGTGGCCGTCGGCGCGGGGCTGGCGGGGGAGGGGGACACGGCGAGCGGGAAGCTGGAGCTGCCGCCTCGGGAGGCCAGTCGATAAGGGGGTCGCCCGTGGACAAGGCACGCAGGGAGCGCAGCATCAGCGTGAGGGTGGTCGCATGCGCGGCGGCTGTCGTCGTCGGCATGCTCGTGCTCGCGGGCTGCGGGACCGACGACGTCGAGGAAGGGCGCGAGGTCTACGCTGCGAACTGCGCCGCCTGCCACGGCGCGGCGGGCGAGGGGCAGCCGGAGTGGCACGTGGCGAGGGCGGACGGGACGCTGCCGGCGCCGCCGTTGAACGGTGACGGGCACACGTGGCACCACCCGGACGGCGTGCTGTACCGGGTGGTGAGCGAGGGGGGGCAGGTGCTGGAGGACCCGGCGCTGGACTTCAAGAGCTCGATGCCGGCGTTTGGCGGGCAGCTGAGCCACGGGGAGATGGTGGCGGTGCTGACGTACGTGAAGAGCCTGTGGGGGGACAAGATGAGCCGGGGGCTGTCGATCCGGGAGTCGCAGGCGCTGGTGAGCGAGCGGGACCCGTTTCCGGGGGAGTAGGCAGGGCACGCCCTGCACCCACAGCTAATCATACATTATCATCAGCGCTTGCTACGTCCTTCATGTCTCTTGTATGGTTCAATTCCCTCGGTAGTATGGGCCAGAAGCAGGCCGAGAAGCGTCGAGTCTGGGTGACGCTCTCTGTCCGGACGTCGAAAGCGGGACGAGGAGGACATTGTGACTTCCAACGCTCAGGCCGGAGAGGCAAGACCCTACTGGTTCGTTGGGGCGTCCTATGGTGGAACCAATGACCAGACAGAGCGGTTCATTCGGGATGGCGTCTGGGACGCGTACGTCGGCTCCCCCAGCCAATACGAAGGCCTTGTAAAGTCCATGGAACCCGGCGACCGCATCGCCATCAAGGCGACGACCGCCCGTCCGAGCAACCTTCCTTTTGACTACCAAGGAAAGCACGCCTCAGTCATGCTCATCAAGGCTGTTGGCACAATCACGAAGAACCTGGGAGACGGGCGA
Organism: Dehalococcoidia bacterium; assembly: GCA_965205235.1. Lineage (GTDB taxonomy): Bacteria > Chloroflexota > Dehalococcoidia > Lucifugimonadales > UBA1127 > CBDBGD01. The sequence goes on from CBDBGD010000002.1 coordinate 240,144, forward strand.
CGCATTGAGGTAGATTGGAGCCCGGTATTCCCTCCTCGTCACTGGTACTTCTACACATACTTCAAGGCCGTTTGGAAAGTACAGTTCGGCCAAGGGACGCTGCCGTGGGCGGCGGACGCGCTGATCCGGTTCACATTTCATGGCGAGGACCAGGATATTGACCGGTTCCTAGAGTACTGGACTAAGGAGTGGAACGCTTTCGTAGAGCGGGCGCGTATGTATCTCGATTTGGGCATGCTAGAAGAGGATGAGATTCGCTATAAGGTTGAGATCGCAGAAAGGATGGCAGCGGTCCGCCAAGCCGTGCTTGCAGAACCCCCTCCAAGCGATTGGCAAAGCCAGCTTATTGCTGTCATTCGCCACGGGAACAACAACCTCGCCAATTGGCGTTCTTGGGACCAATTCTCACAGTGGCTCGCTACTCACCCCGACGATAGCTCAGACAGCGCACTGGAAGCGCTCCGAACCTTGTGGCGTTCCCCCGTGGAGGACGCAGCGGAAGGGTTCCAACCCCTGGCGAACCACCTAAGCCAGGACATTAATCCCCGTTCGCTCCGTATGGGCCTCATACCGGTCTTGCTTATGGGAATCAGCGCGTACGACTACCCGCCGTATCGGATAACTCTCTTCAACTGGGCGTACAGGGAGACCGGCTATCCAAAACCCAGGGGGGATGCCCAGGAAGGGGAACTCTATCGGCACGCTCTGGGCTTCCTGGACCGATTCATAGCAGAGGCCGAGCAACGAGGAGTGCGCCTGCGTGACCGCCTCGATGCTCAGTCAGTGTTATGGGCGCTCCATAGTGAGCGCGATCAGCCGGAGGAGCCGGACGGGCTGGATGTCGTCACGCCGCTACCAACTGCCGTGGAGCCCACGACGCCCGACCTGCAGGCCCTCGCTGAGGAGCTCTACCTGACAGGTGAGTTCCTGGAGGAGATCAATGCTCTGCTGGAGGAGAAGCGGCAGGTCATCTTCCAAGGGCCGCCCGGCACGGGTAAGACGTACGCCGCACGGGCCATCGCGAGGCATCTCGCCGGTGCGGAGCACCGGGTGACGCTGGTGCAGTTTCACCCCTCCTATGCCTACGAGGACTTCATTCAGGGCTATCGCCCCACGCCAAGCGGCACGTTCGAGCTAAGGGACGGGCCGCTCCTACGGGCCGCTAGGCAAGCCGCACGGGAACCGAGGACGACGAAGCATTTTCTCATCATCGACGAGATCAACCGAGGCAACCTCGCCAAGGTGTTCGGTGAGCTGTACTTCCTACTGGAGTACAGGGGCGAGGCGATGCGCCTCCAGTACTCAGACAAAGAGTTCTCCGTGCCGCGCAACCTCTACATCATCGGGACGATGAACACGGCGGACCGCTCGATTGCGCTGGTGGACCTGGCGCTGCGCCGCCGGTTCGCGTTCGTGCGATTCGACACGGGGGAGGAGCCGGTAAAGGGGCTTCTGCGCCGATGGCTCAAGGCAAACGAGCCCGGCATGGAGTGGGTGGCAGACATAGTTGACCGGGCCAATGAGCTGCTGAACGACAGGGACGCCGCCGTGGGACCGAGCTACTTCATGAAGAAGGACATGACGGAAGGGCGCGCAAGGCGTATCTGGAAGCATGACGTGCTGCCGTATATCGAGGAGCGCTTGTATGGGGAGCGCGAGCGGCTGGGGGAGTTCGACTTCGACGCGCTTCTCGCGAAGGGACCGCGACCCGGCGGCGAGCAGGACGGCGGCCAGACCGAGGAGCAACCCAGCGACGTGAACGATGCGCCTGCTTGATCTACAGGAGTACGCCCCAAGTGGACCTCACGCTCTTTCCGCCTCAAGAACGCGACTCCCTCCGAAAAGCGGTGCCCTCGCTGAGGTTCGATCCGGTCCCGGATGCAGAGGGGGTCTACACGCTTACACCCGGCTCCGACGTGGGCGCAGTTGAGACCGGCGACCTGTCGGTGCTCATCCGTCCGAAGATTGGCATCCCGCAACTGATTTCCCTCGCGTGCTACACCATAGGCATGGTGAGGTTCCGGGACACCGATTTCGATTTCCCGGAGCAGGCAGCATTGCCGGACGCGCTGGCGCTGGCCTTCACGGGGGCTGCGCAGCGCGCGTTCTCGCGGGGGCTGCTGCACGACTATCGCACATGGGAGGAGACGCTGTACGGCGTGCGGGGACGCATCAGGTTCGCCGACCAGATCAGGCGCAGGCCCGGCATCCTCCTACCGGTGGAGGTGCGGTACGACGAGTTCACCGACGACATCCTGGCCAACCAACTGGTGAAGGCTGCCGCCATGAGGCTTGGAGGGATGCGCCTCCGCTCCGACAAGGCGCGGCGCGCACTGGGCTGGGTTGTGGCGATGCTCGACGGCGTTTCGCTGAGGGAGTTCCCGTCGAGGGGCGTGCCGGAGGTCGAGTTCAGCCGGTTGAACGAGCACTACCGCGGGGTGGTGACGCTGGCGCGGCTCATCCTGCGGCATGGAGCGTTCGAGGCGCGTAGGGGAGCGGTGCGCGCGTCGGGCTTCCTGATGGACATGAACGCGGTCTTCCAGGAGTTCGTCACCGTGGCGCTACGGGAGGCGCTGGGGGTGCCCGAACGGCTGTTTGGGGAGCGCAGCATAGCGTCGCTCGACGAAACGGGGCGCGTGGCGCTCAGGCCGGACCTGGTGTGGCGCGAGGGTGGCGCCTGCGTGTTCGTCGGCGACGCCAAATACAAGAACATTACGGGCGAGCGTGTTCCCAACGCAGACCTGTACCAACTCCTGGCGTACACCACTGCGGTCAATCTGCCCGGAGGGTTGCTTGTCTACGCAGAGGGAGAGGCTGACGCTGCCACGTATACCGTGCGGCACTTGCGTAAGCGGCTGGAGGTGGCAGCGCTTGACCTCTCCGGATCGCTCGACGAGGTGCTGGGCCGCGTACGCCGAATAGCGGACAGCATTGCCAGCGGTGTTGGGGGCGGCGTAGACTTGCGGCGGCCAGCTTTGTTGTCGCTGTGAGGGCCTCGACGATGCCGTTTTCCGCCAAGACGGGTGTGCGCCTGCTGCTGTTCTTTCTGGGGTTCACGCTGATCTTCGCGGGGGCGGCGGTGCGGGGGCGGGGCGACCTGTCGGCGGGCGCGAACCTCTACATCGCCGGGGGGACGCTGGTGGTGGTGGACCTGCTGTGGCTGGCGGTGTCGGCGGTGCGGGAGCGGTGGGATCGGACGCGGACGTCGTAGGCTCGGAGCGGGGCCCACTCCGCTCGGTTGACTCTTCGACACGCACAGGGCTCAGGGGATTTCGGCTTCCCTACGGAGCGGCGTTGGTCTTGCCCACCCGCCCGCCCTCGGAGGTTTTTTTTGGGTACTGGGGGCACATCCCCCAGACCCCTTGCCAGAGGGGCGAGACCCCCTCTGGACTCCCCCTAACGCCCCACCCCACCCCTGGGTCCCGGCTCGGGGGCCGGGACGACGATGGAGGGCGCGCCCTCACCCCAACCCTCTCCCAGAGGAGAGGGGATGATTTGTCCCCCTACGGAGCGGCGTTGGGTGGGCCCACCCACCCGCCCTCGGAGGTTTCTTCTCGGGGGGCTAGCGCCCCCCGGGCCTCCGCTGGGGATTCACCCCCCACCCCCCTGGGTCCCGGCTCGGGGGCCGGGACGACGATGGGGGCGGTTCGACAGGCTCACCGTGAGCGGGGGGCATTGACCTTAGACCCTTCGGCAGGCTCAGAGTGACAGGATTGGGGCTCAGGGCGATGGTTCGACAGGCTCACCATGAGCGGGCTGGGGCGCTGAGCGGCGGGGGCGATGAGGCTGACGGCCAGGGCGCCGGTGACGGGGTCTCGGTAGACGGCGGCTCGGACGCCGAAGGCAGTCTCCATGGTCTCGGGCGAGAGGACCCGCTCGGGCGGGCCCTCTGCGAGGACGCGGCCGCCGCTGAGCAGCACCAGTCGATCGCAGTAGCGGGCGGCCATGTTGAGGTCGTGGATGGCAGCGACGGCTGCCAGACCGTCGTCGACGAGCCGCCGCACGACGTCGAGGACCTTGAGCTGGTGGAGGACGTCCAGGTTCGTCGTGGGTTCGTCGAGGAGGAGGACGCGGGGCTGCTGGGTGAGGGCGCGGGCGATGAAGACGCGCTGGCGCTCGCCGCCGGAGAGGGTGTCGAGGGTGCGGTCGGCGAACTGCTCCGTCTCGGTCAGGCGCATGGCGTCGCGGGCGATGCGGTTGTCCTCCCGGCCCTCGATCCGGAAAGGGCCAAGGTGGGGGTAGCGGCCCATGAGGACGAGCTCGACGACGTTGAAGCCGTGGGTGTAGGGCGCAATCTGGGGGACGAGGGCGACGGCGGCGGCGACCTGCCTGGACGACAGGCGGTCGACGTCCGTGCCGTCGAGGCGGACGACGCCCTCCCGGCACCGGAGGATGCCGGAGAGGGCCCGCAGGAGCGTGGTCTTGCCCGCGCCGTTGGGGCCCACGACGCCGACGAGCTCGCCGGGGTGGGCGTGGAGGCCCACGCCATCGAGCAGCCTCTTGGCGTCGACGTCGTAGGTGAGGCCGTGCGCGCTGATGGCCGGGGGGCTGTAACCGTTCATTGCTCCGTCACTCCGGTAGGCTGAAGGACTCAGGGGCCGGGTCGGGGAAGGCGTCGGGCCAGAGGAGGCGGGCCAGGTGCTCCACGCCCAGGATGTTCCAGTGGGAGAGGGTGGTGTAGTACTTGCTGTCGACGACGTGGACGCGGCCGTTCGCGATGGCCGGGACCTCGGCGAGCGCCTCGTTGTCGAAGAGGCTCTGGCGGAACTCCTCCGCGCCGAAGGCCACGGGCTGCGGGATGACGATGACATCGGGGGCCATGGCGATGACGCCCTCCAGGCTGGTGGTCTGGTTTGACTCGACGCCCGCGGCTTCGGCCACGTTGATGCCGCCGGCGGCCACGATGACGCCGCCGCCGGTGGAGCCGCCGCCCGAGACCCAGAGCTGGTCGCCGTAGCTGGCGAGCGCGAGCACCCCCGGTGGAGGCTCCTGCCGACCGGTCACGGACACGACGGCGTCGTAGCGGTCGCTGACCTCCGCGGCGAACTCAATGGCGCGCTCCTCCTCGCCGAAGATGTAGCCCATGAGCAGGATACCGTTGATGCGCGCCTCCGGGTCCTGCTTCAGCTCTGTCTGGATGACGGGAATGCCGGTGGTCTCGAGGACTGCGATGGCCTCCGCCGCGAAGAAGGGGCTGGTGACGACGACGTCCGGGGCCTGGGCGATGATGGTCTCCGGGTCGCGGGTGATCTCCGGCGCGTCCTGGACGAGCGAGGCGACGTTGGAGAAGGTGACGTCCTTGGAGACAGCGCCAACAGCCACAAGCCGGTCCACGGGCACGAGCGCGACGGTCATCTCGTCGTGGCCGATGGAGGCGGTGATGATGCGCTGGGGCTTGGCCGGGATGCTCACGACGCCGTTGAGGCCCTCGACCTGGCGGGGCCAGCCGAAGTTGGTGGGGTCCACGATGCCGCGCACGTTTTCGAACGCGGTCGCCAGAGGGTCGGGGGTGGCCGTGGGGACGACGGTCGGCGCGGGCGCGACGGTCGGCGCGACGGTGGGGGCGGGAGCGGCAATGGTGGGCGCTGGAGTCGCCGCGGGGGCTGCGGTCGGGGCGACGGTGGGGGCGGCAGTCGCTGCGGGGGTTGCGGCGGGATCGGTGGTGGCCGCGGCGGGCGGCTCGGGGTCGGACGAGCAGGCCGCGAGGGCCAGCGCGAGGAGGACCGCCAGAGAGGTCACGAGGGGGCGAAGGTGCGACACGGACATATCGACTCCTTTCACAGTGAGTAGGCCTGACGCTTGTTCCTGATGAGCAGCAGGATGAAGAAGGGGCCGCCGACGAGCGCGGTGAGGACGCCGACGCGGAACTCGGCGGGTTGGATGATGGTCCGGGCGACGGTGTCGGCGGCGATGACGAGGACCGCACCGCCCAGCGCGCTCATGGGGATGAGGACGCGGTGGTCGGGGCCGAGCAGCAGCCGCAGGACGTGGGGCATGACGAGGCCGACGAAGGCGATGATGCCGCTGACTGCGACGGAGGCGCCGGTCGCCAGCGCCGCCGCTGCCAGCAGGACGACGCGGGCCAGGCCGACGCGGACGCCCATGGAGCGCGCCTCGTCGTCGCCGAGCATCATCAGGTTGAGGTCGCGGGCCATGAGCATCATCACGGCCGCGCCGCCGGCGATCAGCGGCACGGCGATCTGGACGTGCTCCCAGGAGCGGGAGTCGAGGCCGCCGGCGAGCCAGAAGAGGATGCCACGGAGGGCTGCGTTGTCGGGCAGGGTGATGATGATGGCGGAGATGACGGCGCTGAGGAAGGCGTTGACGGCGACGCCGGCGAGGAGGAGGGTAGCCATGGAGAATCGGCCACCAACGGCAGCGATGCCGTAGACGAGGAGGGAGGAAGCCAGCGCACCGGCAAAGGCAAAGGCCGGCAGGGCGAGGAAGAAGAGGCCGGTCAGCCCCATGGCGATGGCCACGACCGCGCCCAACGCGCCGCCGGCGGAGACGCCGATGATCCCGGGGTCGGCCATGGGGTTGCGAAAGAGGCCCTGGAGCGTGGCTCCGGCGACGCCGAGCGCGGCGCCCACGGAGGCCCCGACGATGATCCGGGGCAGCCGGATCTGCTCGATGACGAGCTGCTCGGTGCGGCCAAAGCCGCCTACGTCGAAACCGAAGACGGCGAGGACGATGGAGGCGACGCGGTCGACGGGGATGTTGACGGGGCCGAGGCTGAGGGACGTCAGGGCCACGGCCAGGATGAGAAGGATGAGGACGGAGGCACCCACCGCGAGGCGCGCGGTCACTCCCGCCTGTCGATAGCTTCCCAGGGACCGCAGCCCCGCAATGCCCAAAAAAAGACCTCCAACGGCTCTCCGCGGGAGGTCATTCCATCGCTCTGGCCCGGGACTGCAACCCGAGAACCGAGGGACCCTCTCTGGTGCGGAGAGTAGTCACCCTCCGTTCAGGCAGGTCTCCTGGCTCGCGGGTGGATTTGCCTCTGCCGGGCCCTTCCCATCAGCTCGCTGACAGTGGACTCCGGCCCCAAACCCCGCTCACAGTGGCGCTACCGCGGCGGATTTTCACCGCCTTCCCTATTCTCCCAGGGTGGGCACCTGAACGGACAGATCCATATTTGCGGCGGAGAGTACCATGCAGTCGACGGGCTGTCAACGAGCAAGGGCGGACGGGGTCGATGCCGCTCAGCCGTTGCACGATAGGCTCGCGCCGCTATACTAGGTGCGGTGGCATACTTCACAGAAACTCACGCGAGGACCGATTGACCGCCGCGAATATTCCCACGGACTATCTGCTGGGCTATGAGAAGGCGCGCGGCATCGACCCGGAGCTAGCGACGAACTACATCGCCCACACGACCGTGGGCGACCCGGAAGCCGACGCTCTCATGGACCACCTCGCAGAGGTGGAAAAGGCGAAGCCGGGAAGCACGGCCCATCTCATCCACGGAGCGATGGAGCAGGACGAGCAGACCCTGGCGGACGCGCCGCCCATCCTCCGCGACTTCTTCGAGAAGATCAGCACGCCGCCGGACTGGGTGGACCTCCCGGCGCTCTCTCCCGCCTTCCGCATGTTCTTCCGCAACTCCAACCTGGTCCTCGGGGCCTTCGTCGGCGGGACGCTGGTGGAAGGCTTCGGCACCAACATTAGCAAGTCCTTCTTCATAACCGGGCGGGTCCGCGACCGAGGGGTCAGGCGTCTCAGGCAGAACAATCGCCACCTGGTGGAGCTCTTCATACCAGGGGGTCTGGAGAGGCTGGGGGACGGCTGGAAGCTCTCCGTGCGCATCCGGCTGATCCACGCCCAGATACGACGGCTTCTGAACAGCTCGGACGAATGGAACGCGGAGGCCTGGGGCACGCCCATCAGCTCAGCGCACCTGGGCTTTGCCATAACCGCGTTCTCCGCCAGGCTGCTGTACCACCTGCAGAGGCTGGGCGGCAGGTTCGACGAGGAAGAGGCCGCGAGCTTCATGGCGGTGTGGCGCTACACCGGCCACCTGATGGGCATCCCAGAGACAATACTGTTCCGCGACCGGGAGGAGGCGCTCAAGCTGTTCGCGGTCGGCGGGGCATGCGAACCGCCCATCGACTTCGAGTCGGTGGCCATGTCCAATGCGCTCATCAACTCGGCCCCACTGATCGTGGGAATCGACGACCCCGAGGCGCGACGGAGCCTTGCAAAGTACGTGTTCAAGATCTCACGGGCGCTCATCGGGGACTCCCTGGCCGACGATCTGAAGTACCCCCCGGACTCCTCGTGGGGAGTCCTGCCCGTGTACCGGTTGCAGGGGCGCTATGAGCGGCTGATGCGCAGAATAATCCCGGCCCTTGCCCGGAGCAACAGACTCACCCAGTTCACGACGCTGATGACGGGCTCGGCCTTTGACGAGGCCGGCATCTCGTACCGGCTGCCCGACCACGTGTACGCCGAGGAGTCCAGCAAGTGGTGACGCCCATGGGCCGCGGCACGCGTCGCCCTTCCCGTCCGCGGGAGCACATTCCACACCTGGAGGAGATGCCGTGACCGAATGGTTGGCCCGGTTCAGCGCCCGCAAGGCCAAGCTGGTCCTGGCGGTGTGGGCCGCGCTGGTACTGATCGGCGGTGCACTGGCCGTGGACGGCGAGATGGGGCCGGGCATCGAGTTCGCGGACGTGCTCGACAGGGCGACGACGACGGAGCTGGTGCTGAGCGGCGGCGCGGAGTCTCGCCAGGCGGAGGACCTGCTGGAGGAGCGGCTCCGCGGCCCGCAGCAGCTGACCGAGATCGTCATCGTGCAGTCGGAGACGCTCACGGTGCAGGACCCGGCGTTCCAGGCAAAGGTGGAGGAGGTGTACGCCGACGTGGGGGCCCTGGGCACCGAGGTGGTCACACCCGGGCCCAACGTCTACAACGCCACCAACCCGCTGGTCCGGGGGGGTCTTGTATCCCAGGACCTCAAGACCACCATCATGCCCATGCAGATGACGGGCGACTTTGAGGAGGCCGTCGACAACGTCGAGCACGTGGTGGAGGTGGTGGAGCACGCGAACCAGGAGGACGGCTTCCGCGTGCTCATCGTCGGGGAAGCGAGCGTCTCGCACGAGCAGAACGAGCTGTCGGAACGGGACCTGCAGCAGGGCGAGCGCGTGGGCATCCCGGTGGCGCTGCTCATCCTGGTGGTGCTGTTCGGGACGGTGGTCGCGGTGCTGATGCCCATCGGCCTGTCGCTGGTGTGCATCATCGTGGCGATGGGGATCGCTGCGGTCATCGGGCAGTTCTTCGACCTGGTCTTCTTCGTGACACTGATGATCGTGATGATCGGCCTGGCGGTGGGCATCGACTACTCGCTGCTGATCATCTCCCGGTACCGGGACGAGACGGCCCGCGGGCTGAGCAAGTACGAGGCCATCGCACGGGCAGGGGCGACGGCGGGGCGAACGGTGCTGTTCAGCGGGCTGACGGTGGTAATCGCGCTGTGCGGCATCCTCATCGTGCCGTTCTCCTTCTTCCAGTCGCTGGGCCTGGGGGCTATCCTGGTGGTACTGGTGGCGCTGGCGGGCACGCTCACCTTCCTGCCGGCCAGCCTTGCGGTGCTGGGGGACAAGATAGACCGGCTGCCCATCCCGATCTTCGGAAGGAAGCGGGGCCAGGCCACCGAGTCGTCGGACAGCTCCAAGGGCGGATTCTGGGACCGGGTGACCCACACCGTGATGCGCTACCCGGTGGTCAGCATCATCGCCGTCAGCGCACCGATGATCGTCATCATCCTGTTCTACTTCCAGTGGCCCGGAATCAAGACCGGCCTCAACGGGGTGGACGTCTTCCCCGAAGGGGCGGAGACCCGGGAGGCCTTCTTCGTCATCGAGGAGGCGTTCCCGTTCGGGTTCGGCGCGGTGACGCCGACCGAGATCGTCATCGACGGCAACATCGGCAGCCCCGACGTGCAGGCGGCGACGGGGAAGCTGCAGACGTCCCTGGCCGAGCACCCGGCAGGCCTGACGGTGGTGCCGCTGCCGGAGGTCAACGAGGCCGGGGACCTGGCGCTGCTGACCGTGCTCATTCCGGGCGAGACGCGCCGCCAGGAGACGGTGGACGTCATCACCACCATCCGCGAGGAGTACATACCCGCGGCCTTCGCCGGGGTGGACGCGAGGGTGCTGGTGGGCGGGGACAGCGCCGTGGTGGCGGACGTGTTCGACATCGTGGCGCGGTACACCATCCCCGTGTTCGCCTTCGTCCTGGGCTTCAGCTTCCTGGTGCTGATGCTGGTCTTCCGGTCCATCGTCATCCCGATCAAGGCCGTCTTCATGAACCTGCTGTCGGTGGGGACGGCCTACGGGCTGATGGTGCTGGTGTTCCAGAAGGGGATAGGCGCCGGCCTACTGGGGTTCCAGCAGGCGGAGGTCATAGACGTCTGGATACCGCTGTTCCTGTTCTCGATCCTGTTCGGGCTGTCCATGGACTACCACGTGTTCCTGCTGAGCCGCATCCGAGAGCGGTACGACCAGACGGGGAACAACGCGGAGGCGGTGGCCTACGGCCTGCGGTCGACGGCGGGGATCATCACGGGCGCGGCGCTGATCATGGTGGCGGTGTTCGGGGCGTTCGCGTCGGGCGAGACGATCATCAACCAGCAGGTGGGGTTCGGCCTGTCGGTGGCCATCCTGCTGGACGCGACGCTGGTGCGGTCGATACTGGTGCCGGCGAGCATGGAAGTGCTGGGCAAGCGGAACTGGTACCTGCCATCCTGGCTGCGCTGGCTGCCGGACCTGCGGGTGGAGGCGGAGGAGGACGAGGGCCACGGCGCGACGGCGACGGGGTCGTCCTAGCCCTCACCCGCCGGCCGCGTGGCTCATGGTTCGACAAGCTCACCACGAGCGGACCGACGAGCAAGGGGCGCCCCTACACCTCCCGACAGGGGGCGAGGTCCCTGCCTCCGCAGGAACGACGAGAAGGGGAGTGTGCCGCTCACCTGCCGCAACCCGTAGGGGCGGTTCGCGAACCGCCCCTACACGACCCTTCAGCTAGCCGATGAGCCGGGGCCCGTAGAGCTCCACCGCGTTGTCCCAGAGGATTTTCTTCTTGGCGTCCTCCGAGATGGGGTGCGCGTCGAAGTCCGGCAGGGCTGTCTCGGGGTTGGGCGCGTCGGGGTGGGGATAGTCCGTGTTCCAGACGATGTGCTCCCCGCCGTTGGTCGCGTCCACCGCATATTGCAGCGCCCGCTCATCGCCGTCGCAGGCCACGTATATCTGGCGGTAGTAGTACTCGGACGGCGTCAGGGGCAGGGGGTCTGCGTTGAAGAACATGCTGTTGCGCCCGTGGGCGTGGTCGTCCATGCGGCCGAGCCAGAAGGGGAGCCAGCCGGCGTTGGACTCGAGGACAGCCAGGCGGAGGGTGGGGAAGCGCTCCAGGATGCCGGCGAAGATGAAGTGGCCCATGGTGGTCATGTTGTCGAGCGGGAAGCCCAGGGCGTGGTCGAGGCCCGCGAGGGCGCCCGGCACGCCGTAGTCGTGGCCTAGGTCGCGGAAGGGCTGGGTGCGGCGCTGGCGGTACTCGCCGTGGGCGGAGACGGGGAAGTCGAGGTCGACCGCGAGCTGCCACAGGGCATCGTACTCGGGGTCGTGAATCCACTTGCCCTCGGGCAGCAAGGGGTTGCGGACCGAGACGGCGCCGAGCTCTTCGACCGCGCGGCGGGCCTCCGTGACGATGTCCTCGATGTTGGCGCCGGGGAGGACGGCGGTGAACTTGAGGCGCTTGGGGTCCTCCGAGCAGTAGTCGTGACACCAGTTGTGGTAGGCGCGGGACATGGCGGCGCCAATGCCGGCGTCCTTGAGGGCGGCCCGCATGACGAAGTTGCCGTTGTTGCCGGTGGGCAGGCACACCTGGATGTCCCAGCCGAACTTGTCCATGTCTTGCAGGCGGATGTTGGGGCCCCACCACTGGCGGAAGGCCTCGCCGTACTTCTCCTCCAGGCCGGTCCAGATGTGGGGCGACGGGGGCTCAGGAATCTTGCCCTTGGGCAGGACGACGCCGTCCGGCTCGTAGACCATGTTGAGGCCGTCCATGAAGGCGACCCTGGGGACCCTGTCCTGGTACGCGGACTCGACGTAGCGCTCCCAGAGGTACTCCGGCTCGTGCATGTGCGCGTCGGCGTCGATGACCTTCATGCCCTTCCACATAGCGCCCTCCTCCTGCGACGGGTCTGTGCCCTGTACATACCCCCGCCGTGCAGGCGTTGTCAAGGGTGCGCGGCGGCTTCGCGGCGCAGCGGACGCGGGCAGCGACGTGAGAAGGTGTGAGAAGTGAACCGGCACCAACTACGGAGGAGGCGTGAGGAATTATGAGGAGGCAGTTCGACGCCAACTAGACGCAGCAACGCGAGGGGGGCATAATAGGCCCGAAATCTCAAATGGGGTTGATGCCTGTGTTTATGAGTCGCAGACGCAACATTGTGATGGCAGTCGCAGCGTTTCTGACGGCCGGCTTCCTCCTCGCCAGGCCGACGGTGGCCTATGCCCAGGGGGTCGACATGGAGACGCAGTTCGTGCTGAACACGTTTGCGTTTCTGGTCTGGGGCGTGCTGATCATGTGGATGTGCGCCGGGTTCACGATGCTGGAGTCCGGCTCTGTGCGCACCAAGAACGCCTCCATGATCTGCCTCAAGAATATCGGTCTGTACTCCATCGCCGGGCTGGCCTACTTCGTCTTCGGCTACACGATCATGTACGGCGACAGCAGCCTTGGGGGCATCATCGGCAAGCCGGGGTTCCTGTACGGGTCGTCGGCGGACGAGCTGGCGCTGATGGACGGCGTGGCGAGCGCGGCGGCGGGTGTGGCGGAGCTGGGATACTCCACGATGTCCGACTGGTTCTTCCAGATGGTCTTCGTGGCGACAACGGCCTCCATCGTGTCGGGCGCGATCGCCGAGCGCGTGAAGCTGTGGGTCTTCTTCCTGTTCGTGCTGGTCCTGACCGCGCTCCTCTACCCGATCGTGGGCGCGTGGACGTGGGGCGAGGGATGGCTGTACGACCTGGGGTTCCAGGACTTCGCCGGCTCCACCATCGTGCACAGCACGGGAGGCTGGGCGGCGTTGGCGGGCCTGCTGGTTGTCGGGCCACGGCTGGGCAAGTACCGCCGCGACGGCAGCGTGCGGCCAACGCCGCCCTCCAACGTGCTGGTGGTGACGCTGGGCGTGTTCATCCTGTGGATGGGCTGGTTCGGCTTCAACGGCGGGTCGCAACTGGCCCTGGGGAGCTCCCTGGATGCGGTCGCCATGAGCATCGTGCTGGTGAACACCAACCTGGCGGCCGCGGCGGGCGTTATAGCCGCCCTGGCCGTGTCCCGGCCACTGCTGGGCCGGACGGACCTCTTTGCCGGGCTGAACGGCGCCATTGCCGGGCTGGTCTCCATCACGGCCGGCCCCGACATCGCAGAGTCGGTTATCGGCATCCCGGCGCACCTGTGGGCGATCATCATCGGCGCCATCGGCGGCCTGATCTGCACGGCGGGGCTCAAGTTCCTGGAGCAGATCAAGGTGGACGACGTTGTGGGCGCGGTCCCTGCGCACCTCTTCGCCGGCATCTGGGGGACGCTGGCTGCATGCATCGCCGTGGAGGACGCGCAGTTCCACATCCAGCTGCTGGGCATCGTGTCCATCGGGGCCTTTGTGTTCGGGACGACGTGGCTGCTCTGGTGGGGCCTGGACAAGACACTGGGCACCCGGGTGCCGCCGGACGTGGAGCGGCTGGGGCAGGACGTCACGGAGCTGAAGCTGGAGGCGTACCCCGAGTTCGTGCTGATGCCGGAAGAGTTCGACGAGGACTAGCCGGCGCGTCGAGAGGCGTGCGAACGGGACGGGCCGCGGCTAGCTCAGGCTGAAGGGCGGGTACCGGTCCGTCCAGCCGAACAGCCACGCGTTGCTCCGGTAGGACCAGCGCTGGACGCCGACCACGAGATCGAACAGGCCGCGTGGGTACCTGCCGGTTATGAGCACGGCCCAGTAGCCGATGTATACGACCGCGAAGGAGACCAAGCCCAGCAGGTACAGGATGATGAGGTGGGGGAGCAGAAGAAAGAACTTGATGAAGATCACCCCCAGCAGGGCCAACAGCCGCGACGAGAAGTCCGGATAGTCCACGCCTAGCCTGACAGGGAACTCCTCCGTGCCCAGGGAGAAGGGGGGATACTTGTCGGTCAGGCCGTTCATCCACGAGTCGGTCCTAGTGGACCAGCGCTGGACGCCGACGGTGAAGGTGAAGAGGCCCCGGGGATAGCTGCCGGTGACGAGCACCACCACGTACGCCACGTAGTAGACGATGAAGGCGATAATGCCCAGGAAGAAGAGCGCTACGATGTGCGGGAGCAGCAGAAGCCCCTTGAGCCAGAAGAGGGCTCCCAAGAGCGCCAGCCACCTGGAGGGAGACTCGGGATACTCAGCATCGAACCGAACGGGGTAATCGCCCATACTGCTCCTCCTCGCTCAATGTCGCTCGCCCAGAAGCGCTGCCGCCCTCCAGGGAGTACACCCGCGAGACTGGTTGCGGGACCGCTCACGGTCGGCGCGCATGTACCTTCGACAGTTTACCACCGCGATACGTATTGCGCCGCGACTCGCACAAGGGATAGAATACCGGCGTTTGCAGAGTGCGGCGTTCGCGTGTGGGCGGCGTACAAAGTCGAATGAAGGAGCAGGGGAATGAAGCGATTCAAGTGGACCCTGATGACGGTCGTGCTGGCGATCAGCGTCTTGGCTGTTGTCGGTTGTGAGAACGGTGACGAGGCCGATACGGACACCACAACCGATTCGATGGCCGAGACGAACGGCCAAGCGATGGAGAGTAGCTCTCGATTGGATGCGGTGAAGGAGCGGGGCACGGTCATCTGCGCCAGCCGAAACGACGTGCCAGGCTACGGATCCCTGGACGACGACGGCAACAACGTGGGGTTCGACATCGACCTGTGCCGCGCGCTGGCAGCCGCAGTCCTGGGCGACCCCAACGCCATCGAGATTCGCCTGATCAGCGCCGCCGAGCGTGGGCCCACGATCCAGTCCGGCGAAGTTGACATGCTGGTCCGCACCGTCACATGGACCACTTCCCGAGACTCCCAGTGGGGCAACTACGCCCAGACGATGTTCTACGACGGACAGGGCTTCATGGTCCGGAAGGACCTGGGCATCTCCAGCGCCCTGGAGCTGCAAGACGCCAGCGTCTGCGTGACCCAGGGCACGACGACGGAGCTGAACCTGCAGGACTTCTCAAACCAGAACGGGCTGAACATCAACCCGGTGACGTTTGAGGACACGGACGCTGTGGTTGCCGCCTACGAGGCTCAGCAGTGCGACGCCTTCACGAACGACCGGTCACAGCTTGCGGCCCTGGGCACGGCGCTGCAGAACCGGGACGACCACACGATCCTGCCGGAGACGATCTCCGAGGAGCCGCTGGGCCCCGTGGTGCCGCATGGCGACGACCAGTGGTTCGACATCGTGAAGACGGTGATGGGCATCCTGATCTACGCGGAGGCGTACAGCGTTGGCCAGGCCAGCGTGCCGACGGCAGCAACCGGCGATACGAAGGTGGACCGGCTGTTCGGGCTGCCGGGGACTGAGAACGCCTTCGGCCAGGAGAGCCTGGGCCTGTCGAACACGGTTGGGCAGGACGTGATCAGGGCCGTGGGCAACTACGGCGAGATCTACAACCGCAACCTTGGCCCGGAGGGAGTCAACCTGCCGCGAGAGAACGGCCGCAACGCCCTCTGGAACGAGGCCCCGTGCCAGGACTGCCCCAAGGGCGGCCAGATCTACTCGGCGCCGTTGCGGTAACACCCAGCACACGCTGAAGCTGCAAGCAGCTAACACTGCAAGAAGGAACGGCCGGCTCGTGAGCCGGCCGTTCCCTTTGTGCGCCGGAACCCGCGCGCTGTACGCGCTGTGCTAGCCGGCGCATTGCACGCGGATTAGTGATAGAATCGGGCAGCGAGGGAGGTGCAGTCCGGGCAAGCGATGATGAAGACGCTGGCCAACAGCCTCACCTACCAGGGCATCCCGGTCTGGCGACACGTGCAGGTCCTTCAGTGGGCCTCGCAGATCGTGTCCGCCATTGTGGTGGTGGTGCTGGTCCTGTGGTTCTTCGCCAACATCGGACGGGCGATCCAGGACCGGGACATCCCCTACGGCTTCGATTTCCTCTCGCGCGCCTACCAGACACCCATCGGGCAGCACTTCCTCCCCTACGAGTCGTCGGACACGTTCCTCTACGCGCTGGGCGTTGCAGCCACCAACACCTTCATCGTCGCCGTGGTGGGCATCGTTCTGGCCATCGCGCTGGGGATTATGGTCGGCGTCATGCGGCTGTCCCGCAACTGGCTGGTGTCGAAGATTGCCACGGTGTACGTGGAGTTCTTCCGCAACGTGCCGCTGCTGGTGCAGCTCTTCTTCTGGTTCTACATCTTCCTGGCCCTCCCGCAAATACGAGAGAGCTACATTTTCGCCGGGAGCATCTACGTCAACAACAGCGGTGTCTCGGTGCCCTGGCCGACCGCGACCGGCGCCGGGACAGGCCTGTGGCTGGCGCTGGCAGCCCTGGGCGTCGCGGCGGGCGTGGTGATCCACCGGAGGCGCAGCGGCCGAGAGACCGCGACGGGGCAGTCGTCCTCGCCGCTGCTCTACGGCGTGGGCGCGTTCGCGCTGGCGGCGGTCCTAGGGTGGGGTGTGGCGTGGGCCGCATTCGGTGAGTTGCCGCTGGGCATTTCCGAGCCCGTACAGGAGGGGACGTTCCTGCGCATATCCGGCGGCTTCACGGCGAGCGCGGGCCTGCTGGCCCTGCTGGTGGGGCTGGTCATCTACACGTCGTCCTTCATCGCCGAGATCGTGCGCGCGGGCATCCAGTCGGTGGGCCGAGGGCAGACGGAGGCGGGCCACGCCGTTGGCCTCTCATCGATGAACGTGCTGCGCCACGTGACCTTTCCCCAGGCCCTGCGGGTCATCATCCCGCCGCTGATCAGCCAGTGCCTCAACCTGACCAAGAACAGCAGCCTAGCGGGCGCCATAGGCTACTCCGACCTGACAAACGTTGCGAAGACGATGACGCAGACCGCACCCGCAGTGTCCATCTTCATCATCATCATGGCGGTGTACCTTGCGATGAGCCTGACGTGGTCGCTCATTGGCAATCTCTACAACCGGCGCATCCGGTTCGTGGGCTAGAGCATGGCGACTGGACCGCACACAGCCCCCGCGCCCCTACCACCGCCGCGGACCGAGGTGGGCCTGTCGGGCTGGGCCTACGCCAACCTGTTCAGCTCCCGGTTCAACACCCTGCTGACTCTGGGGGCCGGGACAGCGATCCTGCTGGGGCTATGGTTCGGCCTGCGATGGGTCTTCCTGAGCGCCGACTGGACCATCATCTCCCGAATTGGGGGGTTCTTCTTCATAGGCCAGTACAACACGGACCAGGCCTGTCCGGGCAACGACTGCTTCTGGAGGCCGCAGGCGGCGCTGCTGATGGTGACGGCGCTGCTGGGGATGACCTGGACGGTGGCCGGCGGAGGCGTGGCAAAGCGCGTAGCGCTCGCGGTGGCGATCATCGCCGTCGCGAGCGCCTTCCTCCCATACGACATGGAGCGGATGGGGCTGGACATACGACTGCTGCTCATCGCCAACGCGCCGGCCCTGGCCCTGGGGTGGGCGCTGGCCCGCTACACGGCCCTGGGGTCCGCACGGAACGTGGCCGTGCTGGGCGTGCTGGCCTTCCTCCTGACGCTGGTGCTGCTGCGAGGCATCGAAGGGGTGCCGGGCCTGCAGCCCGTGAAAGTCACGGACTGGGGCGGCCTGATGCTCAACCTGCTGCTGGCAATCAGCGGCATCACGCTGAGCCTGCCCATCGGCATTGCGCTGGCGCTGGGACGCCGGAGCAACCTGCCCGTGGTGAAGGTGCTGTGCGTGGTATTCATCGAGGTGTTCCGGGGCGTGCCGCTGATCACGCTGCTGTTCATGTCGCAGGTGCTGGTGCCGCTGGCGTTCCCGGAGGACTTCCCGCTGAACTCGGTGCTGCGGGCGGCGATTGTCATCACGCTGTTCAGCTCGGCGTACATGGCGGAGAACATCCGCGGCGGGCTGCAGGCGCTGCATCCGGGCCAGGCGGAGGCCGCACGCGCGCTGGGGCTGCCGAGCTGGCAGACGACGCTGCTGATCTCCCTGCCGCAGGCCATTCGCAACGTGATTCCGGCCATCGTGGGCCAGTTCATCTCACTCTTCAAGGACACCAGCCTGGTCTACATCATCGGCATGCTGGACATCGTGGAGTTCAGCCGGGCGTTCATCCAGGGCAACCCGGAGTACCTGGCCAATGCCAAGGAGGTGTTCATCTTCCTGGCGCTGGTCTTCTGGATCTTCTGCTACGGCATGTCCTACGTGAGCAGAGACGTGGAGAAGCAAATGGGCGTGGGCCGTCGATAACCACAGGCGCCTGACTGCTGTGACGAAACCGGCATTCGGCAGGAGGCGTGAGGGGAGGACCCTATGAACAGCAACGGGCACGGGGCGGAACCCGACGACATCATCATCGCCCGGGACGTGCACAAGTGGTACGGGGCGTTCCACGTGCTCAACGGCATCACCACCACGGTGCGGCGGGAGGAGAAGATCGTCATCCTGGGGCCTTCGGGCTCGGGAAAGTCGACGTTCATCCGGACCATCAACCGGCTGGAGGAGCACCAGCGGGGCGACATCATCGTGGACGGGGTGGAGCTGACGAACGACGTGCGAAACATCGACGCCATCCGTCGAGAGGTGGGGATGGTGTTCCAGTCGTTCAACCTGTTCCCGCATCTCAGCGTCATGCGGAACATCACCCTGGCGCCGATGAAGGTCCGCAAGTGGCCCCGCTCGCAGGCGGAGGAGGTGGCCATCGGCCTGCTGGAGCGCGTGGGCATCCCGGAGCAGGCGGACAAGTACCCGTCGCAGCTCTCAGGCGGACAGCAGCAGCGGGTGGCCATCGCACGGGCGCTGGCGATGCAGCCGAAGATCATGCTGTTCGACGAGCCGACGTCCGCGCTGGACCCGGAGATGATCAAGGAGGTGCTGGACGTGATGCGGGAGCTGGCGGAGTCGGGCATGACCATGCTGATCATCACCCATGAGATCGGCTTTGCCAGGGAGGTGGCCGACCGGGTCATCATGTTCGACGAGGGAAGCATCATCGAGGAGTCCCCGCCCAACGAGTTCTTCACCAACCCCAAGCACGAGCGGGCCCAGCTGTTCCTATCGCAGATCCTGGGGTGATGGGGAGCGTTCGGTCCGCGTCGGAGAACGGCCGCGAGCGGCCTGAGGAGGGCGGCGCCGTACCAGGTCGGACGCCCGGTGTCCTTCGCAAGAGTCGACCAGGTTGCTTGACGGAGGAAGCGCCGTGGGTATAGAATGGCGCTCTGCATCTATGAACATGCCGTAAACAGAGCAGCGCGGAACGAACCGGCCGAGGCGGTCCGGGCTTCCGGGCCGCCTCGATGCGTTCTAGAGGCAGGCGCACCTTAACAGGAGAAGAAGGAGCACTAGGTCCTGTAGTGGAAGAGGTACAAAGGGTCCACGGGGGATGCCTAGGTGCCAAGAGCCGAAGAAGGGCGCGGCCAGGCGGCGAAACGCCCGGGTGAGCGGTCTAGCGCGCGGAGCCCGGGGTGCCCGAATGGGGAAACCCGGCCCGTTGATGAGGCGGGTCACCTCCGGGAGTTTGGTCCCGGAGGGGGGAACCGGGGGAAGTGAAACATCTCAGTACCCCGAGGAAAAGGAAGCAACCGCGATGCCCTGAGTAGCGGCGAGCGAACGGGGCGGAGCTCAAACCCAGGAGACTAAGTGGACTGGGGTCCTATGCCTCCTGGGGGTTGTGGGGCGTGACCGGGGAGAGCCCCAGGTCTCCCAAGAAGATGCCACTCCTAGCTCAAGGTTTCTGGAAGGAGCCACCGAAGAGGGTGAGAGTCCCGTAGGCGAAAGGAGTGACCAGCTTCTGGACACGTTCCCGAGTACCGTGGGACACGAGGAATCCTGCGGGAAGCCGGGGGGACCACCCCCCAAAGCTAAACACTCTTGGCGACCGATAGTGAACCAGTACCGTGAGGGAAAGGTGAAAAGTACCCCGAAAGGGGGGTGAAAAGACCTGAAACCGTGGGCCTACAGACGGTCAGAGCCTTGGCGTAAGCCGGGGTGATGGCGTGCCTATTGGAGAATGATCCGGGGAGTTCGTGGGAGTGGCAAGGTTAAGGGACAGGAGTCCCGGAGCCGCAGGGAAACCGAGTCCGAAGAGGGCGCAGAGTCACTCTCAGGAGACCCGAAGCCAGGCGACCTACCCCTGGCCAGGGTGAAGGTCCGTTAATCCGGACTGAAGGCCCGAACCCGTTGACGGGGCAAAGTCATGGGATGAGCTGGGGGTAGCGGTGAAATGCCAATCGAGCTTGGTAATAGCTGGTTCTACCCGAAATGCCTTTAGGGGCAGCCCTAGGGGTTCCCTGAGGGAGGTAAGGAAATTGGATGGGTGTGGGGGCGCGAGCTTACCAATCCCAACCAAACCCAGAATGCCCTCAGGCATACCCTGGGAGTGAGACGGTGGGGGAGAAGCTTCATCGTCGAGAGGGAAACAGCCCAGACCGCCAGCTAAGGCCCCCAAGTGCAGACTGAGTGGGAAAGGATGTGGGGATCCCCAGACAGCCGGGAGGTTGGCTTAGAAGCAGCCATTCCTCTAGGGAGTGCGTAACAGCTCACCGGTCGAGGGTTCCTGCGCCGAAGATGTCCCGGGGCTAAGTCTGCCGCCGAAGCTGCGGATTCGTCCTTGAATGGACGAGTGGTAGGGTAGCGTCCCCTGTGCAGCGAAGGGATCCGGGAACGGATCGTGGAGCGCAGGGGAGTGAGAATCCCGGAATGAGTAGCGACAACCCCGGTGAAAACCCGGGGCGCCGAAAGCCCAAGGATTCCTACGGAACGGTAGACGGCGTAGGGTAAGTCGGGACCTAAGCCGTAGCCGCAAGGCGAAGGCGAAGGACAGCTGGTAAAAATTCCAGCACCGCCGACCTTTCGATGAAACACGGGGGGACGGGGAAGGGGGGGCCGAGCATCCCCACTGGACATGGGGTGTCCTCCCTCGTAGGCGTGCCACCGGAGGCAAATCCACGGTGGCGTTAAGCTGAGAGGGGAGGGAATCCTCCGCTACGGCGGGGGAAATTCGGCTGTCCCCATACCTCCAAGAAAAGCCTCGTTGGAGAAAGGTAGGCGCCCGTACCGCAAACCGCCACAGGTGGGCAGGGGTGAGAACCCCAAGGCGAACGAGAGAACCCTCGCTAAGGAACTCGGCAAAGGAGCCCCGTAACTTTGGGAGAAGGGGCGCCCGTGGAGGTGAAGGCGCAAGCCGCCGGAGCGTCCGTGGGCCGCAGCGCAGCTCCTCTGGCGACTGTTTACCTAAAACCTAGGTCCCTGCCAAGGGGAAACCCGAGGTATAGGGACTGACGCCTGCCCAGTGCCGGAAGGTTAAGTGGAGAGGTTATCTCCTTAGGGAGAGAAGCTTTGAAACGAAGCCCCGGTGAACGGCGGCCGTAACTCTAACGGTCCTAAGGTAGCGAAGTCCCTTGTCGGGTAAGTTCCGACCCGCATGAATGGCGGAACGACTGGAGGACTGTCTCAGCGAGGGGCTCGGTGAAATTGCAGGACCTGTGCAGATGCGGGTGACCCGCGGCGGGACAAATAGACCCCGTGGAGCTTTACTGCACCCTGGCACTGGACGGGGGTGCGTGATGTGTAGGATAGGTGGGAGGCTGAGAAGGAGAGGCGTCAGCTTCTCTGGAGCCGTCGGTGAAATACCACTCTTCTCACACTTCTGCCCTAACCCGTCACCAAACGGGAACCATGCCAGGCGGGTAGTTTGACTGGGGCGGTCGCCTCCCAAAAGGTAACGGAGGCGTCCCAAGGTCCCCTCAGGACGGATGGAAATCGTCCGGTGAGTGCATTGGCAGAAGGGGGCTTGACTGTGAGGCCTACAAGCCGAGCAGGGGCGAAAGCCGGGCAAAGTGATCCTACGGCACCGTGTGGGCGGGCCGTGGCTTATCGGATAAAAGCTACCCCGGGGATAACAGGCTAATGCCGCCCAAGAGTTCCTATCGACGGCGGCGTTTGGCACCTCGATGTCGACTCATCCCATCCTGGGGCTGTAGACGGTCCCAAGGGTCGGGCTGTTCGCCCGTTAAAGGGGTACGTGAGTTGGGTTCAGAACGTCGTGAGACAGTTCGGTCTCTATCTGCCGCGGGCGCAGGAGGCTTGAGGGGAGCTCTCCCTAGTACGAGAGGACCGGGAGGGACGGCCCTCTGGTGAACCGGTGGTCCCGCCAGGGGCGTAGCCGGGTAGCCAAGGCCGGTCGGGAGAAGCGCTGAAGGCATCTAAGCGCGAAGCCCACCCCAAGACGAGGCCTCCCACAGCGTTAAAAGCTGGTAAGGCCGCAGGTAGACCACCTGCTTGTGAGGACGGAGGTGGAAGGCGGGTAACCGTCGGAGCTGACCGTTTCTCATCGGCCGAGGCCTCTCCCACTGCAGGACCTATGGCTCCTTCTCTTCTGACACCGACGCGGGGTGGAGCAGCGGCAGCTCGTTGGGCTCATAACCCAAAGGTCGCAGGTTCGAGTCCTGCCCCCGCTACCAGACACGAATGAAGACACCCCCGGCAGCCGGGGGTGTCTTCGCGTTTGCCGCCAGTTATGTCACGCGTCCTCAGCCGCCCTGCGGCCGGCGGAAGACGGAGAGGGGCGTGCCTGCGGCGTCCATCTCGCGGCGGACCTCGGAGAGGCGCCGGCCAGCGGCGAGTTGGTTGCGAGCGTAGTCCTCGCCCTCCTCCATCGCCTGGCAGGTGGCCAGGTACCTCCGCGCCTGGTCCGGCGTAGCGATGAGGACGCCGTCGTCGTCGGCCAGGACCAAGTCGCCGGGGTTGACCCGGACGCCGCCGACCTCGACGGGCACGTTCAGCGCACCCTGGGGCTCTCTGCTCTGCCGCGGCATGGCGCTCATGAGCGCCGGTGAGGAGCCCCAGCAGAAGACGGGGAAGCCCATCGATTCCAGTGCTCGGGCGTCCGCCATGAGCGCATCGACGACCATGCCGGCGATGCCGTACTCCTGGGCGTTGCGAAGGGTGAACTCGCCGGTGATGGCGTGGCGAGGGTCCCTGCCGGTGGCCACGACCAGCACGTCACCCGGCTGTACGATGGCCTTCGCCGCGTTCACGGCGGCGTAGAGGTCCCGGGTCGTCTCGACGGTGAGCGCGGGGCCCACGAGCTTCACCGGCCGCCAGAGGGCGCGGATAGCCGGCTCCATGGCCGTCTCGAGGGCGTGGCCGAGGGTTGCCGGGGCGACGGCGCGGTAGGCCTCGACGGTGCTGCGGTCCAAGGTGTCGGGACGCGGGTGTACGGTGATCACGTCGACCTCCGATGCATCGTTGTCGCCCTTGGAGTCTAGGGAGACGGCTGGGGCGCTGTCAAAGCTGTGCACTCGGCATCCCTTGACAGGGGCGAGCGTCACGCCCAAGCTTGGGGCACCATCCGCAGAGAGGGTATCGACATGTATACGACGGATTTGTACGAAGGCA
The DNA here is from genome assembly GCA_965205235.1 of Dehalococcoidia bacterium. Taxonomy (GTDB): domain Bacteria; phylum Chloroflexota; class Dehalococcoidia; order Lucifugimonadales; family UBA1127; genus CBDBGD01. The sequence continues at coordinate 263,749 of CBDBGD010000002.1, forward strand.
TGCTGGCGGAGACCATCAGCATCCAGGGGCACAACGGGGACGACGTCTACGCGTATTTCGCACGGCCGCTGGGCGCCGGCCCGTTCCCCGGCGTGGTGCTGGTGCACCACATGCCCGGCTGGGACGAGTGGTACCGGGAGGCGACGCGCAAGTTCGCCCACCACGGCTACCTGGCCATCTGCCCCAACCTGTACCAGCGGGTGGGCCACGGCACACCCGAGGACGTGGCCGCTCGGGTGCGCTCCCAGGGGGGCGTGTCGGACGACGGGGTGGTGGCGGACCTGGCGGCGGGGATGCGCTACCTGCGTGCGCTGCCCAACCTGAACGGGAAGGTGGGCATCTTCGGTACGTGCTCCGGCGGTCGACACGGCTACTTGGCCGCGTGCCAGGTGGAGGGCTTCGACGCGCTGGTCGACTGCTGGGGCGGCCGCGTGGTCATGTCGCAGGAGGAGCTGAGCGAGAAACAGCCGGTGGCGCCCATCGACTACACGGCGGACCTGCCGTGCCCGATCCTGGGCCTGTTCGGGGAGGAGGACCAGAGCCCCACGCCGGCCCAGGTGGCCACCCACGAGCAGGAGCTGAGGAAGCACGGCAAGGAGTACGAGTTCCACATGTACCCCAAGGCGGGCCACGGCTTCTTCTACTACGACCGCTCCGCCTATCGCCAGGAGCAGGCGGTGGACGGCTGGAACAAGCTCTTCGCCTTCCTGGAGAAGCACCTGGGATAGCCGACGCGACCTTCGAGAGGAGACACAACCATGTGCACGATGATCGTCGAGCAGGCGCTGGTGGCGGGCAGCGGCAAGGGCCGCGACGGCTGGTTCCCGCTGCAGAAGGCCACGGTCTCCTTCGACCACCCCTTCCACGCGCCCCTGGACCATGCCATCAACATCGACTTCGTGAACGAGGCGCAGGGGATGGACGCGAGGGTGGCCGTTGAGCTCACGCCGGAGTCGGCGCGGGCGCTGGTGCAGGCCATCACGGACGCCCTGGAGCGCGGCGAGAAGAGCGGCGTGCGGTAGCGCGGACTACTCCAGGGCGTTGTGGCCGGTGATGTCCCGCCCCAGGATGAGGGTGTGGATGTCGTAGGTGCCCTCGTAGGTGTCCACGGTCTCCAGGTTCAGCATGTGCCGGATGGCGGCGTACTCCACCGTGATGCCGCTGGCCCCCAGGATGTCCCGCGCCGAGCGCGCGCCCTTCAGCGCAGCCCGCACGTTCTCCCGCTTGGCCACGGAGACGTGCAGGTGGCTCATCGTCCCCTCGTCCTTGAGCCGGCCCAAGCGCCACGCCATGAGCAGCCCCTTGGTGTGGTCGGCAAGCATGTCCACGAGCTTGGCCTGCACGAGCTGCCGGGCGGCGATGGGCTTGCCGAAGGTTGTGCGGGTCTGGGCGAAGTCCAGGGCCTCCTGGTAAACGGCCTCCAGAGCCCCCAGGGCGCCCCAGGCGATGCCGTAGCGGGCCTGGGTGAGGCATGACAGGGGCGCACGCAGTCCCTGGGCCTTGGGGAGCACCTGGGACATGGGGACACGGGCCTCGTCCATGACCAGCTCACTGGTGACGGAGGCGCGAAGGCTCATCTTATGCTTGATCTCGTTCGCCTGGAAGCCGGGCGTGTCGGTGGGGACCAAGACGCCGCGGACCACGCCCTCATCGTCCTTGGCCCAGACCAGGGCCACGTCCGCGTTGTTGCCGTTGCTGATCCACATCTTGGTGCCCGTGAGGATGCAGGAGTCGCCGTCGCGGCGCATCCTGGTCCGCATGGCCATGGGATCGGAGCCGCCCTCGTGCTCGGTGAGGCCGAAGCAGCCCACCATCTCGCCCGAGGCGAGCTTGGGGAGGTAGTGGCGCTTCTGCTCCTCGGAGCCGTACTCGAAGATGGGGTACATGACCAGGCCGCTCTGGACGCTGGACAGGCTGCGCAGGCCGGAGTCGGCGCGCTCCAGCTCGTACATGAGCAGGCCGTAGGCGACGTTACTGACACCGCCGCCGCCATACTCGGTGGGCAGCGTGGCGCCGAAGAAGCCCATGCGGCCGAAGGTGGGCACGAGGAAGCTGGGCGCCGCGCCGTCCTCCCACCACGCGCCGATGTTGGGGTGTACCTCCGCCTCCAAGAACTCGCGGGCCACCCTCTGCGTCTGTCGCTCCTCCTCCGTAAACAGATCGGCGACGAGATACCTATCCAGCATGAGACCTCCTCGTGGGGAGAACGTCGTGGTAGTGGCGGCGCGATGTGGTCACCGGACAGCGACCCACGTCGACCCTAGGCGGACTGCGGCGCAAAGAGCTGGCGCCCCTTGGAGTGCAGGTAGTGGGAGGCGATGAAGCGCAAGGGCTTGGTGGCGGTGGTGAAGTTCTCACCCAATAGCCCCAGGACGCCCGTCAGCTCCAGCGCCCGAGCAGCAGGGTGCTCGGCTGCGAGCTCGTAGAAGCGGCGGCCCTCCTCCACGTACTCCTCCAGCGTGCGTCGCGCTCGGGCCGCCGGGGTGGGGCCGGGCGCGAAGGTGCGCTGGACGCCGCGGGCGGAGTGGGGGAAGAGGCCGGAGACGAAGAGGCACACGTCTGCGATGCGCTTGTAGAAGGCAAAGCGTTGCTCCGGCTCCGCCGCGCTGCACAGTCGGACCAGGGAGTCGATGTCCATGTCGCTTGTGCGGACCCTGCGCCAGATGCCGCGGCGCACACGCACCGCCGTGACCGAGACCCGAACCCGGGTGAAGGAGGAGAGCATGTCAGCGAGGTAGCCGACCACGCCGCGGCGGGCAAGCAGCTCCACCACGTTGGAGGTGTCGAACACGGGGATGGTCCCGGCCCGATCGTACTCCAGGGTGTAGACGGCCTGCTCCAGGTCCACCAGCGCACGACGCAGGAGGACTTCGAAGTACAGGGCGGGGGAGATGCGCAGGAAGATCTCCTCGTCAGTCATCACGCGAGCGAAGACCCGCTCGTCGCCCACCAGCGCCCGGCGGAACGCCTCGTCCTCTCGGATGAGGCCCTTCAGGCGCTCGGCGTCGGTGGCGTCCGGGGCCGCCTCGCGCACGACGAAGTCGAGATCCGACTCGGAGAGTCCCACGCTCTGGAACCGGTGGTCGAGCATCGCTCGTGCTTCTCCTCCTGGTGACCGTACTCCACTGTAGCACCAATCGGCCTGCCGGGTGTAGAGGAGAGGGATGTGTGATAGAGTTAGAGAGATGCAGGGACGCAGACAACTCTTGTGGGGACACACGGAAGCATGAAGGTTGGCGTCCCCAGAGAGGTCCTACCCGGAGAGCGGCGCGTCGCCCTTGTGCCGGCGACGGTTGCCTCTCTCCTCAAGGTCGGCGTAGAGGTCCTGGTGGAGAGGGACGCCGGCGCCTCCGCCTTCATCCCCGACGACGCGTACCGCGACGCGGGCGCGTCCGTGGTCGACGATGCGGCCAGCCTCTGGGGCCAAGCGGACGTTGTCCTCAAGGTGCAGAAGCCCGCAGGCGCGGGAGACGACTCGCAGGACGAGACGTCGCTGCTGCGCTCCGGCGCCACGGTCATCGGCCTTTTGCAGCCGCTGACCAGCCCGGACCTGGTGAAGACGCTGGCGGAGCGCGGGGTGACCAGCTTCAGCATGGATGCGATCCCCCGCATCGCTAGGGCGCAGAAGATGGACGCCCTGACGTCCATGGCCACCATCGCCGGGTACAAGGCGGTTCTCATCGCGTCCGGCTCGCTGGGGAAGCTCTTCCCGATGATGATGACCGCCGCGCAGACCATTCCACCGGCCAAGGGCGTGGTGCTGGGGGCAGGGGTGGCCGGGTTGCAGGCCATCGCCACCGCGCGCCGCCTGGGCGCCACCATGCAGGCCTTCGACGTGCGTCCGGCGGTCAAGGAGCAGGTGGAGAGCCTGGGCGCCGCCTTCGTGGGCGCAGAGGCGCAGGACGAGGCGGCGGAGGACGCACGAGGCTACGCCAAGGAGCTTACGGAGCAGGCCAAGGAGCGGGGACAGGCCGTGGTCCACAACCTGGTGCGGGACGTGGACTTCGTCATCACCACGGCGCTGATACCGGGCAGGCCCGCTCCGCTCCTCATCTCCGAGGAGATGGTGCGAGACATGCGGCCGGGGTCGGTCATCGTGGACATCGCCGCGGAGACGGGCGGCAACTGCGGCCTGACCGTGCCGGGGGAGACGGTGGAGCGGCACGGCGTGACCATCCACGGCCCGCTGAACCTTCCCAGCTCCATGCCCATCCACGCAAGCCAGATGTACGCCCGGAACATATCCGGCCTGCTCCTGCACCTGCTGCAGGACGGCGAGCTTCACCTGGACTTTGAGGACGTGATCACTCGAGACTGCTGCATCACGCACGGGGGCGAGATCGTCCACGGGCCGACAAAGGCGCTGGTGGGGTAGCGCCGTCGTGCGAGTGCAGCGCGCAGGGGAGGAGGCCTGCCGATGGTAGAGGGAACCATCATTGTGGCTCTCTACGTGCTTGTGCTTTCGATCTTCGTGGGATTCGAGGTGATCACCAAGGTCCCGCCCATCCTGCATACGCCACTCATGTCCGGCGCGAACGCCATCTCCGGCATCACGCTCATCGGCGCGCTGGCGGTGGCGGGCCCTGAGAATATCGCAGTCAGCTCCGTGCTGGGGCTGGTGGCGGTGGTGCTGGCGACGATCAACGTGGTGGGCGGGTTCATGGTCACCGACCGCATGCTCCGACTGTTCCGGCGAGGACCGGAGGGACCGGGATAATGGAGTCAGACCTCGATCTCGCGATACGCTACTTCTACCTGCTGGCCGCGGCCCTCCTCATCCTGGGGCTGAAGCGGCTCAGCTCACCCGCCACGGCGCGCTCGGGGAACCTGCTGGCCTCGCTGGGGATGCTCATCGCCGTGGTGGTCACGCTGCTGGACCGTGACATCGTCCGCTACGAGCTCATCCTGGTGGGGATCGCTCTGGGGGCACTGATCGGGGCTGTGCTCGCGCAGACCATACGCATGACGGCGATGCCGCAGATGGTCGCGGTCTTCAACGGGCTGGGCGGAGGCGCGTCGGCCCTCATCGCCGCCTCCGAGTTCGTCCGACTAACCCGGGACGGCGGCTCGCTGTCCACGGACCTCTCGCTCACCATCGCCCTTGGGACGCTCATCGGCCTGGTCACGCTCTCCGGGAGCGTCATCGCCTTCGGCAAGCTGCAGGACCTCATCGAGACCCGGCCGGTCACCTTCCCCCTCCAGCGGAGCCTGAGCTTGGTCCTGTTTGTGGGCCTCCTGGCCATGGTGGTCTACCTGGTGGCCTTCTCCGCCAGCATGGAGGTCTACATCGCCCTGGGCGCCGTCTCACTACTGCTGGGCGTCTTGCTGGTGGTCCGCATCGGCGGAGCGGACATGCCGGTGGTCATCTCCCTGCTGAACTCCTACTCCGGCGTGGCGGCCGCGGCGGCCGGTTTCGTACTGGACAACCTCATGCTCATCATCGGGGGGTCGTTCGTGGGCGCGGCGGGGCTCATCCTGACGCAGATCATGACCAAGGCGATGAACCGCTCCCTGGCCAACGTGGTGTTCGGCGCGTTCGGGGCCGCGGCAGGCGCGGGCGGGACGCAGATGGGCGACGACGACCGCGCCGTGCGGGACGTGACCGCGGAGGACGCAGCGGTACTGCTGGCCTATGCCCGGTCCGTCATCTTCGTTCCGGGCTACGGGCTGGCGGTGGCCCAGGCCCAGCACCAGGTCAGGGAGCTTGCCGACCTGCTGGAGGCCCGAGGCGTCAGCGTACGGTACGCCATCCACCCCGTCGCCGGCCGGATGCCGGGCCACATGAACGTGCTGCTGGCCGAGGCGAACGTGTCGTACGACAAGCTGTACGACCTGGACGAGATCAACGATGAGTTCGAGCGAACGGACGTGGCCGTGGTCATCGGTGCCAACGACGTGGTCAACCCGGCGGCACGCAGCGTGCAGGACAGCCCCATCTACGGCATGCCCATCCTCAACGCCGATCGCGCCCAGCACGTCCTGGTGTTGAAGCGGAGCATGAACCCGGGGTTCGCCGGCATCGAGAACGATCTCTTCTACACGGAGAATACCCGCATGCTCTTCGGCGACGCCCGAGCGTCGGTTGCCCGCCTCGTCGAGGAGGTCAAGGCGGCCTGAGCCAGAGTCCATCGCCCGGTGCTACGACCCCAGATCCCACGTCCTCACTCGCCGCCGTGCGGCGCCCTCTCCTTTAGGCCGATGCGCCTAGAGGCCCACGCTGACGCTCCTCTCTGCCATCCCCAGGTCGCGTGCGTGGCCGGGCCAGGCGCGCAGGGGCGACGGCGGACGCGACAGCGCCCCCGACATGCGGGGGCGCTTCAAGCTTCGTAGGTGTGTAGCGACGGGGCTACGTGCGAACGCCGGCGGCCCGGCTGCCCCGCAGCCTGGGGTCCAGGACGTCCCGCATGGCGTCGCCCAGCATGTTGAACCCGTAGACGCAGAGGGCGAGGCCCGCAGAGGGTGGCAGCGGCAGCCACCACCCGGTGAGGAAGAGGTTCTTGGTGCTGGTCTGCACCATGTTGCCCCAGGTGGGGTTCTCCGGGCTCACGCCAAGGCCCAGGAAGGCCAGGGAGGACTCGACCAGGATGGCGCCGCCCACGCTGAGGCTGATGATCACCATGTACAGCGCCGTGACGTTGGGCAGGATGTGCCGGAAGAGGATGCGCGGCGCGCCCGCGCCGATGGCGCGCGCGGACTCCACGTACGTGGTCTCCTTAATCGAAAGGACGCGCGATCGAATGACGCGAATAGACCCCGGAATAAGTCCAATAGTAATAGCAAAGGTGACGGTCTGGATCCCCGGTTCGAAGATGGCCACCCAGAAGAGGGCGATAATGAGGCCGGGAAATGCGATGAGCGCGTCGACGAAGCGCTGGGTGATGAGGTCCACGGGGCCGCCGAAGTAGGCGCTCATCATCCCTACCAGCAGAGCGATGGTCTTGCCCAGAAGCACGGCCACCACGCCGATGCGCATGGAGTTCCGCGTGGCCCAGAGAGTCCGGCTCATCACGTCGCGTCCCAGCTCGTCCGTCCCGACGACGAAGTCCCTGCTGGGGTCGGCATGCGGCGTGCCTACAAACTCCAGAGGGTCATGGGGCGCAATAACGTAGGGAAAGATTGCCAGAAACGTCATGAAGAGAATGATGAAGGCGCCCACGGCCCCCAGGGGCTTGGCCTGGACGAACTTTACGACATTGAGTGCGAAGTGGCGGACCCGCCCGTGCCACCGGGGAGTCGAAAAGAGTTCGCCCGCCCTCTCTGTTGCTGCCACAGACTCCCTCTCTCTCCTTGGGACCTACGAGTAGCGGATCCGGGGATCGATCCAGCCGTAGGCCATATCCGTCAGCAGGTTGATGACCATGACCGCAGCGCCAATCGCGATGACCATGCCCTGGAGCATGGCGTAGTCTCGGGAGCCGGCCGCCTCTCGAACGGTGCGCCCGAGACCCGGCACCTCGAAGACCGACTCGGTGATAACGGTGCCGGAAATCAGGTTCGCAACGCTCAAGCCGGTGATGGTGATGACCGGCAGGAGGGCGTTGCGCAGGGCATGCCGGAAGATGACGATGCGCTCTCGCAGACCCTTGGAGCGGGCGGTCCGGATGTAGTCCTCCCGGATGACCTCAAGCATCTCGGAACGCACCAAGCGCATGTAGGGGGCCGATGCGGCGATGATGAGCACGATGGCCGGCCAGACCATCTTCTTCATATTCCGCACGGGGTCTTCAGTGAAGTGGACGTACCCCACCTCCGGCATCCAACCAAAGGCCCCCACCAGGAAGATGAGAATGAGCGCGGCAACCACGAAGACGGGCAGGGTAATGCCCGTAATGGCCATGACCCTGAGGCCGTAGTCAATCCTTGTATCCTGTCTGTAGGCGGAGAAGACACCCAGCGGCACGCCCACGAAGAAGCCGCCTATGCCTGCCATGATCATGAGCTGGAAGGAGGGCACCCATCGTTCTTGGAGGACCTGCACGACGGGCTTGTTGTAGCGGAACGAGCGGCCCAGGTCGCCTTGGAGCAGGTGCCAGATCCAGTCACCGTACTGCACGTAGATGGGACGGGTGAGCCCCAACTCCTCACGCAGCTGCGCCGCCCGTTCCACCTGGAGGTTGCTGGTCATATCCTCCGCGAAGATAGCGTCCACGGTATCTCCGGGAATGGCCCGCAACATCGCGAAGAAGATGATGGACAAGAAGAACAGCGTGACCGGTATAAGGATCATCCGTCGGATGATGTACTGCCGCATCCGTCTCCCCGCAAACTACCATCCCGGCCACCCGCCCTCTCGGGCGAGTGGCCGGGAATCGGTTCTCAATCTACCGTGAGCCTGGCACACCCTTTGGGGGTGTCCAGAGCCTTCTAGCCCTCGTCTATCCAGACGTGCTTCAGGTCCTCAAGAGTCATGGACCCAGGCCCCGGGAACCAGTTCTTGACCTTCAGGTAGTACATCCTGTTGGTGGCCGGCCAGCCGATGCTGATCATGGGCAGCTGGGGCTCGTTCAGGATGCGCTCGATGGCCTTGGCTTCTTCCTGAGCTGCGGCGTTGTCGATCGACCGAGCGTAGCGGAAGAACACCTCGTCCATCCGCTCCTGGCCAGGGTAGTACCAGGGTCGGCCGCCGAGCCCGGTGCCCACGGAGAGCAGGCTGATGGCGTAGGGGTCCAGCGGGTCGTTGACCGACTGGAACAGGTTCTCCCGGGTCATGTGCCAGTTGCCCTGCTTGATCTCCGTCATGTAGGCAACGTAGTCCTTCAGCTGGGCCTCCAGCGTGAAGCCAACGTCTCGCATGCCCTGGACGGCGATGGTCCACATCTCGAAGCCCATTCCGGGCTCGCCCAGACCCAGCTCGAACTTGAACGGGGCTACGCAGTCGGCGAAGGCATCGCAGACGAGCTGCTTGGCCCGAGCAACGTCCGCAGCGCGCTGTGCGGGGTCAGGGTTCCGGGAGGGGAAGGTCTCAAACTCGTCCTGCGGGATGCAGAACTCGGGGAACCAGTCGCACTGGACCGTGCGGCCCGGCAGACCCCGACCCTCGTCCGGGATGTTGTACATGTCGTAGACCGGGATGGCGAGACGCAGGGCCTCTACGACGTTGGGGTTGTCAAAGGGCGGGATCTCCCAGTTGATGAAGTAGTGGGTGAAGAGACCCCGGCTGCTGTCGATGGCGCCCAGCTTGTCGGCGCCGACACGCTGGATCATGGCGTCGGCTTCCTTCTTCTTGATGGTCGGGCCGCAGCCGGGCCAGACATCAATGCCGCCGGACTGGATCAGGGCGAAGCGGGTGGTGTCGTCCCGAACGACCGGGTGGTTGTAGGTGTCCAGGTAGGGGTAGGAGTTCCCCTCCGGGTCCGTGCCCCAGTAGTTGGGGTTCTTCTCCCACTTCTGGCCCGCGTCCGTGTCGAAGTCCACCAGGAGCCACGGACCGGTGCCGTTGGACTTCTCCATCTTCTTCCACGGGTAGGTGTCCACGGTCCGGTCGTTGGTGGTGATGTCGTCGGAGTTCAGGATGTGACCGGCATAGGGGCTACCAAGGAAGGGGATGACGGTCCGGTTGGGAGCGTCCAGGTGGAACTGGACGGTGTGGTCGTCCACCTTGGTGACCTGCTCGACGAACTGTCGGGCACGGATCACCACGCGGGTGGAGACGTCCCACTCGGTCTCGAGCACTCGCTCGAAGGTGGCCACCACGTCGTCGGCGGTGAAGGCCGAGCCGTCGTGGAACTGGACGCCCTGGCGCAGGTTGAAGGTCCACACGTCACCGGCGGCGTTGGGCTCCCAGGACTCTGCCAGGCCGGGGATGGTGACCGCACCCTGCTCGGGGTTGAACGGCCGCTGGTAGTCGATGAGGCGGTCATACTGGTGCTGCATCGAGCAGCCAGGAGCGGCGCCCCGGAAGTCGAAGTGGTGGGGGTCGAAGGTCAGCGCCCCGCCGAACACGAAGGAGTTGATGGTGCCGCCGTAGACGGGGGCCTTCTTCATCATCATTTCGCCACCGGTGGTTGTACCGGCGGTCGTCTGGGTGCCGCCACCCGTGGGCCGAGCAACCGTGATGCTCGTGGGGCCCGTGGGCTGTGCTGCAGTTGTAGTGGCAGCCTGTTGGGTGGTTGCTGCCGTGGTAGTCGTAGTCGTTGCTGCAGCGGTCTGCTGCGTGGTGGTGGTGCCGGTCGTGGTCTGCGTCATCGCATCCCCGTCGTCACCGCCGCCACAGGCCACGGCCAAGGCCATCACCAAGGCCAGGGCTCCTGCAGCCAGGACCGCCCCTCGGCGTCTGAGCGTCCGCATAAACACCTCCGTCGGTTCCAAGTCCGCAGCATACCGCACCCACGGCACTGCGGTGGTGCGTGCTAGGGTAAAAGGGGCGCATACGGCTTGTCAAGGGGAAGGCGTGGGCAATTTCCCACGCCGACAAGCTATCGGGTGACGCCCAGCTCCCTGAGGCGCTCCACTTCCTGGGCGGTGTATCCCAGCGCGGCGAGGATTTCGTCCGTGTGCTGGCCCAGGGCCGGCGAGGCGCTCGTTGCCTCCAGAGGTGTGCCGCTCATGCGCAGGATGGGCCCTGCCATCTTGAGGGGGCCGGCCAAGGCGTGCTCCAGCTCCACGACCATCTCGTTGGCGCGGACCTGCTCGTCGTCCAGGAGCTCTTCGATGAAGCGGACGGGCCCGCAGGGGATGCCGGCGGCGTCCAGGATGCCTATCCACTCCTGGTTGGTGCGCTCCCGGAAAAGGGCCTCGGTCTGCGCCTCGAGGGCCTTCCCGAAGGCGCGGGCCTCATCGCTGGCGGGGTCGTAGCCGGGCTCGAAGCGGATGTCCCGAATGTCGAGCACGGTCGCCAGCTTCTTTCGCAGCGGGTCGCTGAGGCAGCCCACGGCCAGGACGCCGTCCCGGGTCTGGTAGTTCCGGTAGTAGATGTTTCCCGGCGGACGGTCGCGGAACTGCGCCATGCGAGCGTGGACCTCGGAGAAGGGCTGGCCTGCGCTCCTCATGGCCGACAGGTCCTCCAGGGCCTGAACGCGGTCCTCACCGTCGACAACCTCCACCTGGAGCAGGCGGCTGGTCTGGAGCATCAGCGCCGTGGCCAGGAGCGTCGCCTCGATCTTCTGGCCCACGCCCGTGCGCTCGCGAGCGTAGAGCGCGGCCGATACACCCCAAGCGATGGCGATGCCGGTGGCGAAGTCCGCCATCGCGCTCGAGGTCACGTGCTGCGGCACGCCCTCCACGAACTTCCCCTCGGACGCGACGATGCCGCTCATGGCCTGGATGATGAGGTCGTAGCCGGGCCGCCGGCTGTGGGGCCCTCGCCGGCCGTAGGCGGTGTTCTCGCAGTAGATGATGCGCGGGTTGATGGCGGAGAGGGTCTCGTAGTCGATGCCCAGCTTCGCGGGGACGTCCGGCCGGTAGTTGACGATCACCACGTCCATATCCGGGACGAGCTTGCGGACCACCTCCTGCCCCTCCGGGCTCACCAGGTCCAGGGGCAGGCTCCGCTTGCCGCGGTTGAGGGAGATGTAGGTGTGGCTTTCGCCGGGAAGGAACTCCCGGTTGTAGCGCCAGGGGTCGCCCCAGGGAGGCTCGACCTTGATGACCTGGGCGCCCATGTCGGCCAGCAGCATGCCGCCAAAGGGGCCGGCGATGATCTCCGTGAAGTCCAGCACGCGAACCCCGTCCAGCGGTCCGGGCATGGCACACCCCCAGTCCTGCGAGCAGCGGTGGTGCTGCGCAGCATACCATGGGCGGCACAGGCTGTCATCGACGAACGCCCGCGCGGCACGCGTGGGATTTCAGTGTACGCGCCGGTAGCCCTGTGGTAGACTGGCCGCGCTCGTGAGCGATAGCGCCGGAGGCGCCCCATGCCTGTGATGACGGGAGGAGAAGCCCTGGCCCAGTCCCTCTACCGGGAGGGGGTCCGAGTAGTCTTCGGTCTTCCGGGCGTCCAGATCTACCACGCGCTGGACGGGCTGGCCAAGGAGCCCGGCATCCGCTTCATCACCACCCGCCACGAGCAGGCTACCACCTACATGGCCGACGGCTACGCACGCGCCGGCGGCGGCATCGCTGCGGCGCTGGTGGTGCCCGGGCCGGGGCTGCTCAACGCCGCCTCGGGCATCGGCACGGCCTACTCCGCCTCCTCCCCGATGATCGTGGTCTCCGGCCAGATCGCTAGCGACCTCATCGGCAAAGACGTGGGCGTGCTCCACGAGGTGCGGGACCAGCTCTCGACGGTCGCCCCCATCACCAAGTGGCGGGCGGAGGTGGGCGAGGCCGGCGAGGTGCCGCGCGCCGTCCATCAGGCTTTCCTGGAGCTTCGCACGGGGCGTCCCCGGCCCGTGGCCATCGAGATCCCTCCCGACGTCCTCGCGCAGGAGAGCGACGTGGAGCTCCTGGAGCCCGGCGTCTTCCCGTCGCCCCCGGGCGATCCGGCCGCGCTGGAAGAAGCTGCGAACGCCCTGGCGAACGCGGCGCGGCCCGTCATCTGGGCGGGCGGCGGCGTCATCACGTCGGGCGCGTCGGCGGCGCTGTGCGAGCTAGCGGAGCTGCTTCAGGCGCCGGTCATCACCACCGGTGAAGGGAAGGGCGTGATATCCGAGGCGCACTACCTGTCCCTGGGCGTGGCCCGAGGGCCGAAGGACCCGCTACGCGAGCTCTTCCGCACCAGCGACCTGGTCCTGGCGGTTGGCACTCGATTCGCGACGGCGCAGGCTGACCCCGGCCAGCAGGTCGTCCAAGTCGACATCGACCCGGAGGAGATCGGACGCAACCACGAGCGGACGCTGGGCGTGGTCGCGGACGCACGCGGGGCGCTGGAGCAGCTGTGCGCTCTCCTGAAGCAGAACGGCCGTCAACGCCCCTCCCGCCGCGAGGAGACCGAGGGCATCCGCTCCCTGCGCTACGATCCTGCGGGCATGGTGGAGCCACAGGCCTCCTTCATCCGAGCGCTGCGCTCCGCGATGCCGGAAGACGGCGTGCTGGTGGCAGGCATGACCCAGGTGGGCTACTACAGCCGGCCCTTCTTCCCCGTCTACCACCCCCGCACCTACCTGACCTCCTCCTACTTCGGCAACCTGGGATACGCCTACCCCACGGCGCTGGGCGCCAAGGTCGCGTGCCCGGACAAGGCCGTGGTCGCCGTGTCCGGCGACGGCGGCTTCCTCTTCAACTCGCAGGAGCTGGCCACGGCGGTGCTGCACGACATCGGGGCGATAGCGGTGGTGTTCAAGGACGACGCCTACGGCAACGTGCTGCGCGACCAGGAGAACCGCTTCGACGGGCGGGTGTTCGGCGCTAGGCTCCACAACCCCGACTTCGTGAAGCTGGCGCATGCGTACGGCGCCGACGGGTACCGCGCGCACGACGCCCAGGAGCTGCAGAAGGCACTGGCGGAGGCCATCGAGCGGGACCGCCCTGCACTCATCGAGGTCCCCGTGGGGCCCATGCCGTCGGGCGCCTAGCGGAGCGAGGCGAGAGGGTGGAGGGCACGTGAACGTCGGCATCGTCGGCATGGGGACCATCGGGCGGACCGTGGCCCGGGAGCTGGACCGGGAGAGGGTGCCGGGCATACGGCTGGCAGCCCTCAGCAGCCGGGACCTGCCCAAGGCAAAGGCCTTTGCCACCACCCTGGCCACCGCGCCCCGCTCGGTCCCGCTGGCCGAGATGCCCCCCCTCTGCGACCTGGTCATCGAAGCCGCCGGCGCGGAGGCCGTGGGGCCTGTAGCGGAGACGGCCCTCGCCGCGGGAGTCTCGATCATGGTGCTGAGCTGCGGCGTCCTCCTGGAGCGCCAGGACCTGGTGGAGATGGCCCGAGAGAAGGGCGCGGTGATCCATGTCCCGTCCGGGGCCATCATCGGCCTGGACGGGCTTCGGGGCGCGGCCATGGGGCAGGTCAAGGACGTGACCATCATCACGAGGAAGCCGCCCCGGGGCCTGGCCGGCGCTCCCGGCGCGGCGGGGGTGGACCTGGACGCGGTGACGACGCCGACGGTGCTCTACGAGGGGCCCGTCACGGAGGCGGTGAAGCTCTTTCCCGCCAACGTGAACGTGGCCGCGGCGGTGAGCATGGCGGGCGTGGGCCCGCTGCGGACGAGCATCCGGGTGATCGCAGACCCGGGGGTGACCCGCAACACCCACCAGGTGGTGGCGGAGGGCGAGTTCGGTCGAATGGAGCTGCACATCGAGAACGTACCGACAGAGGAGAACCCTCGAACGGGACGCCTCACGGCCCTGTCCGTGCTGGCGTACCTGCAGCAGATGGTATCGCCTCTGCGGCTAGGAGTGTGAAGAGATGACGCAAGGGCAGAACCCGTACCCCGTCCAGCTCTCCGTCGACTATCCGGAGAAGCCGCTGGACCGGCTGTCCACCTTCTTCCGCCTGATCGCGATCATCCCTATCGGGATCATCATAGCCCTGGTTTCCGGGCAGTGGCAGGACCAGGATACGGCATTCCTCGTCGCAGGGGGTGCGCTCATCTTGCCGCCGCTGCTGCTCATCCTGTTTCGACAGAAGTATCCCCGATGGTGGTTCGACTGGAACGTGGCGCTGGCGAAGTTCCAGAATCGCGTGGGAGCGTACCTCCTGCTGCTCCGGGACGAGTACCCATCCACCGACGAGGAGCAGGCAGTTCACGTGGAAATCGCCTACCCGGACGTTCCCAACGAGCTGAACCGGTGGCTGCCCCTCGTCAAGTGGCTGCTTGCGATCCCCCACTACATCGTGCTCTCCTTTCTGAGCATCGGCGTGGTGGTGGTCGTGATCATCGCCTGGTTTGCCATCCTGATCACGGGGAGCTATCCGCAGGGGCTGTTCAACTTCGTCGTCGGCGTAATGCGGTGGGGGCTCCGGGTCACGGCCTACGCGTTCCTGCTCACGACCGACCGCTACCCGCCGTTCAGCCTCAAGCCGTAGGACGCAGCGCCGCCTCTTCCGACGGGCGCGGCCAGAGGTGGGGGAATCCGACCTACCGCGCGCTCCTGCGGGACCCTGAGGTCGCTCCGATGTCGGCGAAGTAGCGGAACGCGCTGTGGAGGGAGTCCACCAGGACGTCCACCTCCTCCCGGGTGTTGTAGACGTAGAAGCTGGCCCGCGCCGTCGCCGGGACGCCCAGGTGTCGCATCAGGGGCATGGCGCAGTGGTGCCCGGCCCGGATGGCGATGCCCTTCAGGTCCAGGAAGGTGCCCAGGTCATGGGCATGGACGGCAGGGGCGCAGAAAGAGACCACGCCGCCCCGTTGCTCGGGGTCGGGGGGGCCGTAGACCTGCGCCTCCCCCTCCAGCTCGCGGAAGCGCTCCAGAGCGTAGCCCGTCGTCTCCACCTCGTGCCGGCGCACGTTGTCCATGCCCAGGCCCGATAAGTAGTCGACGGCTGCGCCCCACGCGATGGCGTCGGCGATGTTGGGGGTGCCGGCCTCAAAGCGGTAGGGCAGGTCGTTCCAGGTGGCGCCTTCCAGCGTCACCTCGCGGACCATCTCTCCGCCTCGCTGGAAGGGCTCCATCGCCTCCAGGATGCTCGGCCGCACGTACAGCGCGCCGATGCCGGTGGGGCCCATCATCTTGTGGGCGGAGAAGGCCAGGAAATCGCAGTCCAGGTCGGCCACGTCCACGGGCATGTGCGGCACGCTCTGGGCCCCATCGAGAAGCACCAGCGCGCCGGCAGCGTGGGCGGCGCGGGCGATCTCCTTCACCGGGTTGATGGTCCCCAGGACGTTGGAGGCGTGGGCCAGGGCGACCAGGCGCGTGCGCTCCGTGATGAGCCCGTCGAGGCCGCTCAGGTCCAGGGCGCCGTCCTCCGACATGGGGATGAAGCGCAGGGTCGCCCCCTGCTCCTGGGCCACGCGCTGCCAGGGCACCAGGTTACTGTGGTGCTCCATGGGAGTGGTGAGGATTTCGTCGCCGGAGCGGATGTTGGCCACCGCCCAGGTGTAGGAGACCAGGTTGATGGCCTCCGTGGTGCCGCGGGTGAAGACGAGGCTCTCCGGCGCGGGCGCGCCGATGAAGGCCGCGATCTTGTGCCGGGCCTCCTCGTACCGCTCCGTGGCCTCCTGCCCGATGGCGTGGACGGCGCGATGGACGTTGGCGTTGTACCCTTCGTAGTAGTCGGTCAGGGCTTGGATGACGGAGCGGGGCTTCTGGGTGGTGGCGGCGTTGTCCAGGTACACCAGGGGCACGCCGTGCACCTTGCGCTCCAGGATGGGGAAGTCTGCCCTGATCCGCTGGATGTCCAACATTCTCTTCACTCTCCCGCGGATGATCGGGCGCTGCGGTGCTCGGCGATGGCGTCCTGCAGGGCGGCCCAGGGCAGCAGCGCACACTTGATGCGAATGGGGAAGCGGCGCACGTCCTTGAGGGCGATAAGCTCGCCCAGGGCGTCCTCCTCAGCCTCGCTGAGCTCCTGGCCCTGCATGATGCCCCGGAACTGGACTGCGAGCGCCTCCGCGCCCTCCAGGGTCTGCCTCTTCACCAGCTCCGTCATGATGGAGGCGGACGCCTGGCTGATGGCGCACCCCTCGCCGTTGCACCCCACGGCGCCGATGCGATGGTCGCCGTCGAGCGCGGCGGTGAGGACCACCCGGTCGCCGCAGAAGGGGTTGTAGCCCTCCGCCTTCAGGTCGGACGGGTCCACCGTCGCCGCGTTGCGCGGGTTGCGGAAGTGGTCCAGGATGATCTCACCGTAGAGAGTGTCCAGCTCTTCCATCGACATCCGTCGTACCTGCCCGGATTAGCCGAGGGACGGGAAACCCTGCAGGGTCCCGTTCACCGTCTCCTGAAAGAGTGCGCGGACCTGGGGGCTGCGGCCCAGCGCCACAACCTCGTCCACAAAGCCCCGGGTCAGCAGACGCCGCGCCACCAGCTCGTCGATTCCCCTGCTGCGCAGGTAGAAGAGGGCTTCCTCTGCCAGCTGGCCGCAGGCCGCTCCGTGGCTGCACTTCACGTCGTCGGCGTAGATCCAGAAGGCGGGCGTGGTGTCCACCTCCGCGTGGGGCGAGAGGAGGAGGTTGCGGTCCTCCTGGTGGGCGTCCACCTTCTGCGCGCCCTCGCACACCGTGATGCTGCCGTGGAAGACGGCGCGGCTGCGCCCGTCCATGACGCCCTTGTAGAGCTGGCGGGAGATGGTGTGCGGCCGCGCGTGGTCGATGCGGACCTGGTTGTCCACGTGCTGTGAGCCGGCCGCCAGGTAGAGGCCGTGCAGGGCGCAGGAGGCGCCCTCGCCGTCGAGGAGCACGTCCAGATCGTTTCGAGCGATGGCGGCGCCCGCGTCCAGGGTCAGGGAAGAGTAGGAGCTGTCCCGTCCGAGCGTCACCCGCGTCGACCCCACGTGGTAAGCCTCAGCGCCGCGTCGCTGGAGGCGGTACGAGTCCACCACGGCCCCCCGACCCACGACGACTTCCGTCACCGCGTTGGTGAACCCCGGCCCGGACGATATGTCGGCGTACTCTTCCACCAGCGTCGCCTGCGCGCCCGCGCCCAGCACCACCAGCACTCGCGGATGCACCGCCCTCGGCTGCCCGTTGGCGGCGAGGAACTGCAGATGGACGGGGGTCGGTAGGACGACGCCGTCAGGCACGTAGACCAGCGCGCCGTCGTGCAGGAAGGCCGTGTTCAGGGCCGTGAGCGGCGCGCGCTGGAAGTCGGCGTGGCGGCCCAGGTGCTCGCGCACCAGCGCCTCGCGGGTGGCCAGCGCCTCCGCCAGGCTGCCGACGTAGGCGTCGCCGGGCAGGGACTGCGCGTGGGAGGCTCCGGGGCTGTACCGGCCGTCGACGAAGCCAACGCGGACGACGTCCTCCAGGTCACTCGGAGGCAGGGCGTCCGGGTGCGGCGGTTCGACGCCAGCGAGCGCGAAGGAGGCCCGGGCGATGGGCCGCACGTCCGTGTACTTCCACTCCTCGTTCCCCCGCCGCGCGGTGGGGAAGCCCATGCGGTCGAAAGCGGCCATGGCGTCGCGGCGGAGCTCCCGCAGCCACTCGGGCGAACGGGCGCGGTCCGCCCGCTCCACGGTCTCAAAGGCCGTCAGGTACTGCTCTTTGTGGGCTGTCTGCGTCTGCGTCACCGTGCGAGACCCTACGGAGGAGATGCCACGGCCGCTTCGAAGGGATCGTAGCCGGTGGCCTCCACCTCCAGCGCCAGCTCGCTTCCGCCGGAGCGAACGATGCGACCGTCGATGAGGACGTGGACGACGTCGGGAACGACGTGGCTGAGGATGCGCTGGTAGTGGGTGACCAGGACCATCGCGTTATCGGGCCGTCGCATGCTGTTGAGGACGGCGGCCACCGAGCGCAGCGCATCGACGTCCAGGCCGGAGTCGGGCTCGTCCAGGACCGCCAGCCGGGGTTCCAGGACGGCCATCTGAAGAAGCTCGGCGCGCTTGCGCTCGCCGCCGGAGAAGCCATCGTTGACTGCGCGCTTGGCCAAGCCGGCCTCCATCTCCACGTCACGGACCTTGCCCGTGAGGAGACGGTCGAACTTGAGGACGTCCATCTCGTCGTCGCCGCGGCTCTTGCGCAGGGCGTTGAAGCTGGCGCGCAGGAAGTGGTCCAGGCGCACGCCGGGGATCTCCACCGGGTGCTGGAAGGAGAGGAAGAGACCGCTGCGCGCCCGCTCTTCCGGCGGCAAGCCCAGCAGGTCTCGACCGTCGAGACTGGCCTCGCCTGCGGTGACGGTGTAGGTGGGGTCGCCCGCCAGGACACGGGCCAGCGTGCTCTTGCCCGACCCGTTGGGGCCCATGACGGCGTGGACCTCCCCTGGTCGCACCGTCAGGTCGATGCCCTGGAGGATAGCGGAGTCGCCAACGCCCGCGGAGAGCCCCCGGACCTGCAGCAGAGGCGTTTCGGTCACGACTACCCCACTGCCCCTTCCAGGCTGACCTCGAGGAGGCGGGTGGACTCCACGGCGAACTCGAAGGGAAGCTGCCTGAAGACCTCCCGGCAGAAGCCGTTGATGATGAGGGAGCTGGCGTCCTCCGGCGAAATGCCCCGCTGTCGACAGTAGAAGAGCTGCTCGTCGCTGACCTTGGAGGTCGTGGCCTCGTGCTCCAACTGTGCGGTGTTGTTGCGCACCTCGATGTAGGGCTTGGTGTGCGCGCTGCACTGGTCTCCCAGCAGCAGGGAGTCGCACTGGGTGAAGTTTCGAGCGTTCTCCGCCTTGGGCATCACCTTGACCAGGCCTCGATAGGTGTTGGAGCCGTGGCCGGCGGAGATGCCCTTGGAGATAATGCGGCTCCGCGTGTTCTTGCCGATGTGGGTCATCTTGGTGCCCGTGTCCGCCTGCTGACGGCCCTTGGTCAGGGCGACGGAGTAGAACTCGCCCACGGAGTTGTCCCCCAGGAGCAGGACGCTGGGGTACTTCCAGGTGATGGCGGAGCCGGTCTCTACCTGGGTCCACGAGATCTTGGAGTTGGCCCCCTGGCACGTTCCCCGCTTGGTGACGAAGTTGTAGATGCCGCCGCGCCCCTCCTCGTCTCCGGGGTACCAGTTCTGGACGGTGGAGTACTTGATCTCCGCGTTCTCCAGGGCCACCAGCTCAACCACGGCGGCGTGAAGCTGGTTCTCGTCCCGCATGGGGGCGCTGCACCCCTCCAGGTAGCTGACGTAGCTGCCCTCGTCGGCGACGATCAGCGTCCGCTCGAACTGGCCCGTCCCGGCGGTGTTGATGCGGAAGTAGGTGGACAGCTCGTAGGGGCAGCGGACGCCCGGCGGGATGTAGCAGAAGGAGCCGTCCGAGAAGACGGCGGAGTTGAGGGCGGCGTAGAAGTTGTCGCTGTGGGGCACCACGGAGCCCAGGTACTTGCGGACCAGCTCCGGGTGCTCCTGCACCGCCTCCGAGAAGGAGCAGAAGACGATGCCGCGCTTGGCCAGCTCCTCCTTGAAGGTGGTGGCCACGGAGACGCTGTCGAAGACAGCGTCCACGGCAACGCCAGCCAGCCGCTTCTGCTCCTCCAGCGGGATGCCCAGCTTCTCAAAGGTGTCTAGGAGCTCCCGGTCCACCTCCTCCAGGCTGTTGTACTTGGTCCGCGGGGCGGCATAGTAGATGATGTTCTGGAAGTCGATGGGAGGATGATGGACGTTGGCCCAGCCGGGGACCTGCCCCTTCTCCTGGAGGGAGAGGAAGTGGCGGTAGGCGCGCAGCCGCCACTCAAGCATGAACTCAGGCTCGTCCTTCTTGGCGGAAATCCAGCGAACCACCTCCTCCGTAAGACCTGGAGGCGCGGTCTCTGCTTCGATGTCCGTGACGAAGCCGTACTTGTACTGCTGCTCGGCGGCTTCTTGGACTACCCTGCTCGTGCTGGTCAAGGGAGGGCCTCGCGGAAATCGGGTGTCGATGGGTCAAGAACTGCGAAATCCATAGACGATGATGGTAGCAGGGCGCATCTTGCAATGTCAATATTCTTGACCAACTCAGTCGACTTTAGGGGCCGGCCTCTGACGGACTCGCTCTCTCTACGTGTTCCAAATCGAGCGGGTAGGCTGTAGACTCAAGGATAGAGCATGCGTATGACGGGTAGCGGAGTTCAGATGCGGTCCTGGGCCCGGTGGGGGCTGGTCGTCCTCGCCGTGGGTCTGCTCGCCGCGTGCAGCGACTCGGACGAGGAGTCGTCGGAGGCCGCTGAGCCCACGCCCACGCCCGTCGTTGCGGCGCAGCCCGCGCCCACTCCCACGCCAACGCCGTCGCCCGTGCCCGAGCCCACGCTGACTCCCACGCCGACACCCGGCCCCACGACAGTCGTGTTCTCCGCCCGACCAACGGCGACTCCCGCACCCGCGGCGACACCCACCCCCACCGCGGTGCCGACGCAGACGCCCGAGCAGGTGGTGTCCCGCCTCCAGCAGGCCATCGTCGAGCTTCAGGCAGGACCTGTCAGTGCCCGCGGCCTGATCTTCAACAAGCGGGGGTACGTGCTGACGGCCAACCACCTGGTCCCCTCCTCGGCCTCCGTGACGGTGGTCCACTCCGACGGCCGGGAGGAGCTGGGGCTGGTGGTGGGCCGCGACGAGACCCGCGACCTGGCCGTCATCCAGATCGAAGGGAGCCTTGATCTTCCCGCCGTGCGGCTGGGGGCCGATATCGCGCCCGACGTGGGGGAGCCGCTCCTGGCCATGGGCCTCTTCGGCGCCCCGGACGAGGAGTTCGAAGTCAGCGACATCGAGATCTCCTCTGTTGTCGCATACGAGGACTTCTTCGGCCTGGTGCTCAGCGACGCGCTCAGCTCGGGTAGCGCGGGCGTCCTGGTGAACCGCCACGCCGAGGTGGTCGGCATCGTCGGACGGGGCATCCCTGCGGAGGTCGCAGGCAGCGAGCCGGCGCCGCCTGCCGCCGCCATCGCCATGGACCAGTCGATGTTGGACGTCATCGGGCAGTTGCAGGCCGGGATGTTGATCCTGAGGCCCGTACAGGCGGGACTCGGCCTCTCCCTGGAGACCCCCGCCCCGCCGCAGACCCCCATCCTCGTGCGCGGCACCACCGTCATCGGCGAGCCGACGACCTATGAGATAACGGTGCTGGAGGTCGTGCGAGGTCAGGCGGCCCTCGACCTGATGAACTCGGTCTACCCCTTCGTCTGGAACCCGGACCCGGGCCACGAGTACATGCTCGTCAGGGTGCGCATGCACTACGTGAAGGGGCCGGCGGACGGCACGAACTTCATCCACCAGCTCTACTTCAACGCCGTGTCCCGCCACGGGACCGTGTACATCACGCCCAGCCGCTTTTTCCCCATGCAGCCCTTCCTGGTGCAGGCGCTGTACCCCGGCTCGACCTTCGAGGGCTGGACGACGTGGCAGGTCCCTGTCGACGACCCCGCTCCGCTGTTCGCCTACGGCCTGGACTGGCCCGAGCGAGGCCGCGCCTGGTTCCTGATGGTCGAAACCGACCAGTAGCGGCGCGCAAGGGGAGAGGGCCCGAGGAGCGGGCGAAGCTAGAGCTTGTAGAGGGCCGCGGCGTTCCCCGCCAGCATCCGGCTCCGTTCCTCGTCCGGGACGTCTTCGAAGCACCACTCGATGTACCGGGAGCTCTCCGGCCAGGACGACGTCGCCATCGGGAAGTTCGTGCCCCACATGATGTTGTCCGTCCCTATGGCGTGGCGCGTCCGGACGCCGGTCCGGTCGTACCAGCCCGTGAAGTAGCAGGACTGCCGGAACATCTCGGACGGGGTCATGGTGTACTTCTCTTGGATGAGGCGCTGCCGCTCGAACTGATGGTCCGCGAGCTCCAGGATGTAGGTGGCCCAGGTCAGCGTGGTCTCGGCGAAGACCACCTTGAGGCCGGGGAAGCGCATGAGGATGCGGGAGTAGAGGAAGTTGGCCACCACGGGGACGGAGCTGATGGGCCGCGTGATGTTGTGCAGTGCGGAATCCTGCCCCGGGCTCAGCCCCTCGTACGCCGGGAACTGGATGCGGGGCGACGATCCGGCGTGCAGGCAGAGGGGCACGCCCAGCTCCTGGCAGGTGTCCCAGATGACGTCGTAGTCCGGCTCGTTGATGTGGGGCAGGTCCTCCCGCAGATGCATGGGCACCGCGGGGAAGGCCACGCCCCGGTGGCCTCGGGAGACGGCCCGCCGGATCTCCTGCGCCGCCGCGTCCAACGACGACAGGGGAACGAGGCATTGGGGGATGAAGCGCGGGCTGGCCGCGGCCCACTCCTCCACCAGCCAGTCGTTGTAGGCGCGGACGCAGGCCAGCTCCAGCTCCGGGTCCTGGATCTTGCCGAAGGTCTCGCCGGCCAGGCCAGCCACCGTGGGGTAGAGGACGGAGCAGTCCACCTTGTCTACGTCCATCGCCTTGAGGCGTTCGCTGGGCACGTAGGCGGCCGTCGGCACGTCCTCCCAGCGCTGCGGTTCTCGGACGGGGTCCGGGATCAGGGCACCCACCGACGCGAGGCCAATCATCTCCAAGGGCTTGCCGTCGACCACCCACCGCTCCGTCCCGTCGTCAAGGGTCTCGACGTGGGGGATGCGATCGCCCCACCGGCTCTGGGACATGCGGGAGGTCCAGACCTGGGGGTGCTCCTGGACGTGGTCATCGACGCTGATGAGACCAAAGCGAAGCTCCATGACGCCTCCTCACGTTGCGGCGGATGCCGAGAGCCGCCGTTCGGACAAGACCAAGGGCGCAGGCAGACCTGCGCCCCCGTCAGCTTCCTGCTCTCGCGACGACGCTATCCCCCGGCGTACAGCTTCAGAGCGTTGCGGTAGAGCATGACCTCGCGCTCCTCCTGGGGCACGCCGGTCAGGCTCCGGTCCACGAACTTCCAGGACTCCGGGAAGGTGGAGGTGGAGTGCGGGTAGTCCGACTCCCAGAGGATGCGGCCGATGCCGATCTCGTGGCGCATCTGCACGCCGGCCTCTTCGTACCAGAAGTCGACGAAGACCTGGCGCCGGAAGAGGTCGCTGGGGCGGTTCAGGATGCCCTCGCTCCACAGGTGGCGCCGCCGCCACTCGTGGTCGCAGCCTTCCAGGATGTAGTTGACCCAGCCCAGGCCCGTCTCGGCGCAGACCCACTGCAGGGTGGGGTAGCGGTCCAGGACGCCGGAGAAGATGAGGTTGGGGATGAACTGGGCGATGCTGGAGAAGCCGGCCGTGGGGCCCATGGCCTGGGACTCGTTGCGGGTGTAGCCCTTCCACTGCTGGAAGTTGAGCTTGAGCCCTGCGCCGGAGTGCCAGTGCACGGGCATCTCCAGGGCCTGGCAGGCCTCCCACAGGGGGTACCAGTAGGGGTCGTTGAAGTGGGGGAGGTCTTTGTGCATGGAGCGGGGCTCCGCCACCATGTTGATCCCCCGATGTCCCATGTTGGCGGCGCGCTCCACCTCCGCCACGGTGGTCTCGATGTCGCAGAGCATGGGGATGTTGGCCAGGGGGATGAAGCGGTCGCTCACCTGGCGCCACTCCGCCAGGCCGTCGTTGTAGGCCTGGATGCATGCCAGCTCGAACTCCGCGCTGCCCTGGAGGAAGGTGCCGCCCTGCACCGGGTCGTTGGGGAAGAGGACCTCGGCGTCAACGCCGTCCTCGTCCAGGGCCTTGAGGCGCTCCACGGGGTCGTAGACCTTGCGGGGCACCTCTTCCCAGCGCTGGGGGAAGTACTTGCGCATGGGGTCGTCCATCACCGTGGGGCAGTTGGAGACGCCGCGGTCGCCCACGAACACGCCGTTGACCAGCCACCGGTCGACCACGGGCAGGCCCCAGTCGACGACGATGTTGGCCGGGTCACTGGTCTCGACGACCTGGGGGATGGCGTCGCCCCACTTGGCCTTGGACATCCGGCTGGTCCAGTTGTCCCTGTCCAACTGGGCGTGGGAATCGCAACTGATGAGGCCGTACTTGATCTCCATTCGACACACCTCCTCCGCCACTGGCTGGATCTCCAGCGCAGACACTGCCAATCATAGCGGGCGCGGGGTGCGTGTCAAGCCGTGCTGCGCTGACGCGAGCCCGCCCCTAGAACGGCAGCAGCGACGTGCCCAGCGCCAGGTCCGACATCAGCGTCGCGCCGAAGACGAGGCTGGCCGCGCCGGCCACGCCCGCGACGGTCGCCGCCAGCCGGTCCATCTTTCCCGAGAGGGCGAAGGGGATCCCCAGGGCCACAGTGATGGCCGCCATCGAGAGCACGGTCCCAAGGCCAAAGAGGACCAGGTACGCGACGCCCACCCAGAACCCCTCGATCTCCGGCAGGAGCACCAGCATGACGGCGGCGCTGCCCGCCAGACCGTGCACCAGGCCTATGGCAAAGGACTTCACCCGAAAGAAGGGCCGCCCGAACACGAACAGGCCGTGGGGCACCTCGTCGCCCTGCCCAGCTGCGTGGCTGCCGTGGATGTGCATGTGCGGCCCCTCGTCGTGGGCGTGCTTGTGGACGTGGAAGCGGCCGCGGCGCAGGTTCCACACCACCTGGAGCCCCAGCAGCACCAGCATCACACCCACGCCGAACTCGAAGACGGGGGCCATGGTCTCGTAGCGGTCCAGGACCGTCTCCTTCAGCAGCAGGATGACGATGCCCAGGACCAGCAGCGGCGCGGTGTGGCCCAGGCCCCAGGAGGCGCCCACCCACACGCCGCGCCAGGCGTTGCGGTACTCGGTTGCGATGGTCGAGACGGCGACGACGTGGTCGGCGTCGGTGGCGTGCTTGAGCCCCAGGAGGAAACCCACCACCATCGCCCCTATGGCCCCAGACTCAATTCCCATGCTCTGTTGCTCCTTGCTACCCGGGACCGGAGTCGTCGTCGCACCGGGCGCAGACGCCGGTCACGGTGAAGTTGTCCAGGTCCGGCTGAAAGCCAAACTCCCTGACCAGGGTCTCCCGAAGGTCGTCCAGGTAGTCCGGCCCCAGGTCGTAGGCCCCGCCGCAGCGCCGGCAGACCATGTGGTGGTGGCGCGCGTCGGGGTCGGTCAGCTCGAAGTGGAGGCGGTCGTCGATGCCCACCTCCGTCACCACGCCCAGCCGCTTGAAGAGGTGGAGGGTGCGATAGACCGTGGCGATGTCCATGTAGGGGTAGGACTGCTGCGCGCGGCGGTACACCTCGTCCACCCCCAGGTGGCCGCCCCCCTCCGCGACGGCGGAGAGGATGAAGAGGCGTTGGGGCGTCAGCCGCGTCCCGCCCCTACGCAGGGTCTCCAATGCGTGCTCAAGCGTTGCCATGCAAAGATTCGCACCTGCAAAGATATGCGAATGCTCACTGTAGCAGAACGCGGGCGGCTGTCAAGCATGCGCTCACCCGGTGGTTTCAGCAGGCTGCCCCCTCCCTGCGCCGGGAGAGACGACCGGCAGTGCATGCGTCCAGGACAGCGTGCCAGGTGAGCGTTATAGACAAGGGCTTCCGGGTTGTATACCCTTCACACAACCGGCTACATAGAGCCACCTGCACGGAGGCATACCGATAATGGAAGCTGTGTTTTTGGTCCTAGTTGGGGCGATGCTCTTTTCCCAGGCCTGGCACATGATGGGCCTGTATTCCGACGGCAGGACCGTGGGCGTGGTCATTGGGGGGCTTGCGCTGGTGTCCCTGGTGGCCATCACGCTCGACGCGATGCTGCTCACTGGCTCGGGCGACAGAACGATTTCGGCGGCAACGCACCTGGCCGAGCTCACGGTGACCAAGGGGCTGATAGTGGTGTGGGCGGTCTACGGCGTCGTGGTGGCTGCGCAGGCCCTCTGGGACTACGAGGAGCGCGCCGTGGCCTTCTACAGCGCAGTGGCGACGGCCGTGACGGTCGTCGCTTTCCTCTACTACGCCGGCAACCTGGAGCCCCGCTACGGGGAGGCCACGTGGCTCAGCCTCTCCGTGGCGACGCTGCTCCTGTCCATCATGTCGGGCATGGTCTTCTTCGCCCTGGGGTTCACCTTCAGGTCGATACGGCCGGTGGCGGCATGGTTCCTGCTGCTCGGCGGAGGGACTGTGACGGCGGTCGGGTTGGCCATCGGCACACAGGTGATCGCCTAGCCGGCCGAGGGCCCGAGGCCCTGAACGGAGGCGGCGTTCAGAGGCGTCGTCGAGGGGGGATATGGCTGACACGTCCATGTCAATCAAGGAGATCCTGGCCGCCAGCCAGCGTGAGGCGGCGCTCTACGAGTGGAAGGGCACTTTCGCCGACTACCTCGCGATGGTGGTGGAAAACCCCTCCATCGTGAAGCTCGCCCACGCCCGGGTCCGGGAGGCGATCCTCGCCAAGGGGGTCGACACCTCGCCCACCGGCGAGCCCATCTACCGACTCTTCGAGAACGACATCTTCGGCCTGGAAGACGTGCTGGCGCGCATCGTCGAGTACTTCGAGGCGGCCGCGAAGGGCGCGGAGACCAGGAAGCGCATCCTCCTGCTGCTGGGGCCGCCCGCCGGCGGCAAGTCGACGATCGTCGCACTCATCAAGAAGGCGCTGGAGGACTACACGCGGACCGATGAGGGGGCCGTCTACGCGCTGGCGGGCTGTCCGATGCAAGAGGAGCCCCTGCATCTCATTCCGCCCTCGCTCCGGCCGGTGTTCAAGGAGCAGTACGGCATCGAGATCGAGGGGGAGATGAACCCCCGGAACCGCCACCTGCTCAGGACCAAGTACAAGGGCAACATCGCGGAGATGCCCGTCGAGCGGGTGGTCTTCTCGGAGCACGAGGCCGTGGGCATCGGCTACTACGTGGCCACGAACCCCAACGCGGACTCCTCCCTCCTGGTGGGCAGCGTCGACACCGGCCGGCTGGAGGGTTCCCGCACGGAGGTCGCCGGCAAGGCGTTTCGCATGGACGGCGAGTTCAACGTGGCGAACCGCGGACTGATCGAGCTGGTGGAGATGTTCAAGGCGGACCGGCACCTGCTGACCACCCTCTTGGGGCTCGCGCAGGAGCAGGTCATCAAGATGGAGAAGTTCGGCTCCATCTACGCCGAGGAGGTCATCATCGGCCACTCGAACGAGGGGGACTTCAACACCTTCGCCGAGGACGAGCACTCGGAGGCGCTGAAGGACCGCATCACCGCCGTCCAGGTCCCGTACAACCTCCGGGTCAGCGAGGACGTGAAGATCTACGAGAAGGTGATGGTCAAGCACCAGGACACGGGCGTCTGCATCGCCCCTCTGGCGCCCCGGGTCGCGGCCGCTTACGCTGTCCTCTCGCGGCTCCACCCGCCCAGCCGGCAGGGGATGACGCTCCTGGACAAGATGCGGCTCTACGACGGCCGCATGGTGGGAACGTACACGCGTCAGGACGTTGTCGATATGAAGCACGACAACGTCGGCGAGGGGATGCGAGGGATATCGCCTCGGTACGTGATGAACCGCATCGCGGCCGTCGCCAGCGCTCCCGGCGTCAAGTGCGTGACGCCCCTGGCCGTGCTCGACAGCCTGTGGCGGGGCATAACCGAGAACGTGAGCCTTGATCAGGCCGGCAGAGCGGCGTCCATCAACCTCATCGTCGACACTGTCAGCGAGTACAACCAGCTGGCCATAAGCGAGATCCAGCGCGCCTACCAGGACTCCTTCGACGACTCGGCGGAGCTCATGCTCGCCGGATACCTCAGGAACGTGCGCACCTTCTGCTCCGAGAAGGCATCCAACGACGACTACAATGAGCAAGAGATGCAGGAGATGGAGCGCGCGATCGGCATACGCGAGAGGGACAAGGCGGCGTTCCGCAGAGAGATAGACAGCCTTGCGGCCCTGTATGCCAGACGCGAGCGCCGGTTCACGTATACCGCCGACCCCAGGCTCAAGGCGGCAATCGAGGCGCGGCTCTTCCCTTCAGTCCGGGCCCTGACCACCGCCCTGACGAGACCTCGCATGAAGCGCCTCCGGGAAGAGTGGACCTACCGGCGCATCCTTATGGTGAGGCGCCTGATGGACAAGTACGACTACTGCGGCATCTGCGCCGAAGACACCCTCGAGTACGTGACCCAGCTGCTGCAGAAGAAGACCATGCTCAAGACAACCAAGAAGGCGGAGGTCTCCTGGCAGTGGGACCTCTACCCGAAGAGTGAGGCCCTGAGTCAGACTCTGTCCCCGCGCTCTGCGGGCGCCTAGGCCGCGGCGGCCCCGGACAGGCGCCGCGTAGCCGGCCGCCCCGGAGACCGTCCGCGTTGACGCGTGCCTAGGGCGGTCGATACAATGACCTGCACTCATTTTGCGCACTGACGTCGCGTCACGCTCGTGAGCGCGGCGCTCCGGAGAGGAGAACAATGGCCATAGCAGGACTTCCGCTGTTTCCTGTCACGGTGGTGGGGAGTTGGGCCCGCCCTCCCTACCTGGTCGACGCCCTTCGCAAGCGTCAGCAGGGCGACCTCACCTTCGCCGAGTTCAACGAGGTGGCGGACCAGGCCGTGCTGGAGGCCCTGCGCTGCCAGGACGAGGCAGGCGTGGACATCGTCAGCGACGGCGAGCAGCGGCGGGACAACTTCTACTCCTTCGTCGTTGAGAAGCTGGACGGCGTGAAGCTCATGGCCCTGGGCGAACTGCTGGACTACGTGGAGGACAAGGAGGCCTTCGACCAGATCCTCCGCAGCCAGGACGCCCCCAGCTTCGCCATCCACAACGCCACTGTCACAGACAAGATCAGCCCGTCCATGCCCCTGGCCCTGGACGAGTTTGAGTTCATGCAGAAGCACACGGACAAGCCCATCAGGATCGCCCTGCCCGGGCCGTACATGCTCACCCGCTCCATGTGGGTGGACGGCGTCTCCAATGACGCCTACCCCACCATGGACGACCTCTCTGCGGACATCGTCAAGGTGCTGCGGGAGGAGCTCATCGCCCTCCGCGACGCCGGCTGCGCCTTCGTCCAGTTCGACGAGCCGGTACTGACGGACGTCATGTTCCGCCCTGAGGTGAAGGAGCGCACCTTCATGTGCGCCTCCATGGCCGCCGCGTCCGGCGACCCCAACGCGGAACTCTTCAAGGCCGTGCGGCTCATGAACAACGTCGTTCAGGGCGTGGACGGCATCGCGACCGGCATACACGTCTGCCGGGGAAACTGGAGCCGCAAGGAAGACGCACTGCTGCAGGGAGACTATCAGCCTCTGCTGAAGTTCCTCATGGCCATGCGCTTGGACCAGCTGGTGCTTGAGTACGCAACGCCCCGGGCCGGAGAGCTGGACGCCTTTGGCACGTACAGGAACCTGCGGGAGATCGGCCTTGGGGTGGTCAACCCTCGCACCGACGACTTTGAGCCGACCGAGATGGTGGTGGAGCGGGTCAACGAAGCCCTGCAGTACTTCCGCCCGGAGCAGATCTACCTGAACCCGGACTGCGGCTTCGGCACCTTCGCGGAGCGGCCCATGAACCCGCCCGAGGTGGCGACGAAGAAGCTGGCCATCATCAGCGCCGCAGCCCATCAGCTGCGGAAGGAGTACTCCTAGGGGCGCCATGCCCAATCAGCCGGACGAGGAGGAGCACTCGGAGCCGGAAAAGGCTGCCCGACGCGACCGCAAGCGCCGTCGCCGCCAGCCTGCCCACGGCGCCGGGCTCAAGCGCATCGCCGGGCTGGCGGCAGAGCGGTCGGCAAAGAGCAGCGACAGGAAGGGAAAGCCATGACGACCGAGCAGACCATCAACGGCCTGGACGTGCCGGGCTTCGAGGAGGCCGTCCGGCTCGTGGCCGAGCAGGACGGGGCCAAGCGAGCGCCCAAGAAGTCGCGAATCCGCTGGCAGGGCGGCTTCAAGTTCAACTGTCTTGTGCGCAACCACACCTTCCTGGTGGACGAGCCCGCCCACCTCACCGGCGAGGACGAGGCCCCCAACTCCATGGAGTACGTGCTGGGCGCGCTGGGCGCCTGCCTGGCCACGGGGTTCGTGCTCCTGGCCTCCAAGCAGGGCATAACCGTGCGCAACATGGAGGTGGTCTTGGACTCCACCCAGGACAACGTGTTCATGTTCCTGGGCCTGGGCGGCGACGGCCACTCGGGCTTTGACGAGGTCACCGCAAAGCTCTACGTCCGGGCCAACGCCCCGGAGGAGACTCTGAGGCAGCTCTGGGAGGAGACGATTGACGCCTCCCCCGTGGGCAACTCCCTGACCCACCCCGTACCCATCCGTGCGGAGCTCGACGTCGTCTAGGCCGACGCGGCGGGCGCGCAGGCGCGGGCCCTGCCGCTTCGTCAGGGGCTTCCTGTCCGCCGCGTCTCCAGTCGGCAGTGCCCCCCCTCCGTCCACTCCCCCCGACCGACCGCCAAGACTCGATTGCCCTCACCCGCTATACTAGGGCCTCTATCTCCGACCTCCGACACGGGGCGAAGGGTTGAAGGAACAGGCAGTAGTACAAGCCGGCGAGCGCGAAGGCGCTCTGCAGCAGGACCAGGCAGCCCGATGGTTCCTCTACTCGGCCGTCTTCTGGGTGGCCGTACCGGGGCTGGCGGGGCTGGCCATGGCCACGCTGCTGTACGCCCCGTCCACGCAGGACTGGGTCCCCGGTAGCCTCGACGCCTACCTCCAGTTCGGC
This sequence comes from Dehalococcoidia bacterium, assembly GCA_965205235.1. Taxonomy (GTDB): domain Bacteria; phylum Chloroflexota; class Dehalococcoidia; order Lucifugimonadales; family UBA1127; genus CBDBGD01. The sequence goes on from CBDBGD010000002.1 coordinate 294,635, forward strand.
CGGCTGCGGCCCATGCACGTCAACGTGGCGTTGTTCGGATGGCTGTCCATGGTCTACGCGGGCTCCATGCTGTTCATCGTGCCCCGGCTGACGCGCACACCCCTCTACAGCGAGCGGCTGGCCTGGGGAACGCTGCTGCTGTGGAACGTCGTCGTCGCCGGCGCCTTCTTCTCGCTGCTGGCCGGGTACAACCAGGGGCGAGAGTATGCGGAGATGGCCTGGCCGCTCGACCTGCTCATGGTCGTCTGCTTCGTCATGCTGGCGGTCAACATTTGGAAGACGGCCATGCGCCGGCGCGAGCCAGTGCTCTACGTCAGCGTCTGGAACTTCATGGCCGCCACCGTGATCATCGCCTTGGTCTACGCCATCGGGAACGTCATCTGGGACACGTCCGGGGCCCTGCGTGGCATGAACGACGCCATCCTCAACTACTTCTACGTCCACAACCTGTTCAACGCCTGGTTCACCACCGGCTTCCTGGGGCTGAGCTACTACCTCCTCCCGCGGCTGTCCGGGAGGCCGCTGTGGAGCTACCGGCTGGCCGTCTGGGGTTTTCTGAGCGTGTGGACGGGCCAGCACCACCTCCTCTACGGCCCCGGGCCGGAGTGGCTGGAGCTGGTGTCCGTCTCCTTCAGCATCCTCGCGGCCATCCCCAACACCGCCTTCACCTTCAACTTCTACAAGACCATGGGCGGCGCGTGGCGCAACGTCGTCACGGACGTGCCGCTGCGGTTCCTGGTCACCTCCTGCATCTTCTACATCCTGACCTGCTTCCAGGGCGTGGCCCAGTCTTTCCGAGACCTCAACTCCTACATCCACTTCACCAACTGGGTCATCGGCCACAGCCACCTGGCGTTCCTCGCCGCGTTCAGCTTCACGGCCTTTGCCCTCGTGTACCACCTCCTTCCTCGCACGGGCCGGGGCCGTCCCTTCTCCCGCGGCCTCATGGAGTGGCACTACTGGCTGACCCTGGTGGGCACCCTGGCCTTCATGATCACCCTGTGGACCGCGGGGTTCACGCAGGGACGCGACTGGCTGGAGGGAGGCGTTCCCTTCATCGAGACCGTGGTGGCGATGAAGCCCTACATGCTGGTGCGGCTGATCAGCGGGCTGGTCATCGCCGCCGGCGTGGCCGCCTTCATCGTGGGGGTTGCCCGGACGCTGCTCCCCGAGCGCGAGCAGCGTCTGCAGGCGGCGGAGGCGTAGCCGAATGCGACAGCCCACCGTCCGCTACCTCCTCATCGGCTCGCTGGTGTCGCTGTTCGCCGGGCTGCTGGTGACCGTGGGCGTGCCGGCCATCCAGGAGCCCCCGGCCTCGGCGGGGCTCCAGCCCTACACCGATGTCCAGCAGAAGGGCCACGAGCTCTACATCCGCGAGGGCTGCTGGTACTGCCACACGCAGCAGGTCCGCTCCGTCGAGGTCGACGTCGGCACCGTGCGAAAGCAGGGCGACCTGGGGCCCGAGTCCGTCCCCGGCGACTACCACTACCAGAAGCCGGTGCTGTGGGGCACCAACCGGCAGGGGCCCGACCTGGCCCACGTGGGAAGCCGCACGGAGCTCAACAAGGCCTGGCACGTCCAGCACCTCAAGGACCCGCGCAGCCTGGTGCCGGGCAGCATCATGCCCTCCTTCGACCATCTCCCGGAGGAGGAGCTGGACGCGCTCGCCGAGTACCTTCTGGCGCTGAAGTAGGGGGAGCAACCATGGCCTGGACCGCGATCATCGGGCCGGAGGAGGCCCAGGGCGAGCTCAAGGAGCTCTACGACGCGCTGGAGGCAAGGGGCATCACCCTGACCGCCGAGTTCCTGGGCGTCTACACCCAGGAGCCGGGCATCCTGCGATGGCTGACCGCGGGGCTCAAGCCCGGCTACGGCGCCACCGGCATCGACACCACGTTGACGCAGATGATCGCCACCGTCGTCTCCGTCGTCAACGGCTGCGGCAACTGCACAGCCATCCACGGCGGCATCATGCGCCGCATGCTGCACGACGACGCCCTCGCGGACCAGATCATAGAAGACCACACGCAGGCGCCCCTCGACGCCGCGGTCCGGGCCGCCCTCGACTACGCCGTGAAGCTCACCCGCGAGCCTCGACACGTCACGGAGGCCGACGTGCAACGGCTGCGCGAGGCGGGCTACACGGACCAGCAGATCGTCGACGTAGCCCACGTAGCCGCCTGGTTCAGCTACGTCAACCGCATCGCCCTGGGGCTGGGCACCCAACTGCGGACCGAGGCCGGGGCGCGCCCCGGAGCCGGAGGCTAGCCGTGTACTCTGCGAGCCTCGTCGTCATCGCCGCCGTGGGCGTCATGGTGTTCCTCTGGGTCGGGTTCATGGCGTGGGCCTACCTGTCGGGGCAGCTCCGGGAGTCGGAGCGGGCCAAGCGCCTGCCCCTGGAGGACGACGAAGGCTCACCCAACGGAGAGGCCCATGTCTGAGCAACCCAAGGACCCCAGACCGCAGCTGGAGGAGGAGAAGCCCTTCGGCGGCGAGATACCCGTCGGGGGCGGGGGCGCGCCGCGGTGGATGAAGTGGCTCACCACTGTCCTCTTCGCTTGGGCCGTGGCCTACCTGGTGATCGCCTTCATCCTCGACTGGGTCGACGAAAGCACGTGGCTGGTGCTGGTCTTCGCCGGTGCGCTTGTGGCCTGGTACCTCTTCTTCACCATCACGAAACGCCCCGCGGACCCCTGATCCAGCGCACATTTATCGCACATCGCGATACTCTCCATCCCCTTGGTCTGGCTTGACAGCCAGTCAGGGCGTGGGTACGCTTTGAGCCAGAGCCGAGTTTTCTGTTTCGAAAGGGAGGTGGCATGCACAACGGATACAAGATCATCGACGCAGACGCGCACATCCACGAGCCCCACGACCTGTGGAGCGACTACATGGAGGCCGAGTACTACGACCGGCGTCCCCTGATCCCGCCGCGGGAGGAGGGCAAGCGACACTCGAGCAGCAAGCAGTACCTGCCCTGCGAGCTCTTCCCCGAGGGCTCCATATCGCGGGGCACCGTCCAGGGCGCCGGCCAGAAGCGGCAGGTTGTCCGCGGCACCGAGTTCATGGGCGAGAAGTACGGCGACGCCTGGTACGCGGAGTTCACCCCCGAGAGCCGTGTCGTCGACATGGACCGCTACGGCTGGGACAAGCAGGTCATGATCGACAACTTCCCCACCCCCATGCGCCTCATCTTCGAGGGCGCCGACCAGGGCCTCCTCTGGGCCTGCGCTCGGGCCTACAACAACTGGTCCCACGACTTCGCCCAGGCCGATCCCACCAAGCTCAAGGTCTCCGGCGTCCTCCCCAACCAGCACGACATCGAGGGGCTGATCATCGAGACCCGCCGTGTCGTCGAGAAGCTGGGCGCCGTTACCGTCGCCGTTCCCACCCCGGACAAGGGCAAGGCCTGGCACGACCCCGAGTACGACGGCTTCTGGGCCCTGGCCGAGGAGCTGGACTTCCCCATGTCCTTCCACGGCGTCAACAGCGGCGACCCCCACGTGGGCACGCGCTACAAGCCCCGCCACCTGGTCTCCGGCCAGGAGGTCGCCCTGGAGCACGCGCTGGGCTTCTCGGTCGAGAACATGATCTCCCTGGGCCACATGATCTTCCTGGGCATCCTGGAGAAGTTCCCCAAGATGCGCATCTCCCTGCTGGAGGGCAACGCCGGGTGGCTGCCCTTCTGGCTGGGCCGGCTGGACGACCACTGCCTGCGCAACAAGCGCCAGGGCATGTGGTTCGACTCGGAAGGACTGCCGCTGACGCCCAGCGAGTACTTCAAGCGCCAGGGCTTCGTGGCATGCGACCCCGACGAGTTCGGCCTGAAGGGCGCCGTTATGCTGGTGGGTGAGGACAACATCGTCTGGAACACGGACTACTCCCACCCGGACGCGCCGGACCCCGACAAGGCCGTCCCCGACTTCCTGGAGCAGGACATCCCCGAGTCCGCCAAGCGCAAGATCCTCTGGGACAATGCGGCTCGGCTGTACGGAGAGCGCATCCTGAACTAGCCCCCACGGGGGGATGACGTGGCCGCGCTACGGCGCGGAGAGACTGTACTGGAGGACGCCAGATGGTAAGCCCGGACCGTGCACAGCAGGCTAACGAGTACATGAAGGAGAAGATGCTCTTCACGCCTCGGATGTTCCAGATCATCAACACCGTGGCGCCGGAGGCGGGAGAGCGCTTCGCCGACTTCTACAACGTTCTCTGGCAGGACGGGGCCTTGGCGCGTAAGCACAAGGAGCTCATGTTCACGGCCATTGGCGTGGCCTACCGCTCGCCTGCATGTCTCATCCACGTCATCCCCGCCATTGAGGCCGGGGCCACCGACGGTGAGATCTTTGAGGCCGTCTCCGTGGGCATGATCGCCGCAGGCTTCGTGCCCAACGGCCCGGGCATCCCGTACGCATTCCAGTACGCCCTCAAGGTGCTTGAGGTCGCCGGAAAGTACCGCAAGGGCGAGTCCTGGGAGTACATCGAGCCCCCCGAGTTCAAGATGTAGCCCTCCGCAGCAGCGGAGAAGGCCATCGCCGGAGAGGGAGCCCCTATGCCCGTTGCTCTCTTCCAGACGGAGAGCGGAGACCTGTGTCGCATGCTGGTGGACGGCCAGACGGTCGACGCCCTGGTCCCCCATGCGCCCGGCCTCCGCGTCCCCTTCCGGTTCGAGCCGTCCCGGCCATCCTCCCCCAACCGCCTGACCTGGGACCTCTCCTACCTCCACGCCGAGCTCTGGTCGACGCCCGAGGGCGGGTCCCGCTACTACGCGGCCATGCTGCCGGAGTTCACCACCAAGGAGCACCGCCCCCACGTCATGCGCTTCCCCATCGACGCCGCGGCCTTCGCTCAGATGGAGGAGATGCGGCAGGGCGGCGACCTGCACGTTGTGCTCCACATCCAGGCCACGCTGGTGGGCGCCCTGCCCCGAGACCGTGTGCCCGACGCGGCGCGCCGCCGCACGCTGGAGGCGTGGGGCCTCTCCTCCGAGATGGTCGGCCCGGTGCGTCACAGCTACGACCTGCCCTTGAGCGTCCCCAGGGCGGTCTGGGAGGAGCAGGTGCTGCCCCAGTGGGCCTGCGCCAGCATCCCCCTGATTGCAGGACTGTCGTTCGACCCCATCCCGGCGCCGGGAGACCGCTCCCTGGACGTCCAGGCCATGGCCCGGACTCTGGCCGGGGCGACGAAGGTCGCCGACTTCGAGGCCATCCTCCGCCAGTGCCGGATGCCCATCCTCGGACTGTAGCGCAGACGTGGTAGAGGCCTCCGCTCCCCTTCCGACTCCCTCGCTCCTGCTCTGGGCCCTGCGCCAGGTGCACCACCGCCTGCAGGAGTTGGTGTCCGAGCTGGACGAGACGCAGCTCCGGTGGCATCCCCAGCCCGGCGCCCACTCCCTCATCTTCGTCTTCTGGCACATCGCCCGCTGCGACGACAACTACCTCCGGGCCCACGTCCAGGGCCGCACCGAGGTCTGGCAGGAGGAGGAGTGGCACCTGCGCTGGGGCATGGACGCCAAGAGCACCGGCATGCTCCTCTCCGACGACGAAGCCGCCGACCTTCCCCTGCCCCCGGTCGAGGAGATCACGGGCTACGCCCGCCGCGTGTGGGACGAGGTTGAAGCCTTTGTGCGAGGGCTGGCGCCCGGGGACCTGGAGCGCACGGTGCACCACGTGGACCGGACAAGCTCCATGACCGTGGGTGAGCTCCTTCTGAGCCACATCTACGGCCACGACAGCCGCCACCTGGGGGAGATGGAGTACATCAAGGGACTCCTGGGCCTCCGCGGCTCCGCCACCATGTAGCCACCGTGCCCCCCGTGTTCGCGATACTTCCACGGTAGTCATCGACAGGCCCGACGCCCCGCGCGTCCGGCGTTGATTGGAGGAGAGGGAACGTGTCGCAGGAGCGGGCACAGCGCCGCCGCCGAGGGTCGAAGCGGGCACTCCTGGGCCAGCTAAGCCTGCTGGCCGTCGCACTGGCGCTGGGCCTCACGCTGGGGTGGCTGTCGATTCGCGGGGTGGCCTGGGGCGAGGTCGCAGAGCAGGTCTGGGACGCCTCCGTGCCGCTGCTGGTGCTCGCGCTCGTCCTCAACCTCCTGGGCCTCTACCTCCGTGCGCTCCGCTGGCGCATCCTCCTCACCGGCGACGACGTGTCGACTGAGCGCCTCTTCCTCGTCCAGCAGGCGGGGGCGGGGCTGAATAACCTCAGCCCCGTGCGCATGTTCAGCGAGCCCATCCAGTTCGGGTTGCTGGTACTGCGAGACCGGCTTCCCGGCGGCGCCATCGCCCTGACCCTGGGCGTGGGACGGAGCATGGACCTGCTCACCCACGGGCTGGTCATAGGCGTGGGCCTAGCCCTGTATCCTCCCCTGCGGCCCTTTGTTCCCTACATCCTGCCGGCGGTGGCCATATCCGTGTTCGGCGTGCTCCTTTGGGTCGCTCTGGGCACGGGGGCGGCGCGTCTTCGATTCATGCAGCGCCTCCCCTTCAGCACTGCCTTCGCAGACGCCTGGCGGACCATGGCCACCCATCCCCAACGGGTGGTCGGCTCTATGGCCCTCACGGTGGTTTCCTGGGTCCTCACGGGCTTGAGCGGCTGGCTGACGCTGGAGGCCCTGGGTGGCGGGTTGGACGTCCTGGTCGTTATCGTCGTGGTCCAGGTGTCCCTCCTCTTCGCACTCTCCGTCCCCGGGCTCCCCACGGCGGCGGGAACGTTCCACTTCGCCGCCGTTGTCCTGCTGTCCCTCTGGGACGTGAGCGGAGAGGTGGCCCTCAGCTACGCCCTCATCCAGCACGTCATTGTCTTCCTACCCCCGACGATCGTGGCGGCCGTCGTGCTGCCGCGGGAGGGGTTGGCCTCGCTGCGCGCCCTGCGCCGCCACCTGCTGCGAGTCCGAGTGACCCGCACGGCGAGAAGCGCAGCGGAAGGGACGGCGCCCTAGCGGCGCTCCAGGCCCAGCAGCCGGGCCGCGTTGCCCCCCAGGAGCATCGTCTGGGCCTCCACGTCCAGGCCGCTCTCCCGGACCTGCGCCAGGACGCGTTCCGGCCGCAGAAGCGGGTAGTCCGTGGCAAAGAGCAGCCGCTCCGGGCCCAGCAGTGCCGCCGCCAGCGCGAACACCCGGCCGTCGTACAGGAAGGGCGACGCCGCCGAGTCGAAGTAGGTACGCGCCAGGGACTCGTTGACCTCCGGCATCAGCGCGTAGAAGGGGAGGCCGCCGCCCCAGTGGGCGCAGATGATGGTGTTGCGAGGGAAGTCCTGGACGAAGCGCAGTAGCACCTCCGGCGTCGTCCGGCCCTTGCCGGCGTACAGGTGCCCCACCGGCTCCGACGAGTGGACCAGCACGGGGAGCCCTAGCCGCTCCGCCAGCTCCATGGCGGGGGCGAGGAGCGAGGCGTCGTCCAGGCGGTAGCCCTGCGTGTCCGCGTGCAGCTCCCCCACGCCGCGCAGGCCGCCGCGGGAGCACCGTTCGATCTCGGCCAGGGCGTCATCGCCCCAGGCAGGGTTGACGCCGCAGAAGCCCACCAGCCGTCCCGGGTAGCGGGCCGCGGACTCCATCAGGTAGTCGTTGGCCTCGCGGGCAACCTCCCGGTCCTGCCACCCGATGCCGACGGCCACGGCGACGTCGACCCCCGCCGCATCCATGGCCGCGACCAGCTCCGGCGCCGACGCCAGCGTCGTACGGGGGTTCGCGTACAGCGCGCCGAAGGTCGCGTCCCGTCGCAGGAGCTCCTCGCGCCGCTCCCGAAACGCCGGGGGAAAGATGTGCGTGTGCGCGTCCACCACCAGCATGGGAGTATTCTACCCCCGCGACCTCACGTGTGTGCAGGACGCCCCAACATCAGCCCGGAGCCTCGTGACGCCTACTGCTACGCCCTTGCGAAGTGACCGGCTGGGATGGGCAGCGGTCAAACATATACGTACCCCCTGGCAATGTTGACGCTCAAAGCGGGCGCTCCGTATAATGCGCTATCCTCTCGGCTGGGAGATCGCATGGCCAACGAGATGGGCAAAAAGTACGCCTGCGGCGCGTGCGGTGCACAGTTCGTCGTAACCCAGGCCGGCAGCGGGGTCCTGACCTGCTGCGGCCAGCCGGCTGAACGAAAGTAGGAGAGGCTGTATCGTGCCCAACCTTCTGGGACGACGCTACACGTGCTCGGAGTGTGGCACCACAGTCCTGTGCACCAAGCAGGGCGAGGGAGAGGCTACGTGCTGTGACAAGGCTATGGACGTCCTCCAGCCCAGGCGCCTCCCCTCCTCTGACTAGCTCCCCCTCGACGACGCCAACCCATTTCACCCGCATCCCGTCGCGCGTGTTTTCGCCCGCCGCATCCCCCGGACACCTCGCGCCGGCGGCCGCCGGTGCAACACGGAGAGCGTGAATGGCTGACCAGGACGCCCCCCTCATCATCCTGCTCGGCGGCGCCTCCGGCGTCGGCAAGACCACCCTGGCCAACGCCCTCGTCCAGGAGCTTGGCCTGGCCCACCACGTGAGCACGGGCTTCCTGCGTGAGGCCGTCCGCTCCGTTCTGCCCCAAGCCCAGGCCCGCGTGCTGGAAGGGCACGCCTTCGACGCGTGGCAGCTCATGGACGGGGCCGCGCCCAGCGACCACCGCGCTCTCACCGGCACGCTGGCCCAGGCCCGGATCCTGGAACCGGCCTTCCAGGCGTGCATCGCCCGCTCGCTGCGCGAGGGCGTCTCCCTCGTGCTCGAGGGCAGCCACATCCTCCCCGGCGTCGTCGACTCCGCCCCCGGCGTAACCCTCTTCTGCGTGCTCAACGTTCCCAACCGGGACCTGCTGATGCGCCGCGCCCGCGGCAACACCCACCGCCGTCGCCTTCTGGACGAAGGACAGGCCGCCTCCATCCTGGAGCTGCAGGAGGAGTGCCTTCGCCTTGCCCGCACCACCGGCGCGCCGGTGATCGACAGCACCAAGCTCGACTACGCGCTGGCCCAGGTGCGGGTACTCCTGGACGAGCGACGCTAGCCCCGCTGCGCTTTCCCGTGCCCTCCGTCGCGTGTAGGATAGGCCCAGCCTTGGCGTAGGGAGGCCCGGTGCCCCTGGATGCTGACGTCCTCCGGGAGATCGAGGAGCAGACGGTCGACCTGGCGTGGCGGGCCGGCGCGGTGCTCCTGGAGCACTTCCAGACGCCCCTCCACGTCGAGTACAAGGGCAGACGAGCGGGCTCCGCACCCGTCACCGAGGCCGACCGGCGCGTCGAGGAGCTCCTGCACCAAGAGCTGGCCCGGCGCTTCCCGGAACACGCCGTAGTCGGCGAGGAGGGCGCGGGCGCGGGGAGCGCCGCCGCCGCGCTGACCTGGGCCGTCGACCCGCTGGACGGCACGACCAACTTCCTGAACGGCCTGCCGGTCTACGCTTCGTCCATCGGCCTGCTGGAGGACGGGAAGCCGGTGGTGGGCGCGGTGTTCCTCCCGTGGCCGGGCCGGGTCGGCGGGCGCGTTCTACACGCCCGGCGCGATGGCGGCGCTTGGGAAGGGGACGTCCCCCTCCGCGTGGCCCCGGG
>CBDBGD010000003.1:0-282106 GCA_965205235.1 Dehalococcoidia bacterium
CATGTTCAGTCTCACGTAGGTTTGGGAGAGGAACACGTGAACACCCCCAGGCTAGGTGAATCTAATGGGATTTTATCACTTCTTATGTAACCGGAGTGTAATTTATCCGAAATATCCTATGAAATATCGTATGACCTCTTGCAGCCTTACGCCGAAGCTGGCCTAATCGCTCTGGATTGAGAGGAATCGGAATCGGAGCCTGCCGAGGTCTTCCACAACCAGGTGTTGGACTTCAAATGTGAACTCACCGTCCCGCCTTCGCCGGGAGGACGAAATGGGAACGCTCTCACCCAAGGGAGCGGGGCGAGCTAGCGCACGACCATGTCCACGGAGGCGCAGCCGGAGAGGACGCGCTCGAGGGCGGCGGCCTCGGCCTGGTCGATGGTGAGAGCGTACTTCTGGCGCACCTGGACGATGCGGTCGGCGTACCAGCAGCGGTTGAGCTGCGGCAGCCACTCGGCCGCGTCGTAGGCGCGCTTCTGCTCGCGGTTGACCTCGGGGGAAGCCAGCGTCAGGTTGAGGAGGTCGGCGGAGAAGCGGGCGCGGGTGTCGTCGCTGGCGGCGCAGAGGCCGCTGTCGTGGGCCTCGGAGCGGGCGACGATGTGCTCGATGTCGGTCTGCCGGGTGTTCGAGAAGCGGCGTCCGGTGTACGGCCCGTAGACGATGCCGCCCATGCCCTCGACGATGCGAGGCTCGACGGACTGGGGGTAGGAGTAGTCGTCGGAGTCGTAGGGGGAGCAGCGGTCTTCCTCGGCGATGGTGAGGCCGCGCCAGGTGGCGGCGGGAGGGGGGTCTGGGCCGTCGGTCGGGGCCGTGCAGGCGGCGAGCGCGGCGAGGGTGAGGAGAGCAAGGAGCGGAGGGAGAGGGAGCAATCGTAGTGGCGACCCGGAGGGGATTCGAACCCCCGATCTCCGCCTTGACAGGGCGGTATGTTAGGCCACTACACCACCGGGCCGCGTGTCTCCGTCGGACGGTACGACGCTGTCGCGTTCAGACTCTATTGTAGCGCATTGCGGGGCGAGGGGGTCACCTGCCGGCGTCGAGCTGCTCCTTCTGCCATGCGTAGTCGACCGAGCCCTGGTAGAACCGGTCGGGGTTTTCCACCGCCCATATCTGCTTACGTATGATGTAGTTGTCCGGTTGCAGGGCCACGCCGCGCCGCCACGCCGCCATGGCCTCGTCGACCTTGTCCTCCTGGTAGAGAGCCAAGCCCTCGCGGTAGTGCGCCAGCGCCTCGGCGGCGACGCCGCCCGCGTCTGCCGCTGCGTCGACGGGGTCGCCGGCGGCCCAGCTTTCGGCCCGCCTGCGCGTACTCGGGCTTGCGGATGTCGAAGCCGCTGCGCTTGACGTAGCGGGACGACGCCGTCGGGGTCGACGAAGATTGCGTTGGGGATGGCCTTGCAGTCGAAGAGCTGACCGAGGACGTTCTCGCCGTCGACGACGGTGGGGAAGGTGGCGCCGGCTTTCTCGACGTAGGGGCGGGCGCGGTCCGGGCCCTGGGCGTCGACGGCTACGGAGAGGAGCTCAACGCCCTTGGCCTGGTGCCTGCTGTAGTAGTCCTGCCAGACCGGCAGTTGCTCGCGGCAGGCTCACCAGGAGGCCCACATGAAGAGGACGAGCTGCTTGCCTCGATAGGCGTCGAGGCTGACCTCTTCGCCGTCGAGGGACTGCAGTGTGAGGGCGGGGAGCGTGTCTCCGACGCCCACGGTGGCTTCATACTGGATGGCCATGATTTCGCTCCGGTGTTGGACTCTGCGAGGCCGACGGCCCCGCGGGCTAGTAGGCTCAGCCGACGCCGCCGTAGCCGACGGTGACGAGCTCGCCCTCGATGATGACGGGGGTGATGCGCTCTCCGCCGGTGAGGCGCTCCAGCTCCTCGGTGGCGCCGTCGACGAGGGTGACGTCGATCTGGTTGTAGGGGATGCCGTCCTTCTGCAGGTCCGCGAGGGCGGCCTGGGAGTAGGCGCAGTCCGGGTGGGTATAGATGGTGAGCGTTGCTGTCTCCTGGGTCACGGCATCACCTCGTGCAGGGGCTGAAGTCTCAGTGTACCCGTGCGTGGGGTTCTCGTAAAGCGTGGGGGAGGGCAGACGGAAACGTTGCTTGCCGGGGCGGGAACAGGGTTTGCAGACTTACCATCACGTCAGAGCCTGCGCGGTGGCCGACATGGACTCCGGGCCCGGCGACGCCTGGCCGCTTCCCGGCAGGGTGTAGTCGGTCAGGAGGAAGAACGTCCACAGCACTGCCATTACGAGCAAGATGGCCAGCGCCGCCCTGCTGATCACCTTCTTCCCGGTCGCGATGCGCGTGCCGCCTCCAACAAGGACCGCAGTTAGTCCCGCGACAATCAGCCACGCCCACACCGCATTCACCGTCCAGTCGAACAGGTTTGTGAAGCGGACTGCGAGGGTGATGACAGCGATGGCCAGCGCGGTCTGGTTCTTGGCGCCGATGAAGATGAGGGCCGCGATGATGCCGGCGATCAGCAGGAGCCCGTTGACCAGGCTGACAAACGCGTCCGTCTGTATGAGCCAGCCCGCGAACATTCCCGTCAGGCCGCCGACCAGCAGCTTGTGCCAGGGACGCGGAGAGCCACGAGGCGAGAGACTGGAGCGAACCCTTCAGGGTGCGTTGCGGGACCGGCACGGGCCTGTAGGTGCGGGGTGCGAGGGGACGCCTTGCGGGGGCCCCGGGCGTGGGGGACGCCGGCTGGCGCGCCTGGAGAGTCTGCCGGTAGTTCCCTTCGGCGGCAGCCTTCGCCGGCACCCCCACCGGCGGTCGTGGAGGTGGCCCTGTTGTCGGCACCGGTCCCGACGGCGGTGCGGACACCGCTGCCGCCGCCATGACGCTGGACGGAATCCCCTCCAGCACCGTCTCCAGGTCCGGCACCTCTCCCACCGGCACGCTGCAGCAGTCGATGAGCCGCTCTACCAGCCTGGCCACCAGCGGGTCCGGTGACCCTTTGAGGCGCGCAAAGGCCTCGGACGCTCCGGGGTCGGCGTAGTCCTGCCTCGTGAGGACCAAGTTGTCCTCGTTGTGGAAGGCCCACAGCCCGGGATCCGCTGCGACGGCCAGCAGACTGAGATAGATGACCAACGATGGGAAGTTGTCGATGTTCTCGTCGTAGTCGTCGGCGCCTCTCCGGGGATGCTGGTAGTGCTTGTGGCCAAGCTCGGCGCTGGGCTGGCCGCGGAACTGGGGCAGGAACATCCCGTCGTAGTCGACGAGGCGGATGTTGCCGTCGTCCTGGACCATCACGTTGCCGTGCTGGAGATCGTTGTGGGCGATGCGAAGGCCGCGGAGGCTGGCCGTGGGGCCGCCCCGCCACTGGGCGGCGACCCGCCGAAGGGCGTCCGGCTCTCCGAGCCTGGACTCGACGAAACGGTTCAAAAGCTCGCCGTGCACCCACTCCATCCTGACGACGGGGTACCAAGAACCCCGCACGTTGATCCCGTTCTCCAGATACTCGAAGTGGACGAAGGACGGCGGCAGGACGTTGAGGAGGTAGGTGCTTAGGGCGCCGTAGCGGGCCTGCTGGTCCTTGACCTCGCGGGTGAAACAACGGACGGCGAAGGTGTGGTCCCCGACGGAGACCGGGTAGACCGAGGCAAATGCGCCGGAGAAGACCAGAGGCATTCCCCGCGGGTTGACCGACACCTCTCCTGCCTCCAGGTCCGTGCCACGAAAGCAGAGGTGCGGGTTCTGGACCGCCTCGCTAAAGTCAGTCACCCCCGGCCAGGCCATGCCCTTCTCCTCGCCTCCCGACGCATCTGGCTGGGACTCATTGTTGCAAGCTTGTGATGGATTGTCGAACCGGCCGGTCGCGCATCCGTAGTTCGAGTGCCGTTCCGGTACCGCACAGTTGAAGCACACGGAGTGATTGTGTATCTTCTCCTTCGAAGAGCGCTGAAAGAGCGGCGGAAATCGTTGGCGGCCGCGCCCAGCGCAGGTGAAACGTGCCCGGGATGTTTGCGTCGCTGCGAGAGTCGAGACTGGCCGAACGACTTGGCCCGGTCGCAGTGGCGAGCGGCATCGTGCTGGTGGCGCTCGGGTTGGTACTGGAGGACTCCTCCGTTGGCCTGGCCAGCGCCGTCAGAACACTGGGCGGGATACTCTTTCTCTGCGGGCTTGCTGCCGTCCTCCTTGCCAACGCTCACCGTCGTGCCGTGACCATGGGCATAGCAAAGCGCATCGCCGCAAGGTACGCGGCCCGGACCGCAAGCTGGGGCTGGCCCGACAGGGTGGGTGTGGCCGCAATGGCGATAGGGCTTGCCCTGATTGTCCCTGCCCTGGTCCTGCAAATCAGTTTTGGAAACAGCCTGGTTGTCGCGGCGCCCGCCGTCATCCTCTTCTGGAGCGGGGTGGGCCTCCTCATCTACGGAAGGTTCTACGGCCGCAGGGCGATGCGCACACGCGAGATGCCAGGGGCTTCGTCGTCGTCACAGAGGGAACGCCGTGGCGGCGCACGCCGGCGGTAGCGACTCCTTGCGATCATCGACATCATCTTCCTGGTGTGTAGGAGCTGTGCGGTGAGGTTCCTGCCTGTGGGCAAGCTGCTGGAGTGGGCCGGCAGGTCGCCGCTGATTGCGAGGCTCAGCCGGGCCGAAAAGGTGGGCCTGGTCGCGGCGGCGGTGGGGCTCGTTATCGGTGTTGTCAGCGGGCTTGTCCAGGGCGTCTTCTATGAGGTCCTTCGCTACGACTACGGAGCGTCAGGGACGATGTCCATCCTGGAGACGGTGGGACTTGCGGGCGGCGCGCTCCTGCTCTGCGGGCTTGGCGCGCTCGTTCTCGGGAGGCCGAACCGCCGGAGACTGTTGCTCGGTTGGACCGAGAGGGTGGGATGGGGCAAGATGGGGCACGCCTGGATCAACAAGCTGGGAGTGGGTCTCATCGCAGCCGCGATCGTGGGCGGGACGTTGGGATTCGAGGACGCTACCACCATGATCGCCGGCGCCGGGATTGCCCTCCTCCTAGTGGGCATCCTCCCCCAGATTCTTGCGGGAGGTAGGCCCTAGGGCGACCGCGAGCGCGTCACCCCGGCCGTACCTGCCTGTCCCGCTTCCCCCGTGCGCCGCTAGGTGACCCCTATGATGACCAGCGTCGTATCGTCGTTGCGCATCAGGCCTGCGCTGCGCTGCTGCTCCACCCAGGCGCTCCATCCCGACCGGTCCAACGCCAGGAGGGTTTCCCAGGGCCTCTCTCCCTGGGCGTTCCTCGCGAGGAGCCAGCAGGCGAGGGCGTCGGACGCCAGGATGAAGAGGTCACCGGCTGCACACTCGTCGCCGGCCCGCCGCACGTTCTCCCAGAGTCCGCCTGTGCTCTCCGGGTTGCTGCAGAGCAGGGAGGGGCTGTTGTCGAACTGGGCGGCGTCGTCCAGGGGGAAGGACAGCAAAAGCCGGCCGTCGCGGACCAGGAAGAGGCAGCTGTCTCCGACCGCAACCGCCTGCCAGACGAGCCTCCCTGGGCCGTCCGGACCCACGCCGACGGTCAGGCCCAGCAGCGTGGCGTAGGCCCCGAGCCGCGCCTTGGCCTCGCCGTGCCAGGGAATGCGGTCCCACGGCACGCGGCCGTGCCACTCGTCCTGGGCCGATGCCAGCCAATCGTGGAGGGAGTCCTTGGTGAGGTGGCGAATATCGATGGGCCGTGTGACGAAGGCGTCGGTGAGGACGTCGGCCCACTCCCGGGCGAAGGCCGACTCGGTCGCGCCGTCGGAGACGGCAGCGCGGGCCAGGCGACGGCCGGATACGCCGATTCGTTGGGGGTAAATCGAACGAGCAGCATCTTCGTACTCGTCCGGGCTGTTGCCGGCCTTGGGCAGCGAGAACCGTCTGGGAGGTCGAAGGACCACCTTCCCCTTCCAAGCAGCTAGCGAAGGTCTGAAGCAGCGCGCGTGCCGATGTCCAGGAACTGGACCAGGGCCACCATGTCAGCGTTGTACACGTACCCTCGAGAGCCCTCAGTGACCGGCAAGCCCATGCCGGCGGCGATCTCCACCACGGGGGCGGGAAAGACCGACGACATGCGGAACATGCGCCCTGCGTACTCGTCCGGAGGAACGTCGCTCTCGTCGGCGGGGTACTGGACCGGCATAGCGGACATCTCGGAGAGGTGTGCGTTGTAGACCAGCACGTTGCCGTCGTTGGTGTGCAGGCCCATGATCTCCTGGGCCAGGGGCTCCGGGTTCCCGTCCGTCGCGTCGCCGTCGGTCACGTTGATGAGCATGGGGGGATAGGAGTCCGGGTGCTGGGCCGTCCAGTCCTGGAGGGCCTTGGAGGCTGCGGAGAGGGCCTCGCACATGGGCGTGCCATAGCTGGCCATGGGCCGGAGCCACACAGGGAACTTTCTGGTGACTTCCACCACGCCGCCGGCGCCGTCCGGCTCCTTGACCAGCCTCTCCTCCACCTGGGCGGCGTCAACCACCTGGCTGATGGCCAGGAAGGGCTGCTCCGGCGTTGTGCCGGGGAGAGCGGTCTCCAGCTTGGGCCGTCCCGAGTCGTCGGAACTGTAGGCGATGACGCCAACGTGGAAGTAGTCGCGAATGTCCATGCCCTGAGAGCAACGCTGGGAGACGGCGTCCAGGATGCGGTTTACCGCATCAGCCGCTCCATCCATCTTTCGCAGTTCCGGCTGCCCTCCCAGCGCCCCCGTCATCGACCCTGATTGGTCGATGAGGAACAGGAAGCAGCCGGGGTTGTTGCGGCTGATGTCTGCTGTGTATGGCATGCGCGACCTCCTTGGCCTGGGCTTGCAGCGGCCCGACGGCCCCATTGTATGTCTGTGACAGGAGAAAGGCCACTTGGGTCACCCGGGGACGGTGGCCGCTCTTGCTGGGGCGGGAGATGGACCTCCAAGGGGCCTCGCGCCAGAGGGGAGCCCGTTAGTGGCCCATGTCCATGCGCTTTTCGCCGGAGAGGTAGGCCTCGGGCTCCTTGGAGAAGGCGACGCGGCAGCCGGGCGCGCAGAAGTAGTAGGTGACGCCGTTGTACTCGTGGGTGCCGCCTGGGGGCTTGGCGACGTCGACCTGCATGTGGCAGATGGGGTCCTCCGCGAGCTCCTTGTTGCCTCCGAGGGCTGCGAGGATCTTGCCTATCATGGGTTCCTCCTGTGGGTGGTTCGTTACTCGACCGCCTTGGTCGACACTTCCGCAACGATTCCGAAGTGGTCGGATAAGGTCCTTCCGTCCTCTATGTTACTGAGCACGTCCAGGGAATCAACCTCCAGGTCCTTGCTCAGTGCAATATGGTCGATGCTGCGGCGTCCCTCGAATGCAACATTGGCCGTGGCAATGCCTACCGCCGGCGGGAAGGCGCCGAGAAGTGCCTGTTGCAGATCGGCGGGAGCACGGCTCTTCGCCCCAACAATCTGATTCAAGTCTCCCATAACCACCAGACGCGTGGTAGTCATCTGTGCGAGCACTTTCGTCAGACCTGCCAGGTACTCCTCGTGGTCCTGCCACCGCCGGCGGCGTTCCGGTCCACGGTAGGCCTCAGTCCGCGAGCCAAACCACGGGATGCCGACACCGACGACAGTGACTTCGCCGAGCGACGTCTGTGTGACTCCTGCTATGAATCGCCCGGGCGGCAGGGACTTGATTCCGACGCAGTCGACCTGGCTCCACGGCTCTCGTGACCAGAGCGCGACCTTGCGTCGACCCTCCGTCGTCCGATACCCGTAGTCGCTCTGCGAACGGATTGTGTGTCCACGCTGCGACAGCAGGTCTTTGTGCGTCTCGGTGAGACAGACGACCTCGGGAGCGTGCCGTTCAATTCGCCGCAGGATCTCGCTGCTCCGCCGCGAGGTGGGCGCGGCCCATTCGACGTTCCACGTGGCAATCCTCATCGGTCTAGCTTGGGCGGAGGCGGCGGAGACGCAGGGAGTTGCCGACGACGGAGACGGAGCTGAGGGCCATGGCCAGGGCCGCGAGCACGGGGTTCAGGAAGCCCCGATCGCCGAAGAAGGGCTCCAGGCCGCCGGGGACGCCGCCCAGGGCCTGGAAGAGGGGGTAGAGCGCGCCCGCTGCAACGGGGATGAGCAGGACGTTGTAGAAGAAGGCCCAGAAGAGGTTCTGCCGGATGGTGCGGACGGTGGCGCGGCTGAGCCGCAGCGCGGTGAGGACGCCCCGCAGGTCGCCGCGCATGAGGGTGACCTCGGCGGTCTCGACGGAGACTCCCGCGCCGGTGCCCATGGCGATGCCGACGGATGCCTGGGCCAGGGCCGGGGCGTCGTTGACGCCGTCACCGACCATGGCCACCACCTGACCCTGCTCCTGCAGGGAGCGCACCCGGGCGGCCTTGTCCTGGGGGAGCACCTCGGCGACGACGCGGTCGACGCCGAGCTCCCGTGCGACGGCCTCCGCCGTGCGCGCGTTGTCGCCGGTGAGCAGGACCGTGCCGATGCCCATCTCCCGCAGCCGTGCGACCACGCCGGCGGACTCGGGCTTGAGCGTGTCGGCGACAGCGAGGAGGCCCAGCGCGCGCCCGTCGGCGGCGACGAAGACGGCGGTGACGCCCCGAGCGGAGAACTCCTCCCACCGCGCCTCCAGGCCGTCGACGGGGATGCGGTGGGTCTCCATGAGGGCGCGGTTGCCGATGACGACCCGGCGACCGTCGACACGGGCGACGACGCCCAGGCCGGGCGCGGCCTCGAAGTCCTGCGGCTCGACCAGGGCGATGCCCTCGGCGCGGGCTGCGTCGACGATGGCCTCACCGAGGGCGTGCTCCGACGCGCGCTCGGCGGAGGCGGCGAGGCGCAAGACCTCCTCGCGGTCGTCGGCGGGGACGACGTCGGTGACGGTGGGCGTGCCGCGGGTGACGGTCCCGGTCTTGTCGAGGACGACGGTGGTCACCCGGTGGGCCTGCTCCAGGGCCTCCGCGCTGCGGACCAGCACGCCGTACTCAGCGCCCTTCCCGATGCCGACCATAATGGCCGTGGGCGTGGCGAGGCCGAGGGCGCAGGGGCAGGCGATGATGAGGACGGTGACAAAGGTGAGCAGCGAGTAGGTCAGGGAGGGGTCGGGCCCCAGCATGAGCCAGAGGAGGAAGGAGAAGGAGGCGACGGTGATGACCGCCGGCACGAAGTAGGAGGCGACGCGGTCGACGAGCCGCTGGACGGGGGCGCGGGAGCCCTGGGCGGTCTCGACGAGGCGGATGATCTGGGCGAGGACGGTGTCGCGGCCCACCTGGGTGGCCTGGAAGGTGAAGCTGCCGGTGCGGTTGAGGGTGGCCCCGAAGACCCGGTCGCCGGGGCCTTTCTCGACGGGCATGCTCTCGCCGGTGAGGGTGGACTCGTCGAGGGTGGAGGCGCCGGCGGTCACGACGCCGTCGACGGGGAGCTTCTCGCCGGGGCGCACCAGGACCAGGTCGCCGGGCACGACCTCCGCGACGGGCACGTCGACGGCGTCGCCGTCCCGGAGGATGCGCGCGGTCTGGGGCTGGAG
Source organism: Dehalococcoidia bacterium (assembly GCA_965205235.1). Lineage (GTDB taxonomy): Bacteria > Chloroflexota > Dehalococcoidia > Lucifugimonadales > UBA1127 > CBDBGD01. The sequence continues at coordinate 9,435 of CBDBGD010000003.1, forward strand.
GCCCATGAGGGCGCGGATGGCCTCGGAGGTGCGGCCCTTGGCCCGGGCCTCGAGGAGGCGGCCGAGGAGGACGAGGGCGATGATGAGGGTGGAGGTGTCGAAGTATACGGCGGTGTCCACGCCGCGGTCGGCGAAGAAGCCGGTGAAGAGGGTGACGGCGACGCTGAAGGCGTAGGCCGTGGTGGTGCCCATGACGATGAGGGTGTGCATGTTGGCGGTGCGGTGTCGCAGGGCACCCAGGCCGGAGACGTAGAACTGCCAGCCCACCCAGAACTGGACGGGCGTGGCCAGCGCCCAGAGGACGTACCAGTCCTGCAGGAATCCAGGGACCCAGGGGAAGAGGTCCGGCATGCTGCCCAGCAGCACGGCGATGCCCAGGAGACCAGCGACGGCCAGACGCCTCTGCAGGCCGCGGATCTCCGCCGTGCGGGCCAGACGCTCGATCTCAGCCTGCGCGTCCTCCTCCGCCTCCGTGGCGGCGGTGTAGCCCGCGTCGACCACGGCGGCGTGGAAGTCGTCGAAGGAGGCGGCGCCGGGCAGGAATTCGACTTGGGCCTTCTCGGTGGCGAGGTTGACAGAGACGCCCTGCACGCCGGGGACGCCCTGGAGGGCGCGCTCCACGTGCATGACGCATGCGGCACAGGTCATGCCTCCGATGATGAGCGTGGTCTTTTCGACCGTCGACGCTTGGGTCACTGCCGCTGCCTCACGAGTCCGGCTGTCGTCATCGGTTGGCCAGGGCGTAAAGCTCGACGAGCTCCTGGAGGACTTCCCCCTCGCGGCCGTCCCTGACGCCGCTGACGACGCAGGTGCCGAGGTGGTCCTGCAGGAGTACTGCGCTGAGCTTCTCCGTGGCCCGCCGGACGGCGTAGAGCTGCTTGAGGATGTCGACGCAGTACTTGTCCTCATCGACCATGCGGCGGACCCCTTCCAGGTGGCCCTGCATGTAGCTGAGGCGCTTGAGGGCGTCGGCCTTCGTCGTACCGGTCATGCTTTGTCCTCCAAGACCCATACCCCCTGGGTGGGGGTATGGACTACGATATAGGTGTGGTGGGGGTTGCGTCAAGGGGCGGTATGCCCTCACCCCAGCCCTCTCTCAGAGGGAGGGGGGCAAGGGATGGGCGAGCCCTCTCCGGAGGGAGTGGGGGGTAAGAAACTGCTGACATCTGCACCTTGACAGCCCTCCGCGGCTGCCCTAGCCTACTCCGCACTCTGACGACGGGCGGAGGCAGCCATGGCCGAGACCTTTGTACACTTCGAGATACCGGCGGACGACGTGGACGCGATCATGGCGTTCTACGAGAGCGTGTACGGCTGGACGTACCAGCGGGTCCCGATGCCCGCACTGCCCGGCGGGGAGTACGTCCTGGCCATGACCAAGGAGGCGGGCGCGCCGGGGATGGACGGCGGAATCTTCAAGAAGTCCGGCCCCCAGGACCGGCCCTACAGCTACATCGGCGTGGGGTCAATCGACGACACGGTGGCGAAGGTGGAGGCGGCCGGCGGCACGGTGGTGCAGCCCAAGATGGCCGTGCCGGGCGTGGGCTGGGCGGCGATCGTGGCGGACCCGGAGGGGAACCCGCACGGGCTCTTCCAGGACGACTCGCAGGCGGCGTGAGCGGCGTTGAACGGCGACGGCTTCGCCATCCGGGCCGAGGGCCTGGCCCGCAGCTTCGGCAGCGTTCGCGCCGTGGACGGCGTGGAGCTGGCCGTGCCCTTCGGCGAGATCTACGGCTTCCTGGGGCCCAACGGCGCAGGGAAGACCACCGTCATCCGCATGCTCATCACCCTGCTCTCTCCCACTGCGGGGGAGGCCCGAGTCGCGGGCTTCGACCTGGTCCGCCAGCCGGACGAGGTGCGCCTGCGCATCGGCGCGGCCCAGCAGGAGGCCGCGCTGGACAACAAGCAGACCGGTCGTGAGCTGCTGCGGCTCCAGGGGCGGATCTACGGGCTCTCCGGGCGCGCCATCGACCGGCGGATCGACGAGCTGAGCGACCTGGTGGACATCGGCGAGGCGATGGACCGGCTCATCGGCACCTACTCGGGCGGCATGAAACGGCGGCTGGACCTGGCGGCGGCGCTGATACACCGGCCGGTGGTGCTGTTCCTGGACGAGCCAACCACGGGGCTGGACCCCATCAGTCGCGCCCGCATCTGGGAGGAGATTCGCCGGATCAACGAGGAGATGGAGGTGACCATCTTCCTGACGACCCAGTACCTGGAGGAGGCCGACTCACTGGCCCACAGGGTGGGGATCATCGATCAGGGGAAGCTGGCGGCGGAGGGCGCGCCGGAGGAGCTGAAGCGGGCGCGGGGCTCGGACCTCATCGTCGTCCGGCTGGACGGCGACGTGGACGAGGCCAGGGCGGCCCTGCAGAGCGTCCCGCAGGTGGAGCGGGTGGAGGTCCACGGGCAGGAGCTGACCGCAAGCGTTTCCAACGGCGCTGCGCTGATCAGCGCGGTCGCCCTGGCGCTGGACCGGCAGGGCGTCCAGGTGCAGGAGCTGACGCTGCGGACGCCGACGCTGGACGACGTGTTCCTCCAGGTGACGGGCGGACGGCTGCAGGAGGGAGGGTAACCCCGATGGCTGCCGGCAGCGTCTCGGTGGCGGCGCGGGAGACCCTGGCCCGACGGGGCGGGTTCATTCGAGACACGGCAAGTATGGCCACTCGGGCGCTGCGGTCGGTCAAGAGGGACCCGGAGGTCACGATACCGGCGCTGTTCATCCCCGTCTTCATGTACGCGATGACCGTGGGGGCGCTGAACGACATCGCCGAGGGTATCCCGGGGCTGAACTACCGCGCCTTCCAAATCCCGGTGGCGGTGCTCTTTGCGGTAACCGGCGTGTCCCGCGCCCTGGTGGTGGTCACGGACGTGCAGACGGGCTACTTCGACCGGCTGGTGATCAGCCCGGTGAACCGGCTGGCGCTGCTGCTGGGGATGATGATCGCGGACTTTGCGCTGGTCGTGGCGCTGACGGTGCCGGTGATCATCATGTCGTTCATCGTGGGGGTGAGCTTCGCGACGGGCGTGCCGGGGATCCTGGCGTTCATGCTGATGAGCGGGTCGTGGGGGCTGGTGTTCACCGGCTTCCCCTATGCCATCGCCCTCAAGACGGGCAACCCGGCTGCGGTCAACATGAGCTTCCTGCTGTTCTTCCCGCTGCTGTTCACGACGACGCTGTTCATGCCGCAGGAGGCGATGACGGGCTGGCTGAGCACGGCCGTGGACTACAACCCGGTGACGTACCTGCTGGCTGCGCTGCGGTCGCTGATCTCGGTGGGGTGGGAGCCCGTGACGCTGGCGAAGGGCGTGGGCGCGGTGCTGGGGGTGGGGGTGGTGAGCATCGGCATGGCGCTGGCGGCGCTTGGGGGGCGAGCGACGCGGAAGTAGCAGGGCATGCCCTGCACCCTCACCTTGGGGCGTTGGGCTGCAACAGCGCTTGCACCTTCGAAGCGACAGCGAAGCCTGCGATGGTTGAGCCGCCACCCCGTACCACCATCGCATTCCCACCCGCCGATGCAGCGCCTACTCTTGCGGCAGGCGTGGGGGGAAGCGTATACTATCTATCTGTTGGGTTGGAGACCTCCTCAGGTTATCCCCTGACCAGGCCTCCGAGTATTCCCGTCGTGGGATAATTCCTGGCGGGATGCGGGTGTAGATGCGCGTTCTCCTTCGGATCCTCGGTCTGGTCTACCGCAAATACCCCTACCGAATCGCCGCAGGGTACGTCGCCGTCCTGGGGGCGGCGGGCACGGCCCTGATCATTCCCCGCGTCCTGGGCACGAGCGTGAACCAGGTGCTGGAGTCGGGAGAGGGGGACCTGCGGCAGCTCTACGCGCTGGCCGGCATCCTGCTCCTAGCGGGCGCGGGCCGCGGCCTCTTCCGGCTGGGCGAGAACTTCCTGGCGGAGGGCCTATCGCAGCGGCTGGCCTACGACCTGCGCAACGCCTACTACGCCAAACTGCAACACCTGAGCTTTGCCTTCCACGACCGGCAGACCACGGGCTCGCTGATGTCGCGGGCGACCGCGGACGTGGAGGGGCTACGGAACTTTGCGAACATGGGCGGCATTCGCGCCGTCTTCGTCCTGGTCATGTTCGTGGGTATCACCACTGTCATGCTGCTCACGGACGTGAAGCTGGGCCTGATCGGGCTGGCGTTCGTTCCCATTCTGGGCTTTCGCTCCATCAGCACAAGCGTCACGCTGCGCCGCATCTGGCTGCACGTCCAAGAATTGACAGGCCAGATGGTGGCGGTGCTGCAGGAGAACCTGATAGGCAACCGGGTGGTGCGGGCGTTTGCGGCGGAGGAGTACGAGAAGAAGAAGTTCCGCGCCTCCCACCGCAAGGTGACGACCGCGCGGTATCGGGCAGAGCGGAAGTGGGCGGGCAACTTTGCCACGCTGAACTTCGGCTTCATCCTTGCCACGGGAGTAATGCTCTGGGTGGGCGGACAAGAGGTCCTGGACGGCCGTGTGGTGGTGGACGGCGAGGTGCAGTACACGGGCCTGAACCCCGGCGAGCTCACGTCCTTCCTGTTCTACATGGGACTGCTGACGATGCCCGTGCGGATGCTGGGATGGATGGTGAACAACGCCTCCCGAGCCTCCTCCTGCGGTCAGCGCATCTTCGAAATCCTGGACGCCGACTCGCCCGTGCGCGACATGCCCGGCGCTCGGAACACCGGCCGGGTGCAGGGGCGGGTGGTCTTCGACCACGTCTCCTTCAGCTACAACGGGACGATCCCGGCCCTCAACGACGTGAGCGTGGAGGTGGAGCCGGGGCAGATGGTGGCCCTGCTGGGACGCCCGGGGAGCGGCAAGACGACATTCGCCCACCTGCTGCCGCGCTTCTACGACGTTTCCAGCGGGAGTCTGCGCATTGACGGCGTTGACGTTCGGGAGTTCACGCTGGATTCACTGCGGGACAACGTGGGCATCGTGCAACAGGACGTGTTCATCCACAGCGCCACGGTGCGAGAGAACATCTCGTACGGGCAGGTGGGCGCGCCGCTGGAGAAGGTGGAGGACGCTGCCCGGATAGCCCAGCTTCACGACTTCATCGGCAGCCTGCCCAGGCAGTTCGATAGCCCGATAGGGGAGCGGGGAGTCAGCCTCTCCGGGGGGCAGAAGCAGCGTCTCTCCATCGCCCGGACGATACTGCGCGACCCGCCAATCCTCATCCTGGACGACTCGACGTCCAGCATCGACGCATACACGGAGCACCGCCTGCAGGAGGCGATGGAAGCCGTGCTCCATGGCCGGACGACCTTCATCATCACGCACCGGCTCAGCGCGATCCGCAAAGCCGACCTCATCCTGGTCTTCCAGGGCGGCCAGATCGTAGAGAGGGGCGTGCACGACGAGCTCATGGCCCTGGACGGGGTCTATCGAGACCTGTACGAATCGCAGCTCCGGCCCCAGGAGGAGACCGCCCTCCACGAGGCGAAGCTGGCCGCGCAGCGGGGAGCGGACCTGTGACGACACCGGTGAGGAACAGCGCAAAGGGACGCGGCATCCAGGGGCTGGATGACGTCATCCTGGGCGGTCTCTACGACCACCGGGTAGCAGTCCGGCTGTTCGGCTACGCCTTCCGATACAAGAAGTACTTCTTCCTGTCCCTGGTGGGCATGGCGGGCTACATCGCCACCATGGTGGCCCTACCCCTCATCATCGGCTGGGGCGTGGAGGGGGTGGTGAACCCGTCGGAGGGGGAGGAGTGGTACGGGAACCTGGACACCGTCTTCCTAATCTTCATCCTCAACGCAGTGGGCAACCTGGCCTTCAACTACCTGCAGCTGACGTCGATGGCGGCGGTGTCCGTGGAGGTGCTCAACGCACTGCGGGTCGACATGTTCGACCACCTGCAGCGCCAGTCGACGGCCTTCTACGACCGGAGCGAGGTGGGACGCATCATGTCCCGGGTGCAGAGCGACGTGCTGCAGATCCAGGACTGGATGGAGATGGGCGTGTTCACCATGGCCGAGATGGTGATGCTGATCTTCATTGCGGCCACGATGATCTGGATGAACCCGGTGCTGGGACTGGTCACGCTGTCCGTGATACCGGTGCTGGTGCTGATAATGTACGTGTGGCAGCGGTACGCGCGGCCCACGTTCATCCGGGTGCGCACGGCCATCGCCATCGTCAACGGCAACCTGCAGGAGAGCATCTCCGGGGTGCGGGTCTCCCAGAGCATGAACCGCCAAGGGCTGAACTCGCAGCACTTCGACCAGCTCAACAACAACCACCTGCAGGCGACGCTGCGGGCCGCCCTCATCTCCTCCGTCATGTCCCCGGCGGTCGAGGTGCTGACGGTGCTCTCCATGGGGCTGGTGGTGGTTATCGGCGGGACGATGGTGTTCGATGGGGCCCTTGAGGTGGGGCTGCTGGTTGCCTTCCTGCTGTACATCCAGCGCTTCTTCGAGCCGATCCGGACGCTGGCGATGAACTACACGCAGTTCCAGCGGGCCATGGCCTCCGGGTCCCGCATCTTCGAGCTGCTGGACCTTGAGCCGGAGATGGTGGAGCGAGAGGACGCCCAGGAGATGCCGCCGCTGAAGGGAGAGGTGCGCATGGACCATGTCACCTTCGGCTACCTGCCGGGGGTGGACGTACTCAAGGACATCAACCTGCACATCCGCGCCGGGGAGACGGTGGCCCTGGTGGGCCTGACCGGGGCCGGGAAGACGACCATGGCCTCCCTGGTTGCCCGCTTCTACGACGTGGACGAGGGCAGCATCACCATCGACGGGATCGACGTGCGGGAAGTGCGGCGGGAGAGCCTGGGGCGGCAGATGAGCATGGTGCTGCAGGACCCCTTCCTCTACTCGACGACGGTGCGGGAGAACATCCGCTACAACCACGAAGAGATGACAGAAGAGCAGGTCGTCGCCGCGGCAAAGGCCGTGGGCGCCCACGACTTCATCACCCGGCTGGAGAACGGCTACGACACGGTACTCCAGCAGCGGGGCGGCAACCTGAGCATGGGCCAGCGGCAGCTCATCAGCTTCGCCAGGGCGGTGGTCGCAGACCCTCGTATCCTGGTGCTGGACGAGGCGACGGCCAACATCGACTCGCAGACGGAGCACATCATCCAGAAGGCGCTGGAGGTGATCCTGCAGGGGCGGACCTCCATCGTCATCGCCCACCGGCTGTCCACCATCACGGGTGCGGACAAGATCGTGGTGCTGGAGCTGGGCCGCATCAAAGAGGTGGGCACACACCAGGAGCTGCTGGCGCAGGGCGGCCTGTATGCGGAGCTCTTCGCCATGAACTTCGGGGAGACCTTCAGCGGCAACGGCGTCGCGTACACGGAGCGGGTGGGAGCGGAGCAGCTGCGGGGCGCAACGGGCCGGGACGACTGAGCCCCACTCGCACGCCCGAGGCTTCGCCCCCAGACGCCACGGCCGCAACGGCCTGCCTTCGCACCGATAGCACAACGCTCACACGAGGACGCGCCATGAAATACCAGGGAGTGCTCTTCGATCTCTACGGGACGCTGGTGGACCCCTTCCGCTCCAGCGAGGGCGCGGCCAACGTGCGGGAGATGGCGGCCGCGCTGGACCTCCCGACGGAGGACGTGCAGCGGCTATGGTCGGAGACGTTCCAGGAGCGGGAGACGGGGGGCTTCCCGACCATCGAGGAGAACATCCGCTGGATATGCCGCACCCTGGGCGCACAGCGCTCGGAGGCCCAGGTCGCGGCCGCGACCGAGGTGCGGTCGGCGCTCTACCGGCGCACCCTGGTCCCCAGGAAGGACAGCTATCCGACCCTGGCCGCGCTGCGGTCGGCGGGCGTCCGGCTGGCGCTGGTGAGCAACGCCGGGCCGCAGACCCCGGAGCTGTGGCGGGAGACGGTCATGGCGCCGCTGGTGGAGGTGACCGTCATATCGGCGGAGGCGCGGGTGGCCAAGCCGGACCCTGGCATCTACCGACTGGCGCTCGAGGGGCTGAGGCTCGCGCCGGAGGCGTGCTTGTTCGTAGGCGACGGGGGCAACTACGAGCTGGACGGCGCTCGTCGGGTGGGGCTGAACCCCGTGCTGATCAGGACGCCGGGGGACGACCTGGACAACCCCCACCGGCCCGAAGCCAAGGCGTGGCAGGGCCCTACGGTGTCGACCATCTCGGAGGTGCTGGGGCTGGTCGGGGTGTAGCCGGGGCGAGGTCCTGGCGGAGCGCTTCGGCCATGGTTGCGGCCGCGGGGCCTCCCAGGCGGCGGTACAGTCGGAGGAGGTTGTCGCACGTGGCGGCTGCGACCTCATCGAGCGTCGTCCCCTTGAGCTCCGCCAGCTTCTCCGCTACGTCTCGCACGTCCTTCGGCTCGGTCCAACGCTCGCGTTTGCCCTTGAAGGGCTGCGGGTAGGCGTCCGTCTCCAGGACGATGCCGTCGAGGGGAAGGGCGGCGGCCACCTGCTGGAGGTGCGGGAGCCGGAGCAGGGGCTTTGCCAGGGAGACGTGGAATCCCAGGTCCAGGCACTCGGCGGCGACGGCCGCGTCGCCCTGGAAGTAGTGCATGGCGCCGCCCACCTCCCAACCCCGCTCCTCGCGGAGGACGCGCAGCACCTCGCGGTGCGTCTCCGGCACGTTGGGGAGGCCGCGCGAGTGGAAGATGAGGGGCAGGCGCAGGTCACGCGCCAGTCGGACCTGCTCCCGGAAGGCCCGGTACTGGAGGGCAAGGTCGGGGGCGCGCTCGCCGAAGTCCAAGCCGATCTCGCTGACGGCGACGACGCGGGGGCTGGAGCGGGCCAGGTCGCGGAGGCGGGAGACTTGGTCCGTCCACGGCTCCCGGACGTCGGTGGGATGCACGCCGACGCCGGCGAGGAGGGCGGGGTCCGCCTCCGCCATGGCGATGCAGCGAGCCGACGACTCGACCGTCGTGCCCGCAACGAGGATGACGCCCACGCCCGCCTCTCGGGCCCGCGTGACGATGCCGCTCAGCTCCGCATCGTCGTACTGGTCCAGGTGCGTATGGCAGTCGACCAACATCGCCCTCCCATTGTAACGCGTCGGGCGAGGCGGGAATCGACGGCGGAGGGTCTAGGCGGCAGCGCCAGGAAGCGGCTACACTGGATGCGAGGCCCTGTGTAGCGAGGTGCCCTATGCCCAGAGGCGACTACCGGAAACGAGAGTCCAAGAAGCCCAAGAAGGACAAGCGGAAGATCACCCCCCTGACCTCCCTCATCGCTCCGCAACCGGAGCCGGAGCGCGTCCGTCGGGAGCGGAAGGCCCGCGAGGAAGAGGCGGCGTAGGCCCGCTCCATCGTGGCCCTGGATGCGAGTGAGGGGCGCCGTTCCCTCTCGATGCGCGTGTGGGGGGTGGTGCAGGGCGTGGGGTTCCGGGACTTCATGTGGCGCCACGCCCTCAGACTCGGCCTGCAGGGCTACGTGCGCAGCGAGGCCGACGGCCGCTCGGTGGAGGTCTACGCGGAGGGGCCTCCCGCGGCGCTGACGGAGCTGCGGGAACTGGCGTCCCGCGGGCCCCATGCAGCGCACGTGACCAGGGTGGACTGCGAGTGGGGCCCCGCCGCGGGCGGCCACGCCACCTTCACAGTCACGTTCTAGCCCTGAGGCTGAACCACCCTCTCCGTCCGCCGCAAGCCGTAGGCGTCCTGCCGGGTCAGGAGCCGCCTGAGGTGCGGGAGGGAGGGGTCCCGCGGCGTGATGCCCGCAACCCAAGCCTCCTGGATTCCCTGGTGCATCTCCTGGGTTGAGAGGGGTTGGTTGCCGCTCTTGAGGAGCAGGCGGAAAGCCGCCTCCAGCAAGGGCGTCTGAGCGGTGATGTAGCCGCTCTTGGTGGAGCAGCACCCCGCGATGATGCCCATCTCGTCCTCCCAGCCGGGGTCCTTCTTAGGCCTCCTGCGACGGCCCTTTACGACGGGGGGGCGGCCATCCCGGCAGTCCTGGCAGCGTCGCAGATGGGCGACGAAGGCCAGAGAGACCTGTCGCTGCTCGTACCAGGCCGGGTCGATGGCGTACCAGACCTCCTGGGCCTCGACACCCGTCGCCTGCTCTGCTGTTGGTAGCTGTCCCATGGTCACACCTGCACCTCCTCAGGCCAGTGGAGCATCTGGACCTGCACCGTCTCCCCCTCGTCCCTCGAATCGACATCCTCGGGGCAGATGGCAAGGCCGTTGGCCCGGGCCACGGAGGTGAGCAGGTTGCTCCCCTGCGGGCCGACGGGCCGAGCGGTGAATTGGCCGTTTCGCCGGGTCACCCAGACCCGGGCGTAGACGCGCCGTCCGTCGTTGTTGTGGATGGGCCCCTCCAGGACCGCCGAGACTGTGGGCTTGGCAAGCTCGGTCCGTCCGAGCATACGGAGGATGGCGGGGCGGCAGAACTGCTCGAAGGCCACCAGCGCGCTGACGGGATTGCCGGGCAGCCCGATGTGCGGGACGCGACGCCCGTCCGCGGTCTCCAGAGCGCCGAAGGCCAGGGGCTTGGCGGGCCGCATTCGGACGGACCAGAAGTCGATCTCGCCGCGCTGCCGGAGGGCGTCCTTGACCAGGTCGTAGTCGCCGCGGGAGACGCCCGCGGAGGTGAGGACCAGGTCGCTGTCCAAGGCCTGGTCGAGCATGCGCAGGGTCTCGTCGAGGTTGTCGGGGGCGATGCCGAGGAGATGGGGGACGCCCCCGTACTGCTGGACGGCTGCGGCGACGCTGAAGCTGTTGGAGTCGTAGATCTTGCCGGGGGCCAGCGCCTGGCCGGGGGCCATGAGCTCGTCGCCGGTGGCGAGGACGGCCACGCGCGGCCGGCGCACAACACGCACGGTGTCGCGGCCCAGCGAGGCCAGGACGCCTGCGTCGGCGGGGCGCAGGACGGCGCCGCCCTCGAGGACCATCTGCCCGCGGGCGACGTCCTCTCCGGCGGGGCGGACGTGCGCACCGGGACCCACGTCGAATCTCACGGCGATGCTGTCCAGGGGGATGCCCTGGGCCTTCCGCTCCACCTCGTCCGTCTCCTCGAATGGGACGACGGCGTCGGCGCCCTGTGGGATCGGGGCGCCGGTCATGATGCGGACGGCGGTCGCGGGCTCGACAGGCCTGTCGGGCAGGCTGCCCGCGGCCACCTGGCCGACGACCGTCAGCACGATGGGGGAGTCGGTGGTCGCGCCCACGATGTCGCTGCGCCGCACGGCGTAGCCGTCCATGGCGGAGTTGGGCAGCGGCGGAATGTCAAAGCCGGCCGCGACGTCCTCGGCCAAAGTCTGGCCCAGGGCATCCAAGAGCGGCTTCTCCTCCACCTCCAGGGGCGCGAAGTGGGCCAGAATGCGCTCCAGCGCATCCTCCACGCTGAGCATGCGCCCGTGGTGGCGGTGCCAGTGGGTGTGGTGGCCTTCCATCTCCTCCTCCGGGGCCGACCGCCGCCTAGCGCGGGGTCGCGCCCACCTCCCGTTGCAGGGTTGCCAGGAGCTCCTCAGTCGCCCGGTCCACCTCCGCCGTCGTCAGGGTGCGCTCCGGGGAGCGCAGGGTGAGCCGGTAGGCCAGGGATCGCCTTCCCGCCGCCACCTGCGGGCCCACGTACACGTCGAAGAGGGTGACCCGGGCCACCAGGGGGTGGCGTTCCAGCACCGCCTGGACCTGGGCTGCAGGCGTCTCCAGGGGCACCACCAGGGCCAGGTCGCGGGTGGCGTCCGGGTAGCGGGGCACGGGACGGAAGCGCCTGCCCTCCGCGGGCAGAGCCTCGAGCAGCGCCTCCAGGTCCAGCTCGAAGAGGACCACGGGGCCGCCGTCGACGTCGAAGCGGGCCAGCGTGTCGGCGTCGACCTCCCCCAAGACGCCGACGTCATTCCCCGCGATGCGCAGTGCGGCCGCCCTGCCGGGACGGAGCGCGGGGTCGTCCAGGGGCTGGTAGTCGCCCTGGGCACCAAGCCGGTCCAGGACGGCGTCTATCGCACCCCGGGCGTCGAAGAAGTCGAGAGGTCGCGGCTCGCCGCGCCAGGTGACCGGCGCGGTGGCCCCGGTAAGGACGCCGACGGCCATCTCGCGCTCGTCGGGGAGGCCCTCGCCCCAGTAGTGATAGACGCGGGAGACCTCGAAGAGGCGCAGGGGGCCCTCCTCCAGGCGGCGGTTGGAGGCCATGGTCGCCAGCAGGCTGGAGCGGAGGCTGGTACGCAGGTACTCGTGTTCGGGCGTGAGCGGGTTGGCGACGCGCAGGGGGTCGGGGCCGGGCGCGCTCACCTTCAACGCACCGGCGCCCACCAGCGAGTAGCTAACGATCTCCTGGAAGCCGGCGGCGACGAACAGGTCCCGCACGCGCTCTTTGAGCTCTCGCAGGGGGTTGGGGTCCTGGGGCGGGATGGGCGCGGACATGGTCGTGGTGGGGATGCGGTCGTAGCCGACGACGCGCGCGACCTCCTCGACCAGGTCGTCCTCAATGCCAACGTCCGCGCGCCAGTAGGGGACGGCGACCTCCAGGACGTCGTCGCCGGTGGCAGCAGCGCGGAAGCCGAGGGTGGAGAGGGCGCGCGCCGCCTCGCTCGCGGGGACGTCGACGCCCAGGACCTGTTGCAGGCGGGCCGAGGTGAGGGTGACCGGCGCGGCGTCGCGCCGACCGGGATAGACGTCGATGATGCCCTTGGCGGCGGTCCCGCCCGCGACCTCCAGGATGAGTTGGGTGGCGCGCCGGAGGGCGACCACGGGGAGCTCGGGCCGCAGCCCCTTCTCGAAGCGCAGGGCGGCCTCGGTGCGGAGGCGGAGAGCGCCGGCCGTGCGGCGGGTGTTGAAGGGGTGGAAGCTAGCCGACTCCAGGAAGACGGCGGTGGTGGACTCGGTGACCTCGCTGTGGGCGCCGCCCATGACGCCCGCGAGGCCGACGGCGTCCTGTGCGTCGGCGATGACGAGCATGGGCGGGCGGAGGCTGCGCAGCACGCCGTCGAGGGCGCGCAGGGTCTCGCCTGGCCGGGCCTGTCGAACGATGACCTTCTGCTCCTTGACCCGATGGTAGTCGAAGGCGTGGAGGGGCTGGCCGAACTCCAGCATGATGTAGTTGGTGACGTCGACGACGTTGTTGATGGGGCGCATGCCGGCCCGCAGCAGCCGGTCCTGCATCCACTGCGGGGAGGGGCCGACGGTCAGGCCGGTCACGAGACTGCCCACGTAGCGGGGACACAGGTCCGCGTCCCAGACCTCCACGGCCACCTGATCATCGATGGGGGGGCCGTCCTCCGGGTAGTCGAGCGCGGGCTCCCGGACGGAGGCGCCGGCTATGGCCGCCACCTCGTAGGCGACGCCGAGCAAGGAGAGAGCGTCCGGCCGGTTGGCCGTCACGTCGATGTCGAGGACGGTGTCGCCCAGGAGCTGCTCCAGCGGGGTGCCGACGGGGGCGTCGTCGGGCAGGACAAGGATGCCGTCGTGGTCGTCGCCGAGGCCGAGCTCTCGCTCGGAGCAGACCATGCCCTCGGAGCGGACGCCGCGGATGGTGGCGGCCTTGAGCGTCGACAGCTCGCCGCTGCGGGCGTCGTAGAGGCGGGCGCCGGCCCGAGCGAAGGCGATCTTTTGTCCCGCGGCGACGTTGGGAGCGCCGCAGACCACCCGGACCTGCTCGTCACCGGTGTCGACGGTGCAGAGGGAGAGGCGGTCGGCGTTGGGGTGGGGGGCCACGGCCACGACGCGGCCGACGGAGCAGCGCTCCCACGTCCCGCCGATGCGCTCGACGGCGCCCACCTCAAGGCCGGCCATGGTGAGCCGGTGGGCCAGCTCCTCCGCGGGGAGGGCCCAGTCCACAAGCTCGCTCAGCCAGGAGAGGGGGACGCGCATAGGCTCTACTCTTTCCTCAGATTCCTCACAGCTCGCTGTGTGAGGGTGTTCGCGCTAGAACTGGCGCAGGAAGCGGAGGTCGTTGGCGTAGAAGTGCCGAATACCTCTCACGACTGCCCCAGCCTCATCAACATGGTTCGCATGGGCTGGAGGCTGCGGCTGAAGGGGTTCAGGACGAGACCCAGGATTTCCAGAGTCACGACTCCCAGCAGCCCCTCGTCGCCGGGCTCGCCCAGGAACACCGGCGTGTGGCCCTCTCCCTGGGGAAGGGAGAGGCGGCACTCCGACACCCGACGCTCCACGACCGTGCCGTCGGCCAGGGTAAAGCCCATCTCGCGCTGCGGCGCCAACTCGATGGCCCTCCACGCCTGCTCGGGGAGCAGCGAGTAGGTGGCCCCGCTGTCCACGAGAAGTCGTACGGATGCCCGCTTTCCAGTGGGGCCGATCGCCTCGGCGTCCACGTAGGTTATGCCCATGGCTGCTCTCCTAGAACTGGCGCAGGAAGCGGAGGTCGTTGGCGTAGAAGTGCCGGATGTCGTCGATGCCGTACTTGAGCATGGCGATGCGCTCTGCGCCGATGCCGAAGGCGAAGCCCGTGTAGCGGGCCGGATCGTAGCCCACCATCTCCAACACCTTGGGGTGCACCATGCCCGCGCCCATGATCTCGATCCAGCCCGTCTCACTGCAGATGCGGCAGCCGTCCCCGCTGCACTTGAAGCAGTCGATGGCCATGTCCACGCCGGGCTCGACGAAGGGGAAGTAGTCGCAGCGGAAGCGGACCTTCCGCGTCGGGCCGAAGATGCGCCGGGCGAACTCGAACAGCGTGCCCTTCAGGTCGGCCAGGGTGATGCCCTCGTCGACCGCCAGACCTTCCACCTGGAAGAAGTGCCATTCGTGGGTGGCGTCGGTGGCCTCGTAGCGGTAGCAGCGGCCGGGAACCACGACGCGCACCGGCGGCGGGCCCGCGAGCATGGTGCGGGCCTGCATGGGCGACGTGTGGGTGCGCAGCAGCATGGCCCCCTCTCCGTCGGTGGCCGGCGCGTCGACCCACAGGGTGTTCCACATGTCCCGGGCCGGGTGGTCCCGGGGGATGTTCAGCAGCTCGAAGTTGAAGCGGTCCCACTCGACCTCCGGGCCTTCCACGACCTGGAAGCCCATGGAGCCGAAGGCGCCGCAGACCTCGCGGAGGACCTGCGTGGTGGGGTGGTAGCGTCCCAGGGAGACGGGCGTGCCGGGAAGAGTGACGTCGAGGCGGTCGTGCTGAGCCGTGCGTTCGAGGGTGGCGGCTCGCAGGGACTCCTCGCGGTCGGTGAGGCGGTTCTCGAGGACGGCCTTCACGTCGTTGGCCAGCGCTCCTGCCTCCCGACGCTCCTCCGGCTGGAGGGCGCCGAGACCTCGCAGGGCCTGGGTGAGGCTACCGCTCCGGCGCCCGAGGTAGGCCACACGCCACACCTCCAGCGCCTGGGGGTCGCCCACCCGCTCCAACTCCTCCAGGGCGCTACGCTTGAGCTCCTGGAGGCGGTCCACCAACGACGCAGCGGTATCCGGCACCGTGTCCTCACAATAGAGAGACCGAGGCCAGAGCCTCGGCCTGTGTAAACTATAGTGCTCCGCCCTGCAGGGGTCAACCTGCGTGAGCCTCTCGCAGGGGTAGAGAAGGCTGGTCAAGTTGACAGGCACGGCAGGCGTAGAGGAAACTGGAAGGCACTACATCCGCAATACGAGAAGCCACACCAATGAGCGCCGAGAACCCGCTGAGCCGCTCCCAAGTTTTCAAGGGCCTGACCGAAGACGAGGTCAACCTCTTCACCCCGCTCCGCGAGGAGCTGACGGTGGAGAGGGGCGAGTCGATCTTCCGCGAGGGCAACCCGGCGCGCTACCTCTTCGTCGTCGAGGAGGGGCGGGTGGCGCTGACGATGACGCTGTCGCGGCCCGACGGCAGCGTGACGCACCCGACGACGGTGGCCAGCCTGGGGCCGATGGAGGCGTTCGGCTGGTCGTCGCTGGTGGAGCCGCGTGTGCTGCGGTTCAGCGCCGTGGCAGTGGAGCCGTCGCGTGTGACCCGCCTGGACGGCCGCTCCCTGCAGGCCGTGATGGAGGAGCATCCCAGCGTGGGCTACCGGGTGATGGTGAACCTGACGCAGCTGCTGGGCAGCCGTCTGGCCCGCACCCGCGAGGCCTTTGTCTACGAGCGCGACTGGACCTTCCGCCAGGAGCTTGACGCTCTGGGCTAGACCCGCCTCCCCCGCCCGGCGAAGAAGGAGCCGGGCTGACATCGTCGACAGTAGTTGGTGAGCCAGCCGTTGGCCGTGATGGCGGTGATGCGACCGCCGCAACGGGGACAGGGCTCCCCGCCCTTCCCGTGGACGCCCAGGAAATCCCGCACCTTGTGGTGCAGCGCGTCGCCCATGCGCTCTCGCAGGACCCCCACCGCGCTCTTCGGCACGCTGTAGAGCGCCCCGTGCAGCCGCTCCAACTCCTCCGGGGTGAGGTCGCGGACCCTGCGAAACGGGTAGAGCTCGGCGGCGTGGAGGACCTCGTCGGCGTAGGCGTTGCCCAGGCCGCCAATGGCCGCACCCCGGCTCAGGACGCCCTTGATCTCGCCTCGAAAAGGCCGCAAGCGCAGCCGGAAGTCTTCCAGGGACAGGGGCTGGTCGAGCACGTCGGGCCCCTGCTCGTGGAGGCGGGGCACCTGCGGGAGCTGGTCGGGGCGGAGGTAGTAGACCTTCCCCATCTGGTCGGCGTCCAGGTAGCGCAGCTCGTGGCCGTCGGTCAGGGAGAGGGCAAGGAAGGTGGTGCGGGCAACCCGCTGCGAGGGCGCACAGTACTGCAACGCTCCACTGAGCATTGGCGAAATGACCAGCAGCCGGTCGCCGGAGAGCTCCAGGCCGAGGAACTTGCCCCGACGCCAGAAGCCGTCGAAGCGGCGGCCGGCGACGTCGGCGGGAAAGTCGGGCTGGGGGGCGGCGAGGACGCGGAGGACGGTGGGGCGCAGGACCCGGGCCTCGGCGACGGCGACGCCGGCCAGGCGCCGGGCCAGGAACTCCTTGACGACCTGGAGGTCGGGCGCTTCAGGCATGGCGACCCCTCCGGCATTGACTGTACATGGCCCGGCGGGGGTTGTCGAATGTGGGTGGGTCTGTGTAGCAGGCGTTGGTGGGGCAGCGGTCGTGAGGGTATCCCCTTCGGTAGACCTTGAGGGGCCCACCCGCCCACCCTCGGAGGATTTTGCTAACTGGGGGCACATCCCCCAGACCCCTTGCCAGAGGGGTCTCCCCCTCTGGCCTCCCCTTTGGCGGATTCCCGCTCAGGCTTCGTTTCCGGCAACTGTCAACGGAAAGGGACGTCGGAGAGAAGAAGGGCGCGCGAAAGGAAGGGGTGGAAGTGCGTGCCTAGGAGCGCTTACTCCAAGAAGTCGCGGAGCTTGCGGGAGCGGGTGGGGTGGCGGAGCTTGCGCAGGGCCTTGGCCTCGATCTGGCGGATGCGCTCCCGGGTGACGCCGA
The DNA here is from genome assembly GCA_965205235.1 of Dehalococcoidia bacterium. Taxonomy (GTDB): domain Bacteria; phylum Chloroflexota; class Dehalococcoidia; order Lucifugimonadales; family UBA1127; genus CBDBGD01. The sequence goes on from CBDBGD010000003.1 coordinate 26,694, forward strand.
ACTCCCGCCCGACCTCCTCCAGCGTACGGCTGCGGCCGTCCATGAGGCCGAAGCGCAACTCCACGACGCGGCGCTCGCGGTCGCTGAGGGTGTGGAGCACTTCCTCCACCTGCTCCTTCAGGAGCTGGTAGGAGGCTGCGTCGATGGGGGCCAGGGCCGTCCGGTCCTCGATGAAGTCGCCGAGGTGGGAGTCCTCCTCCTCGCCGATGGGGGTCTCCAGGGAGACGGGCTCCTGGGAGACGCGGAGGATGTCGCGGACCTTGTCCGGTGTCTGCTCCAGGGAGGAGGCCAGCTCCTCGCTGTTGGGCTCCCGGCCGAACTCCTGAATCAGGCGGCGCTGCTGGCGAAGCAGCTTGTTGATAGTCTCCACCATGTGCACGGGGATGCGGATGGTGCGGGCCTGGTCGGCGATGGCGCGGGTGATGGCCTGGCGGATCCACCACGTGGCGTAGGTGCTGAACTTGTAGCCTTTGCGGTAGTCGAACTTCTCCACGGCCCGGATGAGGCCGATGTTGCCTTCCTGGATGAGGTCGAGGAGGGACATGCCCCGGCCGATGTACTTCTTGGCCACGCTGACCACGAGCCGGAGGTTGGCCTCCGCGAGGTGCCGCTGGGCGCGGACGCCGTCGGCCTCGACGTACGCCAGATGCCGCCGCATGCGGAGCTCGAAGGGCCGCAGGCGCTCGAGCAGCGACTCCGGATGGTCCAGCTCAGCCTGGAGGGCGTCCAAGGGCGCCTCCTCGCCGATGGCCCGGACAACGTCCTGGGCCAGGAGACGGCTGTTGACGGAGAGCGCGATGATGCCCTTGGCCACGACCTCCGGCTCCTCCTCCAGCCCCATGACGGGGGCCAGCGCCGTGACGACGTCCTCCTTCATCTCCGCGTCGATGGCGGCGCGGAAAGAGGGCTCGGCCAGCACCTGGCCCAAGGTGGGCGGGGCGGCGAGGCCGACGTGCTTCGCCAGGGCCTCGATGAGGGGGCGGGTCTCCAGGGTCCGGCGGAGAAGCTCCAACGCCACCTGCCCGGCGGTCGTGGGTCGCTCCTCGGCGCCGCCGATGGCCTGACGGACGATGCCCACGTGCTTCCCGGCCTCCATGCGGCGGGCCAGGGCGCGCTCGTCCTGGGCCGTGAGGAGGCTGACCCGCCCGATCTCGCGCAGGTACATGCGGACGGGGTCATCGATCATCTCGGCGGACTGGAGATCCAGGTTCTCCTCCGCCTCTTCTCCCTTGAGCTTGCTCGGCTCCGGCCCCTCGGACTCGCCCTGGGGGCCGGTGCCCCATGCGGCGGCGACGTCGGGGTCGGTACGGGGGTCGAGGCCCTTGCGGGAGGCCAGGCGTATGGACTCCTCCAGGGAGACGCCGTTGCCGGCGCGCATGCCGCGCAACAACTCCGCCCCGACCTCCTGTGCAACCTCGAGGGCGTTCTCTGCGGGTCGATAGGGACCGCGACGCTGCGGGCCTCGCTTCTGGTTCGCCACGTTCACCTCGTCGGAAAGAGTGCTAGCCGTCCCGGGCCTGCCGGCGCCCCTCCTGATGGATCTCTCGAAGGCGGCGGTTCCGTTGGAGGGCCACCTGGAGAGCCTCGTCCTGCTCCACCTCGCCTTCGGCCAACAGCACCTGCTCTTGGAGCTTCAACTCGCGCAGGGCGTTCTCTTCGAGTCGTCGGAGGCACTGGGTGAGGGCTTCGTGGCGCTGCTTGCGGTCCGCCGACGGCACAGGGAGGGCCAAGAGGGCATCGAGCTGATCCTGCAGGGCTTCATCAAGAGTATCTCTCAACCTATCAATTGTATCGCAGCCCGCCCAGGCCGTAAAGAGCTCGCGGTTCTCCGCACGAGTGAAGAAAGCCGCCGCCAGCCCGGAGCTGTGCTCACGCAGGGAGGGGTCCTGGAGGAGGAGGGCCAGGGTGTACTCCTCAAGGGGGTCGTGGCGGGCGCGGATGAAGGGGGCAACATAGCCCTGCGGGGAACGGGCCGCGGGCGTGGGGGCACGTCGAGAGCGGAGCAGGTCGCGGCGGCTCATGCCCAGGACTGCGCCCAGGTCGCGCCGGCTGACGCCGACAAGCTCCTCCAGGCGGGTGAGGTAGCGGTCCTGCTCGCCGGGCTCCTCCAGGGCGAGCACCCTGGGCCCCAGCAACTCGGCCACCCGCATTCGCTCCTCGGGCCGGGTCAGGTCGAAGCGGGAGGAGAGCCAGGAGAAGGTAAAGTCCAGGTACAGGGGAGCCTCGTCCACGATCCGGGTCCACTCGTCCGGGTCGGTCCGAATGAGGTCCGCCGGGTCGATCCCCGCGGGAAGGAGGGCGACGCGGAGGTCCGGTGCGGCGCGCGGGAAGACTTCGACGCCCCTGGAGGTGCGGTGGCTAGCGGCCGGGCGGTGGAAGGCCCGCCAGGAGGCCTCCAGGCTGCGCTGCGTGGCCTCCTGGCCTGCCGCATCGGGGTCGAGGGCGAGGACGAAGCTGCCGGCCATCTCCTGGAGGTGGGCCACCTGCTGCCGGGTAAGGGCCGTACCCATCGACGCGACGACGTTGCGGAAGCCGTGCTGGTGGGCGAGGAGGACGTCGGTGTAGCCCTCGACGACGACGCCCCGGCCCTGGACGCGGATGGCGTCCGCGGCGTCGGAGAGGCCGTAGAGGAGGTGGCTCTTGTTGAAGACAGGGGTCTGGGGCGTGTTCAGGTACTTGGGCGGGGTATCGTCCAAAGCCCTGCCGCCGTAGCCGACGACGTGGCCCTCAGCGTCCCGGATGGGGAAGAGGAGGCGTCCGCGGAAGAGGTCGCGGGTGGCGCCGTCGGCGGTCCGGTGGAGGAGGCCGGCGCGGAGGAGGAGCTCCTCCGCGTAGCCCAGCCCCAGCAGGTGGAGCTTCAGCGCGTCGCCGTCGTCCGGGCTGAGGCCCAGGGCGAAGTCGCGGACGGTGTCGGGCCCCAGGCCCCGACCCTCCAGGTAGTCCCGAGCCGACGCCCCTTCAGGCGACTGGAGGACGCCCTGGTAGAAGCGCGCCGCCGCGGCGTTGGCCTGGTGCAAGGGGTTGACCTGCTCCGGGCTCCGGCGCGTGGGAAGACTGACGCCCGCCCTCCGCGCCAGGTCCCGCAGGGCCTCCGCAAAGGTCACCCCCTCCGCCTTCATGACAAAGGAGAAGAGGTCGCCGCCCTCGGCGCAGGCGCCGAAGCAGCGCCAGGACTGGCGCTCCGGGAAGACGTAGAAGGAGGGTGTGCGCTCCGTGTGGAAGGGGCACCGGGCCTTGAGGTTGCGCCCGGCCTGGGACAAGGTGACGTGCGCGGAGACGACGTCGACGATGTCCAGGCGTTCTTTGATCTGGTCTATGGCGGCCACGGAGACCTCACGGGCGGCGGGATGGTTCCGGCAACCGGAGTATACGCGCGCAAGGCGGGACAGCCCAAGGGGGCGGGCAGCAGACTTCGGCGTTGCTACTGGGTGGGCGGGGCAGGCTCGGAGAAGTGGTCGAGCACGGGATTGACTGCGGTCTTCCGGATGTTGCGCTGCGTCACCAGGTGGAAGAAGAGCCACTGCGGGACGACGAGGAACCCCGTGGTCTTGGTGTAGTAGGTGATGGTCCAGTCGGTGCCGTCGTGGGCGTCTTCGAACTCGTCGATGCGGTCGGCCCAGGTGGCGTCGACCGCCTCCATGCGGCGCATCGAGGGGTGGCGGTAGGTGCAGCGCCAGGTGACGGCGACATCCTCGTCGTCGTCGTCCCGGACCAAGAGCGTGTCCCCGGTCTCCTCCAGGACCCGGCCGTATTGCTCCTCGAAGGCGCGGCGGTCGACAACGCCCTGGGGGCCGTAATCGGTCACGAAGGCGTAGACCTGCTCCCTGGGCGCCGGGACGAAGCTTCGGATACGCAGCCGCGGCATGGGGCCTCCCTCCGGTGCGGTCGCAGCGTCCACTCTACGCTACGGCCACCCTGCCGACAAGCGCGCAGGTGGAGCTATTGAACGCCCCACACCGGAGCGATACAGTGTGACCGGAGGCGCAATGCAGGAGCGAGGGAAACGCTTGGTCCGCCTGGGCGTGTGGGAGAGCGAGCCGCTGGCCCGGCTCGCCGCCGCCCGGCTGGAGGAGGCCGGCATCGTGTGCACGGTCCAGTCGCTGGGCGTGGGGCCGGGAGGCTGGGGGATGGCCGCGAACCTCCCGCACGCGCTGTACGTCTCGCCCCTGGAGGAGGAGGCGGCCCGCGTGCTTCTGGAGCTGGAGAAGGCGCCGCAAGAGCCGCAGCCGCGCGCCTACACGGCCACGTCCATGGCGGTCCGGGCGGTGCTGCTGGTGATCGCGCTAGCGGTGGTCCTGGGCCTTGCCGACCAGGTCTTCGGCTTCCTGCTCCTCCCCTAAACTTGCCTCCTGCTGCGTCCGACGAATAAGATGGACGCCAAGGAGGCGTAGCCATGGCACTCCAGGTAACCCCGATCGTGGTCCAGGGAGGCGAGCTGCGCCAGGGCCCCTCTCCCTTCGTCAGCAGCTTCGAGGGGAGCGGACTGCGGCAGGGCGTGCAGTTCCACCTTCTGGCGGAGAGCGCTGCGGCGACCAACGAGTCGCTGTGCGGCAGGGCCCTGCAGACGTTCCAGCAGTCGCTGGAGGGCCAGGGCAGGGTGGCCCTGACGACCGCGCTGAACCGCGCCTTCCAGGAATGCCACAAAGACATCCGCACGCTCCTGCAGGCGGAGCCCCTGGCGGCCAGGGTGGGCGCGGGCCTGACCGTGCTGGCGCTGCAGGGCGAGACGGTCATCTACGCCCAAGTGAGCCCCGCCGTCCTCTACGTCAACGAGGCCAGCAGCGTCCGCAAGCTGGAGGCGCCGGGCGTCAGCGCCGGCGACGACCTGCTGGGCATCGCCACGAAGAAGGTCCCCGTGGCCCTGGGCCGCCACCTGATGCGTCCGGGGCAGGCGCTCCTGGTCGCGAACGGCGCGTTCGCCCGGGTGGCGACCTACGACGGCCTGCACGCCCTCCTCACGGCCTCCCCGGAAGAGACGGCCCTGACGCTCCACGCGCTGATGCGGGAGGAGCGCTCCTTCGCCGCCCTCCGCATCGACGCAGCGGCCTAGACCCGTGAGGGTCCTGGGCATCGAGACCTCCTGCGACGAGACGGCCGTCGGCGTCGTCGAACGAGGCACGCAGCTCCTCTCCAGCGTCATCGGCTCCCAGGTGGACGTCCACGCCCGCTACGGCGGCATCGTCCCCGAGGTGGCCTCGCGCCAGCACGTCCTGGCTATGCTGCCCATCTACCGGGAGGCCCTGGACCGCGCGGGGGTATCGCCCCGGTCGCTGGACGCGGTGGCGGTGACGGTGGGGCCGGGACTGGCGGGGGCGCTGCTGGTGGGGGCGAACTTCGCCAAGGGGCTGGCCATGGCCCTGGGCGTGCCGCTGCTAGGGGTCAACCACCTGGAAGGGCACGTCTACGCGGCGTGGCTGGAAGAAGGGGTCGACCCGGCAAAGTCGCCCGGCTTCCCCCTGGTCTGCCTGCTCGCCTCTGGGGGCCACACGGACCTGCTGCTCATGGAGGAGCACGGCCGCTATACGCTGCTGGGCGCCACCCGCGACGACGCGGCGGGAGAGGCCTTCGACAAGGCGGCGCGGGTGCTGGGCCTGGGGTTCCCCGGAGGGCCCGAGATCCAGCGGCTGGCCGAAACGGCGTCCGACGCGGAGAAGCTTCCCCGCGCCTGGATGAGGGGGAGCCTGGACTTCAGCTTCTCCGGCGTGAAGACGGCCCTGCTCCACCGCGCCCGTGCCATGGGCGTCGAGGAGGACGACGACGGCGTCAGCGCGCCGGAAGGGGTGCCGGCGCAGCTGGCCGCGGGATTCCAGGAGGCCGTGGTGGACGTGCTGGTGCACAAGACCGTGGAGGCGGCCAAGCAATACGGGGCCCGAGGCGTGCTGCTGGGGGGCGGCGTGGCGGCCAACACCCTGCTGCGGGAGGAGCTGGCGCGGCGGTGCCCGCTGCCCGTGGTCGTGCCCCGCCCGTCGCTGTGCACCGACAACGGGGCGATGGTGGCCGCGGCGGCGTACTTTGCACCCAACCCCGCGCCGCGGCCCTCGGCGCTGGACCAGGACGTTGTGCCAAGCCTGCGGCTCGGCCTGGGCTAGCCGGGCAAACTCACACCCGAAGCTTCCGCTCTCCGGACCAGTCGTTCAGTGTGTTGTTGTTTACAACGACATCGTCGGCGTGTAGCATTGGTCGCAGGTCGGAGGGAGGGCCAGCCTGCGCGTCATGCAGCCCCAGCGCCGTGAAGCCAGGACACCGATACCCGCGGGCCTTCGCCCCCGGGAGAGCGCCGTCGCGCGCCTGTGGCGGGAGGAGGGCGCGAAGCTGCCGCCCCTGGACTGCGACGACGGACGGCGGCTGCGGGTGCTGTACCCGGGCCGACCCAGCGCTGACGCCGGGCCGGACTTCCGGGACGCTCTGCTCCTGACGGAGACGGGCGATCTGCTCCGAGGAGACGTGGAGATACACCTCCGGCCCGGGGGCTGGCGCGCCCACGGCCACCATCGAGACCGGCGCTACAACGGCGTGGTGCTGCACGTGGTCATGTGGCCGTCGAGCGGGGGCGGGGAGACGACGCTGGCGATGGGCGCCCGCGTGCCCACGGTGGCGCTGTACCCCGCACTACAGCAGACCGTGGGCCGCCGCAGGGGTCGACCCCACGCCGCGCCCCGCCTTGCACAGGCGGCCTTCTGGGCCGCGGCCGTGCCGCAGGGCGAGCAGCGCGTCGGGGCCACCCTGGAACGGGCCGGGGACGCTCGCTTCAACGCGAAGGCTGCCTCCTACCGTGCCCGTCTCAGGCAGCAGGGCGACGACAGCGGCTGGGCGAGTCAGCTCCTGTATCAGGGCATCATGGAGGCCCTGGGCTACAGTCGCAACCGCGAGCCCTTCCTGGCCCTGGCCGAAGGCCTGCCCCTGGCCAGGCTGGAGCGGCTGGCGGCTGGGCTGGAGGACCGCCGGGAGACGCTGATCGCGGCCCTGCTGGGAGGTGGCGGACTGCTATCGGAGGAGCTGCCGCGGGGGGACCGGCCTCACGGAGGAGGATCTGCGAGCGGCCCTGCGAGCGTGGGAGTCGATGGGGCTGCGGCCCGTGGTGGAGGCGAGTGCGTGGCGGCGCTTCCGCGTGAGGCCTGCGAACCGGCCGGAGCGTCGGCTGGTCGGCATGGCACACCTGCTCCACCGGCTCTGGGACGAGGGGTTGCTGGGCGGGCTGGCGCGCCGTGCGGTGACGGGGAAGGTCGCCGCGCTGCTGGACGCGCTGGTCATCGTCGAGGAGGGCCGGACCTACATCGGCCGCGGACGGGCGGGGGAGTCGGCGGTGAACGCAGTGCTGCCCTTTCTCACCGCCTGGGGCGGGCTGCAGGGTGACCGCGAGCTTGGTCGGGCCTCTCGGGCCCTGTACCGGGCCTGGCCACCGCTGCCGGGGAACGAGGTGGCCGCGGAGGCGGCGTCGCGACTGGTCCCGGCCGTGCTGCAGCTGCCGCTGGTCGGGGCGGAGGAGGCGGCCGGGGAACTGCGGGGGGCGCGTCGCCAGCAGGGGCTCCACCACCTGTACCGGGCCGCTGTGGAGGGGCCGCCGCCTACCAGGCGGTCCAACCGCCGTCGATGACGAGCTCGGCGCCGGTGATGTACGAGGCCTCGTCGGAGGCGAGGAAGAGGATGCCGGCGGCGATCTCCTCGGGCTGGCCGTAGCGGGCCAGGGGCACCTTGGACGTGACCACGCGCTGCTGCTCGTCGGAGGGCTCGGGTGAGTCGCCCATGCGCGTCGCGATGGGGCCGGGGTGGACGGAGTTGGCCCGGATGCCGTCCTGCGTGTGCTGCACCGCGGTGGTCTTGGTGAACATGCGGACGGCGCCCTTGGAGGTCTGGTAGGAGGCGTTGCTGGTGGTGGAGGCGACGATGCCCATCTGCGAGGAGATGTTGATGATGGAGCCGCCGCCGGCCTTTCGCATGGCGGGGATGGCGTGCTTGGTGCCCAGGAAGACGCCGGTCATGTTCACGGCCATGACCCTGTCCCAGGTCTCCAGCGGGGTCTCGTCGATGGCGCCGCGGGCGCCGATGCCGGCGTTGTTCACGAGGACGTCCAGCTTGCCGTAGCGTGAGACGGCCGTCTCGACCGCCTGGTGCCACGACTCCTCACTGGCCACATCGAGGATGACGAAGGTGGCTTCCCCGCCCGCAGCTCGGATCTCCGCCTCCAGGCGCGCCCCCTCATCCTCGCGCACGTCGCCGCAGACCACCTTGGCCCCTTCGCGGGCGAAGAGACGGGCCGTCGCAGCGCCGATGCCCGTGGGCCGCGCCGCTCCCGATACGATGGCTACCTTGCCCTCAAGGCGCATGACGATTCCTCCTTAGATCATGCGGATGCGTCCGGCCGCATTGTAGGGGGTGGGCGGCGCGGTGGGAAGCGCGGCGCGTGCGCGCTGCCGGGCCGACGCGGCGGAAGGGCCCCTCGCCCCTAGCGCAGGGAGCGGATGACGCCGACGACGCGGCCCTGGACCTGGACGTTGTCCGCGTCCGCGTAGATGGGGCCCATCTGGGCGTTGGCTGGCTGAAGGCGGACACGGTTGCCTTCCCGGTAGATGTGCTTCAGCGTGACCTCACCCTCGTCCTTCAGCCATGCAACGGCCATGTCCCCGTCCCGCACCTGGGGGACGGGCTCCATCAGCACGATGTCCCCGTCGTCGATGAGGGCGTCGATCATGGAGAGGCCCTGGACTCGCAGGGCGAAGGCCTGGCCGCTGGGGGGCAGGAGTGCGGGCGGGACCTCCACGGTCTCCACCTCGCTGGGGTCAAGGTCCTGGTAGACGGGCAGGGGCGCACCAGCCGCGACGGCGCCCAGGACGGGCACCATCCTGAAGGGCTGCATGGGCTCCACGCGCTGCCCGTCGGGACCCAGAAGCTCGATGCCGCGGGAGACTTCCCGCGAGCGGCGCAGGAAGCCCTCACGCTGGAGGATATGCAGGTTGTAGTCGACGACGGAGGTGGAGCTGATGTTGCAGGCTTGCTGGATCTCCCGAATGGCCGGGGGGTAACCGTGCTCCCGGAGATAGCTTCGAATGAATTCCATGATGCGCTGTTGCCTGTCGGAAAGCTTCTTGGACCGTGGTTGCATGGGCCTCTCCTCCCGCGGAAGTTTGGACAGATATGTGAACGAATGTTCGCCGGATACGCTACCAGGGGGTCGCGTCCCTGTCAACCCCTGTTTGGCGGTCTCGGCGGAGCGGGCGGCCAGTCGAAGAGTCGCTCTTCGACGGCCTCCACAGCCTCTCGGACCAAGGCCTCGACGTCGAGGGAGGCCTCCAGGGCCTCAACCTCCTCGACGCTGCTGCGGGTCACCGGGTGCCTGGGGACGAAGAGGGAGCAGCAGTCCTCGTCGGGGATGATGGAGGTGGCGTAGGTGTCGAGGGCGACGGCCTGGGCTACGATGGCGGCCTTGTCGAGGCCGACGAGGGGACGGAGCACGAGCAGCCGGTCGGCGGCGGCGCCGATGGTCGCCATATTTTGAAGGGTCTGGGAGCTCACCTGGCCCAGGCTCTCTCCGGTGACCAAAGCCTCCGCCCCATCCCGCAGGGCGATGGCCTGGGCGATGCGGAACATCAGTCGCCGGTAGACCACGACGCGGTAGGCCGGGGGCACGGTGAGGATAACCCGCTGCTGGACGGGCGCGAAGGGGACGAGCAGCAGGCGCGAGCTGTACTGGTAGCGAGTCAGCATCCGTACCAGGTCCTGGGCCTTCTCACGGGACGTACCCTCGACCAGGGGGAAGCTGTGGAAGTGGATGAAGAGGACGCGGCAGCCTCGCTCCATCATCCGGTACGCGGCCACCGGCGAGTCGATGCCGCCGGAGAGCAGGGCCGCCACCCGTCCGCCAACGCCCACGGGCATGCCGCCAGGGCCCCGGTGCTCCTCCAGGCCTACCAGGCCCTCCTTGGGGGTGACGTGGACCCGTATGTTGAGGTCCGGGCGCTCCAGGTCCACGGGGAGGCCGGTGCGCCCCTGGACGTAGGCCCCCAGCTCACGGTTGATCTGCGGGGAGTTCAGCGGGAAGGACTTGTCCGACCGGCGGGCGGTAATGCGAAAGGAGCCGGCGGCGCGGTCCTGCAGGAGGCAGTCCAGGAGCTCACGGATGGCCTGAAGGTCGGGCGCCACACGCCAGACGCGCCCGAATCGCTCGACTCCGATCAGGTGCTCCAGCCGGTCCCGGAGCTCCGGCCAGCAGGCCGGGTCCTGCAGCGGCACCAGGGCCATCATGGGCCGGTTGAGCATTCGCCCCACGGGAAGCCCCTGCAGTATCGTCCGTAGGTTCTCACGGAGCTTTCGCACGAAGAGCGGACGGTTGCCACCCTTGAGGAGCATCTCGTGGAAGAGGCGGACCTCCACCAGGAGCTGCGCTCCCACCTCCTGGGCGCTCCGCTGGTCGACGCCGGTCACGGGCGGGCCTCCGCTGAGGCGACGCCGTGGCGGGACAGGAGGAGTTGGCAGCAGAGGGAGCCTCTCCGGGCCGCCTCGGCCAAGAGGCCGGGGGGCGCCCAGCGCCAATCGACGTAGGCGGTGGCGAGGCTCGACGGCGCCAGGAGGCGGGGGCTCCGGGCAGGGTCCTGCAGCCTCGCCGTCAGGAGCGCCATCTCCAGGAGGTAGTCGGGGCGCTGCTGCGCCCCCTCGGCCGCGACCTCGCCGGGCTCGACGTCCACGCCAAGCTTGGTCTCGCCGATGCGGCAAGCGGCGTCTTCGACGGTCTCGTCGTCGCGGAGGGTGGCTGCGGGCAGACCCCAGAGGCCGGGGAGCTCGGTGTCGTCGTCGGGTCGGCGGACGGCGAGGAGCAGACCGGCGTCATCCGGGCAATGGACGACCAGGGCAACGGCGCGTTGGACAGGCATGGACTGACCCCCGGGAGTGACGCACGGCGGGGAGCACGGCCCCCGCCAGGGGCGGTCGCGCCGGCGAGGGCGCTAGCCTTCGTCCGCGTCGAGAGCGGCGGCGCGGCGGGTGAGCCGGGACTTGAGCCGGGCGGCCTTGTTCTTGTGGATGACGCCCTTGGAGGCGGCGCGGTCCATGGAGCGAAGGGCCGCGGTCACGGCCTCCTGCGCCTCCGGGCTCTTGGCTGCCATTCCGCGCTCGGCGGCCGTGCGGGCGGTGCGCAGGGCCCGACGGACACTGCGGTTGCGGGCGCCGCGGCGCTGGGATACTCGGGCTGCTCGCTCGCTGGGCAAGGCGTCCCCCTCCTCTGGGTTGGCACTAACGTCGGGGCCATTATAGCGCACGCCGGGGGTTCGCGGGGAGCCCGTGCCTCAGGAGGCGGACCGGGACGGGACGTTCACCCGGGACACGTTCAGCACGCCGTGCACCCCTTCCAGCCTGGCGAAGAGCCGGCTGAGCTGGTACGTCCCCGTAGTGTAGAGCGTCAGGGTGATGACCGCCGTGCCGTCGGTGGACTCCCTGGAGGCCACGGCCCCCATGTTGACCTTCTCCGCGGAGACCAGGGAGGAGACGTCCCGCAGCAGCCCCACACGGTCCAGGCCGTGGATCTCCACCCGGACGGCGTAGACCTGCTGGGAGGGGCCCCAGGTGACCGGGACCAGGCGTTCCTTCTCGTCCTCGTTGCGGACGTTGGCGCAGTCCTGGCGGTGGACGGTCACGCCGCGGTTGCGGGTGATGTAGCCGATGATGTTCTCTCCCGGCAGCGGGTTGCAGCAGGAGGCCGTACGCGTCAACAGGTCTCCAACGCCCAGAACGCTCACGCCCGCCGTGGCCGACCCCAGCCCAGCGCCGTTGGACGTCGACGGGACGGCCGGGGCCGGGTCCGGGACCGTCAGCCGGTGCTCCAGCTGCGCCGACGTGAGACTGCTGGTGCCCAGGGCGGCCAGGAGCTCGTCGGCGGAGTCGTATTTGAGCGTCCGGGCGATCTCCTTTTCGTCGGCGCCCCTCAACCCCAGGCGACGGAGGGTCCTCTGCAGCACCTCCCGGCCCTGGGCGACGTTGACGCTGCGCTCCTGGCGGCGGAACCAGTGGCGGATCTTCTGCCGCGCCGACGCTGTGCCGATGTAGCCCAGCGCGGGGTTGAGCCAGTCCAGGGAGGGGCCCCTGGCCTGCTTACTGGTGAGCACCTCCACCGCATCGCCGCTCTGCAGGCGCGTGTCCAGGGCCACCAGCCGCCCGTTGACCTTGGCGCCCACGCATCGATGCCCCAACTCCGTGTGGATGTGATACGCGAAGTCGATGGGTGTGGCGCCGGTGGGCAGCTCCTTGATGTCGCCCTTGGGGGTATAGACGTAGACCTGGTCCTGGAAGATGTCCGTGCGCACCGACTCCAGGAACTCCTCCGCTCCGGAGACCTCGCGCTGCCACTCCAGGAGCTGGCGCAGCCAGGACATGCGCTCGACCAAGACTGCGTCGGTGGAGCGACCCTCCTTGTAGCTCCAGTGGGCGGCGACGCCGTACTCGGCGAGGCGGTGCATCTCCCAGGTGCGGATCTGGACCTCCAGTGGGGTAGCCCCCTCGCACATGACGGCGGTGTGGAGGGACTGGTAGAGGTTCTCCTTGGGGTTGGCGATGTAGTCGTCGAACTGGCCGGGGATGGGGCGCCACAGGCTGTGGACGACGCCCAGGGCGTTGTAGCAGTCGGCCTGGGAGTCCACCAGGACGCGCAGGGCGTAGAGGTCGTAGATCTGGCCGAAGTCCTTGCCCTGCTCGGCGTACTTCCCCATCTTCTGGTAGATGCTGTAGATGCTCTTGGGCCTGCCTTTCACCTCAGCCTGGATGCCGTTCGCGGCTAGGGCCCTGCGGAGCACCTCCGCCTGCTGGGCCAGGTAGCGTTCCCTCGCCTGGCGCCCCTTGGCCAGCAGCCGGGCGATGTCCCGGTAGGTCTCCTCGTAGACGTGCCGAAAGGCCAGGTCCTCCAGCTGCCACTTGATCTCCCAGATCCCCAGGCGATGGGCCAGGGGCGCGTAGATGTCCAGGGTCTCCTGGGCGATGGCCCGGCGTCGATGGGGGGAGTGGACGTCCAGAGTGCGCATGTTGTGGAGGCGGTCCGCCAGCTTGATGAGGACGACGCGAATGTCCTCCGCCATGGCCAGGAGCATCTTGCGAATGCTCTCGGCCCGGGCGGCATCGTCGGTGCCGGTCCTGCCGTCGGCCGGGGCCATGGCGTCCAGGCGGGCCAGCTTGGTTACACCGTCGACCAGGCGGGCCACGTCGGGCCCGAAGCGCCGGGCAAGCTCCTCGCGCGGGACGTGGCAGTCTTCGATGACGTCGTGGAGGAGGGCGGCGGCGAGGGTAGCGGCGTCCTGGCGAAGGTCGGCCAGGAAGAGGGACGTCTGGAGGGGGTGCTCGATGTAGGGGTCGCCGGAGAGCCGCTTCTGGCCCTCGTGCTTCTCGGCGGCGAATTCGAACGCGTCCTGCAGGAGCTGCGTCCTCCCCGTCGGGAGGTAGCTCCCCGCCTTTGTGAGTAGCTCTGCGAGCTCCGCCACCGTGACGCTCCTAGCTAGGGCAGTATAGCCCACCGCTACGGCCCCCGCCACCCCTGAGCTTGTGGGGCGGGAACCCCCGCGGGTATGCTGGAATGTACGCATTCCCATCGAGGGAGGTCCACCCGTGCGCTACAGGGCCCCCCGGGGCACCCAGGACGTCCTGCCGGAGGAGCAGGCCCACTGGGACTACGTCACGGCCACGGCACGAGAGCAGGCACGGCGGTTCGGCTACGGCCGGATCGACACGCCGGTCTTCGAGCAGGCGGGCCTCTTCCAGCGCGGCGTGGGCGAGGGCACGGACATCGTCGAGAAGGAGACGTACACCTTCCCCGACCGGAGCGGGGACGAGGTGACCCTGCGCCCGGAAGGGACCGCGTCCGTGTGCCGCGCCTACTTGGAGCACGGGATGCACAACCGGCCCCAGCCGGTGCGCGTGCACTACTTCTGCCCCATCTTCCGCTACGAGCGCCCCCAGGCAGGCCGCCTGCGCCAGCACCACCAGTTCGGCGTGGAGGCCATTGGTGACGGCGACCCGGCGGTGGACGCGGAGGTCATCGAGCTGGGGTGGCGCGTCACTCAGGCTCTGGGTCTGCAGGGACTGTCGCTGGCGATCAACAGCATAGGTGACCCGGCGTGCAGGCCCGCCTACCTGGAGGCGCTCAAGGCGCACTACGCCGCCTCCATGGACCGGGCCTGCCCCGACTGCAAGGTGCGCTTCCAGCGCAACCCCCTGCGGATGCTGGACTGCAAGCGAACGGACTTCGCCTGCCAGGAGCTCATCGCCGCCGCGCCGCAGATGGTGGACCGTCTCTGCGACGCCTGCGCTGCGCACTTCGCCCAAGTGCGACGGTACCTGGAGGCGCTGGACATCCCCTACCGGGTCAGCCCGACCCTGGTGCGGGGACTCGACTACTACTCCCGCACAGTGTTCGAGATACACCCGCCGGAGGAGGGGTCGCAGAGCGCCCTGCTGGCCGGAGGCCGCTACGACGGCCTCATCGAGCTGCTTGGCGGCCGGCCGACGCCGGGAATCGGGTTCGGCTCCGGCATCGAGCGGTTCATCCTGAACGTGAAGCGCCAGGAGGCGGCAGCCCAGCCGGAGGGCGATGGCGCGGACGCCGTGGTGGTGAGCCTGGGCGACGCAGCGGCAGCCGCCGGCGTGAAACTGGCGTCGGACCTGCGGCGGCAGGGGCTGGAGGCGGTGCTGGCGCCGCAGGGGCGCAGCCTGCGCGGCCAGCTGCGCCACGCAACGGCGCTGAACGCGACCTACGCCCTGGTCCTGGGCGAAGACGAGATGGCCCGGGGCACCGTGCAGGTGAAGGAGCTGGCCACGGGGGTGCAGCGCGAGGTGCAGATCGACGCGCTGCGGTTCGTCGACGGCAAGCTGGTCTGAGAGGAGCGGCATGATCACACGACTGGCCAACGTCTCGGTGCTGGTGGGGGACTACGACGAGGCTATTCGCTGGTACACGGAGGTGCTGGGACTGGAGCTTCGCATGGACGGCTCCATGGGGGGCGACTACCGCTTCGTGACCGTGGGCGTCCAGGGCCAGGACGACGTCTCCATCGTGCTGCACAAGGGAGAGGTCCCGGCCGAGGGCCAGCGCGGCCTCCTCTTCCACACCGACGACTGCCGCGGGGACGTGGAGCGGCTGCGCGGCGCTGGCGTGACGGTCACGCTGGAGCCGGAGGACCAGCCCTGGGGCGTCCAGGCGGTGGTGCAGGACCCCTACGGCGCCTCGCACGTGCTGCTCCAACCCGGCCCGATGGCCCTCCAGCGCGGCAAGGTGCAGGCCTAGTCCGAGCCCAGGGTGGTATACTGCCTGGGACGTGGGCGGTTAGCTCAGATGGTTAGAGCGTCGCGTTGACATCGCGGAGGCCGGAGGTTCAAGTCCTCCACCGCCCACCAGGCCCGCCCCCTCTAGCGATGGACATAGTGCGAGCGTTTAGGCCCCAAGCGACGGTCGGATGGGCATGCCTGCTGGCCATCCTCTCGTTGCTGTGGGCATGCCAGGACGAAGCCGGGCAAGCGTCCACGCCGCATCCGGCCACTCCAACGCCGTCCGCCACCGACGCCGCCCCGATGGCTGCCGCGCCGACGCCAACAGCGACCGGCGCCACCGTATCGACCCCCAGCCCCGCTGCTGCGCAGGTCTCCGCGCCAACTCCGACGCCGACTGCCCGAGAGGCGGCTGGCGCAGCCATTGCCGATCTGATTCCATGGTTCCGGGAAACGCCCAGCAGTTACGGCGAGGAGGCCGCCCGGCTGCTGGTGGACCTATGGCTGCTGGACGATGGCCTTGGCAAAGCGGTGACGGCACTGCCGTGGATGGTCAGGGCCCCAGTCAGTGAAGCGATGCCCACTGCCCTTGGCGCATTGAGGGACATTGCCTCTACCGAACCGGACCTGGCGAGACTCGTAGTCGGCCTCCCCTGGTTCATCGACGGATTGAGTGTCTATGAGCGTGACGCCCTGGGCGCGCTGTGGGAACTCTTGTTGGTCGACCTCGACTTTGGGAAAAGTGTGGCAAGTTTCCCCTGGTTCGCGGACGGGGTGACTGCCGGAGACTACTCCACCCTCTATTCTCTTCACGGTATTGCGCTTTCCGACCTCGAACTCGCCAGAGGCGTGATAGCCCTCCCCTGGGTTGTCGACGGATTGACCGACCATGAGCATGATACCCTAGGCGCGCTGCGAGATGTGTTGTCGGTCGACCTTGGCCTTGGGAAAAGCGTAGCGAGCCTCTCCTGGTTCACCGACGGCGCGACCGTCGGGGACTACACCACTCTCTATTCCGTGTACGATATCGCGCTTGCCGACCTCGAACTGGCCAGAGGCGTGATAGCCCTCCCCTGGTTCATGGACAGCGTGACGGTCAATGAACGTGGCGCCCTGAGCACGCTACGGGAGGTCCTGTTGGTAGACCTCGACCTTGGGAAAAGCGTGGCGAGCCTCCCCTGGTTCACCGACGGCGTGACCGTCAATGAACTCACAGCTCTATACGAATTGGCACGTCTTGCCTCCACCGACGTGCCATTGGCTATACGGGTCGCAGGCTTTCCCTGGTTCACGGACGATCTAACCGCCAATGAAAGCGACGCTCTGTCCACACTGCGCGAGTTGGCGTCGGCCGACCTTGAGACGGCGGGGTGGGTAGTGGGCTTCCCCTGGCTTGCTGACGGCGTAACCGACCACGACCTGCAATCTCTGACCGCAGCTCGCAGACTCGTATTCCTGACCGGAGATTTCACCGACTCCGACGGAGACGGGATGACCGACGCAGCGGAAACGAGGTATGGATTCGACCCCAATGACGCCTCCAGCTTCCCGAATGAACCGGAGGTGTCTTATCCCGAACGGCACCCGATTAGGGGTGCGGGCATGGACGCATATTATGAAGTGAGCCTGGACAGGATTGACTTGCGGTGGGCCGACCCGAATGACGGCACGTTCTCCCTCACGCTAAGTACGGCAGACTCCACAGAACGGAACATCTACTATGGCGGCCACCCGGCTGAATGGGCTCCGGTGGACCTCAGACGATTCAAACTGTCCGGGACGGAGACCCTGGTAGGCAGCTTCAGCAAGTATGGCCTGGACCTGAACTCTGTAGAAGAGTATTCCGAGTTCACCATAGACCTGGCCGCAATCCAGTTCCCGGAGCGCTCTGCTATAGGTAGCCCGTCCAACAGGCTGAGTTATACATTCTCAAGTAACTTCCCCGCAGAGGCTGAGAACCAGTACCGGGAGTTTCTGAGACGCGTGTTCCCAATCATGCATGGACTCCTCGGCCCTCCGGCGGAGACGCTAAACGTCTCCATTGAAGACGCGGGTAGCATCGATGTTTTTGCGGTGTTTGACGGCGGACGGACTCTGCTGACCAACGCAGAGTTTGTACCCAGGCTCATCGTCCACGAGATGGTCCACGCATGGAAAGGTCGATACAGCATTACAAGCGACGAGAACTGGGAGTACGAGGACTCCCTGACCGGGTTCGAGGAGGGAATAGCCGAAGGAATGGCCTTTGAGATCATCCACGAGTACGTACGCAGCTACCCCAGCCACCTCGCCAGCCTTCAACTCCTTTACGATAGGCCCTTCCAATACTGGAGTTCCATGGCCACTAGCTACGACGCCATGAAGAATGTGAGGTGGACGGGAGCGGGAGACTTCTGGACACCGCCCGAGGGAGTGGTGAACCGGTACTCCATTGCAGCTACAACCGTCCAGATGATGATCAGAGAGAACCCGGACTTCGCGAGAGCGTTCACGGCCCTATACTACGAGACGATCCGAGAGGACCCGGACTGGCGGCCCAACCGCGATGACCTGGTCGCTATGTGGGAGGTCCTGGTGCCGGAGCTGAACGGCTACCCTCTCTCGGAGTACCTCGACACTCTGCCGGTGTTCAACGGAAGAAAGCTGGACGAGGGCATCTACATCCTTGAACACAGACGGGCCTACGGGGACGGAGGAGACCAGCAGTTCGCCGTAGCTTATGCACTTCCGGACGGCAGGCTATGGTGGGGAGTACACGAGGAAGACCTCCAGTACATTCCCGAATGGGTACGGACGAGTTCCGCAGATGACGGCCGGAGGTACATCGACACTCAGAACTCCAGCTTCACCGTGGAAGTCTTCGACGCCTACGGAGAGGGGTACGCCGTCTACAACTTTGAGACCGTCTGGGATAGACACCCGGACGGCGCGCCAGCCGGCCTTGGGTGGTATAGCGCGGATGATCTGCACATGGAGACATTTCCTGTCGGGCTGTACAAGGAGACCGTCACCTTTGGGGACTACATCAATCATGATGAAGGCGCCAGAGAGACCTTCTATTTCTTCGGCCTGAAGGGCTTCAGCCAGGACAAGGAGAGGGAATACGTCATCATGATCGGCGTGGATGGCGTGCCTGAAGGCAGCGCAGAAATCGAAGTCCTCGGCAAGGCGCACACGGCCACTATCAGCAACGGCGTAGCCATCTTCAGGTCGGCTGAGTGGCCGTTCGACATGCAGGGCCGCTTTACCATCACCATCACCAACGCCGGTGGGGAAGCCAGGACCTACTACAGAACGCTCATAGAGGCGGGCACGCTCCACGACTATTTCCAGCACCAGTTCATCATCGTCGACACCGACTTCAACGGCACGGAGGACCAGTTCGAGAGTCCCGGCGCAGACCGCTGACCTCGGGCCGCCCGCCTGTACAGGACGCGACGCTCTGATGTATGCTCAGGGCTACGCCGTCGCGGAGAAATACTGCGCTGGCTGAATCCCTTACGAAACACCACACACGAGGAGGACGACATGCCAAAGTTTTTGATTCGAGCGGAATACTCCGTGGCAGGCATGCAGGGGCTGCAGAAGGAAGGGGGCACCTCCCGGCGCGAGGCGGTCAAGGCCGCCGTGGAGTCGGCAGGCGGGACGATGGACACCTTCCTGTATGCGTTCGGCGAGACGGACCTCTACGTCATCGTCGACATGCCGGACCGGGAGTCGATGACGGCCCTAGCCATCACCATCGGCGCGTCCGGGGCCCTGGCCCCGCAGACCATCCCGCTCCTGACCCCGGAGCAGGTGGACGAGGCGGTGAGTCGCAGCGTCAACTACCGGGCGCCCGGCGCCTAGACGCCGGAGCTTCGTCCAGTCGCTTTGAATCTGCCGGCGTGCCGGTGCCGCTAGCATGACACAGCGCGCTCTGCAGGGGGTTCTGGCGATCGTCGTTGGGGTGATCGTCGGGAACTTCGTGCTGCTGGCGGTCGGCGCCGTGTCCAACGCCGTCTATCCCACGCCGCCGGAACTCATGGACCCTCAGACCCCGGAGGAGACGGCGGAGCGCGTCGATGCGGCGCGGACCGAAGGGCTGGCGCTGGTGGTGCTCGGCGCCGCAGTGGGCGGTCTGGCGGCTGGCGCTTCCGCCGGCTACGCCGCCCGGAGGCAGGCGCTCCTCGTCGCCGTCGCACTCGGGGCGCTGCTGGCCCTCGCCTGGGGCGTCTACTCCTTCTACGTCTTCTACCCTGCCAGGCTCTGGTTCCCCGCGGGCCTCTTCGCCGGCTTTCTCCTCTTCACGCCCGTCGGCGGCCTCATCGCGGCCCGGTGGCCGTCGCGTCCGTACCGTCGCCCGGCGCCCCGGCTCGGCTGACCGTGGCCGACGGGCGCAACCGCCTCTACGGCGACCTGGCCTTCCTGTGGCCGCTGATGAGCCCTCCCGACGAGTACCGGGACGAGGCCCGCTACTGGCGGCGAGCCCTCCGACAGCGTCTGGGGCCGGGCAGGCTGCGCATCCTGGACCTAGGCGCCGGCGGCGGCCACAATCTCCACCACCTGGCCCGCGAATTCGATGCGACGGCGGTGGACCTGTCGGAGGAGATGCTGGCCCACTCGCGGCGCCTGAACCCCGGCGTGGCCCACCACGTGGGCGACATGCGCACGGTGCGACTGGGCGAGTCCTTCGACGCCGTCCTTGTGCACGACGCCATTGCCTACATGACGACGGAGGCCGACCTGAGCGCGGTCTTCGCAACGGCCCGGGCCCACCTGCGGCCCGGCGGGCTGCTCATCGTGGCGCCGGACTACTACGCCGAGACCTTCGTCGCGCCCTACGTCGACCACGTGACGCACCGGGACGCCGAGACGGAGCTCACCTACGTCGAGTACTCGACGGACCCGGACCCGACGGATACCGCCATCGAGACGGTCTTCGTCTTCTTCATCAAGCGCGGCGGCCAGCTGCAAGTGGAGGTGGACCGGCACACGACGGGCCTGTTCCCGGTGGCGACGTGGGAGCGGCTGCTGGGCGAAGCAGGGTTCGACGTGGAGCGGGACGACTACCCCGTGGACCCGGAGGGCCGCCCGCTGTACCTGTGGGTGGGAAGGCTGCGCTGACGGGGGCGAAAGCCTACGTCTGCACCACGAGCACGCGGTCACGGCCCGCTAGGTCGGTTAGCACGCGGACGGACGCCGCGGGGAATGCAGTGCGGCCGGCCTCGGCCATCGTCGAGCCCTGCTCCTCGTCGATCTCCAGCATGAGCGCGCCGGCTGGCCGCAGGTATGCCCCCGCCTGGCGGAGCAGCGGTCGGAGCAGGTCCGTGCCGTCAGGCCCGCCGTCCAGGGCCTCACGGGGCTCGTGGTCGCGCACCTCCGGCTGCAAGCTGTCGATGCGTCCGCTGGGGACATACGGCAGGTTGGCGACGATCAGGTCGACGTGGCCCGGCAGGGGCTGCAGCAGGTAGCCGGACAACAGGCGCACGCGCCCGGCGACGCCGTGTCGCCGGACGTTCTCCTCGGCCACGGCAAGGGCCGCGGCGGAGAGGTCCGTGGCCACGAACCGCGCGTCGGGGAGGCCGACCGCCAGGCTGACGACGATGCACCCGCTCCCCGTCCCGACGTCCGCGATGGAGTAGGCGGCGGGACGCGCTCCGACCCAGGCCAGCGCCTCCTCGACGAGCGTCTCCGTCTCCGGACGGGGGACCATGACGGCAGGGGTGACCCGGAAGTCGAGGCCGTGGAACTCCCTTCGCCCTAGGACGTAGGCCAGGGGCTCCCGTCGCATGCGGCGGGCCAGCAGGCCCTCCAGCGCAGCCGCCTGCGCAAGGGCCAGGGGCGTGTCCGGGCGGGCTAGGAGGTCGGCGCGGTCCAAGCCCAGCACGTGGCGCACCAGGACGTCGGCCTCCAACGCAGCCTCCTCCACGCCCGACTCCTGCAGTCGCAGGCGGACGCGGGCCAGGGCAGAGCGGGCGTCGGCGGGGTGTGCGGTCACAGCCATGGTCGCGGCGCGTCGGGCGAGGGAGGTCAGCCCGCGGCCACGGCCTCCTCCAGCCTGCGGGCCTGCTCCGCCGCGGCCAGGGCCTCCACGAGGCCGTCCAGGTCGCCCTCGAGGACCTCGGGCAGGTTGTGGGCGGTGAAGCCGATGCGGTGGTCCGTGACCCGGCTCTGGGGGAAGTTGTAGGTGCGGACCTTCTCGGACCGGTCGCCGGTGCCCACCTGCGCCCGACGCTGCGCGGCGATGCTCGCCTCCTGCTGGCGCCGCTGCAGGTCGTAGAGGCGGGCTCGCAGAACCGTCATGGCCTTGAGCCGGTTCTGTCCCTGGGAGCGCTCGTCCTGGCAGATGACAATGAGGCCCGTGGGCAGGTGGGTGATGCGGACCGCCGTCTCCACCTTCTGGACGTTCTGGCCGCCGTGGCCGCCGGCGCGGAAGGTGTCGATGCGCAGCTCCTCGGGGTTGATGTCGACCTCCACCTCTTCCGCCTCGGGGAGCACGGCCACAGTGGCGGTGGAGGTGTGGATGCGGCCGCTGGCCTCCGTGACGGGGACCCGCTGGACCCGATGCACGCCGCTCTCGAACTTCAACTGGCTGTAGGCTCCCTTGCCCTGGACCTCCAGCACCAGCTCCTTGACCCCGCCCAGGCCTGTCTCGCTGGTGTTCAGGACGCGGGGGGTCCAGCGGCGGCGCTGGGCGTAGCGGGTGTACAGGCGTCCCAGCTCGGCGGCGAAGAGCGCGGCCTCCTCCCCGCCGGCGCCGGCGCGCACCTCGATGATGACGTCGCGCGCGTCGTTGGGGTCCTGGGGCAGGAGGGCGACCTTGAGCTCCCGCTCCACCTCCTCTTTCTCACTCTCCAGCCGCTCCAGCTCCTCGCGGGCCAGGGCCCGCAGCTCGTCGTCCTCCTCCCGGAGCATCGCCTGGGAATCCTCGCGCTGCTCGAGGATCGAGCGGTAGCGCTGTGCGAAGCCGACGAGCTCCTGCAGAGCCGCACGCTCTCGGGCCAACGCATTGAGGCGGGCGTAGTCGGCTGCCTCTTCGGGCTGGGCCATCCGGTCGCCCAAATCGTGGTAGCGTTTCTCCGCCGCGGCTAGGCGCCCCATGAAGAGCTCTTCCGTCTGTCCCATGACGCCTCCCCGCCCCATTATATCCGAGGCGGCAGGAGTTGGCGCGACCGGCCAGTCGGCCTCCGAATGCGGGGTTCTGGCCCCGACGCGTCCTTGTCACGGGAAAAAAGTTTGTGATAACATTCGCAAGTTGTGTGAGACAGGCTTGGGAGGAGGAGTCCGTGGAA
Source organism: Dehalococcoidia bacterium (assembly GCA_965205235.1). Taxonomy (GTDB): domain Bacteria; phylum Chloroflexota; class Dehalococcoidia; order Lucifugimonadales; family UBA1127; genus CBDBGD01. Next base: position 49,202 of record CBDBGD010000003.1, read on the forward strand.
ATCAATACGCTACCCCGATGTCTACGATGCAGCGATGGTGAATTGGTCCCCCTCTCCGACTTTGGCAGCCAGGGGGCGCCCATTCACTACAAAGCATGGGTATGCACCAACCCTGACTGTGGGTTCAACATCAAGATCCGCAACGGCGACGTCTACCTGAACGAGCCTGTGAGCGACGGCGCGATGCACGCGCCTCGCCTGCGCTAGGCCTTCGTCGCACCGCACGGTCCGCCCCCTGTCTCCTGCTGGACGGTCTCCGTCCGCTTGTGGCATGATGGGTGGGCATGCCGGGTAGGGAGGAGCTCGTGGGGCGGCGACGCTGGCGGTGGATGGGACTAGCCCTGGCCTTGCTGGGGCTGCTGCTCCTGGGGGCCGAGGGCGCATACCTGGCCGCCGTCGAGTTCAGCCGGGGACAGGTGGGAGACGTGGTCGTCACCGCGCCCCTGGGCCTGCCGCAGTCCCAAGGCCTCGCGGCCCCGCAGCCGGCAAGCACCTCGGCAGCGCCGCCTCCCAGCGCCCCGCAGGAGGCAGCCGCTCTCGGGCCTCTGCAGTTGCGCATCCCGCAGCGCCCCGCGTCCGCCACGAGCCCACAGGCGTCGAGTGCGCAGGATGCACCCGCCTCGACAGCCGCAGACGCTTCGACCTCCCCTCGATCCGGTTACACGTCTCTCGCGGGCCTCGCTGACTATTCGGACGTATGGGACGAGGCGACGGGGGAGTTGCCCATCGACCATACGGCCATCGCCAAGGAGTTCCGCAGCGTGGACTGGTCCGCTCTGCTGGAGCATACGGCCCCGCCGACACGACTACGCATCCCCGCCCTGGGGCTGGACGCCCGCGTGCAGGGGCTCCGCATCCTGGACCTGGGCGATGCCCGCGCGTATGAGACGCCGGACAGGGTGGTAGGACACATCCCAGGGAGCGGCGCTCCGGGCGCTCGCGGCAACATCTGGCTGTTCGGCCACCTGGAGAGCCCCGTCCGCGGAGAGGGCTCAATCTTCCGAGACCTGCCCAAGGTCTACGATCTGCTCCAGCAGGGCCAAGCCGTCTACGTGATTGCGGACAGCATCGATGGCAGCTTCCTGTACCAGGTACGGGAGTTCCGAAGGATCCCCCAAGAGGAGATGTCCCTCCAGCAGTCCGATGAGCCCCTGCTGACCATGGTGACCTGCTGGCCCCGTCTCAAGTACGATGAGCGCATCCTGGTGACTGCGGAGCTCGTGGGCGTCCGATAGCAGCGCAAGCACAGGCATTCGAAGGAGGAAGCTGATGGACTACACATTCGTCTCGGCAGACTGCCACATGGACCTGAGCTGGTTGCCCGGGGACTTGTTCACGTCGAACGCCCCGGCCCACCTGGTCGACCGGGTGCCCCGCGTGGTGGAGTCCCCCACCAAGGAGAGCAAGTACGGCCTCTACCACGGCGTCTGGGTGGCCGACGGCAACGAGTTGGGCGTCTACGGCGGCATGGGCTTCGGCTTCACCCCGCCGGAACGCGGCGTCAGCGCCCGCACGGACCGCATGTGGGACGCCGGCTACTACGACGGCGATCCCCACGTCATCGACCCCGAGCAGCGTTCCCGCGACCTGGACCTGGACGGCGTCCAGGCTGAACTCATCTACGGCATGACCGGCGCGGGGATGAAGATCAAGGACCCCGAGGTCCTGACGGCAACCTATCGCATCTACAACGACTACATCGCCGACTTCTGCTCCCACAAGCCGGGCCGCTTCTACGCCCTGGCGTGCATCCCCGTCCACGAGCCCAAGGCGGCGGCCGAGGAGCTTCGTCGTGCGGCGACGCTTGGGCCGCTGCGGGGTTGCGACCTCATCGCCAGCGAGGTCTCCCACCCCATCTACACCCGGGACGGCTACTGGGACCCGCTATGGGAAGCGGTGGCCGAGACCCGCATGCCCATCTCCTTCCATCTGGGCGGCGCTCGCATCCCCGTGCCGCCGCCACCCGACGGAGGCACGGACCTGGGCAGCCTGGAACAGGGCCGGCCACCCAGCCAGAACGAACTTGCCTACCAGGGGACGTGGCTCCCGCTGGGGCAGCTGTCCGGCTCGCAGTGGCTGGCGGGTATCCTCATGAGCGGCGCATGCCAGACCTTCCCCGACTTCCGCTTCGTGCTGGGCGAGATGGGCGGCGCGTGGATCCCCTTCGTCCTGGGGCGCATCGACCACATCTACCACGAGCGGAAGCTGGGCGAGAAGTTCGACCCGCCGTTGGAGATGCTGCCCAGCGAGTTCTGGTTCCGCCAGGGCGCGACCACCTTCCAGGAGGAGCCCGCAGTTGGGCAGACGGCCCACCTCATCGGCGTGGACAACCTGATGTGGGGATCCGACTACCCTCACCCGGACGGCGTCTGGCCCGACTCCAGGACGGTGGTCCAGGAGACCCTGGGCGGCCTCGCCGCGTCGGACTTCCGCAAGATCACCTGCGACAACGCGGTGATGCTCTACCGCATGGGAGAGTAGCCCCTACGGACGAGTGGCATAGCTGGCCCAGCGGCGTGGATACCGCTGGGCCAGCGCGCGCTCGGGGCCGGGGCCGGAGTCCAGCCTTCGCTAGTTCCCGCTCGCCGCGGTCTCTCGCCAGAGGCGGCAACCCGTGATGCCTACGATGAGCGGTAGGACCGTGTCGACAGCGGCCCAGATGACCCAGGCCTGGTGGTTGCCGTCCAGGCTGTCGGTCCCTTCCGCCAGCAGCGAGAACCAGTTGTGCAGGAACAGGATGGTCACGGCTGCGGTCAGGTAGAAGGCGACGTTGACCTCCAAGTACCGCCGGGTGACGGCCCCGGCCGCGTCGCCGCCGTCCTCCTCTCCCTTGCGGGCGTAGTTTGCCGCCAGCGCGATGGCCAGAGCGACGACCATCAGCACGTCCAGCACCAGCCAGATTTGCGGCACGTCGACGGCGTCGGTGAGCAGGGGGTTGACGATGAACCACATCGCAACCGCAACTGCAACGCCAATCAGATAGACCGATCCCAGCTTCTTGAGTCCCTCCATGGCTTACCCTCCTCCGCTAGTTTCTCCGGCCGACTCTTCCGACCGCATCCTATCGCTCTTCCAGCCGAAGGCGCGGCTAGGCTCCACCTCGACGATGACCTCTGAGGCGAAGCCCAGCCTTCGCTGCTCCTCCCCGCGGACCTCCGCGGCCAGCGGGCCGTCCGGCACGACCGACGCTGTGCCTTCGATGATCAAATGCCGGCGCCAGCCCTGGGCCACGACCAGCGCGACAGCGGGCCGTCGCTGCAGGTGTCGCAGCGAGGCCGCGCCGCGGCTCTGACCGACGAAGAATCGCTCGCTGTGGTGGATGAGGGCCGTGACGGCGACATGCGGGCGACCGGCGGGGCCCGTCGTGGCCAGGGACGCGGCTGTGCGGGCTCGCAGGAAGGCCCGCACTTCCGCCGCGGTCATGGCGCCGGGGCCCAGCACCTTGCGCGTGTGGGCCGTTGCCCGGGCCAGGGACGTCCGCAACAGATACTCCAGCTCCGTCACTCCCTCTCCTCAGCTCGGCAGGCTCGCGCCGACGAAGGACGCGTGGCCCACCAGGAAGTCCCGCGCCGCCATGGGCTTACGCCCTTCGATCTGGACGCGGAGCAGGCCCAGCACACCGTCGCCAGTGCCCACGCCGACGGTGGTCGCCCCCGACGGGGGGAGCGACACCACCTCCCCCGGCTGCGCCGTCACACTCGATGCGGGGAGAGGGACAACCTCGACCAGCTTCAGACGCCGCCCCTCCCACGTGGTGTGCGTTCCGGGCCAGGGGGTGTAGGCGCGGACCTGCCGCCACAGCCGCTCGGCGGGCTCGCGGAAGTCCACCTCCCCGTCCTCCTTGCGCAAGGGGCGGGTATAGGTGGCTTGGGCATCGTCCTGGGGCTTAGGCCGAATCTCCCCACGCGCCCAGGGCCCCAGCGTCTCCGCCAGCAGCGACGCTCCGCGCCGGAAGAGCCGCTCCGTGAGGGTCTCGGCGGTGTCCTCGGGTTGTATGGGCTCCTCCATCTGCGCCAGAACAGGCCCCGTGTCCATGCCTTCGTCGATGAGCATGACGGATACACCGGTCGTCTGCTCGCCCGCCAGGACCGCGGCCGCCACAGGCGAGGGGCCGCGGTAGCGCGGCAGCAGCGACGGGTGGATGTTCAGGGTTCCGCGGGGGGCAACCCACAGCAGCGCAGGCGGCAGGATCCTTCCGTACGCGGCGACGACCATCGCCTCCGGCGCCATCGCGGCGACGCGGCCCACCGCCTCCTCCCCTCGCCAGGACGACGGCTGGATCACCGGCAGGCCAAAGTCTTCCGCCACCTGCTTCACCGGCGGCGCTCCCCGCGCCAGCCCGCGCCCCGACGGCCTGTCCGGCTGGGTGGCCACGCCCACCACCTCGTGGCAGCCGTCCAGGAGCGCCTCCAGAACGGGGACCGCGAAGTCCGGCGTGCCAAAGAAGAGTATCCGCACAGCAGCCGAATTATATCAAGGGTTTCCCACTGTCACCCGGCCATCGCGAGGGGCTCTCAGAACGGTTTTTCGGCCCCTAATCAGAAAGGGCCCGCGCCGTTGCCCGCTAGGAGGAATTACGCTACATCTAGGCGTAGTATCACCGTAATTCTCAGGATTATCCGCAAATCTCTATCTGTAAAATACCTCTACAATTTCGGCACATTAGCTATAGGCGGGGCTGTGATATATCGAATTCGTGCCTGGAGGCGTCAACGAGACGTCGCGAGATTCCGCTCAAATCCCCAGCATTTTCCCCTTGCAGCACCCAAAATACCCCTGGTATTTTCTCCATGTCCCATCCGGAGGTGTGAATCGTGTCACCCGCGCGGCCTTTGCGCCGCCCAGGACCGGCCCAGCTATGACCGCAGCCCAGCTCTGGGAGGCGGCTCTTGGCGCCCTGGAGGTTCGACTGGCGGGCCCCAGCTTCGACACATTCCTTCGGGGAACGCGGGGCCTGTCCCTCAACGGCGACAGGCTCGTCGTGGGGGCCCCGAGCCCCTTCGCCGTTGAGTACCTGGAGAAGCGGCTCAGGGGGGCGGCGCAGGAGGCCGTGCGCAGCGTGGCCCGGGCCACCCTCACCGTGCATTTCCAGGTGGCCGATTCCGAGGGCGCTGTCGCCGCTCCAGGCGCGGCCTCTCCCCACACCGCCCCCTCCTCGAGGCGCCGAAGCAAGTACACTTTCTCCTCCTTCGTCGTCGAGCCGTGTAACCACCTGGCTCACGCCGCGGCCGTCGCCGCGGCCCGGGATCCGGGGCTGAAGTACAACCCCCTCTTCCTGCACTCGCCCGTGGGGCTGGGCAAGACGCACCTGCTGCGCAGCATCCAGCACCACCTGGCCTCCCAAGGCGTGGAGGCGGTCTACGTCAACGGGGAGCAGTTCACCACCGAGTTCGTCACCGCCGTTCGCCGCGGCGGGGCCGACGCGTTCAGGAGGAAGTACCACGGCGCCGACGCCCTCCTCTTCGACGACATCCAGTTCCTGGGAGGGAAACGGCAGACGCAGGACACGCTCTACCACGTCTTCAACGCCCTCCACCACCAGGACCGGCAGCTCGTCCTGGCGAGCGACCGCCCGCCCCAGGCCCTCACCTCCCTCGGCGACCGCCTGCGCTCCCGGCTGGACTGGGGCCTCACCGTGGAGATCCTGTCCCCGGACCAGGCGTCCCGGCGCAACATCCTCCAGGCGAAGGCCAAGCGGCTCAAGTCACCGCCACCCGACGAGGTTATCGCCGCCCTGAGCGTCCCCCCCTGCGTCAGCATCCGAGAGCTCGAGGGGAGACTCACCCGTCTCGTCGCCCGCACCGAGCTGACAGGCCAGGCTGCGACACTGGCGACGGCAGCTAGCGTCCTCGCCGATGCAGCATCCCTGTCCCAGACGAACGCGCCCATCTCCCCGGCCCGCGTCATCGCAGCCGTCGCAGCGCACTACCACGTCACCGCCGCTGCCCTGGCGGGCCCGGGCCGGGACCGCACGACCAGCCGCGCCCGGCATATCGCCATCTACCTGCTCCGGGAACACGGGTCCCTCTCCCTTGCCGAGATCGGCCGCCTGTTGGGAGGCCGAGACCACAGTAGCATCGGTCACGCATACCGGAAGATGCAGAAGGCCCACGCAGAAGACCTCTCCTTGCAGAGACAGATACGAGAGATCACCTCCACCACAGAGGTCACGTCTCCCATTCCCCAGTAAATCCCCGGCGAACCCCAGTCTTTGCTACAATCTTCCAGGATAGCGCTTTCCTGCTTTCCCCATGCTTACTCTCGCTATCGTTTCCCTTTCCACCATGATTGATGAAGTAGAGATACGGATAAAGGCAGGAACCGGAGGTGATGGTTCAATCACCTTCCGGAGGGAGAAGTTCGTCCCTCGTGGGGGGCCTGATGGTGGAGATGGGGGGCATGGTGGAAGCGTCTATCTAGGCGTGGCGGAAGGCCTTCCCAGCGCTGCGCTGGAGGCCCTTCGCCACCGAGGGCGGATCGTAGGTCACGGCGGCGGTAGAGGCGGAAGGCGGCAGCGACGGGGAAAGGATGGGGAAAACCTGGTTGTTCCGGTCCCACTGGGGACGGAGGTGGTGGAGGTCGACGCTGCCGGCGAGGAGCACCTGCTGGCGGACTTGGCGAAGGGTGGCCTGTACGTGCTGGTTGCTCACGGCGGACGTGGGGGGCGAGGGAACCGAAGGTTTGTGGGGTCGACGAACCGGGTGCCCCTTCTCGCCGAGGCGGGTGAGCAGGGCGAAGAGGTCCACCTCCGGCTACGGCTCAAGCTCCTGGCCGACGTGGGAGTCGTGGGGAGGCCCAACGCCGGCAAGTCGAGCTTACTGACGGCAGTGTCCGCAGCGCGCCCCCGTGTTGCGGCCCACCCCTTCACGACGACGGAGCCGGTCCTGGCGGTGGTCGAGGGAGAGGAGCACCGGTTCATCGCCGCAGAGGTGCCGGGGCTGCTTGAGGGCGCCCACCGTGGCGTCGGGCTTGGGTTCGAGTTCCTCCGCCATGCCGAGCGTACCCGGCTGCTGCTGCACCTCGTCGATGGGACGTCGCAAGACGTCCGGGGCGACCTCGAGCAAGTGAACGGGGAGCTGGCGGCGTACAACCCCGACCTGGCGAGCAGGCCGCAGATCGTTGCGGTCAACAAGGTGGACCTCCCGGAGGTTCGCAGCCGCGTCGAGGAGCTGCGGCGGGAGCTGGGGGATGAGGCAGGGCCCATCGCCTTCGTCTCCGCCCTGACGGGGGAGGGCGTGCCCGGGTTGGTGCAGCGCGTGGCCGCTGCGCTGGGCCCCGTGGCGGAGCGGCCACGGCGGCGCAAGCGCGTCGAGGTGGAGGTCATCGAGCCGCCGCGGAGCATGCCGAGACGGCCGCGCATCGAGCGGGAGGCGAAGCAGCGTGTGCGCGTGCACTGGACGCCCCTGGAGCGCATCGTCGACCGGGTGGACCTGGAGGACAGTCGAGTCATCGCCCAGCTCCGGCGGGAGATGACCCGCATGGGCGTAGTCCGCATGCTGGAGTCCTTCGGCCTCGAGCCGGGGGAGACCGTGTGCATCGGCGCCAAGGAGCTCGAGTGGCGGTGACGCCGCCTTGACGCGCAGGTTGCAGGCCGATAGCATGCGCGGCAGCCCGACGAGACGCCAGGGGTTGCCGTGCCGCTGAAGCTGGGAGTCCTGGGGGGCACCTTCGACCCCATCCACCTGGGCCACCTCCTCATCGCAGAGGAGGCGCGAGAGCACCTGGGGCTGGACCGGGTCCTCTTCATCCCGACGGGGCAGCCGTATCTCCGGCCGGCCAGCCCTCGCGCCTCGGCAAACCACCGGCTGGCGATGACCCGGCTGGGCGTCGCGGACAACCCCTCGTTCGAGGTGTCGGAGGTGGAGGTCAAACGGGCGGGCCCTACGTACACCCTCGACACGCTGGAGGACCTTTCCCGGGAGCACGGCGAGGGGCTGAAGCTGTTCTTCGTGCTGGGCGTGGACTCGGCCAGGACGCTGCCGCGCTGGCACGAGCCGGCGCAGGTGCTCGCCCGATGCAACCCAGTGGTGGTGGTCAGGCCCGGCGCCGGCGAATGGGACCCGCGGGTTCTGGATGCTCTCTGTCCTGGCGTCTCCCAACGCGCCGTCCACCTGCAGGGGCCGCAGTTGGGCATAAGCGGTACGGAGCTGCGCCGGAGGATCGCATGCGGAGAGTCCGTCCGCTACTGGGTGCCACGGCCCGTCGTGGAGTACATAGCGCAGCACAAACTGTACCAGGAGGGTCAGCCATGACACAGAGGATAGGCAAGCAGGTCCTGGCGATGGCCAACAGCCTGGGAGCGCTGACCTTTGGCGATTTCGTCCTCAGCTCGGGACAGCGCAGCAGCTACTACTTCGACGGCCGCCTGCTGACGCTCGATCCGCGGGGCGCGTACCTGGTGAGCAAGGCCCTCACGCCCGTCGTCCTCGACCACGGGGCCGAGGCGGTGGGAGGCCCCACGCTGGGCGCGGACCCGATGGTGGGCGCCATCGTGCTGACCAGCTACCTGGAGGACAAGCCCCTCCGTGGGTTCCTGGTCCGCGGCGAGGCCAAGGCCCATGGCACCGGCCGGCTCATCGAAGGGCCCATCCAGCGCGGGAACGCGGCAGGGTCGGAGGTCCTGGCGGGGATCAACCCGGAGGACTCCCCCGAGCTTGGCCCGGTGAAGGTGGCCATCCTGGACGATGCGTGCTCCACGGGTGGCAGCCTCTTCCACGCCATCGACGCGGTAGAGGCCGCGGGCTGCAAGGTGGTCTGCGTGGCCGTGGTGCTGGACCGCCACCAGGGTGGCAGCGAGGAGATCCGCCGCCGCGGCTACCCCTTCGTCACCCTCCTGGAGGCCGACGCGGAGGGGAGTATCCGGGTCGCGGTGTAGGGAGTGAAGCGACTGGAGTGACAATGGGAGACCTATGACGGGCATCTGGACGAACACGGGAGAGGGTTGGAAGGTAGGTTCGCCACAGGCGTTCCAAGATGAGGCGTCGCTGCACAGCCTCATAGCAAGGAACCCCCAACTGCTCCCGCTCGCTGGCTCGCCCCGCTTGACTGTCTTGGGCTCTGAGATACCTCTGGGCAATGGCTATGCGGACATCTTGGCAGTGGAGTCAACCGGGCGCCCCGCGATCATCGAAGTGAAACTCGCCCGCAACCCGCAGGCCCGCAGGGACGTGGTGTCGCAGGTTATCTCGTACGCAGCCTTCCTCCATGGAGCGGACGTTGAGGGCCTCGAAAGAGGCCCGCTGCGCAAGGCTCTTGCCGATGAAGGGTACGGCTCCATCCTGGAGGCGGTACAGGCCCAGGACCAGGAAGGCGCAGTGGACGCCGACTCCTTTGTGGCCTCGATGCAGGAGTACCTGGACCAGGGCAACTTCAGACTGGTCCTCGTGCTGGACGAGGTGTCGGCAGAGTTGGCCCGGGTCGTCGCCTACCTCGACGCCATGACAGTCCAGTCGCTAACGATTGACCTGATGACGCTCGCGGTCTACGACGTGAACGGGGCGCACGTCGCCCTACCCCAGCGGGTCTCACCCGACCTCGGTGCGGCGGCGCCCCCTGCATCGCCTGGTAGGGAGCGTCCTGCGCGGCCCAGGGGGGTATTGTCGGATGGTTCGGATGCATTTCGGGCTACCGTAGAAGACGCCCCTGACGATGCCCGGACGAAGTTCGATGAGTTTATCGCGTGGGCGGAGCATTTGGCTGTGCTGCCGAATGTGCGGCTCTTCAGCTACACCGGCTCTAGTCAGCACTCACTCTTGCCTAGGATCCTGCCAGACAGCGTTGGCCTCGTGACCATCTATAACTACAGGCAGCAGCCGTCCATCACGGTCTGGCGGTCCGTTTTCGAGAGGCTCGCCCCGAACTCGATCGAAGCGGTTGAACGGGTGATTGCGCCGGTCAAGATCGGGCAGGGCAACACCGTCTACAACGTGACACCCCAGGCACTTAAGGCGCTGACGGCAGCCTACCAAGAGGCGAGCGGGACCTGATCTCCGGCCGCCAGGTCCTGATTGGCGAAGCCTCTTGAAACCCTACCCCACCACGATGGCGTCGAAGGGCAGGTAGCCGGCCAGGGTAGGCATCAGGTTGGTGAACACGGCCACGCCCAGCAGGATGAGCAGCACGCCCCCGGCATAGTTGGTGTACTGGAGCGTCTTGCCGTGACGCCGCATGAGGCCTGACGCCATGCCGGTGAAGGTCCCGGCCGCCAGGAAGGGCAGCATCATCCCCAGGGAGTAGGCGAAGAGGAGCACCGCGCCCGTCTGCGCCGACCCCGAGGTTCCCGCCAGGACGAAGATCGCCCCCAGTATGGGTCCCACGCAGGGCACCCAGCTCACGGCGAAGGCCGCCCCCACCAGGAACGAGCCGAAGTAGCGCAGCCGCCGCGCGAACTCTAGCCGGGGCGCGAACCCCCGCTCGAGCATCGGCACCTTCACCAGCCCCAGGGCCGTCAGGCCAAAGGCCATGATGAGGATGCCGCCCACCCGGTTGAGCCACACGGTGTTGCTGCCAACGGCTTGGGAGAGGGCCCCCAGGGAGGAGCCCAACAGGACGAAGACCATGGTGAAGCCCACGATGAACGTGGCCGTGTTGAGGATCGTGGCGCGTCGTAGCGAGCCCACGCTGCTGCCGGAGTCGGCGGAGAGGGTGAAGCCGGCCAGATAGGTCAGGAAGGCCGGCACCAGGGCCAGGGTGCAGGGCGCCAGGAAGGAGGTGACCCCCGCAGCGAAGGCCACGATGAGGCTAACCGAGCTTGTGTCCATAGCAGTCCTACCGTCCGAAGGTGAAGGTATAGAACAGGAACTCGTCCGAGTTGACCCGGAGCTTTAGCGCGCCCGTATGGACGCCGCCGCTTCGAATGACGTTGTAGAGGCGCGGCTCGTCCACCAGGAAGAAGGTGCGCCCCGCGTCGTCGGTCTGGATGTCGTCGCCGCGCAGGGCCTCCGGGATGGGGGCCCCGTTGTGGGTGACGACTACGGGGAAGGCCTCCGCGGTCTCGTCGGGGCGGATCACGGCGTTGACACTGGCGGCCATGTACAGGATGGCCACGTAGTTTTCGAAGTCCGTGGTCGTCTCCGCGTGGCGGATCTTCTCCGCGCCCAGCTCCCAGCGGCCGTTGAGGTAGATGCGGCCGTTCTCGTGCAGGCCCGGGTCCGTGAAGGAGATGGCCTCCCCCTCCCGGAGACGCATGTCTGCGATGGTGTCGAAGTTGCCCAGGTAGCCGCCGGGGGCCCACTTGAGGCCGGCGTACAGCTCCCGGGTGATGGGGACGCGAGCGCCCGATGGCTCCGCTTCCACCCCGCCGATGGGAACGGCGGAGACGTCGGCGCCGATCTCTTCCAGCAGTTTCCGTATCTCCTTCTCCGTCTCTTCGTAGGCCCCCTCGCCGATGCGGTCGTAGCGCTGGACGCCGTTCTGGTCCATGAGATACTTGCGGGGCCAGTACCGGTTGCGGTAGGCGTCCCAGGTGATGTGTCGGTTGTCCATGGCCACGGGCCAGGCGACTCGCTGCCTGGCCATGGCGTCTCGCACGTTCTGCTCGTCCTTCTCGAAGTCGAACTCCGGCGCGTGAACGCCCACCATGACCAGGCCGTGACGAGAGTACTTCTGGTGCCAGTCCCGCAGATACGGGAGCGTCCTGATGCAGTTGATGCAGGAGTACGTCCAGAAGTCGACGAGCACGACCTTGCCCCGGAGCTCGGCCATGGTGAGCGGCTCCGTGTTGAGCCACTTGGTGATCCCGACGAACTCGGGCGCCACGGGGCCGGTCGGCGTCGACGGGGTCTCACCGTTGGTCGTGGCGGCGACTGCCGGCGCCTCCACGGGGGTGGTGTCCACGGTGGCTGGAGGCGCAGGGTCTATGGTGAGCTGGATGATGAAGATGAGGGCGACAATTGCAGCGATGGCCCCGCCCAAGGCCAACCACCGTCGTGAACCGGTCATTCCGCTTCCCCCTTGTTCTCCACGCGTCGCTGCGGGTCTGTCCCCGCACACAGAATATACGTAGAGGATCCCAGCGCGGGTTTGAGGTTGCCCACGCCGGAGTTCGGGAGAAGCGCGGGCAGACGTTTCAACCGCCTGCTTTTCGCATTCCATGATAGTGCACGGCAAGCTCCGCTGTCACCGACACCCTGCAGCCGGAGCTTGCCGTGCGCAGACTCGCCCGCTACTGTGGTCGGCATGGCGAAGACGCGCATCGACCGGCTGCTGGTGGAGCGGGGTATTGCGACCACCCGGGAGAAGGCCCAGGCCCTGCTGATGGCCGGGCAGGTGCTCGTCAACGACCGGCCCGTCGTCAAGGCGGGGGCCATGGTTCAGGATGACGCCCAGGTACTCCTCAAGGCGCAGCTCCCATACGTGGGCCGTGGAGGCATCAAGCTGGCCCACGCACTGGAGATCTTCGGCCTCTCCGTCCAGGGGCTGGCGGCGTTGGATGTGGGCGCCTCCGCGGGCGGCTTCACCGACTGCCTCCTGCAGGCCGGAGCACGCCGCGTCTACGCCGTGGACGTGGGCTACGGCCAGCTGGACGTGAAGCTCCGCGCTGACCCGAGAGTCACCGTCATGGAGCGCCTCAATGCCCGCTACCCCTTCCCTCTGCCGGAGCCCGTGGGCCTAATCACCGTCGACGTCTCGTTCATCTCCGTGACCCGTGTGATCCCTCCGGCTGCCGAGCACCTGGTCCGCGGCGGCGCCATCGTCGCCCTGGTGAAACCGCAGTTCGAGGCGGAGCGGGGCGAGGTGGGTAGGGGCGGCGTCATTCGCAGGGCGGCCATCCATGCGCGTGTGCTGGGCCGTGTCATGCTGTGGGCCATTGCGCACCGCTTCCGCGTCCGGGGCCTGACGCCCTCCCCCATCCTGGGCGACGCCGGCAACAGGGAGTTCTTCCTGCTCCTCACCCGTGCCTGAACCCGCCGATGGTATACTGGCGCCGGAGGGCGCCTCATGGATCGGCTGCGTAGTCTCCTGTTCGTCCCCGGGGTCCGCCCGGACATGCTGCAGAAGGCCCCCAACTACCCCGTCGACGCTCTGGTCCCGGACATGGAGGACTCCGTCCCCGTGGGCGAGAAGGACCGGGCGCGGGAGACGGTGGCCCGGATGCTGCCCCACCTCGCCGCTTCGGGCGTGCCCGTCATCCCGCGAACCAACTCCCTGGGGACGGGCCTACTGAGCGCCGACGCGGCCGCGGTGGTGGGCCCGCACATCGCCGGCGTCACCGTCGGCAAGATCGGCTCCGCCTGGGAGGTGAGGCAGGTCTGCGGTGTGCTGGAGGGCCTGGAGCGAGCTGCGGGCCTCCCCGTGGGGAGCACCCGCCTGCTGCCCTGGATCGAGACGGCCCGCGGTGTGGCCAACGCTGCCGAGATCTGCCGGGCCTCGCCGCGCATCGCTGCGGTGTGCTTCGGCGCCGACGACTACACGGCGGACATGGGCGTCCCCCGCAGCGCCGACGGGGTGGAGTTGCTGTACCCGCGGAGCGTGGTGGCAGTCGCGGCGCGGGCGGCGGGCATCCCTGCCCTCGACACGCCGTACACGGACTTCCGCGACGCGGAGGGCCTCCGCCAGGAGGCCGCACTGGCTCGACAGATGGGCTACAGCGGCAAGTTCGCCATCCACCCTGGCCAGATCGACGCCATCAACGGTGCCTTCGCTCCGACGCCCGAGGAGGTGGAGGAGGCGCGCAGAATCGTGAGCGCCTACGAGGCCGCGCGGGCCCAGGGCCATGGGGCAACGGCGCTCGACGGCCGGATGATCGACGCGCCGATTGTGCTGCGGGCCCGCAACGTGCTCGCGCTGGCCGAGTCCATGGGTCGCTAGTGGCCGACATAATCCGCCTGCAGGGCATGACCTTCTCCGCAGCCCATGGCGCCTCGCCGGGGGAGCACACTCGCGAGCGCCGCTTCATCGTCGACCTGGAGGTGGAGGCCGACCTGCGCCGCGCCGGCACCACCGACGACCTGGCCGACACGGTCAACTACAGTTTGCTACACGGCGTGGTCCGCGACGTGGTGAAGGGGCCTCCTGTCAACCTGCTGGAGACCCTGGCCGAGCGTATTGCGCAGCGGGTGATCCAGGAATTCTCGGTCTTGGCCGTGCGCGTTCGCGTGGGCAAGCCCGGCATCCCCGTCGACGAGGGGGGCCAGGCGATGGCCTCCGTGGAGGTCCGCCGGGAGCGGGGCGCGTAGTCGTTGCGGTAGCCAAACGCCTGTGCTGCGCGTAGAATGGGTCAGGTAGTCGCGAGGTCCGGCTTCGGAGGTCCTGCTTGGTAAACGAGTCGACGGAGGGGGAAGGCCCCGTTCAGGAGTCACCATCCCAGCCCTCTCCACGACGCAGGACTCGCACCAGGCGCACTACAGCTTCCCCGTCTCCCACGAGCATCCCCCCCTCGACCGAAGGTACGCTCGGCTCCCTCGTGGCTGATGGCGTGGCGCCGCCGCCGGCAGAGGCGCCTGAGGCCGATGAGACAGCGGCCGCGCCCCGGAGGCGTCGGCGCAGCAGCCGCAGCCAGGCCGCACCAGCAGCGGCAGATATCGCCACCACGCCCGCCGCGGAGGCGCAGGCCGAGCAGACAACGCCTGCCCCGCGGAGACGGCGCAGCAGCCGCAGCAAGACAGCGGCCGCGGCAGAGGCAGCGACGGCGACGCCCGTTGCGGAGGAAGGCGCTCAGCCCGAAGCGGAAGCAGAGCAGACAACGCCTACCCCACGGCGACGCAGGCGGAGCAGCCGGAGTGCGGCATCGGCCGTAACCGCGGAGGCAACCATCACGCCCACCACGGAGACGAGCGTACCGCCGGATGCGCAGGCGGAGCAGGCAGCGCCCACCCCCCGGAGACGGCGCAGCAGCCGCAGCAAGGCATCGGCCGCGACAGAGGCAACCACCACGCCCGCCGCGGGGGAGAGCCCATCGCCAGAGGCCGAAGAGGCAGCGCCCGCGCCACGGAGACGGCGGCGGAGAGGCAGTCGCGGCGGAGCATCATCCGCAACAACGGAAGCCACGCCCGCCGCAGAGGAGACCCCACCCGCAGAGGCCGACGAGGCAGCGCCCCCTCCACGGAGGCGACGGCGAAGGGGGAGTCGCGGCGGGGCATCATCTGCAGCAGCGGAGGCAGCTACGGGGCCAACCCCGGGAGAGAGCCCGGCGCCTGCAGAGGCGGAGGCAGCCAAGCCCTCGGCGCGTCGCCGGCGCAGGGGGTCCAGCGGTGGGCGTCGCCGTGGTGCGGCGGCTTCGCCAACGCCGGCCGACAGGGCCTTCGCCCACCCCAGCGAGGAAGAGTTCTCCCGCATCCTGGACTTCTACGGCGTCCGGTGGGTCTACGAGCCCCGCTCCTTCCCCTTGCGTTGGGACAACGGCCGCGCCGTGGAGCTGTTCACGCCGGACTTCTACCTGGAAGACCTGGACATCTGGCTGGAGCTCACCACGCTGAAGCAGAACTTGGTGACGGAGAAGAACCGCAAGCTCCGCCTGCTGCGCAAGCTCTACCCGGAGATCAACATCAAGCTCCTGTACAAGCGGGACTACCACCGGATTCTCGCCAGGTACGGCTTCGGCCCGCTGGCCCGGGACGAGGCCCCCCGCATCGAGCACGTCCTGTTCTCCACCAACCAGGTCCGCGAACGGGTGGCCGAGCTGGGTCGCGAGATATCCGAGGACTACAAGAAGCGCGCCCCGGTGCTCGTCGGGGTGCTGCGCGGGGGCCTGTGCTTCCTGGCGGACCTCATGCGGGAGGTCTCCCTACCCGTGTCGGTCGACTTCCTGTCCATCTCCACGCCGGGAGCGGACAACCAGGGCGTTCGCATCACGAAGGAGCTGGACACTAGCATCGAGGGGAAGGACGTGATCCTGGTGGAGGACGTAGTGGACACGGGCATGAGCCTGGACTACATCATCAGCTACCTGAAGACCAAGAAGCCCGCCAGTGTCGAGGTGTGCGCCCTGCTCGACAAGAAGATCCGGCGCATCGCCGACGTGCCGCTGCGCTACGTGGGCTTCGAGACGCCGGACGAGTTCGTGGTGGGCTACGGCCTCGACTACCTGGAGCGGTACCGCAACCTGCCCTTCATCGGCGTCCTGAAGCCGGAGGCGGTGGAAGAGAGCGTCGCGTCGCCGTAGGGGCCCAGCCCCGTAGCCCCTCCCTCCTACACAACCAGCATGCAGTCCCCGAAGCTCGCGAACCTGTAGCCCCGGTCCACGGCCTCCCGGTACGCCCCCAGCACCGGCTCCCGCCCCGCGAAGGCCGACACCAGCATCAGCAGCGTCGAGCGGGGCAGGTGGAAGTTCGTCACCAGTGCGTTGGGTACGCGGAAGTCGTGGCCCGGCAGCACCAGCAGGTCTGCCCACCCCGTGGAGGACGCCAGCGGGGTTTCGGCCGGCAGTCGAGCCGCCACCGTCTCCAGCAGGCGCACCGCCGTTGTGCCCACGCAGACCACTCTTCGTCCCTCGGCCTTCGCACGGTTGATGGCTGCGGCCGCATCCGGGCCCAGCTCGAAGAACTCCGCGTCCAGGACGTGCTCTCGCGGGTCCTCCGTTCGCACAGGGCGGAACGTGCCCGGCCCGATGTGCAGCGTGACGTAGGCCGACTCCACACCCTGGGCGGCCAGCCGCTCCAGCAGCGACGGGGTGAAGTGCAGCCCCGCCGTGGGGGCCGCGGCGCTGCCTGGGACCCGGGCGTAGACCGTCTGGTAGCGCTCGGGGTCCGCCAGGGGTGTGTGGATGTACGGGGGAAGGGGCGCCTCGCCGGCCAGGTCCAGCTTCTCCTCCCCCTCCAGGCGCACCACCCTGTAGCCGTCGTCGTCCACCTCCAGCACGGTGGCCTCCAGGACCTCCCCCTTTCCCTCGAAGCGCAGCCGCGCGCCGGCCCGCAGCCGTCGACCGGGCCTCCCCATCGAGCGCCATAGGCCGGGAGCAAGGCGGCGCAGCAGCAGTAGCTCCACGTCGGCGCCCTGGGGCGCCGTGGCCCCGCGGAGACGCGCCGGCAGCACGCGGGTGTCGTTGAGCACCAGCAGGTCGCCGGGCCCCAGGTAGTCGGCTATCGCCGTGAAGCGGTCGCGGTGGGTGACGGCTCCGGTCGCCCGCTCCAGCACCAGCAACCGCGCCCGATCACGGGGCTCCACGGGCGTCTGGGCGATGAGCGCCGGCGGCAGGGTGTAGTCGAAGTCGCTGGTGCGCAAGGTGTGAGGAGGCTGGGCCACCGAGCCGGCCCTACGCTTCGCCGAGGACCTGCAGGCGGGCGGCCCTGAGCGTGTTCGACAGCAGCATGGCGATGGTCATGGGGCCCACGCCGCCGGGCACCGGGGTTACCGCAGCCGCCACTTCAGACACGCTTGCGAAGTCAACGTCTCCGACGAGGCGGTACCCCCGCTTCCTCGACGGGTCGTCGACGCGGTTGATCCCCACGTCAACCACAGCCGCGCCCGGCTTGACCATGTCCGCCGTGATCGTGTTGGGGCGGCCCGCCGCGGCGACCAGGATATCCGCCTGTCGAGTGATGGCGGCTACGTCGGGCGTGCCCGTGTGGCAGACCGTCACGGTGGCGTTGGCCCCCTCCCGCTTCTGCACCAGCAGGAGGGCCAGCGGCTTGCCCACGATGGTGCTCCGCCCGCAGATGACCACGTGCTTGCCGTCGGGCGGGTAGCTGCTGCGGAGGAGGATCTCCTGGATGCCCGCCGGCGTGCAGGGCGGGAACAGCGGCGACCCTAGCACCAGGCGGCCCATGTTCTCCGGGTGCAGGCCGTCCACGTCCTTGGCGGGGTCCAGGGCTAGGACCGCCGCCTCCTCGTCGATGTGCGAAGGCAACGGGAGTTGGACCAGGATGCCGTGGTAGCGTTCGTCCCGGTTAAGCCGTTCCAGGAGGGCCAGGAGCTCCTGCTGGGGGGTCTCCTGGGGCAGGATGAAGGTCTCCGACGCCATGCCCGCCTCCTGGCAGGCCCGGCCCTTGTTGCGTACGTAGACGGCCGAGGCGGGGTCGTCGCCCACGAGCACCACGGCTAGGCCCGGCGTGAGGCCGTGGCGAGCCTGCAGCTCCCGGACCTCTGCAGCCACCTCCGCCCGGACCTCTGCGGCGATGCGGGCCCCATCCAGGAGCGTTGCGACCATCGGACCTCCCGTGTCTGCTAGCAGTCGGCTGGGCCAGTTTCCGGGCAGGCGCCTGGGGCTGTCAAGGCGCGGCTGATTGTGCGCCTTTGCACTGCCAAGGGGCCGTGCTATAATGCCTGCGATAAGAAGAGGGAGAAAGGCAAACGCGAGGCTGGGTTTGGACAAAGCTGATAGGCAAGCAGTAATCGAGGAACACCGCAGGCACCCCACTGACACCGGTTCCTCCGAGGTACAGGTCGCCATTCTGACACGGCGCATCCGAGACCTCACCGGGCACCTCCAGGTGAACAAGCACGACGAGCATTCCCGGAGGGGCCTGCTGAAGATGGTCGGACGGCGCCGTAGACTCATTGCCTATCTCGCCCGGGAGGACGCTCCTCGAGCTCGGGCCCTCCTGGCCAGGTTGGGACTCCGCCGATAACACTCCGGCCCCACCGGAGTGTTTCTTTTGTGTCTCTCCCCGCAACGTAAAGGAGAGCTTTACCTATGGTTCATCGAGTCCAACGTACTATTGCAGGCAAGACCCTCACGCTGGAGAGCGGCCTGCTGGCGGGTCAGGCCCACGGGGCCGTGACGCTTCGCCTGGGGGACACTGTGCTCCTGACCACGGTGGTCATGAGTTCGCCGCGGGCGGGCATCGACTTCTTTCCGCTGACCGTGGAGTTCGAGGAGCGCTTCTACGCCGCCGGCAAGATCCCCGGCAGCTTCTTCAAGCGGGAGGGGCGCCCCTCCACGGAGGCGACGCTGGCGGCCCGGCTCACGGACCGACCCATCCGCCCCCTCTTCCCCAAGGGGTTCCGCAACGAGGTGCAGGTCATCTCCACCGTCCTCTCCGCAGACCGCGTACATCCGCCGGACATCCTCTCCATCGTCGGCGCCTCCGCGGCCCTCACCCTCTCCCACATCCCCTTCCAGGGCCCCATCAGCGGGTGCCGGGTGGGCTACGTGGACGGTGAGTTCGTCGTGAACCCCACCTTCGAGGAGATTGCGGCAAGCAAGCTGGACCTCATCATCGCCAGCTCCCAGGACGCAGTGGTCATGGTGGAGGCGGGGGCCAAGGAGGTCCCGGAGAGCCTGCTGCTGGAGGCCATGGACCGGGGCATGGAGGCCAACCGGGAAATCATCTCCATGGTCAAGGAGTTGGCCCAGGCCGTGGGCGTCCCCGCCAAGATGGAGTACTCCTCGCCGACCGGCTACGACCCCCAGGTCGAGCAGGCCGTCACGGCCGAGCTGAACGGTCGCCTCCGGGCCGCCGTCTTCTCCGGCAAGGAGAAGGGCGAGCGGGACACGGAGCTTGCAGCCCTCGAGCGTGAGGTCGTTGGGGTTGTCGGCGAGCAGCACGCGCCGGAGGACGCGGCCCTGGCCTTCGACACCCTGGTGCGAAGGGAGTTCCGCGAGGGCATCCTGGAGCGCGGCGTCCGCCCCGACGGGCGGGGCACCCGCGACGTGCGCCCCATCAGCTGCGCCGTGGGCCTCCTGCCTCGGACGCACGGCTCCGGCCTGTTCACTCGAGGGCAGACCCAGATTCTCAGCACCGTCACCCTGGGCTCCCTTGGGGAGCGACAGAAGCTGGACACCCTGAGCCCGGAGGAGAGCAAGCGCTTCCTCCACCACTACAACTTCCCGCCCTACTCCGTCGGCGAGGCACGGCGCGTCGGCAGCGCCGGCCGTCGGGAGATCGGCCACGGGGCCCTGGCGGAGCGAGCCCTGCTCCCCGCCATCCCCGACGAGGAGACCTTCCCCTACACCATTCGCCTGGTCTCGGACGCCCTGAGCTCCAACGGCAGCACCTCCATGGGCAGCGTCTGCGGCAGCACCCTGGCCCTCATGGACGCCGGCGTTCCCATCTCTGAGCCGGTGGCCGGTGTGGCCATGGGGCTGGTCATGGGCGACGGGGGCCGCTACGCGGTCCTCACTGACCTCCAGGGCCTCGAGGACCACGAAGGCGACATGGACTTTAAGGTCGCCGGCACGGCCAAGGGTGTCACTGCCCTGCAGATGGACATCAAGGTGTCCGGCGTCTCCTCCGAGATCATGCAGAACGCCCTGGCACAGGCCAAGGACGCCCGCCTCTTCATCCTGGACCGGATGCGAGAGGCTATCGCGGAGACGCGGACCGAGCTCAGCCCCTACGCCCCGCGCATGGTCCGCATGAGCATCCCCGTCGAAAAGATCGGCATGGTCATCGGCCCCGGCGGCAAGACCATCCGCGGCATGGTGGAAGAGTTCAAGGTCACCATCGACGTTGCGGACGACGGCACGGTGACTATCGGCTCGTCCGACGCCGACGCCGTCCACCGCGTCCACGACCGCATCAGCCTGATGACTCGCGAGATAGCCGTGGGCGACATCTACACAGGGAAGGTCACCCGCATCACCAGCTTCGGCGCCTTTGTGGAGATCCTCCCCGGGAAGGATGGTCTGGTCCGCCTGGGCGACCTTGCGGACCGACCCCTCGACCGGGTGGAGGACGAGGTGGACATGGGCGACGAGATCACCGTGATGGTGATAGAGATCGACAGCATGGGGCGGGTGAACCTGTCCCGCCGCGCACTCTCCGGCGACGGGGCCGCCGCTCCTGCCCCGCGCGGCGACGGGCGGTTCCAGGGCTCCTCCGGGCCCCGGCGGTTCCCGCCCCGCGGTGACCGTGGCCCAGGTCGGCCCGGATTCGGCCAGGGCGGCCGACGCCCGGACCGGCCCGACCGCCCCCGACCCGGCGGCCCACCGCCGCGCCGCGGCGGCTTCGGCTTCAGGGACCGGCCTCCCCGCCGAGATCGGTAGGCCGTCGTGAACGTGGAGGCGGCACGGGAGGGGGACTCCCGGCTGCGCGTCCTGGTGCACGGCATCTCCGGCCGCATGGGGCGCGAGGTGCTGACCGCGCTCCACAACGCGCCCGACGTCGAGCCCGTGGGCGGCATCCGCAGGAACTCGCAGCAGCCCATGCCGCTGCCCGACGGCTCGGGCCTCGTCCCGGTCTTCTCCAGCGTCTCAGAGGCCATCGAGGCCTGTGCGCCCCACGTGATGGTGGACTTCTCCAATGCCGACGCGGCCAGGGCTGCACTCTGGGCCGCCGCTGCTCGCGAGGTGCACCTGGTCATCGGCACCACCGGGCTGGGCAGCGCCGACATGGAGGGCTTGCGGAAGATCGCCCTTCGTCACAAGATCGGCGCAGTCGTCGCCCCCAACTTCGCGCTTGGCGCCGTCCTGCTGGGCTACCTCGCGCACACGGTGGCACGCCACTTCGACTACGCGGAGATCGTGGAGGCCCACCACGAGGCCAAGAAGGACAGCCCCTCCGGCACGGCGCTGGCCCTTGCCCGCGCGCTGGCTGCGGGGCGCAAGTCCCCTTTCCAGCGGCCCACCCCGGAGAAGGAGACCCTTCCAGGCACACGCGGCGGGGACAGCGACGGCGTGAGCATCCACGCCATGCGCATGCCCGGCCGCCTGGCCCACCACGAGATCGTCCTCGGCGCACAGGGTCAGACGCTGACCCTGCGCCACGACACCGTCAACCGCGAGTGCTACATGCCCGGGGTCCTGGCCGCCGTCCGCAAGGTGGGAGAGTATGCCGGGCACGTGGTGGGGCTGGAGAAGGTCCTGGGCCTCGAGGCGTAGCGCCGGCGCGGTGGACGAAGCCCCTGGCAAGCCGGTATCCTATCCTGTGCATTCACGCCGGGCACGACTCCGGCGGCAGAACCACGGCTCCGAGGGTGCGGAGACGAGGGGAGGCGGTGATGGCTGACATTGGACGCTTGCTGACAGCGATGGTGACCCCCTTTGACGACGGGGGCGAGGTCGACTACAAGCAGGCCAAGCGTCTGGCTCGAGCCCTCGTCGGCTCCGGCAGCGACGGCGTCGTGGTGGCCGGCACGACGGGCGAGTCCCCAACGCTCACCCCCGACGAGGAGTCCCGCCTCTTCGCCGAGATCCGGGAGGCCCTGGACGGCCGCGGCTGCGTGGTCGCGGGCACGGGCAGCAACAACACCCGCGAGGCGCTCAAGTACACCCGGAACGCGGAGAAGGCCGGCGTCGACGCGGCCCTGCTCGTGGTGCCCTACTACAACAAGCCCACCCAGGAGGGGCTGTACGAGCACTTTCGGGCGATAGCCGAGAGCACCTCCCTGCCCTGCATCCTCTACAACGTGCCCAGCCGCACCATCACCAGCCTGAGCGCGGAGACTACCATCCGCCTGAGCCAGGTCCCGAACATCGTCGGGGTCAAGGAGGCCAGCGCGGACTTCGAGCAGATCGGCGCCATCATCCGGGACTCCCGCCCGGGGTTCCGGGTGTGGAGCGGCAACGATGCGGACACCTTTCACATCCTCTGCCTGGGCGGCTACGGCGTCATCAGCGTGGCCTCTCATCTGGTGGGACGGCAGATCAAGGACATGATCCAGATGCTGCTGGACGGCAGCCTGGAGGGCTCCGCGGCGGAGCACCTGCGGCTCCTCCCGCTCTTCAAGGGAATCTTCGTCGTGTCCAACCCCATCCCCATTCGGTACGGGGTCAACCGGGCGGGCCTTCGAGTGGGCAGCCCTCGCCTGCCGCTGACGGACCCCGACGCGAAGACCGCTGCGTTCCTGGACGACCTCTTCGACCGCTACAACATGGACCTGCCCGTAGACGACGCGGAGTAGGCCCGCCCTCCCGCGGCCACACCCCTCCCCTCGCCTCCACCTGCAGGGGCGCCCCCTTCCTGTGGGCGATGCTGTCGTTCCCCTTCCCCGCGTTACCGCAAGGACGCTCTGCAATCGCTTCGCTGAGACCCGGCGTATCTTGTAACATAGAGCTACGTACTTGCGGCGATGAGCCGAGAGAGGGGGGACTGTCGTGGCGGAGTTCTTCGGCGACCTCGAGCGACTTGCTGCTGACCTGTACCCGTACCGATGGGCGATCACTGCCGCCGTTGTCATCGTGCTGGCCGTGGCGGGCTGGTACGCGGTCCGCATCGGCTGGCACATGCTCCTGTGGCGGTTCCGCAAGCCCGCAGCCATCGTGGGCGTTCCGCTCCTGGTGCTGTTCGGCTTCGTAGCCTATGACCTGGGTTCTCCCCTCTTCACCAACGTGACCGTGGAGGAGGAGTTTCCCTTCGCCTTCGCCGCCACTGTGCCCTCGGGCATGGAACGCAGCGACGTGGAGGAGGTCATGGCCGGCATGGCGATGGTCGACGATCCGGTGATGGAGGAGGCGATGCCGGCAGCTCCCTCGATCACCGCAGGTTCAATGATGGCCGCGGGCCAGGACGTCGTCGCCATGGGTATGGCCGACGCAATGGCCATGGCCGGCTCGACGGCCGACGCCACTGAGATGGTCCAGAGCACCATGGCCGAGATGGCAGGCCAGATGGGAGAGCCGACCCAGGTCGCGTCCGGCAGCTTCAAGGACGCCGACGCCTTCCACCGAGGCAGTGGCCAGGCGATCATCTACTCCGCGCCCGGCGGCGGTCACCTGCTCCGCCTGGAGAACCTGGACGTGACCAACGGCCCTGCGTTGCACGTCATCCTCTCCACCCACGAAGACCCCACCCGCGGCGACGAGGTGAAGCTGCCCGGCTACGCGGACCTGGGACCGCTCAAGGGCAATCGCGGCAACCAGAACTACACCATCCCGGACAACGTGGACGTGAGCGCCATCCGGAGCGTGGTGGTCTACTGCAAGCCCTTCTCCGTCGTCTTCAGCGTTGCAACGCTCAGCCACGAAGGCTAGCAGCCCAAGCTCTGCGAGGAGAGCATCGTTGGGCGTATCGAGTACCATAGAGCTTCGGCGCCCTCACGGCGCAGTCCGGAGTGAGGGATAGTCGTGGCGGAGTTCTTTGGCGACCTGGAACGGCTTGCCGCCGACCTGTACCCGTACCGATGGGCAATTGCCGCCGGTCTCGTCGTCGTGCTGGCTGTGGTCGCGGCGTATGCGTACCGCAGCGGATGGCACCTGCTCCTCTGGCGGTACCGCCTGCCCGCGGCCATCGTGGGCGTTCCAGCCGTGGTCGTGTTCGGCTTTGTGGCCTACGAGCTGGGCTCTCCTCTCTTCACGAACGTCACCGTCGAAGAGGAGTTCCCCTTGGCTTTTCAAGCCATCGTTCCGCCGGACATGGACCGCGAAGAGGTGGAAGAGGTGATGGCAGTCGCGGCGACGGTGGAGAAGCAGGTTATGGAGCCCATGCCAACGGCCGTGGGCGCGGTCTCCACCCCGCGGGCGCCCGCCGCCCCGACGCCGTCGCCTGCACCCACGGCTGCACTCGCAACGCCCGCTCCGACGGTCGCCCCGGCGCCGCCTCCCGTCCCCACGTCCTCGCCAGCCACGCCAGCACCGACGGTAGCCCCGGGGTCCTCCCCCGCGCCCACGGTTACGCCAGTCACGCCCACACCCATGGTCGCTCCTTCACCGTCTCCCACGCCTACGCCCACACCGACCCCGTCCCCCACACCGACCCCGTCCCCCACTCCAACGCCATCCCCCACGCCCACCCCAGAGCCGCCGACGGGGCCTGTCAGGGTCAAGGCCGGCGAGTTCCGGGACCAGGACAGCTTCCACCGGGGCAGTGGGCAGGCCATCATCTATCGAGGGACGGACGGCTCCCACCTGCTCAGGCTGGAGAACCTCAACGTCACCAACGGGCCGGACCTGCGCGTGCTGGTCTCGCCGCACCCCGACCCGAGGACCAGGGACGACCTCAACTCCCGCGGCTATGTCGAGCTTGACAGGCTCAAAGGGAACAGGGGGAACCAGAACTACTTCATCCCCGACACCGTGGACGTGTCTACCGTCAATAGCGTTATCATCTACTGCAGGCCCTTCCACGTGATCTTCAGCGTGGCGCCGCTAAGGGATGTAGAGCAGTAGCCGAGTCTCAGAGTCGCAGCGGAAGCGAGAGGGGTCTCTCCCAAGGAGGCTGATGGAAATGGCTGAAGCCGGTTCGAACGGACGCACGCTGGCGGGCCAGAAGGCCCTGGTGACCGGCGCCAGCTCCGGCATTGGGAAGGCCGTGGCCATCGCGCTGGGCCGTGCCGGAGCTGACGTGGTCGTGAACTACTACTCGGGGGAGGCCGGCGCCCAGCAGGCGGTCGAGCAGATCACCGCTGCAGGCAGCCAGGCCTACGCCGTCCAGGCCAACGTGAGCCGGGAAGACCAGGTCCAGACCATGTTCCGCGGCATCTACGACCGCTTCGGCACCATCGACATCCTGGTGAACAACGCGGGCGTGCAGAAGGACGCTGCCTTCGACGAGATGACCTTGGCCGAGTGGCAGGCGGTCATCGACATCAACCTCACGGGGCAGTTCCTGTGCGCCCGCGAGGCTGTCCGGGAGTTCAAGCGGCGAGGCGTGGTGGCAGAGGTCTCCTGCTCCGCCGGCAAGATCATCTCCATCAGCTCCGTCCACGAGCTCATCCCCTGGGCGGGACATGTGAACTACGCCGCGTCCAAGGGCGGCGTGATGATGATGACCAGGAGCATTGCCCAGGAGGTCGCGCCCCACCGCATCCGGGTGAACAGCATTGCACCCGGCGCAATCAGGACGCCCATCAACGTGGGCGCCTGGTCCACGCCGGAGGCCGAGCAAGACCTCCTCCGTCTGATACCCTACGGACGGGTAGGCGAACCCGCCGATATTGGCAAGGCCGCCGTCTGGCTCGCGTCGGACGATTCGGAGTATGTTCATGGCGTCACCCTTTTCGTCGACGGTGGCATGACCCTGTACCCTGAATTCGCGACGGGAGGCTAGGAGATGGCAGAGGACCGCTCTTCTCAACCGGCGGACGCTCGTCCCCGCTCTGAGGGGTACAAGCCGATTGAGGACTACGGCGTCATCGGGGACCTGCGCACGGCGGTCCTGGTGGGCAAGGACGGCTCCATCGACTGGTGCTGCCTGCCGAACTTTGACTCGCCCAGCGTCTTCGCCTCCATCCTCGATTCGAAGAAGGGCGGCTTCTTCAAGATCGCGCCGGTCCAAGACGCCGTCCAGAAGCAGATGTACCTGCCCGAGACATGCGTCCTAGTCACCCGATTCCTGAGCCCCGAGGGCGTCTGCGAGGTCATCGACTTCATGCCCGTCTACGGCCACGAGGGCCAGATGTCCCACGCCAACCAGATCGTCCGGCAGGTCAGGGTCGTACGCGGCTCGGTGCACATGAAGATGACCTGTCTCCCGGCCTTTGACTATGCCAGGCTGAAGCACACGGTCGATGTGGGTCCCTACGGCGTCGTCTTCTCCTCCGGCTGGGAGGAGCTGGGTCTCACGTCCACGGTGCCGCTGAGAGTGGTTGGGGACGGCGTTGAGGCGGAGTTCCTCATGCACGCGGGCGACAAGATCACCTTCCTGCTCCGCCATACCAACCGGGGGAGCGATACGCCCCCCCTCGACCCGGAGTTCCAGGGAGACGAGGCCTTTCGACAGACCGTCCAGTTCTGGCGCAGATGGGTCGCCAGCTGCAAGTACCAGGGTCGGTGGCGTGAGGTGGTGCAGCGCTCGGCCCTCACTCTGAAGCTGCTGACCTTCGCTCCCACCGGCGCCATAGTGGCCGCACCGACCACCAGCCTTCCGGAGACGATCGGTGGAGTGCGCAACTGGGACTACCGCTACACGTGGATCCGCGACGCCGCCTTCACGGTGTACGGATTCCTCCGGCTGGGCCTCACTCGGGAGGCTGAAGCCTTCGTCAACTGGATCGAAGACCGCGCTCACGAAGAGGCCTTCGACGGCTCCATGCAGAGCATGTATGCCATCAGCGGCGGCCACGAGCTGGAAGAGGAGGAGCTCCGGCACCTGGAGGGCTATCGGAAGTCCGCGCCCGTCCGCGTCGGCAATGCCGCCTACCGGCAGCGCCAGTTGGACATCTACGGTGAGCTCATGGACACCGTCTACCTCTCCAACAAGTATGGCAAGCCCATCTCCTACGACCTGTGGCAGCATCTCAAGAGGTTGCTCAACTACGTGACCGAGCACTGGCAGGAGAGGGACGAGGGGATCTGGGAGGTGCGCGGCGGCCAGCAACACTTCGTCTATTCCAAGCTCATGTGCTGGGTCGCCCTCGACCGCGGCGTCAGGTTGGCCGACAGACGGAGCTTCCCCGGCGACCGCGTCCGGTGGCTGACGACGCGGGACCAGATCTACGAGGAGATCATGACCAAGGGCTGGAACGAGGCCCGCCAGAGCTTCGTCCAGCACTACGACACCGACGCGCTGGACGCCAGCAACCTGATGATGCCTCTCACCTTCTTCGTCTCGCCCACGGACCCTCGCATGCAGTCGACGCTGAAGGCGACGCTGGAGACGCTGGTCTCGGACAGCCTGGTCTACCGCTACCAGATAGGCGCCGGCGCCCACGACGGCCTGGTGGGCGAGGAAGGGACCTTCTCCATGTGCACCTTCTGGCTGGTCGAGGCGCTGACTCGAGCAGGACGCTTGGACGAGGCCCGGCTCATCTTCGAGAAGATGCTCACCTATGCAAACCACCTGGAGCTGTACGCAGAGGAAATTGGCCCCAGCGGCGAGGCCCTGGGCAACTTCCCCCAAGCCTTCACGCACCTGGGGCTCATCAGCGCCGCATTCAACCTCGACCGCGCCCTGGGGAGCTGAGGGGCGAAGCGCAACGCGCGGCGGGTTGCAGACCAGGGGGGTGGGGTGGTCGGGGAGGCGAGGGTCGAACTCGCGACCTCCACGTCCCGAACGTGGCGCCCTACCACTGGGCCACTCCCCGACCGAGGGGTGCAGTGGGGCGCATAGCCCCAAGGGTCAATTATACGGCGGGCCCGGCCTCCAACACTAGGAGGGGGTCCGGCCCCGCCCCCGCGGGGGGCCGCCTGAGCCGCCGCCCCGGCGGGGCATGATGGTCACCTGGCGCGTGTCCCCGTCCCCGGTACTCTCCGTCGTCACCCTGGGGTGTCCGGCCAGCGACACGTGGATCGTGCGCCGCTCGTTGGCGGGCATAGGCTCCAGCGTGATGCTCCGGCCGGAGGACGAAACCCGGTCCGCGGCCCGCAGCGCCAGGTCCCGCAGCGTCCGAGCGCGCCGCTCCTTGTAGCGTTCCACGTCTAGGATTACGCGGCCCTGCCCTTCCGTCGCCTGCTTGGCCAGCATGAGGTTCAGGACGAACTGGAACGCTCGCAGCGTCTCTCCTCGCCGGCCGATGAGGAGGCCGGAGTCGTCCCCTTCCACCTCAATGGTGTGGGTGTCCGGCGAGTCCGGGCTGGGCTTGCCGATGGTGGAGGTGGCGGAGATGCCCATGAGGACCAGCAGCCGGTCCACGATGCCCTTGGCTGTGCGCACCTGGGTTCCCTTGACCCCCAGGCGGGTTGCCCGCACTCGAGCGTCCTGGGAGCCGAAACCCAGGAACCCGCTCTTAGCGCGAGCGAGGACCTCGACCTCTACCTCGTCGCGGGCGGCGTCGAGGCCCTTTAGGGCGAGCTCCAGGGCCTCCTCCACCGTCTTCCCCGTTGCTTCTACGCTCTCCGTCTCCATCCTCTTCTCGCTCCTCGGCCGCCGGCTCAACGGCTGCGGGCGCCGGGGCAGCCTCCTGCTGCTTCCCGAACCGCAGCCCGCCCCATCCGGCGGTCTTGTATTGAATTGCCATGCCTGCAAGGTTGGAGGCGACCCAGTACAGGGCCAGCCCGCTGGGGAACTGGAAGGTAAAGAACATGAACATGAGCGGCAGCATCCAGAGCATCATCTGGTTGGTCTGTCGCTGCCTCGGGTCGGCGGATATGGGCGTGGTCATCTTCTGGGTGGCCCACATGGACGCGCCCACCAGCACCGGCAGCAGGGGAAGCGGGTCCGGCTGGGCCAGGTCCAGCCACAGGAAGCTGCTGTCCAGCGGCACCGCTGCGTGGGCCGCGTCGAACCAGGAGTAGAGGACTCCGGAGAGCCCCACGATCGACTCTGGACTGGCGGGAAGCGCCTTGATCAGCGACCAGTACAGGGCGATCCAGATGGGCATCTGGATCACCAGCGGGCCAAGGCAGCCCAGCGGGTTGACGCCCTGCTCCTTGTAGAGGGCAAAGGTCTCCTTGGACAGCCGCTGCCGGTCGTTGGCGTAGCGCTTCTGCAGCTCCTGGATCTTGGGCTGGAGCTGGGCCATGGCCCGGGCCTGCTTGGTCTGGCGCACGGTCAGGGGCAGCGTGACCAGCCGCACCAGCACGGTGAAGACCAGGATGCTCAGCCCAAAGTTTTGGAAGAGCAGCAGGTAGAGGCCCACCAGGCCGTTGGTCATAGGCCGGATGAGCCCTTCGTTCCAGACCAGGCCGAGTAGCTCCAGCACCTAGCCGTCCCTCCTGCTACTGGTCAGTGGACACCTCCCAGAGCCCCGCGCCGCCGCGCAGGCGTCGCTCTTCGATGTTGATGGCGCGCACCATCCGGTCCATGTCGCTGATGTACAGGATGTCCCCGCGGACCTCCATCGGGGCCCGCACCTTGGCGCCCAGGTCCGGGCTCCACAGCCCCCACCCGTCGGACTTGCGGAAGTGGCCCAGGAACCCGTCGTCCGTGGCGACGATGATGGACTCTTCGAGCAGTAGCGGCGGCGCCACGATCGCGCCGTCGACGGTGGCCGACCACTGCTGCGCCCCCGTCTCTCGGTCCAGGGCGTAGAGCGTGCCGTTCAGCGTGCCGGCGTACACCGACGCGCCGTCGGAGGCCGCACCGCCCCAGAACCATTGGTCGCCGCGGAAGGGGGTACTCCAGGCAGGCTCGCCGGTCTGCGCGTCCAGGGCGTACAGCCGCTGGTCGAAGGAGCCGACGAAGACGCGGTCCCCGTCCACCAGCGGCCGGCCGCTGACGCCGCCGCCCGTGGCGAAGCGCCACACCTCCTCGCCGCTTTCCAGGTCCACTGCGTAGACGGTCTGGTCGAACGAGCCGAAGTAGACGAGGCCGTTGGCCACCGTGGGCGGCGACCAGACCTCAGCCCCCGTGGCGAAGGCCCATCGCAGTATGCCGTCCTCCTCCTCCACGGCGTAGACGGAGCCGTCCGAGGAGCCCAGGATGACAACGCCGTCCGAAACAACGGCGCCGCCCACGATGGTCCCCACGGCGACTTGGTCGCCTCGGGGGAAGCTCCACTGGACGTGAGCGGAGCGCCGCCCGTCCGTCTCGGTGACTCTGAGGGCGTACAGCCGGCCGCACGGCCTGTCGCCGTTCCGGCCCGAGGCTCCGCACCAGTCCCTCCGGTTCTCGTAGCTTGCGATGTAGACGGTGTTTCCGTCCCCGGCCACAGCGGGCTGCCCGTAGACTCCCCCAAGCCGAAGGTCGTCGTCGTCCGGGTCCGGGAAGCGCCAGACCAGGCCGCCGTTGGTGGCGTCTAGGGCCAGGATGCGGCCGTCCCGGTCCCCCACGTAGACCACGTCGTCGTGGAGGGCCATGCCGGACCAGCCCTCGGCGCTGAAGTTGCCCGTGCCGCACGCCGTGAGCATGAGGGCCGGAATGGCCAGCAGCAGCCACCGGGCCCGCGAAGGAGACGCGTCCGGCACGGGGTCGTAGCCGCTTCCTCCCCAGGGATGGCAGCGGGCCAGGCGTCGTAGGGTAAGCCCGAGGCCCACGCGCAGCCCGTGGTGCTCGATGGCCTCGTACGAGTACTGCGAGCAGGAAGGGTCGTACCTGCACTGCCGTCGAAGGTACGGCGAGATGGCGTGCTGGTAGAAGCGGATGAGCGCCAGGGCCCCGCGTCTCATCGCCCGTCCTGGGGCGCCGTGGGTCCAGGCTGTGCGAGGAGCCTCGCTCCCCTGAGCACGCCGTGCAAACTCCGCCGAAGCTCCCCGAAGGCGGCCGCGGCCGCCTCCTGGCGGGCGGAGATGACAATGTCCCAGCCGGGGATCACGTCGGTGTGCCTCAGTATCTCCCGCAAGCGGCGCTTGACGCGGTTGCGGACAATTGCTTTCCCTACTCTCTTGCTGACCGAAAGGCCGAAACGGGCGTCTTCTCTGTCGTACCGTCGTGCTCGCACCACCAAGAGCCGTGACCGCCAGACCCGGCCGTGCCGGGACACCGCAGCGAACTCACTTCGCTTGGTGAGGCGGTGCTTCCTTGGCAGCATGGCGGGCCCCACCTCCCCGGGTGGCGGCCCGGGAACCTCAGGCTGAGAGACGCTCGCGTCCCTTGAGACGCCGCCGCTTCAGGACCGCCCGGCCCTCCCGCGTGCGATTGCGCACACGGAAGCCGTGTACCTTCTTACGATGTCGGAGAGTGGGCTGATACGTTCGCTTGGGCATATCTACAACTTGGAAATTATAGGGCCGTACTTCTGGGAGTGTCAAACGTGGCTGCGAGCGCCCCCTACCGGAACACCGCCAGGATGGCCAGCGCCGCCGCCAGCCACAGCCCCGTGGCGATCAGCAGCGGACGGTCCGTGAGCAGCACCTCCTCCGGCGTCTCCCCCAGGTTCCGGTGGTAGACCAGGTAGAGGTAGCGGAAGAGGCCGTAGGCCACCAGCGGGATGGTCAGCATCATCGTCTGGTCGTCGGGCAGGCCGGGCGCGCTGAAGCTGTAGAGGATGTACGCCACCAGCGTCGCAGGCGCCACCACGGCGATGAGCTGGTCCAGCACCTTCACCGAGTAGTCGCGCAGCACCCGCCGCTGCCCCTCGGCGTCGCCGTTGTCGCCGGCCAGCACCAGCTCGTTGCGACGCTTGCCGAAGCCTATCAGCAGCGCGCCAAGCCCCGTGACCACGTACAGCCACGGCGAGATGGGAACGGCGATGGCCACCGCTCCCGCGACGGCCCGCAGGATGTACCCCCCGCTCAGCGCCATGACGTCGATGAGCGCCTGGCGCTTGAGGCCCAGCGAGTACGCGACGGTCAGCGCGATGTACCCCACGGCCACGACGCCGAACAGCGGGCGAAGGAGGAACGCCAGCGCCACTCCAGCGACGCCCAGCACGATGGCGGCAGCCACTGCGACCACCACCGGCAAGCGCCCCGAGGCGATGGCCCGCTCCCGCTTCCGGGGATGGTTGCGGTCCCCCTCTAGATCGAGCAGGTCGTTCACCAGGTACGTCGCCGCGGAGAGGAGGCAGAATATGAGAAAGGCGGCTGTGCTGGTCAGGAGCAGGTCCAGGAACTCCCGCGGCGCACCGGGGTCCCAGGACTGGTTGACGGTGAAGATGAGGGCGACGTAGATAATGCCGTTCTTGACCCACTGCCGGGGCCGCGTGGCTGCCAGGAGCGACGGGAGGAGACCTGCCAAGCCATTCACCGTGGAGCCATCATAGGAGGCGTCCCACCAA
Source organism: Dehalococcoidia bacterium (assembly GCA_965205235.1). GTDB lineage: Bacteria > Chloroflexota > Dehalococcoidia > Lucifugimonadales > UBA1127 > CBDBGD01. The sequence continues at coordinate 81,494 of CBDBGD010000003.1, forward strand.
GCGTCAACGAACGCCGCGGGGCGCAGTCCCCGAACGCCCGTCGCTTGTCCGCCCGCGGGCGGCGCTGCTACAATGCGCGCCCATGCAGGAGCGGCGCGCCATTGCCATCGACGGGCCCGTGGCCGTGGGCAAGACCGTGGTTGGCCGCCTCTTGGCCCGACGCCTGGGCTTCCGCTTCTTGGACACCGGCGTCATGTACCGGGCGGTCACCACCGCCGCCCTGGAGCGCCCCGTGCCCCTGGAGGACGGCGAAGCCCTGACCCGCCTCGCCGAGGAGATTGCTATCGAGGTGATGGAGACGGACGCAGGCCACCAGGTCATCGTGGACGGCGTCGACGTGACGGGAAGGTTGCGGACTCCGGAGGTGGAGTACGGCGCCTCAGTCGTGTCCCAGGTGCCGGGCGTGCGAAAGGCCCTGGTGTGCAAGCAGCGGGCCATGGTGCGTGCGGGCCGGTGGGTCGTCGTAGGGCGGGACATCGGCACCGTCGTGCTCCCCGATGCGGCGGTGAAGCTCTTTCTGGAGGCCTCCGTCGAGGAGCGGGCCCGTCGTCGCTACGCCGAGCGCCATGCGAAGCAGGCGAGCGTCGCCCCCGACGTCGTCCGGTCGGAGCTGGAGGAGCGCGACCGCCGCGACACCCAGCGGGCCCACTCGCCCCTCCGCGCCGCGCCGGACGCCCGTCGAGTCTTGACCGACGGCCTCACGGTGGACCAGGTCGTCGAGCACATCCTCACCCTCGTGGGAGCGGAGGCGCACAGTGGCTGACATGTGCTATCGCTCCGTTCGAGTCGCCATGCGAACGGTCCTGACCACCTTCAGCACCTGGCGCGTGGAGGGCTTGGAGAACGTTCCGCCCCACGGCCCGCTGCTGGTCGTCGCCAACCACATGAGCAACATCGACCCTCCCCTGCTGGCGGCCGGCCTGCCCCGCCGTCTGCACTTCCACGCCAAGCGGAGCATCTTCAACCCGCTGACCAGCTGGTTCCTCCGCACGTGGGGCGCCTTCCCCGTGGAACGGGACGGCCGGGACCTGGACGGCTACCGATGGGCTAGGCGGCTCCTCGATCAGGACAAGGTGCTGGCCATGTTCCCCGAGACGACCCGAAGCCTGAAGGGGATGCAGAGGGCCATCCCCGGCGTCGCCATGCTGGCCCTCCACACCCAGGCGCCCATTCTCCCCGTCGGCATCGAGGGCACGGCGCACCTGGGCCCCTACTGGCGGGTGGCCACGCCCACGGGGCGCATCACCCTGCGCATCGGGCAGCCCTTCTCCCTGCCCTCCATCGAGGGCAAGCTGGGCCGGGCCCAGCTCCAGGGCTTGGCCGACATGGTCATGTACCGCATAGCCGCACTCGTGCCGGAGGACCTGCAGGGCGTCTACAACATCAAGGCCCAGGGCGCCGCGCCGGCACAGGATGAGGCCGGCTGACGTCGCCTGACGCCCCGCGGTTGACCGCCCGCGGCGGCGGCGGCTATACTGGCCAGGCAGGGCGAGGAGGCACGGGCACGACATGACCACGCACACCCACCAACCGCTGAGCATCCAGGTGACCCCCACCGCGGCTAAGAAGGTCCGCCACTTCGCCGAGAAGCAGGGCCTCACCGACCAGTTCGGTTTGAAGGTCGCCGTCAAGGGCGGGGGCTGCTCCGGCCTCATGTACACTCTGGGCATCGAGAAAGAGGCCTCGCCGGACGACAAGGTCATCGAGGACCAGGGCATCCAGGTCTTCATCCCCAAGCGCAGCTACGTCTTCCTGGCCGGCACGGTCTTGGACTTCTCCGACGGCCTCAACGGTAAGGGCTTCGTCTTCGCGAACCCCAACGCCACCAGTACCTGCGGCTGCGGCAACTCCTTCTCCGCCTAGCAGCGCCTTCGCCCGCCGCCGACCCTCACCCCACCCGTGGCCTTCGCACGCTCCGAGAACTTGACGAACGGAGGAGAGACCGGCGTGTTGCACAGCCCGCTCCACTCGCACCACCAGGCCGCCGGGGCCCGCTTCGTCGTCGATGACGGCTGGGAGGTCCCCGCCGCCTTCCGCGGCCTCGACGCCGAGTACCGCGCCGCCACCCAGGGCGTCGCCTTGGCCGACCGCTCTCCCGTGGGACGCCTGCAGGCCACCGGCCCCGACGTCCTCGACCTGCTGAACCGCCTGAGCACCAACCGCGTCGATCCCCTCGACCCCGGCGCCGGCGAGGCCACGGTGCTGACGACCAACAAGGGGCGCATCATCGACTGGATCACGCTCCTGCACCCCGGCGACCGCACCGTCATCCTCACGTCGCCCCCCTGCGCCGAGGCCGTCAGCGCCTGGATCGACCGCTACACGATCATCGAAGACGTGACCGTCGAGGACGTGACGCCCTCGACGGCGCTCATAGGTGTCCTGGGTCCGGCAGCCGCGGCCGTGGTTGAGCAGGTCCTCGGGCCATCCGCGGCCGAGCTTCCGCCCCTGGGATGCGTGGCCGTGCCCTGGGGCGCGGGCGCAGTCCTGGCGGCCCGCACGTCGCCGCTGGGCGTCCCAGGCTACGACCTGATGGTCGACGCCGCCGACGCTGCGCCCCTCTGGGACGCGCTGGCCCAGGCCGGGGCCGCCCACGGCGTCCAGCCCATCGGCCTGGAGGCCATGGAAGCCCTGCGCGTCGAGAGCGGCCTGCCCCGCTGGGGCCCGGAGCTCGGCGACGCCTACAACCCTCTGGAGGCCGGCCTCACCGAGTCCGTCTCCTGGACCAAGGGCTGCTACATCGGCCAGGAGGTCGTGGCGCGCCTGTGGACCTACCACAAGGTGCAGAAGTACCTCGTGGGTCTGGCGTTCCAGGGAGAGGGCGAAGCCCGCCCCGCCCCGGGCGCCGCGCTCCACGTCGGGGACGCACGCGTGGGCGCCCTGACCAGCGTCGCCTTCAGCCCCGGTGCCGGTGCGTTGCTGGGCCTGGGCTACCTGCGGGCCGCGCATGCGGCGGCCGGGCAGGCGGTGGAGGTCCCGCTGGACGACGGCCGTCTCCTGTCGGGCGTCGTGACCACGGTCGCGGCAAAGCCCACCGCCCCCGTCCCCTCCCTCGTCCTCGCCGACATGGACGACGACGACCTCACCGTGTGAGGAGGCCTGCGATGGGCAAATATCGACTGCTGATGGCGCTTGAAAGCTGCGGCCAGGGACACACTGAAGCAGACGCCGTGGCTGCTCGCTGCGGCCTTCGCCACCGCCCTGGCGATCACCCTCGTGCAGCGCTTCTGGGGCTAGCGACGCCCCCGCGGCCTACCCCAGCAGCGAGAGGCCGCCGTCCACCACGATGACCTGGCCGCGCACCATGTCGGCCTCCTCCGTGCAGAGGAACGCCACCACCCGCGCCACGTCCTCGACCGTCAGCATGCGGCCCGCCGGGGTCTGCTCCTGGGCCTGCGCCAGCATCTCCTCCCAGTTGGGGAACGTGCGCAGCGCGTCGGTGTCCACGTAGCCGGCCGACACCGCGTTCACGCGGATGCCCTTGGGCGCCAGCTCCACCGCCAGGTAGCGCGTCAGCGCCTCCAGCGCCGCCTTCGACACGCCCACCGACGTGTAGTACGGCAGCACTCGCTGGGACCCCAGGCTCGTGAGGTTGACGACGCTAGCCCCTTCCGGCATAAGCCGCACGGCCTCCTTCACGCAGAGCCACGGGCCCCGGGCGTTGACGTCCAGCGTCCAGTCCCAGTGGTGCTGTTCCAGCTCCATGGCGGAGCGCTGCACGCCGGAGGCGGCGTTGTTGACCAGGATGTCCAGCCGCCCGTACTCTCGCTCGACCGCGTCCACCAGCGACTGGATGCTCTCGGGGTCGCCCAGGTGCGCCCGAACGCGCAGGCAGCGGACCCCCAGCGCCTCCAGCTCCGACGCAGCCTTGCGCGCGGCGCTGTGGTTGCGAAGATAGTTGAAGGCGATGTCGGCCCCGCGAGCTGCCAACTCGTGAGCGATGGCGAGGCCCAGGCCGCGCGAGCCTCCGGTGACCAGGGCCACCTTGCCCCTGAAGGACGCGCCGCTTTCGACCGTACTAGCCTCCTAGGGAGAGGCCGCCATCGACGGCGATGACCTGGCCGGTGATGTAGCTCGCTTCCTCCCTGACCAGGAAGCTCACCAGGTCGGCCACTTCCTGCACTGAGCCGAAGCGTCGCATGTGGATGCGTTCCAGGATCTTCCCCTTCAGCTCCTGCGGCAGGTCCTCCACGATGTCCGTGGTGATGTACCCCGGCGCCACGCAGTTCACGGTGATGTTGCGGGACGCCACTTCCTTCGCCACGCTCTTGGTGAAGCCGATGACCGCCGACTTCGACGCGGCGTAGTTGGACTGCCCCACGTTGCCCGCAATCCCCACCACCGACCCGATGTTGACGACGCGCCCCCATCGGTTGCGGAGCATGTCCCGTAGCACCAGGCGTGTGCACAGGAACGTCCCCCGCAGGTTCAGCGCCACCACGTTGTCGAAGTCATCCACGCTCATGCGAATGAGCAGAGAGTCCTTGATGGTGCCGGCGTTGTTCACCAGGATGTCGATGGCGCCCCAGGCGTTCTCCACGCCCTTGATGAGCGCCTCCACGTCCTCGGTGAGGGTGACGTCGCCCTGAAACGCCATCGCCTCTCCGCCTTGGCGCGTGATCGCCTCCACCACCTCCTGGGCGGCGTCCTCACGGGCCAGGTAGTTGACGGCCACCTTGGTCCCGGCGGCGCCCAGTTGCAGAGCGATGGCCCGGCCGATCCCGCGGGAGCCGCCGGTGATCAGTGCGACGCGTTGTTGGTCGTTCGTCATCCTATCGCAGCGGTCAGGAGGCCTTGGCGGCTTCGCCGACCCGAGCGAGCTCCTCCTCCATGCTCTGTACAAGGCCCACCTCGACGGCGTGGCAGGCGGTCTGGATGGCACGGGCAATGGTCGGGGCCTTGGAACGGCCGTGCCCCACCAGCACTAGCCCCTTCACGCCGAACAGCGGGCCCGCTCCTGCCAGCAGCGCTCGGTTCAGCATAGTGAACGCCTCTCGGGACACCTGCTGGGCCGCGTCGGCGGGAAGCAGGCCCTCCAGGCGTGCGGCCAGGTGGCGGGACAGGGCGACGCCCAACCCCTCCGAAAGTTTCATGACGACGTTGCCGACGAAGCCGTCGCAGACCACCACCTCCGCCGCGCCCGCGGCTAGGTCGTGGCCCTCCACGTTGCCCACGAACCGCAGCGGGCTCCGCTTGAGCAGATCGTACGCCTCTTTCACTTGCCGGTTGCCCTTCCCCTCCTCCGCGCCCACGCTGAGCAGGGCCACCCGCGGTTCGGCGACGCCGAGGTACGTGCGAGCGAAGGCCGTGCCCAGGGCCCCGTACCGCAGCAGCAGCTCGGGGCGGCAGTCCAGGCTGGTGCCCAGGTCCAGGATCACGGTGTTGGGCGCAGGCCCCAGAATGGGCCCGCCTAGCGCCGGCCGCTCGAAGCCCTCCATGAGGCCCAGCGCAAAGGCGCTCGCGGCCATGGCCGCCCCCGTGGAGCCCATGGTGATCGCCGCGTCCGCGTGCCCCGCTTTCACCGCGCCCACGGCCACGGCTATCGACGCTTTGGGGTTCTGCCGCAGCGCCCGGATGGGCGACTCATCCTCTTGGATGACGCCTTCTGAGGGCACGACCATGATGGGAAGGCCCTCGCCGCCGCAGCGCTCCAGCTCCGGCTGGACGGCGTCGGGCGTGCCGACGAGCAGGACGTGGACGCCGCCCGCCTTGGCCGCATCGACGGCGCCCTGGACCACCTCCGCGGGCGCGTAGTCGCCGCCCATGGCGTCGACGGCGACGCGGACCGGCCTCTTCTCACTCGGGCCCATTCTCAGCCTTTCTCCGGAGCATCGACAGGCGTGCGACTAGCGTCGTGGGCAGTCCGGACGGCGCGATTATAGGCGCGGCCCACCGGCGAATCAAGGCTGCGACCGTGGAGAGACGCCCCTAGTGCCCGGGCCCCTCCGTGATGTAGCGATAGGCGGAGAGCGCCGCGGTGATGCCGTCGCCCACGGCGTTGCCGAGCTGCCGGTCCGAGAACTGCCGGGCGTCGCCGGCGGCGTACACCCCCGGCACGGGGGTCTCCATGCGCATGTTGGTCATCAGGTGGCCGCCCCGGTCCATGGGCAGCACACCGTCCAGGAATGCCGTGTTGGGGTGGAAGCCAATGTAGATGAAGACGCCGCTGACGGGGCGCTCGTACTCCTCCCCCGACTTCAGGTCCGCAACCAGCACCCGGTCCACGGAGCCGTTACCCCGGATCTCCCGGACCGCGTGGCTCCACATGAAGTCCATGTTCGGCGTGTTGAAGGCCCGCTCTTGGAGGACCTTGGTCGCCCGCAGCTCGTCGCGGCGATGGATCACCGTCACCTTGCTGGCGATGCGGGAGAGGTACAGCCCCTCGTCCATCGCCGCGTCGCCGCCGCCGACGATGATCGTGTCTTGGCCTGCGAAGAAGTTGCCGTCGCACGTCGCGCAGTACGAGACGCCGCGGCCGGCCAGCTCGTCCTCGCCGGGCACCTCCAGCTTGTTGTGCTCCCCGCCCGTGGCGACGATGAGGGCCTTGGCCGTGTACGTGCCGTCGGCGCCCACCGCCGCCTTCACCGGCCCCTCCACCTCCAGCCGCTCGATCGAGTCGTAGTCGATCATTGCGCCAAAGCGGACGGCCTGCTTCTCCATGTACTGGCTGAGGTCCGGCCCTAGGACGCCCTCCGGGAAGCCGGGGTAGTTCTCGATGTCCGAGGTCAGCATGAGCTGGCCGCCGGGGGCAAGCTGCTCGATCACCAGCGTCTTGAGTTGCGCCCGGGTGGTGTAGAGGGCGGCGCTGAGCCCGGCGGCCCCCCCGCCGATGATGACGACGTCGTACTCTGCGTTCATAGCGCTCCTTTGTCCTGTCCCCCCTAGTATATGGGAAACGCGCTGGACGCGAGTAGGGGCGGGTCCGGAAACCCGCCCCTACCTTGTCGGAATCTCGATCGAAGCCGATGGCTCCCTAGAGGGAGAACGGCACGTTCTGCGACTGCAGCAGCGCGCGGTGGTCCTTGCGGGCCTCGTCCACGGTGGGGCCGCCCACCAGTCCCGGCGTCTGGAGGCTCTCGTAGTAGGACTCCAGGTTGCTCGGCACGTGGATCCGGCGAATTCCCTCGACGATGTTGTGAAACATGGTGCTTCCTCCACAGGCCCGATTCCTCTTCTTGGGCCTCCTGACTCCAGTTTAGAACGCATGAGTATCTTGACAAGAGGGTATAGGTGATTATTAATATTGCTTTACACGATATACATTGCGGAGGGTGAGGAGATGGAGCTGCGACACCTACGGAGCTTCTGCGCAGTGGTCAAGCACCAGGGCGTCTCCCGCGCCGCTGCGGCCCTGGGCCTCGGCCAGCCCACGGTCACCACCCACGTCAGGAAGCTGGAGCAGGAGCTCGGCGTCGTCCTCTTCGACCGCGTCCGTCGGCCCATTCGGCCCACGCTCGCGGGCGCCAAGCTCGCCGAGCTGGCCGCCCCGCTGGTGGAGGGCGTCGACGCCCTCGCTGCCCGCGCCGCCGAGGCTGAGGAGACGGGCCCTGTCTCCGTCGCCTCCACGCCGGACATCATCCCCCACGCACTCCTGCAGCCCGTCCGCACCTTCCGTGCGGTCCATCCACACGTCCAGCTCCGCATCCTCTCCGGCCATCGCCCCGAGGTGCTCCGCATGGTGGCCGACGGCGAGGTCGACCTGGGCCTGCTGCCGGACCCGGAGCGCTCCCCCGAGTTTGACTTCCAGAGCCTTTTTCCCTATGACCGGGTGCTGATCACGCCCAAGGGTCATCCCCTGCTCGACACGCCCCTGGACTCGCTGGACCAGATCGCAGCGTGGCCCCTCATCGTCATGGGGCCTCGCGGCTCCACGCGCCTAATGCTCGAAAGGGAGTTCCAGCGCAAGGGCCTGGCCTACGAGATCGTGGCGGAGTTGGACACCATGGACATGATCAAGCGATACGTCGCCCTCGGCCTGGGCATATCGGTGGGGCCCAGCCTGGCCATCGGCCCCGAGGACGAGGAGGCGCTGGGCGTCGTCGACCTCGGCCACATGCTCCCCATCGAGCAGACGGGGATCGTCACGCTACGGGGGAAGACCCTCTCCGCGCCAGCACGAAACTTCATCGCCGTCGTGGAGCGCACGTTGGGCCAGCGCCCCGCGCCGCGCTGACCTGGAAGCTGGGGACGCGTCGCCCCTAGTGGTGGTGGTGCGCCTCCGCGGCCATGGCCTCGGCCTTCGTCACGTGGACCGTCCCCGCCGGGTGCTCCGGCGGGGAGTAGATGGTGTACAGCTTCAGCTTCTCGCTGTCCGAGACGTTGATCACGTTGTGGTTCGTGCCCGCTGGGATCACCACCGCCCAGTCCCCGCTCACCTCGTGCGCCTCGCCGTCGAGGATCACCTTGGCCGTGCCGGCCTCGAAGCGGATGAACTGGTCCAGGTCGTGGACCTCCATGCCGATCTCTTCTCCCGGCAGCAGGCTCATGACGACCAGCTGGCTGTTCCCGGCCGTGTTCAGGACCCGCCGGAAGTTCTCGTTGTCCAGCGTCTCCTGCTCGATGTTTGCTACGTACCCCGCCATACCGGACCTCCTTCCTCCCATGCCGACCTCTTCCAGAGAGCGGCTGTCCCAGGCGGCCCCCCTGCCACCATCCCCGAAGGCCGGACGGCAAAGGGTACAGGGCCGACCTGTACTCCGTTGTTTGGATGAGATCGGGGCGAGTGGATTTGAACCACCGACCCCCTGCACCCCATGCAGGTGCGCTTCCGGGCTGCGCTACGCCCCGACATAGCCAGTATACCACGCCGGGGCCTTGGCAGAGCAGTCCCGTAGGCGCAACCGGTCGGCGCGCTACGGCCGCTAGAAGCGGAGGAGGTTCCGCATGCCCCGGCCCTTGGAGCGGGACATCTGCCGCATCAGCTTCTGCATCTGCTGGAACTGGTTCAGCAGTTGGTTCAGCTCCTGCACCGTCGTCCCGCTGCCCCTGGCGATGCGCCGCCGCCGCGACGCGTTCAGGATGTTCGGCGTCCGGCGCTCCTGCGGCGTCATCGAGAGCACCATCGCCTCCACCCGCTGCATCCTCTTCCCCTCCAGGCCGTCGGCGCTCAGTTGCCCCTTGAGGGCGGAGGCGCCGGGGAGCATCTCCAGCACCTGCGAGATGGGGCCCATGCGCTGCACCGCCCGGAGCTGCTCCAGGAAGTCCTGCAGGTCAAAGGTGGCACGCCGCAGCTTCTTCTCCATCTCCTGCGCCTGCTGCTGGTCCACCACGCTCTGCGCCCGCTCCACCAGCGACACCATGTCCCCCATGCCCAGGATGCGGGAGGCCAGCCGGTCGGGGTGGAAGGGCTCCAGCGCGTCGGGCCGCTCCCCCGTGCCGATGAACTTGACCGGCACGCCGGTGACCGCCGTGATCGACAGCGCAGCGCCTCCCCGTGCGTCCCCGTCCATCTTGGTGAGCACGATGCCCGTGATCCCCGCCCGCTCCTGGAACGCCTCCGCGGCCCGGACCGCGTCCTGCCCCGTCATCGCGTCGACCACCAGCAGCGTCTCGTGGGGAGCGACGGCGCTGCGCAGCGCCTCCAGCTCCTCCATCAGTTCGTCCTCGACGTGGAGCCGCCCGCTCGTGTCGACGACAACCCACGGGGCCCCCGTTTCACGCGCCCTGGCGACGCCCCTGACGGCCACCTGCGCAGGGGACGTGGACGACTCCGTGTACACCGGAAGGTCCATCTGCCGACCCAGCGACGCGAGCTGCTCGACCGCGGCGGGCCGGCGCAAGTCTGCGGCCACCAGCAGCGGCGGTGCCCCGGACGAGCGGCGCAGGTGCAGCGCCAGCTTGGCCGCGGTCGTCGTCTTTCCCGACCCTTGCAGTCCCACCAGCGCCACCACCGTCGGCGGCTGCGATGACGGGTGGAGCTTGTGGTCGCCGCCGCTCAGCGTCGCCGTAAGCTCGTCGTTCACCGCCTTGATGACCTGCGCCGACGGGTTGATCCCCGTCAGCGCCTCCGTCCCGACGGCCCGCTCCCGCACCCGGGCGATGAGGTCCCGTGCGACGCGGAAGTTGACGTCCGCCTCCAACAGGGCGATGCGGACCTCCTTCAGCGCCGCGTCCACGTCGCTCTCGGTCAGCCTGCCGCGGCTGCTCAGCCGCCCAAAGATGCCCGTCAGCCGCTCGGTCAGCGCTTCAAACATGGTCTCCCTCTGGCTGCCGTCCCTACTTCGTCGTTCCTGCGAAGGCAGGAACCTCGGGGCCCGGCCCCGCCAACACCCGCCTCTTGCTCCCCTCCATTGTAGCGCGCTCGCAAAGCAGAGGAATCCTGCGCCGGTGCGCGCTAGACCATTCCGCCCCCGCGCCGATATGCTGGGGCCGCAAGGGGGTGTCGGTGATCCCGCTGCGACTCCGGCTGGAGAACTTCCTCAGCTACCGCGACGCGGTCGAGCTCGACCTGCAGGGCGTCGAGGTGGCCTGCCTCTCCGGCGACAACGGCAACGGCAAGACCGCCCTGCTCGACGCAATCACCTGGGCCCTTTGGGGCGGCGCGCGTGGCCGCATCTACGGCGGCCCCGGCGGCGGCTCCCCCGACGAGCTCGTCCACCAGGGGCGCCCCGAGATGTCCGTGGAGCTCGACTTTCTGGTCGACGATGCCCGGTACCGCGTCGTGCGCAAGCACCAGGCCGGCACGCCCCGGCGCAGCGGCACGACCCACTGGGACCTCCAGGTGTGGACCGGCAGCGAGTACCGGACACTCGTCGAAGGAGCGGGCGTTCGCGACACCGCGGAGCGCATCGAGCGGCTGTTGCGCATGGACTACGAGACCTTCGTCCGCAGCGCCTTCCTCCTCCAGGGCCAGGCCGACCGCTTCACCGCCAGCAGGCCCGCCGAGCGCAAGGAGACACTGTCCGAGGTCTTGGGCCTCCGACTCTACGAGAGCCTGGAGCGCAGGGCCCGTGACGCCGCCCGCGACAGCAGAGGCCGCATCGACCGGCTCCAGGGCGAGCAGGAGAACCTGGTCGGGGAGGTCGGCAGAGAGGCCGAGTACCGGGAGGCGCTGACCTCCGCTCAGGCCGCGCTGGGGGAGCTCGCGCCCCACCTCGCCGGCCTCGCGGCCCGACGCGCCGCCCTCCAGGAGGAGCGCCACCGACTGGACGTCCAGCGCGAGGAGGCCCAGCGACTCGACGTGGACCTCCGGGGTGCGCTCCAGCAGGCCCAGGCCCTCGATGCGCAGGCCCAGGACGCCCGCCGTCGTGTCGAAGCCTACCGCGCCGTCCTCGCACGCCGCGTCGAAATCGAGGCCGGCGCAGCCGAGCGCGAGGCCATTCTCCGGCGCCTCGAAGCCCTGGAGGCGGACCGGGCCGCCCACGCGGAGTTGGCCCAGGAGCGCCAGCGGCTCCAGCACGCCATCGACCAGGAGCACACCCGGCTGGAAACGGGCCTCCGCCACCTGCAGCAGCGCGTGGAGACCGACCTGCTGCCCCGGTCGCAGCGGCTGCCGCAGGTCGAGGCAGAGCTGGCGGCCTCCGGTCAGCGATTCGCCCAGCTCCAGACACGCGAGGCTGGCCTGCGAGAGGAGCGGCAGCGCCTCCAGGTCGTCGTTGAACAAACACAGACGTTGAGGGAGCAGAACGCCGCGCGGCATGCGGAGATGAAGGAGCTTCGCAAGAAGCTGGAAATGCTCACAGGAAGCGACGCCGCCTGCCCCCTCTGCGGCACCTCTCTGGGCGCCGATGGCAGCGCACACCTGGCGGAGGAGATCGAGACCCAGGGCAGGGCCCACGCGGAGGTCCATCGCGCCAACCAGCGCGCCATCGATGGCCTTGGCCGCCAGCGCGACGAGCTGCAACAGACGCTGGAGCGCGAGGAGGCCGCCGTCGCGCAGGAGTCGGGGCGCCTGCAGTCCCAGCGAGGCGCCCTGGACCGGGAGTTGGAGGAGTGCCGCCTCGCTGAGGGCCGGCTTGCAGAGGCCATGCGGGAGGCGGAGGAGCTTGCCTCCCGACTCCGCGACCAGGGGTTCGCGCAGGAGCAGCGCCGGGACCTGGCCGATGCGGAGGCCCGGCTGGCCGCCCTCGGCTACGACGCCGCCCAGCACCGGGACGTGCGTGCTCGCGCCGGCCAGCTCGAGGCATACCGCGACCTCGCCCAGCGCCTCCAGGAGGCCGCCGACGGCCTCCCCGACGCAGAGGAGTCGGCGTCGAGGGCGGAGGAGCTTCTGGAGTCCCGCCGTCGCGACGCACAACAGGCCCGCGAGCGCATGGACGCCATCGGCCTCGCCCTGGAGCGGCTGCCGGCCCTGGAGCAGGAGTCGGCCAGTGCGGAGGCCGAGCACGCACGCCTGGAGGCCGATGCCAACCGGCTTCGCCGGGACGTCGACGTGCACACACTACGGCTGGAGGACGTGGAGCGGGCAAGGCTGCGCCTCAAGGAGCTGGAGGCCCAGTCGGCGGCGGCCGTCCAGGAGCGCGGCGCCTACGAGGTCCTGGTCGACGCCTTCGGCAGGAACGGCGTCCCCGCCCGATTGATCGAGGCCGCCCTGCCCGACCTTGAGAGCGAGGCCAACGAGCTCCTCGCCCGCCTCACCGACGGCCGCCTGAGCCTGTTCCTGGAGACCCAGCGCACCACGGCCAGCGGCAACGTTCGGGAGACGCTGGAGATCCGCATCCACGACGGCGTGGGCACACGCAGCTACGAGCTGTTCAGCGGCGGCGAGGCCTTTCGCATCAACTTCGCCCTGCGCATCGCCCTGTCCAAGCTGCTGGCCACCCGCGCCGGGGCCCCCCTGCGCACCCTGTTCCTCGACGAGGGCTTCGGCACCCAGGACGCCCAGGGACGCCAGCACCTCCTCGACGCCATTCGCGCCGTCCAGCGCGACTTCGACCTCATCCTCGTCATCACCCACATCGACGAGCTCAAGGAGGCCTTCCCCGTCCGCATCGAGGTGACCCGGTCCGAGAATGAAGGATCCACCTTCCAGGTCGTCTGGAGCTGACGCCGACGCCCCCGCCCCTATCCGCTCGCTACGCCTTCCGCACCGCCAGCGTCACCTCCATCCCGTCCACCTTCTGCGCCTCGCTGTGGGCGTCCTCGGGCGGAGCGCCCTCCGCTACCGACAGCGCCAGCGTCTCATCCTGCAGGTGCTGCAGCAGCGACGCGTCCGACAGGACTTCGCGCACGGCCTCCGGCCCCTGCCAGAACAGCGTGATGCGGTCCGAGATGTCCAACCCCGCGGAGCGGCGCAGGTTCTGCACCCGGTGCACCAGCTCCCGCGCCAGCCCCTCGCGCGCCAGCTCCGGCGTCAGCGTTGTGTCGATTGCGACGAGCAGCGCGCCCTCGGACACGGAGGTGATGCCGGGCTTGTCCTCCACTTCAACGAGAAAGTCACCCGGCTCGAACGTGAAGCCGCCGATCTCGATGCTGCCGTATCCGCCGGAGCGGAGGGCGGCGGCGACCGCAGCGGCGTCCGCTCCGGCGATGGCCTGCCGCGCCGCGCCCATGCCGGCCCCGAGTTTCGGGCCGAGGACGGGTAGATTGGGCTTGAGCGTGAATTGGCCGAAGGACTCCGGGGCCGCGACCTCCATCGCCTTGACGTTCAGTTCGTCGAGCACCTGGGACTCGATGAGAGGCAGCAGCTCCTCCTCTCCCTCGCGCGGGCTTACGAGCACGCGAGCAAGAGGCTGCCGCACCTTCATACCGGTCCTGCTGCGGGCGTTGCGTCCAAGGCTGGCAATGCGCATCGACAGCCGCACCGCTCGGCCGAGCTGGTCGTCGATCAGCGACGCGTCCGCATCCGGCCATGCCGCCAGGTGCACGCTGTCCGGCGCGCCGGGGTCCACGGAGCGCACCAGGTTGCCGTACATCTCCTCCGCCACGAACGGCGTGAAGGGCGCCAGCAGCCGCGCCAGCGTCGTCAGGCACGCGTAGAGCGTCTGGTGGGCGGCCTCCTTCTCCGCGTCGTCCGTGCTCTTCCAGAAGCGCCGTCGGCTCCGCCGTACGTACCACGTCGACAGCACATCCACGAACGCCTCGATGCGCCGCGCCCCGTCCGTCGGGTTGTAGCTCTCCAGGTCCGACGTCACCCCCTGCACCAGCGCGTGCAGTTCTGACAGCGCCCAGCGGTCCAGCGGCAGCAGGCCCACCGGTGTGCCCGTCGCGGGCCGGAAGCCGTCCAGGTTGGCGTACGTGACGAAGAAGCTGTACGTGTTCCACAGCGTCAGCAGGAACCGCCGCACCGACTCCCCCACCAGGCTCTCCGAGAAGCGCCGAGAGTTCCCCGGCGGCGCCGACGAGTACAGGTACCACCGCAGCGCGTCCGCCCCCCGGTTGCTGATCACCGCCCACGGCTCCACGATGTTCCCCCTGGACTTGCTCATCTTGAGGCCCGTCTCGTCCAGGATGTGGCCCAGGCAGATGACGTTGCGATAGGCGGGCGAGTCCGCCAGCAGGACGCCCAGCGCGTGCAGGCTGTAGAACCAGCCCCGTGTCTGGTCCACCGCCTCGCAGATGTACTCCGCCGGGAAGCGTCCGTCCGTCAGCAGGTCCGGGCTGTCGAAGGGGTAGTGGTACTGGGCGTAGGGCATCGCGCCCGAGTCGTACCACACGTCGATGACCTCCGGGACGCGCCGCATCGTCGCATCGCACGCATCGCACGACGCTGTCACCCGGTCGATGTACGGGCGGTGCAGGTCCACGTCCGCGGCGTCTAGCGTCGCCCGGCCGGCGTCGTCCGTCGACTCCCGCAGCTCCGCCACGCTCCCGAAGCAGCGGGTTCGACCGCAGCCTTCGCAGCGCCAGATGGGCAGCGGCGTGCCCCAGTAGCGCTCGCGGGAGATGGCCCAGTCCACGTTGTTGCGCAGCCACTCCCCGAAGCGCCCCTCCTTGATGTGCTCCGGCCGCCAGTTGATCTCCCGGTTCGCCGACACAAGCCGCTCCTGCCGCGCCGTCGTCTGGATGTACCAGGAGGGCTTCGAGTAGTACAGCAGCGGCGCATCGCAGCGCCAGCAGAAGGGGTACGTGTGCCGGTACACCTCCCGTCGGTACAGCAGCCCCCGCTCCGACAGGTCCCGCATGATGAGCTCGTCCGCCTCCTTCACGAACAGGCCCGTGCCCGGGTAGTCGCCGACGATGCGGCCCTGCACGTCCACGTTCTGCACGAACAGCAGCCGCTTCTGCGTCCCCAGCAGGTAGTCCTCCTGCCCGAACGCAGGCGCAACGTGCACGATGCCCGACCCGTCGTCCATCGAGACGAAGTCCGCAACGTGGATCTGCCACGAGCTCTCGCTCCCCGGCGTCTCCCGCCCCGCGGGCGACTCGATAGCCGTCGGGGCCGCCGCGCCCTCCTCGAACCGACGCAGCGATGCCCTCGGCAGCCCGGCGCTGAAGGGGTCGTAGAGCGGCTCGTACCGCAGCCCCTCCAACTCCTCGCCCCGCAGCGTCGCCTCCACCGTGTACCCGCCCTCCAGGACGGTCTCGGCCAGCGGCGCGGCCAGCACCAGCATGCCCTCCTCCCCCTCGATGCTCACCAGCACGTACTCCGACTCCGCGTCGACCGCCAGCCCCGTGTTGCCCGGCAGCGTCCACGGCGTCGTCGTCCACGCCAGGAACGACACCGGCCGGCCGGCGCTCTGCAGCGTCTCCGCGGCGGCCCGCAGCCGTTCGCCGCTGGCCGGCGGCAGCCGGCCCGCGAGCTCCTCCGTCCGCGCAGCGTCGAACCTGAACCGCACGAACACCGACGGGTCCGGCGTGTCCTCCTGGTACCCCAGCGCCACCTCGTGCGAAGACAGGCTGGTCACGCAGCGGGGGCAGTGCGGCGTGCCCTTCATCCCCTCGTACACCAGCCCCTTGTCCCAGAGCTGCTTCAGCAGCCACCAACCCGTCTCGATGTAGCTGTTGTGGTAGGTGGCGTAGGCGTCGCCCATGTCCACCCAGTAGCCGATGCGGTCCGTCAGCTCCTCCCACGCCTTCACGTGGCGCATCACGCTCTCACGGCAGTGCGCGTTGAACCGGTCGATGCCGTACGCCTCGATCTCCTGCTTGCTGGACAGCCCCAGCTCCTTCTCCACCTCCAGCTCCACCGGCAGGCCGTGGGTGTCCCACCCGCCCTTGCGGATGATGCGATAGCCGCGCATGGTCTTGTAGCGCGGGATCACGTCCTTGAAGACCCGTGCGAAGACGTGGTGGATGCCCGGCGGGCCGTTCGCCGTGGGCGGGCCCTCGTAGAACATGAACAGCGGCTTCTCCTCGTCCACCTGCCCCCCGCCCTCGTACTGCGAACGACGAAAGACGTCGCTCTCCCGCCAGAACCCCAGCACCCGCTCCTCCACCTCCGGGAAACTCACCTGGCTGCCGACGGGACGAAACGCCGGGCTTGCCCCCGATTGCTGCTTGCTCTGCCGAACGGTCATCGTATCCCCCCGTAGATTCGTGCTCACGACCAAAAGAAAAGCCCGTCCCCCACGAAAGGGACGGGCCGTGCATGCCCGCGGTACCACCCTTCTTGCCCCGGACTACCCGAGGCCTCTCAGCGAGGCGCCAACACGCCCCTGCCCCTGTAACGGTGGGCCTCCGGCCAGGTCTACAACAGGGCTCGCCGTTCTACTCGCGCTCGCTGCTCATCGAACGACTGTATTGGGGGCTGGCCCCCTGCCCTGCTTCGGCTGGCGGCTCGGGAGGGATTTTCGAGCGCTGGCTTCCTGTCCGCTTCCACCGTACCGGACTCGCTGGCGGCGCCTTGGCGCTCTACTCGTCTCCGTCGTAGCCGTTGAGACTCGAATATCCTAGGCAGCCGAGCGTGGGCATGTCAAGCGAAAGGGGAGAGGTGGGGAGCCTCGCCCCGCCCTTCGATTCCGGCTCGGAGGCCGGAATGACGACGTGTGGGGCGGGGTACCGTCGTGCGGGAAAGCCATATAATATCACGCGCAGATCACATGATTGTGGCTATAGCGAGGTGGACAAACGCCTAGCCGCAAGGGGGTTCCCTATGTCCAGAGGCAGCAAGATCGGAATCGTTGTTGGCTTTCTCATCCTGGCGGTCGCGTTGGGTGTCGTCGGCGTGACGCTCAGCAACGTCAATGCCGAGCTTGACAGCACGCAGACTACACTCCGGGCGACCGCGGATGACCTGGCGCAGAAGGAGGCGCAGAACGCCGCGCTTGCGCAGTACAAGTTTGAGCAGTCGATTCTGTGCAGACCGCCAGAAGGGACGCGGGTTGTGCAGACCTGGGAGAACTATCGTTGCTAAGCCGCAGGAGGCTGCACATGCGTATGGTCCTGGTGTTCGTTGCTGTGGCTGCAGTCACCGTGGCGTGTAGAGGCAACGTGTTTTCGCTTGAGGTCGGAGACTGCTTCAATAACCCGAAGGACGGGTTGTACGAGGATGAGGTAGAGGATGTGGACATCGTAGAGTGTTCAGAGAGCCACGACAACGAGGTCTATGCGATTGCCGAGTACCCGGCGGACGACGATGCGCCGTATCCTCCGATCCACTCGATTGTATCTTTCGCTGAAGAGGCCTGCGGTGAGGAGTTCGAGGATTATGTTGGCGCTCAGTTCGAGGACTCTCGCTTCGACGTATCTTATCTTCATCCGCTGCCCGACGGGTGGGAACTCCTAGATGATCGAGGAATTACTTGCTTCCTTTATGACGCCAGCGTTGTGAAGCTTGTTGGGTCACAAAAGGGGAGCGGCAGATAACAGGGAGTACGCCATGTGGGAAGACCTGCGCAAGTTCATCATCGGCGAACCTCCGAGCGAGGAGATACGAGAACGAGTACGTAGAGAGCGCGCGGAGCGACAGGGGCAACCCCAGAGTCAGAAGTGGTCATGGGGCATGTTCTTCGGGGCAATAGCGATTGGCTGGGGGCTCTTTGTTGTGGTCAAGCTCGTACTGGGTGGCATCATTGCCGACCTTGCCTTCATCCCGTTCTGCGTTCTGGGCTGGCTCTTCCTCAAGTCGAGGAGCAAGGGGCCTAAAGGCTAGCGGCCGGTACGGCATTTGACGAACGGCAAAGATCCCGGAGTATGGGGCAGCATGACGGACGAAACGACCAGACGAGAAGCAGCAGAGAAGCTACGGAAGCAGACAGAACAGGAGTATCTGGCCAACACCTACAGCGTAGAGAACATCGCTGAGTCCGTTGCGGTGGGGTTGGAAGGCGGCGTTTCAAGGGAGGAAATGGTTGACCGCCTAGTTGATGCAGGTGCCGACCCGGAAACCGCCGCTGCTTTCTTCGACGAGCAGGGCTTTGACCTAGTCCAGAGGTAACACAGGGGTGATGCGCTCCGCCGCGGGCAAGATTGTTGATCTGTGGAATAGCTTCCGCGCGCTGATCGATGAACATAGAGGGTTCGTCGACAGCGAGTATGTCACAGCATTGCTTGTATCGGGCATTGTCGTCGCATCACTCATCCTTGCGCTGTGGGCCAGTAAACGGTCGAAGAGCGATCGTCGCGGAGAGGCCCGGCAATCAACTCGCTCCAATCCCGCTGGTCGCTGGACCGATGAAACTCGCGCTAGCTCCCAGGAAGAATGGACAGTCAAAGCCAGCGAGCGTTTCGAGGAGTGGAGGAGAAAAAATGCTCCGGGAGGAGTTCGTGGCGGTGGCGGCGCTGGTCCTGGGCGGGCGGAACCGCCGCACAGGCGTTACAATCGCCTTGAAGAGGCAGCGCTCGTTCTGCTTGGGCTAAAGCATGGTGCGAGCGCAGAGGACATCAATCGCGCTTGGCGCAGGGAGGCGCAGAAGTACCACCCTGACCGCAATCCACGGGGCGCCTCGCGTATGCGGGCCATCAACAACGCTCGGGATGTGCTGCTTAAGGGAGAGCGGCGACGCTCAGTATGAGGAGGTACGGAGTTGATTTCGCATCAGGGATAGCGCCCCTAGCGACCCTCACCCCGCCGCAACACCACGCGCTCCCCGTGCGGCGTGTCAGGCGAAAGCCGAGCGCATTACTGCTCGGAGAGAATGCCTAGCTCCACCAGTCCCGACCTGTCGTTGTGTTCGTAGAATGCCTGCCACGCCGCCCCGTACTTGGTCAGCCACTCGGCCGTCATTCCTGGGGGGCCGTACAGCTTGCCATCTCGAACCACTACCGCTCCCACCTGGGGCACAGAGAAACGGTTAGCCACTGCTCGAAGTCTTCTCTGTCCCTGCCGCCGGCGCTCCCCACCTCCCGGAAGCTCCACCGCCTCCCCGTGCGGCGTATCGAGGTACGCCTGTCGCCACTCCTCCGTGCGCTGCAGCACGGCGTCCTCGGGCGCCAGCCCCTTCGCAGCGCACAGCCGCTCCAGCGCGCTCACCCAGTGCCGGTAGTACGTCCCGCCGCGGTCCGGGTCACCACGCTCCTGCGCCGCCCTGATCTCCTCGCCCAGCGCCTCCGCCCACTCCGACCGGTCGAAGTAGCCCGACTCGACCAGGTGCACCGCCAGAGCGAAGGCCTGCGCCTCCCACGGCTCGGCGAAGACCGGCCCGGCCGCGTCGTGAGGCAGAGCGTCTTCACCGTCGAGGGGGATGCGGGGCGGCTCCGTCACGCCGGCTCCAGGTAGTCTTCCCACAGGTCCAGGTACACGGCGGCGTTGGCGGCCGCACCCTCGCCCCACAGCTCCGACGCCTCGAAGCGCACGCTGTACAGGTGGCGGCCCACCCGCGTGCCCGCCGAGTTCCGGTCCGGGAAGACGTGGCTGCCGTGGTGCTCGTGGACCACGCCCGTCCGGCCCCGCACGTAGCGCGGCTCCCGCGTGTGCCCCGATGGGTGCTGGTTCCGAGCGCGGACCCTGTCGCCGGCCTTGAACCGGGGCGGTTCGTCGGCCTCCATCTCGTACGACGTCCCCGCCGACACGCGACGGATGTCCTGCGCGTGCAGCACCCGCCCTTGGGCCTCGGCGTCGCCCCCGTCCTCCGCCGCGCCCGCCGCGATCTCCGCGTCCGACACCAGCCCCGATTCGACCAGCAGCGTCTCCAGCCCGGTCAGCCAGTTCTCGTAGTAGGTGTTGTGCAGGTAGTCGGCGGGGTGCTGCCGCTCGCGGGAGTGCCGCGCCATGTCGATGTTCCACCGCCCAAGGGCGCTCGTGGCCAGCACAAGGCCGAACACGCGCCGCTCCCACGCGGCGTGGAAGACCGGCTCCTCCGACTCCGGCTCGGGGTCGATCGGCCCCAGGCCGTGGACGCCGCCCAGGTCGTGCCCGCCGTTCACCCGCCCACTCCCGCAGCGGTCGGCGCTTTGACCGTCTCCACGCCGATCATGGCGTTGCGGGTGACCAGCGTCGCAAGCTCGGCCTCGCTCATGCCGTCGGTCCCCTCCGGGCGCTGCGGCAGCACCAGGTAGCGCACCTCCGCGGTCGAGTCCCACACGCGTATCTCGACGTCGTCGGCAAGCTCCGTGCCGAACTCCCGCAGCACGCCGCGGGGGTCGGCGACGGCCCGCGACCGGTACGGCGCCGACTTGTACCACACCGGGGGCAGGCCCAGCAGCCCCCACGGGTAGCACGAGCACAGCGTGCACACGACCACGTGGTGCACCTGCGGCGACGTCTCGACCACCCGCAGGTGCTCGCTCTGCCTCCCCACGAAGCCCATCGACCCGATGGCCGCCGTCGCATCCGACAGCAGCCACGCCTTGAACGCGGGGTCGCTCCACGCCCGGGCGACGACCCGAGCGCCGTTGTGCGGCCCGACCTTGGTCTCGTACAGGTCGACCAGCGCGTCCACCGCCTCCGCGTCGACCAGCCCCTTCTCCACCAGCAGCGACTCCAGCGCCTTGACCCGCAGCTCCACCTCCGAGGGCGGCTCGGTGTGGTCGTGATCGTGTTCGTGGTGATCGTGGTGTCCGTCAGTCATTGGCGTGTCCTTGGCAAAACGTTGAGAGCTTTGTTCTGGAGCGGGCGATGGGATTCGAACCCACGACAGCTTGCTTGGGAAGCAAGTACGCTACCACTGCGTCACGCCCGCCTCAGAGGGCCATTCTAGGTAGCCCCCTCACGCCCTGTCAACGACCGCGACGCTCCGGCGCCGCCCCCGGCACCGCGCCCCCCTACCCCGCCTCCAGCACCTGCCGCGCCTCCGCATCCGCCTCGATGCTCGCCCACGTGTACAGCATCGGGATGAGCTGCACCTCGCCCCACACCGGCGCTTGGTCGGCGTAGTGCGGGCTTCCCGGATGGCCCGACGCCCCCAGCGGGATCGCCCACCGTGAGCCGTCCCAGTCCGCCAGGTCGAAGACGTAGCGGGCCACCGACAGCCCCGTCACGGTGAACGGCTCCGAGGGTGAGAAACCCGCCGCCTGCGGTGTCTCGCCCCCGCCCCCCATCGGCACCGACGGCGGGTCCAGCAGCGCAGCCGCCTCCGGGAACACCGCCGACAGCGTGTGGCGCGGCCGCGTAGCGTGCACGTCTCCCCACGTCCAGGCGTCCATGTCGTCGCCCAGGCGGCCCTGCAGGTAGGCCACGCCGTCCCTGAGGGCCTGCGCCAGCACCGACTCCAGCGTCGCGCCCGCCGGCAGCATCCAGGTCGCGCCCTCCGATGCCGACTGCAGCAGCAGCGACGAAAGCCGCCCCACGTGTGCGGGTCCGCCACGGCCCGTGGCGCTGAACGCCTCGTCCGCCAGCGGCCCCAGCAGCGGCCCCACCACCAGCCGGTCCAGGTGGATGCGGAACGCGGAGGCGATGGTCGGCTCCACGGAGTTGCGCTCCATACCGCCCTCCCACGCCGCCAGCCGCGCCTGCGCCTGCGCCACCAGCCCGTTCCCCGCCGACACTCCGGCCAGCAGCCGGGCGTAGGTCTGGTTCGGGATGGAGAGCCGCTCGGCGTGGATGGCGGCCATGTCGGCAACGGTGGCCTTCCCGAGGGCCTCGATGCGGTCGATGATGCGCCGTGCCCGGAACTCCGGTGCGAAGTCCAGGTTGATGTAGTGCGGGTAGTCCGCCGCCGTGATGCGGTTGTTTGCCGTGACGATGTACCCCGTCTCCGGGTTGCGCGACCGCGGCAGCTCCTCGAACGGGATCGACCCCCGCCACTCGAACTCGCTCGACCAGCCCGGCACCGGAAGCCACGCGTTGGCCATGGGCCGCAGCGGGATGCTCCCCCGCGTGAGGTAGCCGATCGACCCCTCGACGTCCGCGAAGAGGAAGTTGTTGCACGGGTCCACCCACGGCCGCATCGCCTCGTCCAGCGCGTCGATGTTCGCCGCCCGCAGCATGGGCAGCAGCGCCTCCGAGCCGTGGTTCGGCCCGTCCGTGGCCGTGTAGCGGAAGGCCATGCCGTAGCCCTCTGCCGGGTCGCCGGCGACGATCGGCCCGTGGCCCGTCACCGTGACGTCGAACTCCACCGCGTCCCCGCCGCGCACCTCGATGCGCTCGTGGCGAACCTCCGCCGTCTTCCACCCGTCCGCCGATTCGTAGCGCGCGGCGTCGTCCTTGTCGAAGCGCTCCAGGTACAGGTCCTGGTAGTCGGCCATGGCGTGGGTTACGCACCAGGCCACCGTCGCGTTGTGCCCGAAGTGGGGGAACCCCGGCACGCCGGGGAACGACATGCCGACGACATCGAACTCAGCGCACGCAATGTGGTTCTGGTAGTAGACGTTGGGCGTGTCCAGCGGACGGTGCGGGTCGCCCGCCAGCAGCGGCTTCCCCGATGCCGTCCGGCTGCCCGACAGCACCCAGTTGTTGCTCCCGGAGTCCGGCACGTCCATCCAGTTCACCGCCTCCAGGCTCTGGCGCAGCTCCTCCAGCGCGTCCGAGCCGGGCCCCTCGTACACGCCGCCGGGCGGGACGATGACCAGATGGCCGGGCTGGTAGCCCGGCAGCGTGCGCGCCGCCTTCTCCGGCCCGAGCTCCCGCAGCAGCCGCGCGCGCCACAGCTTCCCTTCGAAGCTTCCCATCATGATGTGGCGCACCTTGAACACGGCCAGCGAGTGCCAGGGCTCCCACGGCTCCGGCGCGCCTCCGACCATGCCGTACTCAGCCGGCAGCGCCGACGACGCATCGATGAACGCGTTCACCCCGGCGGCGTACGCCTCCAGCATCGCCCGCGTCTCGGCGTTCAGCTCGGCGTAGTCCCGCTGCGCCGTGGCGCCTATTTGGAAGCGGCGCATGGCCACGTCCTGCTCCACCGCGCTCGCCCCCGCGTACTCGGCCCAGCGCCCGGTGGCCCGGCGGCGGTCGTACTCCATCTGCCACAGCCGGTCCTGCGCGGTGATGAAGCCCTGGGCGAAGAACGCGTCGTGCACCGACCCGGCCCGAGCGTGCGGGATGCCGTAGCTGTCCCGGTACACCTCCACCGGCCCCTCCAACCCTGCCAGGCGCAGCGTACCCGTCGTCTCCGGCAGCGCCGCCTGCAGCTCTTCTCGCGTCACCTGTCCAATAGCCATGAGTCCCCTCCCAGTCTTGTCATGTGGCCGGCTGGCCCGCGAGCCAACCGTGCTTCGCACTCTATCACGAATTCTGGGGAAGTGACCGCCAAAGCGAGGAAGGGCCTCTAAGGGACTAGGCCGCCCGCCACCGCAGGTCCGGCTGCCGAGCCGCCCGCGCCTCGTCCAGCCGCCCCACGGGCGTGTTGTGCGGCGCGTCCGTCAGCAGATGCGGCGCCTCCTCCACCTCCCGTGCGATGCTCCGCATGGCCTCGATGAAGCCGTCCAGCGTCTCCAGACTCTCCGTCTCCGTCGGCTCGATCATCAGCGCCTCGTCCACGATGAGCGGGAAGTACATCGTCGGTGGGTGGATGCCGTAGTCGATGAGCCGCTTCGCCACGTCCATCGCCCGCACACCCCGCGCCTTCTGCCGCCGTGCCGAGAACACCACCTCGTGCATGCAGATGCGGTCGTACGGCAGGTGGTACTGGTCCTGCAGCCCCACGCGGATGTAGTTGGCGTTCAGCACCGCATCCTCGCTGGCCTGCCGCAGCCCCGGCGCGCCCAGCGACCGGATGTACGCGTACGCCCGCAGCAGCACCCCGAAGTTGCCGTGGAACCCCCCGATGGCCCCGATGGTCCGCGCCGGCCGCGCAAACCCGTACGCGGCGCCCGACTCGCCTCCGCGCTCGACGACGGGCGTGGGCAGGAAGGGCAGCAGCCGGTCGGCAACGCACACGGGGCCCGCGCCCGGGCCGCCCCCGCCGTGCGGCGTGCTCATGGTCTTGTGCAGGTTGAGGTGCAGGATGTCGAAGCCAAGCTCGCCCAGCTTCACCTGCCCCAGCAGCGCGTTCATGTTGGCCCCGTCGCCGTACACCAGCCCCCCGGCCTCGTGGACGATGCGGCAGATCTCGGCGATGTTCGGGTTGAATAGGCCCAGCGTGCTCGGCAGCGTTATCATCAGCCCCGCCAGGTCCGGCGTGGCCGCCCGCCGCAGCGCTTCCAGGTCCAGCTCCCCACGAGCCGTCGACGGCACCTCCACCACCTCGTACCCCGCCATCGACGCCGACGCTGGGTTGGTCCCGTGCGCGCTGTCCGGGATGAGGATGACCTTCCGATGGTCCTCCCCGCGGGATCGGTGGTACGCCTGCGTCATCAGCACGCCGGCCAGCTCGCCGTGGGCCCCGGCCAGCGTCGCCAGGCTGCAGCCCTGCAGGCCCGTGATCGCGCAGAGGTAGTCCTGGAGGCGGTGCAACAGCTCCAGCGCGCCCTGGCTCGACTCCGGCCCTTGCAGCGGGTGCAGCCCGGCGAACCCCGGCATCGACGCCAGCTCGTCGTTCACCTTGGGGTTGTACTTCATGGTGCAGGAGCCCAGCGGGTAGAAGTTCGTGTCCACCGAGAAGTTGGTCTGCGAGAGGTGGGTGAAGTAGCGCACCACGTCCGGCTCCGCGAGCTCGGGCAGGGGCAGGTCCCGGCGAAGCAGCCCCTCGTCCGGAGGCGGCTGTGCGGGCACGTCCAGGTCAGGCAGGCGCACCCCGCCGCGGCCCGGCACGCTCCGGTCCATCAGCGTTCGGCCTACGGTGTTGCCGCGCATCGTCATGAGGTCGCCCCCACGGCAATCTCCCGAAGCGCGCTCACCAGCGCGTCGATCTCGCGGCGCGTGTTCATCTCCGTCACGCACAGCAGCATGCTGCCGTCGACGGTCGCGCTCACGTCCAGCCCGCCGATGATCCCCCGCTCCAGCAGCCGCCGGTTGAGCTCGGCCGGAGGCAGCGGCCCCCGCACGACGAACTCGTGGAACCACGTCTGCTCCGACTCCCGCTGCGGGTGCACGGTGTAACCGTCGAGCTGCCCGATGCACGCCGCGGCGTAGTGGGCCTTGTGGTAGCACAGCTCCGCCACCTCCCGCAGGCCCCGCGGGCCCAGAGCCGCCAGGTGCACCGCCGCCGCCGTGGCCACCAGCGCCTCCGACGTGCAGATGTTCGACGTGGCCCGCTGCCGGCGAATGTGCTGCTCGCGCGTCTGCAGCGTCAGCACGAAGCCCGGTCTCCCCTGGCCGTCCACTGTCCGCCCGACGATGCGGCCCGGCATCTGCCGCAGGTGCTGCTGCCGGCAGGCGAATAGGCCCACGTACGGCCCGCCGAAGCTCAGCGGCGACCCCAGAGGCTGGCACTCCCCCGTCACGATGTCCGCGCCCAGCTCCCCCGGCGGCGTCAGCATCCCCAGCGCCACAGGGTTCACCGACACCGCCAGCAGCGCGTCAACGTCGTGGGCCGCCTGCCGGTACGCCTCCAGGTGCTCCACCGTGCCCAGGAAGTCCGGGTACTGCACCAGCAGGCACGCGGCCGTCGCGTCCAGCCTCGGTGCTCCCGCCGGCGCGACCTCCACGGAGATGCCCTGCGGCGCGCAGTAGGTGCGCACCACCTCCAGGTAGCGGGGGTTCACCGTGTCCAGCGCGACCACGGCGCCGCGGCCGGTAACCCGGCAGGCCATCAGCGCCGCCTCTGCGAGCGCCGTTGCGCCGTCGTACATGCCCGCGTTGGCCACGTCCATGCCCGTGAGCAGGCAGATGAGCGACTGGAAGTCGTAGGTCGCCTGCAGTGTTCCCTGGCTCACCTCCGGCTGGTACGGCGTATACGAGGTCAGCAGCTCGCCCCGCGAGGCCATCGCTCGCACCACGGCGGGGATGAAGTGCCGGTACGCCCCTGCGCCCAGGAACGAGGCGTAGCTGCCCGGCGCCCGGTTCTCCGCCGCCAGCGCCTCCAGGTCCTGCCGAAGCTCCAGCTCCGAGAGGGCGTCGGGCAGCCGGATATCCGGGTTTCGGAACGCCTCGGGGATGT
This sequence comes from Dehalococcoidia bacterium, assembly GCA_965205235.1. Classification (GTDB taxonomy): domain Bacteria; phylum Chloroflexota; class Dehalococcoidia; order Lucifugimonadales; family UBA1127; genus CBDBGD01. Next base: position 107,668 of record CBDBGD010000003.1, read on the forward strand.
CGGCGAACAGGTCCGTCGCCGACGCGACGCCGATGGCTCGCAGCATCTCCTCGCGTTGGTCGTCGGTGGAAGGGAAGTAGGGGTGGGACACGGACGGCATGGGGCCTTAGTGCTCCTCGTCGGCCACGAGGGCCTCGTACTGGTCTGCCGTCAGGAGCCCTTCCGGTTCCGCCGGGTCGCTCAGCCGTACCCGGATCAGCCAGCCCTTGTCGTACGGCGCCTCGTTGACCTGCTCCGGGTGCTCAACCGCCTCCTGGTTGACCTCCACCACCTCTCCGGTCACCGGCGAGTATAGGTCGGAGACCGATTTGACCGACTCCACCTCGCCCATCTTGCCCAGCTGCGTGAGGCTGCTCCCCACCGCCGGCAGGTCGATGTAGACGATGTCGCCCAGTTGGTCCTGCGCGAAGTGGGTGATGCCCACCTCCGCCGTTCCGTCGGGCCCCAGGCGGACCCATTCGTGCTCCTTGGTGTAGCGCAGGTCGCGAGGGTTGTCCGTCACGTGTCTCTCCTCTGTTGGTGGACGGGTCCTCCGGGGCGCTCAGGACTGAGGCCGACGGTAGAAGGGCAGCTTCACGACTCGGGCCGGGGCGGCTCGTCCTCGCAGGTCCACCGTCAGGTCCGTCTCAGGGGTTGAGTGCTCAATGGCAACATAGCCCAGCCCTATGGCCGTGTCAAGGGTGGGCGAGTACCCTCCGCTGGTCACTTCCCCTACAGGCGCCCCGTCCTTCGACAGCGCGTAGCCCGTGCGAGGGATGCCCCTCGCCGGCACCTGGAAGCCCACCATCCGACGCTGCACGCCCTGCTCCTGCATCCGCAGCAGCGCCTCGCGCCCCACGAACCCCTCCTTCTCCAGGTTCACGAAGCGGTCCTGCGCGGCCTCCAGCGGCGTCGTCGAAGGCCCCACGTCCGTGCCCGACAGCATCAGCCCCGCCTCCAGTCGCAGCGTGTCCCGCGACCCCAGCCCGCACGCCACCGCTCCCCCGTCGACCAGCTTGCGCCACAGTGCGACGGCGTCGGCTGCGGGCACCACCACCTCGAAGCCGTCCTCGCCCGTGTACCCCGTCCGGCTCACCACCGCCGAGACCGTCTCCACTCCGGCGGCCTTCCCCAGTCCCCTCTCCCTCTGGGAGAGGGTTAGGGTGAGGGTCCAGCACGCGAACGGCCGCATCGCCGATGGCGTCCCGTCCGCCATCCCGTCCAGCAGCGCCGCCGCCTGCGGGCCCTGGACGGCCACCATCGCCGTCTCCGTCGTCGCGTCGTGGAGCCGCTGGCGAGGGAACTCCTCCGACCATCGTTCCAGCCACGCCAGCACCGTCGGCCGCGTGCCCGCGTTGGTGACCAGCAGCAGGTGGTCGTCCGCTCCGCTGCCGTCGTCCGGGCGCGCCACCACCCCGTCGTCGATGATGCCGCCCTCCTCGTTGAGCAGGAACGTGTAGCGCGCTCGACCCGGGCGCAGGGCCGCCACCCGCGCCGTCAGCACCCGGTCCAGGAACGCTGTCGCCTCCTCCCCCCGGACGTGCAGCCGCGCCATGTGCGACACGTCGAAGATCCCCACGCCCGCCCGCACCGCCCGCGCCTCCGCCAGGATCGACGTGTACTGCAGCGGCATCTCCCACCCGCCGAAGGGCACCATCCGCCCCCCGGCGGAGCGGTGCTCCGCGTTCAGCGGCGTTCGAAGCAAGGTCTCGTCAGACGCAGCCACTGCGTTCTCCTATCTCGGCTGCCGCGGATGGTAGGCACCCCCCAGCGCGAGTGTCAAGCGCCCAGGCCCCCGCCTCGCCCCTTGGGGGAGAGGCCGACGCGCAGCGGCGGGTGAGGGGTATCCAGGGCGGGCGGTTGACAGTAGCGCACCTCACGCGGCACCATGACCTCCCTTGGAGGTGCGGCAGTGGGTGCCACCGGCTCCATTCAACTGACCCAGATTGTCGAGCGCGAGGGCGCGCAGTTCGCCGCCTACTGCCCCGAGCTGGGCATCGCGAGCTGCGGCGACACCATCGAAGAAGCCTTCGCCAACATCCACGAAGCCATCCTGCTGCACCTCGACGTGCTGGAGGACCTCGGCGATCGCGACCGGGTCTTCCGGGAGCGCGGCATCGAGGTCTCCTACGAAGCGCCCCAGGAGAGCCAGCCGTCCAGGTTCACCAGGACCATTCGCGTTCCCGCTGGATGAGCTCCGCCCAACTCCCCCTCTGCTCCAGCAGAGAGGTCACCGCCGCCCTGGAACGCCTCGGCGCATGGCACGTCCGCACCAGGGGTAGCCACGCCACCTACGCCCGAATGACCCCCACCGGGCGACGGATCACCCAGGTCATCCTCGGCAAGCGGGAGATCCCCCGAGGCACACTCCGCTCCATCCTGACCGGCCTCGAAATCCCCGTCGAGACTTTCCGTCAGGCGCTCTAACGCCCCGCCCCCGTCCACCACCCCGCGGCCGCATCCCCGCCTCTCCCCGGGGGAGAGGCCGACGCGCAGCGTCGGGTGAGGGCGCGGGGGTCTTGGGGGGCGCAGCCCCCCGAAAGAAAAACCTCCGAGGGCGGGCGGGTGGGCCCACCCAACGTCGCACCGTAGGGAGACCGTCCCTCTCCCCCCGCTCCCCCTGAACCCCGTCGCAGGGCCCCACGAACGGCGGCGGCGCTGCCCCCCCTCGACACCCACACCCACCACCAACCCTGCTACCATAGACCCCACCACCCCAAGGGAGGCCCCACCCATGGACTACGGCGTTGGCTTAGATGCCAGCCTCCGACTCGACTGGGAGCAGGAGGCCCACGTCTCCCGCGAGGCCGCCCGTCTCGGCTTCACCAGCCTCTGGACCCCCGAGTCCGGCGGCTACGATGCCTTCCAGGTCTGCGCCCACCGCTGGCGCGCCACCGCCCAGTCCCACCCCGGCGGCCTCACCACCGGCATCGCCGTCTCCCCCGTCGCCCTCCGCAGCCCCCAGGGCCTCGCCATGGGCGCCGGCACCGTGACCGCCCTCACCGGCGGCCGGTTCGTTCTCGGCATCGGCACCGGCGGCCTCCACCAGGCAGCGGGCCGTGAGGCCCACGGCGCCGCCAACGTCTCCCCTATCGCCCTCATGCGAGACTACCTCATCGTCCTCCGCGGCCTCCTCGACGGCGAACGCGTCACCCACCACGGCCCCGCCGTCTCCGTGCGCGGCCTCCGCCTCGATGTCGACCCGCCCCCGCGCACGCCGGTCTACCTCGGCGCCCTGGGCCCGCAGATGCTCCGCCTCGCCGGTGAGCTGGCCGACGGCGTCGCCCTCAACTGGTGCACCGCCGAGCAGATCGCCTGGAGCCGCGACCGCATCGCCGAGGGTGCGGCCCGTGCCGGTCGCTCCCCTGCCGACGTGAAGGTCGTCCAGTACATCCGCGTCTGTGTCGACGACGACGAAGACCGAGCGCGCCGCGCCTTCGTTCCCGCCATGCTCGGCTACGCCCTCGGCCGCCGAGGCGCCACGCCCGCCGAGCAGCGACAGGGCTATCGCGGCCACTTCGAGCGCATGGGCTTCGGCGACGCCCTAGCCCGCCTCGAGGCCATGCGCGACAAGGGCGCCTCTCGCGACGACCTCGTCGAGGCCTTCCCGCCCGAGCTCGCACGTCGCGTCGGCTACTTCGGCCCCGCCGCAGGCGCCGCCCACGCCTTCCACTCCCTCGCCGCCGGCCTTGACCTCGCCATCGTCCGCGTCGTCCCCGCCCGACCCGGCCCCGCCCCCGTCATCGACACCATGGCCGCCTGCCTCTAGCCCGCACCCCCATCGTCGTTCCTGCGAGCGCAGGGGAACCTCGATCCTTCTGCTCCCGCAGTTGTCATTCTGAGGCCCCCCGTTGTCATTCTGACTGCTTCCGCAGTTGTCATTCTGAGGCCCCCCCCTTTGTCATTCTGAGGAGCGAAGCGACGAAGAATCTAAGATCGTGGACGCGGCCACAACACCCTCAGATTCCTCGCTGCGCTCGGAATGCCACCTCCCTCTTCCCCCGCATCCCCTCCATCCCCTACCATCCCCCCATGCCCACCGACCGCACGCGCCCGCTTACAAAATCGTCGTTCCTGCGCAGGCAGAGCCTGCCCCGGCGAAGGCCGGGGAACCTCGCTATCCGTCCCCTCTTGCCCTGCCTGGAGGTTGTTTCGCGCCCCCTTTGGCGCAGCCCCTGTCCCCTATCTGGAGGTTGTTCCGAGGTTGTTTCGAAGGGCATTCGTCTCCTATCTGCGCCGCGCGGTTCCAACCAGCGCTCGCCAAACAACCTCCAACCTGGGCCCTCTCGCCGGTGGCCGGACGAAAAGACGACTCCAAGCTGCGCCCCATCCCCACGCGGAACAACCGCGAATCAACCTCAAACCTGTTTCGGCCCTCCGCCGAGCCGCCCAGGCACGGAGGAGCCGGGAAAAAACGCGAAAAACGAAACGAATCGAATCGAACCCAGCACTGACCGGAGGGCCGCACCATGACCTACCCTGACGTCCGCGCCCTGACCTTCGACGTCTTCGGCACTGTTGTCGACTGGCGCGGCAGCATCATCCGCGAAGGCGCTCGGCTGGGCCTCGCCGTCGACTGGGGCAGCCTCGCCGATGCCTGGCGTGCCGGCTACGCCCCCGCCATGGACCGCGTCCGCCGCGGCCACCTCCCCTGGACCACCCTCGACGACCTCCACCGCATGATCCTCGACGGCCTCCTGCCCAGGTTCGGCCTGGAAGGCCGCCTCACCCCCGACCAGCTCGCCCGCCTGAACCTCGTCTGGCACCGCCTTGCCCCCTGGCCAGACGCGGTCCAGGGCCTCGCCCGCCTGCGCTCCCGCTACGTCGTCGCCACCCTCTCCAACGGCAACGTCTCCCTGTTGGTGAACATGGCCAAGCACGCGGGGCTGCCCTGGGACTGCATTCTCTCGGCGGAGCTGGCCCGGCACTACAAGCCGGACCCGGAGGTGTACCGCATGGCCGCCGACCTGCTGGGCCTGGCCCCGGAGGCCGTGATGATGGTGGCCGCCCACAAGCCCGACCTGCGGGCGGCCCAGGCCGTGGGCTTCCGGACGGCCTACGTGCCCCGGCCCATGGAGTTCGGCCCCGACGCCGTGCCGGACACGACGCCGGACCCCTCCTTCGACCTCGTCGCCGCCGACTTCAACGACCTGGCCGCCCGTCTGGGCCTCTAGCCCTCCTCGGGCGCCTCGTCCTCCGTGGGCCGCGCCCCCAAGACCACGTCGACGTGCTCCTGCTCCCCGTCCCGAAGCACGCTCAGCGAGATGGTGTCGCCCGGCCGCGTCCTCTCGATGAGGTAGATGATCAGGTCCTCCAGCTCCCGCACCGTCGTTCCGTCCGCGGCGATGATCAGGTCGCCGCCCGACGGGTAGTCGAAGCCGTCGACCTCCACGGTCTCCTCGCTGCCCAGCAGGCCGGCAGTGGCGGCGGGCCCGTCCTCCACGGCTTCGATGACGAGGACGCCCCGGGTCTCCCTCGGAAGGCCCAGCGCCTCCGCGAGCTCGCCCCGAACGGAGGTCGCCCTGATGCCGATCCAGGAGTAGGTGTAGGCCCCGTCCTCGATGAGCGAAGGCACGATGCGCTTCGCCAGGTCGATGGGTACGGACAGGCCCACGCCGGAGCTGGAGCCGGTGCGGCTCAGGATCTGGGTGTTGATGCCCACCACGCGCCCCTCACCGTCCAGCAGCGGCCCGCCTGAGTTGCCGGGGTTGATGGGGGCGTCCGTCTGCACCACCTTCGGGATGGAGTAGGGGCTGGCGCCGCCGCTGATGGTGCGGCCCAGGCCGCTGATGATGCCGCTGGTCATGGTGAAGTCCTGGCCAAAGGGGTTGCCCAGCGCAATGGCGAACTGCCCCACCCGCAGGTCCTCGCTGCTGCCCAGCGGCAGAGGATGGAGCTTCTCGGCGGGCAGGTCGACCTTGATGACGGCCAGGTCCGAGTCTGGGTCCCGGCCGATGACCTCCGCCTTGACCTCCGTGCCGTCGGCGAAGAAGACGGTCACCGTCGCCGCGTCCTCGACGACGTGGTTGTTGGTCACAATGTGCCCCTCTGTGTCCCAGACGAACCCGGACCCGGAGCCCCGGCGGAACGGGTCGTCCGGGGTCTGCTGGAATCGGAATGGGAGGGCGTCATCCGCCTGCACCGCCACGTGGATGTGGACGATGGAGGGGAGGGACCGCTCGTAGAGGCCCGCCAGCACCTCCTCCACGGCCGCGAGGATATCGCCAACGGCCAGCGTCTGCTGGGGAGCCTCGGTCTCGGTCTGCTGCGGCGCCGCCTGCGATGTCACAGCCCGAGGCGCCACCGACGCCGCGGGGGCGCTCACAGCAACGGTTTGCGCCGCCTGCGCCTCAGCCGCCGAGGAGTTGGCGGCTGAGGTGGTCTGGACCTCCTGCGCCCCCGTCGCCGCCGCTGTGGTGCTGTCCGGGGCATCGGCCTCGGTGCCGCATGCGGCGGCCGCCAGGGCCGCCAGCACGAGCAGCGCCGGCAGTCCGGGGCGGCGCAACAGTGATCCCTTTACCCTCGTGATGGTTGCTCGTATCTCGGTCATCTTCGCGCCCTCGCTCGCGTTGAATTCATGGTGTTGTATGGCAGTAACGTCCTTGGGCTGGCGGGGTTAGCCGAGGCCAGGACGAGTTCTACTGGCCCTGCCGGTCCCGGTTCGGACCGCCTTCCTGGGCCTGCTGGCGCTGCCGCAGGTTCTCCAGGGCCCGCTCCAGGGTACGCACCGTCCACGCGTTCATCGACGTGCCGGCGCGCTTGGCCGCCTCGCTTGCCCGCTCCTTGACCTCGGAGGGCATGCGGATGAGCACGCGGGAGATGGCGTCCCGGTCCAGGTGGATGCGCCATTCGACGCCTGAATCATCCTCCGTCGTGATGACCTCCGGCTTCCATGCGCCCGCCTCCTGGAAGAGGCGCACCCGGGCGTGCGGAGCAAGCAGGGGGTTGATCTCGCCCACCATCTGGTGGAGCGCCTGGAGCGCGGCCGCCTCGGCCAGCGGCCCGACGCTGTCGACGAAGTGCTGCAGCAGCTCACGGCGCTGCGGGTCCTCCACCAGGCCCAGCGTCCGCCCCAGTGATTCGGTCACAGTGTTCAGGTGGACTGCCATGATGTTCTCCTTGGAAAGATATCTATTTTGATATTATAATGATATCGTACAATTGTCGATATGCATACTGGAAGGAGATGGTAGAGAGGGCGCTTCAGCGGAGCAGAGGTGTCGCGGGCGCCAATTCTAAACTATCAGGCCAAAAAGTACAAAATGACTGGCCGTTTGCAACCGGAGTTAGAAATGCCGGCAGGGGGAGAGGGGGCGTCGGCACGCCGACGCTAGCGCGCCTGGCCCCTGTCCCGCCACTCCTCGTAGCCCAGGCCCAGGAGGTTCGCACCGACGTTGAAGAAGACCACGAAGCTGAACGCCATGATGAAGGAGTACCACACCGTCAGCCCCCATCGCAGGTCCAACGGGCCCAGCGCCAGGTCCAGCAGGACGCTCATCAGGCCGCCGGCGAAGAACAGGGCGGCGTTGGTGATTATCCATCGTGCCACCAGCCCCGGTCGGTCGAAGAACCATGCGTAGAAGCGGAAGCGCCAGGTCATACGTACCCTCCTCGCGGCTGCTTCCAGGATACCCACGCCGGCGTTCGGCGACAAGGGGTGCGCCGCGCGGCGTCCCCGGCCACAGGGTCCGCCTGCGCTTGACGGCCCTCCTGCCCTCTGCTAGCCTTGGCTACGCTGAAGGCAGCGCGGCGTCCGACCTGTCGCTGCCGTAGGAAGGAGCAGACATGATCGAGGTCACCGCCCCTGCTGTGGAGAAGCTCAAGTCGATCCTGGTCGAAGAGGATGCCCCCAACTCGGCAATCCGAGTCATCATGGTCCCGGCGGGTCGCGGCGCCCAGTACATGCTCACCCTGGAGAGCGAGGCCAACGACGACGACGTGGTCAACGACTACGACGGCGTCCGCATCCTGGTGGACGGCGATGCCGCTCCCATCATGGAGGGCGCCCAGATCGACTACGTTGAGGACCTGATGCGCAGCGGCTTTGTCATCACCAACCCCAACATGCCTGCGGTGGGCGGGTGCGGGAGTGGTGGCTGCGGCGGGAACTGCTCCTGCGGGGCCGGTCACTAGGAAGGCGCTTCGGGCCAGTCCTACCGTTCCTTCCCTACCTCCGCCTCTTCTTCCTTGTCGTGGCGCGTCGCGCCTACCGCTCCGTCTGAGAGGGGGCTGGAATCCCCGTCCGTCCCGGGCCACTGTGCTGCCTCGCCCTCTTCATCGTCGTCTAGCTCCTCCTCTATGACGACGGGGGCATAGGGCACGATGGCCTCCATCCGGGTGGGGAAGGAGACAACGCCCGCCAGGCGCGGGTGCTGGTACGTCTCCCGGAGGATGACGGACACTCCGGTCTTGTTGATGGTGGCGGCGGCGACGCGGTAGCGGTTCCCCGCTTCGATGAGCTTGATGACGCGGGCCGCCAGCTTGGGCTCGAGCCGGCCTAGAGGGACGTCTTCCCCGAGGACGACCCGCACGGTGGCGCCGTCGACCTGGAGGCCGAGGGGGTCGCCAGCCGCGACCCGGGCCAGCACCTCCGGCGCTGCCGGGGCCCGGAGCATGGTCACGCAACTCTTGCCGCTCTCCTCTATGAACAGCTGCGGCGAGAGGCGCTCTGCGCGGGGGGCGGGGACGGTGTCCTTGAGCCGGTCCAGGCGCTCCAGGTTCTTCCGAGCGATGCCGTTGGACGGGGAGCGGTCGAGGGCCTGCTGGAACGCCTCCCGGGCCTCGGCGTAGCGGCCCAACTCCGAGAGGGCTTTCCCCAGGCGGTTCAGCGTGTCCACCGTGCCGGGGTACTGGGCCAGCAGCGCTTGGTTGACGACCAGCGCCTCCTGCCACCGGCCCTGCACGGCCAGGGCCACGGCCTCTCGGACGCGGTCTCTCCGCAGCTTGTCTTCTTCCTGGAGCTGGTTGATCTGCATGCGGTTCCTCTCCCAAGGTTGCGCATTGTAAGCCAGGCTACCGAGACCGACAAGAACACACCGGCGTCGCGGTCCTGGGTCTTCCGGGCTGTCCCGTGGTCGTCGGGGCGCCCTCCTCCGAGTATGCGCGACGCCTGCGCCGTGTCAAGACTTTCAGGCGTCGTTCTGAGCGCTTCTGCGAGGGTGTGCATATGCGGCGGCCTCTGGTATCCTCATGCTCAATCTGTGCGGGAGGCTTAGCGTGGCCGACATCGAAGACATCATCTTGCGCAACGACCGTCGCGGTATTGCCCATCTCCGGGGCGCGGTACCGGACGACTTCTGCACCCAGGCGGCCCAGTTCGCCCTGGACCATCCGGGGCGGGTGCTCATCGCCACGGGCTTCTACATCCTCTCGGCGGGGGCTCCGGAGAGCGACGGCCCTCCGGGCGCCATCGTGCTGGGGGAGGCGCTGGAGGCGCTGGGCAACCACGTGGCCTACGTGACCGACGCGCATACGGTCCCGATCATGGTGGCCGGAGGGGTGCCCGAGGACAAGGTGTTCGCCTTCCCCATCGTGAGCTGGGAGGAGAGCCAGACCCGCGCCCAGCGCATCCTGGAGGAGGTGCAGCCCGACCTGCTCATCGCCATCGAGCGGTGCGGGCGCACGCGGGACGGCGACTACCTGAACATGCGGGGCCTGGACATTTCGCAGCATACGAGCAAGCTGGACGCGCTCTTCCTGGCCCACGAGGCGACGATAGGCATCGGCGACGGCGGCAACGAGGTGGGCATGGGGAGCCTGTACGCAGCCATCCCGGAGGTGCCCACGCTGGTGCGGGACCCCTGCGACGTGCCCGCGACGCACCTGGTGCTTGCCGCGGTGTCCAACTGGGGCGGCTACGGCGTGGTGGCCGCGCTGTCCCGGCTGACGGGCAAGCGCCTGCTGCCGTCGCCGACGGACCACGGCCGGATCATCCGGCAGATGGCCCAGCATGGAGCGGTGGACGGGATCACCGGCGTGCGTGAGCCCATCGTGGACGGGTTCAGCCTGCAGGAGAACCTGGCAGTGCTGGAGGAGCTCCGGACCCTGGTCCAAGGCTAGTCGTCGACTGGCGGCGGTGTGACGGGGGCGAGACCCCCAAAGCGCAGTCGCAGCAAGCCCTTCAGATCGCGCCACGCCGTGCTCAGGATCGCTACGCGCGTGTCGGGGTCGTCGCGCCACACGACGGGGATGTCGGCAATGCGAAAGCCCCGCTTCTCCGCGGTCACCAGCAGCTCCGTGTCGAAGAACCAGCCGTTGTCCTCGATGTGCGGCAGCAGCGCCTGCGCCGCGCCTCGGCTGATGGCCTTGAAGCCGCACTGCGCGTCCGTGAAGCGGGTCTGGAAGAAGGCCCGGATGAGGAGCACGTAGCACCTGGAGATGAACTCCCGCTTCAACGCGCGCTCCACCTGCGCGCCCCGCGCCAGCCTCGACCCCACGGCCAGGTGGCGCCCGCGCAGGTGCACCGCGTCGACCATCGGCAGCAGGCAGTCCAGGTCCGTCGACAGGTCGATGTCCATGTAGACCAGGATGTCGGCGTCGCTCTCCAGCCACGCTCGCTTGAGCGCCCGCCCGCGCCCCTTCTCCGTCAGGTGTACCACCCGCACCTGGGCGTGGGCTTCCGCCAGCGCGTCGGCGATGGCGGGCGTGGCGTCCGACGAGCCGTTGTCGGCGACGGTGATGCGCCAGTCGTAGGCCATCCGCCCGCCGAGGTAGCCCAGCAGGGTCTCGACGCTGCGGGGCAGGTCGTGCTCCTCGTTGTACACCGGCAGCACCACGTCGACCAGCGGGAGCTCCGGCGTGCTGCGGTCGGTGGTCATGGGGACAGGGTAGAGGATGGAGGGGGTTGGGGGAAAGGGGAGTACGGCAGCGGGCGGGTGGTGGCGAAGCTGTGCTTTGCGGGGGAGGGCGACGACCGTGAGCAGAATCAACGAGGCGGAGTCAGAAGTGCACAAGCAGGCCAAGTATCTGCCTGAGCAATTCGACGTGGCGGTGTTGCTGGCTGTGGCCTAGGACCCCACGCGGCTCGGTGGGGGGCTGGCGCAGCTCTACCTGGGACGGTGCTACAATCCTGACCGACAAGGACAGCTACAGTCGGCCGGCTCTAATGGGTTGGGCCCAGGTTCGAACCCGTGGCGAGCCCACATTCTGCTCATGCAGCGGACGATGACTGCCTAGTGACTCAGACGATTGACATCCTCAGCACACTTGGAGCAGGGAGATAGCGATGCTTGCATTGTCGCGCTCAAGTCTCAACTGGGCACTAATGCATGCCGAGCACCACGGTGACACCGACATCTTCCCATTGCCTTTCGAATTCTCGGCTATCCGACATGATTGGGACAGACTGTTGGACCAACTGAGTTCGAATGACATTCTGAGGTGGGGAGTGCGTCCGCATCGCGAGAGCCTAAGTCCCAAGGGTAGTCTTGGCTTTAGGATTGCTACGCAATTGGATCCGTTGGACTGGTTGATCTATAGTGCCCTGATCTATGAGATTGGGCAGGAAATGGAAGACTACCGTCTTCCGATTCACGAAGAGATCGTATTTTCGAGTAGATTTGCACCTCGACAAGACGGAGCCATGTTCAGTCCAGACGCTAACTACAGCCAGTTCCTAAAGAAAACGCGCGAACTAGCTAGTCGCTCAAGCGAGCAATACGTTGTAGTTGCCGATATAGCTGACTTCTTTCCCAGCCTTTACCATCACAGAATCGAGAATGCCCTAAAGCTGGCAGCCCCGAAGAAAGCGAACCACGTCAAGGCCATTATGCACCTGCTTGGTGGATGGAGGGCTGGCCAGTCATTTGGCCTGTCCGTCGGCCCTAGCGCTTCTCGACTAATTGCCGAAGTGGCCGTGCATGACGTTGACCAGGCAATGCTTGGAGAGCGCCTAACTTTTGCAAGGTATATCGATGACTTTCGAGTATTCTGCAAAACCAAGAAGGATGCCTACATGGCGCTTGCGACGCTTGCGGACATTATTTGGAAGAACCACGGGCTTACCCTTGCAGGACAAAAGACTCAGATTCTGCCGGTAGAGGAGTTTGAAAGACGCTATTTCCGCTCTGGAAGAGATGCTGAATTGGATCGCCTATCGGAGGCATTTGCATCCATCGCGGAGCAGCTGGGGCTTGATTCTTGGTATGAAAATATCGAATACGACGATCTTGACGATGAAGAGAAGGCTAGCGTAGACGCCCTCAACCTTGAGGGACTGCTGAATGAACAATTGCGTAGTGAGGAGATTGATGTCCAGATTACAAAATTCGTCCTGAGACGTTTGGGCCAACTACGAGATCCTGTTGGAGCTACAAGTGTCTTGGCGTCGATTGACAAACTCTACCCTGTATTTGCCGATGTTGTTAGATACCTAGATAGCCTGGGGAACTTGTCGGCGTGCAATCGACGTATGCTTGGCCGTGAGGTCCTCAATCTCCTAGATGATTCTATTGTTTCACATCTCGAGTACCATCGAATGCATCTGCTCAACCTCTTTGCTACTAATTCGCAGTGGGGCAACGTTGAGAGACTCACGGCGCTATTGGCCCAGTTTGCTGACCACTTCACAAGACGAAAGTTGATATTGGCGTTGGGCAAATCTGGCCAGAATTTCTGGTTCAGGCGACATAAGACCGATTGGGAACAGTTTTCTCCTTGGGAAAGGAGGGCATTCCTTCGTGGTGCAAGTTCCATGGAAGGTGATGAGCGCAAGTATTGGTACGGTTCAATCAAGGGGCGCCTAGACACACTGGAGCAAGCAATTGCAAGTTGGTCCCAACAGGAACCAATAGGTTAATGCCCTAGTGCTGGAAGTGGCGGACGCCGGTCGTGAGCATCGCGACCCCCGCCGCGTCCGCCGCGGCGATGACCTCGTGGTCGCGGATGGAGCCGCCGGGGTGGATGACGGCCGTGACGCCGCCCTGGGCGGCGGTCTCGACGCCGTCGGGGAAGGGGAACATGGCGTCGGAGGCCATGACGCTGCCGGGGGCGCGCTCGCCGGCGGCGCGCAGGGCGAGGTGGACGCTGGTGACGCGGTTGGGCTGCCCTGCCCCCATGCCCACCATGGCCTGGTCGGCGACGAGGACGATGGCGTTCGATTTGACGTGCTTGACGGCCCGCCACGCGTAGGCCAGGTCGACGCGCTCCTGCTCCGTGGGCTGTCGCTCCGTGACCACGGTCCACTGCGCGGGATCCTCGTCCAGGTCGTCGGGGGTCTGCAGCAGCGCGCCGCCCGAGACGCTGTGGACCAGGAGGCGCTCGGAGGCCGCGCCCGCCGCGGGGACTTCCAGGATACGGGTGTTGCGACGCTTTCGCAGGACCTCCAGGGCTTTGGGCTCGTAGCCGGGGGCGATGATGACGTCGTAGAGGACGCCCCGCATGGCCCGCGCCGCCTCCTCCGTCACGGTCCGGTTGAAGCCGACGATGCCGCCGTAGGCCGAGACGGGGTCGCCCGCGTGCGCCCGACGGTACGCCTCCGCAAGGTCCGGGTGCGAGGCGAGGCCGCACGGCGTGGCGTGCTTGATGAGGGAGACGGTGGGCGTCGGGAAGTCCTGCGCGGCGCGCCACGCGGCGTCGGCGTCCAGGATGTTGACGTAGGAGAGGGGGACGCCGTGGAGGCGGGTGGCATTGACGACGCCGCCGCGCCCCCCGGCGGCGGCGTAGAGGGCGGCGCGCTGGTGGGGGTTCTCCCCGTAGCGGAGGTCCTGGGCCTTGCGGAGGGGGATGATGAGCTCGTCGCTGAAGCCGTGGCCGCTGCCGCGGAGGTAGCCGGCGATGATGGTGTCGTAGAAGGCGACGTGCTGGAAGGCCTTGGCGGCGAGGGCGCGACGGTCTTCGGGCGATAGCTCGCCGGCGGCGAGGCGCTCGGCGACCCACGGGTAGTCGGCGGGATCGGAGAGGACGACGACGAAGGGGTGGTTCTTGGCGGCGGCGCGGAGAAGCGTGGGGCCGCCGATGTCGATGTTCTCGAGGGCGTCCTGGAGGGTGACGCCGGGCGTGGCGATGGTGGCCTCGAAGGGGTAGAGGTTCACGGCGACGAGGTCGATGGTCTGCAGGCCGCGGTCGGCGAGCTGTTCGGCGTGGTTGGGCAGGTCGCGGCGGGCGAGGATGCCGGCGTGGACGGCGGGGTGGAGGGTTTTCACCCGGCCGTCGAGCATCTCGGGGAAGCCGGTGAGGTCGGCGACCTGCTGGACGGGGAGGCCGGCGTCGGTGAGGACGCGGTGGGTGGTGCCGGTGCTCACCAGCTCCATGCCGTGGTCGTGGAGGGCGCGGGCCAGCTCCGCCGCGCCGGTCTTGTCGTAGACGCTCAGGAGCGCTTTCACGCCTTTCCTCCCGTGTAGAGCTCGACGGTGGGGTCGCCGTCGGTCGCGACGACCTCGCCGACGACGCGGGCGTCGGGAACGGCGGCCCGGACGGTCGCGACGGCGTCGGGGGCGACGACGAGGACCATGCCGATGCCCATGTTGAAGACGCGGTACATCTCGGCGTCCTCGACGCGGCCGCGCTCCTGGACGAGGCGGAAGATGGGCGGGACGTCCCACGCGTCGAGGTCGATGCGGGCGGCGACGCCCGTCGGCAGGCAGCGGGGGACGTTGCCCGGAAAGCCGCCGCCGGTGACGTGGGCCATGCCCTTCAGATGCGGCAGCACGGGCGCGACGAGGGGGTAGTAGGCGCGGTGGGGCGCGAGGAGGGCGTCGCCGAGGGTGGCGTCGAGCGCGGGGACGCGCTCGTGGAGCGCCTGCGGGTTGTCGTCGACGCCGAAGATGCGTCGGACGAGGGAGAAGCCGTTGGTGTGCAGGCCGCTGGAGGGGAGGCCGAGGAGCGCGTCGCCGGGGCGGATGGCGGCAGCGTCAAGGATGGCGTCTTTTTCGACGACGCCGACGGCGAAGCCGGACAGGTCGAACTCGCCGGGGGCGAAGAGGCCGGGAAGCTCCGACGTCTCGCCGCCGATGAGCGCGCAGCCGTTCTCGATGCACGCCGCCGCGACGCCGCGGACGATCTCCTCCGCGAGGTCGGCGTCCATCCTGCCGGTCGCGATGTAGTCGAGGAAGAACAGGGGCTTGGCGCCGCAGACGATGACGTCGTTGACGCAGGCGTTGACCACGTCCCTGCCCAGGCCCTCGAACCGGCCCATCGCCAGGGCGATCTTGAGCTTGGTGCCGACGTTGTCGGTGCCGGAGACGAGGACGGGCCGGCGGTAGCCGGAGAGCTCGAACAGGCCGCCGAACCCGCCGACGCTGCCGAGGACCTCCGGGCCGTGGGTGGCGGCGGCGAGGGCCGCGATGCGCGCCTTGGCGCGGTCGGCGGCGGCGAGGTCAACGCCTGCGTCGCGGTACGTGGAGCCCGTCATCGGGAGGTCTCCCGCAAGGGTCCCGGGGCGCGTGGGCCGGGAAATGCTACGCCTTCTCCAGGACCAGCTTGTCCAAGTCCAGCTGGACGTCGATGGGGTAGCGGCCGCTGAAGCAGCCGAAGCAGTGGTTCTCCTGGGGGGAGTCGACGGCGCGGAAGAGGCCGTCGACGCTGAGGTAGCCGAGGGAGTCGGCGCCGACGGCGCGGCAGACCTCGGGGACGGACATCTGGGCGGCGATGAGCTCGCCGCGGGTGGCGAAGTCGACGCCGAAGTGGCAGGGGGAGACGATGGGCGGCGCGCAGACGCGGAGGTGGACCTCGCGGGCGCCGGCGCGGCGGAGGAGGCTGATGACGTGGGGCGTGGTGGTGCCGCGGACGATGCTGTCGTCGACGACCACGACGCGCTGGCCGTCGAGGATCTCCGGCAGGGGGTTGAACTTGAGGCGCACGCCGATGTCCCGGATGCGCTGGTCCGGCTCGATGAAGGTGCGGCCCACGTAGCGGTTCTTCACGAGACCCTCGCGGTAGGGCAGGCCCGACTCCTGGGCGTAGGCGACGGCGGCTGCAGTGGCGGAGTCCGGGATGGCGATGACGATGTCGGCGTCGGCGGGGTGCTCGCGGGCGAGCTGGCGGCCCATCTCCTGGCGGGAGATGTAGACCAGGCGGCTGTCGAGGATGCTGTCGGGGCGTGCGAAGTAGATTGTCTCGAAGACGCAGAGGGCGCGGCGGCTCTCGCGGGCCTGGTGGACCGTTCGGACGCCGTGGGCGTCGACGAGGAGGACTTCGCCGGGTTCGACCTCGCGGATGAAGCGTGCGCCGAGGTTGTCGAGCGCGCAGGACTCGGAGGCGACGACCCAGCCTTCGTCGAGCTTCCCGAGGCACAGGGGCCGCACGCCGAGGGGGTCGCGGATGGCCAGCAGAGCGTCCTTGAGTTGGACGACGAGGGAGTAGGCGCCACGGAGCTTGCGCATGGTGTAGGCGGCCCGCTCGCCCCAGTCCTCGCCGGGGGCGTTGGCCAGGATGTGGGCGATGACCTCCGAGTCGGTGGTGGTGGTGAAGGGCCACTCCCACTGGTCGACGGCCTCGCGGCGGAGCTCGGCGGCGTTGATGACGTTGCCGTTGTGGCCAAGCGCCAGCTGCCCGTGGAGGCCGGTGACCAGGACGGGCTGGGCGTTCTCCTTGGTGCTGGAGCCGGTGGTGGAGTAGCGGGTGTGGCCGATGGCCATGTGGCCGGGGAGTCGATGGAGGTCGAACTCATGGAAGGCCTGGTGGACAAGGCCCATCTCCGTATGCCGGTGGAGCTGACGCCCGTCCGTGGTGGCGATCCCGGCGCTCTCCTGCCCACGATGCTGGAGGGAGAAGAGCCCGAAGAATGCGGTTCGGGCGGCGTTGTCGCCTGGGGTGTAGACCCCGACGATTCCACAGGCCTCTCGCGGCGTCTCCGACATCTACGCTCCGTTGCAGGGCGGTTCTGGCGGGCACACTCCCCACGCGGGCCTGGCTCTTAGGAGGGCACCATTATAGGAAGCCACGGCGCGTCCGGTCAACCGGAGCGCGCAGGCTCTTTTAGGACGTTCTACGCGTCCAGGTCCGGGAGGCGGGAGAGTCCCCAGAAGCCGCGGGGGATGGCGGTGAGGTCGCGGATGCCCATGCGGTCGAGCACGGCATCGGCCTCGCGCTGGGCGAGCTCCAGCACCTGGGCCTCGTCGACGGAGGAGACGCTGCGGCCCTCCATGAGGACGACGCCGTCGACGATGACGGTGTCGACGTCGTTGCCGTTGGCGAAGCAGACGACGCGGTGGACGGGCATGTTCGTCGGGTACAGGTGTGGCCGGAACATGTCGATGAGGATGATGTCCGCCTTCTTGCCCGCTTCGAGGGAGCCGATCTCCTCCCCCAACCCCAGCCCCCTCGCCGCGTCGATGGTGGCCATCTCCAGGACCTTGCCGGGAGGCATGTAGTTAGCGTCCTTGTAGTGGGCGCGGTGGTGGCGCATGCACTGGAACATGTGCCGGAACATGTCGTAGCTGCGGTCCGGCGCCGTGCCGTCCGAGCCCAGGATGACGTTCACACCCGCGTCGATGAGCTCCGGCACCGGGCACCGGGCGACGTACGAGGCGGCGGAGCTGGGGTTGTGCACGATGACGGTGTCCGTCTCGGCGCAGATGCGGATCTCCTCGTCCGTGAGCCCGGTCGAGTGCGACAGCAGGGCGTCCGGCCCCAGTATGTCCAGCGTCTCGTGGGCGAACTTGACGGTGCCGCGCGAGTGGCCGTCCTGGCTGAAGATGATGCCGTGCTGCCGGGACAGGTCGCGCGCCGCCTTCGCCTGCGCCTTGAGCGTGTCCAGCTCGCGGCCCTGCACGGGGTTGCGCTCAGGGTTGTGCACCGGGAGCATCATGGCGGCGTGGAGCCGCCCGCCGGCCGCCCCGTGCCAGCGCGTGAGCAGCGTCTCGGCGGTGGCGAGCTGCTCGTCGAAGTCCACCATGCGATCAGAGCGCGAGCCGCCGTCCCACCGCGAGTAGCGGCGGGGGTAGGGCGGGTTGCTGGGGCCGACGACGAAGAACTCGCGGATGCCGACGCTCTCGACGGCCTCGCAGTGGCGGGCGCCGGAGGCTGCGTCGTCGCTGCGCATGACCATGGTGCCGCCGCCGAGGAAGGTGAGGCCGGTGGTGACGCCGAACTTGAGGCGTTCGAGGGAGGTCAGCAGGGCCTCGGCGTACCAGAACTCCTCCGTGGTGCCCTCGGCGTAGATGCGGTCGGTGGTCTCGGCCCAGACGCTGGAGTAGCCGCCGGCGAGGGTCTTGACGAGGCCGTGGCCGGCGTGGCCGTGGGCGTCGATGAGGCCGGGCATGATGACCTTGCGCTGGGCGTCGATGGTGCGCGCAGCGCTGTGCTGCGCCTCCACCTCCGCGCGCGGCCCCACGGCGACGATGCGGTCGCCCTCGACCGCCACCGCGCCGTCGTCGATGACGCGCCGCTCAGGGTCCATGGTGATGATTGTGCCGCCGGTGATGAGGATGTCCGCCATTGCTCGCCTCCTGAGATCGTGCCGGTCTGTCGAGATGTTATCTGATGCTATTCTTGGCCTGGATGACGACGCGGCCGCCGTCCTCTACCTCCACGTACAAGCTATGGCTTTCGAGCAAGGCCATACCAATGAGGGGGGTGGTGTCGGCGGCATATGCGACAACATCCCTGGTCTTGCCGTCCCACAGCACGGTGACGTCGTAGGAAAGAAGGGTCACCTCACTGCCGTCTGCCATGGCGACGCGGTTGGCACCCGTGAGAGGCAGCCCCAACTCCGTCACCAACGTCAGGGGCAGGGTGAGGAATCGGTTGAAACCTGTGTCCACCACGGCGTCTACTTCCAGCGTTTGCCCCGTCTGGCCTCGTATGGGAATGGTCACGACGGCATCAAGAGCAGAGTTCACACCCCCTTCGATCACGCTGTTCTCCGAAGAGACCCGCCCCCTATGCTGGCGATCGCTCGGTAGCCGACCCGCAGCAGCCAGACGTTGGGGGCGCCTGGACGCTGCGACCTGAGACGTTCGGCTGCGGCAAGCTCACTGCCGGCGATGGCCCAGGTGCCAGTGTCGACGTCGATGGCGACGTACTCCCCGCGATGGGCTGCTTCGACCTGTGACCTGACGGCCCGCTCGTATATCTCGTCTCCCTGGCGAGCTATCTCTTCCAACGGGCGCGTTGGCGCGGTCGGTCTGGATGATTGTGTGGGCGCCGGGCTCTCTGCGTCTCGCATACGTCCCCTTCACAACGGTGCTCTTGCACGCGCCATTCTACCAACTTGCGGAAGCCAGGAACAATGAACACAGACCCCGCGCCCCCTTCCTTGACCGCCCCCAGAGCTGCCGGTAGAGTGAGGCGACCCCCTTCTTACCCACGTGGAGGTAGACATGAAGCTGGGATTCATTGGCCTTGGACTCATGGGCGAGCCGATGGCGGGACACCTGCTGAAGGCCGGCCACACCCTCACCGTCTGGAACCGCACGACGGAGAAGGCGGCAGCGCTGGGCCAGGCCGGCGCCGCCGTGGCCGCGTCGCCGCAGGACGTGGCCGTCGCGTCCGACATCATCGTCGTCATGGTCACGGACTCGCCCGACGTCGAGGAGGTCGTCCTGGGCGACAACGGCGTCATCCACGGCGCGCAGCCCGGCTCCGCCGTCGTCGACATGAGCACGATATCGCCCTCGGTCACCCGCACCGTCGCCGCACGCCTCGAGGAGCGGGGCGTGGGCATGCTCGACGCGCCGGTGAGCGGCGGCACGTGGGGCGCGCAGAACGCCTCGCTCTCGATCATGGTCGGCGGGCCGCGCGACGTCTACGACCGCTGCCTGCCGGTGTTCGAGGTCATGGGCCAGCGCATCACCTACTGTGGCGGCACGGGGATGGGGCAGGTCACCAAGCTGGTGAACCAGATCATCGTGGCCGGCACCCTGGCCGCCGCCTGCGAGGGCCTGGTCTTCGCCGCCAAGGCGGGCGCGGACCTCGACGCGGTCTTCCAGGCGGTCACCGGCGGCGCGGCCAACTCGTGGCAGCTCGAAAACCTCGGCGCGCGCCTCCTCAAGGGCGACTTCGACCCCGGCTTCAAGGTGCGATTGCAGGGCAAGGACCTGCGCCTAATCGGCGAGGCGGCCCGAGAGATGCAGCTCCCGCTCCTCACCACGCCCCTGCTGAGCCAGGTCTACCTGCTGCTCGAGCGCGAGGGCGTCGGCGAGGAGGGGACGCAGGCGTACGTCAAGGCGCTGGAGCGGCTTGCGGGTGTCGAGGCGCGGAGTGGGGCGTGAAGCTGCGGCAGCGTGACCCAAGCCTGCGGCCCACGCGTGCTATACTGACCCCCCATCCACAGACCAAAGGAGGCTCCCCATGCCCCTCCTCTTGACCGACAAGGAAACCACCGAGCTCATGACCATGGCGGACTGCGTCGAGGTCATGGAAGACCTCATGGACCAGACCGCCCGCGGCCTCACCTGGATGCAGGCCCGCACCCACATGCGCACGCCCCAGGGCTTCCACCACGTCATGCCGGGCGGCATCTTCGGCAGCAAGGTCGTGGGCCTCAAGATCTACACCGCACGCTACCCCGCCGGCTCCCGCTTCGTCACTGTCCTCCACGACAGCGAGACCGGCGACCTGCTCGCGCTGATGCAGGGCGGCCGCTGCTCGCAGCTCCGCACGGGCGCGCTGAGCGGCGTCGCCACGCGGCACATGGCCCGCGAGGACGCCTCCACCGTCGCCATCATCGGCACCGGCGCGCAGGGCCGCGCCCAGCTCGAGGGCGTCTGCGCCGTGCGAAACATCACGTCCATCCGCGCCTTCGACATCGTCCCCGAGCGCTGCCAGGCCTTCGCCGCCGAGATGCAGGAGCTGCTGGGCGTCGAGACCATCGCGGCGACCAGCGCGGCCGAGTGCGTGAAGGGCGCCGACATCGTGACGACGATGACCACGTCGCCCTCCCCCGTCCTCCTCGGCGAGTGGCTGGAGCCCGGCATGCACGTCAACGCCTGCGGCGGCAACCACTGGACCCGACGCGAGCTCGACGAGGCCGCCGTCGGCCGCGCCGACACCGTCGTCGTCGACAGCGTCGACGAGGCCAAGCGCTACGGCGGCAACCTGGTCTTCCCCATCGAGACCGGCGTCATCCACTGGGGACAGGTGACCGAGCTGTGGGAGGTGGCATCGGGCCGGGTGCCCGGTCGACCGTCGGCGGACGCGGTCACGCTCTTCCAAGCCCACGGCATCGGCATCAGCGACGTCGCGGCGGCCGCCTACGTCTACCGCAAGGCGGTGGAGCGCGGCCTGGGCACGGAACTCCCCCTCAGCGCGTAGGCGCGAGGCTCAGCCCACCAGAACGTCGATCGTGGTGCCCAGCGCACTGGCGATGCGGGCCAGCGCCGAGGTCGATCCCGGCTTTCGCCCGCGCTCAATCTCGGAGATGTACCCCGCGGCGATGCCCGTTCTCTCCGACAGCTCCCGCAGGGTCATGCCCTGGTGTTTCCGAAACGCCAGGACGGGACCCTTTCCCCGCATGATGTCCAGTGCGACCTCGTGGGGGACGCGTACGCCGTCGTCCGCACGCTGCGCGGCCAGCATGTCCTCAAGCTGGCTGTTGCGCTCCATGAGGGCGTCATACTCCTTGCGGGTCATGGTGATGGTTTCTTCGCTAATCATATGCCTCCCTTCTATGGCGGACTCTCAGGACTATCAGGGTTGAGGGCTCGCGATATTGCGTGGTGAAGATGACGCGGTGGCGGCCAACTCTCAACCGCCTGTAGTCGCTGCCGGTCAGTGCTGTCACTCGCCTAGCGAGCGAAGCGGGGTTCTCGGCATACTGTTCAATTTTAGCGATGACCCGCTCTCGGTCCCGGGCGGCTAGGCGGCGCATATCCCTGATTGCCCGCGGTGCCCATTCGATTTGCAGTTCCTCACGCACACCTCTCATCTTCTCCATTAGAGAACGGCGAGTCAAGTGGCAGATGCCTTGGAGGCGGAGAGTTCCTATGGTAGTTTGCCCAACCCCCACCGGCACGTTGTTCTCCGGGCTATGCCCTGCCGACCCTCGCGCCCCCACCCCCGCGCATGCCTGCGAACCCCATGTTTCGTTGACACTGCCGCGGCGGGCTGGGTAAGATGAGGGGCGACCCAACGGTCAGGGTCGGCACGTTTACAAGGCTTGGACGGAAAGGAAGGTGACCACAGTGTCAGGCATTGCCCTGGCCCTCATCATTGTGTTTTCCGTCCTAGCGGCCCTGGGAGTGGGGACCGTGGTTGGCGTCTTCTACCGGCGGATGCTGGGTGGAAGGCGCCTGACGGAGGCTGAGGCCCAAGCTGCCCGCATCCAAGAGGAGGCGGAGCAGCAGAAGAAGACCGCACTGCTGGAGGCGAAAGAGGAAGCCCTGCAGCTGCGATCCAATGCGGAGCGAGACCTCCGCCAGCAGCGGGGCGACCTGCAACGGCAGGAGCGTCGTCTGTCCCAGAGAGAGGAGAACCTGGACCGCCGGGCGGACTCTCTGGAGAATCGAGAGAACGGGCTCAGCAACCGGGAGCAACGTCTGGAGGCTACGCAAGCAGAGCTGGATTCGCTGAAGGAGAGACAGCTCAAAGACCTGGAGGCCATTGCGGAGCTGACTCTGCAAGAGGCGAAAGAGGCAATCCTCAAAAAGGCGGAGATTGACAGTCAGCACGAGCTTGCGCGGCGATACTATGACCTTGACGCGCAGTACAAGGACGAAGCGGACCAGAAAGCGCGCAAGTACATTGCACTAGCCATTCAGAGGCTGGCCTCAGACGTTGTATCCGAGTCTACCGTCACCAGCGTGTCCCTTCCCAACGATGAGATGAAGGGCCGTCTCATCGGCCGCGAAGGACGGAACATACGCGCGATCGAACAGGCCACAGGCGTGGACCTGATCATCGACGACACTCCGGAGGCCGTGACCATCTCCTGCTTCGACCCCATCCGGCGGGAGGTGGCCAGGGTAGCCCTGGAGCAGCTCATCAAGGACGGCCGCATTCACCCGGCGCGGGTGGAGACCGCCGTCGAACGCGCCCAGACCGAGGTGGACCAGGTCATCAAGGACGCCGGCGAGCAGGCCATCTTCGACGCCGGCGTGCGGGGCCTCCACCCCGACCTGGTCAAGCTGCTGGGGCGCCTGAAGTACCGCACCAGCTACGGCGGCAACGTCCTGCAGCACAGCGTTGAGGCCAGCCTCATCGCCGGGATGCTCGCGTCCGAGGTGGGCGTGGACATCCAGGTGTGCAAGGCCGGGGCGCTGCTGCACGACATCGGCAAGGCGCTGACGCACGAGGTGGAAGGGCCGCACGCGGAGATTGGCGCGGACATGGCGGCTAGGTACCAGATCCCCGACCCCGTGCGCCGCGCCATCGAGGAGCACCACGACGAGGACAAGGGCTCGGTGGAGGCGTTCATCGTCGTGGCGGCGGACGCTATCACGTCGGCACGGCCGGGGGCGCGCCGGGACACCCTGGAGGCGTACGTGAAGCGCCTGGCGGCCATCGAAGAGGTGGTCAAGGACTTCCCCGGCGTGGAGAAGTGCTTCGCCATCCAGGCGGGCCGCGAGGTCCGGGTGATGGTCCGGCCGGAGCAGGTGGACGACATTGCCGCACCGAAGCTGGCGCGGGACATCGCAAAGCAGATCGAAGAGAAGCTCGTCTATCCGGGCCAGATCAAGGTCATGGTCATCCGGGAGACGCGGGCTGTCGAGTTCGCACGATAGGGTCGTTGGTCCTCCGGGCGTCCGCACGGGCGCTCGGAGGGCGGCGGCCACCGCGGCTGCGTCCTCGGGACGAAGAGGACAGGGGTAGGTATGGCTGCACAGGTTGACCTCCACATGCACACGACGGCCTCCGACGGGCAGCTGACGCCGACGGAGCTGGTGCGGCTGCTGGCGCGCAACGGCCTGCGGCACGTCGCCATCACCGACCACGACTCGACGGAGGGGATGGCGGAGGCGCAGGAGGAGGCGCTGGCCCACCCAGGGCTGGAACTGATCCCCGGCGTGGAGCTGGGCGCCGACATCCCCGAAGGCGACGTGCACATCCTGGGGTACTTCCTGGACATCGACAGCGAGGAGCTGCAGGAGACGCTCCGGGGCTTTCGGGACGGCCGGGACGAACGGGGGCGGCGCATGGTGGAGCGCCTCGCGGAGATCGGCCTGGTCGTGGAGTGGAGCCGCGTCGAGGAACTGGCGCAGGGCGGGGCCATCGCACGGCCTCACGTGGCCCGGGCGCTAGTGGAGCGGGGGTACGTGGCGACGAACCAGGAGGCCTTCGACAAGTACCTGGGGCGAGGCGGTCCTGCGTACGTGGGCCGCAGCAAACTGTCGCCGGAGGAGGCCATCCGCCTGATCCTGCGCTTCGGCGGGCTGCCGGTGCTGGCGCATCCCGCGCGCTACGTGAAGAACCTCCATACGCACCTGCCGTCCTTCGTCGAGGCCGGGCTGGTGGGGATGGAGGTCTACTACAAGGACTACACGGTGGAAGAGGTGGCGTGGCTGCAGCGGCTGTGCCACCGCTACGAGCTCATCCCCTGCGGGGGGAGCGACTACCACGCGAACGGCAGCGCCGACGAGGTTGCGCCGGGGACCGTGGGCCCGCCCCTGGCCTCCATGACTCGCCTCAAGGCCCTCCTCCCGTAGCGAGACACCACCTCGGCGCGGGGGCGTTCCCCGCGCACACCCCAAGACCCGTCCCTCCCCGACGTGGGAGCTAGGAGGAACCTCAAATGGTCGCATCCCGGACCGCCAACTCGGTCATGGACGAGTTCCGCTGGCGCGGGCTCATCCACATCACCGAGGACGGGCAGGAGCTGTATACCCCCGGACTGGAGGAGGTCCTGGCCGGCAGGAAGGTCACGGGGTACATCGGCTTCGACCCGTCGGCGGACAGCCTGCACATCGGCAACCTGCTGGGAATCATGATGCTGGTGCGGCTGCAGCGGCACGGGCACCGGCCCATCGCCATCGCTGGGGGCGGCACGGGGCTCATCGGCGACCCTGGGGGGAAGTCGGTGGAGAGGCCGCTGCTCACCCGCGAGGCGCTCCAGGAGAACCTGGTCGGCATCCGGGCGCAGCTTGCGCGCTTCCTGGACTTTGACGCCGGCGAGAACGCGGCGATGCTCATCAACAACGCGGACTGGCTGGAGCCGACGGGCGCGATCGACTTCATGCGAGACGTCGGCAAGCACTTCACCGTCAACTACATGCTCGCCAAGGACTCGGTGCAGGGGCGGATGGCGGACGGCATCACCTACACGGAGTTCAGCTACATGCTGCTGCAGGCCTACGACTACCTCACACTCTACGACCGCTACGGCTGCACGCTGCAGATGGGCGGCAGCGACCAGTGGGGCAACATCACGGCGGGCGTCCACCTGGTCCGCCGGGTACGAGACGCGCAGGTCCATGCGCTGGTGACGCCGCTGGTCACCTCGGCCTCGGGAGCGAAGTTCGGGAAGACCGAGGCGGGCGCGGTGTGGCTCGACGCCGACAAGACGTCGCCGTTCCAGTACTACCAGTTCTGGCTCAACTCGCAGGACGCTGACGTGGTCAAGCTGCTGCGGTACTTCACCCTGATGCCCCGGGAGGAGATCGACGACCTGGCACATCAGGTCGCCGAGCGCCCGGAGGGACGGGAGGCGCAGCGGCGGCTGGCGGCGGAGGTCACGCGCATGACCCACGGCGAGGCGGCGCTGCGACAGGCCCTAGCCGCGACCGAGGCCCTGTTCGGCGGCGACGTCTCCGGCCTCACCGCCGCGGAGCTCCTCGACGTCTTCCAGGACGTGCCCTCCATCTCCGCCCCGCGTCAGAGGTTCGAGGGCGAGGGCGTCCCGCTGCAGGAGCTGGTCGCGCTCGCGGGGCTGGCGCCGTCCCGCAGCGAGGCGCGGCGGCTCATACTGGGCGGCGGCGTGTCCGTGGGCAACCGGCGAGTCGACGACCCGCGGTACGCCGTCCGGCTGGAGGACGCCGTCGAGGGCCGCGTCATCGTCCTGCGCCGCGGCGCCCGCCAGCGCCGCCTCGTCCGCCTGGAGCCCTGACGCCCGCCGCCATCGTCGTTCCTGCGAAGGCAGGAACCTCGACCTCCCACCTCTCGACGACGTAGGGGCGCCCCTCGTGGGCGCCCCTCGACACTCCGAACCCCCCGCCCCGCTTGTGGTGAGCCCGTCGAACCACGAACGGACAAACCACCACAGCGGTGCTCCAGGGGGAGTCCAGAGGGGGAGCCCCCCTCTGGCAAGGGGTCTGGGGGATGTGCCCCCAGTTACCAAATCAACTTCCGAGGGTGGGTGGGTGGGCCCACCCAGGGTCGCCATCACCTCCCACATCTCCCTGCGCCAGACGCCGACGCGACAGCCGCGGGGTTGGCGCCGCGCAGACACCCCACCCCCGCGCTCTGGCATTGTCCGCGCCCGCTCTGTAGAGTGTAGTCGCCTGTCCCAGGCGGGAGGAGGTGCGCACAGTGGCGGAGGCCGTCGCGATTGTCCTGGCGTATCTGTGGGGGGCGCTGCCCACGGCCTACCTGGTGGCGCGGCTCCGCTACGGCGTCGACATCCGACGCTACGGCAGCGGCAACGTTGGGGCGTCGAACTACATGCGGCAGATCGGCCCGCGCACGGGCTTCGCCGTGGGGCTGTTCGACGGGCTTGCCAAGGGCGCCCTGCCCATCGTGGTGGCCAACGCTCTTGGCGTCAGCCTGTGGGGGCAGGTGGGCCTGTCGCTGGCCGCCGTCGTCGGGCACAACTGGTCGCCCTACATTCGCTTCACCGGCGGCCGAGGTGTCGCCACGGCCATGGGCGCCTACGTCGGGTTCGGGCTATGGCCGCAGCTCGCGTTGGGCATCGTCGTCGTCGGCCTCATCGGCTGGCTGTGGCGGCGGAACCTGGCGATGTGGATGGCCATCGGCATGTCGATCATGGTCCCCCTGTCTCTCGCGCTCGACCAGCCGACGGAGATCACCGCCGTCCTCCTGGGCCTCATCCTCCTCGTGCTGGCCAAGCGGCTGACGAGCAACGGCGAGGCCCCGGTCGAGGGGGTTGGGCGCCTTCGGCTGGTGGTGAACCGGCTGCTCTACGACCGGGACGTGGCCGACCGCGACGACTGGGTGGTCCGCACGCCGGACGAGTCCGGGCCCGGCCGGCCGGAGTAGCCCGTGCGCTGCGCCTACCACCCCAAGGTCGAGACACTGCTCCGCTGCAGCAAGTGCGAGAAGCCCATCTGCAGCCGGTGCGCCAACCTCACGCCCGTGGGCTCCCGATGCCGTCAGTGCGCGGGCCTCCGACGCCTCCCCACCTTCGACGCGCGCCCCGTCGACATCCTCCGCGCGGTGGGCGCGGCCTTGGTCGTCGGGCTGGCCGTGGGCGTCGCGCTGGGGTTCGCCGACGCCCTCTTCCCCGCGATCTTCCGTTGGCTGCTGCGCGCCGCCGGACTGGTCGCCGCGGGCTACCTCGTCGGCGAGGCCGTCAGCGTCGCCACGAACCGCAAGCGGGGCGGGCCGTTCCAGGTTATCGCCGTCGTGGGCTTCGTCCTCAGCTACGCCGTCTTCGAGCTCCTCACCCCCGGCCTCCTCGTGCAGGGCCTGTACACCATCGTCGGCTTCATCATCGGCCTCGCGCTGGCCATCGGCCGGGTGCGGTGAGGGAAAACGGGTGAGAAAAGGCGTTTTTCGTTCCTAGACACGCTCAGGAGCGCGTCGGTATAATCCCGCCTTGAGGCCATGATGGACGCACAACGGGTCGCGTCGTCGAAAACAGCGCATTCTACCTCGGACGGCAGTGCTGGGGTGGCTTCTTCTTCCCCCAACGTCGCCGAGTTGCAGCGCATCGCCCGGGACGTGCGGCGTGACATCGTCACCATGACTGCGGAGGCGGGGAGCGGCCACCCCGGGGGGTCGCTGTCCGCCGTGGAGCTTCTGGTCGCCCTCTACTTCCATGTCATGCGCCACCGCCCCGACGACCCCGCATGGCCCGACCGCGACCGCTTCATCGAGAGCAAGGGCCACGCCTGCCCGGTGCTCTACTCCGTCCTCGCCCGCAGCGGCTACTTCCCGGTGGAGGAGCTTGCCACGTTCCGCAAGCTGAACAGCCGCCTGCAGGGCCACGCCAAGCTCGGCACCCCAGGCGTCGAGATGTCCTCCGGCTCCCTCGGCCAGGGCCTCTCCTTCGGCATCGGCGCCGCCCTCGCGTCCCGCCTCGACGGCCGCGACTCGCGCGTCTACGTCCTCCTCGGCGACGGCGAGTTGAACGAGGGCCAGGTCTGGGAGGCCGCCATGGCCGCCCCCTTCTACAAGCTCGACAACCTCACCGCCATCGTCGACCGCAACGGCATCCAGAACGACCGCTTCACCGCCGAGGTCATGGCCCTCGAGCCACTCGCCGACCGCTGGCGCTCCTTCGGCTGGCACGTCCGCGAGACCGACGGCCACGACCTCGCCCACGTCCTCGACGCCCTCGACGAAGCCCGCAGCGTCACCGACCGCCCCACCGCCATCATCGCCCACACCGTCAAGGGCAAGGGCGTCAGCTTCATGGAGAACAACCCCGACTTCCACGGCAAGGCCCCGAACAAGGAGCAGTTGGAGCTGGCCCTGCAAGAGTTGGAGGCCTAGGCGTGGCCCAGGCGATCAGCGCGTCGACGCGGGAGGCCTACGGCGCCGCCCTCGTCGAGCTTGGCCGCGAGAACCCCGACGTCGTCGTCCTCGGCGGCGACCTGAACGTCTCGACATTCACCACGCCCTTCGCCAAGGAGTTCCCCGACCGCTTCTTCGACTTCGGCGCCGCTGAGCAGAACATCCTCAGCGTCGCCGCCGGCCTCGCCTCCGCCGGCAAGGTCCCCTTCTGCTCCACCTTCGCCGTCTTCGGCACCGGCCGCGCCTTTGACCAGATGCGCGTCGGCGTCGCCCAGCCCCGCCTCAACGTCAAGCTCGTCTGCACCCACGCCGGCCTCATCACCGGCGAGGACGGCGTCTCCGCCCAGGCCATCGAGGACGTCGCCCTCATGCTCAGCCTCCCCACCGTCACCGTCCTCACCCCCTCGGACGGCCCCGAGACCGTCGCGGCCGTCCGAGCCGCAGCCCAGATCGACGGCCCCGTGTACGTCCGACTCTACCGCCCGGCCCTCCCCATCCTCCACGCCGACGACTTCGATTTCCGCCTCGGCGAGGCCGAGACGCTCCGCGACGGCGACGACGTGACGCTGGTCGCCTGCGGGTCCATGGTCGCCGCGGCCGTGGAGGCCGCGGACACGCTGGCCGCGGCGGGCCTCTCGACGCGCGTCCTCAACATGCACACCCTCCGACCCTTCGACCACGACGCCATCGCCCGCGCCGCCCGCGAGACCGGCGCCCTCGTCACCGCTGAGGAGCACTACGTCCACGGCGGCCTCGGCAGCCTCGTCACCGGCGTCGTCGCCGCCGAACACCCCGTCCCCGTCGAGGTCGTCGGCGTCCGCCAGTACGCCGAGTCCGGCGCCGCCCCCCAGCTCATCGAGAAGTACGGCCTCAGCGCCGCCCACATCGCCGCCGCCGCCCGCAAAGCCCACACCCGCAAACGCAGCTAGCCCGCTCCCAATATCGTCGTTCCTGCGAAAGCAGGAAGGTGAATTCACATTTCAAGTGCAACACCTGGGCAGCATAGATCTCTGCCGGGGTGCGGTACCCCAGACACTTGCGAGGGGTATTGTTGTAAGAGCGGACGAGCTGAGCAAACCGGGCGTCGGAGACGGTCGCCAGGTCGGTCTTCCGGGGAAGGGAGCGCCGCATGCGGCCGATAGCGTTCTCCACGCCGCCCTTCTGCCAAGGTGAGTGGGTATCGCAGAAGAAGGTCTGAATGCCCAGCGCGTGCAATGCGTGATGGCGGGCGAACTCCGTGCCATTGTCGAAGGTGACGGTCTGGCGCCATGCAGGAGGGAAGAAGCTCAGGGCTTGCATGATGGCGCCGGCGATGGGGCTGGAGGCCTTCCCTTCGGGCCGCAGGGCGATGAGGAGGCGGGAGTAGCGCTCGTGCAGGGCTAGGACCACGGGGCCTCGGCGGCCGAAGGCCATCAGGTCCGCCTCCCAGTGGCCAGGGGTCTGGCGGCAGGCAGCCTCCTGGGGGCGGTGGGCCAGGGGAAGTCGGTGGGCAATGAAGGAGGCAGAGCTTCCTCCTCTGCGTCCCCGCCATCCCCGCTTGGACTTTCCGCGGGGCAGGTAGTGGCGCCAGGAGTAGTCCTTCTTGCGAGCGATCTGGGCGTAGATGAAGCGGTAGATGCTCTCGTGGGAGATGACGGGTTTGCCTGACTCCATGGCCATGCGTCCCGCCACCTGCTCAGGGGACCAGCCCTGCTTGAGGCAGGAGAGGACCTGCTGCCGGAGCCCTGCATCCCGTTCCAAGCGAGCGCCGCGCCAGCGCCGGGCATGGGCGTGCTGGTCGGCATACCGAGGCTGATAGCCCTGGGTCCGCGACCCATTGCGCGTCAGTTCCCGAGCCACGGTTGATGGCGAGCGATCCAGAGCTGCCGCAATTTGACGGACCGAGTGTCCCAGGGCGTGTAGTCGGGCCACTTCACAGCGTTCTTCAATGGTGACATGCCTATATCGTCTTCCCATGACAACACCTTAACCAGGTGTTGCACTTCGTTTGTGAGTTTAGGGAACCTCGCTACCCGCTCCCCGTACGCTGCCTCGCACAGAGGATGGGCATGAGTTTTCCGCATATTTGTGCCATAGGCCCGCAGGATGCGCTAGAATCGCCCCACGCCGCCCCGGCGGCTACACCGCCCACCCCGCCGGTGTAGTAGGCATGGAAGTGAAAAGGCGGGCTGTCAGTATCGGACGGGAGGATCGCCGTGTACCAGACCGGGGAGACCATCAAAGATACCCTAGAGGAAATTCATCGGCACGACCTCGTGCTGCCTGCCATCCAGCGCGAGTTTGTATGGAAGCCTGAACAGATATATCGGCTGTTCGATAGTCTCATGCAGGGCTACCCGTTTGGCACCTTTCTTTATTGGCGCGTCTCGCCTGAGACCAGCGGCAAGTTTAATTTCTTCGATTTTGTTCTCAACTACCATGACCGGTATGGTCGCCACTGTCCGCCGCTGCCACCGATGCCGAACCAGAAGCTGACAGCAGTGCTCGACGGACAACAACGTCTGACAGCGCTGAACATTGGATTGCGTGGGAGCATGGCGTGGAAGCGACCGCGCCTATGGTGGAACAACCCCGACGCCTTCCCTGTCCGCCGTTTGTACTTGGATCTGCTCTGGAGGCCCGATGAGGACAACGAGGATGGCGCACAGTATCGGTTCAGATTCCGGACAGGTGATGGGTCCCAGGATGGAGAAGAGTGTTGGTTCCCTGTCAAAGACGTGATGGCCATGGATGGCGGGCTGCCTATGGTCCGGTGGTTGAATAAGCGCCTCCCACAAGAACAGGTGGATTCAGCCTTTGAGACACTCGATAGACTCCATAGCGTCGTCCACAAGGAGCGTCTCGTAGCCTACTATGAAGAAAAGGGGCAGGAGCTGGACAAAGTCCTTCAGATATTCATTCGTACGAACGACGGTGGCACACCCCTGTCCCATTCTGACTTGTTGCTATCTATTGCCGTAGCGCAATGGACCAAACACGACGCGCGAGAGGAAATTCACAGGCTAGTAGATGATCTTAATCGGGTCGGAGTTGGGTTTGCCTTCTCCAAAGACCTTGTTCTCAAAGCCGGTCTAATGTTGAGCGATATCGGCAGTGTCGGCTTCAAGATTGACAACTTCAACCGTGACCACATGGATGACTTCGAATCCAAATGGGACGATATCAAGCGAGCCTTGACGCTGACCGTCCACCTGGTATCTGGCTTCGGTTTCAACGCACAGACGTTGAGCGCACACAACGCGATTCTGCCCATTGCATACTATCTCTACAAAAAGGACCCAGGAGATTCCTACCTTGTACACAGTAAGTTCGAGCAGGACAGGAGGGATATTCGTGAATGGTTAATTCGAAGCTTGCTGAAGTCTGGCGTCTGGGGCAGCGGCCTGGACACGCTGCTGACGGCCCTCAGGCAAGTCATTAAGGAAAGTGAGGGTGACGCTTTCCCCGTTGTCCAGATAGGTAGAGAGATGGAGGGTCGGGGAAGGCCGCTTGTCTTCGAAGACGGAGAGGTCGAAGATCTGGCAGATATGCGTTATGGCGACCGCCTGACGTTCGCACTGCTGTCCCTGCTGTTCCCGTTTGTTGACCTGCGTAATCAGTTCCACGTGGATCATATCTTCCCTTCCTCACGATTCACCGCCCGACACCTGCGCAGCGCTGGTGTCCCAGATGATCAGATAGACCACTTCGTGCAGAACAAGGATGGACTTGCCAATCTCCAACTACTCCCGGGCGCAGTCAACATCGAGAAGAACGCAACAATGCCGGCTGAATGGCTCTCGACGACGTATCGTGACAACGCATCCAGGCGTGAATATCAGGAGCGCCACCTGCTTGGGCATGTGCCGGAGTCGATAATCGAGTTCGACGCATTCTACGAAGCGCGAAAGGCGAGACTGAGGGAAGAGATCAAGAAGCTACTTGGGCGAGCAGCCTCTTGACCAGGTCCCGGTCCTGATCCTTGTCACCGCAAGCCACCGTGAACACTCCCCCCAACCCCCTCCTCCCCTACCGCCACGCCATCGAGGCCAACTTCCCGCACCTCGTCGTGGAGTCGGTCGCGCTCGCGGGTGAGGGCATGGACAACCTGGCCCTGACCGTCAACGACGAGCTCGTCTTCCGCTTCCCCAAGATCGAGAAGGCCGCGGCCAAGGTGGCGGTCGAGGCGGCGCTGCTGCCCGAGCTCCAGAGGGGCCTCGACGTCCGCATACCGTGCCCGGAGTTCGTCGGCACGGACCCGCGCACCGGTCTGCCCTTCTCGGGCTACCGGCGCATCGGCGGCGTCGCGCTGACGCCGGAGGTGCTGTTCGGCCTCGACCCTGCGGTGCGGGCGGGCCTGTTCGACCAGATTGCGCGCTTCGTGCGGCAACTGCACGCCTTCCCCGTCGACCGGGCCGCCCGGCTGGGGCTCGGGATCAACGACTTCAGGGCCGACTACGAGGGCGACCTGCGGCTCATCAGGGATCGGGTGCACCCCAGCCTGGGCCGGCGTGAGCGCGACTACGTCGAGCGGCTGTACGGGGGCTACCTCGCAGACGCTCGCCACTTTGACTACGAGCCGGCGGTGCTGCACGCCGACCTGAGCCCCGAGCACGTCATCCTCGACCCGGCGACGCAGACCATCGCCGGCATCATCGACTTCGGCGACATGGAGATCGGAGACCCGGACTACGAGCTGCAGTGGCTCTACGCCGACTACGGCGACGAGTTCCTGCGGCGGCACCTGGCCCACAGTCCGCACCCCTGCCCCGAGCGGCTGCGGCGCAAGCTCCGCTTCTTCCATCGCGCCAACACCGTCATCGACGTGCTCATCGGCCTCCATCGCAACGACCGGGAAATTGTGGAGACCGCCCTTGCTGCGCTGAAGGAGGAAGTCCGGCGGGCGTAGGCCGCGTGCCACCCGCCCCTATCCCCACACCCCCTCCATCCCCTACCATCACCCCATGCCCACACACCGCACGCGCCCGACCACCATCGTCGTCCCCGCGCCCTCTCTCGCCCTGCCTGGACGTTGTTCCGCGCCCCCTTCTAGCGACCCCACTCCCCTATCTGGAGGTTGTTCCGCGGTTGTCTCGCGAGGCATTCGTCTCGTGCCTGCCACCCGCGGTTCCAACCCCCGCTTGCGAAACAACCCCCAACCTGCGACGCCATCCCGTTGGCCGGACGAAAAGACGACTCCAAGCTGCGTCCCATCCCGTCGTGGATCAACCGCGAATCAACCTCAAAGCTGTTTCGACGCTCCGCTGCGCCGCCCCAGACACGGAGGGCCGGGAAAAAACGCGCGAAACGAAACGAATCGACTCGAGTCCCACCGCCGTAGGCCACCCCCGCCGTTGCCGACGGCCCCTCACCTCGGCTACCCTGGACTGGTGAGGAGCGTGTGCGCCACATGACCCACCCCAGCCCGCAGCCGTCCCGCCCCGCGGCCGCCGCGGCGCGCCCCAAGGTGGCCGTCGTGCGCACCACGCCTGCGACGGTGCTCGAGGATGTCGGCCGCGCCATGCGCCTGGCCGACTACCAGGCTGTCCTCCCCGCCGGCGTGCCCGTCATCCTCAAGCCCAACATCTCGTGGCAGCACTGGTACCCCGCCTGCTCGACGACGCCCTGGCAGCTCGACGGCGTCATCCGCGCGCTGCGCGACGACGGCTACGCCGACCTGCGCCCCGCCCAGAACGGCACCGTCGTCGTCGACTCCTACGAGGGCGAGGTCCGCAACAAGCTCAAGCCCGTCCTCGACCACCACGGGCTGGCGAGCGTCCACCTGGACGTCCCCGGCACTGACTGGGTCACCTACGAGCCCAAGGGCACCATGCTCGCCTTGCACGACATCTTTCCGGAGGGCATCACCATCCCCGCCTGCTTTCCCGGCAACAGCATCATCCAGCTTCCCACCCTCAAGACCCACGTCTTCACCACCATGACCGGCGCCATGAAGAACGCCTTTGGCGGGCTGCTGAACCGGCGGCGCCACTGGACGCACTCGGTCATCCACGAGACGCTGGTGGACCTGCTGACGATCCAGAAGGAGATACACCCGGGGCTCTTCGCCGTGATGGACGGGACGTTCGCGGGCGACGGTCCGGGCCCCCGGGCGATGCGATGGCACACGCCGGGCCTGCTGCTGGCGTCGGCGGACCAGGTGGCGATCGACGCGGTGGCGTCGAAGCTGATGGGCTTCGACCCGATGAGCATCGCCTTCATCCGCCTCGCCCACGAGCGCGGCCTCGGCATCGGCGACCCTCGCGCCATCGAGGTGGTGGGCGACGGCGGCGATGCGAGGCTGGGGTTCAAGTCGACGGGCAACACCTTCGCCAGCCGCGGCCAGAAGCTGATCTACTGGGGGCCGCTCAAGCCGCTGGAGCGGCTGCTGCTGCGCAGCCCCATCGTGCCGTGGGCCTTCCTGGCGTCGAACCTGTACTACAACGGCTACTGGCGCACGCTCGTGGGTCGCCGCCGCATCCGCAAGGCGCTGGAGACGCCGTGGGGGGAGCTGTTCCGTGGGTATTAGGGGTGGGGTAAACCCGCCTCTGCGGCTCCTTTGTTCCGCTTGACGCTCCCAGTTGCAGCCGGTATTCTCGCTTGGCATCTCAGCCGGAGGAGACGATGGCAGGGCGTGTTGCGATAGTCGGCGTTGGGGTGACGGCGTTTCGGCCCGTGACCCCGGAACTCTCCTACAGGGAGTTGATGTACGAGGCGGCCGTGCGGGCCTACGCGGACGCGGGTATAGACCCGCGGACGGACGTGGACAGCTTCGTCACGAGCGCGGAGGACTTCAACGAGGGCACCAGCATCTTCGACGAGTACACCCCGGACCAGCTGGGGGCCATGCTACGGCCCATGCACACCATCACGGCGGACGGGCTCAACAGCGTGGCCGCGGCGCACATGCAGATCGCGACGGGCGCCTTCGACGTGGTGGTGGTGGAGGCGCACAGCAAGGCGTCGAACATGCTGACGCCGGACCAGGTGACGGCGTACGCGATGGACCCGGTGTACACCCGCCCGCTGCGGGTCCACCCCAACGCCATCGCAGGGCTGGAGATGAACCGCTTCCTGGAGGAGTCGAGGGCCACCCGCGAGCAGTGCGGGATGGTGACCGTGAAGAACCGCCGCAACGCGCTGTCGAACCCCCTGGCAGCATACGGGGCGGACAACACGCTGGCGGAAGTACTGGCCGCGCCGCCCGCTTTCGCCCCCCTGAGCGAGTCGGACATCGCCCGGCACGCCGACGGCGCCGTGGTGCTGGTCCTAGCCAGCGAGGAGCGGGCCCGCCGGCTCAAGGGTACACCGGTGTGGATTCGAGGCGTTGGGTGGTGTTCGGATACTCCCTCGCTGGAGACGCGAGAGTGGGGCCAGGCCGCATACGCCCGCACCGCTCGGGAGATGGCCTACCGGATGGCCGGCATCCGCCACCCCCGACGGCAGGTGGACCTGGCGGAGGTGGACGACACCTTCTCGTACAAGGAGCTGCAGCACGTGGAGGCCCTGGGCTTCTGCCGCCGCGGGCACGCAGGAGCAATGCTCGAGGAGGGGGCCACGGGGCCGGAGGGCGAGCTGCCGGTGAACGTCTCCGGTGGCAGCCTGGGCGTCGGCTCCGCCCACGAGGCGACGGGGCTGCTGAAGCTGGCGGAGCTGGTCGCACAGTTGCGGGGCCAGGCAGGAGCACGACAGGTGAAAGGCGCCCGGGTGGGCGTGGCCCAGAGCTGGAAGGGCATTCCGCACGCGAGCGGGGCCGTGGTGGTGCTAGGCGGCGAGTAGCAGGACCGGAGAGGAAGAAGAGATATGGGGCTTCGCAATGTCGCCGTCGTAGGCGCGGGGATGACCAAGTTCATGCGGCGGTCCCTGGAGACGGGCCGGGAGCTCTCCTCCGAGGCCGCTCGGATGGCCCTGGACTCCTGCGGCCTGACCCTGGATGACGTGGACTGCGTCGTCGTGGGAACGGCCCCGGACGCCTTCGACGGGGTGCACATGAAGGGGGAGTGGCTCGCCGACGGAGCAGGCGGCTGGCGCAAGCCGGTGATGCGGGGCTACGTTGGCGGCGGCACGGGCGTCTTCTCGCCCATCCAGGCCTGGTACCACATTGCCTCGGGGCTCTTCGACGTGTGTCTGGTGGTGTGCGAGGAGAAGATGTCGACCTGCCGGCCGCACCCGCAGGGTGCATTCCTCACCATCTTCGACCACACCACGGAGCGGGCGCTCATGCCCAACCTCCTGTGGATCTTCGCCCTGGAGATGCAGCGCTACATGGCGACCTACGGAATCTCGGAGCGGGACATCGCCCGGGTTGCAGTGAAGAACAAGCGGAACGGCCTGGACCACCCCTGCACGCAGGTGGGGGCGGACCTCACCGTCGACGACGTGATGAACTCGGCGGTGATGGCGTGGCCGGTCAAGCGGCTGGACGTGAGCCCCACCAGCGACGGCGCCGTGGCCATGGTGATGGTGTCGGAGAGGGTGGCGCGACGGATCACCGACAAGCCCGTGTGGGTGCAGGGCGTGGGCTGGTCCCTGGACACGCAGTACTGGACGAACCGGGACCTCGCCTACCCGACGTACCTGGAGAAGGCGGCGCGCATGGCCTACGACATGGCCGGCGTCACCGAGCCCCGCAAGCAGATCAACGTGGTGGAGCCCTACGACCCCTTCGACTACAAGGAGCTCCATCACCTGGAGGGTCTGCAGCTCGCTCCCAAGGGCGGCGCACCGCAGCTGGTGATTGACGGGGTGACTGAGCGCACAGGCGACATGCCCTGCTCGCCCTCGGGCGGTCTCCTGGGGGTGGGGAACCCCATCTCCGCCGCCGGCCTGATGAAGGTATCGGAGCTTTTCTGGCAGCTCAGAGGAGAGGCGGGAGCGCGGCAGGTCCCCGGGAAGCCGACCCGAGGGCTGGCCCAGGCTTGGGGCGACCTGATGCAGGTGGGCACCGTGGTCATCCTGGGAACCGAGCCCAATACGCCGTAGGAGGCCCGATGAGCCCTCTCGACTGGACACCCGAGGCCTTTCCCGGCACATCGCTGCGTGAGTCGGACATCGCCGAGCGGCGCAAGCTGTCGGAGCGATGGGACCCGGTGGCACGGTACTCGTGGGACACGGGCATCGCCACCACCCGGTACCTGACCGGACTGAAGAACGGGCAGCTCATCGGTACGTACTGCGGCACATGCGACCGGGTCGTCGTGCCGCCGCGCACCGTCTGCGAGCGGTGCTTCCGCCCGATGAACGAGTACGTCCCGGTGCAGGACACGGGGACGGTGAACACCTTCTCCATCTCGCACGTGGCCTGGAACGCCCAGCCCCTTACGACGCCCGAGCTTCCGGCAGTCATCGAGCTGGACGGGGCCGCTCCGGGCGTGGGGATCATGCACAAGCTGGGGGAGGTTGACCTGGCGAAGATTCGGACCGGGCTGCGCGTCCAGGCGGTGTGGAAGCCCGCACGGCAGCGCACCGGGGCCATCACGGACATCCGCTACTTCCGGCCGCTGACCGAGGAGCCGGGCGAGCCCAGCCCGTCCGCGGAAGTGGGGGGCGCGGCTGCGCGGTCCTCGTGGGAGGGGGAGGTCCCCATCTACAGCGTCTACACGCTGGGCGTGGCAGGGGAGCGGTTCTTCCAGGAGTTGAAACAGAACGGCCGGCTGATGGGTACTCGCTGCACGTGCTGCGACCTGCTCTACCTGCCTCCAAGGCTGTACTGCGAGCGCTGCCTGGCCGACCTGTCCGATACGTGGGAGGAGACGCCCAACCGGGGGCGGGTGCACGCGTTGACCCTGGCATACTACGGCTTGGACGGGGAGCGTCTGGACCCGCCGCAGCCCCTGGCCCTGGTGCGGATGGACGGCGCCCATGGCGTGGTAATGCACCGGCTGGGCGAGGCTGGACCGGGAGAGGTCCAGGTGGGGAGCCGTGTGGAGATGGCGTTGAAGCCGCCGAGCCAGCGCAAGGGCTCCATCACGGACATCCGCCACTTCCGCCCGCTGCGGAGCAGGCGGCGTCGCTAGCGCCGGGGGCGCACCGCCAGTACCGGGACGCCCGAGTGGCGGATGACCTGGTCGGCCACGCTCCCCAGTAGCGCCCGCCCGAGACTGGAGCGTCCGCGCGTCGCCATGACCACGAGGTCGATCCCCTCGCGACGGCAGAGGTCCAGGATGGTGGGGGTCGGCGGGCCCACGACGGCCTCGATGGAGACCTTCAATCCCTGGTCCCGCAGCCCCTTGGCGTGCTCCTTGAGGTAGGTCTCCGCCCGGTGTATGGTCTGGGCCTCCTGGCCCTTGACCGCCTCCAGGAGGTTCTCTGCGGAAGCGGGATCGGTCATCGTGCCTGCTTCGAAGCCGGGCACCGAGACCGGAGGGACCGATCGGATCAGGAACATCTCCGCGTCGAATCGCTTGGCCATCTCCGCGGCGTAGGGGATGACCTGGGCGCTTAGCTCGGAGCCATCCAGGGGAACAAGGATTCGCTGGAACATGGGCTACCTCCGGACGCCGGGTGGAGTTGGACGTCGTTCTAGAAGCGAGTGATGAGCCCCCGCCCGACCTCGCCGCGCTCCAGGTCGTCGTAGGCCTTGTTGATGTCGTCGAGGTCGTACTGGCGGGTCACCAGGTCGTCGATGTTGATCTTCCCGGAGCGGTACAGGTCCACCATCGTGGGCATGTCGACGTGGGGGCGTGCGCTGCCGTAGTAGCATCCCCTGATGGTCTTCTCCTGTCTGGCCAGGTCAGACGCCGGTATGCCGGCGGTCTCGCCGACGGGGGCGAGACCCACGACCACCACGTCGCCGCCCTTGCGGGCCGCCTCGAACGCCACCTCCACCGTCTCCGTCGAGCCGAAGACCTCGAAGGTGTAGTCGGCCCCCAGGCCGTCGGTGATGCGGCGGACGCCCTCCACCGGGTCCTGGACGGTGGGGTTGACGGTGTGGGTGGCGCCGAACATGGTCGCGAACTCCAGCTTGCTCTCCTGAACGTCAACGGCGATGACCGTGGTGGCGCCCATGAGGCGTGCGCCCTGGATGACGTTGAGGCCGACGCCGCCCGCGCCCACCACCGCGACGGCGCTGCCCGGCCGGACGCCGGCCGTGAAGACGGCTGCGCCCACGCCCGTGGTCACGGAGCAGCCGATGAGGGCTGCGTGGGTCAGCGGCAGGTCGTCGCTGACGGGGATGCAGCCGGACTCGGGCACGACGGCCTCTTGGGCGAAGCAGGCCACCTTGCCCATGTGGGCAATTCGCTGGTCGCCTTTGTGGAGGCGGGTGGTGCCGTCGAACATGGCCGGACCGGTGGCCCCGTGCGCATCGCAGAGGTTGGCCCTGCCGGTCAGGCAGAAGTGGCAGCGGCCGCAGTTGGGGACGAAGGTGAGGATGACTCGGTCTCCCGGCGCGACGCGGGTCACGCCCTCGCCAACGTCGAGGACGGTGCCGGCGCCCTCGTGGCCCAGGACTGCGGGGAGCTGGATGCGCTGGTGGCCGTGCATGAAGTGCAGGTCGCTGCGACAGATGCCCGCCGCGCCCACCTGGACGTGGACCTCGTGGGCCTTGGGCGGGTCCAGATCCACCTCTTCGACCGACAGGGACTGGTGATAGTCGTAGAGAACGGCGGCTTTCACCGGAAGCTCCTTCCTCGTGAGCGGCGT
This sequence comes from Dehalococcoidia bacterium, assembly GCA_965205235.1. Lineage (GTDB taxonomy): Bacteria > Chloroflexota > Dehalococcoidia > Lucifugimonadales > UBA1127 > CBDBGD01. The sequence continues at coordinate 147,775 of CBDBGD010000003.1, forward strand.
TGTGGGTATCTCAACCGTACCGAGCGGGGCATACGGTGTCAATCCCGCGCGGCGGTGTCAGCGAAGGCCCTCGCCCTGGTAGCGGCCGCGGTATCCTTCGTCGACGGGGTGGGCGAGGAGGAAGAAGACGATCTGCAACACCCGGGAGTTCCTGCTGAGCGTGAAGCCGCGGGGATGGTAGACGACCAGGAGGGCCTGGGAACGCCCTCGGTAGCCGGCGTCCCAGACGGCGTTGTGCATGGCGACGCCCGACCGGAGCAGGCTGGAGCGGGGCTTGCCCAGGGCCATGACGTCCAGGGGCAGATTGATGGTCTCGTTGAGGGTGACAAGGTAGGGGCCGGGGTTGAGGTGGAGGGCGCCGTCGGCGCCGAAGGGGAGCGGCGTGGTCGCGGCGAGCCTGCGCCCGGCGTTGTCGGCGGTGAGGACGCCGGGGTCGGCGAAGGCGGCGATCTCCGCCAGCGTGAGGTCGAAGCCGTTGGGCTGGAGCTGGGCCTCCAGGTCGCGGTAGCCCTCCAGGAGCGGAGGCGAGGCACTGAGTCGCCGGCGAATGCTCTCCCGGTCCAGGCACGCGCCCGCCGCCGACACGCTACCGCTCCCTCGGCTCGGCGTGCTCTGCGGCCAGGAGCTCCAGTATCTCAAGTGCATGGGCGAGGTGGATTTGGGAGCGCTGGAAGGCCAGCTGGAAGTGCTCCCGCCGGGGGTCCTGCATCTCCAGCATGACGCGCTGCATGGCCTGCCTGTGGGCCAGCATCTCCCTCAGAAAGAGTGCGTGGAGCTCGCGATGTATCCGGTCTTCGCGCGTTCGAAGGGGAGGTGGCATCGGAGGGCGGGGTGGGGAGAGTCGCGGGGGGCCGCCGACGAGGATGACGGCGTGCTGGACATGGGACTCCAGACGGTTGGACACCTGCTCCAGCTCCGAGCCGTTGCGGTCGGCGACGGCCATGGCGGCCATCTCCGCGCCGCGGCGCTCGACGAGGCGGGCGTGGAGACGCGCCCTCTCGTCGGACGGGCGGATGATGAGGAGCAGGATGCGCTCGTGGGTCCGCTTGACGGGGTAGAGGACCTCGCCCGGGACGCTGTCGCTGGCTGCGCTGGAGGTGCTCCATCCCCCGGCGACCAGCGCAAAGACGGCCACCAGGGCGACGGCGCCGGCCCGCAGCGCTGGTGAGAAGACCGGCGGGAGGAAGGAGAAACGCGATGCCCGGCGCGCCTGACGCTCCTGCCAGGACTGGCTGAGGCGGGCCATGAGCTCGGCGCGGGCGGCGGGACGAGCGGCTGCGGTGGCCTGCATGGTGAGATGCGCGGTCCGGAGCAGCGGCTCGAGCTCGGCGGCGTCCTGGGCGTAGAGCGCGAGGCACTCCTCCACCGTTGCGCCGTGCTGCAGCCGGTCGAGGCATGCGTTCAGCCGGTCTTGAAGCTCACGCTGGGCCGTCACTCCTCCACCTCCACGTCACCAGGCCTCGATACCAGGATGCGTCGTAGGGCGTTCAGAGCGGAGTGCTGGAGCGCCTTCACGGCGTTCTCGTTTCGGCGCATGGCGGCGGCCGTCTCCGCCAGGGAGAGGCCGGCGATGAAGCGCAGCAGCACCACCTGTCGCTGGAGTTCCGTCACGCGCTCCAGGGCCCGGTGGAGGTCCTGGACGTCGAGGGACTGCATGGCAGTCGCCTCCACGCTGCCGCCGTGAGGGATGTCCCCCACGTCTTCCAGGGGGACCGATTCGCCAGAGGACTTGCGGCGTCGCACGCGGTCGACGACGACGTTGTGGGCGACGCGAAAGAGCCACGCGGCGAAGGGAGGGCCCCGGAAGCGGAAGGATGGAAGCGCCTGCATGACCTTCAGGAAGACGTCCTGGGTCAGCTCCTCGGCTTCGTGGGAGTTGCCCACCCGGGCCATAACGTAGCGGTAGACCCGGTCGAAATAGTGGTCGTAAAGCGCTGCGAATGCGCTGAGGTCTCCCTTCTGGGCATCTCGTACGAGCGCCACAACGTCAGGCACGCGGCCTCCTGGCTGCACCGGCAGCGGGGCGGACCCGTGCAGCTACTATAACGTAGCGGACGGGCCAAAGGTTAAGGGCTGTTTTCCCTCTTCCATGCTACAATCGACGGCAAGGGAAGATGAGCGTTACCGACAAGCCTCCCCGCCCCAACAGCTCTTTCGCCCACGTCCTGCGCCGCATGGAGCAGCGGGACGTCCCGCAGGTGAAGGCCATCGAGCGGGAGGCCTTTCCGACGATATGGCCTCCCGCCGCCGTTCCACAAGGAGCTGCGAAACCGCTTCATCCGCCATTTGGTGGCCCAGGGGCCTCCTACGGATGCGGGCGACGCTCCCGGCGAGCTGCCCGCTCCGCCCCCGCCTGCGCCGACATGGCTGGGTCGGGTGTTCCAGGGCCTGTACCACCTGCTGGGAGGCGACTCTGCGGCCGATTCGGGACTACCCCCGGACCCCATCCTGGGGTACGTGTCGGTCTGGACGATGGGCAGCGACGCGCACATCGTCGGCATTGCCGTGCGGGAGAAGCATCGGGGCTGGGGCATCGGGGAGCTGCTGCTCATCGGCGCGGTGGAGGCGGGACTCCGGCAAGGGCTGGAGGCGGTGACGCTGGAGGTGCGGGTGAGCAACAGCGTGGCCCAGGCCCTGTATGTGAAGTACGGGTTCCGTGAGGTGGGGCTCCGCAAGCGCTACTACCGGGACAACAACGAGGACGCGCTGATCATGACCACGGACCCCATCGCCTCCGTGGCGTTCCAGGAGGCGTTCCGCCGGCTGGTCGCCGACCACGAGGCGCGGTGGGGCCGCGTCGCACGCACCGTCGGATAGGGGCGGCTACCACCCCACGGCGTAGCCGTCGCGGCGGGGGTCGGCGGCGCCGAAGAGCCCGCCCTCCGTCGAGTCGACCTGGATCATCACCTGGCTGCCCACGCCCTCCCAGTCGCCGATGACCTCGACCTCGTGCCCACGACGCCGGAGGTCCTCTGCCACGCCGGTGGGCATGCGGCCCTCGATGCGGAGCACGTCGTCGCAGGTGTGGGGGTAGGTGGACTCGGTGGGGCTCTGGAGGTGCCGCCAGCGCGGGGCCTCGACGGCCTCGGCCACCGTCATGCCGAAGTCCAGGACGTGGGTGATGACCTGGAAGTTGGTCTGGACCTGGGTGTCTGCGCCGGGCGTGCCGCAGACGAGCACGAGGTTGTCCCCGCGGAAGACCATGACGGGGTTCATGGTGTGGCGGACGCGTTTGCCGGGCTCCAGCCGGTCCACGTGGTCCTCCTCCAGGTGCCAGTAGGTCATGCGGTTGTTGAGCAGAACGCCCGTGTCTCCGGCGATGAGGCTGGAGCCGAAGCCGCTCTGCAGGCTCTGGAGCTGGCTGACGGCGTTGCCGTCCCCGTCGACGACGACGAAGCAGGTGGTGTCCTCCTGCGGCGTCCCGACGCGCATGACGCCCTGGGGCGGCCGCGCGGCGGCCTGGTAGCGCCAGGCGTCTCCGGCCTGCACAGCCTCGGCCGCACGCTCGAGGTCGATGCAGGCGGCGCGGTCACGGGCGTACTCCTTCGAGAGGAGGCCGGGGATGGGGACGTCGACGTACTCCGGGTCTGCGAGGTAGACCTCGCGGTCGGCGAAGGCGAGCTTCTTGGCCTCCGTCATCATGTGAATGGCCTCGGCGGTGTTGCAGCCCATGGCGCGGAGGTCGAACTGCTCGGCCAGGTTCAGCTCCTGGAGCAGGATGTGGCCGCTGGAGTTGGGGGGCGCCTCGTAGACCGTGTAGCCGCGGTAGGTGGTCGAGATGGCCTCCTGCCACTGGGCTCGGCAGCGTGCCAGATCCTGCATCGTCAGCAGGCCGCCCTGCTCCTCGCTGAAGCGGACGATGGCGCGGGCGATCTCGCCCTCGTAGAAGACGCCGTCGCCCTCGGCGGCGATGCGCTGGAAGGTACGGGCAAGGTCGCGCTGGTACAGCACCTCCCCCGGCGCAAGGGGGCGTCCGTCGCGGGTGAAGACGGCGCGGGAGGTGGGGAACTCGCACAGGAGGGTGTCGGCGGCGATGGAAGCGGAGAGGGTGTGGGTCACCGGGAAGCCGTTGTCGGCAAGGTCGATGGCGGGCTCCAGCACCTGGGCCAGGGTTAGCGCGCCGTAGCGTCGGTGGGCCTCCACCCAGCCCCGTAGCAGGCCGGGAACGGACATGGAGAGGATGCCCTTCATCGGGATGCCGTCGGGGTAGCGGGCGCGGGTGGCGGCGCCGGGGGCTGCGCCGGTGGCGTTGACCACGTTGAGCTCGTTGCGGGCGCGGTGGTAGAGCATGATGAAGCCGTCGCCGCCGATGCCGGACATGCCGGGCTCGACGACGCTGACGGCCGCGGCGACGGCCACGGCGGCGTCGACGGCGTTGCCGCCGCGCTGCATGACGGCGATGCCCGCCTGGGACGCCAACGGGTGGCCGGAGGCGACCATACCCCGGCGGCCCATGACGACGGGCCGGTGTGACTCGAAGGTGACTCCGTGCGGTGACTGGCGCATCTCTCCCTCCCGTGGGCCGGATGGGGTGTTGCCGCCATTCTAGCCCCTCGCCCGGCTCCCGGCGATACCCCGCGGGGGTGCGTGGAGATTGACAGAGCGGGGAGGGGTGGCTATGGTACGCGCGCTGGGCCTGGGGCCCACACCCCAAAGCGATCAAGGAGGCGGCATGGCGCGGGTGCACAAGTTGACACTGGAACCGATGACTGAGGAGAGCTTTGCTCCGTTCGGCGAGATCTGGGACCCGCAGGAGCGGCCCGCCGACCATCGCATCATCTCACGGACCACCTTCGAGCATGACGGGAGGGCCACGGTAGGGGTCATCTGGCAGCCCTACCTGGGCCTGGAGTTCAACGAGCTGGAGCGGCACTTCGGCGTGAGCCAGAGCTTCGTCCAGCTTTCAGGGCCTCCTGCGGTGGTCTGCGCCGCCCCGCCCACGAACATCGATGACCCCATGGACGTGCCCAACCCGGAGGACGTCCGCGCCTTCCTCATCAATAAGGCCAAGGGCTGGTGCTTCAACCGCGGGACCTGGCACTCGCTGAACCGGCACATCCTGGCCCCGCCCGGCTCCACGTTCATCATCATCAACTCCCTGCCCAACCCCACGGAGGTGGTGAACTACGAGAACAGCACCGGGTACATGTCCCGTGACCTGAGCGCGGACCAGTCGCCGCGGATGCTGGACTTCGAGGGCAAGTTCGGGGTGGTGTTCCAGATCAGCATCTAGGCCGTGTCCTCGTCTCGCCGGTAGCGGCGGACCGAGGACCAGATGCGCAGGACCCAGACGAGGATGATGCTCCCGCCCATGCCAACGGCAAAGGGCGGGTTTATCGCCGTTGCCACCACGCCCGCAATGAATCCCCCTCCGGGCGTGAAGCCGAAGGTGAGCCCGTAGAGCCCCAGCACCCGCCCGCGCATGGCGTCCGACGAAAGAAGCTGCAGCAGGGCAGCCATGGTGACGTCGTAGGCGAAGAGAGTTGCGCCAATGAGTGTCGCCAGGCCCACGGAGAGCAGGAACCAGGGCGAGAGGGCGAAGAGGAGAAGGGACAGGCCCGCGCCCGCTGCGTTGACGGCCATGAACGCGCCGAGGGCCCTGTAGTCCTGGAGCGCCGTCAGCACGAACAGGCTCACCAGCGCGCCAACGCTCCAGGCGGCGGAGAGGATGCCCAGCCCGGTGGCGTCGACGCCGAGTACGTCGCGGGCCATGACCGGCAGCATGATGTGGAAGGAGAAGCCGAAGGCCTCCATGAGGAGGCTGAGGAAGAGGAGCGAGCCCACTCGGCGGTTGCCCAGGGCGTAGCGCACCCCCTCCTCCAACGTGCGCCAGAGGGACGCCTGAGACGGGACGGCCCGCTGGCCTCGGGGGACCTTGAACAGCGGCAGCGCGCCGCTGAACATGCCCCCGGCCAGCACCAGGTAGCAATACCCCACGCCGGCCCTGTCGATGAGGAGGCCCGCGACCAGGGAGGCGGGGATGCGGGCCAGGCTGAAGGCCATCATGCGGGCCGCGGTGGCGTTCAGCAGCCGCGCCCGGCCTGCGACGTCGTAGATCAGGGCGTTGTTGGTGGGTAGGTTGACCGACTGCAGGATGCCCTGGACGAGGGCGGCGCCCAGGATCATGCCCAGGTGCAGGTTGTCGGTGAGCACGGCGATGCCCAGCAGCAGGGCGACGAGGCCCCGGAGGAAGAGGGAGGCCATGAGGCCGTGGCGTCGGTCGAACCGGTCGGCGATGACGCCTCCCAGTGCGCCGAAGCTGACTTGGCCGACACCCTGGAGCCCCGCCACAGCGCCGACCCACAGGGCGGAGTCGGTGGTGTCGAGGACCAGCCAGCCCTGGGCCAGCATCTCCATGGACATGCCCAGGGAGGCGGCGGCGTTGGAGGCCCAGAGCCACCGGAAGCCGGGGTTGTCGAATACCGGAAAGAGCCGGAGCAGAAAGGGAGGCCTGGAGTAGGGGACCATGGGGTGTGCCACCTTCGCGCTCGGCTCCTCTCCTTGGGGGACGTTTGCGTATGGCGACGTTCAGGTGTCCACCCCGCAGATGGGCTCGGACCCGCCCAACCCGGCTATGCTCTAAGGCACACTCCGGAGAGGGTCACGCCCTCAACCCTTCGCCGGGGGCGGACGCAGCGTGCGGGACGGACTAGCGGGCTAGCCGCCGATGCAGTCGACGCCCGCTCGTGCGCACACCTCGTCCTCTTCCCCGGTGCCCCCGCCAACGCCGCACGCGCCGACCACGACGCCGTCCCGGACGATGGGCACTGCGCCCTGGCTGGGGATCATGTGGCCCCCCTCCGCGCCGACGATGCCGCGGATGATGGGGGAGTCGGCGCGGTCCTGGAGGAGGCCGCTGGCCCTGCCGAAGCCGACGGAGGCCACGGCCTTGCCCTGGGAGCCGTACACGCTGCCCCAGACAGTGCCGTCCATGCGGGAGAAGGCCACCAGGCGGCCTCCCGCGTCGCAGACTGCGACGCTCACGCGGATGTTCAACTCCTGGGCCTTGGCAATTGCGCCGTCGATGGCCTGGTGGGCCTCTGCGAGTGTGAGGGACATAACACAACCTCCTCTTTCGGGTCTGGGCGATCGCGCCGTCGAGCGGAGCCGGGGGCGGGAACCGGCGCGGGCCATGGTACCTTAGGGCCGTGTCGAAAGGGGTGTCAAGCGCGGGCGCCGGGTCGCAGGCTGCGTGCTTGCCCGGAGCGTGACATCTGTCGTGTTCTCGAAGACGTCCTTGCGGATGATGCATTGAGTCGCTTTCAGAGCTATTGTGAAACGAATCACTACTATAAGAAAGAAGCATGTCGAAAGAAGCCGTCGATATGGTTGACATAGACGCTCCTTTTCTGCTATCATGGCATCAGCTTTCACGTCGGTGGGCCGAGCGGGGTGAGGCCTCAGGGCTCGCCGACCAGGAAGGGGGAGCCGGCATGGTAAGACTGCACGTGCTGGTACACTCGTGGAAGTTCCCTTTGTAGCGCCTGGCCGGTCGCGGGTAGCAGGCGGGTGTGTGGCGGAAGCGATCGGCCAGGGAACGGCAGGTTCCGCGAGCTCGTAGGACGGTAAGCGCAGGGACGCACCGAGCCTGTACGGCCGGGAAGGCCGTTGAGATGAAGCGGGGCCGAACGGTAGACCATTCGCCGGGGGGCGGAAGCACAGGCTTCTGCTCCCCGGCTGCTTTTCGTCGCCTAGCGGGCCAGCCGCCGGAGCGACGCGGCCGCCAGGTCGACCCCGATGACGAGGAGCAGGTACCAGACCAGCAGGAGGGTGATCGTCGTATAGTGGAAGTGGCTCATGCTCAGCCGGAACTCCAGTCCCAGTCCGCCCGCAGCGACGAATCCCACCACGATGGTGGTGCGGATAATCACCTCCCATCGGTAGAAGAGGTAGGTGATGAACCGCGGGAGGGCCTGCGGAAGGACGCCGTAGATCATGACTTGGAGGCGGCTGGCCCCGGCGGAGCGCAGGGCGCGGATGGGGCGCGGGTCCAGCCCTTCGACAATCTCGGAGGCGAGCTTGCCCAGGATGCCGGCGTTGTGCAGCCCCAAGGCCAGGGCCGCCGGCACGATGCCGGGGAGGAAAACGAAGACGATGAGCATGGCCCAGACGAGCTCCGGGATGGCGCGAGAGCCGACGAAGAAGCCGCGCACGACCAGGAAGAGGCCGCGCCACAGCCACGAGCCGTAGGGCGCAAGCTCGCCGAGCATCAGGTTCCGTGCGCCGAACATGAAGGTAGCCAGGGCGAGGCCGCCGGCCACGCCGATGCCGATGACGCTGATGACCAGGGTGTCCAGTGCCAGGGAGGCCGTCTCCTGCCAGGCCGACCATAGGAGGTAGTCCGGCGTGGACGTTGAACCGATACCCAGCAGCTGCTCGATGAAAGACGTCACCCGATCGATGGTCTCCGTGGAAAAGAAGGAGTGGCGCGACGCCCGGTCTGAGGTCAGGACTTGGACCCAGGACGCCACGAGGAGCACCGCCGTCGCCAGCACGGAGGCGCGGAGCAGGGTGAGCCGCGGCGCGGCGGTCGGGCGACGAGGAGTGGTCCCGGCTCCGGTGGTCACGTCGTGAGCCTCCGCCGGACCATGGTGCTCCACAGGTCGACGAGGACGACTAGGCCGATGAGCAGGAAGAGCGAAGTCCAGACGCGGTCGTAGGCCAGGTCGTCCAGGGCGAGCTGGATCTGGTGGCCCAGGCCGCCCAACCCGACGAAGCTCATGATGGTGGCGGAGCGCACGCCGCACTCCAGCCTGTAGAAGGTGTAGCTGAGCATGTCGGGCAGGGCCATGGGGAGACGGCCGTGCCAGAAGACCCGCCACTCGGAAGCGCCGGCAGCGCGCAGAGCCCGCAGGGGCGCCTCGGGCACGTCCTGGAGCAGTTCCGAGAAGATGCGGCCTAGGATGCCGCCGTAAGGGATGCCCAGGGCCAGCACGGCCGCGATGGGCGAAAGGCCAAAGGCGACCACGAACAGCCAAGCCCATACCAACTCGTGGACGGAACGGAGGGAGGCGAGGGAGAACCTGGTCCCGACGATGCTCACGCGACGGAGCCCCGGCGACCGGGTGAGGACGCCGGAGCCCAAGACGCCCAGGGGGAAGCCGATGGCCAGGGCCGCCGAAAGGCCGGTGAAGGCATAGGCGACGGTGGTCCAACTGGCTCGCACGGCGGCGTCTATGACGTCGGGCGAGAGGTTGGGGCGGAACACGGCCGCGGCGAACTCGCCGATGGCGCGGAAGCCGCCGCTATGGAAGAGGCCGCTGCTCCATTCGATACGGAACAGACTCAAGAGGAAGGCGGCCAGCAGAATTACCGTGAGGAGCGGCCGCCCCTCCCACAACCTCACCTTCCCGGAGCCCCTCCAGCCGGTAGAGGTCATTCAGCATCTCCTCCGTTACCTGTGCGCTGGGGAGGTCGAACTGGACGACGCCGTTGCGTACGCCGATGAGCCGCGCGAAGTGGATCCGGGCCAACTCAACCGAGTGCATGCTGGCCACCAGCGTCTTCCCGCCCTCCCGGACAATGTCCATCAGGAGGCGCAGGGTCTCTCCCGAACGGGCAGGGTCCAGGGAGGCCACGGGCTCGTCGGCCAGGATGACGGAGGGATTCTGCACGAGCAGGCGAGCGATGGCAACCCGCTGCTGCTCGCCGCCGGAGAGGTGGCTTGCCCGCAGGTACGCCCGGTCCTCCAAACCCACCCGCGCCAGGGCGCCTATACCGGCGTCCCGGTCCTGGGGCCACATCAGGGAGAGGAGGGCCTTGGAGAAGCCCCACTGGCCCAGGCGTCCGGCCAAGACGTTGTGCAGTGCCGAGAGATGGGGCACCAGGTCGAACTGCTGGTGGATCATCCCCACCAGGCGGGCAAGCTCGGGGCCGGGGCGCATCTCGGCCAAGTCCAAGCCGTTGAGGCGCACGCGGCCCGCGGTGGGCTGGAGCTGGCCGGAAGTCAGCAGCAGCAGCGTGGTCTTGCCGCTGCCGCTGGGGCCCAGGAAGGCCACCGTCTCCCCCGGCTCGATGTCCAGGGTGAGAGGCGCCACGGCCTCCAGGGCCCCGTAGTGCTTGCCGACGCCGCTGAGGTGGACGGCGGCGGTGGCTGCCCTACTACCGGATAATACCGCGGTCACGGGCGATCTCCTCGAGACCATCATAGTTTTCGTTCCTGGTCGGGATGAAGTTCGGGGCCTGGAAGGCCTCCATGATCTCCTGGTCCCGTCCGCCGTTGGACGCGCTCAGTGCCAGCAGGGCCTCGTTAATCGTGTCGATGGTGCCGTCGCCGAAGGTGGTGTCCACGTCGCCGCGCACCACCCAGTGGTAGTTGTAGTAGGGTTCGCTCATCTCCACGACGGCCACCTTGTCCAGGTCGACCTCACCGGCTTCCACACGAGCCTCCCAGACCAGGCGGTTGAGCGCGCCGGTCTGGAATGCGCCGGTCTCCACCAGCTTCCAGGTCTTGTCGTGTGAGCCGCTGTAGTTGACGGCGGCTAGGTCCGCCTCCGGGTCGATTCCGGCCTGGGTGAGGAAGTAACGGGGCATGAGGTGGCCGGAGGTGGAGCTTTCACTGCCGAAGGTGAAGGTCAACCCCTTGAAGTCCGCGAGGGATGTGATGCCGAGCTCCTTCTGTGCGATGAAGACCGCGCGGAACTCCTGGTCCGCGGGGCGTTGGACAAGGGCGTTGGAGTCCGGCACGGCCAGGCGCGCCTGAATGCCCGAGAGGCCGCCGTACCAGGCCATGTGCAGGTCGCCCTGGCTGAAGGAGGTGACCACCGCGGCGTAGTCGACGGAGGGCACGTACTGGACGTCCAGGTCCGTCTCCTCGCTCAGGTACTCGGCCATCAGATCGAAGCGGGCCTGGAGGATCGAGGCGTCCTGGTCGGGGATGCCGCCGATGTAGAGGGTCTCTTTTTCGCCGCCGCACGCGGCCAAGACACCGATGAGCAGAAGCAGCAGGGGAGCGAGGAAACGTATGGGGGTCATGCAATCACTCCATAGTCGAAAATGGCCGAATAAGACCATACCGATGCTGTATACTGCTGGCAAGGGTCATGCGCAATCGTCATGGAGCAGGGATGGACCTGGGGCTTCTCGCCACGTTCCTTGCGGTCGCGCGGCACCGCAGCCTAACCCAGGCGGCCCGAGAGCTGGGCCTGACCCAGCCCGGCGTCAGCCGCCGGGTGCACCGCTTGGAGCAGGAGCTTGGGGTGGCGCTGCTGGAGCGCCGGGGCGACGGGGTCGCCCTGAGCCGCGCCGGTCGAGAGGTGCGCACCTACGCGGAGAACGCGCTGGAGCGGTACAGCCGCCTGCGGGACCGCCTGCAGCATGGACGGCAGGTCGTTGCAGGCCCCCTCCGCATCTGCGCCAGCACCACGCCGGGCGAGTTCCTGGTACCGGACCTGGTCAACCGCTTCACCGTCGAGCACCCCAGGGTGCTGCCGGAGGTCTTCACCACGGACTCAGTGCAGGTGGTGGAGGAGATGCGGGAGCGCCGCTGGGACATCGGCTTCGTGGGGGCGCGCATCCCCGGGAGGGGGCTCCGGTACGAGGTCGTGGCCGAGGACGAGGTGGTGCTCGCCGTGCCGCCCAGCCACCCCTTCGCCCTTCGACGCGAGGTGGCGCTGGAGGAGCTGGAAGGCGAGCCCTTCCTGCTGCGCGAGGGCGGCTCCGGCACGCTGCGGAGCGTGCAGTCGATCCTGGCTGGCCGCGGCCTGGGCCTGCCCCGGTACCGCATGGCCATGGGGGTGAACTCGACGCGGGCGGTCCTCTCCGGCGTCGAGCGGGGGTACGGCATCGGCTGGGTCTCCTCGCTGGCGTTGGGGCCGCTGTGGGAGGGGCGGGTGGTCACGCTGGGCCTGCAGGGGATTCCGCTGCGCCGCTCCATCTACATGGTCACGGTGCGGCACGGCGGGCTTCCCGACGCGGCGGCGGCCTTCGCGGAGCGGGTTCGCCGGGAGGTCCGGCGCGGGGGGTCCGGGTAGCCCGAGGACTCACTTCGTCGGGGATTTCCCCTAACCTGGCCCGCGAGTACAATCCCGCCGGGAGGCAGCTATGTCGACAACCATCCTGGTCCATGCGACGGTCGTTCCCGGCGCCGGCGGCGCGGTCATGCGGGACGCGGCGGTGGCCGTCGAGCGGGACCGTATCGCCGCCGTGGGGCCGACGTCGGACGTGCTGGCGCGCTACCCGGTGGCCGAGGTCGTCGACTGCCGGGGGAAGGCCGTGTTTCCGGGGCTGGTGAACCCCCACGCCCACCTGACGGCCACCCTCCACCGCGGCATCACGGAGGACCTGGGTTTTCCGTCCTCCGTCCGCTTCCCCGTCTCCGTGAATTCGCTCCTCTCCGACGAGGAGAAGGGGGTGATGGCGGTCCTGGGGGCCATCGAGTGCATCCGCACGGGCAACACGGCCCTGGCGGAGGTGGCGACGGGCATCGCCGGGTACGCCTCGCAGATCGCTGCGACGGGGCTGCGCTTGGTGCTCGCGGAGTGCGCCTCCGACGGCGTCGTTGCGCCCGACTACCGCCCGGGGGAGCCGGTCGGCGAGTTCTCGGAGCGGCTGCGGGCGGAGGGACTGGACCGCATCGACGCGGTCTTCGAGGTCTGGCACGGACGCGAGGGAGGCCGCATCACGTGCATGGGCGCGGGGGTCACGCTGGTGGAGACGTCGTCGCCGCCGCTGCTGCAGAGCGTCCGAGAGCGCGCCGAGCGGAATGACACGCCCTACACCGTCCACCTAGGCCAGAGCCGCCTGGAGGTGGAGTCGGTGATGTCGATGTACGGAGTCAGGCCGGCCCAGTACCTTCATGCCCACGACTTCCTGGGGCCCAGGCTGGTGGCGGCGCACTGCCGGTACCTGGACGCTGCGGAGGTGGTCCTGATGGGCGCCACGCGCTCCGGCGTCTCGCACCAGCCGGCCATGGCGGCCCGTCGGGCGGTGCTGCCGCCCATCGCGGCCCTGCGGGACGCGGGCTGCGCCGTGGGCCTGGGCACCGACAACAACACGCAGGACATGGTGGAGGTCATGCGTGCCGCGCTCTTCACCGAGCGCATCCTGCGCGACGACCCCCAACGCCCGCAGCCGGAGGACGTGCTGGAGGAGGCCACCGCGGGCAGCGCTCGGGTGCTGCACATGGACGGCGATATCGGGACGCTGGAGGCGGGCAAGAAGGCGGACCTGTTCGTGGTCAACACACTGCGGGCCCACCTCGTGCCGACCACGCGTATCGTGTCGGCCCTCGTCCACAACGGCCAGCCGGGCGACATCGAGTCGGTCATGGTGGATGGGGCGTTCATCATGCGCCACGGGCGCGTCCTCACCGTCGACGAGGAGGCCGTGGTGCGGGAGGCGGACCGCATCGGGCGGCGTGCGTGGGCGCAGATGCTGGAGCGCTACCCCTCGCTGCCGCTGCCGTTCGCGCTGGACAGGTGACAGCGGGGATGGAGCGCGCCAGATTCGGGTCGTTCGACGACCTGCTCAGCCTGACCGAGGAGCCGCTGCGCCCGGTCGTCCGTGCACTCAGGGCGATGGTCTTGGACGTGCACGCTGACGCCTGCGAGGTTGTGCGGCTCGGCGACAGGGCGGCGACGTACGGCGTCGGGCCGAGGAAGATGATCGACGGCTACGCCTACATCCTGCCCCACGCCGCATGGGTGAACCTGGGCTTCTACCGGGGCGCCGAACTGCCCGACCCGGAGGGGTTGCTGGAAGGGACGGGCGCGCGGATGCGGCACGTGAAGATACGCTCCATCGACGATGCTCGGCGGCCCGCTCTTCGGGCGCTTGTCGCTGCGGCGTACGCTGAGCGCAGGGATGCGATGGGGGTGTGACGCGCCCCCGCTTTCCTTGACACCCCCTGAGCGCGAGCCTAGAATAGCTTGCGAAATCTTTCACGTGGAAGGCCTCGAGTGACCTCCTTCGCCGTTGTCCAGACCGGAGGCAAGCAATACCGGGTCCACCCCGGAGACGTGGTGGACGTGGAGCGCTTGGCCGTGGACGTAGGCTCGCCGGTGGACCTCAGTGATGTCCGGCTGATCGCCGGCGACGGCGAGGTCCTGGTGGGGTCGCCGCAGGTCGAGGGGGCGCTGGTACGGGCGCAGGTCGTCGAGCACCTGCGGGGACCCAAGCTGGTGGTCTTCAAGTACAAGGCCAAGACCCGCTACCGCCGCAAGACGGGGCACCGCCAGGAGCTCACCCGCCTCCAGATCGAGGACGTGGTGCTGCCCGGCAGTGCGAAGGCGGAGAAGTCCGCGCCCAAGCGTCGCAGGGTGTCCAGGGCGAAGGCCGCTGTACCGGCGGAGGCCCCTCCGGCGGCAGAGGCCGCACAGGCTGAAGCAGAAGAGGTGAAGAGCGATGGCGCATAAGAAGGGTGGCGGCTCCAGTCGCAACGGCCGCGACAGCCGGGGCCAGCGCCTCGGCGTCAAGCTCTACGACGGGCAGCACGTTCGCGCCGGGGGCATCCTGGTGCGGCAGCGGGGGACACGCATCCTGCCGGGCAGCAACGTCGGTGTCGGTCGAGACCACACGCTGTTCGCGCTGGCCGAGGGCTACGTGAAGTTCGACTATGGCGTGCGGGGCAAGAAGCGGGCCAGCGTCCACGCGAGCAACGGGGAGGCGTCGTGAAGACCAAGATCCACCCCGCCTGGCACCAGGTGCAGGTGACCTGCATCTGCGGCAACAGCTTCACCACGGCCTCCACCAAGGAGTCGATCAGGCTCGAGGTATGCAGTCGCTGCCACCCCTTCTTCACCGGCGAGCAGCGAATCGTCGACACCGAAGGCCGGGTGGAGCGCCTCAAGAGGAAGTACAACCTCGCATAGGCATCGTCCAGCCTACCGGGGTGAGCGCAACCTCACCCCGTTTCTTTTTCCCCAAGGCGCGAGCGTAGGGTAGAGAGCCGTGGCGCAGCAGTTCTACTATGGCGGTCAGGCCGTCATCGAGGGTGTCCTCATCCGGGGGCGGGAGAGCGTGTCCCTGGCGGTGCGCTGCCCCAACGGCTCCATCTGGAGCGACTCCCTCTCCCTGGGGACGCTGTACAAGGGCCGCCTGCGGCGGATCCCCCTGGTCCGGGGCGTCATCGTCCTGGTGGAGACGCTGCTGGTGGGCATACGGGCGTTGAACCGCTCGGCGGAGATCGCCATGGCGGACCCGGACGCCACCGACATCCCGGAGCCTGGAAAGGCGGACCGGGTGGCGCTGGTGGGCTCGCTGGGGCTGGCGCTGCTGGTGGGCGTGGGCGTCTTCTTCCTGCTGCCGCTGTTCGGGGCCCGGTCGCTGGACTTCATCATCCCCTCCGCGCTGGCCAGCAACGTGTTGGAGGGCGTCATCCGCCTGGCGCTGCTGGTGGGCTACATCTGGGCCATCGGCCACATGGAGGACATCAAGCGGGTCTTTGCGTACCACGGCGCGGAGCACATGACCATCCACGCCTACGAGAACGGCGTCGCGCTGGTGCCGGAGCAGATCGCTCGCTTCCCCACGGCCCACCCCCGCTGCGGGACGGCCTTCCTGCTCACCGTGGTCGTGGTGTCGATCCTGGTCTTCGCCATGCTGGGGCGCCCCTCGCTGGAGGTGGCGGTCGTCTCCCGGCTGGCGCTGGTGCCCGTCATCGCCAGCATCAGCTACGAGCTGCTGCGGCTGGGCGCGGCGCACAACCGGAGTGTGCTGGGGCGGCTCATGGTCATGCCGGGCCTGGCCCTGCAGCGCCTCACGACGCGCATCCCCGACGACGAGCAGATCGAGGTGGCGGTCACCGCGATGAAGAATGCGCTGGCAGCGGACGCGGAGGCGACGGCATCCTCGACGTAAAGTGTGGAAAGCGTCGCAGCTATGCTATACTTGCAACTCGGCCCCAGGGCCGCATACGGCATGAGGGTTGAGCGCAGGGCGCCAACCAGGGGCTGAGACCCCGGCAGGCGAAGGGACATGGCTGCACAGATCGTCCAGGTGGCGGATGGCTCCGTAACGACCCCCGCGGGCTTCCTCGCAGGGGCGACCTATGCCGGGCTCAAGACCTACGGCGACGACCCCCTGGACGTGGGCATCCTCCTCTCCGAGTCGCCCGCGGCGGCCGCGGGCACCTTCACGAAGAGCCAGATACGTTCCCCGTCCGTCACTCTCTCCAGCCAGCGCGTCGCGTCCGGCTTGGCGCGGGCCGTCGTCGCCAACAGCGGCTGTGCCAACGCCTGCGTCGGCGAGCAGGGCCTCAAGGACGCCATCGAGATGACGGCGCAGACGGCCGCGAGGGTTGGTGTCGCTCCCGAGGAGGTCCTGGTGTGCAGCACCGGGATCATCGGCGTGGAGTTGCCCATGGGCATCATCCGCACCGGGGTCCAGCGGATCACGCCCACGCGGGACGGCGGGCACGCCTTCGCCCGGGCCATCCTCACCACCGACTACGGGCCCAAGGAGCACGCCGTCAGCTTCGAGGTGGGCGGGGTGCAGGTCCACGTGGCCGGATGCGCCAAGGGCGCCGGAATGATCCACCCCAACATGGCGACGATGCTGGCGTTCATCACCACCGACGCATCTGTGGAGATCGGATTGCTTCGGTCGGCGCTGTCGAAGGCGGTGGACGCCTCCTTCAACATGATCGACGTGGACGGCGACACAAGCACGAACGACACGGTGCTCGCCCTGTCCAACGGCGCGTCCGGCGGGCCCACCATCCGGGAGAGCACGCCCGAGGCCGAGACGTTCCAGGAGGCCCTGCGGCAGGTGTGCACCGAGCTGGCCATGGCCATCGCACGGAACGGCGAGGGCGCAACCAAGCTCATTGAGGTGGTGGTGGAAGGCGCGCGCTCGGAGGCCGACGCCCGTCTGGCGGCGCGGTCGGTGGCCGGGTCCCTGCTGGTCAAGACCGCGGTCTATGGCAACGACCCCAACTGGGGCCGCGTCATGATGGCCCTGGGCAAGAGCGGCGCGGAGATGGAGGAGTCCCGCATGGCACTCTACATCAACGACGTCTGCATCATGGAGGACGGCCTGCCCATCTCCTACTTCAAGGACGCCGTCATCGGGAACATGAAGCAGCCCACGGTGCGCCTGACGGCACGCCTGGGCGTTGGGGGCGCCACGGCCACGGCGTGGGGCTGCGACATGAGCGAAGCCTTTGTCACCTTCAACAGTGCGTATACAACCTAGGAGCGCGCAGGGCGTCCCTGCGACGCTCGGAGCCTGCCCAGTCTCGAGTATCTGGTGGAAGCAGCGGTAGCCAAGCGTCCCCTGGTGGTAAAGATCGGGGGCAGCACCTTGGGAAGCGGGGACACCACCCTGGAAGACTTGGTGGCCCTCCAACGCCGGGGTGTCCCCGTGGTAGTCGTCCACGGCGGTGGCCAGGTCATCAGCCAGTGGATGGAGCGCACCGGCGCAATGCCGCGCTTCGTCCGAGGCCTGCGGGTCACCGATAAGCCGACGATGGAGGTGGTCCTAGCGGTGCTCAGCGGCCTGGTCAACAAGCGGCTGGTCGCGGGGCTGCAGGCTCTGGGCGGCAAGGCCGTGGGCCTGAGCGGCGTCGACGGCGGGATACTGCAGGCGCAGGTCAAGGACCCGGAGATGGGGCTGGTGGGAGAGGTCACGCAGGTGAACAGGGCGCCGGTGCTCCAGGTCATGGAGATCGACCACATTCCGGTCGTGGCTCCCGTGGCCCTGGGCGAAGGCGACTCGGCGCCGGCCCTCAACGTCAACGGCGACACGGCGACCGGTGCGCTAGCCGCGGCGCTTGAGGCGGAGCGGCTGGTCTTCCTGACGGACGTGGACGGGGTGATGGATTCGGGGCGGAGGCTGATGCCGAGACTGCTGCCGGAGCAGGCCCGGGCGCTGATCGGGCGCGGCGTGGCTTCCGGCGGGATGATTCCGAAGCTCGAGGCGTGCCTCCACGCGCTGCCGCACGTGGACCACGCGTGCATCATCGACGGCCGCGTGCCGCATGCGCTTCTCGAATGCATGGACGGGGTCCACACAGGGACCCGAGTAGGCTGAACCGGGGGAGGTCATAATGTCGTTCTTCGGCGGGCCCAACGGCCCCCAAACTCCGGGCCAGGGCCAGGTCCCAGACCTGCCGACCAATATCCGACCCCTGATCGTGGGGGCGGCGGCGCTTGGAGGCTTCATCGCCTTCATCCTCCTCCTGAGCTGGCTGCGCAGCATCTACACGAGCCTCCTCTGGTTCGACAACCTGGGCTTCCGCGAGGTGTTCAGCACCATCATCGTCACCCGGATATGGCTGTTCCTCGCCGGGGCTGCGGCGCTGTCCGTGCTGGTGGGCGTCAACATCTACCTGACGTATCGCTACGGCCAGGGGCCGCAGATGGCGCCCATGCCGGAGGAGACACTGAAGGTGCTCAAGCCGCTGGTCCTGGTCGGCGTGGTCTTCGTCGTGGGCGTGGTCTCCCTGGTCTTCGGCGGCGTTGCCGCGGCGAACTGGGACACGGTGCTCGCCTTCATGAACTCAACCCGCTTCGGGGTTGACGATCCGCAGTTCAATAAGGACGTCTCCTTCTACGTCTTCCAGATGCCCCTCTACCACTTCGTCCGCGGGTGGCTCCTGGGGGCGGTCATCATCAGCATCCTGTTCACGCTGGGGATGTACTTTGTGCACTTCAGCCTGCGGGGCGCGGTCTTCACCTTCACGCCTGCCGTGCGCGTGCACGTGTCGGTGCTGGGGGCGCTGCTCCTCTTCATCTTCGCCGCCGGCTACTACCTGAGCATCTTCGACCTGGTCTACTCGGACCGCGGGGCCGTGGTGGGGGCGACCTACACGGACGTGAACGCCCGCATCCCTAGTCTCTGGATCCTCATGGGCATTGTCTTCGTGGGCGGCGTGCTGCTGCTCATCAACGCTCTCGCATGGCAGCGGCTGCAGATCATCGTCGGCGTTCTGGGGCTGTGGATCGGCGCCGCCATCGTCGTCGGCCTCCTGTATCCCAGCCTGGTGCAGCGCTTCCAGGTGGTGCCCAACGAGCTGGAACGGGAAGAGCCCTACATCATGCGGAACATCGAGATGACGCGCCACGCCTTCGCGTTGAACCGCATCGAGGAGCAGGACTACCCGCTGGCCGATGCGGGGGTGCTGAACGCGCCGCTGGTGGAGGGGAACCGGGAGACGCTGGACAACATCCGGCTGTGGGACCATCGTCCGTTCAAGGATGTCCTGAACCAGGTCCAGTTCTTCCGGCTCTACTACACCTTCCTCAACGTGGACGTGGACCGCTACGTGCTGGAGGAGGATGGAGAGAGCCAGCTGCGGCAGGTGATGCTGGGTGTTCGCGAGCTGTCCCCGGACAACCTGCCGCAGGAGTCGCAGCGGTGGGTCAACCGCAAGCTGCAGTACACCCACGGATACGGCGCGGTCGCGGCGCCGGTGGTGGACTTCACCACGGAGGGCAGGCCGGAGTTCATCGTGAAGGACATCCCGGTCGAGGGGCAGCTGTCGGTCACCCGGCCGGAGGTCTACTACGGCGAGCAGACGGAAGACTACGTCATCGTCAACTCGAACGAACCCGAGGTGGACTACCCGGGCCCTGAAGGGGACCCCATCTACACCCAGTACCAGGGCGACGGCGGCATTCCCCTCAGCGGCTTCATTCGCCGCCTGGCCTACGCCTGGCAGTTCAGGGACATCAACATTCTCATCAGCGGCGAGGTCGCGCCGGAGAGCCGCATCCAGTACCACCGGAACATCCAGGAGCGCATCACCGCCGTGGCGCCCTTCCTGCACCTGGACGCCGACCCCTACATCGTCATTGCCGACGGTCGCCTGCTGTGGATACAGGACGGCTACCTCACGACCGACCGCTTCCCCTACGCCACGCCCCTGACGGGCCGGTTCGGCACCTTCAACTACGTCCGCAACAGCGTAAAGGTGGTGATGGACGCGTACAGCGGGGAACTGACCTTCTACGTGTACGAGACCGAGGACGCGCTGGTCCAGACCTACGCCAAGGTCTTCCCCGTCCTGTTTGAGGACGCCGCCCGCATGGACGAACTGCACCCGGAGCTCAGGGCCCACGTCCGCTACCCGCAGGACCTCTTCGAGGCCCAGGCCGTCCAGTACCTCCAGTACCACATGACCGATCCGAAGGTCTTCTTCAACAAAGAGGACCAGTGGAGCATTCCCAACGAGTTTTTCCGAGACGACTTCCAGGCGATGGAACCCTACTACCTGAACATGCGGTTGCCCGGAGCGGACCAGGAGGAGTTCGTCCTGCTGCTGCCGTTCACGCCCGTGAACCGCGACAACATGGTGGCCTGGCTGGCGGCCCGCAGCGACGGCGACGAGTACGGCAAGCTGGTCTCCTTTGCCTTCCCCAAGGGACGGCAGATAGACGGCCCTGCGCAGGTGGAGAAGCGCATCGACCAGGAGCCGGTCATCAAGCAGGACTTCACGCTGCTCTGCCCGCCCGGCGGTGCCGCCCGGTGCATTCGGGGCAACCTGCTGGTCATCCCGCTGGAGGGCGACGCGGCCACCGGCGCCGAGAATACGCTGATATACGCCGAGCCGCTGTACCTCCAGGCCGGGGGCACGCCCTTCCCCGAGCTGAAGCGCGTGATCCTGGTTGACGGGGAGCGAGTGGTCATGCGGCCGCGGCTCGAGGAGGCACTGGAGGCCCTGACGGGCCAGGCTCCCTCGATGACGACCACGACGACTGCCTCGACAGAGGCGCCTACGACGACAACGGCGACGGAGCAGCCGGCGACGGATACGGACTTCGAGACCGAACTGGGCCGGGCGACGGATGCGCTGGATGAGCTTCAGCGGCAACTGGAGGCCCTCCAGCAGGCCCTGGACCGGCTGCAGACACTGGCGGAGGAGAGTTCTCGATGAGCGAGTTGGTCGACAGAGAGCGTCAATACTACATGCAGGTAGCCCGCCGCCAGCCCCTAGTGCTGGTCCGCGGTGAGGGCACCCGCGTCTGGGACGAGGACGGGGCCGAGTACCTGGACTTCACCGCCGGATGGGCGGTGGACACGCTGGGGCACTGCCCTCCGGTGCTGGTGGAGGCGATCCGGGAGCAGGCAGGCCAGCTGCTGCAGGTCTCCAATCAGTTCTACTCGGTGCCGCAGGTGCAGCTCGCGCAGCTCTTGGTGGAGAACAGCTGCCTGGACCGGGTCTTCCTCTGCAACAGCGGCGCCGAGGCCAACGAGGGCGCGATCAAGCTGGCCCGCAAGTACGGAAAGCTGCACCTCAACGGCGCGCACGAGATCATTGCGACAGACAACTCCTTCCACGGCCGGACGCTGACGACGGCGACGGCCACGGGGACGCCGGCCTACAGCCGGAACTTCACCCCGCTGACGCCGGGCTTCGTCCACGTCCCCTGGGACGACCTTCCGGCGCTCCAGGCCGCGACGACGGATGCGACCTGCGCCGTGATCCTGGAGCCGGTCCAGGGCGAGGGCGGCGTCAACTCGCCATCCCCGGACTACCTGCGGGGCGTCCGCGAGTGGTGCGACGAGAAGGGCCTGCTGCTCATCCTGGACGAGGTGCAGACGGGCATAGGCCGCCTGGGCTCGTTCTTCGGGTACGAGCTCTTCGGTGTGGAGCCGGACGTGCTGACCCTGGCCAAGGGCCTGGGCGGCGGCGTCCCCATCGGCGCGTTCCTGTCCAAGGAGGCGTGCAGCGTCCTGGAACCGGGCGACCATGGCTCGACCTTCGGCGGCAACCCGCTGGCCTGCGCGGCCGCCTACGCGGTGACCCGGCACGTCATCGAAGAGGGACTGTCGGCGCATGCGGGCGAGATGGGGGAGCGCCTGAAGATGGGCCTGGAGTCGGTCAAGGCGCGCCACGAGACGGTGATCAAGGAGGTCCGGGGCATGGGCCTTTTGATGGCCGTGGAGTTTCACGAGAACATTGGGGCCAACGTGGTGGGCGCCTGCAACGAGGCGGGCCTCCTGCTGAACCCCGTGCGGCCCAACGCCGTGCGCTTCATGCCGCCGCTCACGGTCTCCCCCGCCGAGGTGGACGAGGCAATCGAGCGCTTCGACCGGGGCGTGCAGCAGGCTGCCGGCGCGTAGGCGGACCCACACCCGTTTGGAGGAGTAAGCGTGGCGAAGAAGGAGCGGGTGGTCCTGGCCTATAGCGGCGGCCTGGACACTTCTGTAGCCATTCCGTGGCTCCAGGAGACGTACAACTCGGAGGTTATCGCCCTCACGCTGGACTTGGGCCAGGAGGGGAGGGAGCTGGACCAGGTGCGCGAGAAGGCCCTGGCCGTGGGCGCGGTCAAGGCCATCGTCAAGGACGTCCGGGCGGAGTTCGTCGAGGGCTACGTCTGGCCAGCCCTCAAGGCCGGTGCTCTCTACGAGGCGCAGTACCCGCTGGCGACGGCCCTGGGCCGCCCCCTCATCGCACGACATCTGGCGGAGGTTGCCCTGCAGGAGGACGCATCGGCCATAGCCCACGGCTGCACGGGCAAGGGCAACGACCAGGTACGCATCGAGCTTGGAGTGCTGGCCGCCGCGCCCCACCTCCGAGTCGTCGCCCCCGCGCGAGAGTGGGGCATGAGCCGCGACGACGAGATGGCGTACGCCAAAGAGCGGGGCGTTCCCGTCCCCACGACGCAGGCCAGCCCATACTCGGTCGACGAGAACCTGTGGGGCCGCTCCATCGAGGCGGGAGTGCTGGAGGACCCGTGGGCCGAGCCCCCGGAGGACGTCTACGCCTGGACGCGCTCGGTGGCACAGTCGCCTGACACGCCCCTCGTCCTGGAGGTGGAGTTCCGGGAGGGCGTGCCCGTGGCCGTGGACGGCGAGGAGCTTGGCGGCGTCGCCCTCATCGAGCACCTCAACGCCCGCGCCGGCGAGCACGGCGTGGGGCGAATCGACCACGTGGAGAACCGCCTGGTGGGCATCAAGTCCCGTGAGATCTACGAGGCCCCGGCCGCGGTGCTCCTCCACGGCGCACATCGGGCGTTGGAGAACATGGCCCTCACCCGGGAGCAGCAGCGCTTCAAGGAACTGGCGGCTCAGAGCTACGCCGACCTGGTGTACGACGGCCGCTGGTTCTCCGAGCACCGCCGCGACCTGGACGCCTACGTTCGCAGCAGCCAGCAGTTCGTGAACGGCACGGTCCGCGTGCGGCTGCACAAGGGGAGCTGCACGGTAGTGGGGCGGCGCTCCCCCGACGCGCTCTACTCCGAGACGCTGGCGACCTACGGCGCCGACGACCAGTTCGACCACCGGGCGTCGGAGGGCTTCATCGCCGTCTACGGGCTGCCGACGCGCACCCAGGCCCGCCGCCGCCTGCCGCGGCCATGACCGTCCACGAGGGCCGGGAGCGGTTCGGCCGCTACCTGGAGGAGTTCCAGGTAGGTGACGTCTACCGCCACTGGCCCGGCAAGACCATCACCGAGTCGGACAGCAACCTCTTCTCGCTGCTGACCATGAACCCCAACCCCCTGCACGTGGACGCCGAGTACATGCGCACGCACCAGCACGGCCGCATCCTGGTGCCGGGGCCGCTGGTCTTGAGCCTGGCCGTGGGCCTCAGCGTGTCCGACACCTCCGGCAAGGCCGTGGCCAACCTGGAGTACGACAAGGTGCGCCACCACGCTCCCGTCTTCATCGACGACACGGTCTACGCGGAGAGTGAGGTGCTGGAGGTGCGCGAGTCCGCCTCGCGGCCCGACCGCGGCACCGTCCTCATCGAGACCCGGGTCCACAACCAGCGGCGGGAGATGGTGCTCTCCTACCGCCGCCGGTTCCTGGCGCCCAGGAAGGGCTAGGGCCGTGCGCGGGCCGGGCGACTACACCGTCTCCATCGCCTACGACCGGCGGCTGTACCGGGAGGACATCGCGGGTTCCGTGGCGCACGCTCGCATGCTGGCGCGCCAGGAGATCATCGCGGCGAAGGACGCGGAGAGCATCGTCGAAGGGCTCGGCGCCATTCGCCAGGAGATCGAAGAGGACTCCTTTCCGTGGCGGGAGGAGCTGGAAGACATCCACATGAACATCGAGGCGCGGCTGCACGAGGTCATCGGCGACGCGGCGGGTGCGCTGCACACGGCCCGCTCCCGCAACGACCAGGTGGCCACGGACATGCGGCTCTACGTGCTGCGCTGCATCGACGAGACGCTGCAGGCGGTGCGGGGCCTGCAGGGGGCGCTGCTGGACCGAGCCGAGGCCCACCTGGAGGCCGTGATACCGGGCTACACCCACCTCCAGCGGGCGCAGCCGGTGCTTCTGTCGCACCACCTTCTGGCCTACGTGCACATGCTGGAGCGGGACGCCGAGCGCTTTCGCCAAGCGCGGACGCGGGCGGACGTTCTGCCCCTGGGTAGCGCCGCGCTTGCCGGCTCCCCCTACCCCCTCGACCGGGAGTCCGTGGCGAAGGAGCTTGGCTTCAGCCGGGTCTCCGCCAACAGCATGGACGCCGTGACGGACCGCGACTTCGTGATCGACTATCTGTCGGCGGCGGCGCTGGCCATGGCCCACCTCTCCCGCATGGCCGAGGAGTTGGTGCTGTGGTCGTCGGAGGAGTTCAGCTTCGTGAGCCTCCCCGAGGCCTACGTCACGGGCAGCAGCATCATGCCCCAGAAGCGCAACCCGGACTTCGCCGAGTTGGCCCGGGGGCGGACGGGTCGCGTCTACGGCCACCTGGTTGCCCTGCTCACCGTGCTGAAGGGCCTCCCGCTGACCTACAACCGCGACCTGCAGGAGGACAAGGAAGCCCTGTTCGACACCGTCGACACGCTGCTCCCCACCCTGCGGGTGTTCGCAGGCATGGTGGAGGGCATGCGCTTCGACGTCGACCGGATGCGGGCCGCCGCGGAGGGCGGGTACAGCCTGGCGACGGACCTAGCCGACTACCTGGTCCGCAAGGGCGTCCCCTTCCGCCGCGCCCACGGCGCAGTGGCAGACCTCGTGCGCTATGCCCAGGCCCAAGGGAAGGGTCTGCGGGAGATGGACCTCCAGGAGTACCAGCAGTTTTCGCCGCTGTTCGAGGCGGACGTGCTCGACCTGACGGTCGAGCAGGCGCTGGCGGCCCGGGACGTGCCCGGCGGGACGGCCCCGGACCGGGTGCGGGCGGCGCTCCAGGAGGCGCGTAGGCTGCTGGAGGCGGGCGAGTGATGTGCGCAGTGACAAACAGGAGGTGGTCCCGTGGCTGACGGCGGCGCGATCAAGCTGGCCCCCTCCATCCTCTCCGCGGACATCACCCGGCTGGGCGAGCAGGTGTCCGAGGCCGTCGATGCGGGGGCCGACTACATCCACGTCGACGTCATGGACGGGCACTACGTCCCCAACCTCACCTTCGGCCCGCTGGTCGTGGAGTCCCTGCGGCGGGTCACCGACCTCCCGCTGGACGTGCACCTGATGGTGGATGAGCCGGAGAACGTCGTGCCGTGGTTCGCCGTTTCCGGGGCCGACATCCTCACCGTCCACGTCGAGGCGTGCACGCACCTGCACCGGGTCGTGCAGGTGATCAAGGAGGCGGGCCTGCGGGCGGGCGTCGCCCTGAACCCGGCCACGCCGGTATCGGCCGTCGAGGAGGCGCTTCCGGAGGTGGACCTGGTGCTGGTGATGACGGTGAGTCCGGGCTTTCCCGCCCAGAGCTTCGTCCCCTCGGTGCTCCCCAAGATCCAACGCATGCGGGCGCTGCTGGACGGGCTGGGCTCCGATGCGGAGCTTGAGGTGGACGGCGGCATCAACGCGACAACGGCCCCTCAGGTCGTCGCTGCGGGGGCGCGGGTGCTGGTGGCGGGCTCGGCGGCCTTCAACGCACGCAGCAGCGTGGCAGACGCTCTGGCGGAGCTGCGCCGCAGCGCGGAGAGCGGGCGCGGGTAGGACGCGGCGGAGGAGCGACGGGAGAGACCGCGGCTAGCGGCTTCGGACCGCCTTGTACTGGGTGCGGATGCAGCGGGTGCAGGCGGCGACGCGTACACGAGCGCCGTTGAGAGTCATCGTCGTGCGCTGCACGTTGGGAAGCCACCGGGTGGACGTTCGACGCTTGGAGTGGCTGACGTTCTTGCCGAACCGTCCGATCTTTCCACACACTTGGCAATGGGCCATGGGGGTCCTTCTCTTCTTTGACGGGACGCCGCCCGTCTGCGTAGAATCACCGAGGTAATCTAGCACACTGGGGCGTCGGTGGGCAACAGAGGCTGCCTGGAAACGCCCCGATGGAGACGGCATGGACCGGTTGGACGCTGTGGGATTGCGGGGCCTTGTTGCCGCCGGGGAATCGGCCCTGGCGCACAACGTTGAGGCGGTCAACGCCCTCAACGTCTTCCCCGTACCGGACGGCGACACCGGCACGAACATGCTCCTAACGCTCCGGGCCGTCCTGGAGGAGCTGGCCAAGAACGACGCCTCCGACCTCGGCGGGGTGGCCGCCTCCGGGGCTCGGGGCGCACTTCTGGGCGCACGGGGCAACAGCGGCGTCATCCTTTCCCAGTTCTTCGCCGGACTGGGCCGGTCGTTTCGGGACGCGTCGGACGCGGACGTGCCCCACGTGGCGCAGGCCTTCCGGGACGGCGCCGAGGCCGCCTACAAGGCCGTGAGCAACCCCACGGAGGGGACCATCCTCACGGTCATGCGTGCGACCGCAGAGGCCATGCAGACCGGAATCTCGAACGGCGACGGCGATCTCGTGGCCCTCCTGGAGCGGGGGCTGGAGGCGTGCCGGGTCGCGGTGCTGCGCACTCCCGAGCAGCTTCCCGTGCTCAAGGAGGCAGGCGTCGTGGACGCCGGAGGCCAGGGCTTCGCACTGCTCCTGGAGGGCGCGCTCAGCCACCTCCGCGGCGAAGACGTCGCCGCCATCTCCCTGGAGACGGTCCTCCCTGTGATGGGGGTCAGTCAGGACTTCCTGGACGCCACCGAGTCGATGGAGTACGGCTACTGCACCCAGGTGCTCATCAGCGGCGAGGCCCTGGACCCGGACGATATCCGCGTGCGGGTCAGCGCGATGGCCGATTCGACCGTCGTCGTGGGTGATGACACGCTCGTCCAGGTCCACGTCCACACGCTGGACCCGGGGCCCATCCTGAGCCTGGGCGCCGCCCTGGGCACGCTGAGCATGGTCAAGGTCGAGAACATCGATGAGCAGCACGTGGAGTTCCAGGCGGCGCACCGGGGCGAGCGCAAGAAGATCCCGCTGGCCATCGTAGCCGTCGCATGGGGCGACGGCCTGGAAGAGCTCTTCCGAAGCCTGGGGGCCCACGCCATCGTCGCGGGCGGCCAGACCATGAACCCCAGCTGCCAGCAGCTCCTGGATGCGGTGGAGGCCCTGGGAGCAGAGGAGACTGTGCTCCTCCCCAACAACTCGAACGTCGTCCTGGCGGCGCAGCAGGCCGCCGACCTGAGCCCCACGCCGCTGCGGGTGGTGCCGTCGAGCACCATTCCCCAAGGCATCGCCGCGATGATCGCCTTCAACGACCAGGCGGACTTGGAGGCCAATGTGGAGGCCATGTCCGGCGCCCTGGACGAGGTCCGTTCGGGCGAAATCGTCACCGCCGTGCGGGATGCCCACGTCGACGGCCAGGCGGTCCGCGAGGGTGACGTGATGGCCTCCCTCGACGGCGTCCTCGTAGCGTCCGGCGCCTCCTGCGAGGAGGTCTTGGAGGCGCTGGTAGCGGGCGCCGAGCCCCCCGAGGGCTCCCTAATTACCCTCTACTGGGGCGGCGATATGACGGAGGCCGAGGCGGAGGAATGCGCCCCGAAACTGCAGCAGCGCTTCCCCGGCGTCGAGGTTGAGGTCGTCAAGGGGGGCCAGCCCTTCTATCACTATCTCGTGTCCATAGAGTGAGGTGACATGACGGTTAGAGTTATCACGGACAGCACGGCGGACCTCCCATCGGAGATGGCGGCGGAGCTTGGGATCGAGGTCGTGCCTTTGAACGTGCACTTCGGCACGGACACCTTCCGCGACAACATCGACCTCTCCGCGGACGAGTTCTACCAGCGTCTGGTATCGAGCCCCCGCACCCCCACCACCTCCCAGCCGTCCGTCGGCGCGTTCCTGGAGGTGTACCAGCAGGCCCTCGAAGGAGGGGCGGACGGCATCGTCTCCGTCCACATCTCCGCGAAGCTGAGCGGCACGTGGAACTCGTCCGTCCAGGCGCGGGAGCAGATCGAGGACCCGTCGCGGGTGGAGGTGGTCGACACGGGCCAGGCGTCCATGGGGCTGGGATGGGTGGCTGTGGCCGCTGCAAGGGCCGCCCAGGCCGGTGCCTCCCAGGAGGAGGTGGCGAGAGCGGCCCGGTCGGCTGCGGAGCAGGTCCGGGTCCTCTTCCTGGTCGATACGCTGGAGTTCCTGCAGAAGGGCGGCCGCATCGGCAAGGCCGCGGCGATGTTCGGCTCAGTGCTCTCCATCAAGCCCCTGCTGACCATCCAGGACGGGGAGGTGCATCCGCTGGAGCGGGTCCGCACCCGCGGCAAGGGTGTTGCCCGCCTCGTGCAGTTGGTCGAGGAGGCCGCGCCGCTGCAGAGCATGGCGGTCCTCTACACCACCACCGAGGACGAGGCGAGAGCGCTGGCGGAGCGCCTGGGCCCGTGCGTTCCCAGCGGACAGATCATCGTGGGGCGCTTGGGCACCGTCGTCGGCACCTACGCCGGCCCCGGCCTCCTGGGCGTCGGGTGGGCCCCGCAGGCGTAACCCGGGTCTAGTCGTCGATCGTCGCGGCCACGGCGAAGTGGTCCGATGCCTGGCTCTCGCGGGTGACGAAGACGCTCGCCTCTAGGTCGTCCGACACCCAGATGTAGTCTATGCGCCGCTGGGGGTCTTCGGCGGGTGCGGTGTAGCCCGGAGGCGCGGCCCCGGCCGCGTCGAAGGCGTCGACCAGTCCGGCCTTGCGAAGCAACTCGATCTCCGGCTCATCCGGCAGCGCGTTGAGGTCGCCCAGCAGCACCGTCTTCTCCGCTCCTGCCCAGTAGTCCAGCAGTGCTTGCACCTGCGGCACGCGCTCGGCGCCGCCGTCCCGCGGGTGGTGGAGGTGCGTTGCGATGACCGTGATCGGGTTCGCCTCTCCCACGTCCACCACGACAACCGTGAAGGCCCGGTTCAGCCGCAGCCGGTCGTTGTTCGGCATGGGGTGTGTCTCGGCGTGGACGATGGGGTAGCGGCTCAGGACGGCGTTGCCCCACACCGAGTCGGCCGCAGGCCCCCATACGTATGGCATGTTGAGGCGGCGGGAGAGCCACGGCAGCATGTCGAACGCGCCGTCGATGGCCCAGCCGCGTGACACCTCCTGCAGCGCGACGATGTCCGGCGCCTCGCCCTCGATGACCCGCGCGATGGCCTCCATGTCCAGGCGGCCCGACGTGTCGAAGCCTTGGTGGATGTTGTACGCCATGATGCGCACGGGAAGGCCGTCGCCAGCCACGGCCTCTGGCTCGTCCCATGCCAGGGAGTAGCCCAGGGGGAGCAGCAGGAGCGCCGCAGCGGCCCTAGCCGGCGTCCACTCCCATCGGGCCTCCGTGCGCACGCCAGCCGGCAGCCGAGCGGCGTAGACCCCCGCCGCGGCGACGATGGCCGCTCCCGCCATCAGCAGGGTGCTCCGGCCCACGGGCATGGCAAGCTCGTAGCCGGCGTAGTAGGCGAACATCAGCCCCACGAACAGCAGCATGCCCAGCCCGGCGGCGACGGCGCCGATCCCCGACCCGGCGCGCGAGTGTCCCCACGCCATCCCGATCCAGGTCACGAGGAGGGCCAGCGACACCTGCCCCACCAGCACCACCGCGGCTGCCACGGCCCCGGACCGCTCGCCGGAGACTGCGAGCACCAGCAGCAGGCCCGCCAGGGCCGCGGGCGCCAGGCCGGCAGACCGTCGCCATCCGATGAGGGCCACCCCGGCGACGATCCCCAGGGTGTTGGCCAGGCAGACCCAGGCCAGGGCTCGCGGCTGCGCCCAATCGAGGAGGACGGTCTGCTGGCCCACGTTCTGAAAGAGCAGCAGCTCCAGGAAGAGGAGCGGTCCCAGGCCGAGCAGCGGCAGCGATGCGGCGAACGGTCTTCGAGCGTCGTCACCCCCGTCGCCGGTGGTGGCCGCGCGCCAGACGAGCCACGCCAGCGCGGCCCCCGTCGCAACCACGACGGCGTCGGCCAGCGGCCCCGGCTGCCAGGAGAGGTCCAGCGTTGCCGATGCGCCCTTGAGGGCCGTGTCGGCGGCGATGCCCAGCAGCAGCCCCAGGGCGAAGGTCTCGCCGGTCTTCAGTCGGGGGCCGGATGAGCGGCTGAGGAGGAATGGGATGGACAGGAGGAACAACGCCGTGCCGGCGGTGGCCAGCGCCAGGTCCGCCACGGGCTCGCCCACGAGCTGCTCGGCCAGCCGCACCGCGGCCAGCGCGCCCACGATGGCCACCAGCGCGCGACGGGGAGAGACTAACCGGGCGAGGGGCGCGGCCAGGAACGCGGTCAGGAACAGGAGGAGGGCGTAAATGCCGGCGGTGGTGGTGGGCGCTCCCAGGCTGTCCCGCAGGTAGAAGACCAGGCCGTTGAGCAGGACTCGCAGGAGCTGGAGGCCCAGGAGCGTGGTGAGGGCGGGCAGGGCCACGGACTCCAGGGTCGCCCAGTGCCAGCCGGGGAGGAGCGCACGCCAGCGGGCCATGCCAGGCTCGTCACCTCCTTCCCAGTCTGCGGGCGCAGTATACAGCAAGCCCCACTCCGCACGCTGGCAGGTTGTCGGGCTGGTGGGTAACATGGTCACACGTAGGCTGGTGAGGGAGGCGATGGCAGACCCGGCACGGGGCGCAGTCCGGGCGTCGCGAACGGAGACCTTCCACCGCATCCTCCGACTTGAGGAGGAGCGGGGCTACGACGATCGCGCCGTCATGGGAGGACTCGACCGCTTCCTCGCGGCGTGGCGACAGGAGCTGGAGCGAGAGCTGCAGGGTACGCTCCTGGACCACCTGACCAGGCTGGGCGTCTTCCAGGGCAGCTACGCCCGCCGCACCGTGGAGAAGCGGGCGACGTGGGCGCGCCGGGTGCGGGAGGAGCTGACCTCGGCCCCTGGCGCCTCCGCCAAAGCCAAAGCGGCCGCCTACCGGCCTCGGAAGCCGCGGCCCGTGCCTGCAGGCCACTCGCTCGACCGGCCTGCCTCGGTGCTTCCGGGGGTGGGGCCGGCCGTCGCCTCGAAGCTCGAGGCCGTGGGGGTGCACACTGTCCGAGACCTCCTCTACCACTACCCCCGGCGGCACGTCCCCATCGTCTGGATTCGAGACCTGGCGCCGGGCGAGGAGCAGGGGGTCGTCGGCACGGTCTGGGATGCGCGGGCGGTGAATACCGGACCCAAGCGACAGTCCACCGAGGCGGTCCTGAGCGACGAGACGGGGAACCTGCGAGTGGTCTGGTTCAACCAGGGCTACGTGGCACGGTCGCTGCGCGTCGGCGAGCGGGTCTTCGTCACCGGGCACGCCCGCGTCTTCCGGGGCATGCCGACCCTGGAGGCCTCGGGCTACGAGGCCCTTCGTCCCGACGACGACGCGTTCCAGCCGGGGCGGCTGACGCCGGTCTACCCCTCGACGGAGGGGCTGGCCCAGCGGACGCTGCGCCGGGTTGTCCGCCGCGCGCTGGACGACTGGCTCCCTCGGCTGGAGGACCACCTGCCCCAGGAGGTGGGCGAGCGGCAGGACCTCTTCCACCTCGCGGATGCTCTCGCCTCCTACCACTACCCCGTCGACGCTGCGGCCCGGTCCGCGGCTCGCACCCGCTTGGCCTTCGACGAGCTCTTCCTCGTGCAGCTGTGTATGCTGGCCCGGAAGGCCGACTGGCAGCAGCAGGGGAGCTCCGTTCCGGTCCCCGTCCGGGAGGACGTGCTCCGGGCGTTCCTGGGCGCGCTCCCGTTCCGCTTCACGGCGGCCCAGGACCGGGTCCTGGACGAGACGCTGACGGACATGGGCCGCACGTGGCCCATGGGCCGCCTGCTCCAGGGCGAGGTGGGCAGCGGGAAGACAGTGGTGGCCCTGGCCGCCATGCTGATGGCCGCGGCCCACGGCTGCCAGGCCGCGCTGATGGCCCCCACGGAGGTCCTCGCCGAGCAGCATTACCTCACCATCGGCCGGCTGTTGGAGGGCTTCAGCCAGCCGGTCGATGAGCCCAATGCGCTCACGGTCACCGTCGGCCCGCTCTTGAGGCCCATCGTCATCGCTCTGCTGCTGGGCAGCCTGACGGAGCGCCAGAAGGAGGACGTGCGGCAGCGGCTCAAGCGCCACGAGATCGACATCGTCGTGGGCACGCACGCGCTCATCCAGCGAGACGTGACCTTCCCCCGCCTGGCCCTGGCCGTGGTCGACGAGCAGCACCGCTTCGGGGTGGTGCAGCGCCGTGCCCTGGCGGAGCAGGAGACGCGTCCGCACCTGCTGACCATGTCGGCGACGCCCATCCCGCGGAGCCTGGCCCTCTCCCTCTACGGAGACTTGGACGTCTCCGTACTCGACGAGCTGCCGCCGGGCCGCCAGCCTGTCCGCACCAAGTGGCTGCGGCCCGACCAGCGGGAGCAGGCCTACCGCTACCTGCGTGGGCAGGTAGAGGAGGGGCGGCAGGCCTTCGTCGTGTGCCCCCTCATCGAGGAGTCGGACACCCTGCAGACGCGCGCGGCGCAGCGGGAGCACCGCCGCCTCTCCGAGGAGGTCTACCCCGACCTGCGCGTGGGGCTGCTCCACGGGCGCATGTCGCTCGCGGAAAAGGTTGAGGTCATGGAGAGCTTCCGCGAGCGGGAGCTGGACATACTCGTCGCCACGCCCGTCGTCGAGGTGGGCGTGGACATCCCCAACGCCACGGTCATTCTGGTGGAAGGGGCAGACCGCTTCGGCCTCTCGGAGCTGCACCAGTTCCGGGGTCGCGTCGGCCGCGGCGAGTACCCCGGCGCCTGCCTGCTCCAGGCCGACGACCCGTCGCCCGAGGCGCGGAACCGCCTGGGAGTGTTGGAGCAGGAGAGCAGCGGCTTCCGCGTCGCGGAGGAGGACCTGCGCCTGCGAGGGCCGGGGGAGTTCTTCGGCATCCGACAGAGCGGACTGCCCGACCTGAAGCTGGCGGGCCTCGGCGACCTTCCACTGCTCGGCCGGGCCCGGGAGGAGGCCGTCCGCCTGCTGGCCGACGACCCGGACCTGTCGAGCGAAGAGCATCGGGCGCTGGCCGCGGCGAGGGAGCCGCTGTGGCGCGCGCTGACGGAGCACGGCGCAGCGGTCGAGTAGGCGTTTCGGAGGTAAGCATGGCCATTCGGATTCAACCGAGAGAACCTGAGATTAGTGAGGCCGACCCATTCAAGGATGACCTTCTCAACCGGAAAGAGTCGATCGAAGTCCTCACCTCCGTCATAGGCTCCATCGAAGGACCCTGCGTGCTTGCGGTGGACGCAGCTTGGGGCACCGGCAAAACGACGTTCCTGCGAATGTGGTCCCAACATCTAAGGAACAGCGGATTCCCCGTCGTTCAGTTCAATGCATGGGAGACCGACTTTGCGGGCGACCCATTCGTGGCCCTTTCCTCGGAGGTCGCCGGCGGCCTGGAGCAGTTCACCCGGGACTCGAAAGATTCAAGGCTAGACAGCTTCCGAAGTGCTTCCCATGAACTCATGCGCTCCATGTCTGGGCCGCTGTTTCGGATTGCCGTATCAGCGGTTCCTTACGTCGGCTCCCAAATCGTGAAAGAACTCGAAAGTGGCGCTCCTTCCTCAGAGGAGGACGCTACCTCGGAATACCTGGCCGTTAAGAGTGCTATGGAGCTCTTCAAGAAAGCCCTCTACGACACGGCTAGGTCCTTGGCAGATTCACGAGAAGGCAAGCCCCTGGTCCTGATGATCGACGAACTGGACAGGTGCCGCCCTTCATATGCGGTAGCACTGCTTGAGAGGGCCAAACACCTCTTCATGGTGGACAGTGTCGTTTTCGTGCTTGCAGTAGACCGTGCCCAGCTCGCGCATTCGGTCAAGGTCCTCTATGGAGACACATTCGACGCTGAGGGGTATCTGAGACGGTTCTTTGACGTTGACTATCGTTTGCCTTTTCCCAAGCGGGACGACTTCATCGCGGCGATGCTACAGACGACCGGGATACTGGCATATCTTGAGGAAAGCACCGATAGACCCCCGCTACGGCGAGACGAGCATACTCTGGTTCAGCGACTGTTAGTCGACTTCTTTGGCCGGGAAGACCTTAGCCTACGGGAGATTTCGCGAGCCATTCACCGGCTCAGCTTGGTGTTTGCCTCGTCGACCGGAGACAAATACGCTTTTGCAGTAGCCGCCACTGTGGCCGTGATCCTTCGAACCATCGATACAGACCTCTATCATCGCTTTATTCGCAACGAGGTTTCGGATCGTGATGTTGTTGAAGCGGTTCTCGATCATCCCGAAAGAAACGTCTGGCTGCATAGGAATTTGGGCAACGTCATCTTTGAGGCTTTCATCATATTGGCCGCCATAGACAATCGGACCGATGATTGGGGCCGATTGGGCGAGCCCTATCGCTCCCCTCTGCAGCAGAAGTACAAGGAAATAATGGATAGATCTCAGGCTGCCGGCAGCTTCAACTCTCAAGAAGCACAATATGCTATGTCTGTCCTTCGGTGGGTGGAGGACGTCCAACGACATACAGCGGAGTACGCAGAGATCGGCTTTCGAGATTCGGTCAGACGTTTGGAGTTGCTCTCTGCAAACCTTCAGGAGGAGCAGGAACGTGTCTGCTGATTCCACCACAAGAGATTTGGGCTAGCTAGGCTTACTGCGCAAAGTCCCCCTTCCTCGCAAACTCAGCTACAATGGGAGCGGTATGATTCTTCGTGACGCCATCGCAGACCTGGTGACGGGGGCCCTGGAGCAGGCCCAGGGCCAGGGTCTGCTTCCGACCGCGCCCCTGCCGGAGAAGCTGGTGGAGCGGCCGCAGAACCCGGAGCACGGCGATTACGCCACCAGCATGCCGCTCAAGCTGGCCAGGGCCATGCAGATGCCCCCGCTGGAGATCGCAGAGCGCCTGGTGCCTCTGATCCCCCTCGGCGGCGCGCTGGCGCAGGTGGAGGTGGCCCGGCCCGGCTTCATCAACTTCACCCTGGCCGACGATTGGCTCCGCCGGCAGGTGGACGCCATCCTGGAGGCCGGCGAGCGCTACGGCGCCACGGAGACCGGCGCGGGCCAGCGTGTGCAGGTGGAGTTCGTCAGCGTCAACCCCACGGGCCCGCTGCACGTGGGCCACGCTCGCGGCGCGGTCATCGGCAGCGCGCTGGCCAACGTCCTGTCGGCGGCGGGCTACGATGTCGTGCGGGAGTACTATTTCAACGACTCCGGCAGCCAGATGGACCGCTTCTACCAGAGCCTGTACGCTCGATACGCACAGCAGCACGGGCGCGACGTCGATCTGCCGCCCGACGGCTATGCCGGCCAGTACCTCGTCGACCTGGCCGACTCCTTCCGCTCCAGCGACGGCGACCGGTTCCTCCAGCTCGACCAGGAGCAGGCCACGCGCGAGCTGGGGCAGAAGGGCATCGCCCGGATGATGGAGATGATCCGGGAGGACGTGCGACTGCTGCGGGTCGACTTCGACGTCTGGTTCAGCGAGGCCAGCCTGTACGAGCACGGCCAGTTCGACAGGGCGATGGGGCTGCTCCGGGAGTTGGGGTTCGTGGTCGAGCGCGACGGCGCCGTCTGGTTCGCCTCGACGCTACTGGGCGAGGAGCAGGACAAGGTGCTCATCCGTCGCACGGGCGCGCCCACCTACTTCGCCACGGACGTCGCCTACCACTACAACAAGTTCATCGAGCGCAAGTTCGACGTCGTCATCAACGTGCTGGGGGCCGACCACCACGGTCACGTCGCCCAGATGCACTCCCTGGTCAAGGCGCTGGGCGTACCCGCCGAGAAGCTGTCGACAATCGTGCACCAGATGGTGACCCTGAAGCGCGCCGAGGAGCTGCTCAGAGCCTCCAAGCGCACGGGGGCCATCGTCTCGCTCAGGGAGCTTGTCGACGAGGTGGGCGCGGACGCCTGCCGCTACTTCTTCCTGGCCCGCTCACCGGACGCCCACATGGAGTTCGACTTGGACCTGGCGGCCCGCCAGTCGCAGGAGAACCCCGTCTACTACATCCAGTACGCCCACGCGCGGATCGCCGGCATCCTACGCCACGCCCAGGAGCAGGGCCTCTCGATGGAGGACGCCTCCGTGCAGGCCCTCACGGAGCCGGAGGAGGTGGGTCTGATCCGCCGCATGGTGGCCCTGCCGGAGCTGGTGGACTCGATGGCCCGGGCCCAGGAGCCGCACCACCTGGCGCACTACGCGCTGGACCTGGCGACGGCCTTCCACGTGTTCTACGATCGGCAGCGCGTGGTCACCGACGACCCCGCCCTGACCGGAGCGAGGCTGAAGCTGGTGAAGGCGGCGAAGGTGGTGCTGGGCCGCTGCCTGGACCTGATGGGGATGACCGCCCCGGAGCGCATGTAGGCGGCTAGACGGGCGGCTCCGCCCGGTACTTCCGGCCCTTCTCCACGTAGTCCTGCAGCACCGCCTCGATGAGCTGGATGTGGCGCTCCTCCAGCCGCCCGCGGACCCGCCCCGGCGTGCCGGTGACCATGGAGTGAGGAGGGACCTTGGTGCCCTCCAGCACCACGGCGCCGCTGCCGACGATGCAGTAGTCGCCGATGTCGCCGCCGTTGACGATGGCGCCGCTGCCGATGAGGACGAACTCGCCGACGCGGTCGGCGTGGCAGAGGACGTTGTGGCCGATGGCGGCGTTGGGGCCGATCCGGCAGTCCCGGTCCGCGTGCACCGTGCTGTTGTCCTGGATGCAGGTGTTCTCCCCGATGACGATGCGGCCCATGTCGCCCCGTACCACGGTGCCCGGCCAGATGCTGGCGTTGGCGTGTACCTCCACGTCGCCGATGACGTAGGCGAACTCGCTGACGTAGGCGTCGGGGTGGACCCTGGGCCACACTCCCTGGAAGGGTCGCAGCACGGTGCCTCCTTGCGCCGGGGCTGCGCAAGTATAGGGAGGCGCGGACGGTGGTGTAAAGCGTTGTCACCTGCCTCAAAATGCTCCGGAAACTGCCCTTGCTGGGGGGCGAGCGCGGCCCCTATAATGGCGGCTAGCTCAGCCCCGGGGAGCTGATGTTCACCCACCTCCACTCCCACACGGAGTACAGTCTTCTGGACGGCGTCAGCCGTCTTCGCCCCATGCTTCAGCGGTGCCGGGAGTTGGGCATGGACTCCCTGGCCATCACCGACCACGGCGCGCTCTACGGCGTCATCGACTTCTACCGCAGCGCCATCGAGGAAGGTGTCCGGCCCATCATCGGCTGCGAGGTCTACGTTGCGCCCCGCAGCCATCGGGACCGGACGCCTGCGGACCGGACGCCGTATCACCTCACCCTCCTGGCCAAGGACAACACAGGGTACAAGAACCTCCTCAAGCTGGTCACCCGCGCCCACCTGGACGGCTTCTACTACCGGCCGAGGGTGGACCGCGACCTGCTGCAGGAGCATCGGCAGGGGCTGGTGGCGCTGTCGGGCTGCCTCGCCAGTGAGCTGTCGCACCTGGTCCTGGAAGACCGACAGGAGGAGGCCCGCTCCTGGGCGCGATGGGCGAAGGAGGTCTTTGGCGGCGACCTGTACCTGGAGCTCCAGCGTCATCCCGGCCTCGACCAGCTCGACACGCTGAACGCCGGCCTGTTCCAGCTCCACCGAGAGCTCGGCCTGCCGCTGGCGGCCACCAACGACTTCCACTACGTCTCCCCGGAGGACGCTCCCCTCCAGGACATCCTCATCTGCATCCACACCAACACCACGATCAACGACGACAAGCGTCTCAAAATGGAAGGGGACTCCTACTACCTCAAGAGCCCCGCGGAGATGGCGGAGCTTTTCCCGGACTTCCCCGAGGCCCTGGCCAACACCCAGCGCATCGCCGAGGAGTGCTCGGTCAGCCTCTCCTTCGACCAGACCCACCTGCCGGACTACCAGCCGCCCGACGGCCAGACCCCGGACGAGTACCTCGCCCGGCTGTGCCGTGAGGGCCTGGAGCGTCGCCGTTCGGGGGCGCCCAAGCGCTACGAGAAGCGGCTGGCCTACGAGCTGGAGGTCATCTCCCAGACGCGCTTCGCCAACTACTTCCTGGTGGTATGGGACATCACGGCCTTCGCACGCGACCGGGGAATCCTGTACGGCGTCCGGGGCAGCGCGGCTGCCAGCCTCGTCCTCTACTGCCTCGGCGTAACCGACGTCGACCCCCTGGAGTACAACCTGGTCTTCGAGCGCTTTCTCAACGTGGAGCGCAAGGAGATGCCCGACATCGACATGGACTTCCAGGACGACCGCCGGGACGAGGTGATACGGCACGTGGTGCGCACCTACGGCAGTGACCGCGTCGCGCAGATCATCACCTACGGCACCATGGGTCCCAGGGCCGCCATTCGGGACGTGGGCCGGGCCATGGCCATGCCGTATCCCGACGTGGACCGGGTCGCACGCCTGGTCCCCTTCCGGGCCCGCACCATGGAGGAGGCCATAGCCGGCGAGCCGGAGCTCCAGCAGCTACGGACCGACAACGCGCTCCGGCGACTCATGGACACCGCCCAGAAGGTCGAGGGGATGGTCCGCCACGTCAGCACCCACGCCGCCGGCGTTGTGATTTCCGGCGAGCCCTTGACGGAGTACGTTCCCCTCCAGCGCCCCGTGCGCGGCAGCGGAGGAGAGGACGAGATCTCCATGACCCAGTTCTCCATGGAGCCCATTGCGCAGCTTGGCCTGCTCAAGATGGACTTCCTAGGGCTGGCGAACCTCACCATCCTGAAGCGGGCCATAGACCGGATTGCGGAGACTCGGGGTATCCACCTGGACCTGCAGACCGTTCCGCTCGACGACGCCAAGACCTTCGAGGCGCTCTCCTCCGGGGAGACGGCGGACGTCTTCCAGCTCGAGGGCTCCGGCATGCGCCGGCACATCAAGGAGCTGAAGCCCGCGTCCCTGGCCGAGGTTTCGGCAATGATCGCCCTCTACCGGCCGGGGCCCATGGAGCACATCGAGACGTACATCCGGGCCAAGCATGGCGAGCAGGCCCGCTACCCCCACGAGTCGCTCCGGGAAGTGCTGGAGGAGACCTACGGCGTCATCGTCTACCAGGACCAGGTGCTGCGCATCGTCCAGATCGTCGCCGGCTACTCCCTGGGCGAGGCGGATATCGTTCGCAAGGCGATGGGGAAGAAGATCCCAGCCATCATGCAGCAGGAGCGAGCCCGGTTCATCCAGGGCGCCCTGGCCCAGGGCTACGCGGAGGGCGAGGCGGAGGCCATCTTCCACCTCATCGAACCGTTTGCCGGCTACGCCTTCAACAAGGCCCACGCCGTCAGCTACGCCCTCATCGCCTACTGGACGGCCTACTTCAAGGCCAACTACCCGGTGGAGTACATGGCCGCGGTGCTGGACATCCGCATGGAGAACCAGGACAAGGTGGCAGGCTCCGTGGCGGAGTGCCAGCGGCTGAAGATCCTCGTCCATCCGCCGGACGTCAACCACAGCGACGTCATGTTCGCCATCGAGCGCGACGCCGAGGGGAAAGCCGGGATACGCTTCGGCTTGGCGGCGGTCAAGAACGTGGGCGTCGGCGCCGTGGAACCCCTGGTGCAGGCCCGGCGCGAGGGCGGGCCCTTCCAGAGCGTGGAGGACCTCTGCCGCCGCGTGGAGCTCAAGGGCCTCAACCGTCGTATCCTGGAGAGCCTCATCAAAGCCGGCGCCCTGGACAGCCTGGGCGAGCATCGCGGGGCCCTTCTGGCTGGCCTGGACCGTATCCTCAGCCTGGCCCAGCGAGAGGCCAAGCTGAGGCAGACGGGCCAGACCACCATGTTCGACCTCTTCGGTGAGACCGTCGACGCCCCGCTTCCGGCCCTGGAGCTGCCGTACGCTGAGCCCGTCTCTCCGCGGGAGAAGCTGACCTGGGAGCGAGAGCTCATGGGCGTAGCCTTCTCCGACAACCCAATGAGCGCCCTCGTCGCCTCCGTGGACCCCTCCGTCGCAACCATATCCGTCCAGGACTTGGACCCGGAGCAGGCCGGGCGGCGCGTGGTCGTCGTCGGCCAGGTGGAGTCGGCGAACCAGCGCTGGACTCGGGAGGGCAAGCCCTTCGTCTCCGCCATGCTGGCGCTCCTGGGCGGGGCATTGGAGGTCGTAGCCTGGCCCGACGTCTACGAGCAGAGCCGCGACCTCTGGGAAGAGGGGAACCTGCTGCAGATCGTTGGGCAGATTCGAGTCCGGGAAGACCGCATGTCGCTGGTCTG
Organism: Dehalococcoidia bacterium; assembly: GCA_965205235.1. Taxonomy (GTDB): domain Bacteria; phylum Chloroflexota; class Dehalococcoidia; order Lucifugimonadales; family UBA1127; genus CBDBGD01. Next base: position 187,950 of record CBDBGD010000003.1, read on the forward strand.
CAAGGAGGCGGCGACCTACCACGTCCCCTCGCCGGACGCCCCGTCGACCAACGGCGCAGCCGCGCGAGAGGAGAGCGGCGCCCCCGCAGCGACGAACGGCGCCCCGCGCGCTGCGAACGGCGCACCCCGCGCGACGAACGGCGCACCACCTCCGCCAACACCGTCACCCTCGCGGGTCGTCGCCCCGCCCAAGAAGATCAGGCTGGTGCTTCGGGAGACGGCCGACCCGCTGGCCGATGAAGGACGGCTGCGGGAGGCACTGCAGACCCTGCTGGAGTATCCGGGCTCCGACCGCGTTCTGCTGGAGCTCCACGGCGGGAACCCAGGAGTGCGCACGCTGGAGGCCCCCATGACCGCGTCCGCGGGCCCGGAAATGCAGCAGGCGCTCACGCAGCTTCTGGGCCCTGAGTCCGTGCACGTTGCCGGTTGACAGTGACACCGTTGCGGGCAAAATCCGCCTGAGAGCGTAGGCGCAGGTCGACGTGGACACCGACACTCCGCTCACGCAGGACTCCCCCGTAGTCAAAGCGCGCGGCTTGACGTTCAGCTACGGTGCACTCCAGGTGTTGAACGGCCTCTCGTTCTCCGTGCGGGAGGGGGAGATATTCGGGCTGCTGGGCGCGAACGGCTCCGGCAAGACCACGCTCATGCGGCTGATGGTCGGCCTGCTCCGCAGCGACGGTGGAACGCTCAGCGTTCACGGCGAGCCCCCATCCCCTCGTCAGTCCGCCCGAGTCGGCTACATGCCCCAGCTCAGCGCCCTGTACCAGGAGCTCTCGATCAGGGAGAACGTCGATTTCTTCGCGCGGATGTATGGCATGTCGGACCGGCGCTCGCGTAGCCAATCCGTGAGGGAAGCCATCGATACGGTGGACCTGACGCCGCGAAGCGCCGACACGATTCTCAACCTCAGTGGGGGGATGCGTCAGCGGGTCAGCCTCGCCATCGCGCTCGTCCATCGTCCGGCGCTGCTGCTCCTGGACGAGCCGACCGTCGGACTCGACCCCGACGTTCGCGCCGTCTTCTGGGAGCGATTCAAGCGCATGGCCCGGTCGGGCACGACGATCATGGTGTCGAGCCACACGATGGACGATGCGGCCCACTGCGACCGCCTGGCCTTCCTCAGAGACGGGATCGTCATCGCCCTCGACACGCCTGCTGCCCTCCGCGCCGCCACCGGGCGCCCCGACGCTTCCCTGGAGGATGCGTTCATCCACTTCCTCAGCCGGTCCGACGACTGATGTCCGTAGACCGCGTGCTGGCTATCACCGAGCGCATCGTCCGCCAGATGGTGCGCGACCGGCGCTCCATCGGCCTGCTGATCGTCGGCCCGCTGCTTGTGATGTCGCTGGTGGGCTTCAGTCTCGTCGAGCAGCGGGCCGTGCTGGACCGCGTTGCGCCGGGCCTGCTCGCGGTGTTCGTGCTGTTCTTCACCTTCATCCTGACCGGCGTGGGCTTTCTGCGCGAGCGCGCACAGGGGACCCTCGAACGGCTGCAGACCACCCTGGTGGGCAGCTTTGACATCATGCTTGGCTACATGCTCGGCTTCCTCCTCTTCGCCGTGGTCCAGACCGTCGTCATCCTTGCCTTCACCGTCTTCGCCCTCCGCATCGAGTACGTCGGAAGCCTCTGGGAGATCGGAGCGGTGCTGTTTCTCGTCGTCACCGTCGCCGTCAGCCTGGGAATCTTCATCTCCAGCTTCGCCAACAACGAGTTCCAGGTCGTCCAGTTCATCCCGATCGTTCTCGCGCCGCAGATATTCCTGTCCGGCGTCATCATCCCCGTCGAGCAGATGCCCACCCTCTTCGAGTGGATTTCGGTCGTGCTTCCCCTGACGTACGCGGTCGAGGCCCTGCGGGAGATCATGCTGCGGGACGTCGGCCTGGCCGCGCTGTGGCCGGAGCTGGCCGCCATCGGCGCGTTCTCCGTCGCTCTCCTGACGGCGGCGGTCGCCACGTTGAGACGCTAGGCGGCCAGACCCGATCACCGGGCCTGACGGACGCCTATCGCCCGTTGACAGGCCTAAGGCCCGCCCCCTACACTGGCCCACAGCCACCCGGGACCCTCCGGGTCCTGACTACGCCCAAGAAAGGAGCCGCTCTATGATCATCAAAGGTGCAAGCAAGGACACCGGCCTCGTCCAGGTTGGTGAGGGCGCCTACGCCAACATCACCGGGTACTTTGGCGGAGCCGCCGGCGGACCCCACTCCGGCTTCCTGGTCATTGGCGACTACCTCCTCATCATCGACTCGATGCAGACGCCTGCGATGGTGGAGGAGTTCCAGTCCCGCATCAGCCAGGTGACGGACAAGAAGCCCACCTTCGTCATCAACAGCCACCACCACGGCGATCACATCTCCGGCAACAAGTTCTTCTCGCCCCCCGCGGAGGTCATCGCTCACGAGTACGTCCGCCAGTGGATGATTGAGGACACGGCCAGCAATGGCACCGAGTGGCACATGCCCAGCATCACCTTCAATGATGAGATGACCATGCACCTGGACGGTGAGGAGGTCCAGCTCTTCTACTACGGCAAGGCCCACACCTTTGGTGACGCCGTGATCTACCTGCCGAAGCAGAAGCTCCTCTACGCCGTCGACGTCGCCGTCACCGGCATGGTCCCCTTCCTGTTGGACGGTCACGCCGGCAGCTGGATCAACGTCCTGCGACGGGTCGAGGGCCTGGAGATCGATACACTGGTCCCCGGCCACGGCTACATCGGCACCAAGGACGACGTCACCTCCCTGCGGGAGTACCTGGAGGAGCTGCACAAGGCCGTCACCGAGTGCTTCAACAACGGCGCAACCGAGGACCAGGCCATCGAGCAGATTACGATCTCGAAGGGCAAGGACTGGAACGGCCAGCCCACGGTGCCCATGGCCATAAAGCGCGTCTATATGGAGCTGCGGGGCGAGCTCGAGTAGCCAACCGATCGACGCTACGAAGCGGGGCGGCCCGGATGGGGCTGCCCCGCTTCTCTTTTCGACGGGTGGCCGGGCGGCGCAAAAGGGCGTATCCTGGGGCTGCCCTCATCCCTCCCCCGTGGGCGTGGCCAATGAGCCGCGGCCCAGAGAGACCCTACGAGGAGGTTGTCATGGCACGAGGAATCCCCTCTTATCGACCGGCGGTGATGGGCAACACCCACGCCATCTCCGCGGGACACTATCTCGCGGCCGCCGCAGGCTACCGCATCCTGGAGCAGGGCGGCAACGCGATCGACGCCGGGGTGGCCGGCGGCATCGCCATCAACGTCGTCCTGCCGCACCTCACCAACTTCGGCGGCGTGGCCCCCACCATCCTCCACCATGCGGCCAGCGGCGAGACGATCACCATCGACGGCCTGGGGCGGTGGCCCAAGGCCGCCACCCTCGACAGCTACGTTGCCGCGTACGGCGGCGACATCCCAGAAGGCATCCCCCGCACGGTGACGCCCGCCGCGCCCGACGCGTGGCTCACGGCGCTGGAACTCTACGGCACCGTCTCCTTCGAGCAGGCGGTGACCCCTGCCCTGCAGCTCGCCGAGCAGGGCTTTCCCGTCCACCCGCCCCTCCATCGGGCGCTGACGGGCCTGGCGGCGAAGGCGGAGAACGAGCTGGCGGGCGACGCCTTTCGCTCGACGCGCGAGACCTTCCTCCCCGGCGGCGCGGCCCCGGCGGTGGGACAGGTGCTGGTGCAGGCGGATCTGGCCCGCACCTTCCGCCGCATGATCGATGTGGAGCGGAGCGCGGCCGGCCGCGGCCGTGAGGGCGCCATCCAGGCCGTTCGCGAGTTCTTCTACCAGGGCGAGCTGGCCGAGGCCATGGCCGACTTCTGCCAGGCCCAGGGCGGCCTCCTCACCCGCGAGGACCTGGCGGGCTACCGGGTGAAGCTGGAGCCGCCGGCCGTCGGCAGCTACAAGGGCGTCGACGTCTACACCTGCGGCCCCTGGTGCCAGGGCCCGGTGAGCATCGAGACGCTGCACATCCTGGAGGGCATCGACCTGCAGGGCATGGGCCACAACAGCCCGGACTACCTCCACGCCCTGCTGGAAGCCCTCAAGCTCTCCTTCGCCGACCGCCACGCCTACTACGGCGACCCCGACTTCGTCACAGTGCCGCTGGCGGGCCTCCTGTCAAAGGAGTACGCCGCGCTGCGGCGTGCCGCCATCGACATGGGGCGGGCCAGCGCGGAGATGCCCGTGCCGGGCGACCCGTGGGCGTACCAGCCCGGCGCCGCCCGGCCATCGACCGTGGCCCAGCCCACCGCCGTGCCCGGCGACTTGCAGGCCGACACCAGCTACCTCTGCGTCGTCGACCGGTGGGGCAACGCCTTCTCCGCCACCCCCAGCGACGGTGTGGGGAGCACGCCGCTGGTCCCCGGCCTGGGCTTCATCCTGTCCAGCCGTGGCAGCCAGACGTGGCTGGACCCCCAGCACCCATGCGCCATGGAGCCCGGGAAGCGCCCCCGACTCACTCCCAACCCCGCCATGGCCTTCCGCGACGGCAAGGTGGCTATGCCCTTCGGGACGCCCGGAGGCGACGTGCAGTGCCAGTCCATGGTCCAGCTCTTCCTCAACGTGTTCGAGTTCGGCATGGACGCGCAGCAGGCCATCGAGTCCCCCCGCATCTCCACCTGGAGCTTCCCCAACTCCTTCTGGCCCCACGCATACCTGCCCGGCATGGTTGGAGCGGAGGGCCGGCTTCCGGCGGAGACCCTGGCCGAGCTGGAGCGCCGCGGCCATCGCGTCGAGGTGTGGGACGACTGGGCCGGCGCGTCCGGCAACGTGTGCGCCATCGAGGCGAACGCGGCACTCGGCATCCTGCGGGCGGGCGCCGACCCTCGACGGGAGGCCTACGCCATCGCCCGCTAGCCGCGGGTCGAGCGAACGAACGGAAACGAAGGGAGGCAGCGACATGCCATCGTACGAGCGGACCGTCTACGAGTCGGAGAGCGGCGACCTCGCCCTTGCCCTCGCGGGCGAGTGCCTCATCAGCAGAGGCGTCTCCATGTACCGCGAGCCGAATTTCCTCAAGCTTGTGGACATGATTAAGGGCGCAGACCTGGCCATCACCCACGCCGAGATGCTGTTCCACAACTACGAGGACGCCCCCACGCACCTGTCGGGCGGCACCTACATGCGCTCGGACCCCCGGAACATCGAACAGCTGCAGTGGATGGGCTTCAACATGCTGAGCACGGCCAGCAACCACTCCTACGACTTCGGGGAGAACGCCGTCATCACGAACATCGGCTATCTCGATAAGTTCAACATGCCCCAGGCCGGCACCGGGCGCAACCTAGCGGAGGCTCGTGCTCCCAAGTACCTGGAGACGCCCAAAGGCCGGGTGGCCCTCCTCTCCGCCACCACCTCCGGCCCCGCGGGCGGCCGCGCCGGCGAGCAGCGCCGCGACATCATCGGCCGTCCCGGCGCCAACTACATCCGCCACACGACGGAGTACATCGTCGACCGGCCAACCTTCGATGCGCTGAAGCAGGTCAGCGAGGCCCTGGGCTTCGAGGATGCGAAGCGGGACAAGGGCATCTTCGCCGCCGCCGGCCCCGTCGACACGGACACCGAGTTCCACCTCACCGGCCTCTTCCCCAGCTACGACTCCATCAGCCACGTCAAGTTCACCCTGGGCGAGAGCGTGGAGCGCCACTCGTCTCCCAACTGGGACGACCTGGAGGGCACGCTCCAGCGGGTGCGGGACGCGCGGCGCATGGCCCAGTGGGTGGTCATCTCCGTCCACAGCCACGAGTCCGGCGCCACGCATGACGACCCCTCGGAGCACCTGATGACCATCGCCCACGCCTGCATCGACGCCGGCGCGGACGTCTTCCTGGGCCACGGCCCGCACCAGGACCGGGGCATCGAAATCTACAACGGCAAGCCCATCTTCTACGCCCTGGGCGACTTCTTCCTGCAGAACGACACGGTGCTCCTGATGCCGCACGACAACCTGGTCCGCCAGGGCCTGAGCTGGGAGGCCACCCCCGCCGACTTCTACGACAAGCGCTCGGCCAACGACACGACGGGCCAGACGGTGCAGCCCATCCGCTGGCAGACGGCGCTTGCCCGCACGATGTGGCGCAGCGGCGAACTGTCGGAGATCCGGCTGCATCCCGTGGACCTGGGCTACGGCAAGGCCCGCTCCGAGCGGGGCCGCCCCGTGCTCGCCCAGGGCGAGGTTGCGCAGGAGGTCCTGGAGCGCTTCCAGCGCCTCTCAGCGCCCTTCGGCACCACCGTGGAGGTGGAGGACGGCGTCGGCGTCGTCCGGGTGTAGGGCGCGGGGGCAACTCGGCAGGGCCAATCACCGGGAGGGGCGCATGGCCGACCCGAATGCGGCAACCGTTCAGGGCTTCGTGACCGTGCTGCTGGATAGCGCCAACGCGAGCCTCAAGCGCGCTATCGACGGGCTGACCGACGAGCAGGTCTTCCATCAACCGACGCAGGACACCAACAACATCGCTTGGCTGGCGTGGCATCTGTACCGATGGCAGGACCGGCAGGGTGGCGTGCTCAGCGGCGAGGAGCAGGTCTGGACTCGCGACGGCTGGTGCGAACGCTTCGGCATCGCCGCCGAGAGCACGGGCCTCGGCGACACGCCGGAGCAGGTGGCAGCGTTCCGCCCATCGCTCGATCTGCTGTGGGGATACACCGAGGCCGCGCACACGACGTTCATCGAGCGGGTCAATGCGCTCTCGCAGGAGCAGCTCGAGGAAACGGTACGCTACTTGCCCCACCTCGATCCGAGGCCCAGGTGGCGCGTCATCCTCGCCGTCTGCTCGGACACGATGAAGCACACCGGCCAGATCGAGTACCTGAGGGGACTTCTCACGGGCAAGGGCTGGTTCCCAGCCTAGCGGCGCCCCCAATCTTGACAGCGCGCGAACCCGCTTCCTATACTCGTAGTGCAAAAGGCGATGAACGGGAGGAGTAGGCCTTCGAGCGGGGCACCAGAGAGCCGGGGACAGGTGGAAGCCCGGCGCCGGCGTGAAGGCTGAATGGACCCGGGAGCCGCAGCCCGAACCGAGGAACACCCTCGCAGTAGGCGCTGACGGAGTGGGCACCGTTATCACGGCCCAGGGCCTGGAGGGAACGCCCTCCGCGCCTGGAAGAGACGCCGAGGTCGGGTGACCGTCCCCGGCAAGATAGGGTGGCACCACGGGAAGACCCGTCCCTTCAACGGACGGGTCTTTTTTGTTGTGCGACCGGCTCTGCAGGAGAGAGCGGAATGACCGGACGGACGGTGACGCCGACCAAGAGACGTGTTCTGAGCGGCATCCAGCCCTCGGGGGACGTGCAGCTCGGCAACTACCTGGGCGCGATCAAGGGCTGGGTCGAGCGGCAGAGCGACAAGGAGAACTTCTTCTGCATCGTTGACCTGCACGCGCTGACGGCGCTCCAGGACCCCGACGAGCTCCGACAGCAGACGCGCTCGCTGGCCGCCATGCTGTTCGCCGCGGGCCTGGACCCCGACCAGTGCGCCGTCTTCATCCAGAGCCACGTCACCGCCCACGCCGAGGCCTGTTGGGTGCTCAACTGCGTCACCCCCGTGGGCTGGCTGGAGCGCATGACCCAGTACAAGGACAAGGCGGGAGGACGGGAGAGCGTCTCCACCGGCCTGCTGGACTACCCCGTGCTCATGGCCGGGGACATCCTCCTGTACGACGCTCACGAGGTGCCCGTGGGGGACGACCAGCGCCAGCACGTGGAGCTGACCCGGGACATCGCGCAGCGATTCAACCACCAGTTCGGCGAGACCTTCGTCGTGCCGGAGGCGGTCATCCCGCAGGTCGGCGCGCGCGTCATGGGCCTGAATGACCCCGCCGTGAAGATGTCCAAGAGCTTCGCCCATATCCGCGGCCACGCCGTACGCATGCTCGACGACCCCAAGGAGATCGAGCGCACGTTTAAGCGCGCCGTGACCGACTCGGGCAACGAGATACGCTTCTCCGACGACCCGGAGAGGGCGGGCGTCAACAACCTGCTCGGCATCTACAAGGTCGTCACCGGCCGGACCGAGGCCGAGTCGGAAGCCGACTTCGCATCGGCCCGCGGCTACGGCGACCTCAAGGCCAGGGTCGCCGAGGTGGTCATCGAGGAGCTCGCGCCCATTCGCGAGCGCTACTACGAGCTCATGGACGACGTCGCAGAGCTCGACCGGCTGCTGGCCCGCGGGGCGGAGCAGGCGCGGGCCGTGGCCGGGCCCAAGATGGACCTCATCAGAAGCCGCGTCGGGCTCACGCTGCCGGCGGGCTAGGAGAAGAGAGATGTATACGCCAACACTGGAACAGGTGAAGGCGCTGGCCGGGCCGGGCGTCCTGGTGCCCGTCTACCGGGAGATCAGCGCCGACCTGGAGACACCCATCTCCGCCTACCTGAAGGTGGCGCGGCCGCCCTACTCCTTCCTCCTGGAGAGCGTCGAGGGGGGAGAGCGCATCGCCCGCTACAGCTTCATCGGCACGGAGCCGTACAAGGTCATCAAGACGGGCCCTGGCCAGCTCGGTGGCGAGGTCGATCCCCTGACCCTGGTGCAAGCGGAGATGGACCAGTACCGCCTCGCCCCCGTCGCCGACCTGCCCCGGTTTCACGGCGGCGGCGTGGGCTACCTGGCATACGACACCGTGAGCTACTTCGAGCCCCGCGTTCCCCTCATGCCCCGGGACCCCCAGGGCGTACCCCAGTCCGTCTTCATGTTCGCCGACACCATGCTGGTCTTCGACCACCTGCGCCACCATATCAAGGTCGTGAGCCACGTGCGGCCCGACGAGGACGTGGAGCGGGCCTACCGGGAGGCCACGGCCAAGATCGACGAGCTTGTAGACCGACTGTCACAGCCCTTGGAGCGACCCCCAGCCCTGCAGGCGACCGCACAGCCCGGCAGCGGCGAGATCGCGTCCAACTTCACCCGGCCCGGGTACGAGGAGGCCGTCCTGAAGTGCGTGGAGTACATCTACGCCGGGGACGTGATCCAGGTGGTGAACTCCCAGCGTTTCAGCCGCCGCACAAATGCGCCGCCCCTCCAGATATACCGGGCGCTGCGCAGCATCAACCCGTCGCCCTACATGTACTTCCTCCACCTCGACGACTTCCACATCGTCGGCGCGGCCATCGAGACCGTGGCGCAGGTCGAGAACGGCGTCGTCGCCACGCACCCTATCGCAGGCACCAGGCCCCGCGGCCGCACGCCGGAGGAGGACGAGGCGCTGGAGCACGAGCTCAAGACCAGCGAGAAGCAGCGCGCGGAGCACATCATGCTCGTGGACCTGGGCCGCAACGACGTCGGTCGGGTCAGCGTGCCGGGCACGGTGCACGTGACGCAGCTCATGGGCGTGGAGCGCTTCTCCCACGTCATGCACCTGGTGTCCCACGTGGAGGGCCGGCTGAGGCCGGAGATGACGCCCTACGACGCCCTGCGCTCCTGCTTCCCTGCCGGCACGGTGTCGGGCGCGCCCAAGATCCGCGCCATGGAGATCATCGCCGAGATCGAGGGCGAGAAGCGCGGGCCCTACGGCGGCGCCCTGGGCTACTTCAGCTTCTCCGGCAACATGGATACCGCGCTGGTGCTGCGCACCGGGGTGTACAAGGACGGCGTGATGTACGTGCAGGCCGGCGGCGGCGTGGTGTCCGACAGCACCCCCGGCGACGAGTACGAGGAGACCATCCACAAGGCCGGCGCCCTCATGCGCGCCATCGAGCGGGCCGAGGGAGGGGGCTGACATGCTGCTGCTGATTGACAACTACGATAGCTTCACGTACAACCTGTACCAGTACCTGGCCGAGCTGGGGGCGGACGTCAGGGTGGTGCGCAACGACGCCGCCACGGTGGAGGAGGTGGAGGCCATGGGCCCAGACCGGTTGGTAGTCTCGCCGGGGCCCTGCACCCCCACGGAGGCGGGCATCTCCTGCGAGGTCGTCCGTCGCCTGGGCCCGCGAATCCCCACGCTGGGCGTCTGCCTGGGCAGCCAGTGCATCGGCTACGCCTTTGGGGCCACCGTGGACCGCGCCGGGGAGATCATGCACGGCAAGACCTCCGCCATCGGCCACGACGGCCGGGGGCTCCTCTCCGGGCTGCCCAACCCCCTGGAGGGCATTCGCTACCATTCTCTGGTAGTCTACAGGGAGGGCTTGCCGGAGGAGTTGGAGGTCAGCGCTTGGACGTCCAACGGGCTGATCATGGGGCTGCGCCACAGGGAGTACCCCATCGAGGGTGTCCAGTTCCACCCGGAGTCCATCATGACGCCCCAGGGGAAGGACCTGCTGCGCAACTTCCTGCAGACGTGAGACACGATTAGGTAGGGACGCACATGATTCAAGAGTGCATCGAAGCCGTCGTCAACGGACGAGACCTGGATTCGGATGAGGCGGCCACCGCCATGAACGAGATCATGACGGGCCAGGCCTCTCCTGCCCAGATCGGCGCGCTCATCACGGCCCTGCGCATGAAGGGCGAGTCGGTGGACGAGCTGGTGGGCCTGGCCCGGGTCATGCGCCGCAACGCCCTCAGGGTGAACGTCGAAGGGCCCGTGCTCGACACGTGCGGCACTGGCGGCGACGGTGCCGGCACCTTCAACATCTCCACGGCAGCGGCCCTGGTGACGGCGGCAGCCGGTGTGAAGGTGGCCAAGCACGGCAACCGCTCCGCCTCCAGCGCTTGCGGCAGCGCCGACGTCCTGGAGGCCTGCGGCGTCAAGGTGGACCTCCGTCCCTCGCAGGTGGAGGAGTGCCTGCAGCGAGTGGGCATCGGCTTCATGTTCGCCCCCGTCTTTCACCCAGCCATGCGCCACGCCGCCGGCCCTCGCCGGGAGATAGGCATTCGCACCATCTTCAACATCCTGGGCCCTCTCACCAACCCCGCCGGGGCGCAGTACCAGGTCCTGGGCGTGGCCCGAGAGGAGCTGGGCGAGAAGATGGCCCAGACGCTGGCCCGGCTGGGCACCGAGCGGACCCTGGTCACCCACGGCGAGGACGGCACCGACGAGTTCAGCCCCACGGGCACGACCCGGGTCTGGGACGTCACCGGCCGCTCCGTGAACTTCTACGCCGTCACTCCCGAGGAGGCCGGCCTCAAGCGGTGCAAGCTGGCCGCGCTCAAGGGCGGCGCCCCGGAGGAGAACCGGGACATCATGGAGCGCGTGCTCCAGGGCGAGCAGGGCGCGATATGCGACGCCGTGGCCCTCAACGCCGGGGCCGCGTTGCTGATCGCGGGCGTCGAACGGAACCTCCGACTGGGCGTTCAGCACGCCAAGGTGCTCATGGACCAGGGCGAGCCCTGGCGCAAGCTCCAGGAACTGGCGGAGCTGAGCCAAGAGATTGGTGCTAGGGTTACCTGAGCCTCTCCGGGCGGGGTAGAGCGGTATGGCGACAATCCTCGACTCCATCGTGGCCGTCAAGCGGGACGAGATCGCGCGCCGCAAGGCGGAGACGCCGCAGGCGGAGCTCGAGCGGCGCAGCGCCTCCCTGCCCGTGCCGCTGAACCTCTCCGGCGCGCTCTGGGGCGACGAGGTCCGCCTCATCGCCGAGGTGAAGAAGGCGTCGCCGTCCAAGGGCCTGCTCCGGCCCGACTTCGACCCCGAGGCCCTCGCGTGGAGCTACGAGGCGAATGGCGCAGCCGCCGTCTCGGTCCTCACCGACCGCCATTTCCAGGGCACGGTTGAGCACCTGTCGGCGGTCAAGAGTGCGGTCGGCATACCGGTGCTTCGTAAGGACTTCGTCACCGACCCTTACCAGGTGTACGAGGCCAGGGCCTACGGCGCCGACGCTCTCCTGCTCATCGTCGCGGTGCTGGACGGGCGGCAGCTTCGGGAGCTGCTGCGGGAGGCCGCGAGCCTCTGGCTCCAGTGTCTGGTGGAGGTCCACAACCGCGCCGAGATGGAGGAGGCGCTGGACGCCGGCGCCGAGGTCATCGGCGTCAACAACCGCGACCTCCACACCTTCCACACGGATGTCCGGGTGACGGAGGAGCTGGCGCACCTGGTGCCTCCGGGCAAGATCCTGGTCAGCGAAAGCGGCATCAGCGCGCGCCAGGACCTGCTGCGCCTGGGCCGCATGGGCGTCCACGCCGTGCTGGTGGGGGAGGCGCTGGTCACGTCGCAGGACCCGGGAGCGAGGGTGCGGGAGTTGCTGGGACAGCCCGCGCCCGCCACCGCCGAGCAGGCCGCACGAGGCGCGCCGTGACCGTGGTGAAGGTCTGCGGCGTGAAGGAGCTCGCGCCCATGCTGGTCGCCGCGGAGGCGGGCGCCGACATGGTGGGCGTCAACTTCGTTCCGGGCGTGCGTCGCCGCGTCGAGCCCGCGTACGCGCGGGAGATGGTGTCCCAGTTCCGGGCGCGCTCTTCCCGCACCGTCCTCGTCGTCGGCCTCTTCGCCGACCAGCCCGCCGACGAGGTTGCGCTCATCGCAGAGGAGGCCGGCGTCGACTGGGTCCAGCTGTGCGGCCACGAGGGCCCCGACGTCTGGCGGCAGGTTGGCCTTCCCTTCCTGAAGTCCGTGCACGTCCCCGATCTGCCGGACGACGCATCCGCTCGTGATGAGGCGCTTCTCCGCTTGGACGAGCGTCTGCAGCAGGTGACGGATGCGGGGGGACTGGGGCTGCTCGACCGTGCATCGTCCAAGCAGCCGGGCGGCATGGGGCAGACCTTCGACTGGAGCGTCGCCCGCGAGCTCGCCCGGCGAGGCCATCGCTTCCTCCTGGCCGGGGGGCTGACGCCGGACAACGTCGCCGACGCAATCGAGGCCGTCCGCCCCCACGGCGTCGACGTCTCCAGCGGCGTGGAGACGGACGGGGTCAAGGACGCGGGCAAAATCCGCGCTTTCGTCAGTGCGGCGCGGGCCGTCCCGTCGCCTCGATGAGTGCTATTGCCCTTGGTAGACGCCCATAGTAAGCTTGACTTTCCCCATGGAGACGGCAGCCTGGCTGCCCACGTGAAGGTAGATGACCGAATCGACGCAGACGGCACATCCCCACGGCGTACCCCTCCCCGACGCGCGGGGGCGCTACGGCGCCTACGGCGGCCGCTTTGTCCCTGAGACCCTGATGGCGGCCATCGGGGAGCTGGAAGAGGCGTACGGGGAGGCGCAGGCGGACCCCGCCTTCCAGCAGCAGCTGGACCGCCTCCTGCGGACCTACGCCGGCCGACCGACTCCCCTGTACTACGCCGCCAGCCTCACCCGCCACGCGGGCGGCGCTCGCATCTACCTCAAGCGCGAAGACCTGCTCCACACCGGCGCGCACAAGATCAACCACGCCCTGGGGGAGGCCCTCTTGGCCGCGCGCATGGGCAAGCGGCGCATCATCGCCGAGACGGGCGCGGGGCAGCACGGCGTCGCCACGGCCACCGCCTGCGCGGTGCTGGGCATGGACTGCACCATCTACATGGGCACCGAGGACATGGCCCGCCAGGCCATCAACGTCTACCGGATGGAGCTCCTCGGCGCGAAGGTGCAGCCCGTCGAGAGCGGCTCCCGCACCCTCAAGGACGCCATCAACGAGTGCATGCGGGACTGGGTCACCAACGTCCGCTCCACCTTCTACATCCTGGGCAGCGTGGTGGGCCCCCACCCCTACCCGATGATGGTCCGGAACTTCCAGGCCGTCGTCGGGCGCGAGGCCAGGGAGCAGATGCTGGCCGAATGCGGCCGCCTCCCGGACGCCGTCGTCGCCTGCGTGGGCGGCGGCAGCAACGCCATGGGCGCGTTCTTCGCCTTCATCGGCGACGCCGACGTCGATCTCGTGGGCGTCGAGGCCGGGGGACTGGGCCTGGAGACAGGCCGGCACGCCGCGCCCCTGGGGGCGGGCAGCCCTGGTGTGCTCCACGGCTCCCACTCCTACCTCATGCAGGACCCCGACGGCCAGGTGCGGGAGACCCACAGCGTTTCGGCAGGCCTGGACTACCCCGGCGTGGGCCCGGAGCACTCCTATCTGAAGGACACCGAGCGGGCCCGATACACCAGCGCCACCGACCGGGAGGCCCTGGACGCCTTCCACCTCCTCTCCCGGCTGGAGGGCATCATTCCAGCCCTGGAGCCCGCGCACGCCGTGGCCAGGGCCGTCGACATCGCCCGCGAGAGAGGGCCCGATGGGTTGGTGCTCGTCTGCCTCAGCGGGCGCGGCGACAAGGACATCGATACCGTGCGAAGTCAGCCCACGGAGCCGTGACATGGCAACATACATCCAGCTTCTGACCTTCACCCCCGACGGCCGTGCGAAGGCCCTCGAAGACCCGGAGAGCGTCCTCCGGGCCCAGGAGGAGATCGGCGACCCCAACGTGCGCATCCTGGGTCTCTACGGTGTCCTGGGGGAGTTCGACCTCGTCGCAGTCGTCGACGCGCCCGACAACGAGGCCGTCGCCCGATTCTCCATTCAGCTTGGCGTGCGGGCCGGGGTGCACATCACCACCCTGCCCGCCGTCCCCGTGGCCCGGCTGGAGGCGAGCAGAGAGCCCCAGCCGACGCTGCTGGAGACCGCGGCGGAGGCTCCGATGCCCGTGGAAGAGCGAGCGGGAGGGGATAGCCAATGACCGTGGAGACCACCGACAGCATCGCTCAGCGGGACCCGGAGGTGGCGGCGGCCATCCGCCAGGAGATGGCGCGCCAGCAGGGCGCCCTCGTCCTCATCGCGTCGGAGAACTACCCCTCGCGGCCCGTGCTGGAGGCCGGGGGCAGCGTCCTCACCAACAAGTACGCAGAGGGCTACCCCGGGCGTCGCTACTACGGCGGCTGTGAGTTCGTCGACATCGCCGAGAACCTGGCTCGTGACCGGGCAACCAGGCTCTTCGGCGCTGAGGCCGCCAACGTCCAGCCCCACTCGGGAACCCAGGCCAACATGGCCGCCTACTCCGCCCTGCTCAAGCCCGGCGACACCGTGCTGGGCATGAAACTTGACCAGGGCGGGCACCTCTCCCACGGCAGCCCCGTCAACTTCTCCGGGCAGACGTACGAGTTCGTCGCCTACGGCGTGAACCGAGAGACGGAGCTGGTGGACATGGAGGAGGTGGAGCGGCTGGCGACCGAGCACCGGCCTGCGGCCATCGTCGCCGGCTACACTGCTTACCCTCGCACCGTCGACTTCGCCCCCTTCCGCGCCATCGCAGACGCCGTGGGAGCGATTCTCATCGTCGACATGGCCCACATCGCCGGGCTCGTCGCCGGGGGCGCTCACCCCTCGCCACTGCCCCACGCGCAGGCCGTGACCTCCACCACCCACAAGACCCTGCGAGGGCCACGGGGGGCGATGATCCTTTCGACCGAGGAGCTGGCCAGGGATGTCGACCGGGCCGTCTTCCCCCGCATTCAGGGCGGGCCGTTCATGCACGTCGTCGCGGCCAAGGCCGTCGCCTTCGGCGAGGCGCTGCAGCCGGGCTTCGACCGCTACGCGGCGCGCATCGTCGACAACTCGCGGGCACTGGCGGAGACCCTTCGCCGGGGCGGCATGCGCCTCGTCTCCGAGGGCACGGACACGCACCTGATGCTCGTGGACCTGACTCCGCTGGGACTCACGGGGCGTAAGGCGGAGACGGCCCTGGGGAAGGTGAACATCTACGTCAACCGCAACGCGATCCCCTACGACCCCAAGCCGCCGAGGGTGACCAGCGGCCTGCGCATCGGCACGGCGGCGCTGGCCTCCAGGGGCATGGGCCCCGACGAGATGAGCCGGGTTGGGCAGCTCATCCTGCGGGCGCTGGCCCATGTCGGCGAGGAGGCCGTCGAGCGGGAGGTCGCGGAGGAGGTGGCCCAGCTCACCGGCCGGTTCCCCGTGCCGGGCATCACCGCCGACATGGGCTACCCCTTCGAGTAGCCGCGCCGCTGCACGTTCCCACGCCCACGGGGCCATGCTATAATACCCCCCAGCCTGTTAGGCGCGCCTTTGCGCGACAGAAGAGGTATGGTGTCCAGAGAGCGAGAGTACGAGTTGGTGGTCGTTCTGAGTCCAGCCTTGGACGACGAGCAGGAGGCCGGGACCATGGCCCGCGTCCACAAGCTCATCAACGACCGCGACGGCACCCTGACGAAAGAGGAGCGATGGGGGGTGCAACGACTGGCTTACCCGCTCCAGGACTTCCGAGAGGGGAACTACCACCTCACCCGGTTTACCATGGACGTCGACAGGGTGCGGGAGATCGAGGCGGGCCTCCGGCTCACGGAAGAGGTCCTGCGGCATCTCCTGGTGAAGGTGGAAAGCTAGGCAAGGGGGCGGTTGGCGTATGGCGACGCTGAACAAGATCATGATCATCGGCAACCTGGGCGGCGACCCGGAGATGCGCTACACCCCCCAGGGCACCCCTGTCACCAACTTCAGGGTGGCCGTCAACCGCTACTACACCGACGCAAACGGGGAGCGCCACGAGGAGACGCAGTGGTTCCGTGTAGAGGCGTGGCGCAATCTCGCCGAGCAGTGCAACCAGTACCTGGCCAAGGGCCGCAAGGCCTACGTCGAGGGCCGGTTCCGCGGCCGCGAATGGCAGGGCGCCGACGGCCAGACCCGCTTCAGCAGTGAGATCATAGCCGACCGTGTCATCTTCCTGGACCGCGCTGGGGCGGGGCCCGAACGCGGAGAAGCGCCATTCGACGATGAAATCGTGGACCCGGACAAGTTGCCCTTCTAGCTCTCGTCATCCACAGTCCGATTTGGGACGTAGACCCAGGAAAGGGAGAAGCTTAGACTCATGACAACGCAAGCAGGACGGCCGCCGGGACGCCCGCCCTTTCGGGGAAGGGGACGGCGTCGCTACTTCCCACCCCGGCGGCGGGTGTGCGCCTTCTGCGTAGAGAAGGTGCGCCACATCGACTACAAGGACATCCCCCGGCTCCGCCGCTACATCTCGGACCGCGCCAAGATCGATCCGCGGCGCAGGACCGGCACGTGCGCCAAGCACCAGCGCATCCTGGCCACCGCCATCAAGCGGGCCCGGCACCTCGCCCTCCTGCCCTTCACCGGGCGGCACATGCGTGAGACGGGCTGGACGCACCGACCCGAGCGTCCTCCCTACCGGTCGGGGCCTCCGCGGGGCGCTCCGCCTCCTCGCGCCGCCGAGCCCGTAGCCGCGCCGCCTGTGGCTGCGGCCGCCGTTGCACCGGCGGTAGAGGCTGCCGCGACGGAGGCGCCGGCCCCCGCTGCGACTGCCCAGGCTGCCCCCGCACCACAGAGCGAGGCCTCTCCCGCACCCGAGGCGGCTGCACCGGACGCTGAGGCCCAGGCGACGACCGCTGAGGCCGAACAGCCCGCAGCCCCGGCGGCGCAGAGTGAGTCGGAGGGCGCCGGCTAGGACGAGCCATGCAGCAACGGCAGCAGGACCCCCAGCGCAGAAGTCGTATTTCCGCCCACCGCTCGCGCCAGCAGCAGGAGCGGCGGAAGCGTCGCGGCGTCCTTCTCTTCGGAGTCGTCGGCCTGCTGCTCATCACCGCCATCCCGGCCTACGGCTACTACGACACCTTCGTCGCTCCCAACCGGGAGTGGGTGGTGAAGGTCAACGACACGACCTTCACCATGGGCTACCTCCTGAAGCTGCTGCGCATGCAGCAGGCCGGCAGCGAGGCCACGGGCGCGCCGCTCAACATCGGCAGCCGGCCCTACGACCTTGTCCAGCTGCTGTCCGAGAACGAGATCATCAGCCAAGCCGCGCCTCGCCTCGGCCTCACCGTCACCGACGAGGAGATAGACGCGGAAATCAAGCGCCGTCTGCTGGGCGAGGAGAGGCTGGAGGCGACGGAGCCTGACGCTGTTGAACGCGAGTTCGAGGAGCGCTATCGCTTCTACCTGAACCGCATCCAGCTCAGCGAGGACGAGCACCGCCAGATCGTCCGCTACGAGCTGCTCACGGACGCGCTCCTGGAGCATCTGGGCCAGGAGATCCCCATCGAGCAGCCCGGCGTCCGCCTCTACTCCATCCCCGTCCTGGACCAGGGCGCCCTGAGCGCCGAGTCGGTGGCCGACGAGATTCGGACGCAGTTCGCACGCGGCGTCCCCTTCCCGGACCTGGTCAGCCAGTACGCCCCGGACGACATCGTCCGCAAGGAAGGGGAGATCGGCTGGATACCGCCCGGAGTCTCCCCCAACACGGACCCGCTCATCTTCGAGGAGCTCCAACCCTGCGAGGACCCAGAGAACTGGCTGGGTTGCGAGATCTCGGAGCCCATCGGGGACTTCGACCCGCTCACCTCCCAGTTCAGCCTGAACATCTACCTCGTTCGGGAGAAGTCCAACCTCCGGGAGGTGGAGGAGCGCTACCTGACCCGGCTCAAGAACCGGGCCCTGGAAGAGTGGTTGCAGGAAGAGAAGCGCATCAACGACGTCCAGATTGACTTTGACTCCTATCGCTACGCCTGGATCGTGGAGCAGCTGACCGAGTCCACCCAGCGACGTTGACGTGGCGGCGGCCGAGGTGTCCGAGGACGGCAGACTGGGCGTAGGGCTCTTGGGCCTGGGCGTCGTGGGCGGCGGTGTCGCCCGGTACCTCCTGGATCCCGCCGTGAGCGCCCCTCCCGTGACCCTTCGCTCCATCCTCGTACGCGATGCAAAGAAGCCGCGCTCTCTCGCCGTCCCCCCCGGCCTCCTGACCACGGACCCCGCCGCGGTGCTGGGGGACCCCGGCAACCACCTCATCGTCGAGGTCATGGGCGGCGAGTACCCTGCCGTCGACTACATCCAGGAGGCCCTGGACAGGGGCAAGCACGTCGTCACGGCCAACAAGGAGGTCATGGCCAAGCACGGCCCGGAGCTCCTGGCCCGCGCTGCCGAGGCCGGCGTGCAGCTACGCTTCGAGGCAAGCGCGGGCGCGGGCATCCCCATCGTCGGCCCCCTGGCCGAAGACCTGCTGGCCAACGACATATCCTCCATCCACGCCATCATCAACGGCACCACCAACTTCATCCTCACCAGGATGGCCCGCGAGGGCATGGCCTTCGAGGACGCGCTGCTCCAGGCCCAGCAGCTGGGCTACGCCGAGGCTGACCCTTCCAACGACGTCCAAGGCGTCGACGCGGCCTACAAGCTCGCCATCCTCTCCTCGCTGGCCTTCCGCACCCGCGTTCACGCCTCCGACGTCTTCGTCGAGGGCATCACCCGCCTCCAGGCGGTCGACTTCCGGTACGCTCGGGAGCTGGGCTACGCCATCAAGCTCCTGGCCATCGGACGAAAGACCGATGGCGCCCTCCAGGTGCGCGTCCACCCCACGCTCATCCCCGCGGAGGACCTGATGGCGAAGGTGGACGGCGCTGACAACGCCATACAGGTGCGAGGCGACCTGGTGGGCTCGGTCGTCTTCTCCGGGCCCGGCGCCGGCTCATCGCCCACCACCAGCGCCGTGCTGGGCGATGTGCTCGCCGTGTGCCGCCACGTGGCCGCGCAGGCCGCGGGCGGAGGCCCGACTGCGCCGCCGTCCGACTCCCGCGGCGCGCCCGCGATCGAGTCCATCGCCGCGCTGCAGACCCAGTACTACCTGCGGCTTACCGTCCAGGACCGCGCGGGCGTGCTGGCCCAGATAGCCTCTGTCATGGGCCGGCACGGCATCAGCATCGCATCCGTAATCCAGAAGGACGCGGATCTCCAGGCCGGGACGGCGGAGATAGTGATCACCACCCACCCCTCTCGTGAGGTCGACATGCAGGAGGCCCTAGCCCGCTTCCGAGAGCTGGAGGTGGTCATCGAAGTGAACAACCTCATCCGCGTCGAAGCGGACTAGACGACGCGATGACGACGACGCCACACAGAGGCCGGCCGAGAGGGGTGCTGGAGCGCTACGCGGACCGCCTGCCCCTCACCCCGCAGACCCCCCGCATCACCCTGGGCGAGGGCGGGACCCCCCTGGTCCAGTCGGATAGGCTCGCCCGAGAGCTGGGCCTGGACCGCCTCTACTTCAAGCTGGAGGGCTGCAACCCCACCGGCTCCTTCAAAGACCGGGGCATGGTGGTGGCCGTCGCCAAGGCCCTGGAGCAGGGGCATCGGACCATCATCTGCGCCTCCACGGGGAACACCAGCGCCTCCGCGGCTGCGTACGGCGCCCACTGCGGCCTGGACACCGTCGTCCTCGTCCCCCACGGGCGGATTGCCCACGGGAAGCTGGCGCAGGCCATCGCCCACGGCGTGCGCGTGGTCTCCGTCCGCGGCAGCTTCGACCAGGCCCTGCACCTGGTCCGCACGCTGGCCCAGGAGCACCCCGTCGCCCTGGTCAACTCCGTCAATCCCTACCGGATCGAGGGGCAGAAGACCGCGGCCTTCGAGGTCGTCGACGACCTTGGGGACGCGCCCGACTACCTCTGCATCCCCGTGGGGAACGCCGGCAACATCACCGCCTACTGGAAGGGCTTCTGCGAGTACCAGGAGGCAGGGCTGACCTCCGGGCGGCCGCGCATGATGGGCTTCCAGGCCGCCGGGGCCGCGCCGCTGGTCCACGGCACGCCGGTGGAGGACCCGCAGACCGTCGCATCGGCCATACGCATCGGCAACCCGGCGAGCTGGGACGGGGCCACCCGAGCGCGGGATGAGTCCGGCGGCGCCATCGACAGCGTCACCGACGAGGAGATCATCGACGCCTATCGCTCCCTCGCCCGCCAGGAGGGCATCTTCTGCGAACCGGCCTCCGCCGCCTCCCTGGCGGGGCTGGCGAAGCTGGTGCGGGAGGGAGCGGACCTCCGGGGTAAGACCGTTGTCTGCGTCCTCACCGGGACGGGCCTCAAGGACCCGGAGGCGGCCGAGTGGCTGGCCGCAGCGCCCCCGCAGGAGGTTCTGCCGGACCTTGACGTCGTGGCCCAGGCGGTGCTGGGGGGCTGACGCCCGCCCACCCGCGCGCCCGCTGGAAACGCGGTACAATGGGGCAACTGTGCCGCTTCTGTCGGGAGGCCCGTGCCCCAGCTCCACACCATTGAAGACGTCGTAGAGCAACTGCTTGCAGCCGTCGGCGAGGACCCCACCCGAGAAGGCCTGCAGGCCACCCCGCGCCGCGTGGCCGAGATGTACCAGGAGCTCTTCCGCGGCCTCCACGAGGACCCCCTGGAGGCGCTGACCACCGGCTTCGCCGAGGACCACCACGATCCGGTCATGCTGCGAAACATCCCCTTCTACTCCGTGTGCGAGCACCACCTCATCCCATTCTTCGGCACGGCCCACCTGGGCTACATTCCCACCGGCTGGGTGGTGGGCGCAAGCAACCTTGTGCGGGCCCTGGACGCTCTGGCCCGCCGCCCGCAGCTCCAGGAGCGGCTCACACGCCAGACGGCGGACGCCCTCCATCGCGGGCTGCAGGCCGACGGCGTCGCCGTGGTCATCTCCGCCGAGCACCTCTGTATGAGCATGCGGGGCGTGCAGAAGCCCGGCACGCAGGTCGTGACGGTCGCTACTCGCGGCGACTTTCGAAACAGCGGCTTCACACCCAAGGAGTTCCTCCGGATGGTGCGGCAAGGCTAGCATGACGACGCAAGTGGCATCGCACACCTTTGCCTCGCTGGAGAGCGAGTGGGAGGCCCTGCTTCCCGACTGCGCCGTCGACACCGTCTTCCTCACCCCGCGGTGGCAGCGGGTGTGGTGGGAGACCCTGGGCCAGGGCGAGATGGTGCTGCTGGCCATCCGGGAGGAAGACCGGCTCCACGGCATCGCTCCCATGATGCGCCACAACGGCACGCTGACCTTCCTCGGCGATACTGACCTCTTCGACTACCAGGACTTCCTGGTCCCCCGCGGCAACGAGGAGATCTTCTACCCTCGTCTGCTGGACCACCTGCAGGACGAGGAGTGGGACGTGCTGGACCTCCCCTCCATCCGCGAGGACTCTCCGACGCTCCAGGCGTTGCCCGAGCAGGCCCGGTCCCGGGGGTGGCTTTGTCGCGTCGAGCAGCAGGACGTCGTCCCCGGCCTGAAGCTGCCCGCCGACTGGGACGCGTACCTGGCGGGTCTGAGCAAGAAGGACCGCCACGAGCTCCGGCGCAAGTTCCGCCGCCTCTCGACCGCGGCCGGCCTCCGCCACTACGCGTGCGGAGACCCTGCGGGGCTGCCGGCCTGCGTGGACGACCTCTTTGACCTCATGCGCCTGGGACGAGAGGAGAAGCGGGACTTCCTGAGCCCGGAGCGTCAGGCGTTCTTCCGGGCCATGACCGCGGAGATGGCGGACGCCGGCGTCCTTCGCCTCTACTTCCTGGAAGTGGAGGGGCAGCGGGTGGCGGCCAGCCTATGCTTTGACTACAAGGGCAAGCGGCTCCTCTACAACAGCGGCTTCAACCCCGCCTACGCCCACCTGAGCGTGGGTCTGCTGCTCAAGGCCACCTGCCTCCGGGAGGCCATCGAAGGTGGCGCGCACTACTACGACTTCCTCCGCGGCGACGAGCGATACAAGTACCACATGGGCGGCCAGGTCCGCTCCGTGTACCGGATCAAGGTCACCCGATGAGTCACCAAGTCCAACGCATCGCCATCCTCTCCGTCCACGCCTGCCCGACGACGCAGCTTGGCCTGCGGGACTCGGGTGGCATGAACGTCTACGTCCACCACCTGGCCCAGGAGCTGGCCGCGCAGGGATTGGCCGTCGACATCTTCACCCGCCGCCACGACCCGGACGACCCGGAGGTCGTCGAGATGGCCCCCGGCGCCCGCCTCGTCCACCTCGACGCCGGCCCGCCAGAGGCGCCCAAGGAGTCGCTCTTCGGCCACCTGCCGGCGTTCCGGGACGGACTGCTGCGCTTCGCCGCCGGCCGCGGCCTCCGCTACGACGTCGTCCACAGCCACTACTGGCTGTCGGGTGTCGTGGGCATGGACCTCGCCGGCCGGTGGAGCGTGCCGCATGCCACCACCTTCCACACCCTGGCGCGCTCCAAGACCCTGGCCGGCGTCGGCGAGCGGGAGCCGGTCCGACGGCATCGCATGGAGAGCCGCATCGCCGCTGAGGCCGACGCCGTCATCGTCTCCGCTCCCTACGAGCGCGACCTGCTCGCCCGCCACTTCGACGTCCCGCCGGAGCGGGTCCGCGTCGTCCCCTGCGGCGTCGACACCAACCTCTTTCGCCCCATGGGCCGGGCCCACGCCCGCGCTCTGCTGGGCCTGGACGGCCTCCCCGTTGCCCTCTTCGTCGGCAGGCTGGACCCGGTGAAGGGCGCCGATATCCTTCTGGAAGCGGTGGCCGGCATGGCGGCTCCGGAGAACACCCAGGTCCTGGTCGTCGGCGGCGACGCCGAGCGGGAGCCGGAGGCCGCGCGCCTCCACGGCCTGTCGCAGGAGCTGGGACTCGGCGACCGGGCCCGCTTCGAAGGCACCATCCCCCACGACCTGCTGCCCCTCTACTACAGCGCCGCCGACGTCCTGGTCATGCCCTCCTACGTCGAGAGCTTCGGCCTCGCCGCCCTCGAGGCGATGGCCTGCGGCACGCCCGTCGTGGCGACGCGTGTCGGCGGTCTGGCCTCGCTGGTGAAGGACGGCGGCTCCGGCTACCTTGTGCCGTGGCACTGCCCGGAGCCCTTTACCCACCGACTGGAGATGCTCCTCTCACACCCCGGCCTGCGCGACTCCATGGGAGAGGCCGCCCGTCGCCAGGCGCAGGAGCATAGCTGGAGCGCCGTGGCCCGCACGGTGGCCGCAGTCTACCGGGGGCTCTGCGACCGGTCTGGAGGCTGACATGCTGGATGCCATTCCCCCTCTCTCCCGACTCAAGCGAGTAGAGGGCCACTTCCGCAGGCGCTTCGGCGCGGGGCTGCTGCTGGTGGTCCCCATCCTCATCACCTACGTCGTCTTCCGTTTCATCGTCGACGGGGTTGTCGGCATCCTCGAGCCGGTCATCACCCAGGCCGAGGACCGCTCTTTCGAGTGGCTGGAGGGCTTCCCGATCCGCGCCATCGCCGTTGTCCTGGCCTTTGTCGCCGTGTATGTGGTCGGCGTTGTTGCCGCTACCGTCGTGGGGGGTTGGCTGGTGCGGCACTGGCACGCCATGTTGGAGCGCATCCCCATCGTGCGTTCGGTCTATCGCATAGCGCGCCAGTCCACGGACGTCTTCTCCGGCGGCGTGGCGCTGCAGGCCAGCAAGGTGGTCCTGGTGGAGTACCCGCGGATGGGCGTCTTCTCGCTGGGGCTGGTGACCGGCTCCTACGCGAACCTGGAGGAGGAGACCTTCCTGGCCGTCTACATCCCCACGGTGCCCGTACCCACGTCCGGCTTTCTCACCTACGTGCGGCGGGACCAGGTGATCGAGACCGCCCTCAACTTCGAGGACGCCATGAAGGTCGTCATCTCGGCGGGGGTGCTGACCGACGAGACGGTCAAGAGCCGCGGGCCCGCTACCCCTTAGCCAGGCTGCGCTCGTACCAGAGGACGCCCCCCACCTTGTGGAACCCCAGCGAGAGGTAGAGCTCCCGGGCGGGCGTGTTCGCGCTGTCGACGCTCAGCTCCACCGCTTTCACGCCCTGCCGGAGCATGTGGTCGATACTCGCCGTGGTGATGGCCCTGCCCAGCCCCAGACCCTGGTGGTCGGGGTGCACGCCCACCATCCAGATGACCCCGATGCGGTTGTCCGCGGGCCCGTCCATGCGCGTCCAGCAGAAGCCCGCAGCCTGGTCGCCGCGCATGAGGAACAGGATGCCCTCCGGTGAGCTGCGCTCCATGTTGACCTTGTACGCCACCTGCTCCGCCGTGTTGGGGCTGTAGCCCCACTGGCTCGCGAAGGCAGCGTTCTGGACGTCGGCCAGGAGCGCCGCGTCCCCGTCCTCGTAGGTGCGGAGGCTGACCCCCTCGGGCAGCTTGCAGTCGATCGACTCGCCCTCCCACCGGACCTCCCAGTAGTGGCGAAGCGGCGTGTATCCGTGGCGCTCTAGGAAGGCCCACGCCTCAATGGCGTCCTCGCCGACCGACGTGTGGGCCGTCTGCGCGCCCAGCTCCTGCCCCCGGGCGATGCCCCACTCCAGCAGGCGGCTGCCCACGCCCCCGCGACGGTACTCGGGGTGGACGCCGGAGTCCAGCACGATGCGGTCGATAGGCAGCTCCGGCACCACCAGCGCGTAGCCCACCAGGTCGTCGCCGGCGACGGCCAGCATGCAGTTCTGCTCCGCGTCCAGGCCCGGCTGGCCCAGCATGTCGCGCAGGAAGGGCGCGTCGTAGCCTCTCGGCGAGTCTTCCATGCCGTGGATCACGTTGAGGAGGGCGGCGAGGGCCGGCACGTCGTCCTTGACGAACAGCCGGAGGTCCATTTCGTCTGTCATGGCGCGGCGTCTCCCTTCTGCGTCGTGCTTGACAGGGCCTTTGGATTGTATCAGAGTAGCCGGAGGTCAACAAAGGAAACGCTGCAAGCTCGCGGGCTTCTTGGGGGGATGGGGTGACCATTCTCCTTTCTTTTCCCGCCACAGGAGGAGACACCGAATGGAGACCCTGGCAGCGCCCCCGCGCGCCCTGGTCGTTACCCCACACCCCGACGATGCCGAAGGCGGCTGCGGCGGCACCATCGCCCGCTGGATCCAGGAGGGCACCCGAGTCGCCTACGTGGTCTGCACCGACGGCCGAAACGGGACGGGCGATGTGGAGATGCAGCCCGACCGCCTGGCCAGCATCCGCGAGGAGGAGCAGACCCAGGCCGCCCGCGTGCTTGGCGTCCACGACGTCGTCTTCCTCCGCCACCCCGACGGCGAGCTGGAGGACGACCGCATCTTCCGCGGCGAGCTGGTCCATGCCATCCGTCGCTTCACCCCCGACGTCGTCCTGACCACGGAGCCCCACCGCTTCAGCTCCCACCAGCACCGCGACCACCGCATGGCCGGCCAGGTCACGCTGGACGCCTGCTTTCCCTTTGCTCGAGACCCCCACCACTTCGGCGAGCACATCCGGGAGGGCCTCCAGCCCCACAAGGTCGGCACCGTCCTCTTCTGGGGCAGCATTGAGCCCCAGGTCTTCGTCGACATCACCGAGACCATCGACCTGAAGGTACAGTCCTTGATCCAGCACGAGAGCCAGGTTGGGGGCCGGTCCACCGGGCACTGGATCCGCCAGCGGGCCCAGGAGGTGGGACGCATGGCCGGCGCCCTCTACGCAGAGGGCTTTCGCCGCATCGAATTCCGCCGGTAGGTCTCCACCCCAGGAACAGAAAAGGAGAAAGCCATGCGACTTCAGGGGAAGGTCGCTTTCGTCTCCGGAGCGGCGCGTCCGCAGGGCATCGGCGCCGCCACCGTCCGACTGTTCGCCAGCGAGGGCGGTCAGGTCGTCTTCGGCGACATTCGCGAGGACGATGGTCGCCGGCTTGAAGCCGAGGTCCGGGAGTCCGGCGGCGACGCGTACTTCGTCGGCCTCGACGTGACCAGTGAGCAGGAGTGGCGTCAGGCCATCGCCGCTGCCGTCGACCGATACGGTCGTCTGGACGTCCTGGTCAACAACGCCGCGGGCGGCGGCGGAAGGGGCAGCGTGCGCCGTGGCGGCGGCGCGTCGATCGAGGAGATGGCGGTCGAGTCCTGGGACGGCACCATGGCCGCCATCGCTCGGGGGACCTTCCTGGGCACCAAGACCGCCATCCCGGAGATGCGCAAGGCCGGCGGCGGCGCCATCGTCAACGTCTCCTCGCAGCTCGGCCTCGTCGGCTCCGACAACAACAGCGCCGCCTACCACGCCGCCAAGGGCGCCGTCACCATCTTCACCAAGGCCACGGCCCTGCAGTACGTCGGCGACAACATCCGGGTCAACTCCGTCCATCCGGGGCCCATCGCCACGGACAGCTTCGTCCAGGGCCACGAGGGCGAGAAGCTGCGGGTGGTCCTCTCTCGCATCCCCCAGGGCGTGGCGGGAACGCCCGAGGACATCGCCTACGGCATCCTCTACCTCGCCTCCGACGAGTCCCGCTTCGTCACCGGCAGCGAGCTGGTCATCGACGGCGGCTGGACGGCCCAGTAGCGAGTCCGTCGACTAGCTAGGGTCAGACTCCACAACCTCAATACGCCCCAGCGACTTGAGTGCCCAAGCGACTTGGGGGCGGCGATGCTTCTCGGCTTCGCCTATGCGACGACTGCGCTCTGGAGCAAGGCCATCGAGAACGTCCTTATCTCGCCTTTGATTTGCTTCCCAGACAGGCAGGATTTGGCGCTGGGACTCGTCGCCGCTTTCACGAATTCGCCTCAAGGTGCCTTCTGTTGCTTCCAGACGGTCGCGGGCGGCGAGTTCCCTATAGTCGAACCACGCATTGAGGCGCGAGACCTCTCTATCGACACGTCCGGCGGCTTGGCTCTCCGCCTCCAGTTGAAGCTCGTCTCTCCGGTCGCTAGCAAACTGCTCGGCTACTGGTGCAATTGTTCGGAGGTTATCGGGAATCGCAGATAGCTCTATTTCCCTCTCGGCGCTGTCGAAACGATACGCACGTTTCACGAGGCTGCGGCCCATCTCCAGGTCCTTCTTGCCATCGTCACTGACAAAGACCGACTCGATGTGTTCCGTTGAGAGCGCACCGGGAATGGTGAACTGGTAGGTGAAAAGCCATCCGGCGCTCGGAGCAAGGTCGTCGCCGGCAGGGATGTGGCGGGTGCCCGTCACGCCCTCGTAGTCCTCTCCGAGCACTTGTGAGACGACTGTATCGACGATTGGGTGGCCAAAAACCATGAGTTCGACGTTTTCCGAGTCGGAGCGCAGGTCACGGCGAAACACCGCCATTCGCTTGGGCCCGCCAACGAAGTAGCCTCTTTGGGCGTCGAGGATTTCGCCGTGGAAGGTCAACTCGTATACGTCACCAGTTCGCCGAATGTAAGTGCGGACGTCGGAGAGTAGCTGTCTAATGAAGAGGTCGAGGCTGGCGTTACTGACTGGCGACGGTTGCCCTGCGATCCGCTCGGCGAGTTCTTTGCGATAAGACTTCGTGTCCATGATGAAGTCTCCAAGCTGGCTCTCCGCCGCACGTGCGTTGCGAACTTGGACTTCTATTTGCTTGCCAAATGCCTCAAACGCCTCTTCCCGCTTCCTACCAGCTATGCGCAGGATCTTTCCTATGTCGTTCTCTGTACCCCCCAATATAGGGTCCAGCCCACCTACGGTCTCCTCGAAGACTCTGATGCGCTTTTCGAGAACGTCAAGGACGCGCTCCTCTACCGTGTCCTTGACCCATAGATTGAAGATGCTGACTACATTGTCCTGGCCGATGCGGTCTACTCGGCCGATTCGTTGCTCAACGCGCATCGGGTTCCACGGAAGATCGTAATTCACCAGCAGGTGACAGAATTGGAAGTTCCGCCCTTCACCGCCTGCCTCAGTACTTACGAGAATCTGCTGGCCTGTATCGTTCCTGAATCGTTCTACGGCGCTATCTTTGTCAGTTGGACGCATCTGGCCGTGAAAGAGGTTGACGTTCCAGCCGTTAGCCAGGAGCCGTTCTTCCAAGAACCGCTGGGTTTCGCGGAACTGCGTGAACAGGAGCACCTTCGCATTGGGGTCGTCGTGGAATAGTCTCGAAAGTTGTTCGATAAGCACGCGTGCCTTCGAGTCGACCTTTACGAGGTTGAGTGCCTGGATGGCCCGATCTATCAGGAGCAGCTCCTCCTGGGCCATGCTGTCAACTGCGCCGACGACTTCGCTTGCGCTGTCGTCATCGTCCATTCGCTCTTCCAGCTCGTTAGCGGTCACACGGGGCCCTTGGGGGGCCGCCGGTCGGATTTTTTCTTTACGCTTGTTCAGTGACTCTCGAATTGCAGCTATGCTAGAGGCCATTAGCTTCTGGAAAGTCACCATCACGAATCCAAATACGCTGTTGCTAGCGCCTTCTGCAAGTTGAAATCCATATTCAACGTATTCCTCGACAGCCTGAAGTGCTTGCCGCTCTTCGGGAGTCAACTCAACATCCCATCGGTAGGCTACTCTAGGCATGAATCCGCCTACCACAGCCTTGCGATTCCTGATCAATAATTCGCTCAGCAGGTGGCGATCAGCCAGTTCACCAATAAGGGTCTCCAATTCGGCAGCGCTGGCACATAGGCGTCGGCGCGCCGTATCTTCATCTAGCTCCAGCCACCGAGCGACCTTCCGTATCGTTATTTCTGGTTCCTCATCGGCAAGTGGAAATCCGTGATTGAGGAGTTCAGCAAGGCGCGAGAGGCCCGGTGCCTCCAAGCGATGCCGCTCGAAGTGCTCTTCTGAGGGAAAAAGCGCTGGATCGAGGAGCTCGACGAGAGAGTAGAGTTCGTGTGTGTTGAGCTGCATCGGTGTTGCTGTGAGTAGAAGCATTGCGCGCCGCGCAAAGTGGCCGGGTGCTGCGAGCGCGCGTACGAGATCGTAAAGACGTGTTGTCTCTACTCTATCCCCGGAACGCTGGCTTCGTGCATGATGGGCTTCATCTACGATAATGAGGTCCCAGTCTACAGCGGAGCACAGCTTGGCCCACCTCGGGTCCGCAACCCATCTCGATGAGCACAGAATGCTGTCAAATGAGGTGAAGGGGTTCTCTGTTTGGCCTTGAGCACGCAGGTATCGTACGGTGGCAGTGTTCAGCACCGAGAAGGTCTCATTGAACTTGCTCTTCATCTCAAACTGCCACTGGTGGACTATGTTCGGCGGCACGATTGCTAGGACCCGTCGAGCGCCCCCTCTGGCTCGTAACTCCTTGAGGGCCATGCCCGCTTCAATTGTCTTGCCCAGACCCACCTCGTCACACAACAGGAACCGGTGAGGATAGTTGGAGACGACCTTGTGGACGACCGCTACTTGATGAGGCTTGATGTCTACCCCAACCTGTCCCAGCGATACGAGTTCGTCGTAGAGGTGCATCACATGGTACGACCGCGTCACCTCCTGGAGCCGGTACTGTTCGAGGGAGCCTATGAGTTTCGCTTCAAAACGAGCAACGGGATCGATGATAGGCAGGGGCCTTAGGTCCGCCTCCGGTACGTTGACGGTCTTCCCGCCCTCAACAAAGCATTTCCAGGCGGGACTAGTTGCAGTCGTCGAATCCAATGCAACGCCCTTCTCCCCTGTCGACATCCGCCGAATAGGCTGGCCCCTTAGATCAACTCGTATAAGCGGAGGGTCGCTAGCCGCAAATTGTGGAGGAGCATCATCCCCGTCCCATCGGACATAGACTGTCCTATCGTCACGTTTGGTGACAACGCCGTACGTCTTTGCGCCTGTCCATTGAACGAGGGCTCCGACGACGATGCTCTGTTCCTCGGTAGTCATAGCGACATAATCTACTACTATCCCCTAGGCCATTTCTAGGCCCGCCGCGCCCACACGTGCCAGTGCGCGGCCTTGCGGCCGTCGTTGTCCTCCGGCCACTCGACCTTTAGGGTGACGTCCAGCAGTTCGTACGCGCCCATCAGCCGCTCCAGCTCCGCCCGGTCAACGAAGTAGTGGGGTATGCCGTCCTCCACGCCGCCGACCTTGACGAAGGTCAGGTCGTCGACGCGGCGGCCGCGGCCCCAGTCGTCGGACTCCGTCGAGTTGAGGGTCACGAAGAACAGCCCCGAGGGTTTCAGGACCCGGCGCACCTCGGCCAGGCACGTTTCCACGTCGGCTCGGTAGCCGTGGTAGATGACGTTCACCGCAATGGCCGCATCGAACACGGCGTCCGCGTACGGCACCGCGGTCATGTCGCTGCGCAGGACCGCGCCGTCCACGCCCCCGAGCCGCAGGCGTCGCTGCGTCTCCCGGAGGCCGTCCGCCGCAATGTCCGAGGCGTGCACCTCGAACCCTTGCTGGCCCAGGTAGAGCGTGTGCCGTCCCGGCCCGCAGCCCAGGTCCAGGACCCGCGCCCCACGCGGCAGCCGGGCTGCGAACCTGACCACCTCTTCGTCAGGCTGCTCCCACGGCTCCGGCGTCTCCTGGAGCACCCGGCTCCACGGCCACCCGCGCTTCATCCTTGCCAGGATCCTAGGCCCGCGGCCTCCGCCAGTCCGCCACGGCGGCGAGGCACTCGTCCACCATCACGCCGTTGATCACGGTCAGCTGGTCCTCCCAGCCGCCCAGCGTCAGCAGCCGCTCGACGGAGTAGCCCTGCGCCGACGGCTCCCGACCTCCGGCGCGGGCCCCCATGACCAGCGTGCTCACCTTGGCCTGGATCATGGCGACGACGCAGATGGCGCACGGCTCCATGCTCGCGTACAGCGTCGAGCCGGGAAACTCCACCCGGCGATGGGCCTGCCCGGCGTTCCGCAGCGCCATGGTCTCCCCGTGCGCCGTGATGTCGTAGGTCGTCTCAACCATGTTGCGACCCGTGGCCAGCACCTCGCCGTCCTTGACCAGCACCCCGCCGAAGGGGTGGTCGCCCACCTCCAGCGCCGCCGCGGCCTCATCCAAGGCCATCTGCATGTATCGCTCGTGCTCACCTTCCGCCATCTCTCCTCCTTCAGCCTTTCGTCGTTCCTGCGCAGGCAGGAACCTCGACGCAACCCTAGAGGGCCGCATTGTACGTGTAGGGGCGGGTTTCAAACCCGCCCACGGGCCTCCCCGGGTGGGCCCCCAGACTCCGCAATGCAATCCCCTACTCGCTGAACCCGAACTCCCGCCGCCACTCCATGTACGCGCGTATCCCCGCCACAAGGTCGTACTTGTACACCATCCCCAGCGCCTTGATGCGAGCAGGGTCCAGCGGCGGCCGGCTGAAGCCCGCGCCCACCAGCTCCGACGCCGGGGGCATGGGCTCGATGAACTTCACGTCCGGGCACGCCTCGCGGAACGCCGCCACCACCTCCTCCGCCGTGGAGAAGCCCCCGCGGGTGTCGCTGTACGTCCGGTGCGGGAGCGACGGCGCGTCCAGCACCGTTCGAATGCCCTCGGCGATGTCCAGCACATACGTAAAATCGCCGCAGGCCCGGGCCGTCACCTCGATGGGCTCGCCGCGCATCACCCTCCCCGTCCAGTCGCACATCACCCCCATGAGCGCCCGGTGCCCCGTGGGCCGCTCCATGGGCCCGTACGGCCCGCCGATGCGCACCACCGCCGAGTCGATGCCGTGCAGCTCGCCGTAGCGCAGCGTGCAGAGCTCGCTGGCGTACTTGGTGATGCTGTATAGGCCCTGCGGCAGCTGTGGGTAGTCCTCGTGGATGGGCTTGTCCGGCGGCGCAATCGCCGACCCCGAGTAGGAGCCGCCCGAGCCGATGTAGATGAAGCGGCCCACGGAGCAGGCCACGGCGTAGTCCAGCAGGTTCGCCGTCCCCACCACGTTCACGTCCACGATCTCCCGCGTCCGGGCCCGCTCCACCTCCTCCTGCACCGCCGTGAACACCGCCATGTGGATGATCCGGTCGATGTCGACGCCCGCCAGCGCCTCGGCGATGGAGGCCGCGCTGGCGATGTCCGCCTGCGCCCACTGCACCTGCGAGGCGTGGGGCGCGAGGTAGCGCCGCACCATGTCGTTGGGCGGCGCGATGTCCAGCGACACCACCTGGTGCCCGTGCTCCGCCAGTACCTTCACCACGTTGGAGCCCACAAAGCCGGTCCCGCCTGTCACCAGTGTCGCCACGACGCGCCTCCTAGGCCTGAGAATGCCACGGTGTGCGGATTATAGTGCAGCACGCCCTCCACGATAACCCTCCCAGCCCGCCCGCTCACCCTGAGCCTGTCGAAGGGTCGCCCTGAGCGGGCGGGCGCACCTCCGCAACCTCCATGCCCTACCTTACCCCCATGCCCACCCGAACGCGCATCGTCGTTCCTGCTCCTCGCGCCCCAGAAGGGGGAGTCCAGAGGGGGAAGCCCCCCTCTGGCAAGGGGTCTGGGGGATGTGCCCCCAGTTCTCAAAAAACCTCCGAGGGAGGGTGGGTGGGCCCAACCAATGTCGCAAGAGCAAGACTATCCTCTCCTCCGCTGGAGCCCAACTTCGCATACTGAGGGTGCAGGGCTTACCATCCACCTCGCCTTGACACGCCCAACCCCCGATGGTACAAGTGGCCCACACCCCCGCTCCGGAGGACACGCTATGGCCCACGGCATCATCTCCGCAGACTGCCACATGGACCTCATGTTCGTCCCCGATGACACCTTCACGGCGCGCGCCCCCGCTGGCTGGCGCGACCGCATGCCTCGCATCGTCGAGAGTGACGACGGCTTCGCGTGGGTGGCGGGCGAGCGCGGCGAGCTGCGCCTGGGCCCGTGGGCCAGCCAGGGCAGCCGAGTCTGGTCCGGCGTCCGCGGGCAGCACATGCGCGAGGCCGGCTACACGCCCGAGGACCGCAGGCCCGCCAACCCGGAGCTGCGCCTCGCCGACCTGGAGCGCGACCGCGTCGACGCCGAGGTCATCTACGGCATCTTCCAGCTCCAGAACCACGTCTCCGACGGCGATCTGGTCGCCGCCTGCTTCACCGCCTACAACCAGTTCATCGCCGAGTTCTGCGCGACCCACCCCACGCGCTTCTTCGGCCTGGGCTGCATCCCCGGCCACACGGTGGAGGCCGGCGTCCTGGAGTTGGAGCGCTGCGCCCGCCTGGGCCTCCCCGGCGCCGAGTGGTCCTACGTCGACACCTCACGCCCCGTCTGGCATCCCCAGTGGGAGCCCCTCTGGGCCGCCGCCGCCGACCACAACATCCCCCTCTCCTTCCACGTCCGCACCAAGGGCACGACGACAACGGTCAGGTTCGAGCCGGAGGTCAACCTGGTCTCCACCGCCGCCTACAATGCCGTCGTCCAGATGCAGCTCGACGAGGCCCTGGCCTCGGTGCTGATGTGCGGCGCGCTAGAGCGACACCCCGGTCTGCGCGTCGTGCTGGCCGAGAGCGGCGTCGGCTGGATCCCCTACGTGCTGGAGCGCGCCGACTACGAGTGGGAGGACCACATCGACGAGTACGGGCGCGCCCTCAAGACGCCCCCCAGTGAGCTCTTCCGACGCCAGATGTACGCCACGTTCCAGAAGGACTCCGTGGGGCCGGCTCTGGCCGCCCAGTGGTGCCCCGACAGCTTCATGTGGGGCTCCGACTACCCCCACGAGGACGGCGTCTGGCCGGACTCGCACGAGGCCATCGGCCGCTACCTGGGGGACGTCAGCGACGAGATGCGCCGCAAGCTGGTCCGAGACAACTGCGCCAAGCTCTACGGCATCGCTGGAGGCTAGCCCCGCGCGGCCAGCGCTTGCCGCAGCCGCTCGACGATGACCTCCTCGTCACCCTCCACCAGCTCGTTGCCGTTGATGCCCAGCGTGTCGTCACCGCGGTTGCCCATCCAGATGCTGGGCTCACCGTCCATCAGCTCCTGCCGCACCTGGCCCGCCGTCACCCCCAGGGCCTCGGGGTCGAAGCTCACCCGCAGCGTCGTCGGCCACGCCGGGAGGCGGGACGGCATCAGGGAGGTTTGGACGTGGGGCAGGTCTCGCAGCCCCCGCTGGACGGTGGCCAGCTTCGCTTCGCAGGCCAGGAGTCGGTCCTCGTGGTTGATGGTGAACCACTCCTTCATCGCCGCTATGACCCCGACGGCCTCCTGCCGGTCTATCTTCATGGGCCTGCCCATGGACGTGCCGCCGCTGGCCTCGAAGCCAATGAAGCTGTTGGCCGCCACGGCGTCCACGTACTCCCGCTTCCCGCACGCTATCCCCGTCGACTGCGGCGAGCCGAAGTACTTCGCACCGAAGCAGACCAGGTCCGCCGACCGCGCCACCCTGGCGAAGTAGTCCAGCGGGTAGATCTGGTTCGCAGCGTCCACGATGACCGGCACGCCCTTCGCGTGGGCGATCTCCACCGCCCGGTCCAGCGACACCACCGAGTCGTCCCAGTCGTGGAGGGCCAGGTAGGCCACCGCCGCTGTGTTCGGCCCTATCGCCGCCTCTAGCTCGGCCTCCGTGCACGCTTCGTCGCTGCCCACTTCCACCAGCCGAGAGCCGGGGATGGTGAAGCATCGCTTGTACAGGTAGCTCTGCTTGCGCTGGAAGATCACCTCGTTGCGCATGCCCTCGGTGTTGGGAAGCTGGGCGATGCGAGCGGGGTCCGTGCCCGTCATGATGCCCGCCGTGCCCAGCACCAGGGCCGCTGCGCAACCGGACGTGATGTAGGCCGCCTCCACGCCCAGCGTCTCCGCGATGTACGCTCCCGACCGCTCCAGCAGTTGCTCCATCTCCACGTAGTGCTGGTTGGCCTCGTCCATCGCCCGCTGGACGGCGGGCGACATGGAGCAGCCCCCGAGCAGCGTTCGGTTCCCCTGGGCGTTGATGACCCGGCGCACGCCGAGCTCCCGATACACGCTGTCGGCCAGCTTGGCAGCCATGGCTCTCCTCCTCTCGCTGTCGGACCGAAATGCCCCCAGGGACAGGGGCCAACTCATCTGACTGGAAATCGAAATGTTTGCGAACCGCCTAGTCCAGGGGCGCCTGCATCGTGTGCCACGACGTGGCCTGCTGGAAGGCATGGGCTACCCGCAGCACCATAGCATCTTCATGGCTCCGGCCCGAGACCTGCAGCCCCACCGGAAGCCCCTCGGGCGAGAGGCCGGCGGGGACGCTGAGGGAGGGCTTTCCGGTCAGGTTGAAGGGCCGGGTGTAGCTGACCTCCGTCGCCATGCCCATGGCCGAGCCGGTGGGCGTGCCGCCCCCCAGCGGGCCGGGCGGTACCCGGACGTTCGGGCCCACCAGCACGTCGTACCGTTCCAGCACGTCGGTCAGCTCCGCCTGCACCAGGCGGCGCATCTCCTGGGCCTTGTGGTACAGCCGCGACGGGATCACCGACCCCACCAGGATCTTCTCGCGGACCCCGTCCGAGTAGAGGTGGATGCGGTCCACCCAGGGCGCGTGGACCTGTGCCATCTCGCTCCAGGTGATGACGTTCCCCGCCACCGTGGCGTACTCGCCGGTCACCGGCACCGCGACCTCTTCCACCGTTGCCCCCAGGTCCTCGAGCACGGCGATGGCTGCCTTGATCAGCCCCGCCACGTCGTCGCCCGCGCCGGCGTTGAGCTCCTGGGGCACGCCCACGCGCACGCCTTGCAGCCCCTCGACGAGGCCCGACGAGTAGTCCACACGCCCGGCCCGCACGGACGATGGGTCGAGGGCGTCGTACCCCGCCAGCGCCTGCAGTATCAGCGCCGTGTCGACGGCCGTCTTGCCGAGGGGCCCGGCGTGGTCGAGCGACCAGCTCAGCGGGAAGACCCCGTAGCGGCTCACCAGGCCGTAGGTGGGCTTGAGGCCCACCACGTTGGTGTGCGACGCCGGCTGGCGTATCGACCCGCCGGTGCAGGAGCCCACGCCCGCCAGCACCATGCCCGCGGCCACCGAGGCGCAGGAGCCACTCGACGAGCCGCCGGAAGTGTGGCCCAGCTTCCACGGGTTGTGCACCGGCCCCTTGAAGCTGCTCGACTCGCCGCCCGATGCAAACTCGGCGCAGTTGTTCTTGCCCACCAGCACGGCCCCGGCCCGGTTCATCCGGGCGATGGCAGTGCTGTCGTAGTCGGTCACGTTGTCTTCCAGCAGGCGCGACCCCGCGGTCGTCCGCACGCCCTTCGACGCGAAGATGTCCTTCACGGCGTAGGGGATGCCGTGCATCGGGCCGCGGTAGCGCCCCCGCGCGATCTCCCTCTCCGCCCGTCGCGCCGCTGCCATCGCCTGGTCGCCGCACACCGTCACGAAGGCGTGTACCTTCGACTCCACCTCGTCGATGCGATCCAGGCACGCTTGGATGAGCTCCACCGGCGAGAGGGTGCGGGCCTCGATCTGTCGGGCCGCCTCAGCCACCGTTAGGGACATCAGGTCCGGCGTCGCCATCCGATTCCTCCTACGTCCGCGCCGCCAGCTTGGCCACGCCCCAGAAGTCGCCCGTCGTACCGGAAATCGAGCCTGTGAAATACAGGTTCCCTCGGGCGTCACCGCACATCCCCTGGCCCGCCTCGGGCGTCTTGCCCCGAGAGAGGAGCTCGCCCCCTGCGGTGTACACCGACAGCCGTGGCACCATGTCCGACACGTAGATGCGACCAGCGGCGTCGCCCCAGACGGCCATGGGCCGGGAGAGATCTCGCCACTCGGCCAGGAAGCCGCCCTCGCCGTCGAAGACCTGGAGCCGGAGGTTGTCCCTGTCCGCCACGTAGACGCGGTCCTGGCCGTCCACCCACAGGCCGTTGGGGATGGAGAACTGGCCGGGCCCATCGCCGGGGCTCCCCCACGAGCGAATTAGGCGACCGTCGGCGGAGAAGCGGTGCACGCACGAGTTCCCGTAGCCGTCGGCCACAAGGATGTCCCCGTTGGGCGCCACCGCCACGCCCGAGGGGTGGTTGAACGGCGCGTGCAGCTTGGCGACGCCCGGCTCGCCCAGGCGCAGAAGCAGCGCACCCTGGGCGTCTAGCTTCAGCACCTGGTGCGTGTCCCGGTCAGCCACCACGATGTGGTCGTCTGCCGTCGTGCAGATGCCGCTGGGGTCCGCCAGCAGGCCCTCGCCCAGGGCCCCCTGGTAGCTCCCCGACGCGTCGAAGACCAGGACCGGTGGCCCGTCGCGCTGGGTCACGTACACCGTCCCGTGGGAGTCCACGGCCACGTCGTTCGTGTGGCCGAAGTTCATCCCCGGCGGAAGAATGGCGAAGTCCTGGACGACGTCGTAGGTGTGGCTACCGGTCCCGACTACAAGTGCTTGCATTGCGGACCACCTGGCTGAGGTGGCGGCATTATAGCGCACGCGGGAGGGGGAGGCTACGCCGGATCCGCCTCTCCCGCGCCCCCGCCTTGCCCTGCCGCACGCCGACCACCATAATGGGGCACATCCAAACGTGGAGGAATGCACTGTGGTAGCCGTAAACAAGACCAAGGCAAAGATCAAGGCCGGCGGAGTGGCCTTCGGCGTCGCCGTGGGGCCCTACGACGTCAGCGTCGTCGAGCTGGCCGGCGCAATGGGGTTCGACTTCGTTGTCGTCGACTGTGAGCATGACCTCTTCGATCCCCGGGGCGCCGAAGAGATGATCCGCGCCGCGGACGTGTACGGCATGACCCCCATCATCCGCATCATGAACAACCCGGAGCTCATCCTGCACCTCCTCGACGCCGGCGCGCAGGGCGTCTGGGTCGCCCGCGTTAACTCCGTCGATGACGCCAAGCGCATCATCAACGCCGCCAAGTTCCACCCCGAGGGCACCCGCACCATCTTCTACCGCAGCCGCGGCGGCAACTTCGCCCTGGACGTCTCCAACGCCCGCCAGTGGACCCTCGACACCAACCGCGAGACCATGATCGGCTGCATCATCGAGGGCATCGGCGGCGTCAACGTCCTCTCCGAAATCCTCGCCATGCCGGAGGTCGACTTCATCGACCTCGGCCCCCTCGACCTGGCCCACTCCATGGGCTGGCCCGAGCAGAGCAAGGTCGACGACATGGTCGCGCACATCATCTCCGAGTCGAAAAAGGCGGGTAAAGCCGTCACCGGCGGCGGTGGCATCGACGACCTGCCGCAGATGCTGGCCCAGGGCCGACGCATGATCACCGTCTCCCCGCGGGGCTACTTCCAGGCGGCCGCCCCCGGCTTCCTCAAGAAGGCCAGAGAGGTCGCCGCCGCCGAGGGCTTCACGGTGTAATCGACACCCTCTCGCCCTGGTGGGCGAAGGCGGACGGCGGGCCCGTCAGATTGCAACTCGAAGTGAGGGTCGACTCATGCTGAAGCTGATCGCCCCGCGAGATCTGGCCCCGATTCCTGCCGTCGCGGCCGTGGCCCTCGTCGCACTGGCCGTCTTCGGCTGGACCGAGCGCACCGTCATCGCCGACCCGGACGGGCTGTCCGTCCCCCACTGGCCCTGGAAGCTGTGGCAGATCGCCCCGCTGCTCATGGGCATCGGCGGCGTCTGGTGGGTCTGGCTGAGCACCCGACGCGTTCCCTGGGTCCGCAGCCTTGCGATGGGCGCACTCGCCCTGGTGGTGCTCGCCAACGGCTACAGCGACCTCTTCGGCGACCACTGGGGCAACGTCTGGCGCACCGTCAACCCGGTCTTCATCGGAGCGTCCAGCGTGGCCGCGGTCGTCCTGTGGCGGTGCGGCTGCACGGCGGGACGTGTGGCCGCATTCGTGTCGGCGGGGCTGGGCGCGCTCCTCTTCGCCAACGCCTACTTCGTCGACGACAGCGTCCTCTGGCAGATGCTCAACCCCCTCCGAATGCTCACCGCGGTCGCCTGGGCGGCCGTCGCCGGCCACGCCAACGTCGCCACACCCGAGGGCGGCGCGTCACCGGGCGAGACCTAGCCCCCCAGCCTCCCCAGCCGGTAGAGGTGGTGCAGCGGCCCGTGCCCGCCGCCGATGGGCGCCGCCGCCCGCAGCGCGTGAGTGACGTAGCGCTTCGCCCGACGCACCGCCTCCGCGGGCGCCCGCCCCAGCGCCAGGTGCGCCGCAATCGCCGATGCGAACGTGCAGCCCGTGCCGTGCGTGCTCGTCGTCTGCACCCGCGCCGCCGTCACCTCGACGTAGTCGTGCCCGTCGTAGAAGACGTCGACGGCCGGCCCCTCCAGATGCCCGCCCTTCACGACGGCTGAGCGCGCCCCCAGCCCCTCGACGATCTCCCGCGCCGCCTCCCTGGCCTCCCCCACCGATGCGATGCGCCGCCCCAGGAGCACCTGCGCTTCGGGGATGTTGGGCGTGACCACCAGCGCCAGGGGGACGAGCAGGGTGCGCAGCGCCTCCACCGCGTCCTCGCGAAGCAGCCGGTCGCCGCCCTTGGCCACCATCACCGGGTCGACCACCAGCCGGTCCAGGCCATGTTCCCGGACGCTCGCCGCGACCGTCTCGATGATGGTGGAGCTCGCCAGCATCCCCGTCTTCACCGCGTCGGCGCCGATGTCGCCCACCACCGCGTCGATCTGCGCCGTCACCATCTCCGGCGGCAGCTCCTGCACCGCCGTCACTCGCAGCGTGTTCTGCGCCGTGATGGCCGTGATGGCCGACGTCCCATACACGCCCAGCGCGGCAAACGTCTTGAGGTCCGCCTGGATGCCTGCGCCGCCCCCGGAGTCGGACCCGGCCACCGTCATGGCCGTTGGCGGCCGGCCGCTGCTCTGCCGCTGCGTCATCGTCCCCTCTACTGCGCCACCTCTATGAAGCGGTTGTTGAAGGCCGGTCCGGGGTCGAGCTCCTCCGGCAGGAAGCCGTTGACCTTCATCCACTGGGTCATCGTCACCCACTTCTCCGCAGTCTGCCAGCCGAAGGGCGGCCCGTCCTCCCCCACCCACAGCGGCGCCAGCAGCTGAGCCCCCGGACGGTCGATGTCGGGGTCGGCCTCCGGGACCCGCCTCAGCAGCACGTCGATGGCGGTCTGGGGGTCTGCTGCCGCCTCCTCGTAGCCCCGCTTCAGGGCCCGCACGAAGCGCCGCACCAGCCCTGACTCCGACCGCTGGGTCCGCTCGCTGGTCACCAGCACCAGCTCGTAGAAGTCGGGGACCCCCCACTCCTCCATCCGCATGACGACCAGCGGGAAGCCCTGGTTCTGCGCGGAGATCGACTCGTGCGTCCAGTACCCCCCCACGATCGCGTCCACCTGCCTGCTGATGAGCGCGTGCACCAGGTTGTAGCCCACGTTCACCATCCCGTCGACGACGGCCTGTGCCTCCTCCGGCGGCACGCCGTCGAACTCCAGCATCGTCCGCAGCAGCGGCGGGTCCGTGGCGATGCCGGGGTAGCCCACCGTGCGGCCCACCAGGTCCCGCGGCCGCGTGATGCCCGATTCCTCCAGGGCCATGACCGAGTTGAGCGGGTGCTGCACGATGCCCGCGATGGAGACCACCGGGACGTCCTGCGCCCGCGCCAGCAGCACACCCACCTGGTACTCGAAGCCAAACTCGTCCTTGTTCGAGCCCACCGTGGAGAGGATGGTGGACGGGTCGTCGGGCGTGTACACCTTCAGGGCGATCCCCTCGTCGCTGAAGTAGCCGCGCTCCATCGCCAGGTACAGGCCCGCGTGGTTGGCGTTGGGGAACCAGTCCAGGGCCACCGTGACCTCGTCCTGGGCGCAGGCGGTGGCGCTCAGGGCCACCAGGGAGAGCATTGCCAGGGCTGCTATGCGTCGCCACATTGTCGGGACCTCCTTGTGGTGCCAGGCTACTCGCGACTCAGGCTTCGTGCACGCGCTGCGGTGTAGTGCCAGGGGAGCATGACCCGCTCCAGGGCCGCCACCGCCAGGAACAGGCTCACCCCCAGGGCCGCCAGCACGGCCACGGCGGCAAAGGACCGCTCCGTGAGGAAGAGCGGGACCGAGATGCGGGTCAGGTACCCCAGCCCCGAGTTGGCCCCCACCCACTCGCCCACCACCGCGCCGATGACGCTCAGGGTGACCGCCACCTTGGTGCCCGAAAACAGGTAGGGCAGCGAGGTGGGGGCCTGCACCTTCGAAAAGAGCTGCCACCGGCTGGCGCCCATGCTGCGCATCATGTTGACCATGTCCGGGTCCACGGAGCGCAGCCCGTCCACGGTGTTGACGACGATGGGGAAGAAGGCGATCAGCGCCACCACGATGACCTTGGGCGTCAGCCCGTACCCCACCCAGATGAGCAGCAGCGGCGCGATGACGATGATGGGTATGGTCTGCGAGGCGATGACGAAGGGGTAGACGGCACGCTCCAGCGTCCGCGAGTAGGCGATGAGACCGGCCAGCGTGACCCCCGCGAACAGCGCCACGCCGAACCCCACCAGGACCTCCTGCAGCGTCGTCCACGTGTGGCGAAGGAACAGCCCCCGGCTCTCCACCAGCTCCGCGCCGATGGCCAGGGGCGCCGGCAGCTTCCACGCCGGCACCTCGAACACGCTCACCGCACCCTCCCACGCCGCGAACACCCCGGCGACCACCAGCGCTGGCCACAGCCAGCCCGTCGCCCTCGACGTCGGCAGCGACAGTCGCCATCCGCCGTTCACTGCCGCGCCCCCTGCGCCGGCACGGGCCCCGAGTCTCGTAGCGTCGCCAGCAGGTCGGCCTTGAGCGCCGTGAACTGTGTGCTGCTCACCAGGTCGTAGCTCCGCGGCCGCTCCAGCGGCACCGTCATCACCCGGCTGATGCGCCCCGGCCGCGCCGTCATCACGTAGACGCGGTCGGATAGCAGCAGCGCCTCCTCCACGTCGTGCGTGACCAGCACCACCGTCACGGCCAGCAGTCCCCACAGGTCCAGCAGCCACGCCTGCAGGTTCGCCCGCGTCAGCGCGTCCAGCGCGCCGAAGGGCTCGTCCAGCAGCACCAGCCGCTTGTCCGCCAGGATGGTGCGAAGGAAGGCCGTCCGCTGCCGCATGCCCCCGGACAGGTCGGCGGGGTAGTGGTCCTCGAAGCCCTGCAGCCCAAACGTCGCCAGCAGCTCCCCCGCCCGTCCCCGCGCCGCCGCCCGGTCCCAGCCCTGCACCTCCAGCGCGAGGATGGCGTTGTCCAGCGCCGTCCGCCACGGCAGCAGCAGGTCCTTCTGCGGCATGTACGCCGCCGACCCCAGCCGCCCCTCGCCCGTCCGCCCGTCGAAGCTGACCTCGCCCGCCGAGGGCTCCTCCAGCCCCGCCAGGATGTTCAGCAGTGTGCTCTTGCCGCACCCACTCGGGCCGATGATGCTGACGAACTCCCCCGCCTCCGCCGCAAAGTCCACCGCGTCCAGCACGTGCAGGGGCTCGCCACGCGTGGCGAAGCTCTTCGAGACCTGCTCCAGCGCAATCCCCGCGGGGGAGGAGGCCGCCGAGGCCTGCTGAGGGTGACCGTTCGTCCGACTCTTCATAGCACAGCACAAGGGCCGCCAGCGGTGGGCTGGCGGCCCCTGTAGTGCGCCGTGCCGAATCCCTCCGCTGGCATTACCCAGATCAGGTTCAAGGGGTCGGCGGCATCGATGGGGCCGCCCTCTCAGCCCGGCTCTCCGGACTCCCCCGTGGGGTTCCCTTCAGTTGTTGGCGCAAGCATACGGCGGCAGCGTGAGGCGTGTCAACTCACTTGCTGTTGACATAGGCACATCGCTCGCGTACTGTCACTGTGCATCTGCGACAGGCGCTCTGTTCTTCTCAACAGTATGGGATGTGCCCCGCTGGGGGTGTTCGGCTCATGCCGCATGCCCCCTTGCTGTGCACATCCCGGGAAGAGGCGCTTGTCGCAGAGTAGCCGAATCCCTTGCCGCAAGGGGGCTCCTCATGCGAGCGCAAGCGCTCAAGGCTACTGTTGCTTGTCTTTTCCTGATCGTGGTCGGATGCGAACTGCCTGCCGAGGAAGTAGACAGGCCAAAACCCACACCGACCCCGACGCAGGTTGTTGTTACACCTACGTCTGAGCCAACGCCTACACCGACGCCCCCGCCAGCATCGGCTCAGATAGCAGTCCCTGACTACGAGGCGCTCGTCATATCGACCATCGAACAAGACCCGCTAGTCAGAGAAGCTGCCATTCGCCAAGAGGGAGACCAGTTCAGCTTGGTCCTTATCGTGAATACTGCTACCAACGAGGACTATGCTCGCCAACTCGGCGACAACTTCGTAAGGATGGTAAAGGCCTTCAGCGACGACGACCCGCCTGGCCAGACCATCGGCACTGGGAAGTATGACTATCTCATCAGCATCTACACCTCGGCCGAAGAGAGGGTGGCCCTTGGGGCCAAGTCCCGGATCAGCGACCGCATAAGCTGGTAGTTTT
The DNA here is from genome assembly GCA_965205235.1 of Dehalococcoidia bacterium. GTDB lineage: Bacteria > Chloroflexota > Dehalococcoidia > Lucifugimonadales > UBA1127 > CBDBGD01. The sequence continues at coordinate 231,360 of CBDBGD010000003.1, forward strand.
ACTGTGCTGGAGTAGGCTCCCCCCGCTCCCTTGCACCCCCTCCCCCCCATGTGCTACCGTTACCCCGAGCCTTTAAGCGCAGTCCCGTGAGGCTGCCAAGGTGGGTACAGTGACTACAGCGCTTCGCATATGTGGGCCTCGTGCCGTTCGGCGGCGGGAGGCTCTTTTCTTTGCCCGCCAGGCCCCCACCGCGGAGGCCGCATGACCACCGCCGCTGAGAAGACCATCATGACCGCGGAGGAGGTTCGCCGCGCCCTCTCCCGCATCGCCCATGAGCTCCTCGAGCGCAACCGCGGCGGCCGCGACCTCGTCCTCGTCGGCATCCGCACACGCGGCGTCCCCCTGGCCCAGCGCCTCGCCGAGCGCCTCCAGGCGTTCGAGGGCCTGGACGTCCCCGTCGGCGCGCTCGACATCGCCCTGTACCGCGACGACGTCTTCTCCCGCGGCCCCGTCCTGGCCCAGGCCACCAGCGTCCCCACGAACGTCGACGACCGCGTCGTCGTGCTCGTCGACGACGTCATCTTCACCGGCCGGTCCATCCGCGCCGCCATGGACGCCGTCATGGACCTGGGCCGGCCCCAGCGCATCCAGCTCGCCGTGCTCGTCGACCGTGGCCACCGCGAGCTCCCCATCCGCGCCGACTACGTCGGCAAGAACGTTCCCAGCTCGTCGGCCGAGCAGGTCCACGTGCGCCTCACGGAGGTCGACGGGCGCGACGAGGTTGTCATCTCCCACGGCGCGGGCATGCCCGCCGCCGCACGCAACAGGGAAGGGGGCTGAGACCATGCGGGCGACACAGACGGTCCACACCGAGCCAAGGCCCACCGTCCCAGCCGACGGCCGCGCCGACGGCGCCCCGCCGCCCCAGCGTCGCCACGTCCTGGACCTGGACGACTTCTCGCTGGAGGAGATGGACTCCCTGTTCGAGACCACCCGGGCCATGGTGGAGGTGCTTGGGCGCTCGGTGAAGAAGGTGCCCACCCTCCGCGGCAAGACGGTGTTGACCCTCTTCTACGAGGCCAGCACCCGCACCCGCATCTCCTTCGAGACCGCGGGCAAGCTCCTCAGCGCCGACGTCATCAACATCTCCGCGAGCGGCAGCAGCATCGAGAAGGGCGAGTCCCTGCTCGACACGGTCCTCACCCTGCAGGCCTCGGCCGCCGACGTGATCATCATTCGACACCCCCACTCGGGCGCGCCCTACTTCGCCGCCCGCAACCTCACCCGCGCATCGGTCATCAACGCCGGCGACGGCACCCACGCGCACCCCACCCAGGGCCTGCTCGACCTCTACACCATGCGGGAGCACCTGGGCGCGCTGAAGGGCAAGCGGGTCGTCCTTGTCGGCGACATCGCCCACAGCCGCGTCGCCCGCTCGGACCTCTGGGGCCTCGTGCGGTCCGGCGCGCACGTCGTCCTCTGTGGCCCCTCCACCCTCATGCCGTGGGACCTGCTGAACGGCCGCGCCGAGACTCCCGGCCACCCCTTCGCCGACGTCGAAGTCGGCCTCGACCTGGACACCGCTATCGAGGGTGCGGACGTCGTCATGGCCCTGCGGCTGCAGAAGGAGCGCCAGACGGCGGGGCTGCTTCCCAGCCTGCGCGAGTACGCCCGCCTCTGGCAGGTCGACGAGACCAGGCTCGCCCGCGCCAACCCCGGCGCACTGCTCATGCACCCCGGCCCCATGAACGAGGGCATCGAGGTCAGCCCGGAGGTGGCCCACGGCGCACAGTCGAAGATCGAGGAGCAGGTCACCAACGGCGTGGCCCTGCGCATGGCGCTGCTGCTCCACGTCACCCCGCGCACGGGAGGCAGCGATGGCTGAGTCATTGCTCGTCCGAGGCGGCCGCATCGTCGACCCCTCGCAGGGCCTCGACGTCGTCGGCGACGTGCTGGTGCACGATGGCGTCGTGGCGTGGTGCGCGCCTGCGGGCCACGGAGAATCGGCCCCGGCCGGCGTTCCGGTGCTCGACGCTCGGGGCCTGGTGGTCTCCCCCGGCTTTATCGACCTGCACTGCCACCTCCGTGAGCCCGGCTACGAGGAGAAGGAGACAGTGGCCACCGGCGCGCTCGCGGCGGTCCGCGGCGGCTTCACCACCCTCTGCGTCATGCCCAACACCGAGCCGCCCATCGACAGCGCCGCCATCATCCAGTTCCTCCTGCGTCGCGCCCGGGAGGTCGGCTTGGCGCGCCTCCTCCCCATCGGCGCCATCACCCGCGGCCGCCAGGGAAAGGGCCTGGTCGAGATGGCCGAGATGGCCGACGCGGGCGCCGTCGCCTTCAGCGACGACGGCGACCCGGTGGAAGACCCCTACATCATGCGCATGGCCCTGACCTACGCCGCCCCGTTGGGCATCCCGGTCATCGAGCACTGCGAGGAGCGCTCCCTGGCACGCAACGGCGAGGCCCACGAGGGGTGGGTCGCCAGCCGCCTCGGCCTCACCGGCATGCCCGCCGAGGCCGAGGAGAGCATGGCCGCCAGGGACATCCACTTGGCCTCCCTCACCGGCGGCCGCCTCCACCTCGCACACATCAGCACCGCCGGCACCCTCGACCTCGTGCGGCGAGCGCGGCAGCGCGGGCTTCCCGTCACTTCCGAGGTGACTCCCCACCACCTGCTCCTGACCGAGGAGTGGCTTCTGGGCGCGCCGGAGGCGTCGAATGGCCGCTGGCAGCCCCCAGCGCCCTACGCGCCCCTCACCGCCCGCGCCTACGACACCGCCGCCAAGGTGAACCCTCCCCTGCGCACCGTGGCTGACGCCGCCGCCCTGGTCGGGGGCCTGCGCGCCGGAGAGATCGACGCCATCGCCACGGACCACGCCCCCCACAACCTCGTCGACAAGGTCTGCACCTTCTCCGAGGCCGCGTTCGGCATCAGCATCCTGGAGACGGCCCTGGGCATGCTTTTGGCCCTGGTGCACCGCGGCGACCTCGACCTGCCGACGGTCGTCGAGCGACTCACCGCCGGCCCGGCGCGCGTCCTCGGCCCGCGATGCGCCCACCTCGGCACCCTGGCCCCCGGCGCCGCCGGCGATGTGACCATCTTTGACCCCAACGCTGAGTGGACCGTCGACACCGCGCGGTTCGCCTCTCGCGGCAGGAACACGCCGCTCGCGGGGATGACGCTCCGCGGCAACGTCGTCGCGACCGTCGTCGGCGGCCGCGTTGTGCACGGCGGGAACGGAGCAGGCGCATGAGGCGCTCCGCCCACCTGGTCCTGGACGACGGCACGGTCTACCAGGGCGTCCCCTTCGGCGCGGACGTCTCCGCCGTCGGCGAGGTCGTCTTCACCACCTCCATGACCGGCTACCAGGAGATGCTCACAGACCCCTCCTTCGCCGGCCAGATCGTCGTCCCCACCTACCCCCTCATCGGCAACTACGGCATCAACGCGGAGGACTTCGAATCGTCCCGCATCCAGGTCGCCGGCTTCATCGTTCGGAGCTGGAGCGATGCGCCCAGCCACGGCCTCAGCCGCGCCACCCTGCACGATTACCTCGTCTCCCAGGGCGTGCCGGGGCTCAGCGGTGTCGACACCCGCGCCATCACCCGGCGACTGCGCAGTCGCGGCGTGATGATGGGCGCGCTGGCCGTGGGCGCATCGCCCGACGAGGCCCTGGAGCGGCTGCGGAACACCCCAGGCTATGGCGCAACCGACTTCGTGCGGCAGATCAGCACGCCACAGCCGTACCTCTGGGACGAGGGCCCGGAGCCGCTGACGAGCGACGCTAGCCGCCGCATCGTCGTTACGGACTACGGCGTCAAGTACAGCATCCTGCGCATCCTGCGAAGCCGAGGCTACGACCCCGTGGCCGTGCCCGCCACCCTCAGCGCGGAGGAGGTGATGGCCCTGAACCCCCGCGGCATCCTCCTCTCCCCCGGCCCCGGCGACCCCGCGCTCCTCGACTACGTGGTGACCACGGCGAAGGCGCTGGTCGGACGTGTCCCGATCATGGGTATCTGCCTGGGGCACCAGGTGTTGGCCCGCGCCTTTGGGGGGAGCACCTACAAGCTCAAGTTCGGCCACCGCGGCGCCAACCACCCCGTCATGGACCGGGCCGACGGCCGCGTCACCATGACCACCCAGAACCACGGCTACGCCGTCGACGCGGACAGCCTCCCCCCGGAGATGGAGGTCAGCCACTTCAACCTCAACGACTACACCGTGGAGGGCCTGCGCCACCGCTCCCTGCCCGTGATGACCATCCAGTACCACTCGGAGGCCTCCCCTGGTCCCAGGGACAACGAGTACATCTTCGACCGCTTCCTGGACATGGTGGAGGCGTGAGCGCGACAGGGCGGACCAGGCTGTTCCTGGACATCGAGACCCTGCCGGGGGACGAGTCCGTGCGGGAAGACATCGCCCGGAACACGCACCCGCCCGCCGGCCACTCCACGCCTGAGGCGCTGCAGCGATGGGAGGAGGAGCAGAAGCCCGAGCAGGTCGATTACGCCTACCGACGGACGTCCCTGCGGGGGCACGCCGGCCGCATCCTCTGCGTGGGCTACATCAAGGAGTCGCCCGACCGGTGCGACGAGGGCGTCCTCACCGGCGACGAGCCGTCCATCCTCCGGGACTTCTGGGACTTGGTGCGGGACGTGGACCTCTTCGTCGGCTTCAACGTCCTCGACTTCGACCTCAAGTTCATCCTCCAGCGGTCGATCGTGAACCGCATCCCGCCCTCCAGGACCATCAGCTTCCGCCGATTCCAGCAGGAGCCCGTCTACGACGTCATGCGCGAGTGGGAAGCCTGGAGCACACGGGACACCATCTCTCTTGACACCCTCTCCCGCGCCCTGGGCATCGAGTCGCCCAAGAGCGGCGGCGTGGACGGCAGCCAGGTCTACGACTTCTTCCTGGCGGGCCGCGTCCAGGAGATATACGACTACTGCCTGCGGGACGTCCGCGTCACCCGGGACATCTACAGGAGGATGACCTTTGAGGAGTAGACCGCCGGGGCGCAGCCATGGCTGATCTTCCTTCCAAGGTTCTGGTCATCGGCTCAGGGCCCATCGTCATCGGCCAGGCGGCGGAGTTCGACTACGCCGGCGCACAGGCGTGCAAGTCCCTGCGCGAGGAGGGCATCGTCACCGTCCTCGTCAACTCCAACCCCGCCACCATCATGACCGACGAGGGCGTCGCCGACGTCGTCTACATCGAGCCCCTGACCCCGGAGGTCCTCGAGCGCATCATCGCCCGCGAGCGACCCGACGGCGTGCTGGCGACGCTCGGAGGCCAGACAGGCCTGAATCTGGTCGTCGAGCTTGCCGATCGGGGCATTCTGGACAAGTACAACGTCCGGCTCCTCGGCACCCCCCTCTCGGCCATCAAGCAGGCCGAGGATCGGGAGCTCTTTCGCCGGCTCCTCCACGACATCGGCGAGCCGGAGCCTCCCAACGCCACCGTCACCTCCCTGGAGGAGGCGGAGCGTGCGGCAGAGGAGCTCGGCCTTCCGCTCGTCGTGCGGCCCGCCTACACCCTGGGCGGCACCGGCGGCGGCGTCGTGCGGACGCTGGAGGAGCTGGCGCCGGTGGTCCGCAGCGGCCTGGGCGCCAGTCCCATCGGCCAGGTGCTGTTGGAACGCTACCTGGAGGGCTGGAAAGAGCTTGAGTACGAGGTCATGCGCGACGGTGCGGACACCTGCATCATCGTCTGCAACATGGAGAACCTGGACCCCATGGGCGTCCACACCGGCGACAGCGTCGTCGTTGCCCCCTCGCAGACCTTGACCGACAAGGAGTACCACCTTCTGCGCACAGCCAGCCTCAAGATCATCCGGGCCCTGGGGATAGAGGGCGGCTGCAACATCCAGTTCGGCCTCGCCCCCCACCCCACCGTCGCCGACGCGCTTCCCGGCGCGGCGCGCCCGCAGAGCAACCTGGACTACTGCGTCATCGAGGTGAACCCCCGGGTCAGCCGCTCCTCCGCTCTGGCCTCCAAGGCCACCGGCTACCCCATCGCCCGCGTCTCGGCGAAGATCGCCGTCGGCAAGCGGCTGGACGAGATCGCGAACGCCGTGACCCAGCGGACCAAGGCCGCTTTCGAGCCCGCCCTCGACTACTGCGTCGTCAAGATTCCCCGGTGGCCCTTCGACAAGTTCCCCACCGGCGACCGCACCGTTGGCACGGCCATGAAGGCCACCGGCGAGGTCATGAGCATCGACCGCTCCTTCGAGGCCGCCCTGCAGAAGGCCGTCCGCTCCCTCGAGATAGGCGGCCGCTCCCTGCTGTGGGAGGACCCCGAGTGGCGCACACTGGAGCGCTGGCGGGACCTCCCCCTGCTCCCTGCCACTGACCTGCGGTTGTGGCTACTCATGGCGGCCCTCCGAAGAGGCGCGACGCCGGAGGAGCTGGCCCGCCACACCTACGTCGACCTCTGGTTCATCCGCGCCCTGGTGCGCCTGGTGCGCATGGAGGAGGCCCTCCTCGGCACCGCGGCCGTCACCCCCGACCTCATGTGGGAGGCCAAGCGTCTGGGCTTCGCCGACGAGCAGCTGGCCTCCTTGGGTGTGGCCGAAGGTCTCCCGGAGCGTGTCCGCGAGCAGCGCCTCGGCTGGGGCATTCGCCCCGTCTACAAGATGGTGGACACCTGCGCCGCCGAGTTCGAGGCCGTCACCCCCTACTACTACAGCACCTACGAGCAGGAGAACGAGGCGCTTCCCCTCCCCGGCCCCAAGGCCGTGGTCGTGGGCAGCGGCCCCATTCGCATCGGCCAGGGCATCGAGTTCGACTACTGCTCCGTCCACGCTGCGTGGGCCCTCCAGGGCGAGAAGCACCGCAGCATCATGGTCAACTCCAACCCCGAGACCGTCTCCACCGACTTCGACACCAGCGACCGCCTCTACTTCGAGCCTCTCGATGAGGAGAGCCTGCGGGACGTGGTCGAGAACGAGACCGACGAGGCCGCGGGCCCGCCCCCGTCCGTCGTCCAGTTCGGCGGCCAGACCGCCATCAACCTCTCCCAGGCCCTCGACCGCGTGGGCCTGCCCATCCTCGGCTCCTCCGCCCAGGCCATCGACGTTGCCTCGGACCGCGGCCGCTTCGAAGAGTTCCTTGCCCGCATCGGCGTCCCGCAACCTCCGGGCGCCGCCGTCACCTCTATTGAGGAGGCCCTGCAGGTCGCGGAGCGCATCGGCTACCCTGTGCTGGTGCGTCCCAGCTACGTCCTGGGCGGACGGGCCATGGAGATCGTCCCGGGGCCCCAGGAGCTCCGGGGCTACCTTCGCACCGCCCTGGCCGCCAGCCCCGGCAAGCCCATCCTGGTCGACAAGTACCTCGAAGGCAAGGAGTGCGAGGTCGACGCCATCTGCGATGGCGAGACCATCCTCATCCCCGGCCTCATGGAGCACGTCGAGCGCGCCGGCGTCCACAGCGGCGACTCCATGGCCATCTACCCCGGCCTCACCCTCACCGAGGACGAGGTCGACGCCGTCGTCGACTACACCGTCCGCATCGGCCGGGGGTTGGGCGTCAAGGGCCTCATGAACGTCCAGTTCGTCATCATGGGCGGGCAGCCGTACCGGACGCCCCGGGACGCGACGAAGGCCCACGCCTCCACCGTCTACGTCCTGGAGGTCAACCCCAGGGCCAGCCGGACCGTCCCCTTCCTCGCCAAGGTTACGGGCGTGCCCATGGTGCGTCTGGCCACCCAGGCCATGCTCGGCCGCAGCCTCCAGGAGCTTGGCTACAGCACCGGCCTCTACCGCCGACAGCGCCTGGTGGCCGTGAAGGCCCCGGTCTTCTCGATGGCGAAGCTCGCAGGCGTGGACACCTACCTGGGCCCTGAGATGAAGTCGACCGGCGAGGTCATGGGCGTCGACCGCGACCACCCGGCGGCGCTGGCCAAGGCCCTCATGGCGGCGGGGATGCTGCCCCCCGCGGACGGCAGCGTCCTCCTGAGCATTGCGGACCGCGACAAGCCCGCCGCCGCGCCCCTCGTCCGCGCCCTCACCAGGCTCGACCTCCGCCTCTACGCCACCGAGGGCACGGCGCGCTACGTCCGCAGCCTGGGGGCGAAGGACGTCACCGTCACGCATCGCATCGGCCGGGGCAGCCCCGACGTCGTCGAGCTCGTGCGGCAGGGCGCGGTGGACGCCGTGGTCAACACCATCTCCGGCGGAGGCCTGGGCACGCTTCGGGACGGCTTCCAGATCCGCCGGGCCGCCGTGGAGCGGCGCATCCCCTGCTTCACCTCCCTCGACACAGCGCGCGCAGCCTTGGAACTGCTGGTCGACTCGGGAGGCCACTACGACGTGCGGCCGCGTGAGGAGTACCTGCAGGCATCCGGCTAGACGTTCCGAGCGAGGCGCGGAGGGCGGCGTTCGGAGCTAAGCCTTGTGCGCCACCACCGACAGCCAGTTGCGGGGCACTACTTCCAGCTTCAGTTCCTGGAAGGTCTGCCGCACCGCGGTCTGGAGCACTTTGCTGGCCTGCTGCGTGGGCACGCCCGGCAGCGCGCCCGACACAAAGTCCTCAAACCTGCTGATGTTCACCCAGCCTTCCAGCGGGACCTGCACCGTCTGCACGGCCTGGCACTGGATGGTGAAGCCCCGGTCCCGCAGCAGCTGACCGTACTGTTCCGGCGTCAGCTGCTTGCGCGACTCCACCTTGTCCGGTTGCGGTCGCAGCTGGTACTCGGAGCGCAGCAGACGGATGGCCTTGAACATCCAGCGGCGGTAGAACCCCTCCGTCTCCGGGAGGTGAGCGCCCTGGTAGAAGGACGTGTTGAAGGCGAACGTCCCGCCCACCTTCAGCGTCCGGCTCACCTGGTCCAGCAGGTTGTCCTTGTCGGACACGTAGTGGATGCCGTTGCAGAAGATCACGCCGTCCACGTGCTCGCGCACGGTGCAGGACAGTGCCTCCACCCGGCCCTGGATGAACTGCAGCGCCACGTCCCGGGCGTTCCCCAGCTGCTGCATCGCCTCCCGGAGCGCGCTGGCCGAGGCGTCGATGCCGATGACCAGGCTCTCCCGTGCGCCCTCCAGCCGCTCACGGATCAGCCGAGTGGCCGCGCCGGTGCCGCACGCCAGCTCCACGATCCGCTGCCCTGGGTGGATGTTGGCCAGGTCGACCAGATGGGCGTTGACCGCCTTGAAGAAGCCCTGCTCGGCGAACCACTTGAAGGAGAGGTCCAGCGCCTCGTCCCGCTCTTCCAAGACCATGGCGTCCTGCCTGTGCAAAAGTTGCGCGGATTGTACCAGCCCGCTACGCAGAAATCCAGACGGAAACCGACTTTCGGTTGCTGGCAGTGATTCAGTCTGAAGTGTTCGACTCTTCGTGAAGAACCGGGTAGGCCGTGGAGGATTACCTCTTCGTGCTGTAGAACTGGAAAAGCGAGATTACGACCCCCAGCATCCCTACAGCAGCGATGGCGAACAGAATCACTGTGACGTTATCAAGAACGAGGTCGTTCATGGTCCCCCTCCTCCATTACCCAAGAGACGCAACAGGCCGGCCACCAACGGCACCGCCGCAAGCACGGCTAGAAGCAGTACCCGCAGCATCCGTTCCTGGTCGGCTTTCGTCGCGTAGTGGTCCCGAAGCTCGTTGCGAAGGAGATTCAACTCCTCCCTGAGCTCTGACCTCGTTATCGGATGCTCACCTGCTTGCATAGCAACAAACGCCCTTGACAAGAGTGTACCATATTCGGCCTTTCGGAGAGGCTGCTCCGGTCCGCCTCCCGCACGCTCACACCCCGCCCACCCTACTCCTGCTGCAGCTGCCGCAGCCCCAGCAGGATCTTCTGCTGCGACGACAGCGCCGACGCGTCCACCCCCCGCCGCGGCGGCGCGCCCGCAGGCACGCGCTCCTGCGCCGCCTCGCTCTCCACCTGCTGCCGCACGCGCTCCGCCATCGCCTTGGCCTGTGCGAACGACGCCTCCAGCTCCGCGACCGTCCCGCCCTGCACCAGCTCCGCCGGCAGCTCCGGCGCGCTGGCCAGCAGGGCCGCTCGACAGCTCTCGACCGCCACCGCAAGGTCGCCCTCCAGCCGCTGCCGCGTCGCCTGCTCCCTCTCCAGGGCGCCGCGCGCCTCCGCGAGCTCCGCCTCCAACGCAGCCCGCTCGTCGACCTCCGCCGATGCGGCCTCGTCGCCCTCCTCCGCCGCAGCCTGTTGCTCGGTTTCTTCCGACATCGCCTGTGCCGTCGCTTCCGTGGTCTCCGTGTCCTGCATCATTGCCCTCCTCCGCGTGTGCTTCCGATGTACGTGGGCCTCATTAGAGCGTACGCCCCTGCCTACCGGCAACGTGCGAATGTCACCCTCCGCCGCTCTGTTGCAGCCCGCCGTGGGCGTGGCTACAATGCACCCACGCCCGACGGAGGTCCCCAAGCATGCAGACCTATTCGACAGACAAGCTTCGCAACCTCGTGCTGGTGTCCCACAGCGGCGCCGGCAAGACCACCCTCGGAGAGTCGCTCCTCTTCGCAACCAAGGCCATCTCCCGCATGGGGAAGGTCGAGGACGGCAACACCACCGCCGACTACGAGCCGGAGGCCGTCAAGCGCGGCGGCAGCACCCAGCTAGCCATCCTCCCCTGCCCCTGGCGCGACCACAAGCTCACGCTCATCGACACGCCGGGCTACTTCGACTTCCTCGGAGACGCCCTCTCCGCCCTCCGCGTCGCCGACGCCGCGGTCCTCGTCGTCGCCGCCAACGCCGGCGTCGAGGTGGGCACGGAGCAGATGTGGCGCCGTGTGCGGGAGCGTGGGCTCCCCTGCTTCGTCTTCGTCAACAAGCTCGACCGTGAGAACACCGACTTCTTCGAGACCCTGTCGACCCTGACCGATGCGCTCGGCAAGGAGTGCGTGCCCATCCAAGCCCCCGTCGGCAGCGCCCAGGACCTCCAGGGCGTGGTCAGCCTCCTGGCCTCGTCCGACGACCTCTCCGCGGAGGCGCAGGAGGCCCGCGAGCGCCTGGTGGAGGCCGTCGCCGAGAACGACGACGAGCTCGCAACCAAGTACCTGGAAGGCGAGGAGATCACGGCGGAGGAGCTCACCGCAGGCCTGCGTCGAGCGATCAGCGCCGGGGAGGTCGTCCCCGTCCTCGCCGGCTCGGCCACGCGCAGCGTCGGCCTCCAGGAGCTCATGGACGTCCTGGTCGACTACGCGCCCTCACCCTCCGCCCAGCCTCCGGCAACGGCCCGCGGGGCCGACGGCGCGGAGGAAGAGTTGCCGCCCGCGGGAGACGGCCCGCTGGCGGCCCTCGTCTTCAAGACCACCGCCGACCAGTACGTTGGCCGTCTCTCCTTCATCCGCGTCTACAGCGGCACCCTCACCAGCGACTCCGAGGTCTCCAACAGCCGGAAGGAGCAGTCGGAGCGCATAGGCCAGCTCTTTGTGCCCCAGGGCAAGGAGCAGAACCAGGTGCCCCACCTCGTCGCCGGCGAGATCGGCGCCGTCGGCCGCCTCGCAGTGACCTCCACCGGCGACACCCTCAGCCAGCGCGACCGCCGCCTCACCCTGGACGGCGTGGACTTCCCCTCCCCGCTGTACGCCCAGGCCGTCTACCCCAAGGCCAAGGCCGACACCGACAAGCTGACGACGGCACTGAACCGCCTCGTCGAGGAGGACCCCAGCCTGCTGTTCACCCGCGAGGCGGACACGGGCGAGGCCCTGCTCGTGGGCTTGGGCGACAGCCACCTGACCCTCGCAGTCCAGCGCGCTCAGCGCAAGCTGGGGGCCAACCTCCTGCTCCAGGCGCCCAGGGTCCCCTACAAGGAGACCCTGAGTGCGGTGTCCCGGGTGGAGCACCGCTACAAGCAGCAGTCCGGCGGTCACGGCCATTTCGCCCACGTCCTCTTGCGGCTCGAGCCGCTCGACCGCGGCGAGGGCGTGGTGTTCGCCACGGAGGTGGTCGGCGGCAGCGTCCCCAAGGACTTCATCCCCGCCGTCGAGAAGGGCGTGCGCCGCGCCTGCGCCGAGGGCGTCCTCGCCGGCTTCCCCGTCGTCGATATCCGCGCCGTCCTCTACGACGGCAGCTTCCACCCCGTCGACTCAGCCACCATGGACTTCGACATCGCCGGCTACTACGGCCTGAAGAAGGGCTTCCTCGACGGCTCCCCAGCGCTGGTCGAGCCCGTCATGCTCCTGCGCGTCAACACGCCGGACTCCTACACGGGCGACATCATCGGCGACCTGAACAGCAAGCGAGGGCGCATCCTGGGCATGGTCCCCCAGACCGAGGGCACCACCATCGTCGAGGGGCATGTGCCGCTTGCGGAGATTCAGCGCTACGCTTTGGACCTGCGGTCGCTGACCCAGGCGAGGGCAACCTTCACCGCGGAGTTCGACCACTACGAGGCGGTACCGGCCCACCTGGTGCAACGGATCATCGGCGAGACCAAGGAGGCCGCTCGGGCGTAGCCCCTACGGCCTCCGCGCCCACACCGTGTGGTAGTGCTCGCCGCAGATCACCGACGCGATCTCGGCGCGCTCCAGCTGCTGCAGTTCCCGCAGCGCCTCCCGGCAGTCCTGCACAGCGCTTGGGTGCCCCGTCGCCGCCGTGCGCTCCAGCATCCGCTCGAACACGCCCAGGCGGACCAGGCTGTGCACGAACCGCGGCCAGAACAGCGCCGTCAGGTCTGACGGCCGGGGGAGGCCGGTCCGCACCCGTCGCAGGTAGCGCAGCCGCTCCTCTGGCCCCCGCACGCTGTTGACCACCCGGATGAACGGCGGGATGTTAGGCGTCGAGCGCAGGTCCAGCAGCAGCGTCTTGCCCAGCATCGGGAAATAGACGGTCAGGACCTCTGCGTCTTCGATACGGCGTGCGTACTCCCCTAGGTCTACGGGGAAATCCATGTCCATCGCCACACCTCCGCACTAGGCTTCAGGGGCTTCTAACCGTCCACCAGCTCGCGGACCTTGTCGGTAAAGGCCGGGAGCACCTTCTCCCAGTCCCCAACAATCCCGTAGCGGGCTTCCTTGAAGATGTTGGCGCTCTCGTCCTTGTTGACGGCGACCGTGTTCTTCACGCTCGACATGCCGGCAACGTGCTGGCTCGCGCCCGAGATGGCAAAGGTGATGTACAGCTCCGCGGCGATGCTCTTCCCCGTGAGGCCGATCTGGTGCGAGTGCGACAGCCAGCCAGCGTCGCACGCGGCCCGCGAGGCGCCCATCGCGCCGCCCAGCAGGCGCGCCAGCTCTTCCAGCTGCTCGAACGGCTCCGGCCCGCCCAGCCCGCGGCCTCCGGCGACGACGATGCGGGCGTCCTCCAGCCGCACTCCCGCGGCCTGCGCCCGCACCTGCTCCACCAGCTTCACCGCGCCCAGCTTGGCGTCCAGCTCCACCGGGAAGTCGACGACCTCACCCTGGTGCGACGCGTCCGCCTCGACCGGGTCGAAGGCCTTGGGCCGCACCGTCGCCACCCGCGGCGACGTCGACACCGTCACCCGGGCCAGGGACGCTCCGCCGTAGACCGGCCGGTCGCCCGTCAGGACGCCGCTCTCCGGGTCCAGGCTGAGCTTCACGCATTCCTGCGCCAGTCCCGCTCCCAGGCGGAAGGCCAGTCGGGGGCCTGCGTCGCGCCCCAGTATCGTCTTTCCCATCAGGATCACGCTCGGGTCCACCGCCTTGGCCACGGCCTCCAGCACCGCCAGGTGCGCGTCGACGTGGAAGTACTCCTCCAGCAGCGGGTGCTCGGTCGCGTAGACCTTGTGCGCGCCCAGCGCCGCGGCCTCCTGTGCCAGGCCGCCCACCTGCGCGCCGCCCAGCGCCGCCACCACCTCGCCGCCCAGGGCCTGGGCGATGGGCGCCGCCGCGGCCACCAGCTCGCCCGTGATGGGTGAGAGCTGGCCTCCGGCTATCTCGCCGACGATGAGGACCGAGTTGCCTGCCATGGTCTCCTCGCAGCCTGCGGCGTTAGATGAGTTTCGCTTCTCGCAGCTTGAGCGCCAGGTTGGCGCCCTTCTCCTCGTCGCTGTCGCCCTCGATGTACTCGCACTCCTGCTCCTGGGTCGGCACGTACAGCTCCTGCGTTTCCACCTTGGGCTGCAGGCTGTCCGCGTCCATCCCCAGGTCCGCCGCCGACCACACCGTGGCCTGCTTGCGCGAGGCCCCCATGATGCCCCGAAGGGTCGGGTAGCGGGCCTGCCCCAGCTCGTTGCTCACGGTGACCACGGCGGGCATCGGAGACTGCACCGTGTCATGCCCGTCGGTCATGATTCGGTCCACCGTCACCGACTCCCCGTCCACCTCCACCCGCTGGGCCACGCTGATGCACGGGATGCCCAGGATTTCTGCGAGGATGAGGGGCGCCTGCGCCTGGTCGAAGTCCGAGGCCTGCCGGCCGCACAGCACCAGGTCGTACTCCCCGATCTTCCGGATCGCGGCCGCCAGCACCTGCGCGGTCGCCGTCGGGTCCAGGTCCGCGAAGGCCGGGTCCTGCGCCAGCACCAGGTCGTCCGCTCCCATCGACAGCGTCTTCTTGATGACGTCCATCGCGAACTGCGACCCCGCGCAGAGCACGGTGATCTTCCCCTGCTCCTTCTCCCGGATGCGCAGCGCGGCCTCAACCGCGTTCTCGTCAAAGCCGTTGACCACGGGGGGAACGTTGGGGGGTGGCTCCATCCGCTTCGTCTCGGGGTTGATGCGGAGGGCCGAGGCGGGCGTCTCGGGGTCGATGACCTGCTTGGCCGTCACGATGATGTTCACTGCCATGCCACGCACAACTCCTACCCAGAGGATGGGGGGACGGCCTATGTGCAATCTATCACAAGCGTCGGAGCGGTGTCAATGCAATCGAGAGCACGACAGAGGTGCGTAAGCCCCGTTACTTGCTCCCGTCTGGCCGGACATGATAGTACTAGTCGCAGCACATCCCACTTAGGAGGTCCTGAGAACATGCCTGGATTTCTTGCTGGCATCACTTTGGTCGGGCTCATCCAAGCTGCCCCTGCCCTGATGAATGCAGCGGCTAAGCTCGTCGGAAATGTGAAGGAAGCGCCACCGTCACGACCAACCAAAGATCTAGCGGATGTCCGAGAGCGGCTCAATGCCATGGAGAGCAATACAGAGGCCCAAGCTCAATTGACCGTTCAATTGAGTCAGCACACAGAAGCCCAGGCGGCATTGATTGCTCAATTGACTCAGCATCATGCGGCTCTGGTGCGTTGGCTCCTCGCGGTGACTGTGGTCTTGGTTGCTGTCGGTGGAACTGCTGTCGCCGGGCTTGTAGTGGCATTGTGGTAGGTACACCGCACCGGAAGCGGGTGTGGGGAGGGAGTTAGAGTATGGTCACAGTTCTAGCGATCGCATCACCCTTCTTGGGTGCCATCATTGGGTACTTTACCAATAGGCTCGCAATCACCATGCTCTTTCGGCCCATGACCGCAAGGCACCTCTTTGGTTGGCACATCCCGATGACGCCAGGGGTTATCCCTAGCAATCGCAAAGAGTTGGCAGGAAGTGTTGGAAGGTTGGTCGGCGGCGAGTTGCTGTCCGAACAAGCCATCCGCACATACGTGGATAGGGACGATTTCCGCGATGGCCTAGAGAAGACGTTCCCGCAAGTCATTCCAGGCGTTCTACGCGGAGTAGTCAGAGACTTTGTCATCGGACGGCTAATACGCTTGCGCGAGAGCATACCCGTTGAGAAGTTCATAGAGGATAAGGTCAATGAGTACGACATGGGCAAGATCGAGGACTTGATAGTGGGCATAACGAGGCAGCATCTCCGAACGATATGCTGGTTCGGAGCACTGATCGGAGCGATGATTGGCTCTATTCAATCGGTGTGGTATCTACTCATCTAGAGTGGTTCGTTTCCCATGGGCCGACGGCCAACAAAGCCCGATCTAGGAGGCGCATGGACACCAACGCGACCGGGTGGCGGGGCTGGCTCGTCCGGGCCCTCCTGCTCGCCCTCCTCCTTTTCCTCCTCCGCACCGACGACCACCACCTCTCCCCCGCGACCGCCGCCGCCTCCGCCCACCTCTTCGCCCTCGAGGAGTGGGTCGTCGAGAACATGGAGGACAAGTGGCGCCACAAGGTGCGCCGCCTTCTCCCCGTCCTGGACCTCTCCCGCGAGGAGAAGATCGAGCGCATGGACGAGCTCTTCGAGCTCCAGGAGGAGGTGCGCGTCATCCGCCGCGACATCGCCCGCGCCGCCGCCGGCGGCGCCCCCAGCGACCGCGAGGCCCTCGACGCCTCCGAGCGACGCCTCTCGACGCTCCTCCAGCGCCGCGAAGCCCTGCGAAATGACGTCGAGGAGCTCCTGGAGAGCGAGCTTGCCGCCGTCATCGCGGACGCCGGCCTCCGCCGCGGCGCCGGCCCGTTGAAGGCCGTCTTCCCCCCCGTCGACTTCCGCCTGGACGTCACCCCCCGGGTTCTCGCCGTCTCCCCCCGCGACCGCATCCGCCTCTCCGAGACGGTCCTGCTTGACGGCGACAGCGAGGTGGCGGAGTGGGAGACCATCGAGGCGTCCCTGGCCGCCGAGCACAACCTCTCCGCGCTGGTGCTCCCCATCGCAGGCCTCGCCGCCTACCCCGCCATCGTCTCCGGCACACGCGACCTGCGGCGCACCCTGGAGATCGTCGCCCACGAGTGGCTCCACCAGTACTGGTTCTTTGACCCCCTCGGCTTCAACTACTTCGCCTCCGCCGAGATGACCACCCTCAACGAGACCGCGGCCGACATCGCCGGGCGCGAGCTCGGCGACCTCGCCTACGAGCGCCTGACGGGCACGCCCCCGCCTACCCCTACCGCAACGGCCCGGCCAAGCTCCGACGAGCACGCCTTCGACTTCGGCGACGAGATGCGCGAGACCCGCCGCACCGTCGACGCCCTTCTCGCCCAGGGCCGCATCGACGAGGCCGAGCAGTACATGGAGGACCGCCGCCGCCTCTTCGTCGACAACGGCTACGCGATCCGGGTGATCAACCAGGCCTACTTCGCCTTCCACGGCACCTACGCCGAGAGCCCCGCCTCCGTCAGCCCCATCGCCGGCCAGCTCCACCACCTGCGCGAGCGCAGCCCCACCCTCGGCGACTTCATCCGCACCGTCGCCCGCTTCGCCACCTACGACGCCTTCCTCGCCTACCTGGACCAGTGAGACCCGCAGGAGGGCCATGTTCAGCGTGCTAGCGGCCCTGGCGACCCTCGCCGCCGTCAGTGCGCTGCTCGCGCTCGACCCGGGCGGCGCCGTCGCCGATAGCGGCTTCCCCGACGTCCGGGCCATGGACTGGAAACAGCGGCTCGCGTGGGGCTTTCGCACCGTGGGCGTGGTAGTCGCGCAGCTCGTCATCATCGCCCTGTGGCTGTGGACCAGCTTCAAGGACGACCGAGGGACCCCAGAGCGGCCGAGCCCAGTGCCCGCGGGGACGCCCCAGACCGACGCTCTCCCGGCGGCAGCGGTGTCCGCCCTGCAGGGCCACGTGGTATGGGGCCACACGCTCCTGGCTTCCATCATCGAGATGTGCCGGCGCGGCACTCTCAGGCTGGAGTGCGTCGGGACCAGGGTCGGCTTTCTGTACCGGCTCTCGCCGCAGGCCCCCCCGCAGTACGACTGGGAGCAGACGATATGCGACAGCCTGCCGTCGCGCCCCATGACCATCGACGCGTTGGATGACGCGATACGCAAGCACAGAGATGTCATCGGCGACCAGATAGGCGACTACCTCCAGCACAGCGGCCTCTTCCACGACAACCCCGTACGCGCCGCCAGGGAGAATGTCGGGAGTGGCGCCGAGTGGACCATGCTGGCCGGGGCTCTGATGGGCGTCGGCGCTGGGCTCTGGGCGGCCCTATGGCTCTCCCAGTGGTGGGCCAACGCCCTCATCGGCGCGGTCGTAGGCTTCGTGTACCTGCTCATTGCTCCTGTGGCGTCGTTCGTGGCGCCGACGACGCCGAGAGGGGACCAGGAGATCGACCAGTGGCGCGGCTGGAAGGAGACCATGGCCCGGTCTACTCCGCCCGGCGGCCGGGACGACTCCATGCTCGCCTACGCCGTGGCCTTGGACGTGGCCCAGCCGTGGCTCGACCTCTCCGCCCCCGCCCCGCGGTGGTTCCACGCATCCTACCTCCGAGGCGCCGACCCGGACGTGGCCTACCACGCCTTCCTCCACGCGCCGGAGTGGCGCCTGAGCGGACGGATAGGCGATGCCGCGCGGGCGGCCGCGCACGACGGCTACGAGCTGGAGCTCGAAAGGCTCCACTTGGAGCCGCCGGAGACCGATGAGGCCGAGCACCGCAGGCTCGCCGAGGAGATAGCGGCAATCGATCGTGAGCTGGCGGCCCAGGACAGCCTTCCGCCGCCCGCTCCGCCTCCGGCGCCGATGGAGTATCCGACGGAACGGTCGGAGGTGGCGGTTGAGGCGAAGACACGCGGCGGCTCTCTCCCCGGCTGCCTCGTATGGGTCGTGGGTCTGCTGGGCGCTGGAGTTCTCGCGCTGCTCGTCCTGTTCAGCCTCGACGTCGTCTCGCCCCGCGACAAGCCCTGCCCCCTCACCTCCCCCCCAATCCCGACGTCGGCGCAGATAGCCACAGCCGCCGACCTGTTCGCTGATCAGTGCGTGAGGGTCCGCGGCACGGTCGCGTCCAGGGACGCCGACGTGCTGGTGATGGAGGTGGACCGCGGCGAGTTCGTGCAGCGCGTGACCGTTCGCGACCCGTCCGAGGCCCTGACGCCTATCCCCCTCGGCCGCGTGGTCACCCTCGCCGGGTGGCTCCGAGTCGAGGAGGACGGCGCCTACGCAGTCCACTTCGTGCCGGAGCGGTCGGACCGGGAGTGGTGGCGCAACCTCCTGGACAACCTCGAGTGGCTGTTCTAGGCTGCGGCAGTTGCAAACTCCGAACAGCTACCCAACGCCCTCATGGATGTCTCCCAAGGCCGAGATACGGGACTCTGAAATCCACGGCCGGGGCATGTTCGCCGCGTCGCCTCTCAGCGAAGGCGACGCCGTAGTAGTTTGGGGTGGCACACTCGTGGACGTTGAAGCGGCTGGCCGCGCTCGGTCGGAAGGCAAGCTGGTCATGCAGCTTGACGACAACCTCTACAGCGTCGAGGAACGCGGGGACGACCGCACGTACTTCATGAACCACTCGTGCGACCCGAACGTCTGGATGACGGACGCCGTAACGCTGGTCGCTCGACGTGGCATCCCCACCGGCGAAGAGCTGACCGTCGACTACGCACTCTTCGAGGCCGACGAAGGCTTCACGGCGAAGTGGACATGCGCCTGCGGCTCAAACCTCTGCCGCAAGCGGGTGACGGGAAGAGACTGGCGACGCCCGGACCTCCAGGAGCGGTACGCAGGCCACTTCCTCCCGCTCATCGCTAGGCGGATTGGGCCCTATGCGCAGAAGTGACTCGACGATGACACGCGTTGCGGGCGCCGTCATCAGAGACGGCAGAGTGTTGCTCGTCCACCGGTCCCCATCGAAGCGCTTCTACCCGGATGTCTGGGATCTGTTCGGCGGCCACGTCGAAGAAGGCGAGTCCCCGGAGGAGGCGCTGCGACGGGAAGCCCGCGAGGAGTTGGGTATAGAGGTGCTTTCGGCCAGGTGGTTGGGGCAGGTCCATGACCCGGTGGAGCCCGGGGTCGTGCACGTGTATGCGGTTTCATCGTGGGAAGGTGAGCCCGTCAACGCGGCGCCGGAAGAGCACACGGAGATCCGGTGGTTCGGCGTTGCTGAGATGCGGGGGTCGGGCACACTGGACGCCTATGGGGGGCTGCTTAAGGCGTTCCTAGAGGAGTGAATACGACAGGAGCCGCAGTGTGAGGTATTCCGATGCTGGCCGCTCAGGCCTCGGTGACCTCCACCTTCAGGCTGCGGCCCACCGCTCGGAGCGCCTTCGCTGGAGACCCCAATAGAGGGAGCCAGAATCCAGTCAGGTGACATCGGCTTAGGTTCCGCGAACCTTCTGTCCGCCAGCATTGTCCAAGCTCTCATCTGGTAGTATCCTACTTCTGGACTCAACCCGCGAATCCTTGAAGAACGACCTCTCCGACCTGGCCAACGCGGAGGCAGGTACATGAGCCAGTCGATGCGAATCGTCGACACATCCCCGGATACCTACCTAGGTTCGCTTCCCGACGAGCATCGCGACACCATGACATCGGTCGACAGGACAATCCACCGTGCGCTGCCTCAGCGCCAACGAGTTCTTTGGGAGGGCGTGTTCTGGGGCGGCACACACCAGTCCATCATTGGATATGGCCACATCGACCAAATCAGCTCATCGGGAGATACCGTCGAGTGGTTCCTCGTCGGCCTCGCTCGCCAGAAGAGGAACTACAGCATCTACGTCAATGCTGTTGCCAATAAAGCCTACCTCGCCCACAGCTATGCCGACCGCCTCGGGAAGGTGAAACTCGGCGCAGCAAGCATCGGGTTCCGCCGCCTTGAAGACCTCGACTTGGTCGTGCTGACCGAGTTAGTCTCCGAAGCGGACTATCTGACACCGCCTGATCCAGTCCGCTAGCCCTGCCGTCCCCCCCCCCCCCTCACCTCTGCGCCAGCAGCCACCCCACCAGCGCGTCCACGAACGCGTCGTCGTACCCCGGCGCGTGCCCGCTCCCCTCGCCTGACCACAGCTCGATGGCGGTCCCCGGCGCGCAGCCCGACTGCACCCGGAAAGCCTGCGTCTCCGGCCCTTGCACGAAAGCGTCTAGGTCCAGCGTCGCATGGGGCTGCGGGTCTTCCGGCCACTCGCACCCCGCCCGGCGGCTCCAGCGCGCCACCATCTCCTCCGCCCCGGCATAGAACGCCGCCTCGATGCCGCCCTTCGCGTCGGGCTCGCTCCGGTCGCCCTCGAACAGGATCACGCTGTCCGCCGTGCCGTGCACGTGCAGCACCGACACCGCCGGCGCCCCGTCGCAGCTCGAGTCCTCGACGTAGCTCGTACCCGCCAGGCTTGCCGCGGCGCGCAGCCCCGGCAGCCCCTTGCACGCCATGTGGTACGCCATGAATCCGCCGTTCGAGTACCCGAAGACGTACACCGCCCCAAAGTCCCTCACCTCCCGCGCCGACGCCACCAGCTCCGTCAGGTACGCCACGTCGTCCTCGCCCGACTTGCCGCCCTCGCAGCACTCGTCCGTGGGGTTCCAGAAGCGGTTGCCCTCGCCGTCGGGCTGCCCGTTCGGCAGCAGCAGCGCGAAGCCGTCGGCGCTCACGCGCTCGTGCAGCGGCACGTACAGCGAGTGGTAGGCGGCGTTCGCCCCGAAGCCGTGCAGCGACACGATGAGTGGCGTCTCGCCCTCGACGAACCCCGGCGGCGCCAGCAGCAGCGCCCGCTCCCGCTCCGGGTGGTCGACGTAGTGGACCGAGGCGCCCGTTTCCTCCGCCAACCTGGCGATCGCCTCCAGCGCGGCCTCCTCCGTCAGCGAGGCAGCACCCTCCTTGTCCTTGACCCACTGCCCCTTGTCGGCCAGCGCCGACTCCGACTTGCCCTTGGCCGCCTGCTCCCCATCGGGCAGCACTGACTCCGACTTGGCGGCAGCTTCCTGCGGCCCCCGCTCCTCCGAGACGACATCGTCGCTCCCGCCGGTGCATGCGACCACCGCGATGGCCAGCAGCGCGCACACCGCCACCGCGGCCGCGAATCGCAGAGGACCCATGCCAACACTCACGCCTCTATGGTGGACTCTCCGCCCGCCCCTGCGCAATCTCGTCCCGCCACCGTTCGTGGTGAGGCCCTCGAACCACGCACCCTCACCCTGCAATAAGCTCAGCATGACGCCCCGCCGCGCCTACGTCACCCCTCCCCTCCCGTCTCCTCCCCGATCCGCGCCGCCTCCAGCGCCGGGTCCTCCACCCCCACTGCCGTCATCGCACGGTGCCGGCTGTGCAGCCCGCCCTGCACCAGCAGCAGCTCCTCCCGCACGATGCGCCCACGGTCCTGCGGCAGTATCGGCCCCCAGGCGACGTTGAGCCGCACGGGCCGGAACCGCTCTCCCGTGTACTTCTCCAGCAGCCGCAGCGCCATGTCGGCGCGGCGCTTGTACGTCGTGCTGCGAATCAGCCGCTTGCGGCGCACGCGCTGCAGCAGCGGGTGCATCTCCATCTCCAGCGCCACGCCCGACAGGTTCCGCGCATTGTCCCCGAACGTCGTCCGCGGCGCCTCCGACAGGTCGTGCAGCGTCCGGTACAGCAGCTCGATGAACTCCGTGTGCAGCCGCACGCCCCCGCCGTGGAGCAGGTCCAGCAGGTACGCCCGTGCCCGCTCCGGCAGCTCCCACACCGCCCCCGGCTGCACGGCGATGTCCCGCGCCTCTTCCACCCCCTCCAGCACGGCGATGGGGTTGCCCGACAGCTCCAGGATCGTCGATAGCTGCGAGAAGGCCCGGTTCAGCTCCCGCTGCGGCTCCATGAGCGGTGGGATGTCCGACAGTCCCCAGAACTTCTTGGGCTCCCGCAGGTTCGGGAACAGGACAAAGGGGATGACCCCGTAGGGATTCGCCCGCTCCTCCAGCAGCAGGTCGTCCAGCCACAGGCTGAAGGTCTGGTCCGTCCACACCTCCGCCACCACCGCCTCCGACCCCTGCGGCGACACCCCGTGCAGCACTGCTGCCTCCTCCGACGTCAGGCGGTAGCGGCTGGCCACACGCCACGTCCGCGAGAAGTCGTCGCCCACCCACCATGCGAACACCCCCTGCACGTCCGGCGCCGTGACCCGCACCGACTCCGACTCCGGGTCCCACGTCACCTTGTAGCAGCCGTCGCCTAGGATCGACGCGTCCACCTCCGTCTCGTGGTCAAGCTGCGCCAGCGCGTTCGACTCTGCCACCGCGTCCAGCGCCGCCCGCGCCCGCTGCGCCCGCTCCCTCGACTCCGCCGAGGCGTCCCACGGCTCCGCGGTCACCATCATGCCCTGCGTCAGGTACGCCGCCAGCTTGTCGATGAACGCCCGCACGTAGTTGAACGTCAACCGCCGCTCCCGCCGCCGGCTCGACGGCCATTGCAGGCCGTTGTAGAAGTCCAGGTTCTCCCGATAGCCCCGCAGCCGGTCCCGGTCCATCTGCGCCAGCTGCTGCGGCACCGTCAGCCGTGTCGTCGTAACCATGCACCACCTCCTCTGTCGTGCTCACGCTCACCCTGATTCCCCCATCGTCGTTCCTGCGAAAGCAGGAAGGTGAATTCACATTTCAAGTGCAACACCTGGGCAGCATAGATCTCTGCCGGGGTGCGGTACCCCAGACACTTGCGAGGGGTATTGTTGTAAGAGCGGACGAGCTGAGCAAACCGGGCGTCGGAGACGGTCGCCAGGTCGGTCTTCCGGGGAAGGGAGCGCCGCATGCGGCCGATAGCGTTCTCCACGCCGCCCTTCTGCCAAGGTGAGTGGGTATCGCAGAAGAAGGTCTGAATGCCCAGCGCGTGCAATGCGTGATGGCGGGCGAACTCCGTGCCATTGTCGAAGGTGACGGTCTGGCGCCATGCAGGAGGGAAGAAGCTCAGGGCTTGCATGATGGCGCCGGCGATGGGGCTGGAGGCCTTCCCTTCGGGCCGCAGGGCGATGAGGAGGCGGGAGTAGCGCTCGTGCAGGGCTAGGACCACGGGGCCTCGGCGGCCGAAGGCCATCAGGTCCGCCTCCCAGTGGCCAGGGGTCTGGCGGCAGGCAGCCTCCTGGGGGCGGTGGGCCAGGGGAAGTCGGTGGGCAATGAAGGAGGCAGAGCTTCCTCCTCTGCGTCCCCGCCATCCCCGCTTGGACTTTCCGCGGGGCAGGTAGTGGCGCCAGGAGTAGTCCTTCTTGCGAGCGATCTGGGCGTAGATGAAGCGGTAGATGCTCTCGTGGGAGATGACGGGTTTGCCTGACTCCATGGCCATGCGTCCCGCCACCTGCTCAGGGGACCAGCCCTGCTTGAGGCAGGAGAGGACCTGCTGCCGGAGCCCTGCATCCCGTTCCAAGCGAGCGCCGCGCCAGCGCCGGGCATGGGCGTGCTGGTCGGCATACCGAGGCTGATAGCCCTGGGTCCGCGACCCATTGCGCGTCAGTTCCCGAGCCACGGTTGATGGCGAGCGATCCAGAGCTGCCGCAATTTGACGGACCGAGTGTCCCAGGGCGTGTAGTCGGGCCACTTCACAGCGTTCTTCAATGGTGACATGCCTATATCGTCTTCCCATGACAACACCTTAACCAGGTGTTGCACTTCGTTTGTGAGTTTAGGGAACCTCGCTATCAGCATTCGCACCGTAGGGGCGGGTTTCAAACCCGCCCCCTCTACGCGGGCGAGCGGGTGGCCCACCAAACGTCGCACAACGCTCCGCTCACCCTGGGCCCCCAGCGGGGGTATTGGGGGGCGCAGCCCCCTAAGAAAAAACCTCTGAGGGTGGGCGGGTGGGTCCCTCAAGGTCTGCCGTAGGGAGACAAGTCGCCCCGCTCTACGCGCAAAGACAGCCCGCTAGGCACCCCCGCGCCCCCCGTTCGCCCGATGCAGCGCCCGGAACACCGTCCGCTTGCTCACCCCGAACCGGCGCGCCAGCTGCGTCACCGTCATCCCCTCCCGGCTGCGAAGCCACAACATCGTGCGGTCCCGCTCCGCCCGACGCTGCCGCAGGTACCACCCCGGCTCGTCGTGCTTGCACTGCGGCAGCGGGCATCGCAGGCACGACGGCGACACCTCGCACCCCTCGTCCGTGTACGTGTGGTGCTCCGGCAGCGTGTCCGCGCGCACCCGCCCAAGCTCGCGCCGCGGCGCGTCCGGCCTCTCGCGACGCGCATGCTCCGTTGCCGATGTGAGTTGCATCGTTCCTCCTGGAACCACGACTGGTGTGGAACGGCCCTCGCTGCGTCGTCCTGCCGACTACGCCCGCACGAGCACCGGGGCGGCGCTCGCCTCCGCCCGCCCCCGCGCGATGCGAGGCGGCCGCTCCCCCGCCTTCACCAGCAGCGCCGCGCTCATCAGGAAGTCGTCGTGCCCCCGCGCAGCCTCCACGAAGAAGTCCATCGTCTGGTTCGGCCGGTACCGCGCCTGGGCCCACTCCGCCTCACGCCAGAACTCCTGGCACTCCGGCGATCCGTCCGGGACGTACATCTGCAGCCGACCCGTGTTCACCGCCGCCAGCAGCTCGAACCCCAGCCGCGACTTGCTCGCCTGCGTGAAGACGAAGGGCTCCACCGCGCTCCCCAGCGCCCTCGTCAGCAGGCTCGCCACGCCGGCCCCCACGCCCGTCGCGTCCACCACCACCCGGCGGCACCGCCACACTCGACGAAGCAGGTCCGCCAGCCGCGGCGCCAGCGCGTGGTGCGGCACGCCCCGCCACCGGTACTGCTCCACGATACGCAGCCGCGGCTCCGCCGCCAGCCCCGTGCTGTCGACGAAGTCCAGCGCGCCGATGGTCAGTACCGTCGCGTCGCGCCTCTCCTCGCGCTCGTTCCCCCCCGACCGGTCGCCCCACGGCTCGCCCGCCAGGTCCAGCCCCGCCACGTAGACCCGCCCGCCGATGGGCGCCGACTGACGGACGTGATACCCCTGCAGCTGAGCGCGCTGCCCGGCGGTGAACAGGCCGCCGTCGCCTCCCGACACCGGCAGCAGCCGGTACTGGGTGCGGAACAGCGGGTGCTCCTCCCCCAGCCGCGCACGCTCCGAGTCCACGTACAGCCGGTACAGCGGGTTGTGCGCCGCCACCGCCTCCCAGTCGAAGCGGAAGTGCCGGCGCACCCCGTCCCGCTGTTGCAGCTCGCGCCCCTCCTCCGCCATCTCTGCCAGCAGCGTGCGATGGTCCCACGGCGTGCCGTACAGTACCGTCGTCGCGTTCGTCGACGCGCCCATGGGCCGGAACGCCTTGGCGAACCGCTCCGCGTCCACGTCCTGCGCCTCGTCCACCTCCAGCAGCACGCTCGCCGT
This sequence comes from Dehalococcoidia bacterium, assembly GCA_965205235.1. Classification (GTDB taxonomy): domain Bacteria; phylum Chloroflexota; class Dehalococcoidia; order Lucifugimonadales; family UBA1127; genus CBDBGD01. The sequence goes on from CBDBGD010000003.1 coordinate 257,138, forward strand.
CGCCCCCACCACGTTCGCCGATGGCTCCGCGCTGAGGAACAGCTGCCGCGCGCGCCCCAGCCGTACCCCGTTCGACTGCTCCGGGGCCCACATCCCACCGAAGCCCGCGTCGTCCAGCCGCTGCTTCAGACGCTGCATGCTGATCATCGCCTGCGGCAGGAAGGTCGGCGCCGCCTTCACCAGGCTCCCGCCCGACACCGAGTGCAGCGTCAGTAGGAACAGCTCCAGCTGCGCCGACAGCTCGTTCTTCCCGCCCTGCCGCGCCATCTCCACCGTGAACGTGCGGCCACGGCGTCGCAGCACGCTCTCCATCACGGCCCGCCCCACCTCGGTCTGGTACGGTCGCAGGTGTTGAGTGATCGCCATGGGACACCTCCTTCTGTTGATGCCTACAGCGCCAGGCGCAGTACCACCTGCACCAGCGCCGCGCCGACGACGAGGTAGATGAGGCCGTTCACCCGTCCCTTCAGCTCCCCCATCGCCGCCTCCAGCGAGCACATCCGCTGGTCCAGCAGCGCCTCGAACGTGCTGCCCGGCCCCAGGTCCACCTCGACCGGCAGCCTGGCCGCCGTTGGCTCGCTGCTCTTCCGAAATCGCCGAAGCGTCTGGTGCAGCCGATCAGACGCCATCGTCTCGCCCCTCCACCCCGAAGTCCCCCAGGCCGAAGCTCCGGCCCAAGCCTTCGGCAACCCCGATGAGGCTCTCCGTCAGGTCCTGCTGCGACTTCGGCGACAGCCTGTAGCGGACGGCCGCAGCACGGGTCAGGAGTGCCACGCCCTGCATCAGCAGCTCCAGGTTCTCCGGGTGCTCCTGCGCGTAGCCCAGCAGCCGCACCCGCAGCAGCGCGATCTCGTCGTCGATGCCCTCCACGCCCCGCGCCTTGGGAAGCCGCAGCCGCTCCGCCTCCGTCAGCGCCTCCTCGTAGAACCCTGCCGCCTCCGCCGCCGATGTCTCACTTCCGGTCGTCATTGCCGCCCTCTTCCAGCATCGCCAGCATCTCCGCCAGCGTCTCCGGCGGCACCCGTTCCGCCAGCTCCGCCGCCGCCACCAGCAGGCAGTACGCCGCCAGCTCCCAGTCCTGCCGCTCGATTGCCCTGCTCAGCACGCTCATCTCAGACCTCCTCCCATCGAAGCCCGCTCACCCTGAGGCTCTCGAAGGGTCGTCGTTCCTGCGCAGGCAGAGCCTGCCCCTGCGAAGGCAGGAACCTCGATCCGCCTCCCACTCCGCACATGGTGAGCCTGTCGAACCACGTCCCAGCGAAGGCCGGGACCCAGGGAGTGGCGGGGTACCCCCAGCGGGGGTATGGGGGGCGCAGCCCCCCAAAGAAAAAACCTCCGAGGGTGGGTGGGTGGGCAAGACCAACGCCGCTCCGTAGGGAAACGCATCCCTCCCCGCCCGCTCACCCTGAGCCTGTCGAAGGGTCCCCTCACCCCCGCCACATCCCCCGCACCACCAGCACGCTCATCGCCGCCGACGCCACCAGCGCCGGCGCCCCCACCAGCAGTTGCACGTCCGAGCCCCCCACCGCCGGCCATGACCGCGCCGACACCGCCGGTACCACCGCTCCCAGCAGCAGCGCCGCGTTCACCAGCGTCAGCACCGCGCTCGCGATGCGGCGCTCCGCCCGCCGATGCCGCCCCCGCCTCCCGGCCCGCACCCACAGCCGCCCAAAGTGCACCGAGTTGAACCCGCTGCACAGCGCCGTGCACGCGCGCTCCAGGGCCAGCAGAGCGTCTGGAACGTCCAACCATCGCCTCCCTCTCCCACCGATTTGATGGCGAGAGAATAGAACATGTGTTCCCATCCAGTCAAGGGAGATCTGTCAGGGGAAAGGTCGACAAATCACATCGTCATTCCGGCCCCCGAGCCGGAATCCAGGGGTGGGGTCGCCATCATCCCCTCTCCCTCTGGGAGAGGGCTAGGGTGAGGGCGATGCCCCGGCGTCGAATGACGCGCTCATGGTGAGCCCGTCGAACCATGAGCCAGGGCGCGCCGAAGTATCGTCGTCCCAGTGAGGCTGGGGTCCAGGGGTCCGGCGGTCTCCCGTAGGGGCGGGTTTCAAACCCGCCCCTACCCGTTCGCCCTGAGGCCCCTCCTCGGCGTTCCTGCGAAAGCAGAGCCTGCCCCGGCGAAGGCCTGGGAACCTCGACCAATCCCCCTCACCGCCGTAGGGGCGGTTCCTGAACCGCCCTCCCTCGCCGTTCGCGGTCAGACTCTCGAACCACCCACGGGGGTCGGGCAGGCCGTTCGTGGTGAGCCTCTCGAACCACGAACCGCGGCGGGACGCGCGCGGGGGATGTGTGGGGCGTGGGGGCGATCATCCCCTCTCCTTGCAGGGAGAGGGCTAGGGTGAGGGGTCGGTCGCCCAGGAACCACGATGCCTCGACAGGGGTGTGGGGGATGTGCCCCCAACTTCTCGAAGGTGGGCTAAACCAATGGGAGCACGTTAGGAAGCAATGCCCAAGGCACTAGGCCAGGAAGCGAGCACGTGAGTGGAAGGACTAGCACCGCCCAGAGAACGGCGCTGAATAGGGCGCACACTACGAAGGCGATGTAATCCGGGTCGGGTTTCCGGAGCAGAGTCCACGCCACAAAGGCCGTTAGAACAGCAATCGGAAGAAATACAATGCCGAGCACCAGAAAGGCAGGGCCAATCACCCAGCAGATGTCGGTCCCATCCACCAGTAGGACCGATATCACAAGGCTCGGTACACAAAGACCTACAGCTAGGGCCGCTGCACGCCCCGTCGCTCTCTGCGGCGTCTCCTCTTCCTCTGTTTCTTCACATTGGCCCTTCATGCTGCCCATTCTGCATCAGTTTCGGCCACAGTGCATAACGCAAGGATCATGCATGGTGAGGGGGCGGGTGGGCCCACGCAAGCGCGTACCGCAGCCTCCCATCCCCGCCTCTCCTTGGGGAGAGGCCGACGCGAAGCGGCGGGTGAGGGCGACACGCGGGGGTACGGGGGGTGCAACCCCCCGAAGAAAATCCCAGGGGGGTGGGCGGGAGATGTGCATCTGGGGCTAGGGGCGGCGTGGGGTATCCCTATCGCCCCTCGACCGCAGCCCCCCTACCCCCTCCCGCGCCCCCGCAGCGCCGCCGCCAGCTCGTCCCGAGCCTCCACGGACGCCGGATGCACCAGCTCCCCCGCCCGCACCAGCCGCTGCAGCTCCCCCGACAGGAACGCCTCCAGCGCCTCGTCCAGGTCCTCCGCCGCCAGCGCCCGTACTGCATCGATGAACGAGTACCGCCGCGCCTTCGCCGGGTCCAGCTTGTCCGCCAGGAACACCACCTTCCCCATCGCATGCAGCCCCGGCGCCGCCGTCGAGTGCCAGTGCACCGCCTCAACCACCTCCACGTCCCCCACGCCCAGCTCCCCTCGCAGCCGGGCCGCCGCCACCGGCCCGTGCAGCAGCATCGGCGCCTCCTCCTCCACTCGGTTCACCCGCAGCCCCCTGCGCCGCGCCTCCGCCAGCAGGTCCTCCCCCGGCATAGACCGGCACAGGTCGTGCATCGCCGCCGCCAGGTCCACCCGCACCGCGTCCAGCGCCAGCGGCGCCGCCAGCGACGACGCCTCCACACGCACCCGCTCGATGTGCGCCCGAAGCCCCCGAGGCAGGGCCTCCAACGCCTCGTCGAGGTGGGCCGGCAGCGACAGCGACACCACGGCTACCCTACGGGCCCCAGCCGGTGGCCGCCCAGCAGGTGCACGTGCAGATGGTCGATGTCCTGCCCCGCGTCGTCATGCTGGTTGATCGCCAGCCGGTACCCCGTCGCGTCCACGCCCTCCCGGATCGCCATCTGCTGCGCCACGAAGAGCAGATGCCCCACCAGCGCCGACGACTCCTCCGACATGTTCGTCAGATACGTAAAATGCTCCACCGGCATCACCAGCAGGTGCACCGGCGCCACAGGGTTGATGTCCCGGATCACGAACGCCCGCTCGTCCCGGTACAGGATCTCGCTCGGGATCTCCCCCCCGGCGATGCGACAGAAGATGCAGTCCCCGACCATCGCGCCCCTCCCCCCGTACGACAACTACGGCTAGCGCCCCATTCTAGCCCACGCCCCCGCCACCGCAAACCCACGCCGGTCGAAAATCGTCGTTCCTGCGGAGGCAGAGCCTGCCCCTGCGAAGGCAGGGGAACCTCGATCCTCTCCCACCCCGTTCATGGTGAGCTTGTCGGACCACGGGACCAAGGAGCGGCCGGAACACGCCCGCCTCTCCCCGAGGGAGAGGCCCCCCTCGTCATTCTGACCGGCAGCGCCCCCCTCGTCATTCTGACCGGCAGCGCCCCCCTCGTCATTCTGACCGGCAGCGCCCCCCTTTGTCATTCTGACCGGCAGCGCCCCCCTCGTCATTCTGACCGGCAGCGCCCCCCTTTGTCATTCTGAGGAGCGAAGCGACGAAGAATCTAAAGTCGCCGACGCGCCACAACGTTCTTCGATTCCTCGACTCCGCTGCGCTGTGCTCGGAATGACACCGGACCAGGTCTGGCGAGCGCAGACATCGCGCAGCGGCGGGTGAGGGGTGTTCGACCGCAGCCCCACCCGTACGCGTGGGCATACCCACCCACGCCCCCCTCGTCGCGTACAATATCCCCGCGACGAAAGGAGTGCCATGGGAATGCGACACGTCTATCTTGGCGGCGCGGCAGTGCTCGTGACCGCCCTCGTCTCTGCCATCGTCTACCTCATCGTGGCGGCCCAGCAGACCTCCTTCGACCGGGACGCCGCAACCGCCGCCGTCGCCCAGCACCAGGCGGACAACGCCGTCCTGCAGCAGACCAACAGCACCCTCCTGACCGACAAGGCCAAGCTGGAGGTCTACCTGGAGGAGGCCCGCGATCGCTACGATGATGTCTCCTCGGACAACGTCAGCCTACAGTCCCGCCTGGGCGCGGAGCAGGCCCTCTCCGCCCAGCTCCGCGTCGACCTGGCCAACATGACCCTGCGACGCGACCAGCTCGCGTTGGCCCGGGACGCCCTGTCCGCCGACCACGACGACCTGGACGCGGACCACGCCGCCCTGGTCGCCCGGCACAACGCCCTTACCGAGCAGTACGACCGGATCGTCAGGCTCCAGGGGACCATCCCCGAGCTCGAAGAGCAGATCGCCCAGCTCAAGGAGCGCCTCAAGCCCTTGCTCGCAGCGGTGGACCGCGAGCGGGGCAGTTGGTTTGCCTGCACCGGCAGCATGGAGCCCGCTATCACCTGCCTGGACCGTGTCTGGCTCGTCCCGCCCACTGACCCCCAGGACATCGTCGTCGGCGTGGTCATCAACGTCGACCCCCACTGCGGGGAAGGCGACGGCGACGGCCGCGGCGTCGCCCACCGCGTGACGGGCATCAAGGTGCGCAACGGCGTCCACTACTACGCCACCAAGGGCGATGCCGTCAGCGCCGTCGACACCTGCTGGGTCCCCTACAGCGACGTCCTCGAGTACATCATCGCGGTCGACAAGGACGTCTACCCGGAGAACGCCGCCCTCCGCAACGGGGTCAACGGCGCCCTCGCCGCGTTCCGCGCCGAGCAGGTCAGAGCGGGCGCCGTCGAACAGCGCTACCTTGCAGCGCGAGAGGCGTACTTCACCCTGATCGAGCAGGTTTGCGGGGTGGGAGTCAGCTTCGGCAACTGCCCTCACATGACGGCTGCCCAGGAGCAGCAGATCAGGGATGCCTATGACCGCTCCGAGGACCTCTACGACGACTTCCGCGCAGCCTCCAGAGAGCTCTCTGCCGCCCGCCGCCACTGGGAGTGTTGGTACCGCAACGCCGTGCGCTCCCTCGGGCCGGGCCACATGCCCCACGAATGCTCCTAGCGCCCCGCACGCAGCGGCCGGCGCCCCCGCGCCGCCGCTCACCCTGAGCCTGTCGAAGGGTCGTCGTTTCTGCGGAGGCAGATCCCGCCCCTCAGTGCCTCTCCATGAATGCAGCGATCCAACTGCGAACAGTTTCCATTGATCGGGCCGCTTCACGCTCAGTCATGCTCCACACTTCTGCTAGTTGAGTCCAGAGCACCCTATCTTCAACAGTGCCTGCCTGTATGACAGACTCGGCGAAAGGAGAGGAGAGCAGTTGGGTGCTGATCCACAGTTCGAAGTCTTGCCGATTCAGACCGGCCGGAATCGCCAGCAAATCTAAGTCTGACTGTGCCAGTCGCCTCTCATCGTCGGAGACTATTCTAGAATGCAAGCCTCTATACGCTAACCATACGTGTTCGGGATCACGGGTTGCCGGACGCCAAGCACTCGTCGAGCTCTCGATGGAAGGGCTCGAATAGCGTTGGGGTGGGAGGGTGATTGCCCTGAGAGCTTCCCAGAGTGTGAACTCGTCATCACTGACTTCTCTTGACCCATCAAGCAATTCAGCTTCAAAGGCTTTGGGATCGAAAGAGGCCGCGGGCTTACAGAGAATCTCCAGATTACCTCTGTTGTCGAGTCGCAACCCGCTTGCAGTAAGGTTCGCCGAACCGACGAAGACATCATCGTCTCAGCGATAGTATTTTGCATGTAGGCTAGCGTGTAGCTTAAATCTACCGCCTCGTTCGGTGACCAAGCCTCGGCAGGCCAGGTCAGACGCACCTACGACAACGTCATTAGGAACCCACCGAGTTACGCACGTTATCGACGCTGCTCTGGATACTATAGCCAGCAACCGCGTGAGAGCTTCCTCCTTAATGTAGGGAGCGGCTATTAGGAGCCTTCTCGCTCCGCCACAGTGGCTTCTTAGCAATTCCCAGGGTGATCCCATCACGTGCTCGACGACTGTTCGTTCAGTTGGCGTAGTACGTCGTTTGCTTGCTCTCCCCAGTTCGACGCGATTTGTTGTACACGCTGCTTTCGTTCACCGTCCTCAATGTGGTCCTCCATCCGACTCCAAGCCAGCAGCAGGGTCCTGATGCATATCGCGGCCCGGCGAGCGGCTGGATTGTCGTTCTCTTCAGCGTCCTGTTCCAGGAACTTCAGGAACGTGTATAACTGATGGTTAATGTTCAGTTCTACGAACAGGACGCCACCTCTACTGCGCCCATTGAACATCTGAAAGCCACTGAGGTCAGAGGCCGCGAAGGCATAGCGAAAGGCGTTCCTCACCAACTCTTGAGCTCGACGATTAGCTTCTTCCTTGTCGAATCCCTCGTCAGCGAGAAAAGAGGCAATCTGTTCTTTCCTGACATCCTCATCTGTTTCGTCATGAACTCGGTCCGTTGGCGTTTGAGGCTCACTACTATCCTCCAACATGTCATTTGTTGAACGTGTGGCCATCCTGACCGCTTCAGTTTCGGGGGAAGAATCAAAGGGCAGCGTCTCATCTCCGAGCTCTCCTCGTTCTGCTCGTCGACGTTCAAACATAACCTTGATGTCGTTCAACATGCTACGAGTCGTGTCGCGAATGTCAGCAACTATCCGATAAATGGGATCTTCCTCAACACCTAGGTCACGAAGGATTGCAGAAGTGTCCCCTTCACTGTTCAGCAATTCTCGTGCTGCGTTAGAGAAGGTCACAACCATTTGCTTGTTGTGGTCGATCCCGAAATGGTCATCGCAATTTCGGTTGAACCTAACCTCACATCCCCACCAGCGATTCATGGGGATATCGCCTCGACCTCCTTCCCTCACGAAAGAGTTATCCACTAGGATTTCCCTATTCTCCCGGACAACCGACACGCCCATGTTTTCCCGAGCGTCTTGACCATAGCCAAGACTGCCTGGGTTTTGCCTCTGCGTCCCCAATGCCTCCTGCTTGACTATTGAATAGGTTACCTCCACTAGCTCTTGGCGACCGCCAACCTCAATTCGGAATTGTTGTTTATGGGAAAGGTTGAACATCGGCTCCTCTCGCCAAGGTTCACTTGTCGAACTATTTCTCATTAGGAACAAAGGATCGTTGGGGCGAACCGTTCGGTCACGATTCTCCAACGACATCATCTGCCCTTCACGAAATGCGGCCATTCGAATGGTGACCTCATTGTCGTTGATGAAGTGGCGGTAGATGCGCCCAACTTCCTTTTCTACACGGTCAAATATCGTCTCGGCCTGAGCGCTTATGCGATCAATCTCCGACCAAACAACCAGCGTTCCGCTTTTTCTGGAACGAGCCTCGGCGCTGGCAATACTGAGCCACTCTTCTGGAATCGGCATGGAGTCAGGTTCTGGTATTTCACGTTGAGCGCCCGATTCGATTTCCCCTAACGTCAATGTAGCAATGTGATGGGGAGTTGATATCGTTCTGCCAGGTCCACACGTCAACTCGCTTACACTGGGACACTGACGCTGTGGGCAATCCCATCCCATACTTGCCGATTCTCTGAATGCGTCTGGAATCCCCACGGCCACCGAACTGAAGAGCTTGAACTAACCTGGCGTCGGACATCCCATCGCCGTTATCAAGGACGGCGAGCTTCCCTACCCTCCACCGCAGGCGAGTCGTGACCAACTCTTGCTGCTCTTGAATCAGCAAGTCAACATGCCTGGCGTTAGCATCAATCGAATTGTCAATCAACTCAGACACTGCATTCGCCGCGTGTCTGTAACGGCTATCTCGCATTGCCTGCACTGTCATGCCAGGCAGGAAGAGTTCGCGCCCCAATGTCAGTTGCTGGTCGGGTCTTGATTCAACCATAGTTCCTCCCAATTGCTAAAGGCCTCGACAACGGAGCCAAAGCCGGGCAGACTTGTGTCCATGACCGTATAGACTTGGCAACGGCGATTGCCGCCAGATTGTGGGCCTCTCATCGCTCGCCCGACCATCTGGGAATAAAGCACAAGGGAAGTGGTCGGGCGCGCTACGATAACGCATCTTGTGCTCGGAGCGTCAAATCCTGCTGTCAGGACTCCGTAGTTGAAAATTGCCATGCTCTCTCTGGCTCCACTGCGGAAGGCTGAAATTGCCTCGCGACGCTCCTCCGCTGGCGTGCCTGCCACGATAGACCAAGCCCGGAATCCCAGACTTGACACAGCTGCCGCGGCCTCCCCTGCAGATTGAACGGATGGGCAGAACACCATTACCCTAGGATGACGCCTTAGCGTCTCCATCGAGAGTTCCACGATCTTCTCCTTCCACACCTGATCACGCCCCACCTTCCGCAAGTCCTCGGTTCTGTAGTCCAGCGGCTCGATGGGGTCAGGCACTCCGGTGTTCATCTCGACGGTGACTGGGATGAACTCGGGTTCCGCGAGGTACCCCTGTCTGATCAAGTAGACTATGGGACTCTCATGCCCTTGTGCGTCAATCGTCACCTTGTTCTCGTGGAACATTTTCGACAAATCGTAATCTTGCCCCCTAAAGTGCAACGAGCGACCGGGAGTCGCAGTCAGACCCAATAGAGGCGGTTGGAACGCCACTAGTTGTTCTGTGATGAGCTCGTAGGTTTTGGCAATCGCTTGATGGGCTTCATCAAATATAACGCCCGCTACTGAGCGAGCGAGTTTGGTCAGGAATCCCGGCGATCGTGAGCCAACTGCCCACAACTTAGGCAGGCCCGCGACCAAGAACCCTTCACTGAGACTATCTAAGCTCTGAGTTGTTTGCCCCCAATATCTATGTAGGTCAACCTGTCGGTTGCCAAGATGAGACCATGCCACACTTAGGTCTTCAGCGGCCTGCTCGCACAGCTCCTCGGTGGAGGCGAGCCAGACTACCAGCTTCCCCTCCGACTCGGGCAGGTTTAGGACATTGGCTGCAGCATGGCAGGCTATTCGCGTCTTGCCAGCGCCTGTGGGGAGGTGGGCAACTACACGTTGACCTGTGGAAATGCCCGGATTGCCTCTTGAACCAATGAGGATGCGAAGCAAGTCGCCAAGAACCTGCCGCTGATAGGGATACAGCGGGTATGCCGGAGTCACCGAGGTCCTGTGTGTGCTCAGACGCCGCAGAGCCCCTCGCACTCCTCGTTGAAGTAGTTGATGGAGTCCGGGTCCCTTTCCCTCTCCGCAATGACAGTGGCGAGGGGGCGACGTGCGGAGTGGAGATATGGACGGCCGTTCAGCAACTCCCTCACCGGATTGGCTCTGCTCTTTCTGAGCCATCGGTCGAATCTAACGGCCTCGTTGTAACTGCCAGGCTCAGACCGTTTCAACTCTAGCCAGTGCGCGTCAGAACGATAGGGACAGATAACGCAGGCTGAGCGGGGCAACCACCGATCTGGGTATTGTGAGGCGAACCACTCGGCACAGTCGCGTCGGGTCATTCTCAGGTCCACCAGAGGCCAGCGGTGAGTTACCCATGGCTCCCTGCTCGTCTTCATGCGGCCTACCTCGTCGAGCGAGATTCCGAGCCACATCTCAACGTGCTGGTTCTTCGGAAACGGCCGTCCAGGTCGCCCACCGGCGAGCTTCCTGACTCGCCTATGGATTGGCGCAATCTTGTAGTGGTTGGTGCACTGGCGGCGCAGCATCCCCTTCTTCCCTTCCTCATCCACCAGGTAGAAGGGGACATCCACAAAGCGGTGGCCGGAGGTCGTGAGCCCTCTCCTCAGATTCGCCCGTATGTCACCGCTGGAAACTCGTATCAATGGAAAGTCCAGTTGTCCTTCAAGCCAAGCTAGATGCTCATAGACGTACTCAGGCTCCCAACCCGTATCGGCAAATACCGCAGCGTCCGGTTTCGAAAAACCGAGCTCGGTCAATCTGGGATCGGATCGGGACAGTAGGAGCGCCAAGACCGAGCTCTGGACCCCAGCGCCCAGACTAAGCGCACGATAGACTACTTTGCTTGTCTCAGTGGCCATCCGGTCACCTTTCGTGCTACAGCCCAATCGCCCGCGCCAGCGTCTCCCGATGGAAGTCCGTGTCCCCGTACAGCAGCTCCCCCGCCTTCACCCGGCGAGTGAAAAGCTGCAGGTCGTACTCGCTCGTGAACCCTATCGCCCCGTGGCACTGGTGCGCCAGCGCGCACACCCGGCGAGCCGCGTCGCTCACCCACGCCTTCGCCGCCGCCACCTCCCCCGCCCCGTTCTGCCCCGTCGACACGCTCCACGCCGCCTGGTGCGAGATGTACCGCGCCGCCTCCACGTCCACCGCCATGTTCGCGCAGTGGTGCTGCACCGCCTGGAAGCTCCCCACCGGCCGCCCGAACTGCACCCGGTCCTTCACGTACGCCACAGTCATCTCCAGCACCCGCTCGATCGACCCCAGCATCTCGAAGCACTTGGCCACCGCCGCCCGCTGTAGCGCCCGTTCGACCAGCGCCCAGCCCTCGCCCTCCTCCCCCACCACGTCCTTCGACGTCACGCTCACGTTGCGGAAGCTCACCTCGCTCAGCCGCTCCGCCGACAGGTTCGGCAGCGGCGTCACGCTCACCCCCGGCGCGTCCGTCGGCACCAGCAGAAGCGTGATGCCCCGCTCCGGGTTCACGGCCTTCCGAGTCCGCGCCGCCACCACCAGCAGGTCCGACACGTGGGCGTTCTGCACGAAGAGCTTGGTCCCGTTCAGCGTGTACACGCCCCCTCGACGGATCGCTCGCGCCGACTGCACCCCGCCCGCCGTCCACTGCCCGCTCGCCTCCGTCAGCGCCAGCGTGGCGAGCAGCTCCCCGCGTGCCAGCATCGGCAGCACCTCGCGCTGCTTCTCCGCCGACGCCCCTTCGGCGATGGTCAGCCCCGCCAGCACCAGCGTCGAGAAGAAGGGGCCGGGGAACAGCGCCCTCCCCATCTCCTCCACCACCAGGCACAGGTCGACGAAGTCGCCGCCCGTCCCCTGCAGCTCCTCCGGCAGCGCCAGCCCCGTCCACCCCAGCTCGGCGATCTTGCGCCACGCCTCCAGGGCGTATCCTCGCTCGTCGTCCTCCACCTGCCGGACGTACGTGAGGGGGCACTCCCGCTCCAGGAACTCGCGGGCGCCTGTCTTGAGCATCTGCTGGGCTTCGGTCAGACCACGGTCCATTGCTCGTCTCTGCTCCGTTGCTTCTTTCGTGGGGCTGAGCCCCTAGCCGCGGGGGAGGCCCAGGCCTCGCGTGGCGATGATGTTGCGCTGGATCTCCGACGTCCCCGCAGCGATCGTCGCGCTGAACGCCGACAGCCAGTTCCGTGCGATGCTCCCCCGGCTCGGCGTCCACGACGACCCCGGCAGCAGGAGGCCGTACAGGCCCAGCATCTGCATGGCCAGCCCGTACAGGTGCTGCATCATCTCCGTGCTGAACACCTTGACGATGGACGCCTCCTTGTTGGGCACCTGCCCCTGGCTCTGCATCCACGCCACGTTGTAGCACATGTGCCGGCACGCCTCGATCTCCGCCGCCATCGCCCCCAGCCGGTTGCGATAGACCGGGTCCGAGGCCAGCGCCGCGCCGTTGGGCCGTCGCTCCTTGGCCAGCGCCACTAGGTCCTTGAGCACCCGGCGCGCCCGCGCCGGCCGCTGCACGCCCGACCGCTCGAAGTCCAGCAGTGTGGCCCCGTAGTACCAGCCGCGGTTCTCCTCGCCCACCAGGTTCTTGCGAGGCACGCGGACGTTTTCCAGCACCACCTCGTTGAAGCCCTGGATGCCCGCCATGTTCCGGATGGGGTGCACCGTGATGCCGGGGCTCTTCATGCTCGCCAGCAGGAAGCTGATGCCCCGGTGCTTGGGCGCCTGGGGGTCCGTGCGAGCGAGGAAGAAGATCCAGTCCGACCGGTGCGCGCCCGACGTCCAGATCTTCGCGCCGTTGACTAGGTAGTCGTCGCCATCTTCGACCGCCCGGGTCTGCAGCGACGCCAGGTCGGAGCCGGAGCCCGGCTCCGAGTAGCCCTGGCACCACTCCACCTCCGCACGGGCGATGCGCGGCAGGTGCTCCCGCTTCTGCTCCTCAGAGCCGTAGAGCATCAGCGTGGGGCCCAGCATGGCCACGCCTGCGCCGCCGCCTCCCGGCGCGCCCTGGTAGGCCATCTCCTCGTTGAAGATGAGTTGCTTCATGTGGCTGGCGCCCATGCCCCCGTACTCTCGGGGCCACGCCAGCGTCAGCCAGCCCTTCTCCGCGAGCCTGCGCCGCATCTTCTGCCCGATGCTTTGCACGCCCGGCTTGCTCCGCTCCGCCTCCTCGTCGTACCAGTCGCCGCCGGCCCAGTTCCGCGGCAGCTCCTTCTTCAAGAAGGCGCGGACTTCCGCCTGGAAGGCAAGCTCCTCCGCGCTGAACTGCAGGTCCACGCTACTCCGCCTTTCGCACGTCGACGAAGGAGCTAGCTGCGGCCGATGGCCAGGCAGGTCACCGTCCGCAGGACGCCGCTGATCGTGTGGACGTGGCTGGTCACCAGCTCGCCGATGGAGTTCAGGTCCTCCGCCTCGATCACCGTGATGATGTCGTAGGGGCCGGTGACCATGTCCACCTCGGTCGTGCCGCTGATGCCCTGCAGGGCCGTGGCGACCTCCCGGTTCTTGCCCACCGCAGTCTCGATGAGAATGTACGCCCTGGTGCTCATGCGTCCTCCTCCCCCGTCTGACGGCGGGCCATCCGCCTCCGCACAAAACGCGCGGACCCCCTCCTCAAGCTCCCGCCGGTGCGCCAAAGTTTACGGGCCGTCCCTTGGCCGTGTCAACGGAACACGTAGACAGGCGTCCTATAATGGGCCGGTGCTCCCAATGGGGCAGTGGGAGGCGTCCGTGAGACCACCGCGCCGGCGTTCCGGACCCTTTTCCCGTGTCTTCTACGGCTGGCGGGTCGTTGCTGCGGGGTTCGTCGTCAACGCCACCAGCAACGGCATCTACGGCAGCGCCGCCACCATCTTCTTCCTGCCCCTGGCCCGGGAGCTGGCCGTGAACCGCGCCTCCATAGCCCTGGTCTTCTCCCTCGCCCGCGCCCTCGGCACCGTGGTCGGCCCCGTGTCCGGCTACCTTGTCGACCGGTGGGGCCCCCGACGCATGGTCGTGGGGGGCGCGCTGCTGGTGGGGGTCGGCTACCTTGCCCTCGCCCGCGTCGACAGCTACCCCGAGCTGATCGTGGCCTACGTCGGCATCATCGCGCTGGGGCACAACCTTGGCTTCATGCACTCCGTCATGGGGGTGGTCAACAGCTGGTTCGTGCAGCGGCGGGCGCTGGCCATGGCCGTCGTCGGCACGGCGTTCGGCGTGGGCGGCTCCGTGCTCGCGCCGCTGCTTGGCGTCGCCGTCGAGGCGTGGGGCTGGCGCTGGGCCGCCGTCATGGCGGGGGCGATGGTGACCGCGATGGTCCTGCCCGCCTCGGTGTTCCTCCACGCCTCCCCCGAGAGCATGGGCCTGAGCCCCGACGGCGGCCGGCCGCCGCCGGACCCCTCCCGCACCTCCCGGTCGAGGCCCCGCGCCACCGACGTCGACTTCACGGCGCGGCAGGCCTACCGCACCGTCGCCTTCTGGGTGCTGCTGGTCGCGACCACCATGCGGCTGGCCGTCAACACCACGGTCTCGCTGCACTTCATCCCCATGATGGTGTGGAAGGGGGCCAGCCCGCAGGAGGCGGCCTTCCTGCTGGGCGCGCTGGGGGCGCTGAACATCCCCCTGCGGCTCATCCTGGGCCTGCTGGGCGACGTCTGGTCCAAGTCCGCCGTCATGACGACGACGCTGATGGTGGGCGCCGGGTCGATGGTCTACCTGTCGATGGGCGGCGGTGGCTGGGAGCTGTGGCTCTTCCTGCTGCTCTACGCCCTGCCCGACGCCACGGGGACGATGAACTGGGCCATCATCGGCGACTTCTACGGCCGGCGGAGCTTTGCCACGATCCGGGGAGCGATGAGCTTCTTCTACGGCTGGGGCGGCGTCGTCCTCCCCGTCATCGCCGGCACCCTCTACGACCGCAGCGGCAGCTACGACGCCACGCTGTACATCATGGCCGGCCTCTGGGCCTTCGGCGCCATCGTCTTCGCCTTCCTCCGCCGCCCACCCGACGCCACCGCCACCACCCCCGCCACCGTCCGCTCACCCTGAGGCCCTCGAAGGGCCCCCAGCCTTCCCAAGGGGGCCAGGAGGGGTGATTGGATTCGATTCGTTCCGTTTCGCGCGTTTTTTCTGGCTGCCCTGTGCCTGGGCCGACTCGGTCCAGCTTTGGTGTTCGTTTCGGACGAAGATTGGGGCAGCTTGGACTGGTTTGGTTCGAATGGCCGTGGGAGAGGAGGGCCAGCTTGGAGTCGTTCTTTCGTCGCGGATTGGAACCGCGGGCCGCAGATAGGAACGAATGCCACGGGAGGCCGAACGCGAGACGAATCGGGGCGCGTCGCAGATACGGATTCGGGGGCGCGCGGAACGAATCCCAGGCACGGCGCGAGGGGCGCGGAGAGGTTCGTGGTGAGCCTGTCGAACCACGAACGGGGGTTGGGGGCGCGTGTGGGTGAGCATGGGGTGATGGTAGGGGATGGAGGGGGTGAGGGGGAAAGGGGAGATGGCACGCGCGGGAGCAAACCTGTTAGCGGTTCCGAATGCACTGCCGTATAATCCCCGGTTGGAGCTGACATGGAATCACAACACCAAGTCTCGGCCGAAAGTGCTTGGCTTCATCGACTGTTTTCACTGGGGCCCGCGCGTGTATCGGTGGCCGGAGGAACAATTCACTTTGACGGGCGCCATGGGGGCTTAAGGGCCAAGATATCAGTCGGCGCCATTCGCACCATCACGGTTCGCCCTTCGTGGTTTTGGCACCGGCTGACTATTCGACTGACGGACGGAACCGAGCGGTCTATTGGTGGACTTGACGGGAGGGAAGCCTCCCTGGTCCACGGAGCAGCTGTAGCGGAGGCCATCAGGGGCACCAAGGCTCTGAGCCCAAGTTTGACGCGGCTCGATGAGGAGATACGTCAACTCTTCGCGGGCGACCGATATGCCAGACACGGCGACTCGCTCAGACTCCACGAAACCATAGCTCCGACCCTTCGGGATTGCGAAGGTCTAATCCGAAAGTACCTTGAGCAAGAAGAGAAAGAGGCGGTAGGCCGGCTTGAATCCCTCAGACCTTCTGAGAGTTTCGAGGCGGCAAGAAGGAAAGCGAACAGCGTCTTCGTGTCCAACACCGCTCCTGTTGTACAGGCCACCGCCCTCACGAGCCTGCCGAAACCTCTTACGAACGAACAAGCTCAGGCCGTCTCCACAGACGAGGACGCAACCCTCGTACTAGCGGGCGCGGGCACTGGCAAGACCTCGGTCGTCGTTGGCAAGGTCATCCACCTCGTTCGCGACCAGGGCGTGTCCCCGGACGACATTCTTGTTCTGGCGTTCAATCGCAAGGCGGTCGACGAGATCAAGAAGCGGCTTCCGGGCGAGACGTTCAAGGCGCACGTTCGCACCTTCCATGGATTCGGATACGGTGTCATAGCGGACGTCGAAAAGGCCAAGCCCACCATTGCAGCGGAGTCTGAACTGCCGGATACCCTGAAAGACATCCTCGAGGAACTCTTGGATGACCCGCAGGAATCGGAGGCCACAGCCGACTTCATCGCCTCCTACCAAGGAGCCTACGAATCGGCCTTCGACTTCCCCACTCAGGAGGAGTACAACGCGTATATAGACAGTATCGAGCTTCTAACCCTGAGCGGCGTACGGGTCAGGAGCTTCGAGGAGTTGCAGATCGCTAACTTCCTCACAAAGCATAGTGTGAAGTTCTGCTATGAACGCGACTACGAGGTGCGGACCCAGACGGGACGGTACCGCCAGTATCGACCGGACTTCTATCTCCCCGACTACAAGATCTATATCGAGCATCACGCGCTGGACGAGCACGGCAATCCGCCGAGTGGTTGGAGGGGCTATAGGGAGAGAGTAGAGTGGCACAGACAGACGCATAGGAGATACGGCACGAAACTCGTAGAAACCTTTAGCTGGCAGCGCCAGAAGGGCATCCTCCTGGACAAGCTTGGAGAGCAGCTCGAAAGGGAAGGCGTTCCGTTGGAGCGCGTCTCACAGCTAGATCTGATGCTGAGACTGGCCCGGCTGCTCATAGAGTGGCTGGCGAAGCTAATGGAAAAGTTCCTGAACCACGCCAAGACGAATGGCCTATCACCGGAAGAACTGCGCGCTCGTGCCAGTAGCCAAGGGACACTGTGGCGGCACGGGGCATTCCTCGATGTCTTCGAGCGAGTGCGTACCAGATATGAACACCGGCTCAGAGCCGAAGGGAAGCTCGACTTTCACGACCTGATAAACAGAGCCGCTCACTACATTCGCGAAGGCAGGTGGAAGAAGCACTACCAGTACGTGCTGGTTGATGAGTTCCAGGACATATCTGCGGGCCGGATGAAGCTGCTTAAGGCCCTCCGGCACAACAACGACACGGCTTACTTCCTCGTGGGCGACGACTGGCAGTCAATTAACCGCTTCGCGGGAAGTGACGTAGGCCTCTTGCGAAACTGCGGTGAGTATCTGGGCCACGTAGAGACTCGTACCCTGAGCACGACGTTTCGATTCGGTGACGGCATTCTTGGTCCTTCGACCAGGTTCGTGCTCAGAAATCCAGAGCAGAGGAAAAGGCCGCTGACGTCCGTGGGCGTTGCCGTCGATGGCGGTATCACCGTCATATACGCTGGCAGGTTTGACGAAGGCCTTGAACGCGCCCGAGAGGAGATTCAGAAATCTGCACGAGGCAACGGTTACTCCGTGCTGGTGCTGAGGCGCTACAATTCACGCGAGAATGCGTTTCAAGGCAAGAAATCGGCAGAGGAGTTCAGCACCGTCCATAGCGCGAAAGGGCGCGAAGCAGACTACGTGGTCGTACTAGACCTCAAGGACGGCCCCTGGGGATTCCCCTCGCGAATCGAGGACAGCTCACTGCTTAAACTTGTGCTGCCCACGACTTCAGAAGAGCCCTACCCGTTCGCGGAGGAGCGACGCCTCTTCTATGTTGCGATGACCCGGGCGCGGCGTGGCGTATACTTGGTTACGCACCGCGCGCTGCCATCGGTGTTTGTGACGGAGTTGATGAAGCAGTCCGACGAGCTGCGTCAGATCGGGCAACTCGCGCCTGAGTGTCCACGGTGCCGCAGGGGTCGCCTTTGGGTAATACAGAGAGGCCCCGGTCCATTCTGGGGCTGCACGGAATACAGGTCCGAGCGAAATTGCACATACACGAAGCCCCTTGGAGAAACCCCGTGGCCAGCATAGAACAGCGGGTCAGCTACATAGAGGGACGTTACGCCACCGAGGCTGGTTTGAACGAGCTGAAGGCCGAGCTCCATAAGGCGCTGGGCAGTCAGATCCGGTGGATAATCACCATCCAGCTTCTGGGCATCGGGGCTGTGGCGGCCATCGTGCAGTTCGTGGGAAACTAGGGGTCGCAGGCTCAATAGACCCAGGCGCGCTGGTGCGTCTTACGTAACCCCGCTTCAGCATCGACAACGACCTCCCAAGCCATCTTCACAAAGGCTTCCTGCGGTCGGGCCGCCCATTGGACGGCTAGTCCCCTTCCCCCTATACTCCCTCACCATGCACGGGTGGCGTGAAGCCGCCCTGCGGGTAGGTGCGATGCCGGCCCAGTCCTACGTCGACCGACTCCTGGCCCCGCCCGTCCTCTGCGACGGCGCGATGGGGACCGAGCTCTACGCCCGCGGCAGCATCTCCTTCGACCGCTGCCTGGACGAGCTCAACCTGCTCCGCCCGGAGCTGGTGCAGGAGGTCCACCTGGACTACATCCGCGCCGGCGCCGAGGTGCTGGAGACCAACACCTTCGGCGCCAACCGCGTCCGGCTGGCCGCCCACCGCCTCGAGGACGCGGTCGACGAGCTCAACCGCCGCGGCGTCGAGATCGCCCGGGAGGCCGTGCGGCTCACGGGGCAGCAGGTGTGGGTCGCCGGGGCCATCGGGCCGATGGGCAGGCCCATGGCGCCGCTGGGCCCCGTCTCCCGACGGCAGGCCAGGGACGCCTTCCGGGAGCAGGCGGCGAGCCTGGCCGCCGCGGGCGCCGACCTCATCATGCTGGAGACCTTCGGCGACCTGGAGGAGCTGGCTCAGGCCGTGGAGGCGGCGCGCGAAAGCTGCTCGCTGCCCCTCGTCGCCCAGGTGACCATCACCGAGGAGGGCCGCACCCCGGGGGGCGATGCGCCGTCGGACGTCGTACGGACGCTGGAGGCGTTGGGCGTGGCGGTCATCGGCGTGAACTGCAGCGTGGGGCCTCAGACCATCCTGCAGGTCGTGCGAGAGATGGCGTCGGTGAGCCGGACGCCGCTGGCGGCGCTGCCCAACGCGGGGTTCCCCAGCTACGTGGGCGGGCGGTTCGCCTACCTGTCGTCCCCCGACTACATGGCCGAGTACGCCCGGAGCATGGTGGAGGCGGGGGTGGTCATGGTGGGCGGGTGCTGCGGCACGACGCCCCTGCACGTCGAGCGTATGCGCGACGCCATTCGACAGGTGTCGCCGCCGCGTGTGGGGGGCCGTCGGCGTCGGGCGGCGGTCGCGGCGCGGCCCGAGGCCCGCGAGCCGGCGGAGGCGCCGCCGACCACGCTCCAGCAGAAGCTGGGCAGCGGCTTCGCCGTGACCGTCGAGGTCGCCCCGCCCAGGGGTTTCGACACATCGCAGACGCTGGCCGCGCTGGCGCAGCTCCGCTCGGGCGGGCTGGTGGACGCGGTCAACGTGCCGGACAGCCCCATGGCGCGGGGGCGGCTCAGCGCGCTGGTCATGGCGACGCTGGTGCAGAGCCGCCTGGGCATGGAGACGGTGCTGCACCTGGCCACCCGGCACCGGAACCTGGTGGCGCTGCACTCGGAGCTGCTGGGCGCGCACGCGCTGGGGGTGCGCAACGTCTTCGTGGTCATGGGCGACCTGCCGGGCATCGGCGACTACCCGTCGGCGACGGCGGTGTCGGACATCACCACGTCGGGGCTGATCCGGCTCATGGACAGCTTCAACCAGGGGGTGGACCTGGCGGGCAGGCCGCTGGAGCAGTCGACGGCGTTCCACATCGGCTGCGCGCTGAACATGGCCGCGGCGGACCAGGACCGGGAGATGCGGGTGCTGGAGCGCAAGGTGAAGGCCGGCGCGCACTTCCTGCTGACGCAGGCGGTCTACGACCCGGAGCTGGTCGAGACGTGGCGGCGGCGGCTCGGGGGCTTCCCGGTGCCGGTGCTGATGGGCGTCCTGCCGCTGCGCAGCCTGCGCCACGCCGAGTTCCTCCACAACGAGGTGCCCGGCATCGTCGTGCCGGACGACGCCATGGCCCGCCTGCGGGACGCGGGCGACCGGGCGTCGGAGGTGGGCATCGCTATGACGAAGGAGCTGCTGCGGGCGGTGCACGGCCAGGTGTCGGGCGTGTACCTGATCCCGCCCGCCGGGCGCTACGACCCGCTGGTGGAGGTGCTGGAGTGGCTGCGCACCGTGGCGTCCTCCCCCGCTCTTCCGGGCGGTGAGAGCGCCTAGGCCGCCGCTGCCAACCGACCCGCGGGGATCACGCTATGTCGTAGCGGTCAAGCTCCATCACCTTGCTCCACGCGGCGACGAAGTCCCGCACGAACGCCTGCCCCGCATCGCCGGCCCCGTAGACCTCGGCGATGGCCCGAAGCTCGGAGTTCGAGCCGAAGACCAGGTCCACGCGGGTGCCGGTCCACCTGATCTCGCCGGTACGGCGTTCGCGTCCCTCGAACACGTCCTGCGACGCAGCGGACGGGCGCCAGTCGGTGCCCATGTCGAGCAGGTTCACGAAGAAGTCGTTGGTCAGCGCTCCCGGACGGTCGGTGAAGACCCCGTGTGCCGACCCCCCGGCGTTCGCGCCCAGAACGCGCATGCCGCCCACCAGCACGGCCATCTCCGGCGCGGTGAGCGTCAGCATGCTCGCCCGCTCGACCAGCAGCTCCTCCGCCGCGCCCCGGCGCTCTGCGCCGAGGTAGTTGCGGAAGCCGTCCGCGGCGGGCTCGAGCACGGCAAAGGACTCCACGTCGGTCCACTCCTGCGACGCGTCCGTGCGCCCCGGCGTGAAGGGCACGTGTACGCTGTGACCGGCGTCTCGGGCGGCCTGCTCGACGCCTGCGCACCCCGCCAGCACGATGAGGTCGGCCAGGGAGACTCGCTTGCCGCCGGTCTGCGCGCCGTTGAACTCCGCCTGCACCCGCTCCAGCACGTTCAGCGCCTCTCCGAGCTGGGCCGGGTCGTTGGCCTCCCAGTCCTTCTGCGGCGCCAGGCGGATGCGCGCCCCGTTCGCCCCGCCGCGCTTGTCGGTGCCGCGGAACGACGACGCCGACGCCCAGGCCGTCGCAACGAGCTGCGAGACCGACAGGCCGGTGGCGAGCACCCGTGCCTTGAGGTCGGCGATGTCCTGCTCGCCGACCAGCTCGTGGTCGACGTCGGGGACGGGGTCTTGCCACAGCTGCGGCTCCGAAGGCGACAGCGGCCCAAGGTAGCGGCTGCGGGGCCCCATGTCGCGGTGGAGCAGCTTGAACCACGCCCTGGCGAAGGCGTCCTCGAACGCTGCGGGGTCCTCCAGGAAGCGCTTTGAAATCTCCGCATAGGCCGGGTCCACTCGCAGCGACAGGTCCGTGGTGAGCATCATGGGGGCGTGCCTCTTCGCGGGATCGTGGGCGTCCGGCACCGTGGCCACCGCGGCGGCGTTCTTGGGCGCGAACTGCGATTTGCCGGCCGGGCTCTTGGTCAGCTCCCACTCGTAGCTGTGCAGGTTCTCGAAGAAGTTGTTGTCCCACTTCACCGGGTCGGTGGTCCAGGCGCCTTCCAGGCCGCTGGTGACCGTGTCGGCGCCCTTGCCGCTGCCGTGGCTGTTCCGCCAGCCGAGGCCCTGCTCGGTGATGCCGGCGGCCTCCGGCTCGGGGCCGACGCCGTCGTCGGGCGCAGCGCCGTGGGCCTTGCCGAAGGTGTGCCCGCCGGCGATGAGCGCGACGGTCTCCTCGTCGTTCATTGCCATGCGTCCGAACGTCTGGCGAATGTACGCCGCCGCAGCGACGGGGTCAGGGTTGCCGCCCGGCCCTTCCGGGTTCACGTAGATCAGGCCCATGTGGTCGGCGCCAAGGGGCCCCTGAAGCTCGCCGTTGGCGCTGTGGCGCTCGTCGCCGAGCCACGTGCCCTCGGCGCCCCAGTCGGTCTCGTCGGCCTCCCAGACGTCGGGGCGTCCGAAGGCGAAGCCGAAGGTCTTGAACCCCATGGACTCCAGGGCGCAGTTGCCGGCGAAGAGGATCAGGTCTGCCCAGGAGAGCTTGCGGCCGTACTTCTGCTTGACCGGCCACAGCAGACGGCGCGCCTTGTCCAAGTTGCCGTTGTCGGGCCAGCTGTTGAGCGGCGCAAAGCGCTGGTGGCCGGAGCCTCCGCCTCCGCGGCCGTCGCTGATGCGGTACGTGCCTGCGGCGTGCCACGACATGCGGATGAAGAGAGGCCCGTAGTGGCCGTAGTCCGCCGGCCACCAGTCCTGCGAGGTCGTCATCACGTCCTCGATGTCCTTCTTGAGCGCATCGACGTCAAGGGTCTTGACTGCCTGAGCGTAGTCGAAGCCCTTGCCCATCGGATCGGACAGGGGAGAGTTGCGGCGGAGAGCGTTCAGGCTCAGCTGGTCCGGCCACCAGTACTGGTTGGAAGTCATGTCATCCCTCCCATGGGAGTGTTCTAAGAGTAGAAACGTTCTGGAATTGCTGCAGGTAGTCCCATTGTAGTCCCGAATGACAGCTTGTGAAGCCGGTTTTGGAGGGTGTAGTCGGACACAGCCTACTTGCGCGAGTCTTCCACCCTCCCTCGGAGCGCGCATGGGCGAGAGAGGGGCGTAGTAGGAGCGTTGACTCCTTGACTTCCGGTGTCATGGATGACACCATAGCTTTGTGAGGGAGCGACACCGACGAACGCTGGCCCGGCTCTTCGCTGTTCCTACCCCGGCGGGCATCCGATGGCCGGAGATCGAGTCACTCCTGCGTGCACTGGGAACGGACGTGGTTGAGAGGCGAGGCTCCAGGGTGTTGCTGAGGAAGGGTGTCCATCGCATCGTGGTTCATCGGCCCCATCCGAGTCCTGAGACCAGGCGAGAGACCGTCCGTGACATCGCCAGTTTCCTGATGCAGATACAAGGGGAGCGAGATGCTTGAGTACAAGGGCTACCTCGGCGAGGTCGTCTACGACGACGGGGTTCTGCACGGCCGCGTCATCAACAGCGGCGCCTACCCCATCGCCAACTGCGAGGCGACGGATGTGGACACGCTCCAACGCGAGTTCCGCGCCTCCATCGACGAGTATCTTGCCTCGTGTGAAGAGGACGGCGTCGAGCCCGTCAAGCCCTTCTCCGGCGACCTCCGCCTGCGTCTGGGATCCGAGCTCCACCAGCGAGCCACGGTAGCTGCCATGGACGCCGGCGTCAGCTTGAACGCCTGGATCAAGAAGGTTGTGGAGGACGCGGCCCAGGCTCGGTGATGCCTTGCCTCTTCCCCTTCCGTAGATAAGGGTGGGCGTATGGGCTTCAGTTTGCAGCCGCTCACGCACGCCCGTATACTTACCGCGCCCGCCTGAGAGGCTTCCGGGCGGGCCGCCTCGCCCCGTGAGACGCGCAGGCCCAGGAGAGCCCCTGTGTGTGGAATCGTCGGCTACGTTGGCCCCAGGGAGGCCCGGACCGTCCTCCTCAACGCCCTCCACCGCGTCGAGTACCGCGGCTACGACTCCTGCGGCATCGCCATCCGCAACGGTGACGGCTTCCACGTCTTCAAGGACACCGGCTTCGTGGAGGCACTGCAACGCAAGGTCCCGCCGCTGGACGGCACCCTGGGCATCGGCCACACCCGCTGGGCGACCGTGGGCGCGCCCTCCGAGAGCAACGCCCACCCCCACCTCGACTGCGCCGGCGACGTCGCCATCGTCCACAACGGCGACATCGACAACTACTACGAGCTTCGGGAGCGGCTGCAGGCCCAGGGCCACCGCATGCGCTCGGAGACCGACAGCGAGGTCCTGGCCCACCTCATCGAGGCGCATTTCGACGGCGACCTGCGGGCCGCAGTCGTGCGCGCGCTGCGGGAGGTGCGGGGCAGCTACGCGCTGCTGGCGATGAGCTCCACCAGCGACGTGCTCGTGGCGGCCCGGCGAGAGAACCCGCTGGTGGTCGGCATGGGGTCCGGGGAGGGCGTCGTCGCTTCCGACGTCCCCGCCCTTCTGGAGACAACCGAGAGCGTGGCGTACCTGGAAGACGGAGACGTCGCGACCATCGGCGCGGGCGGCCTGCAGGTGTGGCACGACGAGGCGCCCGCCGTTCGACGTGTCCACCAGGTGAGATGGAGCCTGCAGGACCTGGACAAGGCGGGCTACGAGCACTACTTCCTGAAGGAGGTCCACGAGCAGCCGCACGTCATCCGCGACACGCTGGCCGGCAGGGTGCTCGGCGATGGGCCCCGGGTCGAGGCGGGCGCGCCGCTGCCCGCAGAGCCACCCGGCAGCATCCTCTTCGCCGCCTGCGGCACGGCCTACTACGCCGGCCTGGTGGGCGCCGAGTTCATGGCCACCCTCTGCGGGTGCCCGACGACCGTCCGCGTGGCGTCGGAGTTGGAGGGCGTGCCGCCGCCTCCGGGGCCCACCGCGTGGGCCGTCTTCATCACCCAGTCGGGCGAGACGGCGGACACAATCTCGGCGGCTCGTGCCGCCCGCGACGCCGGCTATCGGACCCTGGCGCTCACCAACAGCCCGGACAGCAGCATCACGCGTGTGGTGGAGCACTCGCTGTACACGGAGGCGGGGCCGGAGGTCAGCGTGGCCGCGTCCAAGACCTTCATGGGCCAGCTCATCGCCCTGTACCTGCTGGGTCTACAGCTGTACCCGCCCGCCGAGCCCGACCTCCAGCGGCTGCTGGCGGAGCTCCGCCGCCTCCCCGGCAAGGTGCAGCGCGTCCTCGCCCTCGAGGACCGGCTGGCGAGCGTCGCTCGCGGGATTGCGCAGCGGAGCAGCGTCTTCCTCATCGCCAGGGGGGTGAGCCTGCCCGTGGCGATGGAGGGCGCGCTCAAGCTCAAGGAGCTGGCCTACGTTCACGCCGAGGCCTATCCCGCCGGCGAGCTCAAGCACGGCCCCTTCGCCCTCCTCAGCGGCGACGTGCCAGTCATCGCCCTCATGCCCCGGGACCGTACCTACGGTCGCCTGCTGAACACCATC
>CBDBGD010000004.1:0-131669 GCA_965205235.1 Dehalococcoidia bacterium
CGTCCCCCTCCGCGTGGCCCCGGGGGAGAGCCCGGCGCCGGGTCGGGCCGTGGTCCTCCCCTGGTCCAGGTCCGGCCGCTACCAGCCCCGGGGGAAGCTGCAACACAACCCGGGGGAGCGCCGCTCCCTGTACAGCTTCGCCTACGAGATAGCCCTGGCCGCCGACGGGACCTACCAGTACGCCCTCTTCCCTACACCGCATATCTGGGACGTGGCAGCGGGCGTGGTGCTGGTCCGGGAGGCCGGCGGCGCGGTGCTCACCCGTCAGCGCGGGGACTCCGGCTGGCGCCCCTTCTCCGCCGTCCAGTCCGACGACGCCAACGGTCCGCCGGGCCAGGAGGCGCTGCGTTCGTGGGTCGATCCCATCCTCGTCGGCAACCCGGACATGGTCCGCTACGTGTCGCAGCGGCTGACCTCAGACGAGCCCTGAGCCAGCCGACCCTCCACCCGCGTCGCCGCCCCCGGTCGTGGGTCGGGCCCGACCCGCGAGCAGCGTGCGCGACGCCACCGTCCACAGCGCCCACAGGGCTATGCACCCCACCAGCAGGCCGCCCAGCACGTCGCTGGGCCAGTGCCGTCCCAGGTAGATGCGGGAGAGGCCCGTGAGCAGCACCCCCACGACGAACAGCGCCGCCAGGGCCTGCCGGTGGCGTCGTTCCGCCAGACGCGGGGCCACCAGTGACCAGACGACGCCCAGGTAGATAACGGCGTGCACCGTATGCCCCGATGGGAAGCTGCCCGCCTCCCCCGGCTCCAGCGGGTTCGGGCGGGGACGCCCCACCAGCGCCTTCGCGCCCTCGTTTGAGATGTCCAGCAGCCCCGCCGCGGCCACGTAGACGGCCCAGGGCCATCCTCCCCACCGCAGCGCCAGCAGCAGCAGAATGACGTAGGAGACCGTGGCGACGGTGTAGTCGCCGGGCCAGGAGACCGCCTCCATGAACCTCCCGAAGCCCGGCGCGTCCAGGTCCCGCACCCAGGTCGTCGCGGGCTCGTCCCAGGCGAAGGAGTCGTGGAGGTGCGCGAAGTAGGCAAAGACGCCCGCCGCGACGATGGCGATCAGGGGCAGAAGGGTGGACAGCGCAGCCCGTCGATCGCGGAGTCTGGCGGCCCAGGAGTCCTCCACGGCGGGCCGCTGCCTACACGCGAAGGTACTTGGGGCGGCGGCCCCGCCGTCGCACCACGCCTGCCTGCTGGAGCACCCGCAGGCCATCCTCCCCGGTGACCGCGGGGTGGGTTTGCGCGTCGAAGACGTCAGCCCACGCGTGGTTCACCTGCACGATGGGCGCCACGGTGTCCGCCTCGAAGACGCAGATGACGTTGGGCGTGCCGGGAATCCAGTACTCCCCCACCAGCGTCATCTCCGACGGGTACTTCCACCGCGCGCGGCGCTGCGCCGCATCGTCGATCTGCTGGCGCGTCAGGCCGTCCTTGAGCGTGAGGAGTGTCACGAACAGCATTGCTTCCCTCTAGGAGACCTCCTCCAGCATCTCCCGCTGGGGGGCCGTCGTCGGGAAGATGCCCAGCAGGCGCACGGGCCGGTCGCTGGCGTTGACCATGCGGTGCTGCACGCCTTTGGGGGCCAGGACCGCGTCGCCCGGCTTCAGCGTGACCACCTCCTCGCCCAGCGTCGCCTGGGGTTCGCCGTCGAGGATGATCATCGACTCCTCGTGGCCGGGGTGGGTGTGCAGCGGCACCCTCGCGCCCGGAGGAAGGCTGACCTCTAGGACGGTGAGGGACTCGGCCCCCAGCTCCTTGTTCGTCAGGGACTTGACCTGGACCCGCGGGAAGAGCTCCTGGGGCTCGATGCTGTCGCCGTGAATGAAGGACATGGCGCCTCCCGACCGCGCTAAGGGCTTGGTGACCGGCGGGCCGATTATAGGGTAGACGGCGCACGCCCTCAACCCGGAAGGCCGTGGGCGCGCCCCGCAGCACTACGGGTAGATGCCCCGGACCTTGATCGCCTCGGCGACGCGCTGGACTGCCAGGATGTTGGCGGCCGTGCGCATGTCCACCTTCTCCGCCGCCGCCAGCGCCGCCACCTGCCCGTAGGCCGTGGTCATGACCCGCTCCAGGTTCTGCACCACCTCCGTCCGGTCCCAGAAGTGGTTCTGCAGGTCCTGCACCCACTCAAAGTAGGAGACGGTGACCCCTCCGGCGTTGGCCAGGACGTCCGGGACCACCTGCACGCCCCGGTCGAAGAGGATCGCGTCGGCCTCGGGTGTCGTGGGGCCGTTCGCCCCCTCCGCCACCAGCCACGCCCGCACCCGGTCGGCGTTGCCTCCGTGGAGCTGCCCTTCCAGCGCAGCGGGCACCAGGACGTCGCAGGGCAGCTCCTGCACCTCCTCCCCGGAGAGGCTTTCGCCCTCCCCAGGGTAGTCGGCGAGACGCCCTCCGCCCTGCTTGAAGCGAAGGATATCCGGGACGTCCAGGCCGCCGGGGTTGGCGAACCCTCCCGACGAGTCCGACACGCCCACCACGACGTAGCCCATCCCTCGGAGCAGGTGCGCCGCGTGCGTGCCCACGTTGCCAAAGCCCTGGATGACCACGGTCGCTCCCTCCGGGGGGCGTCCCCGCGCCTTCAGGGCCTCCTGGACGACGATGGAGACCCCCCGGCCCGTGGCCTCGCGGCGGCCCACCGTGCCCCCGATACTGACCGGCTTGCCGGTGACCACGCCGGGGATGGAGTAGCCCTGGTGCATGGAGACGGTATCCATGATCCAGGCCATGATCTGGTCGTTGGTCCCCACGTCGGGCCCGGGAATGTCCTTCTCCGGCCCGATGATGATGGAGATCTCCGAGGCGAAAACGGCGCGTAAGGCCCTCCAGCTCCCTGGGGGAGAGCGAGTTGGGGTCCACGGTCACGCCCCCCTTGGCGCCGCCGTAGGGGATGTTCACCACGGCGCACTTCCACGTCATCCACATGGCCAGGGCTCGGACCTCGTCCAGGTCCACGGCGGGGTGATAGCGGATGCCGCCCTTGGCAGGGCCTCGGGCCAGGCTGTGCTGGATGCGGTAGCCGGTGAAGACGCGCACGCTCCCGTTGTCCATGTGGACGGGAAGGTTCACGGTCAGCTCTCGCCTTGGGGCGCGCAGGATGCCGCGCAGGCCGTCGTCCAGGTGCAGCCTGTCGGCTACCGCGTCGAACTGGGCCAGTGCGGTGGCATAGGCCGAGGACTCCGGAACATCTCTCGTCATCTTCTGCATCATGGCTCCTCCTTAGCCTCGGTCGGTCCGGCGCTCGCGTGCCGCTGCTTGGTCCGAGGCGACCTGAAACACAAAACGCCGCCCCTGCTGTCGCTCCGGGCGGCGCCCATACGCATTATCGCATCCCTCCGTACTTCCACTATAGCGATAGCGCGAACCGGGCGTCAACGCGGCGACGAGTGTGCAGCCCCTTCCTCCCTCCCCTATAATCGGGGCACAGGCGAGACAACGCGGAGGAAGGACGCATGGCTGCCCGAATAGACCTCAACTGCGACATGGGCGAGAGCTTCGGCGCCTACACCATGGGCGCCGACGCCCAGGTGCTCCCGCACATCACCTCCGCCAACATTGCCTGCGGCTTCCACGCCGGCGACCCCGGCTGGATGGCTCGCACGGTCCGATTGGCGGAGGAGAACGGCGTGGCAGTGGGCGCGCACCCCAGCTTCCCGGACCTCCTGGGCTTTGGGCGGCGGAACATGACCCTCACGCCCCAGGAGGCCCGCGACGTCGTCCTCTACCAGGTGGGCGCGCTCACGGCCTTCACCAGCGACAAGCGATTGCAGCACGTCAAGGCCCACGGCGCCATGTACAACCTGGCCGCCGACGGCGGAGACCTGGCCAAGGCCATCTGCCAGGCGACGCTGGACGCAGACCCCAACGCGGTCCTGGTCGTCCTCGCCGGCTCGCCGTGGGTGCGCGTCGCCCGGGACATGGGGCTGCGCGTCGCCCAGGAGGCCTTCGCCGACCGCGCCCTCAACGCCGACGGCACTCTCGTCTCCCGCAGTAGGCCCGGCGCCGTCCTGCACGACCTCGACGAGGTGGTCGAGCGGGGCGTGCGCATGGTCACGGAGCGGCGCGCTGTCGCCGTCACCGGCGAGGAGGTGGAAGTCTCCGCAGACACCCTCTGCCTCCACGGGGACACCCCCGGCGCCGTCGAGATGGCCGCGGCCTTGCACCGGGCCCTGCTCGACGCGGGGGTGGAGATCGCCCCCCTGGGGAGGCTGGTGCCCCAGCGAGGCAGCTGATGTCCCTCCTCTACCCGCAGTCCCGCATCGTCCCCGCCGGAGACCGCGCGGTGACGGTGGAGGTGGGCGAGGGCATCGCCGTCGAGGTCAACCGGCGCGTCCGGGCCCTGGGCCTGGCGATTCAGCAGGCGGAGGCAGCCGGGGTGGAGGAGGTGGTGCCCGCCTACCGCTCGCTGCTGGTCTACTACGACCCCCTCCGCCTCTCCTTCACCGACCTGGAAGCCCACCTGCGAGACATGGAGGGGCGCCTCGCGGAGGCGCCCGCCGACGCCCCCAGGGTCGTCGAGCTTCCCACGGTCTACGGCGGCGAGAACGGCCCCGACATCGACTACGTCGCCGAGCACGCCGGGCTCAGCGTCCAGGAGGTCGTGGAGGTCCACTCCAGCGCCGACTACCTGGTCTACATGATGGGATTCACCCCCGGCTTCACCTACCTCGGCGGTCTGTCGGAGCGCATCGTGACGCCCCGCCTCGAGACCCCCCGCACGGCCATCCCCGCCGGCTCCGTCGGCATCGCCGAGGCCCAGACGGGCGTCTACCCCATGACGAGCCCCGGCGGCTGGCGGCTCATCGGCCGCACGCCCGTCCCCCTCTTCGACCCCCATCGGGAACCGCCGGTGCTGGTCGAGCCCGGCGAGTACGTCCGCTTCATCCCCGTCTCGGCAGAGGACGCCCGCATGATCGAGGATCAGGTGCGAGCGGGCACATTCCAGGCGACCGCGCACCCGGTGGAGTAGGCCATGGACCTCCTGGAAGTCCTGGACGGCGGCATTCTCACCACGGTCCAGGACCTGGGCCGTACCGGCTACCAGCGCTACGGCGTCCCCCAGTCCGGCGCGATGGACTCCTACGCCCTGCGCGTGGGCAACATCCTGGTGGGCAACGCGGACAGCGCCGCGGGGCTGGAGATGACCCTGGCCGGCCCCAGGCTGCGCATCCTGGCCGACACCGTCCTGGCCGTGACCGGCGCCGACCTCCAGCCCCGCCTCAACGACGCTCCCTTCCCGACCTGGGAGGCTACGCCTGCCCCCGCGGGATCGGTTCTCTCCTTCGGTGACATGGCCCGCGGCATGCGAGCGTACCTGGCTGTGGCGGGAGGCATCGACGTGCCACCGGTCATGGGCAGCCGCTCCACCTACGTCCGGGCGCGCCTGGGGGGCCTCGAAGGCCGCCCCCTGCGGCCGGGCGACCTCCTCCCCGCAGCATGGAAGGGGCCGCTCGACCGGGTGGATGGCCGCCGCCTCCCCGACGAAGGCGTGCCCGTCCCCGAGATGCCCTTTCCGGTCCTGCGCGTCGTCCTGGGTCCGCACACCGACGCCTTCTCGCCGGAGGGCGTCCGCACGTTCCTTGATGCCGCCTACACCATCTCGCCACAGTCGGACCGCACCGGCTATCGGCTCCAGGGCCCCGCCGTCGAGCACAGCGGGGGTGCGGACATCGTCTCCGAGGGCGTGCCGCTGGGCGCCGTCCAGGTCGCGGGCGACGGCATGCCCATGGTGCTGCTCGCCGACCGGGGCACCACCGGCGGCTACACCAAGCTCGCCACGGTCATCAGCGTCGACCTGCCGCTGCTGGCCCAGGCCACGCCGGGAGACGTCGTCACCTTCCAGTCGGTGACCCTCGATGAGGCCCACGCGCTCCTGCGAGAGCAGGAGGAGTTCCTGCACCGCCTCCGGGCCGGCACGCCGACGGTCTTCGGGCGCCGCTCCTTCCGGGTGCTGGTCAACGGCCAGATGCGAGAGGTGGAGACCTCGCTGGTGGAGCTCGACCCCCGCAGTCCCCGCAGGACGCCGTACCGCACGCTGCAGGTTGCCCTGGGCGGCATCGCCCACTCCGTGGGCGTCGAAGAGGTCCCTCGCAGCCGCCGCCCGAACGCTTGACGCACCGCCCCAGGTGCCGTTAGATAGGGCCGGGAGGCGTTCATGCAAACCCAGGACGGCCCGCCCCCGGAGCTCCGCGTCTTCGGCGTCACGGGCATCCCGGAAGTCCACCCCGGCGATGACCTCGCCGCGCTCATTCTCGACGCGGCCGTCGGCCAGGGCACGCCGCCGGCGGATGGCGACGTCCTCGTCGTCACGCAGAAAGTGGTGTCGAAGGCTGAGGGCGCCCTGGTAGACCTGCGCGACGTCGAGCCGTCCGCTCTGGCCCGCTCCTTCGCCCGCGAGTGGGATAAGGATCCCCGCCACGTCGAGGTCGTCCTGCGGGAGAGCAGACGCATCGTCCGTATGGACCGCGGCATCATCATCGCCGAGACCGCGCACGGCTTCGTCTGCGCCAACGCCGGCGTCGACGCCTCCAACGTCCCCGGCGACGACCGCGTGTGCCTGCTCCCCCGCGACCCCGACGCCTCGGCGCTGCGGCTCCGCGAGGCGATCCGAGCGCGCACCGGCGCCACGGTGGCCGTCCTGGTCTCCGACACCTTCGGGCGGCCGTGGCGGGAGGGCACCACCAACGTGGCCATCGGCGTGGCGGGCATGCGGCCTTTGCGGGACTACCGGGGCGAGCACGACCCCCACGGCTACCTGCTGCGCGTCTCCGTCGCCGCCTGGGCCGACGAGCTTGCAGGCGCCACCGACCTCGTCCAAGGCAAGACCGCGGGCGTCCCCGTGGCAGTCATCCGGGGGCTGGACTACGAGACCGGCCCTGACGGCAGCGCATCCCTGCTCCGCGCGCCGGAGAAGGACATGTTCCGATAGCGAGAGGAGAGGACATGGAGATTGAGATCGAGTACTGCCACACCTGAGGGCATGCGCTGCGGGCCGTGTGGCTCGCCGGCGAGCTCCTCACCCGCCTCGGCCAGCACCTGGCCGCGGTCCGGCTCGTTCCCGCGGGCCACGGCCTCTTCGACATTCGCGTCGACGGCGAGAAGGTCCTGGGCCACGAGCACAGGCCCGACCAGCACTACTTCCCCGACGCGCAGGAGCTCCTACCGCTCCTCTACCAGCGCCTCGGCCTCACCCCCGACCCCCACGCCTGACGGCGACGGCTACCTCTCCCACTGGAAGAGGGCTAAGGAGAGTGGCTACACCGGCCACCGCTCCTGCTTCCAGGCCATCTCCCAGAACAGGTACTCGTAGCGGCTGCTGACCAGGAACGCCGTCTCCACCCGCTCCCGCTCCCCTGCGGGCAGGCCCTGTGCGGCAGCGTCGGTCGCCTGGCGGCACCAGTCCACCAGCACGGCAAACTCGGGGTCGGTGTACATGCGCACCCACTTGGCGTAGCGCTCCTCCTCGGGCATGCCCTGTTCGGCCAGGCGGTGGCCGATCTCGTAGAAGCCCCACATGCAGGGGAGCAGCGCGCCCATCAGCTCCGCGTAGCTCCCCAGCGCCGCCGTGCGAATCAGGAAGTCGGTGTACGCCTGGCACGTGGGCGCCTTGACCTCCCGCTCCAGCTCCTCCGGCGATATGCCGAACTCCGCTGCATACGAGCGGTGAAGCTCCATCTCCGTGTGCAGCGTGGCCTGGGCCAGCTCCGCGTGGCGGCCCATGCTCGCCAGGTCCGGCGCCCTGGCCACGCCGATGGCGAACAGGCGCGAGTACTCGATGAGGTACAGGTAGTCCTGACGCACCCAGTGGGCGAAGGGCGGCAGCGGCAGAGTGCCCGCGCCGATGCCCTGGACGAACGGGTGGCGGAACTGCGCCTCCCAGATCGAGTCTCCCAAGCGGCGCAGGTGGTCCGTGAAGCGTTCGGTCATGGCGCCTCCTCGACGCGGGAGCGATAACTCCGCTCCACCGGCGTGAACTCCAGGCGCAGCGCGCGCCGGGTCTGCGGCGTGACCCGCGCCCAGTGCGCGATCCGCCACCCGACGACCCATACGATCCCCCGGGGGCTGACGACCAGCGGCACCTGGTCCCGCCACGAGCGGGGCACGCGCTGGTCGACCAGGAAGTCTTGCAGCTTCGTCGTCGTCTCCCCCCGACCGTTCTCCGACGCCCCGACGCCCAGCGGCTGGAAGCGGTCCCCCTCCGTCGCGTCCGCACCGCCAGCGCCCCGCCGAGCACGTCCCGGTCGAGGTATGCGTTGAACGGCCCGCCGCCGAGCACGGCCGGCGACGCCTGCTCTCGGGCGCGCACCCGCCAGCCCCCGACCGTCCCCTCCCCCGAGGCGGGCAGCGCGTGCTCGCCCTCCAGCGATGGCAGCGGGCACGGGTACGGCCGCCCCGCCGAGAGCCATGCGTCGTTGGGGCCCACCTCCAGCGTGAGACCGCCGGGCAGCGCCGTCTTCCGGCCCGCGGGCCCCGGCAGCAGGCGGGCCATTTCCTCCACGTGCACCTGCTCCAGGTCGGCCTCGCTGCCCCGCACGCTGGCGTAGGCCCGGCGGAGCAGGTGCTGCACCACCGCGCGGTGCTGCGCGTTCAAGGCGCCGCAGTCCAGCAGAAGTCCATCGTCCGACTCTTTGACGGCCTGCCGCCACACGCCGTCCACCTGCCCCTCCATGTAGTCCACGTCCAGCGCGGCGGAGCGGGCCAGCCGGGCCAGCGCCGCGCCCACCTGCGGGTTGATCTGCGCAAGCTGCGGCAGCACGTTCAGCCGAAGGTGGTTGCGAGGGATGGTCGTCAGCAGGTTGGTCGGGTCCTGCCGGGGTTCGACGCCGCGGGCGCGGCAGAAGGCCTCCGTCTCCTCTCGCGCCGCGTCCAGCAGCGGCCGCACCAGCGACACGGGGCCGCCTGCGCCCCGATACGTGCTGCGCAGCCGACATCCCGCGCAGCCCGGCGAGCCCTCCGCCGCGGACCAGGTGCAGCAGCACCGTCTCCGCCTGGTCGTCGAGCGTGTGGGCCACGGCCACGGCGTCGGCCCCGGCCTCGCGGGCGACGCGGGCCAGGAACGCGTAGCGCACCTCTCGCGCCGCCGCCTCCGGCGAGAGCCGACGCTCGCGGCGATACGCCGCGACGTCGGCGCGCTCGACGGTGCAGGCGTGCCCCATGCCCCGCGCCAGTTCCCGCACGAACGACGCATCGCCGGCCGAGTCGGGAGCGCAGGCCGTGGTCCAGGTGCGCGACGTGGAGTCGAAGGCCCAGGATGCCCTGCAGCTCCGTCAGCGCCAGCAGAAGCGCGGTCGAGTCCGGCCCCCCTGACACCGCCACGACGAGGGTGCCGCCGCGCAGCCCGCACTCCTCCAGCCGCGCGCGGACGGTGCTCGTGACGTGCTCTTCGCGGCCCCGTCGGGCCACCCTTGGCCCACGCGCGGGCAATGCTAGTCCTCGGCGGAGGGCGCCGGCAGCGGCCGGCTGATACGGACCCGCTCGATCTTCACGCCCCGCATGTGGGAGACGGTGAGGCTGACCCCGTCCTCCTCCCAGGTCTCCCCCTCCGTGGGGATGTGGCCCAACCGGTCCAGGATGAACCCGGCGATGGTCTCGTACTCGCCGTCGGGCAGCGCCAGTCCCATCTCACGGTTGGCGTCTTCCAGGATGACGCCTCCGTCGGCGTCGAAGCTGCCGTCGTCCAGCGCAACGATCTCCTCGGGCACGGGCATGCCCTCGCGCTGCACCACCGGCCCGACCATGACCTCCAGCAGCTGCGTCAGCGTCACGACGCCGTCCACGCCGCCGAACTCGTCCACGATCACCGCCATCGTCGTCCCCGAGGACTGCAGCTCCCGCAGCAGCGCCGAGACCGACTTGGTCTCCGGCACGAAGAACGGCGGGCGGCTCAGCGCGGTGACGTCCGCGCGCATGCTCAGCTGGTTGTCGGCTATGGCGCTCAGCGCGTCCTTGACCGCCAGTACCCCGACGACGTTGTCGATGGCGCCCTGGTAGACGGGGAAGCGCGAGTAGGGATAGCGCTTGTACAGCTCCAGGAAGTCGCCCATGGACGTGCCGCGCTCCACCCAGACCACCTCTGTCCGCGGCGTCTGCACCTCCCGCACCTGCCGGTCGCCGAAGTGGAAGACGCGCTCTAGCAGCTCCGCCTCCGACGGCTCGACCGTCCCCTCGGCCTGCCCCATGGAGATCATCGTCCGCAGCTCCTCCTCGGTCACTGTGTGCCGCGAGCCCCCGTCGCCCACCAGGCGGCTCACGACGCTGCTCAGAGCCTGCAGAAGGACAACCAGCGGAAAGGTCAGGTAGCGGGCTATCTCCAGGGGTCGCACGACGATGAGCGACAGACGCTCCGCGTGCCGGGCCGCGATGGTCTTGGGGATGACCTCGCCGAAGATCAGCAGCAGCACCGTCACGACCGCCGTCGCGATCAGCACCGCCTGCTGCTCCACGTCGATGATCGTCAGGGCGATGGCAGTACCCAGCGCCGCCACTGCGGTGTTGACCAGGTTGTTGCCCAGCAGGATCGTGGGCAGGAACCGGTCGGGGCGCTCCACCATCTTGGCCACGAACCGTGCGCCGGGCACGCCTCGCTCCAAGAGGTTGTGCAGTCGAACGCGCTGGATGGAGAGGAGCGCTGCTTCAGTCCCGGAGAAGAAGGCGGAGAGCACGAGGCAGATAGCGGCGAGAACCAGGTATAATGATAACGGTCCTTCAGGCATGGGGCGGCTTTAGACCTGCGTAGCTCAACGTCGATTCATCGTAGCATCAGCGTGGACGCCCTGTCAAAGCGGCGCAACGCCGGCGAGGAGGGGAATGGCACAGGCCAACGGCGCTGAGTCCCTGGTGCAGTCCCTGGTCGCCCACGGGGTCGATACGGTCTTTGGGCTTCCCGGTGTCCAGATCATGCCCATCTTCGACGCCCTCCACGGCCACCCGGAGATTCGCGTGGTCAACGTGCGGCACGAGCAGGCCGCCGCCTACATGGCCGACGGCTATGCGCGGACCTCGGGGAAGCCGGGCGTGGCCTTGGTCGTGCCGGGCCCCGGCGCCCTCAACGCCGCCGGAGCCCTGGGCACCGCCTACTCCGCATCGTCGCCCGTCCTTCTCATCTCCGGCCAGATCGGCACGGGCGACCTGGGTCGCCGCCGCGGCGTCCTCCACGAGGTCGACGACCAGCTTGAGGTCTTCCGCCCGATCACCAAGTGGCATCACAGGGTGATGGACGCCGACGGCATCCCGTCCGCCGTCCGCCGGGCCTTCCACGAGTTGTGCACGGGACGGCCCCGGCCGGTCGAGCTGGAGCTCCCTCCCGACGTCCTCACCGCACCCGCACCCGCCGGCGACGCAGGCCCCAGCCCTACCGCACCACCCGTCCCCAGCGCCGAGGCCATAGCCGACGCAGCGCAGCTTCTGTCAAGCGCACGCCGGGTGCTCATCTGGGCCGGCGGCGGGGCCGTTCGCTCCCACGCCGGCGACGAGCTCGCGGCCGTCGCGGAGATCCTTGGCGCGCCCGTGGTCACCACGCCCGAGGGCAAGGGCGCCATACCCGAGGACCATCCCCTGTCCATGGGCGCCTGCTACTCCACCTTCGGCCCCGCCCGGTGGCTGGCCCCCCAGGCCGACGTCGTCCTGGCCGTGGGCACGCGCTTCACCCTGCCCATGACCGGCCCCTGGAGCCTCCGTCCACCGCAAGCCCTCGTGCAGATCGACGTCGACGCAGAGGAGATAGGGGCGAGCTACCCGGCCAACGTGGGACTCGTGGGCGATGCCCGCCTGACCCTTGCCGCCCTCCGGGAGCGACTCGAGGGCGCGCAGCACGCCTCGTCGTGGACGCAGGACGAGTTCCAGGCGGCGCGCCTGCAGGCCGAGCAGGAGGTCCACGAGCTGACCTCCTTCCAGCTTCCCATCGTGAAGGCCCTGCGAGAGGAGATGGACCGGGACGCGGTGCTCATCAGCGGCGTGACCAACGTGGCCTACTGGGCAAACCTGGCCTTCCCCGTCTACGAGCCCAGCACCTACCTCACCTCCTCCTACTTCGCCACGCTCGGCTTCGCCTTCCCCACGGCCCTGGGCGCCAAGGTGGCTAGGCCCGAGCGGCAGGTGGTGGCCCTCACGGGCGACGGCGGCTTCCTCTACGACGTGGGTGAGTTGGCGACGGCGGTGCAGCACGGCATCAACGTCGTGGTGGTGGTGTTCAACGACAACGCCTTCGGCGCAAGCCTCCACGACCAGCAGACCCAGTACGAGGGGCGGGTCATAGGAACGCAGCTGCACAACCCGGACTTCGTGAAGCTCGCCGAGTCCTTCGGCGCAGTCGGCATGCGAGCCCAGCCGGAGGAGTTCGGCCCGGCCCTGCGGCAGGCCCTGGGCGCCCAGCGCCCCGTCCTCCTGGAGGTCCCCATCCCCACCAGGGTGCCGCCCTTCCAGGTGGTCCGCTAGGAAGACTCCGACAGCAACGGCAGGACTCGCTCCCACACCCTGCGGGCCACCTCCGCCCTCGGCAGCGCAGCGTCCACGACCAGCCACCGGTCCGGCTCCTTGCGGGCCAGCTCGTGGTACCCCCGTTGCACCCGGGCGTGGAACCCTGCCGCGTCCCGCTCCATGCGGTCTCGCGTCTCCGGGGCGCGTCGCTGCAGGCCCTCCTCCGGGTGGACGTCCAAGAGCACCGTCAGAGCCGGGCGCAGCCCCTGCGTCGCGCTCGCATTGAGGCGATGGATGTTCGCCAGGTCCAGCCCCCGGCCGTACCCCTGGTAGGCCGTCGTCGAGTCCGCGTAGCGGTCGCAGATGACGATAGCACCCGCGGCCAGCGCGGGCACGATGACCTCCTGGGTGAGCTGGGCGCGCGAGGCCAGGAAGAGGAGAAGCTCCGCTTGGGGCGTGATCTCCTGGCGGGAGAACTTCAGCAGCCGCCGCAGTCTCCGGCCCAGGGCGGTGCCGCCGGGCTCGGCCACCAGCCGGACGGGGCGCCCGGTCCGTGCCAGCCGGCTGCGGAGGCGACGGGCCTGCGTCGACTTTCCCGCGCCGTCGCCTCCCTCGAAGGTGATGAGGAGCCCACTGCGAGCGCCAGGGTCTCCGGGGGTCACCCGGGCCATGCTAGCAGGGGAAGTTCTCGTTCAGGCTGGCCACCATGATGTTGCTGTCGTCTTCGATGCGCCACAGGCGGGGCTTGACCGCGCCTCGATCGGCGTCCGGCGCCCACGGGTCGTAGTCGCCGCTCAGACCCACTTCCCACGTGCCGTCGCCGAAGTACTTGGTCCGCCAGCCGGGTCGATTGGCCCAGTTGCCGCAGAAGACGGACCGGTCCCGGAGCCACTGTTGCACCGTCTCGATGGCCTGGTCTCCGGTGATGGCTGCGCCCTCGGGGACCGTCCCGGCCAGCTCCGCCGTCTGCTGCTTGACCGCGTCCAGCGCCGGATTGTCGGCAGTGGCGAACTGGCCCGATCCGGTGGCGGTTTCGGGTGCTGCCGTTGCCGATGCCGCTGCCGCCTGGGTCGTGTCGGTGGTCGTTGTGGCCGCAGAGGCGTCACTGCTGCCGTTGCCGTTGCCGTCGCCACCGCCGCAGGCCATGAGCGCCAGGGTTAGCAGCAGTGCCGCCGGGAAGATCAGTCGCTTGTAGACCCGTACCATGTGCTCCTCCTCGTCTCCAAGACAGACACGCCTCCGCCGTCCGCCGCCGCCCGTGTGAGGAGATTATACCGCCACAGCGTCGTCTCGCAAAGCCAAGCCCTATCCTCCCCCCGGTGTGCGGCGAATAGTCCTACGAGCGCGAGGAGCGCCCGGATTCTCCCCACGCTCCCCACTCTGCCTGTGCGAAGGTTGGGGCCAGGGTCGCCCTACGTCCGATAGATGATGACCCGGCGGCGGGGCGCCCGCCCCGTGCTCGCCGACGACAGGTTGTACCGCTCCGCCAGCAGGTGCTGCATGCGGCGCACGTACGCGCTCTGCGGGCTCAGCTCCACCGACGGCTCTCCCCCCATGATGTGCTGCACCGCCTCCTCCGCCTCCTCCAGCGCGTCCGTCGGGTCCCTGTCCCTCTCCGACGGCTCCTCCCAGCTCACGCTCAGCGACTTGAGGAACTGCTCGATCTGCACCGGCGTGCTCTTGCGCAGCACGTAGATCGACACCCCCTTCTCCTCCGCCGCCCGTATCGGGTCCGGCCGCTTCCTGTAGTGCAGCCTGGTGGTCAGGATGATGTCCGCCTCGTCGACGCTCGACGCCACCCGCGTCCCCATGCCGAAGTAGCGAATGCTGTTCAGCAGCCGCTCCCTGCCCACGCCGTAGGGGTAGACCCGGGTGACCCGGAAGTCCGGCGCCCGCTCCGCCGCCGACGGGCCCTCGCCGCCCCGCCGGTACGCCCCCGGCCGCATCCTCCCCCAGCCCCCGCGGCGAGGCGGCGGCTGCGCCATCCCCTCCGCGAGCCCCGGCCCCTCCGACAGCACGATGGGCTCCCCCTCCTCCCGATGCACCCTCCCCTCGCGGTCCAGCCACCGGATCTCCGGCGTCACGCTGTAGCCGCGCAGCAGCGCGTCCACCTGCGACGCCGACTGCGGATGGACCGCCACTCGGTCCCATCCCTGGATCTCCACCACGATGTTGAAGGTGGGAGGCGCCTTGCGCTCCAGCACGCTCTTCTGCGTGCCGCGCCTGCGTGCCTCCTCGTCGCCCAGCGTCACCGTCTGAATGCCGCCCACCAGGTCCGACAGCGTGGGGTTCATGATCAGGTTGTCCAGCGTGTTGCCGTGCGCCGTGCCGATGAGCTGCACGCCACGCTCGGCGATGGTGCGCGCCGCCGCTGCCTCCAGCTCCGTCCCCATCTCGTCGATGATGATGACCTCCGGCGTGTGGTTCTCCACCGCCTCGATCATCACCGCGTGCTGCAGCGACGGGCTGCGCACCTGCATCCGCCGCGCCCTTCCGATGGCGGGGTGCGGGATGTCCCCGTCCCCCGCGATCTCGTTCGACGTGTCGACCACGACCACCCGCCGACGCGCATCGTCCGCCAGCACCCGCGCGACCTCCCGCAGCATCGTCGTCTTGCCCACGCCCGGCCGTCCCAGGAGCAACACGCTCCGGTCGGCGACCACCAGGTCCTCGATGATGGCGATGGTGCCGTAGACCGCCCGGCCCACGCGGCACGTGAGCCCCACGATGCGGCCGGTGCGGTTGCGGAAGCAGGAGATGCGGTGCAGCGTCCGCTCGATGCCCGCCCGGTTGTCGTCCCCGAACGGGCCGATGTGCGCCGTGACGGCGGCGATGTCCCCCTCCGTCACCTCCTCGTCCGCGAGGTGCGTCTCGCTGGTCCTGAACCGGGCCAGCGGTGGCCGTCCCAGGTCCAGGATGACCTCCATCAGCTCCGGCAGGTCCGGGCTGCCTTCCAGCCCGGCGCGCACCGCCGGAGGCAGCACCCGCAGGAAGGCGTCCAGGTCGTCGACCGTCACCTTCTGCGTCGTCGGGCGCTCCTCGGCCCCGCCAGCTTCCCTCTCCTCGTCCAGCACTGCGTCTCTCTCCTTGGGGCCTACCCCTCCCCGGCGGCCATCCGGAGGAAGTAGGCATGGAACCGCGTGTCCGGCGTCAGCTCCGGGTGGAAGGCCGTCACCAGCACCGACCCCTGGCGCGCCGCCACCGGGTCGCCCTCCGGCAGGCTGGCCAGCACCTCCACGTCAGGCCCCGTCTCCAGGATGGCCGGCGCCCGGATGAAGACGGCGTGGAACGGCGTCTCGCCCAGCGACGGCACCGGGATGTCCGTCTCGAAGCTGTCCACCTGGCGGCCGTAGGCGTTCCGGCTGACCCGGACGTCCATGACGCCCAGCGGCTCCGGCCGGTCCTCCTGCAGCTCCCGTGCCAGCAGAATGAGGCCCGCGCACGTCCCCCACACCGGCGTTCCCGAGGCGATGCACTCCTTCAGAGGCGCCCGCAGGTCGAACGCGTCCAAGAGCTTGGCCATGGTCGTGCTTTCCCCCCCGGGCAGGACCAGGGCTTGGATGCCCTCCAGGTCCCGGGCCAGTCGAACGGGGACGGTCTCAGCGCCTAGGGAGTCCAGGATGATCTGGTGCTCCAGGAAGTCGCCCTGTACGGCAAGCACGCCCACTCGGGTCCCGCCCTTCTGGGGACGCGTCGCGGGGAGCGTCCAGGTGACGGGGGCAAGGCCGACCCTCTCCTGGGCCATCAGCGGGGTGGGCCGCCTCCGGTCCGCGTCACGCCTACCAGCCGCGCACCGCCAGGAGCTCTTCGGGCTTGAGCGTGCGAATGTCCACGCCGGGCATGGGCTCGCCCAGACCCTTGGAGACCTCCGCCACGATCTTCCAGTCCTGGTAGTTGGTGACCGCCTTTACGATGGCCTGGGCCCGGTCGGCCGGATCGTCGGACTTGAAGATGCCCGAGCCGACGAAGACGCCGTCGCAGCCCAGCCACATCATCAGGGCGGCATCCGCAGGGGTGGCCAGACCGCCGGCGGCGAAGTTCACCACCGGGAGCCTGCCCAGGCGCTTGACCTCCTGCAGCAGCTCCAGGGACGCCCCCAGGTTCTTGGCCTCGCTCACCAGCTCCTCGTCCGGCATGTTCTGCACCCGCCGGACGTGGTCCATGACCGTGCGCATGTGCCGCACCGCCTCCACCACGTTGCCGGTGCCTGCCTCGCCCTTGGTGCGGATCATCGCCGCGCCTTCGGAGATGCGCCGCAGGGCCTCGCCCAGGTCGCGGCAGCCGCAGACGAAGGGTACCGTGAAGCCGTGCTTCCACACGTGGTTGCTCTCGTCGGCCGGGGTCAGCACCTCCGACTCGTCGATGTAGTCGACGCCGATGGCCTCCAGCACTCGCGCCTCTGCGAAGTGGCCGATGCGGCACTTGGCCATGACCGGGATGGACACCGACTTCATGATGCCCTCGATGCGGGAGGGGTCCGCCATGCGGGCCACGCCGCCGGCAAGACGAATGTCGGAGGGAACACGCTCCAGCGCCATCACCGCGCAGGCCCCGGCGTCCTCGGCGATCTTCGCCTGCTCCGCCGTCACCACGTCCATGATGACGCCGCCCTTGAGCTGCTGCGCCATCCCGACCTTGACTGTCCAGGTCCCCCTGCCGTTCTCCGATGCGCTGGCCATCTCATCGCCTCCAGTGGGAGAGTGCTCGCCTACGAGCCTCCTCAGGAAAGCCCATTATACCCCCCTGCTTCGCGCCCACGCAAACGAGGACATCGGCGTTCCTGCGCAGGCAGGAACCTCCACGCCCCCGCGTTCGTGGTGAGCCCCCCCGTTCGTGGTGAGCCTGTCGAACCACGCCCCCCGCACCGACCTCGTCGCCCCTGCGAAGGCCGGGGAACCTCCACGCCCTACCTCCACATCCGCCTCTCCTGGGGGAGAGGCCGACGCCCAGCGTCGGGTGAGGGCGCGCCCCCGTTCGTGCTGAGCCCCCCTGTTCGTGGTGAGCCTGTCGAACCACGCCCCCCGCACCTCCCTTTCCCCCAAGCAGAACAAAGGGCCTTTTCCAGGCCTATTACACCTTGTTGACACAGTAATCCCACTGCTATACTAGCGCCCGCGTCTGGTTCCGCTTCGGTTGTTCCGGCCCGTCGCCTCGTACGCCTTGCGCCGAGGGACGCCTGAAACCCCCGGAGTCGGTGGGGACGATGCTCGGAGCAGCAAGGTGCGAGAAGGAGAAGGTCGTGGCATTCGAGGACAAGACCCTGGTCTGCAGGGACTGCGGCGCGGAGTTCAGCTTCACTGCCGGTGAGCAGGAGTTCTACCAGCAGCGCGGCCTGCTCCACGAGCCCGCCCGCTGCCCAAGCTGCCGGTCCGAGCGCCGGCGCTCCCGGATGGGCTTCGAAGGCGGCTCCCGGCCCATGTATCCCGCCGTCTGCGCTTCCTGCGGGAAGGACACAGAAGTCCCCTTCCAGCCCCGACAGGGCAGGCCCGTCTACTGCAGCGACTGCTTCGCCGCCATCCGAAGCAACTAGCAGCTACCGGTCCCCTCTCGGCTCCCTGGACGTTGCCCCCTCTCCTCTCGAGAGCGGTCGGCGCGCGCCTCTCTCTCCTTCAACTTGGGAATGCGGGTCTCCCGCCACTGCACCACACTTCCTATCCCAGGGAGAAGCCGCTACACAGGAGTGGACGAAGCCATCAGGGGGTGTCCAGAGGGGGAAGCCCCCTCTTCCTAAGGGCGGCGAGCCGCTCTGGGGGATGTGCCCCAGTTATCAAAATAACCTCCCAGGGCGGGCGGGTGGGCCCAACCAAGGTCGCTGTCCCCAGCAATCTGCCCCTTCTCCCTTTGGGAGAGGGTTGGGGTGAGGGCGTAGCCAGACCTTCCCGGCACAAGAGGAACGCCATGCACGTCGCAGCCGCACGAATCGCCCTCTACCTCGCCGAAAGCCACTCCCTCAAGACCAAGCGCGGCCTGCTCCGCTCCCTCACCGCCCGCGTCCGACAGCGCTTCAACGTCTCCATCGCCCAGCTCGACGACGACGACCGCTGGCAGGTCGCCGCCCTTGCCGTCTGCACCGTCAGCAACAGCGACGGCCACGCCAGGGAAGTCCTCGACCGCGTCCTCCACTTCATCGAGACCCAGCTCCACGGCGAAGCCGAAATCGTCGACTGCCAGACTGAGGTGCTTCCGGCGCTGGAGTAGGGGGCTGGGTCGAGGGCCTGCATCCGCCTCTCCTGAGGGAGAGGCCGACGCTATGCGTCGGGTGAGGGCGCGGGGGTCTGGGGGGGCGTAGCCCCCCGAGAAAATTCCCAGGGTGGGCTGGGCGGGAAAAAGCGCTGGTGGTGAGGAGGGGAGTGGGGTAACCTTATGCCCCCAACAAACCTCAGAGGGCCGCCGGGTCGGCCCACTCAACGCCGCTGCCCCCAGCAATGTGCCCCCTCTCCCGCTGGGTGAAGGCGCACAAGGAGAATCGTATGATGCCCGTCAGCCCAACCCTGCGACAGGCTGGACCCGACGACAAGCAGTTCGCCTACGACGTAAAACGCGCCGCCCTGCGGGAGTACGTCGAGCTCGTATGGGGCTGGGACGAAGACCAGCAGTGGCAGCTCCACGAACGCCGGTTCCGCGAGCAGGACGTCCAAGTCATCATCCAGGACGGCGAAGACGTCGGCATCATGTCCGTCGCCGCAAGATCCGACTGCCTGTTCGTCAACCAGCTCTACGTCCTGCCCGAGCACCAGGGCCAGGGCATCGGCCGCCAGTGCATGTTGACGGTTATGGAAAGAGCGAAAGGCTTGGACCTGCCGGTCAGGCTCCAGGTGATGAAGGTGAACCCCCGCGCCGTGGCCTTCTACCAGAGGCTCGGCTTCACCACCACCGGCCAGACCGCCACCCACGTCCTCATGCAGGCGGCACCCGGCCCTGCATAGAGCGGCCTACAGGTACTCCTAGACTCGTACTACACGGCCTCAGTGGAAGGAGTCTGCGGAAGTAACCTGCGGATAGCCTTCAGTTGTGATACCACGTCTTCCAGTACCTCGGCGTACTCCACACCGACCTTAGGGTGGATCGGAATCCAGCGGTCCTGCCCCTGCACCACGTATTTCTGTTCACCCCAGTCCGATTGGCCTCTCACGTTCAAGACGCGCAGCCACAACGGAGTACCTGCCTCTGTAGCCCACATCTCGTGGTTAACTCCAAACCAGAGAAACACCTCCGACAGGGCATCGAAGCGAAAGTACCGTCCGTAT
This sequence comes from Dehalococcoidia bacterium, assembly GCA_965205235.1. GTDB lineage: Bacteria > Chloroflexota > Dehalococcoidia > Lucifugimonadales > UBA1127 > CBDBGD01. The sequence goes on from CBDBGD010000004.1 coordinate 19,659, forward strand.
CCGTACCGCTGTGGCGTAGCTAAAGTCCCCCTGATGCTCATCCATTTTTCCTGCACCCCCCTACCGTCCACCACATCGTCAACAAGCCGATTGTAGCCGATGACACGACGTCCCAAACTAGGGCTGAGGTCTCCAGGATGGAGGGGTAAGAAAGCCTCCGCGTCTTGCCGTTGGGCGAGCCCTCGAAGCTGTCGAATGTCGGCCTGGACACCAGCATCTTCAGCCAAGGCGGCCATCCGATCGAGAATGCGGTTCCAGCTAACCAACAGCACGTGTCGCTCCGAGCCAACCTCCACCGCCCTCTGCACGCCCGACCGGCTCTCGAGGAGTTTCAACGGATATTGCTTCTCCATCTGCCGCCGTATCTCTGGCCACAGCATCTGGACCCTGACCTCGGGAGCGATGAACAGGAGCGCCGCAGGACCGGGCTGGTCCAGTTTTTCGAGGTATCCGCTGGCCTGACCTTCTCCGAGTGCATGCCAGAACTTTGTTTCAACCAGCAGGCGAATCACGTTGCCCGCGTCGTAGCCTGCCATGTCGGGCCGTGAGCCGTCTCTGTATGTCACTTGGGTCTCTACTCTGGTAATCGGCTCGATGCCGGAGCCGCCTTCCCGGAGCAGATCGTTCAACGCTTGCATGGATCTGGCGGACCTGTTCAGGATGTAAGCCAGTGCATCGGTAGCGGCGTTCTCGACCTGACTGGTGAGCTTCGGAACCAGGTACGCCATCAACGTGGAATTGTCAGCCATGAGAGACCTCCATTACCTCTCCAAGTGTCGGAGCAAACATGTCCGACGTGCTGGTCTGCATTATAGGCGCCTCAACAAGAGCCAGGAGGCGTGGATACTTGGGCGCAGTGGTATGCTACCCTTGCCTGAAACAGCCCAGCGCGGAAGGGGGGAACGCGTGCGCAACGAGCGGGGTGGGTTCCGCTGCCCAATCTGCAGCCGGGACCTGCTGTTGGACTTCGGGGATGCGTCGTTCATAGTCACCTACGTCGGACTGGTCTGCCGTGAGTGCGACGGCAGGGCCGTCAACTCCAAGGGCGCCACGGCGGAGATGTTCGGGCCCGACGACGACGGCGACAACCCGGTGTTCATCGGCTCCCAGAAGTGCTGGCGGCGCTACAGGTTCGGCGGCTTCGTCACAATGCTGGACCCGTACGACTGCGACACGCTCTGGGAGTTCTACAGCCGGATAAACCCTCGTACCTAGAGAGAGAACACCGAGCGAGGTCGCGCCCGGTGCCATCCCGCCCTATCCCCTCACCCCCGCCATCCCCTACCATCACCCTATGCCCACCATGCCCGCGTCCAGCCTCAACACCCCACATGGTCTTCGAAGGATCAGCTTCCTCCGCGGTCCAACGACCCAAGCTAAGGGTGCAGGGCGTGCCCTGCCTGCCACCCTCTTCGTCGTTCCTGCGAAGGCAGGAACCTCGACGCCCCCCACGCGCCATACCCAGAGGTTGTTTCGCGCCCCCTTCGCGCGGCCCCTGCTCCCTATCTGGAGGCTGTTCCGCGGTTGTTTCCCACGGCATTCGTATCGTAGCTGCGCCGCGCGGTTCCAACCCGCCTCCGCAACACAACCCCCAAGCTGCGACTCCTCGCCGCCGGCCGGACGAAAACTCGATTCCAAGCTGGCCCTGCGCGGGCCGCGGAACAGCCGCGAATCAACCTTAAAGCTGTTTCAGCGCTCCGCCGCGCGATCCCAGGCACGGGGAGGCCGGGAAAAAAACGCGAAAAACGAAACGACTCGACTCGAATCGCCACTCCCGGAGGCCAGGGAAGGCGGAGCCCCACCCCTGTGCTACACTGCCCCCCGATGGACGCCCGCGCCTTCCTCGACGACCTGCGGGGTCGCCCCTGGTACCAGGGGCAGCTCGTCCACGTCGAGTCCCTCCCGCCGCGTTCGCCCGCCTACGCCGACCTGGAGACCCACCTCCCCCCCATCCTCGAGTCCACCCTCAAGCATCGAGGACTCCTGCCCCTCTACCGCCACCAGGCGGAGGCACTCACCGCGCTGCGAGAGGGTCGCAACGTCGTCGTCGCCACGCCCGCGGCCAGCGGCAAGAGCCTCTGCTACCACCTTCCCCTGCTCCAGGCGGTCATGGAGGGCCAGGGGGGCAGCGCGCTGCTCCTCTACCCCACCAAGGCCCTAGCCCAAGACCAGCTGCGGGCGCTGACGGCCCTGGCGCCCCCCGAGGCGCGCCTCCGGGCCGCCATCTACGACGGTGACACGCCCCAGCAGGAGCGCGGGGGCATCCGGCGCCGGGCGCAGGTGCTCCTCACCAACCCGGACATGCTCCACGTGGGCATCCTCCCCAACCATCGGGCCTGGGGCAGCCTCCTCCAGGGTCTCCGCTACGTCGTCGTGGACGAGGCTCACGTCTACCGCGGCGTCTTCGGGTCCCACATGGCGGACGTCCTGCGACGCCTGCGGCGCATCTGCGCCCGCTACGGCGCCCGACCCCAGTTCATCCTCTGCTCGGCCACCATCGCCAACCCCGGGGAGCTTGCCGAGACCCTGGTGGGGCTTCCCTTCGACGAAGTGACGGCCGACGGCGCCCCATCCGGCGGGCGCGAGTTCGCCTTCTGGAACCCGCCCCTGCGTGACGGCGACGACGGCTACCGCCGGCACAGCGCATCGATGGAGGCCGCCCGCCTCTTCGCCGACCTGGTCGAGCGCGAGGTGCGGACGCTGACCTTCGTGCGCACCCGGCGGCAGGCGGAGCTGGTGTACCGCTCGGTGCGAGAGCTGCTGAACGCGGTGGCGCCGCCCCTGGCCGCCAAGGTGGCCCCCTATCGGGGCACCTACCTCCCCGAGGACCGCCGCCGCATCGAGGCGGACCTGGCCCAGGGCCGGCTGCTGGGCGTGGCCACCACCAACGCCCTGGAGCTTGGCATCGACATCGGCCACCTGGACGCCTCCGTCCTCGCCGGCTACCCCGGCAGCGTCGCCAGCACGTGGCAGCAGGCGGGACGTAGCGGCCGCCGCGAGGACTCGTCACTGGCCGTGCTTGTGGGACGCGACGATCCCCTGGACCAGTACCTCATGCGCCACCCTGACTTCTTCTTCGGCCGGCCCCACGAGCACGCTCGCATCGCCCCGGAGAACCCCTACATTCTCGCCCCCCACCTCCTATGCGCAGCCTACGAGTCCCCTCTGACACCATCGGACGAGGCTCTGTTCGGCCCGAGCTTCTCCTCCCTGGTGCAGGGGCTCGCGGAGCAGGGCCTCGTCAAGAAGGGGAGGGTCGGCTGGTTCCTGGCGCCCTCCGTCACCTACCCCGCACAGGAGATCAACCTGCGGGCAGCCACCGCCGAGAGCTACAGCGTCGTCGAGGAAGGCACTGGACGCCTCTTGGAGGCGGGCATAGAGACCTCCTCCGCCATGCACCAGCTCCATCCGGGTGCCGTTTACCTGCACCGAGGAGAGCCCTACCTCGTCGAAGAACTGGACATGGACGGCCGCGTGGCCCTGGTCTCGTCCAGCGACGCCGACTACTACACGCAGGCCCGCGACCTCACGGACACACGGGTGCTGAAAGTACACCGCCAGAAGGCCGCCCCGGGAGACGCAACGGTCTTCTACGGCGAGGTGGAGGTCACATCCCAGGTCGTGGCCTACGCGATGATGGTCCCGTACGCGGAGAATCCCGTGGGCCCCCTGACACGCCTCGACCTGCCGGAGCACCGGTTCCGCACGACCGCCCTCTGGTTTGACCTTCCGCAGCGCGCGATTGATCGGGTCCTGGACGAGGGTCTCGACCTTGCGGGGGGGCTCCACGCCGCGGAGCACGCAGCCATCGGCGTGCTTCCCCTCTTCGCCCTCTGTGACCGCAACGACATCGGGGGCCTGTCCACTGCGCTGCACCCGGACACCGGCGCGGCGGCAATCTTCATCCACGACGGCTATCCGGGAGGCATCGGGATCGCGGAGCACGGCTACGACATCGTGACGGAACTGTGGTATGCGACGCTGCAGGCGGTGGAGGAATGTCCCTGCCAGGGGGGCTGCCCCGGCTGCATCCAGTCGCCCAAGTGCGGCAACAACAACTTTCCCCTGGACAAGGCCGCTGCAGTAATCCTGCTGCGGGGCCTGCTGGGAGAAGGGCGCTAGCGCCTCAGACGGCAGCGTCCAGCTTCAGCAGAGAGCGGCACAGGACACGCGTTCCCCGAGCTATGTCCTCCACCTCCGCCCACTCCTCCGGTGTGTGGCTCTTGCCGTCCTTGCAGGGCACGAAGATCATGCCGACGGGAGCGATGTCTGCAATGCGAGAGGCGTCGTGCGCCGCCCGGCTGGGCAGGTCCATCCAGGGGTACTCCAGCTCCTGGCACGACGCCCGCACGAAAGCCTGCATGCCATCGGGGATGGGCACGGGCGCCTCGATGGAAGTCCACTCCAGGTCGCCGCGAATGTTCCGCCGGGCGGCGATGGCCTCCACCTCCCGTGTGAACTCGGGCTGTAGCCGCTCCAGAAGCTCCTGGCGGGTGCTGCGTATGTCCACGCGCAGCTCAACTCGGCCGGGGATGATGTTGACCATGTTGGGAGAGACCTCGATCTGGCCGATGGTGCCCACGGTGTCCGTGATGCCCGGAGCGCTGCAGAGCCGCTCAACGGCCAGGACCACCTCGGCGGCGGCGCACAGGGCGTCGTAGCGCTCGTCCATCATGGTTGCGCCGGAGTGGTCGGCGACGCCCGTGAGGACGACCCTAGCGCGCAGGGGTGCGGCGATGGCGGTGACAACGCCGAGGGGGATGCCCTCGCGCTCCAGCACGGGCCCCTGCTCGATGTGCAGCTCAAGGTAGCCTGCGATGTCTCCCGGCCTCCGGCGGACCTTGTCGAGCCTCGACTGGTCTCCGCCTATGCCGTCCATGAGGTCCACCAACGCTGTACCGTCGGGGAGGCGCGCCGCGGCGACCTGCTCCGGCGTGACGGCGCCTCCCATCAGCTTGCTGCCCAGGGGAGAGATGGCGAAGGCGTTGGGCTCCTCGCAAGTGAAGTTGACTACCTCCAGCGGGTGTTCCGTCGTCCACCCCGCGTCGTTGAGGCAGCGCACCACTTCCAGCGCACCCAGGACACCGATGATGCCGTCGAACCGGCCGCCGCCCCGCACCGTATCGATGTGGGAGCCCATCATGACCACGGCGCCCCCGTCGCGATGTCCCTCCCGTCGGCCGATGAGGTTGGCTGCGGCGTCAACCCTCACCTCCAGGCCCGCATCTCGCATGCGCTCCGTGAGCCAATGCCTCCCCTGGCGGTCCAGGTCGGTGAATGCAGGTCGGGTGTAGGGAAGGTCCGGGTCCGTGATCTGGGCCAGGGCCGTAAGGTCCGCCTGGATGCGGGACGCTTGGACGTGCAGGTCGGGCAGCGAGGTCTGGCTCATGGGTAGCCTCCGAGCATACTGAGGTGTGGGACACGCATCGGCCAAGGGGCTGGGGCAACGGGCTGGGTGGCCGGGACACAATCGGTGCGGGTCAGGGGACCGCTACTTGACCGGGAAGTTCTTGTGTAGAACGCTGTCGATGCGTTCTCCGATGGCTTCACTCATCTGGAACATCTTGCCCTCTTCGGAGCCCTTGCCCTCGGAGAAGTGCGGGGCCAGCTCCTTCTTGCTCTTGAGGGCAGGCATAGCCTTCTCCATGAATTCCTCGCCGTACTTGGGCGGCTTGTACATCTTGAAGTTCACCAGAGGGGGCAGCTTGACGGTGTTGGTCACGCCGCAGTGTTTGCAGGCGACTGTGCCGGGGATCTGGTTGCGGTCCTTGATGAGGCGCTCCGTCACCTCGCCGCAGTCGTAGCACCCGTAATCCACCAGTGGCATTGTCGTCACCTAGCCCGTAGTCCGCTGCAACCGATTACACCATGAGGGGTCAGGCGTGTCAAGAACGTACGCCCAACGTGGCGATAAGGGCAACCGCTGTGGGGAGCGCCCAAACAAGGGAAGGGAGCCTACTCTTCCTCGGCCATCTCCACAACAAGGACGTCGGGGCTCGTGGGCGAGGAGCTTCCCGTGTCGGGCTCGACGGTGATGCCGATGCCCATGATCTTCCCATCGGGGTGCAGCGGGTCCAAGAGGAGCTGGGCCCATCCATACTCGTCGGCGGTGAAGAGACCGGCGCTGATGCGGCGGTCGTTGGTTATCCACCAGACCTGGTAACCCTTCCCTTCGGGGAGCGCTTCCAGGCCCTCGGAAACCAGGAATCCCCACCTTCTGTCCGGGGTGGCCATGACCATACCACGAGCCGTGGGAATCATGGGGCTGTCCTTGGACGTGTAGACGATCTTGTTGGGGATGTTCATCAGGTAGCCCAGGGCTCGCTGCTCATCGAGCGCCTCAGCCAGCCGACCGCTCTCCTCCACCTGGGCGAGCGCCATCTGCTCTAGCTCCTGGCTCTGGTCCTGAAGGTCAGAGACGCTCAGGCTGAGGAAGAGGGTGGTCCCCAGAAGTACAGCTATGCCAACACCCACTGCACCGGCCGCGGCCAACCGCCATCCCTGCGCCAGGCCCCAGAAGGAACGCTTCTCTGGTCTTCTTTCGCTGCGGACCTGGTGGAGGATCCGCACTCGGAGGAGGGGAGGCGGCTCCTGCTGCGGCACGGCCAGGGCTAAGACACCCGCAGCCTCCATGGCCTCCCGAAGTTCGCCAGCGCACTGGCTACAGCGCTCGGCGTGGCCTTCGACGCGCTCCATCTCTCGAGGGCTGAGTGCGCCCAGAGCGTAGGCAGCGATCAGGTCTTGGGTTTCGTGGCACTTCATGCCTGCGTCCTCAACTGCTCCTCCAGCCCCTGACGCAGCTTGTGGATACCCAGCCGCATGCGCGTTTTGACGGTGCCCAGAGGGTGGCCCAGCTTCTGTGCGATCTCTCCTTGGGTGAGGCCGTGGTAGTAGGCCAGGACGAGCACCCTCCGCTGCTCCGGGGGGAGCTCCCGCAATGCCTGTCGAACGTAATGGCTCTCCTCCTGAAGGACCGCTGCGCTTTCCGGGCTCTCGCCCAGGGTGTCGGCGAAGGAGCGTTCCACCCTCTCGTCCATGGGACCGTCCTGCTGAGTGCGTCGCCGCCGGGAGCGCAGGGCGTCCACGGCCCTATGGTGGGCGATGCTGAGAATCCAGGTAGCGAGGCGTCCTCGCTCTTTGCTGAAGGACGCTGCCCTTCTCCAGACGCTTAGAAAGACCTCCTGGGTTACCTCCTCCGCCGCTCCCGGGTCATGCAGCATGGTCAGGGCCAGGGAGTAGACCCGACGCCCGTACCGGTCGTACAGAGCCTCCAGGGCCACTTCGTCTCGGGCCACCACAAGGCCCACCAGTGCCTCATCTTCCAGGTGGGCGTACTCTACTCGCTGCTCCTCCTCGGAGTAAGGGCGGCGCTGGGGCTCTCGTGGAAACATACGCATCTCTGCACGCCTTGGATTCCGCAGGCCGAGGTCGTACGCGCATTCTATCCCATGCCACTCGCAGGGACAACGCGGAGCAGGAGCGATGCGCGGAGTTGAGGGCGCGCAACGGTGCTGGTAGACTGGAGAGGGCACTGCCCTGGGGCAACCGCGCCTCCGTCTTGCACTCCCCGATAGCTCAGCGGTAGAGCGGGCGGCTGTTAACCGCTAGGTCGCAGGTTCGAATCCTGCTCGGGGAGCCACCTCACAGGCCCAGCAACTGAGGGTTATCCGGGCGACTCGACAGTCCCGCACTCCACCTGGAGAGAACGATGAGCAGCTACGAGGCATTGCAGCGCCGCCTGGCAGCGGGGGAGACGATCCTGATGGACGGCGGCATGGGCTCAGAGTTCGAGAGGCGGGGGCTGACAAGCGCCACCACGTGGTCGGGCGGCCCTATGCTCACCCATCCTGATCTGGTGAGGGACATCCATCAGGAGTACATAGAAGCCGGCGCTGAAATCATCATCACAAACACCTTCGCCACAGGACGCGACCACTTGGAAGAGGGCGGCCTGGAGCACAAGGTGGCCGAGGCCAACAGGCTGGGGATCGAAGCGGCAGTGCAGGCGAGGAGAAACGCCGGAGCGGAGAACTGGGTGGTCATCGCGGCCTCCGTGTCGACGATGAAGCCCAAGGCGCACGCGGAAGTGCCGATGCCCTATGAGAAGGCCCTGGAGACCTACCGGGAGCAGTTGGGAGAGCTGGCAAAAGGCGGGCCGGACGTGGCTGTGGGCGAGATGCTGATCCGAATATCGGACACATTGGCGGTGATAGATGCGGCAGCGGAGCTGGGTCTCCCGGCGTGGGTCGGTCTCTCCCTGGCCAGAGACGGAGACGAGCTCTACCTGGGCATCCAGGGCAGGCATGGAGGCGAGACCCTGCAGGACGCCATGGACGCGATCGAGGGCAAGAACGTCGCCGCGGTCTTCGTCATGCACACGCAGGTGGACGACACTGGGCCCGGTCTGGAGGTCGTCAAGAGGAATTGGTCGGGAACACTCGGCGTCTACGCCCATTTCCCCGGCCACGGCGGCCCAAACCGGGAGACACATGCCCTGGACCCTCAGCAATACCTGGAGTACGCCAAGGGGTGGCACGAGCAGGGAGCGCGGATCATCGGAGGGTGCTGCGGCACGAGACCCGATCACATCCGAGCGCTCAGGGAGTGGCTGTCCGGCTCCTAGCCTGCTCCCGAGACGGACGTACCCGACCTTCGGCCTCCCCCGACATGCCTCTTGCATGTTGGGAACGCGGGGTATAGCGTAGCCCTCACATTGCGTAGACCTGTCTTCGCCGCATCGGTGGGCCAATGACGCGTTCCTGGCAGCCCGGGAATAGCGTGGTGCTTCGTGAGGTCTGGCGCGGCAAGGTCAAGTCCGGGAGGCCGTATACGGTCGTCGAAGACTCCCGGGCACGATTGGTCTTGTACGCCGCGGCAGGGGTCCGTTGGATGAAACCCATCCAAGCCGATGGCACCCCTCTCAAGATGCGCGGGCCGTCTTGGACACTCCGTGAGGAGGTCTCGATCGAGGAGTCCGTGCGAATCATCACTCCCGGGTCTCGTCACAGCGTCATCCTCTTCTGGACAGCGGGGTTCCAGGAGTTCCTGCAGTGGTACGTGAACCTCGAGGAGCCGCTGATCCGCACGCCCATCGGCTTCGACTACCTGGACCAAATGCTCGACATTGTGGCGGCGGCAGACCTGTCAGGATGGACGTGGAAGGACGAGGACGAGCTTGAAGCAACGGTCGCACACGGCAGACTGTCCCGGGCGGAGGCGGACGCCATCAGGGCGGAGGGGAAGCGGGTCATAGCAGCGCTCACTGCGCGACGCCCCCCGTTCGGCGAGCCGTGGGACCGCTGGCGGCCCGATTCGTCTTGGCCGTCTGCCAGTCTGCCGCAAGGCTGGGACGACCTCGACAGGTATCCGCCCTACGAGAGCGGTTGCTAGACGATGGTCGGAATGGAACCCATCGCAGCCCGCCGAGGGACAGAAGCTGCCCAAGAAGTTCCGGAAGACCACAATTCTGACCGACTGTGACCGCCAACATCTGGGCTAGGCAGCCATCATGCTCGTGGTGGCGGACGAACTGGAGCGGCGGCTGCCCGCTGGCGATACGGTGGGGTCCGTAGTCATCGCTCCGGGCGGCAACGGGCTCACCGTTGCGACACCCGCCTGGACCGCGTGTCGGCGCCGGGACTTGCAACGACGATGGTGAGGTGGGTTCGGGCAACCCATCCTGACATATGCCGACTGAGCGTGCGCTTGTAGGGGCCACCATGGAGGGCGCAACTGCCCCCCCCCCCCCCCCCACCCCTGACGACGTCAGCTGTGGCCCGGCTTGACCGCCGTCACCATGATGCTGACGAGAGAGCGAGCCGCGGCGCGAACAGCCTCTTCAGGGATGCCCTGCTCATCGCGGAGGCCCTCAATAAGGCGCTCCTCGAAGCCAATATCGCACGGGTAGGGCGTCTCGCTCTCGATCCGGACCTCCGCGAAACCTGCCTCGGTCAACGAGGCCAGGTACGCCTCTTTGGTCACCACCGCCGAGATGCACGCGGCCTTCGCCACTTCCGTGTGGAGAAGCGCGTCAGGCAACGGGACTGTCTGGATCGTGTCGGAGACGGAGACGCGGCCGCCCGGCCTAAGGACGCGCAGCGCCTCGCGGTAGACCTGCGTCCGGTTGGGCACAAGGTTGATAACGCAGTTGGAGGTGACCAAGTCTACGCTGTCGTCGTCCACAGGCAGGGATTCGAGTTCTCCGAGGCGAAACTCGACGTTGCCGTATCCGCCGGAGGCGGCATTTGCGGTGGCCCGGTTCACCATCTCCGGCGCCATGTCGACGCCGATGACGCGGCCGGACGGACCAACTGCCTGCGCCGCGAGGAAGCAGTCGATGCCGGCACCCGACCCGAGGTCGAGGACGACGTCACCCTTGCTCAGCGACGCCAGCGCAAGGGGGTTACCGCAGCCCAGGCCGAGGTTGGCGCCCCCCGGAAGGCTGGCCAGCTCCGCTTGCGAGTAGCCGATGCGCGCGGACACTTCGTCGGGACCGCAACCGACGCTGGAGCACGGAGCCGCGGCGTCCAGCGCGATCTTCCCGTATGCTCTTCTCACCGTGGCCTTCAGGTCACTGTTGTTCATCTTCTCCTCGCTGGCTGCACACGTTCCGGCGTGATGTGGTAGTATAGAGTAAAGGAAAATATGTTCAAGAAGCTCCTCTCACGTCTCGTCCCGGGACTCGAATCAGCGCCATCCAGGTCTCCCGACCCTTCCCTATCCCCCTCGATCCGTCGGCAGTTCCAGCAGTCCTCGAACGGCCATCACCCGCGGGGCCGCACGCCCGAAGCCGCCCACTCCGCCGATCCCTCCGACCACGCCAGCGCGCCGCAGCGACGACGCAGGCGAAGGCGGCGAAAGCCCTCCGGCGAGGTCGCGGGGCCCGCACGCATCGACAGCGTGACTGGACCACAACCGCGTGATAAAGCATTCGGGACTGTCATGGTATCGGCGCCAGTGTCCAGAGCCCTCGCCGAGATGGACTACACGTCTCCCACCCCCATCCAGGAGGCCGTCATTGGGCCAATGCTGGGCGGTGGAGACCTGGTGGGGCAGGCGCAGACGGGCACGGGCAAGACGGCCGGTTTCGGTATCCCGCTGGCAGAGCAGGTGGACGGCGCGGACGGCTACGTGCAGGCAATCGTCTTGGTGCCCACGCGGGAGCTGGCCCGACAGGTAACCGGCGAGGTGGAACGGATCGTCCGCTACCGTGACATCCAACTGGCCGCCGTGTACGGCGGCGCGCCGATGGCGACGCAGATCAAGAAGCTGGAAGCGGGCGCTCAGATCGTCGTCGGCACGCCGGGCCGGGTGATCGACCTTCTCGACCGCGGCATTCTGCGCATCGACCGGGTCAAGACCGTCATCCTGGACGAGGCGGACCAGATGCTCGACATCGGTTTCCTGCCCGACATCCGTCGCATCCTGCGTCGGACGCCGCGGGAGCGCCAGACCGCGCTCTTCACCGCCACGGTCCCGATGATGATCCGACGCCTGATCTACTCGCACCTGCGCGATCCGGAGTGGATCCGCGTGGGCAACGAGTCGGAGCCGGTGGAGACGGTGCGCCAGATGTACTGCGAGGTGGAGCAGCGGGACAAGCTCAGCGCGATGATAGAGATGCTCGATTCGATCGATGACGGGGAACAGACCCTGGTATTCCGGCGCACGAAGGACGACGTGGACTGGCTGGTGCGGGCGCTTAAACGCAAGGGCGTTGCGGTGGAAGCGATCCACGGCGGTCTGCCCCAGGGCGAGCGCAACGCGGTCATGCAGGCGTTCCGCGACGGGAAGCTGAACCTCCTGGTCTCGACCAACCTGACCTCCCGAGGCATCGACGTTCCGGCAGTCGCACACGTTATCAACTACGACATCCCCGAGCAGGTGGAAGAGTACGTCCATCGCATCGGCCGCACAGCTCGGATGGGCCGCGAGGGTACTGCGATGACGTTCGTGAGCGAGTGGGACTTCGACTTCTTCGACGCGATCCAGGAGCACGTTGGCGAGGAGAACCTCTCCCAGGTCCGCCTCGCGATGTACACACGACCGTCGCAGGGCAACGGGGCCACGGACAAGGCATAGCCAGCCGCTACAGCGCTATCGAGCCTGCAGCGCCTCCAGCTTGCTATCGATGCTCTCCGCCTCCACCGACAGCCGCTCCCACTCCTCCCAGAGGGAACCCGCCTCCTCCTTGAGCACTCGGTACCGCTCGCCTGCAGATGCGAGCTGGGCGGGGCCCTCGAACTCGCCGGGGCGCGAGAACATGGTCTCCAGCTCCGCCATGTGGGCCTCGCAGCCGGAAAGGGAGACGTTTATCTCCTCTATACGTCTCGCAAGCCTGCGAGCCTCTCTCGCAAGTGACCGGCGCTCCTCCTCCTCGGCACTGCGACGCCCTGAACGTTGCTTTCCGGCGTTCTGCTCCGGCGCTCCAGCAGTCGCGCCATTAGACGCCGGACCGGCGGCGCCGTGACGGGCCTCGGTCTGCTTTCGGTACAGGTACGCGTCGTAGCCGCCGGGGAAGACCCTGGGGCGTCCGGCGTCGATCTCCACGATCTTGTTTGCCACCTGGCGTATGAGCGTGCGGTCGTGGGTGATGAGGCAGATCGTGCCGTGGTAGCCGCCAAGAGCGTCCGCGAGCACCTCCCTGGAAGCGATGTCCAAGTGGTTGGTCGGCTCGTCCATGAGGAGGAGGTTGCTGGGCTGGAGGAGCAGCTTGGCCAGGGCCACCCGCGCCTTCTCCCCGCCTGACAGCACGGATATGGGCTTGCGGACGTCGTCGCCGGTGAACAGGAAGCCTCCCAGGGTTGTGCGAAGGCTCTGCTCCGTCTCACACGGCGCCGCCTGTTGCAGCTCCGCGATGACCGTGTTGGCCGGGTTGAGGAGCTCGATGACGTGCTGCGCGTAGTAGGCCGGCGTCACGTTGTGGCCCAGCCTCCGCTCCCCCGCGTCGGGGGACAGCACCCCTGCCAGCAGCTTCAGCATGGTGGTCTTGCCGGCGCCGTTGGGCCCCACCAGGACGACGCGGTCGCCCCGTGACAACGTCAGGTCCATGCCGCGGTAGACCGTGTTGTCGCCGTAGGATTTGCTCACGTTGGCCAGGGATATGACCTCGGCGCCGCTGCGTGGAGGCGCAGGGAAGGCAAAGCGGACCTTCTTGGTCATCCGCGGCAGCTCAATGGTCTCCACCTTGCTGAGCTGCTTCAAGCGGCTCTGCACTTGGCTGGCCTTGGTCGCCTTGGCCCGAAAGCGCTCCACGAACCGCATCTGCCGCTTCATCTCGCGCTGCTGCCTGGCCGCGGCCGCCTCCTTGATCTTCAGAGAGCGCTCACGAGCGACCAGGTACTCGTCGTAGTTGCCCCGCATCAGGACAACCTCGTCCGCCTCGATGGCCAGTACCCTGGTTGCGACCTGGTTGAGGAACGCCCGGTCGTGGGAGGTTATGATCACCCCGCCCTGGAAGGAGGACAGGTACCTCTCGAACCACAGGTTGGCCTCCAGATCAAGGTGGTTGGTCGGCTCGTCCAAGAGCAGGAGTTCCGGGTCTCTGAACAGCAGCCGTGCCAGTCCCGCCCGCATGGCCCAGCCGCCGCTGAACTCGCCCATGGGCCGGAGAAAGTCCCGCTCCTTGAAGCCCAGGCCCGACAGGATCGCCTTAGCCTCGTGGTCTCGGTCGCCGCCGCCTGCGGCCTCGAGCTCCGCCTCCAGCCGCCCCAGGCGCTGCATCAGCCCGGCCTGCACCTCCGGATCGGGCTCGGTCGAGAGGGCCTCCCACGCGGCGGCAACCTTCTTCGTGAGGTCGGTGGCGTCGGGGCTGGCATCCAGCACCTCCTCGAGGAGCGGCTTGCCGGTGAACAGCGCAGGCTCCTGCTTCAGGTAGCCCAGCAAGACGTCGCGCTGCCTGGATATGCTCCCGGAGTCCGGCGAGGCGTCGCCCGACAGGATGTCCATCAGCGTGGTTTTCCCGGAGCCGTTGGGGCCTATGAGTGCGATGCGCTCTCCCGCGGCAACGACGAAGTTGAGGCCGCTGAACAGCGTCCTGCTCGGGTAGGCTTTGCTGATGTTGGAGACGAACAGCATTTCCCGGGACCGGCCCCAGGGAACCCCGGCACTAGGTGAGGCCCGGCCAGTCTCCTCCTACGGCGTCGAAGCGGCGGTGGAGCTCCTCCACGACCTCGGCGGGAATGGGCAGGTCTCTCTCGATCATCTCCACGTTGGCCCGGAGGTGGGCCGGGTTGTGCGTGCCCGCGATCGCCGTATCGACCTCGTCGTGCGCGAGGAGGAAGCCCACGGTGACCAGGAACGGGTCGTCTGGGGCGCCGGGGATCGGCCCCATCTCCATCATGGCCTGGGCACGGCGGAAGTACTCGTCGGCGTAGGGATAAGGACTGCTGGTCCGCCCCCACACGCCGTTGCCGACGGGCCTCTTGATGATGATGCCCATCCCGGAGGCGCGAGCAGCCCCGAAAAGCTCCCTGCGGGCGCTCTGGTCCACCAGGTTGAAGCTGGTCTGGAGCGTGTCGAATATCCCGCTCCTGGCAGCCCACAGGGCTGCCTCGTTGTCCCCGCTGTAGCCGATGAACCGGGTCTTGCCCTGCTCGCGCGCCTTGATGATGGCCTCTATGACCTCCCCGCGCTCCAGGATGTCGAGACCGCACGAGTGAAGCTGGAGGACATCCAGGTAGTCGGTCTTGAGCCGCCTGAGGCTGCGGTCCACGCCCTCGGCGATGAGGCCGGCCGTCCACGACGCGGCGTCCTTCTCGGAGGCGTTGCCGCACTTGGACGCCAGGAAGAACTCATCCCTGCGATGGGACACGGCGGCGCCGATCAGCGCCTCCGTCGATGCGTAGCTCGGGGCCGTGTCCAGGAAGTTGATGCCTATGTCCAGGGCCAGGTTGAGCACGTGTGCGGCCTCCGGGGTCTCCCTCCCGCGCAGCTCCTGGCGGGATATCTCCGCGAGCCCAAGACCCAGCCGGCTCACCTCGATGCCCGTTCTGCCGAGTGTTCTCTTCTCCATCATCGCCTCCCCATCGTACGACCGTGGCTCATTCTAGCTATGCGGGAGCAAGGCGGCAAACCGCCTAGCCGAAGCTTGGCTTGGTGACCATCAAGTAGAGCGAACAGACCGGCAGCGCTATCGCAACGGCCCCCCAGACGTACCACCTGCGGAGCGCCGAGAAGAACTCCGACGGCGGCGCATCCGGGTGGTCGGACGGGTCCGAGAGGACGGCCATGCGGTGCTGCACGGGGATGAGCATGCCCACCCAGATGGCGCCGGATGCGGTGAACAGCGCGAGGGCCAGGGATATCCAGGAGAGCTGGTGGAACGCATCGAAGCCGCCCCAACGGTCGAGCACCATGGCAAAGCCGTTCATCAGAATGAGGAGTACCCCGGGCAGGGTGAACAGCAGGTCGGCACGGAGCACGGCCTTGGCGGAGAAGTGGATGACGCTGACGCTTCGCGTGCGCTCGGCCATCAGCATCCACGCGGCGGTGACGATGATGTTGCCCAGAAACACCACCGCTCCGGCAATGTGGAAGAACGTGTGCCATCGGTACGGGTACAGGGGCACAGACGCCGCCACCACGACAGCCACGAGGATGCCGTATACCAACCATTCATTCCGACCAATGTATCGCACGTCAGCCTCCACGTTGCTCGCGGTGAACCCGTGCTCTATGATACCGCCCGCCTGAGGCCGCAGCGAGACAGCGGAGGCCCCACAACCCACTCGGACGGTGACCCATGGCCGGACGACCCCGGTTCACCATACGCCCCGCCACGGCGGAGGACGCGCCCCTCCTGCTGGCCTTCATCCGCGGCATAGCGGAGTACGAGCTTCTGACGCACCAGGTGACGGCGACGGAGGAGGGCCTCCGGGCGTCGCTGTTCGGCGACGAGCCCGCGGCGGAGGCGCTGCTGGCCTTCGCAGACGGCGAGCCCGCGGGGTTCGCCGTGTACTTCCACAGCTACTCCACGTTCCTCGGCCGCCCGGGCATGCACCTGGAGGACCTCTACGTCTCGCCCGAACACCGCCGCCGCGGCTTGGGCGCGTTGCTGCTGCGACGCGTGGCAGCCATCGCTGTGGAGCGCGGCTGCGGCCGCTTCGAGTGGCTGGCCCTGGACTGGAACACAGACGCCCACCGCTTCTACGAGGGTCTGGGCGCGGAGATGCTCTCCGAGTGGCGCCTCTTCCGCATCCACGGCGATGCGCTCCGGCGGCTTGCGAATGGCGGGCAGGAAGAAACCCGCAACGAATTTCGTTGACAAGGCAAGTACCCCTTGCTACCATCTACGCTCCGGCGAAGCGCCCCCTCCGCCCGGACGGGAAGCCGCCGACAGGGTTGGAGGGACCGCGAATGCCCCACGTCACGTGCATGCGCTGTCGCGAATGCGGCAACGAGTACCCCCTTGAACCTCGCAACGTCTGCGAGTTCTGCTTTGGTCCGCTGGAGATCAGGTACGACTACGCCTCCATCGCCAGGAGCGTGAGCAGGGCGAGCATTGAGAAGGGACCCGCCAGCATGTGGCGGTATGATGCCTTCCTCCCAGTCGCCGCCGAGGCTGCCATCGATATCGGCACGGGATTCACTCCTCTAGTGCGCGCCAAGAACCTGGGCCGAGTGCTCGGACTCGATCACCTATACATCAAGAACGATGCGGTAAACCCCACCTACTCGTTCAAGGACAGGCCGGTCTCCGTGACGGCGTCCAAGGCCTTGGAGTTCGAGTTCGACGTGCTTGCCTGTGTGTCTACGGGCAATCTGATGGGCTCGGTGGCGGCGCACGGCGCCAAGGCGGGCATGGAGACGATCGTCTTTTTCCCGGCGACGTTGGAGCGGGAGAAGATCGTAGGCGCCGCAGTGTACGGGCCGACGCTGGTGGCCATCGAGGGCACCTATGATCAGGCGAACCGGTTCTGCAGCGAGTTGTCCGACAACAAGCGATGGGCTTTCGTCAATATCAATATGCGGCCATTCTACGCGGAGGGGAGCAAGACCCTGGGCTACGAGGCCGTGGAGCAGCTAGGGTGGAGGGCCCCTGACCACTGTGTCGTCCCGGCCGCTTCAGGCGAGCTGCACACCAAGATATGGAAGGGCATCCAGGAGATGGCGGACGTGGGGTTGATAGACTGCGCCAAGACCAAGATGCACCTGGCGCAGCCTGAGGGCTCGTCGCCCATTGTGGAGGCCTTCAGGACGGGCGGCAAGCGGGTCAGGCCGGTGAAGCCGGACACAATCGCCAAGTCCCTGGCCATCGGCAACCCGGCGTCAGGGGCCTTTGCGATGGAGGTGCTCGCCGAGACCGGGGGCTCAGCCGTGGCAGCGCTCGAGGAGGAGGTCGAGGAAGGCATACGCCTCCTCGCCGAGACCGAGGGCATCTTCACGGAGACTGCCGGCGGCGTGGTCATATCGGGACTGCGCAGGCTCGTCAAGGAGTGCAGAATCAAGCGGGACGAGGTGACGGTTGCCTACGTCACCGGCAACGGCTTCAAGACCATCGAGGTCGTTGCGGACAGCGTGTGTACGGTCAACACCGCCCCAAGCTGCGATGCATTCGAGGCGGCGATGGGGGTGCGGTCCCCGGCGTCGTGGATATAGGTCCAGGACTCGTCCCTGTGCCCGGAGTCCGCACCAGCACCTGACCCTTCAGCTTCCGACCCCAAAGGGACGCTTCCTCCTCACCACTCACCGCCACCGCCGATTCAGGGGACGTCCCGCCGCCCGCCCAAGAGGGGGTCTATGAACGCCCGCAGCCGGGCGGCGCATTCCTCCGGCTTCTCCATCTGCAGGAAGTGCGTTGTGCCGGGCACGAACTCGTAGTCCATGTCCAGAAGCTCCCCGAAGTTGAAGGTAGGCCAGTACGGGAACGGCGGCGTCGGGTCTGCGCCGATGACCCTCACGGGGCACCGGGCCGACTCCACGTCCACAGCCACGCCGAACGAGGCGACACTCTCCATGATCCGGGCCTCGTACTCAGGCGGACAGCGGAGGTGGTACCTCGACTGCTCGCCCTTGCGCAGGGTCGTCCTGGCCATCAGGTCGAAGAACCCTGGGACGACGCGCCGGAAGAGTGGCAGGTAGGGGAGGACCTCCGCGAGCTCCTGTGGGCTGCGAAACGACGTTGCTCTGCGTCGCGTGTGCGCAGCGTTCCGAGCAGCGGCGGCCTGCCCCACATCATGGGTGGGGCCCGGCCTGGAGAGGGGTGGGTCGAACAGGGCGAGGGCCTGGAAACCGGTATGCACGCTAGGCGACAGGAGAGCCACCAGGGACGACAGGGAGTGGAACACGCCGATCTGATGCTTCCTCCCATACCGGCGCTCGATGGCTTCCATGATGCGCTCGAAGTCCCGGACGAGCGCAGGGATGGTGTGCTCGGACAGATCGCCGGTGACGTTCCAGCCGTGGTTGCGCAGATCATACACGACCAGGTCGAATTCGTCGGTCAGCAGCGACCAGAAGGGGTAGTAGAGGTCGATCGCGAGGCCGTTGCCGTGGCTGAGCACCAGGCGGGGGCCGCTTGTGTTGCCGTGACGTCGAAGGGTCACAACAGCGCCGTCGTGCATGACGACGTCATGGGTGGAAAGGGGGACAGGCGGTTGCCACACAACCTCGGCTGTCATGACGCCACCACTTTCTCTTCCACCACCCG
This sequence comes from Dehalococcoidia bacterium, assembly GCA_965205235.1. Taxonomy (GTDB): domain Bacteria; phylum Chloroflexota; class Dehalococcoidia; order Lucifugimonadales; family UBA1127; genus CBDBGD01. The sequence continues at coordinate 38,308 of CBDBGD010000004.1, forward strand.
AGGCCCGCTACCGCGGCCGGCTTGCCTCGGACTCCGACGTATTGACCGGGTCTGGTCTTTGTACCACCCTTCTAGTTGGACCTGCAATACGCGCCGTCTATGAGGATAGTCAAACCTTGCTGCGCAGTCTCGCCCGCCGGAAGCTCCGCACCGGTCTGACAGTGCTCGGCATCACCGTTGGGATCTGGGCGCTCATAGTGATGAGCGCCATGGCCAACAAGCTAAGCGCAATCGTGGTCGGCGGCTCTGAGTACTTCGACAACAAGGTCGTCGTCAGCGACGCGATCAATCCGGCGTTTGGGTTCGGCCTGACGCCCCTCCCAATCGAGGTGGTCGATCAGGTTGCTGGATTGCCGGGAGTGGCGGTCGCGGCGCCCCGGGTCCAGCTCCTCCTCGATCCCAAAGACGCGGGATCGGGGTTTGTGACGCCTGACTTTGTCGTGGCCTACATGGCGGGCTTCGATAGGGGCTACGAGACGTTTCAGATGGAGACTGCCCAAGGGCGCGAGACGACGCTGGAGGACGAGGGGCGACGCGTTGTCCTGCTCGGGGCGGACCTGGCCAGAAAGTTCAGCGCGGGGCCCGGAGACAAATTCGACATCCGCGGCACCCAGTTCGAGGTCGTCGGCGTTCGCGAGGCGACGTTGACGTTCTTCGATACAACGGCGGTCGTGCCGTGGGCCGCCGGGCAGGAGCTACTGGAGCAGGAAGGCGTCATCGCCGAACTGCTCGGGCGGCAGATGCCTGAGATGACGTCCATGATCGTTGCGTACCCGGAGGAGGGCGCCAACGTAGACGAGTTGGTCCAGACCATCGAGCGCGAGATACCCCGGCTCCGGGCGGTGTCCGGCGAGGACTTCGACGAGCAGTTCGGGTCGACCATCGCCATCTTCAACGCGATCATCCTCAGCGTCGCGCTGATCAGCATCGTCGTGGGCGGTCTCGCGGTCATCAACACCATGACGATGAGCGTCATCGAGCGGACTCGGGAAATCGGCATCAAGCGCGCCATAGGGGCGAGCCGGGCGGTGATCATGCGCGAGCTGGTCTTGGAGGCCGGGTTCATGGGGTTTGTGGGAGGGCTGACCGGATTGGGTCTGGCCGCTCTTGTGGTCTTTGTTGCGAACGACGCGGGGCAAAGCTCCGGCACCATCCTGTTCCGCCTGACACCGGGAATCGCTGTGCTGGGAGTGACCTTCTCGACGGTGCTGGGGGCGCTTGCGGGAGCGCTTCCCGCCTGGAACGCTGCTCGGCTGGACCCAGTGGAAGCGCTGAGATACGGATAGGATGCCGATGGCCCTCCTGGAAACCCGGAACCTGCACAAGACCTACCGGCTGAGCCGGAACAACCTGGTGCGCGCTCTGCGGGGCATCGACATGTCGGTTGAGGCCGGCGAGATGGTGGGAATCATGGGGCCGTCCGGGTGCGGGAAGAGCACGCTGATGCACATCCTGGGGCTACTGCACTCCCCGGACCCCGGCACCAGCCCGCCGCCGAGCCTCGTGATCGACGGCGCTGACGTGACGACGCTGCCGGACCGGGAGCGCACGAGGATGCGCGCGGAGCGGATGGGGTTCGTCTTCCAGACGTTTAACCTGGTGCCGACCCTGACGGCGCTGGAGAACGTGGCTCTCCCGATTGAGTACTCAGGCCAGCGACGTTCACAGGCGAAGGCAGCGGCCGCCGACGCGCTTGCGCTGGTAGGACTGGAAGACCGGTCTGGACACAGACCCGCAGAGTTGTCCGGCGGTCAGCAGCAACGGGTGGCCATTGCGAGGGCGCTGGTTACCCGGCCAGCCCTGCTGCTGGCAGACGAGCCGACGGGCAACCTGGACTCGACGAACACGGGAGAGGTCATGGACCTGCTCCACCGCTTCAACCGGGAATACGGTCAGACGATCATCCTAGTCACGCACGACTCCAGGGTCAGCGAGGCTTGCACCCGCGTCCTGACGATGAACGACGGCTTAGTCCGGAACGGGTAGTCCCGGAGTCTGGCCTAGCGGGCCACGAATGACACGGGCTTCTCCCCGTTCACGGTGACGGTGTACTCCACGCCCGACTCGAAGTCCGAAGCCTGACCCAGGGGAACGACGGTCTCGAATGTTGGGAAGTCCGTGATGCAGACAACCTCCGGGTAGGATATGCGATGGTGGGTAACCACCACGTCGATCGCGTTCGCCTCTCCCCACCGGAGCTCGTAGCCGTTGGACTGAGAGCAACCACTGCTGGGGAGGCCTGAGACGACGCGCAGCTGGTACCGGAACGGGTCGCCTTCCACGATCATCAGCTCCGCACTCTGAATGAGCGACTCGGCAATATTGGTGTGTCCAAGCCTGGTCTCCGGGATGCTGAAGGTGGTGGTCACCCGGCCGTTCACCAGCACGCGGTAGGTCTGGCCGGGCTCAAGAGGCGTTCGGATGTGCTCCACAGCATCGAGCTCCACCACCTCTTCATCGCAGGGGATTGCCCACGCCGTCTGCGGCGGCTGCATCAGGGTAAGGTGGGCAACAATATCGTTGCCGTCCACCTCCAACCCCTGGTTCCCGGGGCGGGCGCAGCCCTCTATGGTGGACTGGTAGTAGGCAATCCGCAGCAGGTGCTCCCGCTCGTTGGGTATCAGGTTGGCCCAGAGGACCGGCGGCGGCGTCTCCACCCATGTCCGCCAGTCCTGGCCCTCGATGGTTAGCTCGGGTGGAGGCTGCACCAGCACCAGGACCATGTCCACCTTGTTGGGATTCCCGCGGGTGATGACCTCACGCACTGTGTCGTTGGTGAAGGCGAGGCGTCCGTCGGACTCGATGATGCGCGCCGTCACGGAGTAGATGCGGCTGGAGTCGATGTCGTCGCGGTTGTACTCGACCTTATACTCGATGGGCACCTGGCCGGGCTCTGAGATGGTCTGTCGGGCGATGAGCGGGGCTGCGGCGTCTGCCAACGACACGTCGCGTAGCTCCACGACCACCTTGGCGCCCGGCGTCAGCGCTATACGCTCACGATAGGTGACGCTTCCGGTTACCGACGCGTTGGGCTCTCGCCCCGACGTTACCTCGTTCGTGGCATTGGCCGGCCCGGCGTCGTCCTGGCAGGCGGCGGCCAGCAGGAGAGCGCAGACGGCCACCAGTGCGACTCGCGCAGGCAGAGTCATGGCCACACCTCGCCGCTACTCGTACGTCCACACGTCGAAGGTCGGGTCCAGCCGCTCGCCGTCAGCGTCTGTCATCTGCGAGTCCGGCGTCGGAAAGACGAAGCCTGCGATCTCGCTCTCTCCGACTACGAGGGACGGCCTGTCCTCTGCGTCCGCGTCGAAAGTGAGGACAGTCGTCCCGCTTCCGCCGAGGAGCGGGAGACCCCAACCCCCGGTCGCAGGGTCGATGACATAGAGCTCCACCTGTCCTTCGACGTGCACGGCTTCACTGAACGTCACCTCCACGTCCCCGCCGGCGTTCCGGGCAAGCCCAAGGACCACCGCCTCCGTGGGAGGCTCCGCCTCCATGGCGCCCTCCGGGAGGGGCAGGTACTGAGCGGGCGGCTCGATCTCCGCGGGCGAGTCGTAGCCGTGGTACCTGATGGAGATGAGGTCGGGCGCGTCACCGCTATCGGCCTCCAGGGTCACTTTGACCTCCCTGGTGAGGAAGTCGTCGGCGCTCACCACGATGACGAGGTTGCCGCCGGGAAGCCCCATGCCCGCCATGCCGCTCTGCTGACCGGCCTGATCGTAGGAGAGCACGTAGGCAGTGGTCCCGTCTTCGAGTTCCACGGTCTCCTCCAGCGTGCCGCCGGAGTCCCTGGGCAGCTGGAGCATGCCGACCATCTGCACCGACGACAGGAAGTCCGAGTCGGGAGGAGCCCCCTTGAACCAAATGTTGGCCTCAGGGTCCCGGAAGTAGGTGTCCTGGCCGATGATGATCGCGGCTACCGTGACCCCCTCGCCCTCAGGCCCGAAAGTGATCTCGAACTGCATACTGTCCGGCGGAACGATGGCGCCGCTGAGCTGCATGAGGCCTTCGCCAGCCGGAGGCCCTTGGCCCTCCGGCGCAAACCCGGAGAAGAGGGCAAAGAGGTTGAACTCTCCCTCGAACGAGAAACCCGGCGCCTGCTGGAGGGCCTGCGCGGCGCAGGAGGCGATCGTTGCGGCATCCTCGATGGCACCGCCGGGCAGACACTCCGCGGCAAGGCCAGGCGGCGCTGTGGGTTCAGCTGGGGCTGCTGGCGTGGGCGTTGGTTCGGGCGCCACGGTGGGCGCCGGGGTCGGCTCAGCCCTTCGGGCGGTCTCGGCAGCTGCAGAGGACGGCTGCTGCGCCAGATCTGCGTCGTCGTCGCTGCCGCAAGCGACGAGCGCCACCAACGCCAAAGCCAAAACCAGCCATACCCCCCTGCTCAGGTGAAAGCTCTTTCGCACGAGTCGGCCCTCCTTCTCGCAGGCTGGGACGTCTAGCCTATGCGAACTATTTTACTCCTACGCCCGCCTCGCACTAGATATATCGTTGTCGCTTCCGGGTTGGATTGTGCATGTGCGGAGGGAAAGGCCCCTGGTTCATCATCTACGTTCTGCGCAAACCCTGCTAGAATCCGTTCGCTGGCACTGATTCCGTGCAGGCATGGAACCAAACGGCCCGACAGGGAGTATTCTCCAGTAGGAACGCGAGCAGGAGGCCCACAGTGAATCCACACCCCAGACTGGTGACGCTCCTTGTCTCGGCCATCCTCGGCTCTGTGCTGCTTCTGGCGTGCGGTGGCGGCGACGACGAAGAGTCTGCGTTCTTCTCCATGGCCGATTCCGCTGCCGCCACGGCTGCGATGGCCCAGTCCGCGGCCGTGCAGGAGTCGGCAATGTCTCGGACCACCCAGGCGACGGTCACGACGCAGGCCGCGGCTGCACCTGCTGCCGTGGCCGCGGCTTCTACTTCCGCCCCGCAGGCGGCGGGCCAGAACGTGCAGACGAAGGAGGCGGCACAGGCGCAGACCACCAGCGGCAGCGCCGACACTCTTGCCGGCGACCAGGGAGAGACGCCTCTCCGGCAGCAGCGCATCGTGGTACGCACGATGGACATCAGCCTGGTCGTGGCCGGGGCCATCCAGGCATCCATCGACCGAGTGGCGGCGCTGGCGGAGGGCATGGGCGGCTGGACAGTATCGTCGCAGAGGTTCGACGACTTCAGCGGCAGCATCGCCGTGCGCGTGCCGGCCGAGCGGCTCGACGAAGCCGTCGAGCGGCTTCGGGGCATCGCCGTGGAGGTGGAGTCGGAGATCTCGACGAGCACGGACGTCACGTCGGAGTACTTCGACTCGCAGTCGAGGGTGAAGAACCTGCGGGCGACGGAGACGGCATTGCTGAACCTGCTGGAGCAGGCCGACACCTCCAAGGACGCCCTGGAGATCCGCCTGTCCCTCTCCGACGTCCAAGAAGAGCTGGAGGTCCTGCTGGGGAGGATCAAGCTACTGGAGGAGACGTCGGCATTCTCCCTGGTGCGCGTCTACCTGCGAGTGGAGGAGGCGGACCTTCGGGTTGACGCCGGGGCCGACCGGACGGTGAACGTGGGCCAGGTGGCGCGTTTCAAGGCGACCTTCCGGGTGCCGGACGACGCCTCGGACGAGTCCGGGGCGTACAACGTGGTGTGGGACTTCGGCGACGGGTCAGGGCCCGTGTACTCGAACTTCACTGCGCCCACGACGGATCCAGGGGTGCGCGTCACGGCATCGGTGACGCACGTGTACCACGACCACCGGGACTCGCCGCACTTCGTCGACGTGCGCATCTCCGGGGCCCGGGGGTCCAGCCCGTTGTACGGCCAGGACACCATCGAGGTCACGGTGCTGGACACGGCACAGATGCCCGTGGACGCAGGCGACGATCAGACGGTGGCAGTGGGTCGCTCGGTGCGGCTGCGCGCCTTCTTCATGCCGCCGGAGGGCGTTGAGCAGTTCACCTACACGTGGGACTTCGGCGACGGGACCGCCGCCAGCGGCAACCGGGCCATCCTGACGGAGGACGCGGACCGGATGGTCACCGCGGTCACCACCCACTTCTACGAGAGCACGGAGGAGTCCCCCTACATCGTGCAGATCACGATGACGGGCACGGGGGAGGCGGGGATCGTGGAGGGGGAGGACAAGATCACGGTGACGGTGACGGACCTGCCAGCGATCATCGTGTCGACAGGGGACGAGGTGACAGTGGAGGAGGGCGACGAAGCACATCTGCGCGGGACGTTCAACCGCCCGGTGGGCGTGACGAACATGCGGTACCGCTGGGACTTCGGCGACGGGTCGGCGGTGGAGGAGGGGACGCTGGACGAGGGCAACGCCGTGGAGACGACGCACGCCTACCTGCACCTTCGCAACCAGCCGTACATGGCAACCCTCACGGTCATGGGTGAGAGCGAAGCCGGGGACGTGGAGGCCTCGGCCACGGTCTACGTGTTCGTGGTCGAGAAGGAAGGCTGGGTGGTGGGCGGCTACGACCTGGCAGGCAACGCCCAGGACGCGATCCGGCTGTTTTCGATGATCGTGCGGGGGGCGGTGGAGGTGGGCATCTGGCTCATCATCCTGAGCCCGCTGTGGGGCGGCGCCGCAGCGGCGGTGTACGTGCTGAACCGGCGGTTCGCCAGGCGTCCGTCGAAGCCCTCGGCCCCTGCCCCGGCCGCGGAGGGGGCGGCGGAGGCGGAGAAGGACGCGGCACCCTAGCTCCACCCTCACCCTAGCCCCTCTCCTCAACCCTCGGCATGGGGAGAGGAGCACCACTCGATTCGATTCGTTTCGTGTCGCGCGTTTTTTTCCGGCTCCTCCGTGCCTGAGGCGGCGCGGCGGAGGGCCGAAACAGCTTTGCGGTTGAATCGCGGTTGTTGCGCGGCGGGATGGGGCGCAGCTTGGAATTGTCCTTTTGTGTTGCCCTGGGAGAGAGGGGCCAGCTTGGAGGTTGTTTCGCAGTGTCGGGTTTGAGCCGTCGGTCGCAGATAGGAGACAAACCCCGTGCGGAACAACCGCGGAACAAGGTCCAGATAGGGAAATAGGTCGAAAAAGGCGTGTGCGAAACAACCTCCAGGCAGGGCGGGCTGGAGGCCGTCGACGGGCCGACGCCGTGACGCCGCTCAGGCCCTTCGACAGGCTCAGGGGGAGCGGGTTCTTGGGCAAACTCAGGGCGAGCGGGACGCGCGCGTGGTTGGGCATGGGGGTAGGGTAGGGGATGGTGGGAGTTGGTGGAAGGGAGAGATGGCAGCGGGGTGGGGGCCGGAGAGGGAGAAGGGGGCATAGGAGGCGGGACGGCGCCGACGCAGGTAGAATAGGCCCATGCCTACGGTCAGGGACGCGATCCGCTTGGTGGAGCGGGACGGCTGGCGCTTGGTGAGAACGCGGGGCAGCCACCGGCACTACAAGCACGCCGACAAGCCAGGACTGGTTACCATTGCAGGTAGACTCAGCAAAGAGTTGGCGACCGGAACCTGGAGGAGTATTCTCAACAAGCTGGACTAGACAAGGGGCAAATGACATGAAGTACATCGTAATCATCGAAGAGACCGGTGACGGGTACTCCGCATACCTACCTGACGTTCCAGGCTGCATAGCTGCTGCAGACACACTCAGCGAAACAGAAAAGCTGATTCAGGCGGCAGTCACGTCCCACCTAGAGATCCTCCGCGAGAATGGCGACCCCATCCCTGAACCTCGCTCCTCGGCACAGCTGGTGGAGGTGGCGGTGTAGCCGCGGCCGCCGCCCTTCACTTGTGGGCGCGGATGGAGAACATCTGAGGGACGGAGTCGTTGTGGGCGGGGAGGCGCCACCAGCCGTCGTCGCCCTGGACCATGACGGGGAAGGCGCGGTAGTGGCAGTACGGGAACTCGTGGAGGTACTCAATGCGGAGGCCGGCGTCGAGGAGGGCGTTGACGACGTCGCTGATGGTGTGCTGCCACTCGTAGGTTGGGGTCGCGATGGGCGGGCCGCCGGCGTAGCTGGGCTCGACGTCGTCGAAGTAGAGCTGCGTGTGGAAGTAGCGGTAGGTGGGTCGCCAGTCGCCCGACTCCTGGGGCTCGAAGAGGCCGAAGAGGGGATGGAAGTCGACGATGTAGAAGACGCCGCCGGGCTTGAGGTGGTTGCTGACGACCCTGGCCCACTCGGCGAGGTCCGGGAGCCAGACGAGGACGCCGTAGGAGCAGAAGACGACGTCGAACTGCTCGCGGAGGACGCTCGGCAGGTCGTAGACGTTGGCGCAGATGAAGCGGGCGTCGAGGCCGAGCTCGTCGTTGAGGGAGCGGGCGAGGTCTATGGCGGCATCGGAGAAGTCGACGCCGGTGGCCTTTGCGCCGAGGCGGGACCACGACATGGTGTCGAGGCCGAAGTGGCACTGGAGGTGGAGGAGGGACTTGCCGGAGACGTCGCCGACCTCCCGGCGCTCCAGGTCTTTGAGCATGATCCGGCCGGCTTTGAAGCCTGCCACGTCGTAGAAGTCGGACGCGGCGTGGATGGGGGTGGACTCGTTCCAGTGGGCCTTGTTGGTCTGGAGGCGTTCGTCCATTGGTGCGCTCCTTGGGGGCTGAGCAGGCGTCCCTCTCATGATACGCGCTACGGTGGGTTTTGGGTTGGGCGCTGAGCTGCGCCGGGGTGTGGTCCTTTCGGAGAGGGGTGGCGTGTTATGGATGCCCCGCTCCTCCCTTCCCCGCACCATCGCTTATCCCGCCCACCCACCGTAGGATCTATTCTTGGGGGGCTAGCGCCCCCCAGACCCCCCCGGGGGAGGCGCGCCCTCGGACGGTCTTGTAACAGAGGGCGCGGCCCCATACCTCCGCCGGAGATACCCGCCCCACCCCTGGGCTCCGGCTTTCGCCGGAGCGACGACTGAGAGAGGGGGCTGCGGCCCCCCTGCCCCCCGGTGGGGCCCTCTGGACTCCCCGTGATGCGAGCCTAGCTGGGCCTACCTCGTAAAGTCGGAACAAATACTGCTTTTCACGGCTTCGGGTACAATAGGGCCATGAGCTCCGATTTCCGGCCCATCGCTATGCTGATTGACGGTGACAACGCCCAGCCATCGCTCATTGAGCACGTTCTAGCCGAGACTGCAAAGTACGGTGTCGTAACGACGCGACGCATCTACGGCGACTGGACGACACCACAGATGTCCGGATGGAAGGACCCGCTTCACGCCCACGCAGTCCAACCAATGCAGCAGTTCCGGTACACCACAGGGAAGAATGCTACGGACAGCGCTTTGATCATCGACGCCATGGACCTGTTGCACGCCGAAACAGTCCGCGGCTTCTGCATCGTTTCCAGCGACAGCGACTACACGAGGTTAGCCACCAGAATTCGCGAGGATGGCCTGTTCGTGATGGGCGTGGGACGATCCGACACGCCCAAGTCTTTCGTTAACGCCTGCGAAGTCTTCGTCTACACGGAGAACTTGGCACCGCGAGGAAAGAAAGGCGTCAAGGTCACCAAGCTGGGCTCATCGAACTGGACCGAGATGGTTGGGCGCGCTATCGAGATGGCTGCGCAGGACGACGGCTGGGCATTTCTCGGAGCGGTCGGGACCTACTTGCGTCAACTCGACCCCGCGTTCGACGCTCGGACCTACGGACACAAGCAACTATCACTCCTCATCAATTCCCGTCCCGATCTGTTCGAGGTTCGGAAATCGAAGACCAGAGGCGGGCCTTCGTCCATCTATGTGAAAGTGCTATGAATGTCCCGAGGAACCATCCCAGGATATCCCAGGACGCGGACAGGCTGCCTGCCATTCACCCCGGGGAGGTCCTCAACGAGGAGTTCCTGCTGCCAATGGAGGTCACGCAGTACCGGCTGGCGAGGGCCATTGGCGTGGACCCCCGCCGGATTCACGCGATCGTCCACGGGGAGCGGTCCGTCACGGCGGAGACGGCGCTGCTTCTGTCGCGCTTCTTTGGGAACTCGGCGGAGTTCTGGATGGGGCTGCAGAGCCAGTATGATCTGGAGGTAGCCCAGGACCGGCTCGCCGAGAGGCTGGACGCGGTGGTGGCCCACTCGTCGGAGTAGCGGCGGGGGGAGAGACCCCCTCCGGTGCGACCTTGGGTGGGCCCACCCGCCCACCCTCGGACCCTTTCTTGGGGGCTGCGCCCCCCCCCCCCCACCCCCACGGGGGCACCCCGCCACCCCCCTGGGTTCCCTAACTCACAAACGAAGTGCAACACCTTGCAGCCTTCGTCGCGGAAGGGTCGAGGTTCCCCTGCCTTCGCAGGGCAGGCTCTGCCTGCGCAGGAACGACGAAATCCGCCTTCGGCCTTTGACGAGCTCAGGTGAGCGGCGGCGAGGGCGGCTCTTGGATAGCGGGGCGGTTTCCGTCTACACTGTACGGACGCCTACGGGGGTCGCCCGTCGGAGGTGGCAGTGGCCAGCGGGAAGCAGATCCAAATGGTGATGAACCGCCTGGACGAGGTGGTGGTCTGCCAGTTGTGCAGCACCCGGCTGCGCTTTGGGGACCGGGCGTGTCCCCACTGCGAGGAGGACACGGAGGAGACGTTTCGGCTCTGGGCCGAGCTTCTGCTGGAAGACCTTGGCCATGAGACCACCGCGGAGGAGGGGCGCCAGGAGTAGCCCCGCCGCGGCAGGCCCTACGGGGCCTTTCGGAGAGGAGGGAGAAGGTGACGAGCCACGGATACCGGGCGCAGGCGGCCGCGACCCTGGAGACGACCCAAGGCCCCATTCGCTACTACCGACTCAGCGTGCTGGCCGACGCCTCGGCAACACCACTCGACCGCCTTCCGTACTCGATTCGCGTGCTGCTGGAGAACGTGCTGCGGCACGCGGACGGCGACCTCGTCGGCGAGGACGACCTCGAAAACCTGCTGCAGTGGCGACCGGACTCCGTGCCCTCGCGGGAGTTTCCGTTCATGCCGGAGCGAGTGCTGCTGCAGGACTTCACCGGCGTACCCGCCGTGGTGGACCTGGCGGCGATGCGCTCGGCGATGGCCCGCATGGGCGGCGACCCGCGGAAGATCAACCCCCTGGTGGCCGGCCGACCTGGTGGTGGACCACTCGGTGCAGGTGGACTACTTCGGCTCGTCGGCGGCGCTGCGGCTGAACGTGGAGCGGGAGATCGAGCGGAACCGGGAGCGCTACGCGTTCCTCCAGTGGGCGCAGCAGGCGTTCCAGGACTTCCGCGTGGTGCCGCCGGGAACGGGCATCGTGCACCAGGTGAACCTGGAGTACCTGGCCACGGTGGTGGCGACTCGGAACGGGGTCGCGTTCCCCGACACCCTGGTGGGCACCGACTCGCACACGACGATGGTCAACGGCCTGAGCGTGCTGGGCTGGGGCGTGGGAGGCATCGAGGCGGAGGCGGTGCTGCTGGGCCAGCCCTACTACATGCAGGCGCCGGAGGTGGTGGGCGTGGAGCTCACGGGCCAGCTGCCGGAGGGCAGCACGGCGACGGACCTGGTGCTGACGATCGTGCAGATGCTGCGGGCCCATGGGGTCGTCCGAGAAGTTCGTGGAGTTCTACGGGGCCGGCCTCGCCCGGTTGCCGCTGCCGGATCGGGCCACCATGGCGAACATGGCGCCGGAGTACGGGGCGACCGTGGGCTTCTTCCCCATCGACGCGGAGACGCTGCGGTACCTGCGCGTCACCGGTCGGAGCGCGGAGCAGGTGGACCTGGTGGAGCGCTACGCAAAGGCGCAGGGGCTTTTCCACACGAACGACTCCCCAGACCCGCTCTACAGCCAGACGCTGTCGCTGGACATGTCGACCGTGGAGCCGAGCCTGGCGGGTCCGAAACCGGCCGCAGGACCGGGTGGCGCTTCACAGCGTGAAGGAGTCGTTCCGGTCGACGGTGGCGCAGCCCACATCGGGGGTGGCGGTGTCGATCGACGGTGAGGACGTGGAGCTGGACCACGGGGCGGTGGTCATCGCCGCCATCACGAGCTGCACCAACACGTCGAACCCGTCGGTGATGGTGGGGGCGGGGCTGCTGGCCAAGAACGCCGTGGAGCGCGGGCTGCGCAGACGGCCGTGGGTGAAGACGAGCATGGCGCCCCGGGTCGCAGGTGGTCACGGACTACCTGAACAACGCAGGGCTGACGCCGTACCTGGAGGCGCTGGGCTTCCACCTGGTGGGCTACGGGTGCACGACGTGCATCGGGAACAGCGGGCCGCTGCCCGAGGCGGTCGCCGAGGCGGTGACGGGACACAACCTCGTGGCCGCCGCGGTGCTGAGCGGCAACCGCAACTTCGAGGGGCGCATCCACCCGCAGGTGAAGGCCAACTACCTGGCCTCGCCCGTGCTGGTGGTCGCGTACGCGCTCGGCGGGCGAGTCGACCTGGACCTGACCACCGAGCCGCTGGGACTCGACGAGGCCGGCGAACCGGTCTACCTGCGCGACATCTGGCCTTCGCAGGAGGAGATCGGTAAGGCGATCACCGAGAGCGTGAAGCCGGAGGAGTTCGCCGAACGCTACGGCAGCGTCTTCTCGGGCGAGGGCGGCTGGGGCGCGCCTGCGGAGTCCGCGGAGGACCAGTACGCGTGGGACCCGAGCTCCACGTACATCCAGGAGGTGCCCTTCTTCCAGGACATGCCGCGGGAGCCGCAGCCGATGGAGGACATTCGCGGGGGGCGGATCCTGACCATCCTGGGGGACTCGGTGACGACGGACCACATCTCGCCGGCGGGGAGCATCCCCCGCGGGGCGCCCGCGGGGCAGCACCTGATATCGCTGGGGGTGGAGCCGCGGGACTTCAACACCTTTGGGGCGCGCCGGGGGAACCACGAGGTGATGATGCGCGGGACGTTCGGCAACCCGAGGCTGCGCAACGCGCTGGTGCCGGAGAAGGAAGGGGACTGGACGGTCCACCTGCCCAGCGGCGAGGAGATGCGCATCTACGACGCCTCGCTGCGATACCGGGAGGAGTCGGTGCCGCTGCTGGTCATCGCCGGGAAGGAGTACGGCGCGGGAAGCTCCCGCGACTGGGCCGCCAAGGGGCCGAACCTCCTGGGCGTGCGCGCCGCACTGGCCCAGAGCTACGAGCGCATCCACCGCAGCAACCTGGTGGGCATGGGCGTGCTGCCGCTGCAGTTCCGCGAGGGCGAGAGCCTCGCCACGCTGGGGCTGTCGGGGCGGGAGACCTTCGACGTTTTCGGGCATCGCGTCGGGGCTTGCGCCGGGCGGCGAGGTGCAGATCGAGGCGCGCGGGGACGACGGCAGCACGACCGCGTTCGCCGCCGTCGTGCGCATCGACACGCCGGTGGAGCTGGAGTACTACCGCCAGGGCGGAGTCCTGCAGACGGTGCTTCGTCGCATGCTCGCGGAGACTGCGGACTCGGCTTCGGAAGGGTAGACGAAGGGGTCCATGTCCATAGGCTCGGCCCCCGGCTACCCCTCGCCCCGGCCCTCCCCGTTCCAATCGCTGGCCCACCCGTCGTTTCGACGGCTGTGGTTCGCGGCCTGGCTCTGGATGACCTGCATGATGATGGAGCTGGCCGTGGCCTCCTGGCTGGTCCTAGACCTGACGGACTCGCCGATGGAGGTGGCGCTGGTCGGCACCTTCCGCATGCTGCCCATGTTCGTGCTGGGGCTGGTGGCGGGCGAGCTGGCGGACCGGTTCCCGAAGAAGCGGCTGCTCGTCGCGGCGCAGATGCTGAACGTGACCGGCGCGGCGACGATGCTGGCGCTGGTGGTCACCGGACTGGTGGCGCCCTGGCACGTCTACGTGTGCACCTTCCTCATCGGCATGGCGATGACGACGGACTTCCCGGCGCGGCGGGGGTACTTCGCCGAGATCTTCGACTCGTCGCGGCTCACGAACGCCATCGCCATGGAGACGGCGGCGATGATGGGCTCCTTCATGCTGGGGCCGCTGATGGGCGGGGCTACTCATCGCCTTCATCGGCTTCGACGGGTCGTACGGGGTGATGGTGGGGTTCTTCATCGTGAGCCTGCTGCTGGTCGGCTCCATCAGCGCATCCGACTCCGGCCGCGGGCGGGTGGGGACGGAGAGCGCCGTCGCACAGGTGGTGGCGGGGCTGCGGAACACGCGGCGCAACCAGACGCTGTGGTCGGTGTTCGTGGTGACGGCGGTGGTGAACTTCCTGGGATTCCCGTTCATGCAGATGGTGCCGGTGATCGCCCGCGACGTGCTGGGCGTAGGCTCGTCGCTGTACGGGCTGCTGGCGGCGGCCATCGGGATCGGATCGTTCTCGGGGGCGATGCTGCTGGCGGCGCTGCGCATCCAGCGGCCGGGGGCGTACTTCTGCCTGGGGGCACTGCTCTTGCTGCTGTCGATCGCACTGTTTCGCGTCGTCGGAGGTGTACGTGCTGTCCGCTGGTGATGCTGGTGGTGGCGGGGCTGGGGCAGTCGGGCTTCGCCAGCATGCAGTCGGCGATAACGCTGCAGGCTGCGCCGCCGGAGATGCGGGGGCGGGCCATCGGGGCTGTGCTGCTGGGCATCGGGCTGCACCCGCTGGGGGCGGTGGTGGTGGGGACGCTGGCCGAGGTCATCGGGCCGCAGTTGGCGCTGGCGGTGCTTGCGGGGAGCGGGGTGGTCATCGTGGCGACGCTGCGGTGGATGTACCCGCCGCTGCAGGGATGGCCGTGGTCGGGGCCACCGGAGGAGGAGCCTCGGCAGGTGGGCGGGCGACGGCCAGCGCACCACCGCCTGCGCCAGGCCGCAACGGTCGGCGGCATCGCCACGCACGACGACGCCGACACCGGTGACGCCGAGCGAGCCGGCAACACAACACCGTGGAGGAGGAGCATCGCAATGATGTCAGAATCGGTCCGGGCGTTCCTGTCGCAGAACCACAACGGCGTGCTGACGACGTTCCGTCGGAACGGGGCGGCGCAGATGAGCATCGTGACGTGCGGGCTGTTCGGGGACGGGGTGGCGTGCACGACGACGGCGGGAAGGGCGAAGCTGGCGAACCTGCTGCGGGAGCCTCGCTGCTCGCTGATGGTGTCGCAGGCCGACTGGCGCGGGTACGTGGTGCTGGAGGGGCGGGCGACGGTGCTGTCGGCGGAGACGACGGACGCGGAGGAGCTGCGGCTGGCGCTGCGGGAGGTGTACCGCTCGGCGGCGGCGTCGGAGCACCCGGACTGGGAGGAGTACGACCGGGCGATGCGGGAGGACAGCCGGGTGGCGATCGTGGTGGCGCCGGAGCACGTGTACGGGACGCGGGTGTAGGGCCAGGGCGAGCCCTGGACCCTCAGCTCCCCGAGCCAAGAGGCGGGCGACGCTTGGGCATTCGAGTCGATTCGTTTCGTTCTCGCGCGTTTTTTCCGGCCCTGCCGTGCCTGGGGTCGCACGGCGGGGCGCCGAAACAGCTTTGAGGTTGATTCGCGGTTGTTTCGCGTCGGGATGGGGCGCAGCTTGGACTCGTCTTTTCGTATTGCCCTCGGAGAGAGGGGCCAGCTTGGAGGTTGTTTCGCGATCGGGGGTTGGAATCGCGCGGCGCAGATAGGAGACGAGTGCCTTGCGAAACAACCGGGGAACAACCTCCAGATAGGAAAACGGGACCGCTCGAAGGGGGCGCGGAACAAGCAGGGCAGGCCCTGCACCCTCCTCTTGGGTGGCTGGTCTCTCCGCCCGTAGTTCGACAGGCTCACCACGAGCGGTGCGGAGCTCAGGGTGAGCGGGGGCGTGGTCGGGCGCGCGCGGTCGGTGGGCATGAGGGTAGGGTAGGGGATGGAGGGGGTGGGAGGATAGGGGCGGATGGCACGCGCGGGGGCGGGGCACGCCCTACACCTCCGGCTCGGGGCGTTGGGCCGTGGAGGGACTGGCCCTTCGAAGGGGCGTGGCTGCGGCGGTTGGACCCGCCTATCCTCCTTGCCCAAGTCGGCCTCAGTACGATACCATAGGCACCGGAACGCTCGTTCTAATCTGCTACAATCGAGTGCAGCACAATGGCAGACTCCAACTTCCAGAACCGCACCCTGTTCCACGGCGACAATCTCGGCTTTCTCCAAAAGATGAACTCCGAGACAGTGGACCTCGTGGCGACTGATCCGCCCTTCAAGAAAGGCCGCGACTTCCACGCCACGCCGGACTCCGTGTCTGCAGGTGCCCGTTTCGAGGACAGGTGGTCTTGGGACAAGGATGTCCACCCCGAATGGGTCGACGATATCAAGGACGACTGGCCCGCCGCGTGGACAGTCATTGAGGCAGCACGGGCCGCCTACGGCGACGATATGGGTGCCTACTTGTGCTGGCTCGGTGTGCGGCTGATGGAGTGCCACCGCATTCTAAAGCCAACCGGCAGCCTCTACCTGCACATCGACCACACGGCTCACGCCTACGTCAAGGCACTACTAGACGGTATCTTTGGTAAGCGCAACTTTAGGAACGAGATTGTGTGGCGACGCACAAACGCCCACAACATGACCACCAAGCAATACGGGCCAATCCATGACATCATTCTCTTCTACTCCAAGACGGATAAGTTCGTCTTTCATCCTGGCGTCAGGCCATATGCCAAGGCCTACATACACGCCCGGTTTACCCGTTCCGACAAGCGCGGCCGTTACCAAACAAATTACCTGACGGGCTCTGGTATACGGTACGGGGAGAGCGGGCAGCCTTGGCGGGGGGTTTGACCCCACCGCAGCAGGCCGACATTGGGCTATCCCGCGCTCGCTCCGCGCATATCTTCCAGAAACAGGCATGAGCAGTCACGAAATGCTTGAGAGCCTGTACGCGCAAGGATTCATTGTTTTTCCGCGGAAAGAGGGCGGCCAGCCGATGTACAAGCAGTACGTCGGTCCAGGGGTGCCCTATCAGGACTTGTGGGCCTACCAGCCCAACACCAAGGGCACTCTCTTCAACTCTGACGACCACATAGATGAAGACGTCAAATGGCTGGAGAATGAACCTGAGAAGCGTGGCTATCCCACTCAGAAGCCCATCGGTCTTGTGGAACGCATCGTTGTGACTAGTTCTGATCCCGGTGACATTGTCCTCGATCCCTTCTGCGGTTGTGCTACCACCCCAATCGCTGCGGAGCGACTGGGCCGCCGGTGGGTGGGCATCGACATCTGGGAAGGGGCGATTAAAGAGGTCCGCAAGCGGCTAGAGCAGAACAAGCAGCTCCTCACCGACCCGGATCCGCAGGTGCTCTATCTGACCAAGCCGCCAGAGCGCACCGACGACAACGAGGTGGCTGCACCCTTCCTCCGGCTCAAGCTACAACGTCCACTCGAGCGATGGCAGCGCTTGAGGCACAACGAGATTGTGGAGCACCTAGTTGTCGCTCAAGCCAGTTTGGACAAGGTCATCTGTGGTGGTTGTGGGCGTGTCCTGGAGCGCGAGTTCATGCACCTTGACCACATCAACCCGCGAGCGCAGGGCGGCGCCAACGACATCACGAACCGGATTCTGCTCTGCTACCCGTGCAACTCACGCAAGGGAGCCCGGCTGACCCTCATAGGACTGATGTCGGAGAACAAGAAGCAGAAATGGATGCAGGATGAGGGAAGGGCCAAGCTTGCGCAGGGCAGCGCTCGTTCCAAAGCAGACCAAGTGCGGTCGGACCCCAATCTAACGGGGTACGACTAGCTGGAATGGACTGTTTGGTGTTGATCGTTTCAGCAATTGCAGCTGTTGCTGCCACCATTGGTGCGACTTACTCCTATCTTGGTCACCGTGACACGGTACAAGCGAGGGAGCAGAGCAGGCTTCCAAAGATACGTCTATATGGCTCGGGCACTAGCCATTACTTCGTTCTGGAGACTGACCACCACAGCGTTGGGTGGCAAGTTGTCAAGGTTGAAGTTGTTGATGCCCTACGGCCCCTCGATAGGGACAAGAGGATACTCCAGAAGACAATAAAGCAAGTGGAGACTGAACACGGCATCTGTGGGATCGTTGGTCCTACCGACCAGTGGAGAGACTTCTTGGATTATCCCCAAGGCGCGCAAGACCTTGAGTCAATCGAGTTCCATCCTCACTGCTCAGCGGCAAACCTCTTGTTCATCTGCGAGTCACCCTCACAGATGCGGATATGGTGGAAGCCGTGGAAGACAAGGGACACCAAGAGAGTGAAGAGCGTGCCATTCAGATATGAAGCCGGGAAGTATCCGGGCACCGCCGAACACCCCATCTTTCGCGGACTCAGGCCGTAACACCATGGCCAAGGCTTACCGATATGGACCTTAGCACGGCGCTGTACATTGTGCTTGCTGCGGGCTTCTCGGTTCTTGCCGTGCTGGCCATTAGGGTCGTGGCGGCTTTCGATTTCAACAAATGGCTAGAGCGCAAAGACAGAAAAATGCACATCCGTCTCCAGAATGCTTGCCCCCATATGTCTGTCATTGTCGACGAGGGGAGAGTAAGAATCACCCATTTCGTGATAACTACATTTGGAACGCCGGATTGGTTCTGCACCCAATGCAGCGTTGTCTTCCCTGACGGTTTGCTGATCCCTCAAGCTCCAAGAGACTTAGCAGGGGTTCAGGCACTAGTGCAGCGGCAAGAACGTTACCGGAAGCTAATACACAAAGCCGGGTATATCTGATCGGTTGGGCCACGCTGAGGATGTAGGGCGTGCCCTCGCGTGCTACCTTCTTCACCCGGCAGCGCCTCCGCTCACCCGTAGCCCGTGGTTCGACAGCCTCACCACGAACGGGGTTGAGCGGGGGCGTCGAGGTTCCTGCCTTCGCAGGAACGACGAAGGGGGGCCCTCACGCCGACCCTCACCCCAACCCTCTCCCAGGGGGAGAGGGGGTTATGTGCCCTACTCGGTGGCGAGGGGTGGGAGGCGGCGGGCGGCGGGGGAGACGTCCTCGTAGGCGGCGGCGACGCGGAGGAGGAGGGGCTCCTCGAAGGGGCGGGCCATGAGCTGCAGGCCCAGCGGGAGGCCGTTGCCGGCGAAGCCGCAGGGGACGCTGAGGGCCGGCAGGCCGGTGAAGTTGGCCGGGAAGGCGTTGCGGTAGAGGACCATGGTGCCGGACGCGGAGATCGGGTGCTCCACGCCCTCGACGGTGACGCTGCGCGCGTCGATGCGGGGGGCGGCGAGGAGGGTGGTGGGGGCGGCGATGACGTCGACCTGCTGGAAGGCGCGTGCGAACTCGTCCTTGGCCAGGCGCTGGGCCCGCAGGGACTTGACGTGGTCCACGGCGCGGACGAACTGGCCTGCGAGGTAGCGCTCTGCGAGCTCGGGGGTGTACCGGTCGCGGCGGGTCTTGAGCAGCTCCTCGTGGAGGACGAAAGCCTCGGCCATGGAGTCGAGCTGGAGGGACTCGTAGTAGCGGAGGGTGGGCAGCGGCACCTCCCGGACGTTCGCTCCCATCTCGGCAAGCTGCGCGATGGCGGCGTGGGTGGACGCGACGACCTCGGAGGCGACACCGTCGAAATAGAAGTCGGTGGGGACGCCGACGGTGAGGCCCTCCAGGCCGCGGCCAAGGTCGGCGGAGAAGTCGGGCACGGGCATGGGGACGCTGGCAGGGTCGAGGGGGTCGTGGCCGGCGAGGGCCTGGAGCGCTAGGGCGGCGTCCGCGACGGTGCGGGCCATGGGGCCGATGTGGTCGCCGTGGAAGGTGGTGGCGACCATCCCGCGCTGGCTGACCCGGCCGAAGGTGGCCTTGACGCCGACGATGCCGCAATAGGCGGCAGGGGTGCGCACGGAGCCGCCGATGTCTGTGCCGAGGGAGGCGAAGGTGATGCAGGCGGCGACGTTGGCCGCGCCTCCGCCACTGGAGCCCGCGGGGATGTGGTCCGTGTTCCAGGGGTTGCGCACGGTGCCGTAGTGGGGATTGTCCGACGTGCCGCCGGCGGCGAGCTCGTGCATGTTCTCCTGGCCGAGGATGACGGCGCCGGCGTTGCGGTACTGCTGCACGGCAAAGGCGTCCTCGGCGGGGACGTAGTCGGCGTAGACGAGGGAGCCTGCGGTGCAGGGGACGCCGGCGATGGCGATGTTGTCCTTGATGCCGACGGGGACGCCGTCGAGAGGGCCGCGGTACTCGCCCCGGCCGATGGCGTCCTCGCGGCTCCGGGCCTGCTGGAGGGCCTCCTCCGGCATGAGCCTGATGAAGGTGCCGAGGGACTGCAGCCGCTCGGCGCGGTCGAGGGCGGCGCGGGTGACCTCGACGGGCGAGACCTGTCGGTCGCGGATCCTGGCGGCGAGGTCGGCGATGGAGAGGGTGAGCAGGTCGGATGCAGTCATGGCTGGGGGCCTCCCTCCTGGGCGTGGAGCAGGCGGCCGGACAGCACCGTCGACAGGTCAAGCTCGCCGAGCGGCTCGGCCCGGCGCTGGTAATTCCGGACGGAGGCCAGGACGCGCTCCATCTCCTCGTCGGTGGGCTCGACGCCGCCGAACTCGCGGAGCATTGCTCGCAGGGTGTCTTCCGTGACCACTGTCGCCTCCTCCTAGACCACCGGGCCGTTCAGCACCGATGGGTCGATCTTGCGTGGGATGAGCTGGCCGTCCGTGAGCTCGCCGCTGAAGACGCCGTCATGAACCATCACCTTGCCCCGCAGGATGGTCGTGGTGGGCCACGCGGCGACCTCCCAGCCCTCCCAGGGGATGTAGTCGCGGAGGTGGAGGGCAGAGGCGGACAGGCGCATGCGCACGGAGGGGTCCATGATGGCGATGTCGGCGTCGCTGCCGGGGGCGATGGCGCCCTTGCGGGGGTAGAAGCCGAGGATGCGGGCGGGGTTGGTGGACGTGATCGCGACGAACCGCTCCAGGGACATGCCCTGCTTGACGACGCCCTCCGTGTAGGCGACGCCCATGCGGACCTCGATGCCGATGTTGCCGCCCTGGACGTTCCTGGTGGTGCGGCCGCGGGTCTTCTGCTCGTAGCTGGTGGCGATGCTGTCGGTGGCAAGGATGCTGACGTCGCCGCAGAGGAGGCCGTCCCACAGGCGGAGGCGGTCCGTCTCCGACTTGGTGGAGGGGTAGGTGTGGTACTTCATACCGTCGTGCTCGTGGTAGTTCTCGGAGTTGAAGGAGCAGTAGAGGAGGATGGTCTCGGCGAAGACGGGAAGGCCGCGGCTTCGGGCACGAGCGACCGCGTCCACGCCCTCGCGGGCGCTGGTGTGGACGATGTACATGGCCGAGCCGGTGTGGCGGGCGATCTGTATCGTTCGGCGGACGGAGAGGTCCTCGGAGAGGTTGGAGCGGATGACGGGAAGGTGGTACCAGTCGTGTTCGCCCCGCTCGTCGGCGAGCGCGTAGTTGCGCTGCACGACCTCGTCGTCCTCGGCGTGAACGGCGACGATGCCGCCGTGGGCCGCGGTCTGCTGCATGATGTCGCGAAGCTGGCCAGCGTCGATCATGGTGACGGGGCGGTTGGGTCGGGGCGCGTGGTTGGTGGTGAAGACCTTGATGCTGGGGAGACCCGCCGCGATGAGGTCCTTGATCTGGCCGACACGCTCCGTGGAGGCGCCGGGGCCGAAGTAGGTGCAGTGGGCGGAGTAGTCGGCGTAGGACTTGCCCTCGAAGAAGCCCAGGTGCTCCTGGGCGGCGGACACGGCATCGTCGGCCCGGGTGACGGTGGCGAAGTCGACGAAGGTGGTGGTGCCGCCCCAGATGGCGGCCTTGGACGTCTCGGCGGGGCCGGCGCTGTCGGAGCCCCAGGCGGAGGGGGTCAGGGGCGTGAGGACGTGGGTGTGGGCCTCGACGCCGCCGGGGACGACGATCTTGCCCGTCGCATCGATCGTCTTGGCGACGTCCGCCGTGAGGGTGCCGGGCATGGCGACGGCGACGATGCGCTCGCCCTCCACGGCGACGTCCCAGACGCCGACGCCGTTGGGGGTGACAACCTTGCCTCCGGTGATGACGAGATCAAGCATGGAGCAACCTCCTCAGGAGGGATACCTGCTGCGGCCCCAGAAGCCCTCCGGGACCTGCAGCAGCTCGCGGAGCTCGGGCATGCGGTCGAAGAGCGCCTCGTTCTCACGCTGGGCCATGTCGAGCACCTTGTCGACGTCGACGGAGAGGACCTTCCGGTCGCGCATGAGGATTCTGCCGCCGACCATGACCGTGTCGACGTCGGTGCCGCTGGCGTAGCTGACGAGGCGGTCGATGGGGAGGACGGGGGGGTAGAGGTGGGGCCGGCGCATGTTCACGAGGATGACGTCCGCCTTCTTGCCGGGCTCGAGGGAGCCGATCTCGTCGGCGACGCCGAGGGCGCGGGCGGCGTCGATGGTGGCCATCTCGAGGACCTTGCCGGGGGGCATGAACGACGAGTCGCGGTTGTGGGTGCGATGGTGGCGGATGCACTGGAACATGTGGCGGAACATGTCGTAGCCCATGTCGGGGCCGGTGCCGTCGGAGCCGAGCATCACCCTGACCCCGGCGTCGAGCAGGTCGGGCACGGGACAGTAGCCGGCGTAGATGGCGCCGGAGCTGGGGTTGTGGACGATGACGGAGTCGGTGTCGGCGCAGATCCGGACCTCCTCCGCCGTGAGGCCGGTGGAGTGGGAGAGGAGGGCGTGGGGCCCCAGCATGTCCAGCTCCTCCAGCGCGAACTTGACCGTGCCGGTGCTGTGGCCGTCCTGCTGGACGAGGAGGTCGTGCCTGGCGCGCACCTCGTTGACGGCGCGGGCCTGGGCCTTGAGCTCCGCCATGCCCGCGGCGTCGAGGGGCGTGCGGCCAGGGTTGTGGACGGGGAACATGAGGCTGACTCGGATGCGGCCCCCGGCCTTGCCGTGCCAACGCTCGACGACTGTCGCGCTGGTGGCAAGCTGCTCGTCGAAGGAGAGCGCCCGGTCGCGGCGCGTGCCGCCGTCCCAGCGCGCGTACGTGCGCGGGTAGGGGGCACAGCTTGGGCCGATGGTCAGGAACTCGCGGATGCCGACCTGCTCGACGGCCTCGCTGTGGCGGTCGGCGTAGACGGGGTCGTCGGTGCGCATGACCATGGTGCCGCCGCCGAAGAAGGAGACGCCGCAGGTGGTACCGTAGGTGAGGCGCTCCAGGGTGGTGAGCAGGGCCTCTGCGTACCAGAACTCCTCGGTGGCGCCCTCAGCGTAGATGGTGTCGGCCGTGCGGCCCCAAAGCATGGTCGCGTAGTTGCCGAGGTTCTTCGTCAGGCCGTGGCCGGCGTGGCCGTGGCCGTCGATGAGGCCGGGGAGGACGACGTGGCGATGGGCGTCGATGGTGGTGGGGGCCGAGTGCTGGGCCTCGACCTCGTGCCGCGGACCGACGGCGACGATGGAGTCGCCCTCGACGGCCACGGCGCCGTCCTCGATGATGCGCCGGTCGGGGTCCATGGTGATGACGGTGCCGCCGGAAACGAGGATGTCCGCCATGCGCGCCTCCGTGAGCGTGGCTGGGCCCGGCCGATGCTTTTCGATTTGTGAACGCTGTGCGGGGGCCGTCCCTGAGCGTGCCTCCTCCCAACGTGAGGAGGTCTACGGTGCAACGGCGGGTGGGTGGGCCCACCCACCCGCCGTAATTCTCCTCGCGGTGAGCGCAGCGTCGAGGTCCCTGCCTTCGCAGGAACGACGAGAAACGCCTATGCGCCGATGCCGTAGAGCGAGGCGACGTTGTCCCGGACGATCTTGCGCCGAATCTCCGGGCTCGCATCGCCGAGGTACTGGTCGATGGTGGCCAGGGAGTCGGGCCAGACGCCGTCCGGGTGGGGGTAGTCCGAGCCCCACATGAAGTTATCGGGGCAGAACTTCTCGGCGAGCAGGGGCCCGGCCGCGTCCTTCTGGAAGGTGGCGTACATCTGGCGACGGAAGAGGTCGCTGGGGAGGTTCTTGACGAACTTGGGCCACTCCTCGGGGTGGTCCTCCCACTCGTAGTCCATGCGGTCGAGGACGTAGGGGATCCAGCCGACGCCGCCCTCTGCGATGACGACCTTGAGCTTGGGGTGTCGCTCCAAGGCGCCGCAGAAGATGACGGAGACGAGGGCCTCGTCGAGCTGCATGGGGCCGACGGAGAGCCACGCTGCGGCGATGGCCGGGTCCTCGGAGCCGGGGATGCCGCGCAGGGTGGTGGTGGTGTCGAGGCGCACGTGGAGAGAGAGGACGATGCCCGCGTCCTCGACGGCGGCCCAGAGGGGCTCCCACTGGGGGTGCCAGATGGGCGTGTTGGTGTCAAGGTAGGACCACTCGGCGCCCTTGAGGCCGAGCTTGGCGATGTGCTCGACCTCCGCGACAGCGGCTTCGACGTTGTTGCCGGGGATGCAGCCGAGGCCGATGTAGCGGTCCGGCTGGGCGGCGCAGAAATCGGCGATGTAGTCGTTGTAGGCGTGGAATGCCGTAGCCAAGGCGTCGCCGTCCTTGAGGGTGCCGGAGAGGGTGAAGATGCCGTAGATGACCTCGGCGTCAACGTTATCCCTCTCCTGGTCCTCGAGCCGCGCGACGGGGTCGGCGGGGCGACGGTTCTCGGGGATGAAGCCTGCGGCGCGCATGGCCTTCATTCGCACGCCGGTGGGTTTGCCCCTCTTCCCGTGGATGCCCCACGCGCCGATGCTGTACTGGCCCTCGCTGCCGCCAACCCAGACCGGTCCGTCGTCACCGTCGACGACGCGGGGCATGCGTCCCTGCCACTCGGCGGAGACCCTGGAGGTGAAGGTGTCCGCGGGGATGTAGGCCATGTCCATGTGTGAGTCTGCGGAAATGGGTCTGTAGTCCATAGCTCCTCCTCAAGCGTCCCAGGGTAACAGATGGCGTATTGTGGCATGGGGTGGAAGGGAGCACAAGACCCGGCGGCAGATTCTACGAATTTCGTAGCGTTAGGACAGTGCTGCGAAAATACGCGCAGCATACTACTTGACAAACGCACGATGCGTCTCTAGCCTTTGGGGAACGCTCACTACGGCTACGGCCGGAGGAGTGAAGTGTCGCCCATTGGAGGTGAGGAATGCTATCTAGGAGACTAAGGGGCCGACGCAGCCTCCTGCTTGCAGGGGCGCTGGCCGGGGCCCTGTTGGTGGCCGTAGCGTGCGGCGGCGACGACGAGGAGACCACCTCGGCAGCCGAGACGACGACGCAGCCCGCGCAGACGCAGGCGGCGGCCCAGACGCAGACCACGACCACGACCACGACGGCGGCAGCGACGGAAACGACGACGACCGCGGCGCCCGCCGAGGCAATGATGAAGAAGCATGGCAGCACCATGCGCCGCTTCGCCTTCAGCCAGGTGCGGACGGTGGACCCAGGCCACTTTGACTACCGGGGCGCGATGCCGGGCTGGTCGCAGCAGGCCGGCTACGACCGACTGCTGGAGTACGAGCGGCCGTTCAACCCCGAGGTTGGCCAGGTGCTGACCAACGAGGGTCTGGCCGAGTCCTGGGAAGTCGACGACGCCGGGACGACTTGGACGTTCAACCTTCGGGAAGGCATCACGTTCCACGACGGCTCGGCCTTCACCGCCGAGGACGTGAAGGTGACGTTCGACCGAATCCTGGACGAGAACTGGGACGTGTCCACCAGGGTGCTCATCGGATACCGGGAGTTCCTGACGGACGTCACCGTGGTTGACGACTACACGATCCAGTTCACGACGGACAAGCCGAACCGGATGCTCCTGAACTACCTGGCCAGCCGGTACGGGACACACATCCTCTCCGCTGACGCCATCACCACGGACGACACGAGCGTGGAGACGCACCCGTGGATAAAGATGGAGACGCTCATCGGCACGGGGCCGTTCCGCCAGACCAGCTTCGAGCCCACGGAGGGTTGGGAGTGGGAACGCAACACCGAGTACTGGGGCACCGACGCGGACGGGCAACAGTACCCCTACCTGGACGCCATGACGCAGAAGGTGGTGGGTGAGAAGACGACCCAGCTCTCCCTCTTCCAGACCAACCAGGTGGACGTGTGGGACGGCTGGCCAATCCTGCTCCAGGACGAGGCCGAAGCCCTGGTCCGCCAGATAGGCGCCGACAAGATCAGCGTCCTCCCTGCGGCCATGGGCATCTACACGGTCTACCACTTCAACCACAAGATCCCGCCCTTTGACAACCCGCTGGTACGCGAGGCGGCACGCCTGGCGATGAGCCGCAACGAGATGTTCAACCTGGCCCACGCCGGCGTTGGCTTCCCGGCGCGCATCGTGGACCACGTGCAGTACCCGACGTACGCCGTGTCGGAGGAGGAGTTCCTCACCTTCACGGGCACGAACCCCGCCAAGCGGCAGGAGGACATCGCCCGTGCCAAGCAGCTGGTCGCTGAGGCCGGGTACACCGACGGCTACGAGTTCCAGCACACGATGGACCCGGGCGGCCTGCCCACCTTTGACGAGCTGATGCTAGTGGCCATCAAGAACCTGCGCGAGGTCCTGAACTTTGACGTGGACCTGCTGATTGCAGAGTCCGCCGCTCGCACCGAGTCCTACCGGGCCGGCGAGTGGGAGGTCAGCACCGATGCCCGAGCAATCAGCCTGGACGACCCCACCGGGGTCTACACCCTGTCCTATCTCTCCTTCTCCCCGTCCGTGGGCGGCCGCCAGTGGGCCTACCCCGGCCAGGAGAAGCTGGAGGGACTGTGGGAGCTCTACCGCCGCACCCTGGACGACGCCGCGGCGGGTGAGGTCACCAAGGAGATGGAGCGGGTTGCCAACGCACCCGACTTCCCGTGGTTCCACGTTGGCTGGTTCTTCTCCAACCGGGTCTACTACAACTACCTCCAGAACTGGTACCCGGGCCCAGGCTCCATGGGCGGGGAAGACTACAAGCACGTCTGGATAGAACAAGAAGGCTAGCACTGGAACAACAAACAACCCCAGGCCGCCTACTCCTCCGGGGGTAGGCGGCCTGGAGGGTTGTACGGAGAGGGCACATGCAGAAGTACTTCCTCCGAAGACTTCTTCTCATTCCCGTAACGCTTGTCCTCATCTCGATCATCTTCTTTGCCATGCTTCGCGCCATCCCGGGCGACACGGTTGACGCCCTCTTTACGGACCCGGGAACGAACATCAGCGAAGCAGGACAGTTGAAGCTGCGGGAAGACCTAGGCCTGACCCGCCCCATCCACGAGCAGTACGGGCTCTGGATGTGGCACCTGGTGCGGGGCGACCTGGGCTTCTCCTTCCACTACAGCCAGCCCGTATCGGAAGTAATTAAAACGCGGTTGCCCCGCACAGTAGAGATCATGGTCCTTGGCATCGTCGGTTCTCTTGCCATCGGCGTGCCACTGGGGGTGCTGTCGGCGTACAAACAGGACTCGCCGTTGGACAACGCCGTGCGTGTCTTTGCCATCAGCGGGCTCACGCTGCCCTCCTTCGTCCTAGCCGCTCTGTTTCTCATCTTCCTGGCCAAGGCCTTCAACTGGACGCCCTTGGGCGCGGGCGTGGGCTACGTGGAGTTCCATGAGGACCCGCTGGAGAACCTGAAGATCATGGTGTTTCCGGCACTGGTCCTGATCATCCATGGAGCAGCGCCCTACATGCGGCTGACCCGCTCACAGATGCTAGAGGTCACGCGGCAGGACTACATCCGTACAGCGCGCTCCAAGGGACTGTCCGAGCGCGTGGTCATGGTGCGGCACGCGCTGCGGAACTCGCTGCTGCCCATCCTCACCCTGGCGGCGGTACAGGTGAGCCGCCTCATCGCCGGCGCTGTTGTGGTGGAGGTGGTGTTCGAGGTGCGAGGGCTGGGCAACGCGATCGTGGAGGGGGCGCGCCAGCGGGACTACGCCCTTCTCCAAGCCCTAGTGTTGCTGGTGGCGATGGCGGTGCTGGTCATCAACCTGCTCACGGACCTGATGTATAGCTGGGTGGACCCGCGGATCAAGTACGCGTAGTCGAGAAGGCCGGAGCGCAAATAGTGCAACGAACAGAGAGCCTTCCACTCTTCAGCACCGCGGGCGCGACCTCTCGGCTGTTCCGGACGGGGCGGACCACTTGGACGTTCTCACGAAAGAAGCCCCTGGGCGCTATTGGCGCCGTCATCATCCTGGGTATGATCATCCTGGCCATCTTCCCGGGCCAGATCGCCCCCTACGAGCCGAACGACTTCACGGGCGAACGCTACGCGACCCCGGGCACGACCACGCCGTCAGGCCTGACCCTGCTGGGCACCGACGAGCTCCAGCGGGACATCTTGAGTAGGGCCATCTGGGGCGCCCGAATCTCCGTACGCATCGGGCTGATCAGCGTTTTTCTGGGCGTTACGATAGGGCTGTTCATAGGAGCGGTGGCGGGCTACCTGGGCGGGCCATTGGACCTGGGGGTGCAACGGGCCGTGGACGCCATGCTGGCGTTCCCCGGACTGATCCTGGCACTCTTCTGGGTGACGCTGCTGGAGCCGGGAGCGAACACGGTTACCCTTGCCATCGCCGTCACTCTTGTGGCGCCGACTACGCGCGTCCTGCGGTCATCGGTCCTTTCCATCAAGGAGATGACGTACGTTGACGGGGCCCGGGCCCTGGGGTGCTCGACGCCGCGCATCCTGCTGCACCACATCTTCCCGAACATCACGGCTCTGTACATCATTCTCATCAGCCTGTCCATCGGCAACGCGATCATCGTGGAGGCGTCGCTGACGTTCCTGGGCCTGGGGATCGCGCCGGACATCCCGACGTGGGGCAACATGGTGCACCGGGGCACTCGGAACCTGTTCCTGGTGGGCTGGTGGCTGCCGGTGGTGCCCGCGGTGGCGATTGCGCTGTGCGTGTACGGCTTCAACATGCTGGGCGACGCTCTGCGGGACATATGGGACCCCCGGCTGCGCGGAACGTAGGCAAGCGGGGCTAAGCCCCACCACCACTGCTGCCGCATTTTCACCACCCCTTCCGGGATTCTCTCTTGGTGAGCTGCGCCCCCAGACCTTCCGTGAGAGGGCTTGGGTCTGCTATTGCGACCTTGGCTGGCCCACTCGCCCACCCGATGGTTTCTTCTTTGGAGGGCTGCGCCCCCCATACCCCCGCGGCGGCAAGAGCCGTCCCAGCCTACGGCGTCCGGGCGGGAGCGTGGAGTCTTCACCCTTCGAGACAGGCTGAGGGTG
Source organism: Dehalococcoidia bacterium (assembly GCA_965205235.1). Lineage (GTDB taxonomy): Bacteria > Chloroflexota > Dehalococcoidia > Lucifugimonadales > UBA1127 > CBDBGD01. The sequence goes on from CBDBGD010000004.1 coordinate 67,161, forward strand.
TGAGCGGACTTGGCATGCGCCGACGCGAAAGGGCCCCGGGCATTGTGCCCGGGGCCTTTTCTTGCGTCCGGCGTCGGTGGGACTAGGCGAGGATGCGCTGGCCGTAGAGCGCGACGGCGTTGTCCCAGAGGATCTTCCGCTTGTGGTCGTCGGAGATGGGCTGCTCCAGGAGGTAGTTGAGGGCCTTGTCAGGGTCGGGCGCATCGGGGTGCGGGTAGTCGGTGTTCCAGATGATGCGCTCGCCGTCGGTGTAGTCGGCGGCGTACTTGAGGCTGCCCTCGTCGGCGTCACAGGCGACGAAGCACTGGCGGAAGAAGAACTCGCTGGGCTTGAGGCCGAGCATTTCGTCGTCGGTGAAGATGACCTGGCGGCCCTCGGTGTGGTCGTCCATGCGGGGGACGAGCCAGGGCACCCAGCCGGCGTTGCCCTCCAGGGCGGATATGCGGAGCTCCGGGTGGCGCTCCAGGATCCCGGAGAAGATGAAGTGGGCCAGGGACATCATGTCCTCCAGGGAGTTGCCGATGACGTGGGTGAGGGCGACGAAGATGCCGGGGATGTGGTTGTAGCGCTCTCTGACGTCCGGGGCGACGGCGTTGACGCCGTGCAGGGAGACGGGGACGTCCAGGCCGACGCAGGTGCTCCAGAGGGCGTCGTACTCGGGGTCGTGCCACATCTTGTCCGGCGGCGGGGGAGGCATGTCCACGGTGACCGCGTTCCACCTCTCGATGCAGCGGCGGGCTTCGATGACCTGAGCCTCAACGTCGTCGAAGGTGGGGAGGGTGACGACCGGCTTGAGCTTGGAGGGGTCTGCGGAGGCAAAGTCACCGGCCCAGTTGTTGTAGGCCCGGGTGAGGGCCATGACGAGGGCCGGGTCCTTGCCGTAGAGGCGCTTGCCGTTGACGAGGGAGCCGGTGCCGGGGATGAGGACCTGCTTGTCCCAGCCGTAGCGGTCCATGTCCTTGAGACGGGACTCAGCGGTCCAGGTCTCCCGGTAGGCGTCGCCGTACTTGCGCTCCTGGTCGCGCCAGATCTTGGGGGAGAGGAACTGGGCGTTCCGCTTGGTGTCGCCGCCCCGGCTGCCGCCGGGGAAGAGCTCGGGGTGGTCCTCGAAGAGGAAGCGAATCTTGCCGACGTACTCCTTCACGACGGGGCGCCGGTCGTAGAACTCCGGCTCCACGTAGTCCTTCCAGAGGTCGAATGGCTCCTGCATGTGGGCATCGCCGTCGATAACCCCTGAAACCGTCCTTCATGGTCCTCCTCCTGTCCCGAAACGTGGTGTAACGATACGAGGCGGGCAGGAGGGTGTCAAGGGAAGGGAGCTTGGCAGGCCTGCACCGGGTGCGGGCGGGGATTTGCATTGCATTGAATTGTGTTACAGCGGAGCCGCACTCGGTGCTTCGCGTCGGCGGTCCTGCGCGGCGGGTGATATGATTGGCGCCAGCGTGAGAGCGCGTCGTGGAAGGAGTCGGGGCTTGCTGATTCTGTGGGTTGGGGCTGGGGGTGTGATCGGGGCGATGGCGCGCTACCTGGTGGTGGTGTCGCTGCATGGGGGGCTGGGGACGTCGGGGTTCCCCTATGGGACGCTGGCCGTGAACGCTGTGGGGTGCTTCCTGATCGGCGCGGTCGTGGGGTTCGCGGAGGCGCACAAGCCGCTGAGCCCGGAGATGCAGGCGTTCCTGCTGGCGGGGGTGCTCGGAGGGTTTACGACGTTCTCAGCGTTCGGCATCGACACGATCAGGCTGCTCAGGGACGGGGCGTACCTGGCGGGCTCAGCGAACGTGGCGCTGCAGCTGGGGGTTGGGCTGGCTGCGGTGGTGGTGGGGCTGAGGGTGGGGCAGGCGCTGAAGGCGGTGTGGTAGGGCCGCAATCGCCGGGGGTGTTGGCGCAGCGGTGGTGTGGGGAGAATGAGGATGCCCCGCTCCTCCGCTCGCCCCTCTGTGCTTATCCCGCCCAGCCGCCCTGGGATTTTTCTTGGGGGCCTGCGGCCCCCAGACCCCCGCTGAAGCGACCCCCCGCCACCCCTGGGTTCCGGCTCGGGGGCCGGAACGACGAGACCTAGCCCTCACCCGCCGCTATCGCCTCGGCCACTGCCAGAGGGAGAGGTGGGACCCTTCGACGGGCTCAGGGTGAACGGATAGCGAGGTTCCTGCTTTCGCAGGAACGACGATGGTGGGGGCAGGAACGACGAATGGGGGAGCAGGGTGAGCGGGGGTGGGGGGAAAGGGAAGGGGCCCTGCCGTCGTCGGTAGGGCCCCTTTGGGTTGCCGGGGTGGGTGCTAGCCGAGGATCTTCTGCCCGTAGAGCTTGATGGGGTTGTCCCAGAGGATCTTCTTCTTGGATTCCTCCGAGATGGGCTGGGTGAGCAGAGACGGGATGGCCTTGTCCGGGTCCGGCGCGTCGGCGTGGGGGTAGTCTGTGTTCCAGACGATGTGGTCGTCACCGGAGAGGTCGACTGCGCCCTTGAGGGCCGCCTCGTCGCCGTCGCAGGCCACGAAGCCCTGGCGGAAGAAGTACTCGCTGGGCCGCAGGGGCAGCGTGGGGGCGTCGAAGAAGACCTCCTGGCGATGGCCGGGGACGGCGTGGTCGTCGAGTCGGCCGAGCCAGAAGGGCAGCCAGCCGGCGCTTCCCTCAAGGAAGGAGACGCGCAGCTTGGGGTGACGCTCCAGGATGCCGGTGTAGATGAGGTGGCCCATGGAGATCATGTTCTCAAAGGGGAAGCCGATGGCGTGGTCCAGGGCGACGATGACGCCGCCGCCGTCGCCGTGGCGGGCGCTGGAGTGGGGGCGGCCGCTGGGGACGCCGTGGAAGGAGACGGGAGCGTCGTGCTCAATGGCGAGCTCCCAGAGGCCGGCGTACTCAGGGTCGTGCCAGTGCTTGCCCTTCATGGCCATGGGCATCTGGACGGTGATGGCGCCCTTCTCCAGGCAGCGCCGGACCTCGGTCAGCAGGCCTTCGATGTCGTGCTGGTTGGGGGTGGCGACGACCATCTTGAGGCGTGAGGGGTCTGCGCTGGCGAAGTCGAGGGACCAGTTGTTGTAGGCGCGGGTGACGGCCCAGATGAGGTCCTGGTCCTTGCCCTCTGCGCGGATGGGGCCTGCGCCGGTGCCGGGGATGAGGACCATCTTGTCCCAGCCGTAGCGGTCCATGTCCTTGAGGCGGGACTCGGCGCTCCAGGTGGCCTCGTAGGCGTCGCCGAACTTCTCACGGTTGCGCTGCGTGACCTTGGGGGGCCTGCGGCCACGGTCGCCGCCGCGTCCGCCGCGACCGGTGCCCTCGGGGAAGATCTCGCAGGGCGAGTAGTGGAAGAACTGCTTGTTCTCGTAGTCGTTGACCAGGGGACGCCGATCGTAGAACTCGGGCTCCATGAACTCACTCCACAGGTCGTAGGGCTCCTGCATGTGAGCGTCTGCGTCGATAACCTTAAAGCCTTTCCACATACTCTCCTCCAGGATGGCCAGATTGCTTGCGCGCAGGCAGCACGCGCAGTTGCATCGCGCGCAATGCTACGGCGCGCTCGCGGGTATGTCAAGTACGCGCGCTACGCGACTTGACAACACAGCGCCGTGGAATGTGTAATGCAACTTTAGAAACTCCGAGCGCTTGGAGGTGGTGCGTGCTAGACGGATATCGAGTCATAGACGGCGACGGGCACATGCAGGAGCCCATGGACATCTGGGAGAAGTACACGGAGCCTGCGTTCCGTGAGCGCGCTCCCAAGGTGGTGGGCCACGTGGGGAAGACGCTGTTCAAGTACGCGCCGGGCGAGGCGTTCCCGCAGGGGAACATGCAGCCGCGGCCGGAGAGCGTCTTTGAAGACTGCCTGGAGCGCTACGGCGACGCGTACCTGTCCTGGTGGAGCCTGGAGACGCGGATGGCGCACATGGACTCCGAGGGCGTGGACATCCAGGTGGGGTTCCAGACGAACGGCGGGGCGGCACTGTCGCCGAACATCACGGACCCGAAGCTGCAGGCGGCCCTGTGCCGAGCGTACAACGACTGGGCCACGGACTTCTGCCGCGACTCCAGGGGCCGGGTACAGCACATTGGGCTGGTGAGCCTGCTGGACGTGGACGAGGCCGTGGAGGAGATCCGGCGCATCGGCGGCCGGGCCGAGGTTGCGGCGATCAACATCCCGGACTCGGCGGCGGAGCAGCGGCAGTGGTCGTCGCCGGAGTTCGATCCGCTGTGGGCGGCGCTGGCGGGGGAGGGCCTGGCGGCGTGCTTCCACGGGGGCAGCGCGCAGGCGCGCATCTTCCGCAGCCTGCAGGGGCCGCTGGCATCGGTGAGCCATGCGATCGGCTTCCCGCTGGACGCGATGGTGTCGATGGGGATCATGATGTTCGGGTCGGCGATGGAGCGGCACCCGAACCTGCGGGCCGGCTTCTACGAGTCGAACGCGGGGTGGCTGCCGTTCTGGCTGTCGCGCATGGACGACCATGCCGTGGGCCGGCAGGGGCGCTTCATGTACGGGAGCAGCGTGCCGCTGAAGCCGAGCGAGTACTTCCTGCGGCAGTGCTCCGTGGCGTGCGACGCTGACGAGGGGACGCTGGGCTTCGTGGTGGACTACATGAACGGCGACAACCTGGTGTTCAACACGGACTACCCGCACCCGGACGCGCCGTTCCCCGGCTCGGTGAGCGGGATCCTGAGCCGCAACCTGAAGGACGATCACAAGCGGAAGATCCTGTGGGACAACTCTGTGAAGCTCTACGGCGAGCGGGTACTGGCAGCCGCCTAGGACCGAGAGTCGAGAAACCACAAAGGAGAAGGAGAGCCATGCGAAACGGTTTCAGAGTCGTCGACGGCGACGGGCACATGCAAGAGCCCATGGACATGTGGGAGAACTACATGCCCGCGGGTTTCAAGGACCGCGCTCCGAAGGTGATAGGCCACGCGAGCAAGATCCTGCTGTCCTACGGGCCCTGCGAGGTGTTTCCCGAAGGGCAGGAGGTGGGCTCCCGGGACCGGACGTTCTTTGACATGAAGGAGCGGTACGGGAAGGCCCTGGACGAGTGGTGGAGCGTCCCGACACGCCTGGGACACATGGACGACGAGGGCGTGGACATCGCGGTGGGCTTCCCCACGAACTGCCAGATGCTGGGCTCGCCGACGCTGGTACAGGACCCGGCGCTGCACGTGGCCCTGTGCGAGGCCTACAACAACTGGACCATCGACTACTGCAAGGACTCGGGCGGACGGGTGAAGACGATCGGGCACGCGAGCTCCATGGACGTGGAGGCGGGCGTGCAGGAGATCCATCGGATGGCCCGAGCCGCGGAGGTGGTGGGCATCTTCCACCCCGGCATGGACGAAGAGGCGGGCAAGGGCTGGGGCGACGCGGCGGTGGAGCCGCTGTGGGCCGCCATGGCAGAGACGGACCTGCCCGTGTGCTGGCACGGCAGTGCGTCCCACACCATCGCGACGAACGTGATGGGGAACCGCAAGGGCAACCTGATGCGCCGCGACAAGTACGGTCCGCTGGGCCACGCCATCGGGCACCCGTTCGGGGCGATGCTGGCGGTGGGCGGCTTCATCATGAGCGGGGTGCTGGAGAAGTACCCGACGCTCAAGGCGGGGTTCTACGAGTCGAACGCTGGGTGGCTGCCGTTCTGGCTGGCCCGGCTGGACGACCACGCCTTCGGGCGGCAGGGGGTGTTCCACTCGGACCACACGTCGAGCACGATGTCGCTGAAGCCGAGCGAGTACTTCCAGCGGCAGTGCTTCATCGCCTGCGACGGCGACGAGGGGACGCTGAACCTGGTGGCGGAGTACATGGACGGTGAGAACATCGTCTTCAACACGGACTACCCCCACCCGGACGCGCCGTTCCCGGGAGCGGTGGACAAGTTCTTGGACCAGCCGCTGAAGGACGACCACCGACGGAAGATCCTGTGGGACAACTCGGTGCGGCTGTACGGAGACAAGCTGCTGGCGGGCACGGGCCTGTAAGGCCTCCGACAACGACAGTACAAAGGGGCGCGGCGCTTCGAGGCGTCGCGCCCCTTTCAGTTTGCGGACCGGCGCCGGGCCGGCGGGGGCGTCGCCGCGGGGGTGAAGGAGACATGGCCACGATAGAGCAGATCGGGCCCAACAGCTACGGCATCGAGCGCGACTTCGAGATCGGCCAAGAGCAGTGGAGCGTGTACCGGCTGCTGGACGGGGGCACGGTGCGGGTGAAGACGTCCGTGCAGAAGATCTACCAGGTTGTGGACGCGGAGGGAGCGCCGGTCCACGACCAGTCGGGGCTGCCGGTCTACGCCGCCGCGCACAAGTCGGAGGTGGTGTTCAGCCGGTGAGGCGCCCCCGCCGCTAGTCGCGGACCTCTGCGCCGGTCTTGAGCCGGTGCTGGAACTGCTTGCGGAACTTGGCGACCTTGGGCGAGATGATCACCTGGCAGTAGGGCTGGGAGCCGTTGCGCCGGTAGTATTCCCGGTGGTAGTCCTCGGCCGGGTAGAAGTGGGTGGCGGGCGAGACCGCGGTGACGATGCGGCGGTCCCAGATGCGCTTCGCATCGAGCTCTGCGATGACCTCGCGGGCGGTCTCCTCCTGCTGGTCAGTATGGGCGAAGATCTCCGAGCGGTACTGGGTGCCGACGTCCGGGCCCTGGCGGTTGAGCGTCGTGGGGTCGTGGACGGCGAAGAAGACCTGCAGCAGGTCGCGGTAGGAGATGGTGTCGGGGTCGAAGGCGACCTGGACGGCCTCGGCGTGGCCGGTCGTGCCGGTGCAGACGAGCTGGTAGGAGGGGTTGGGGACGTGGCCGCCGATGTAGCCGGACTCGACGCTCTGGACGCCCTGGAGCTGCTCCATGACCGCCTCGATGCACCAGAAGCAGCCTCCGGCCAGGGTGGCGACCTGGGTGTTGGTGTTGTTCATTGTCGCTTTCCTCCGTTAGATTTTCGTCACGGACCACAGAGTCGACGGTCTCATCAATCTCCCTCTATTCTCTCACAACATAGAGTACATGTTGGAGTAGAAGAACACGATATGATGGGAAAGCACCATCCGGACACTCATAGAGACATGAAGAGCATGGGGAAGGAAACGTAACAGTGACCACGTCCAGCATGAACTACAACACAGTCACGCAGATCATCCACTGGGTGAGCGCGGCGCTCATCCTCCTCATGATTCCGATGGGGCTTGTCATGCACAATCTCCCCGAAGGGACGCTCAAGCTCGTCATGTACAATGCGCACGTTTCGGTGGGGATGGCAGTGATCGCCGTCACTGCGTTCCGGCTGGTGTGGCTGGTGTCCCACCGTTGGCCGGCGCCGCTGCCAAGGCTGTCTCCCTGGCGTCTGAAGGTTTTCACCGGGGTACACGTCATCCTGTACGCAGTGCTGGTGGTGGTGCTGTTGAGCGGCATCATGATGGTCGTCTCCAGCGGCCTGGCGCCGATACCGGGAACGATTCAGCCGGAGGCGATTCAGGATGTCCCACCCCGCACGGTCCATGACATCCTGACCAAGGTGCTGATCGTAACCCTGGTCATCCACATCGTCGGCGTCGTAGATTACCAGGTCCGCAAGGGTGACACCCTGTCCAGAATGGGAATATCACTGTTTTCCAGATCCGACTGACCAGGGAGCGCCAGGTTAGCAGCGGCAATGAGAAGCATCGCCGTTAGAATGCGCCATCTCCAGGCCTGCGGTCGCTCCCGCTACGGCATGAAGCCGTAGAGGCGGCCGGCGTTCTCGCAGGTGAGCTTGCGGAGGACCTTCTGGTCCATGCGGCCCAGGTCCTGCTCGATGATCTGCTGCGACCAGGGCCAGATGCCGTCCGGGTGGGGGTAGTCCGAGCCCCAGATGACGTTGTCCTCCCCGACTAGAGGGACGATGTCCGGCACCGTCTCCTCGATCTGGAAGGTGGAGAAGCCGTTGCGACGCCAGAGGTCGCTGGGCCTGTTCTCCAACTGCAGGGACTGGCCGCCAAGACGGTCGCCGTGGGAGAGGTCGAGGCGAACGAGGACGTAGGGTATCCAGCTGATGCCGCACTCGCCGAGGACGAACTGCAAATCCGGGTAGCGCTCGCAGGCGCCGGAGGCGATGATGCTGCCGAGGGACTCGACGCCACCGAGCTGGAACATGGAGTTGCGGACGGCCTCGTAGGGGGCGGCGTAGGTGTCGGCCTCGTCGCCCTCCATCTGGCGGGGCTTGAGGCCCAGGGTGTGGAAGGAGATGGGCATGCGGCACTCTGCCGCCGCGGCCCAAAGGGGGTCCCAGTCCCGGTGGTAGATGGGCTTCACGGCGTTGGCCGCGGCGAAGTCGACGCCCTTCAGGCCGAGCTTGGCCGCCCGGCGCACCTCCTCGGCGGCGAGGAGCGGGTCGTGGTTGGGGACGCACGCCAGCGCAGCCCAGCGGCCGGGCTGGGACTTGCAGAAGTCCGCCGCCCACTCATTGTAGACCTGGTAGACGTAGTGGGTGAGCTCCTTGTCCTCGAAGAGGAGGCCGATGCCCAGGACGCCGTAGATCACCTCGGCGTCTATGCCGTCGATGGCCATGTCCCTGAGGCGAAGCTCCGGGGTGGTGGGATGGGGGCCGCCCTCGTAGAAGCCGGCGTCGAACATGGCGTCAACGTGGAGAGAGCGGCCGCGCTCGGGGCGGTTGAAGAGGAAGCCGAGGCCGCCGAACATGCCGAGCTCCTTGTCCTCGGCGCGCCACTTGGGGCCTTCGTCGGTCTCGATGACGCGCGGGACGGCGTCGGCGAGATGCGGGGGGGCGCGGTCGATCCAGAGGTCGCCGGGCATCCAGGTCATGTCGATGTGCGAGTCGCCGGAGATTACGCGGTAGTCCATGTTGTGCCCCCTCCTCCACGGTTCTCGGTGCGAGTGTACTACGCGGACGGGCCTCAGCCCAAGACCCCGGAGGGGGAGAGGGGGGCTTTGGTGCGGCCTGGGGTGGGCCCACCCGCCCACCCTCGGAAGTTGGGGGGCTGCGCCCCCCAGACCCCCGCGCCTTCACCCGCCGCTGTGCGTCGGCCCTTTCCTCCAGGGAGAGGCGGGGATGGATGCGAGGTTCCCTAAACTCACAAACGAAGTGCAACACCTGGTTAAGGTGTTGTCATGGGAAGACGATATAGGCATGTCACCATTGAAGAACGCTGTGAAGTGGCCCGACTACACGCCCTGGGACACTCGGTCCGTCAAATTGCGGCAGCTCTGGATCGCTCGCCATCAACCGTGGCTCGGGAACTGACGCGCAATGGGTCGCGGACCCAGGGCTATCAGCCTCGGTATGCCGACCAGCACGCCCATGCCCGGCGCTGGCGCGGCGCTCGCTTGGAACGGGATGCAGGGCTCCGGCAGCAGGTCCTCTCCTGCCTCAAGCAGGGCTGGTCCCCTGAGCAGGTGGCGGGACGCATGGCCATGGAGTCAGGCAAACCCGTCATCTCCCACGAGAGCATCTACCGCTTCATCTACGCCCAGATCGCTCGCAAGAAGGACTACTCCTGGCGCCACTACCTGCCCCGCGGAAAGTCCAAGCGGGGATGGCGGGGACGCAGAGGAGGAAGCTCTGCCTCCTTCATTGCCCACCGACTTCCCCTGGCCCACCGCCCCCAGGAGGCTGCCTGCCGCCAGACCCCTGGCCACTGGGAGGCGGACCTGATGGCCTTCGGCCGCCGAGGCCCCGTGGTCCTAGCCCTGCACGAGCGCTACTCCCGCCTCCTCATCGCCCTGCGGCCCGAAGGGAAGGCCTCCAGCCCCATCGCCGGCGCCATCATGCAAGCCCTGAGCTTCTTCCCTCCTGCATGGCGCCAGACCGTCACCTTCGACAATGGCACGGAGTTCGCCCGCCATCACGCATTGCACGCGCTGGGCATTCAGACCTTCTTCTGCGATACCCACTCACCTTGGCAGAAGGGCGGCGTGGAGAACGCTATCGGCCGCATGCGGCGCTCCCTTCCCCGGAAGACCGACCTGGCGACCGTCTCCGACGCCCGGTTTGCTCAGCTCGTCCGCTCTTACAACAATACCCCTCGCAAGTGTCTGGGGTACCGCACCCCGGCAGAGATCTATGCTGCCCAGGTGTTGCACTTGAAATGTGAATTCACCTTCCTGCCTCCGCAGGAACGACGAAAAAGGTGGCAGGAAGGGGGCCCTTCGAGAGCCTCCGGGCGAACGGGGGCGGGATTAGCCGGCGATGGCGTTCACCCTGGCGATGTTCTCCGCGCCGAGGGGGAACTCACCGGCCTCCACGGCCTTGATGACGTCGACGGTTGCCTGGCTGAAGGGGGAGTCGACGCCGATGGCGCTGCCGCGGCGGACGACGTAGCCATTGAGGTAGTCGATCTCTGTCTTGCGGCCGCGGAGGACGTCCTGGAGGAGGGAGGGGCGGCCGGGGACCTTGGGGGCGGGGCCGACGAACTGCCGCTCGACGTCGGGGAGGCCCTCCCAGGCCGCGCGCTCAAGCTCTCCGGCGGAGAGGCCGCGCACGGGGGGCGGGATGGAGATGCCGAGGGTGCGCCCGACCCGGACGGCCTCGGCGGCGAGCTTGAACATGAGGGCGCGGGTGTCGTCGTCGGCGCGTATCTCCCAGTTGTTGAAGCCGGTCATACCGGCCGTTGGGTTGACCATGCAGTTGACGGCGAGCTTGCACCAGCGCTCGCCCCAGAGGTTGTCGGTGATGCGGGTGACGCCGGCGTGCTCCCAGAGCATGGCGGCCTCGTGGAGGCGGGAGGTGATCCGGCCATCGAGCTCGCCGAGGGTGAAGGAGTAGCCGGAGCCGATGCTCTGGCTGGCGGAGCCGGTCTGTCGAATGCGGCCGGGGCCGGTGAGCTCTGCGGAGATGGTGGTGACGCAGCCCAGCATGCGGTCCGCGCCGACGATGGGGGCAATCTGCTCCTCGTTGAGGCCGTTCTGGGGGCTGACGATGAAGCCGGATGGGGCGAGGCAGGGCAGCGCCTGCTCGACGGCCCAGGGTGTGTCGTAGGACTTGACGGCGATGATGAGCAGATCGAACGCGCCGTGGAACTGCGGGAGATCGTCGACGTGGCGGGCGTCGACCTGGACGCGGTGCTCGCCGCCGACGCCTTCGAACACGAGGCCGTGCTCTCGCATGGCGTCGAGGTGCTCACGCCATGGGTCGAAGAGGGTGACGTCCTCGCCGCGGCGGGTCATGTGGGCCCCGAGGTGGCCGCCGATGGCGCCTGCGCCGATGACTCCGATATTCGTGGCCTACCTCCGTTCGTCGAGCCAGCCGGCGACGACCTGCTCGTTGAGCTCCAACCAACGGGCGCTGAGTCGGATGGCCTCCAGGGCCTGCTGGATGGTGCGAGTGGCGGCGGGTGCGGGATGGTCGCGGAAGAACTCCTCGACCTCCTGGGCGCGATCCAGGGTGGTGAAGCCGCCCGCGATGGAGACGAGGCGCATGAGGCCAAAGCCGCCGCTGCCGTAGCGCCGGTCAAGCTCCTCCCAGTTGTCCCGGAGGAAGTCCCAGGCGAGGTCTCGCCCCGAGCGGCCCGCGGCCACTGCGTTGATGAGCATGACGGTGTCCTGGGAGCGCACGTCAGAGGTGAGGGAACGGCGCAGGGTCTCCCGGAGGAGGTCAGGGTCGGTGAAGCGGCAGAGGGCGCCCAGGAGGCGCAGCTTCTCTTCGTGCAGGTCAGCGCCACGCTCCAGGTCCCAGAATGCCTCGTACGTGGAGGCGTCGCCGTTCTGGGCCGTCAGGCCGTACACGATTGATCGCAGGTCAGGGTGGAGGGAGCCGGGATCGTCCAGGACGCCCTGAAAGCGGACGCGGGCCTCGTCCAGCACGTCGGCGACGCCGTAGTGGCCCGCACTTCCCAGGACGATGATGCGACGGAGGGCGTCCAGGTGGCCCTCGCCCGGCTGCGGGTCCCAACCCACCTTGCCAACGATGCGGTCGAAGACGCCGGCGGCGTAGGAGCGGTACTGAGGGAGGGAGGTCGAGTCGTACAGCATGCGCTCCAGGGAGCGGAGGTTGGCTGCGAGGTCGCCCCAGACGGTGGCGTCCTCCTCGTCGCGGTAGGAGTCGGCGAGGGCGAGGAAGAGGCTGGCGGGGGCGATGCCAGCGCGCACGAGGGCGTAGGCGTCGTCCTGCAGGCCGAGACGGTCGATGGCGGGAAGCTGACCATTCGCGACCGCGGCTCGCAGCCGCTCCCACTCCTCGGGGTCGTAGTCGACACGGAGGAAGCCGGTCTGGCCGGGGTTGGCCTTGAGCCAGCCGCCTTCAGCCGCGGCCTGGGTCGGGAGGCGGACCGTGGCCTCGCGCTCCGTGAGGAGCACGTCGACGGGGGCGGAGGCGTCGGAGGTGAGCAGGCCGACGGGGGCGTGCCAGAGGGCGGGGTCTTCAGATGCGCCCATCAGGTTGTCGTAGAGGAAGCGGCGCTGGGCGAGGGTGACGTCGGTACCGCCTTCTGTGGGCCGGGAGGAGACCCGGATGAGTGGGTAGCCCATCTGTCCCGTCCAGGTGTCCATAATGGCGGCGACTGGCTGGCCGGAGGCCTGCTCCAGGGCGTCCCACAGGTCCCGGGTGCGGGCGTTGCCGTACTGGTTCTTTGCGATGTAGGCCTGCAGGCCGCGCTGGAAAGTGTCCGGCCCCAGGAACTGCTCCAGCATGCGGAGCACGGCGGCGCCCTTGCTGTAGCTGATGGCGTCGAACAGCTCCTGGATCTCGGCGGGGTTGGCAACCTTGGCCTCGATGGAGTGGGAGTTGCGGAGGCCGTCGAGGCTGAGGCCGGCGTTGGTGTCGTGGGAGACGAACTGGGTCCAGACGTGCCACTCGGGGTAGAGGTGGTCGACGGCCTTGTCGCCCATCCAGGAGGCGAAGCTCTCGTTGAGCCAGAGGTCGTCCCACCACTCCATGGTCACGAGGTCACCGAACCACATGTGAGCCATCTCGTGCGAGACGATCTGGAGGATGCGCTGACGGGTGGCGGCGCCGGAGTTCTCGGGGTCGTAGAGGAGGGCGACCTCGCGGTAGGTGATGGCGCCCCAGTTCTCCATGGCGCCCGCGGCGAAGTCGGGCAGCGCGAGGTGGTCCAGCTTGGGCAGGGGGTAGGGGACGCCGAAGTAGTCGTTGAAGTAGTCGAGGAGACGGACGGCGTTCTCGACGGCGAAGCGGCCCTGCTCCTCCTTGCCTCGAAGCGCCCAGACGCGCATCACCGTGCCGCCCTTCGCCACGGCCTCGACGGAGGCCAGGTCGCCGACGATGAAGGCCAGGAGATAGGTGGACATGACCGGGGTCTCGGCGAAGCGGACGGCCTTCAGGCCGCCGCCAGCGTCCTCCTCGCTCTCGGCGGGCATGTTGGAGACGGCGACGAGGTCGCGGGGCACGCGCAGGGTCACCTGGAAGGTGGCCTTCCGGGCGGGCTCGTCCCAGCAGGGGAAGGCCCGACGGGCGTCGGTGGGCTCGAACTGGGTGGTGGCGAGGTGCCGGGTGGCGCCGTGGGCGTCCGTGTACTGGCTGCGGTAGAAGCCGCGGAGCTGGTCGTTGAGGATGCCAGTGAACTCGACCGAGAGGGAGGAGCGGCCCGCGGGGACGGGCCGGTCGAAGCGCAGGGCCACGGTCTCGGCGGCTTCGTCGTGAGCGATGTCCGTGGCCTGCAAAACCGTGCCGTCGGCCAGGGTGACGCTGGCCGCGGAGACCTGCAGCTCAGCCGCGTTGAGGAGGATGCGGTCCGTGGGCTCGTCGACGTCCAACTCCACCGTCTCGTTGCCGGTGAAGGTGAAGGCGTCCAGGTCCGGCGTCAGGGTCAAGACGTACCGCACCGGCCGGACGTGAGGTGGAAGGCGATATTCTGCCTGCGTCGTCACGCTGCTACCCTCGCAGTCCAGAGTGGTGAGGCCAGCCGCCGTCGGGAGGCCGGGTCGCGCCGCGCAGGGGGCGTTGCGCCCCCTACGGTCTACTCGTCCAGGCCCACCGAGTTGCGCAGCACGCCGATGCCCGGAATCTCGACCTCCAGCGTGTCGCCGGGGGTGATCTGTCCGGGGATGCCGCCGGTGCCGGTGTAGATGACGTCGCCGGGCTCCAGGGTCACGTACTGGCTGAGGACGCTGATCTGGTCAGGGATGCCGAAGATCATGTCCTCGGAGATGCAGTGCTGGACCTGCTCGCCGTTGACGCGGGCGAAAATCTGGAAGCCGGCCAGGTCCAAGTCGGTCTGGATGACGGGACCCAAGGGAGCGAAGGTGTCGGCGGACTTGGCCCGCCACCAGGACTTATCGCCGCGCTGCCAGGCGCGCTCGCTGACGTCAACGCCGCAGGTGTAGCCAAGGACGTAGTCGAGGGCCTCGTCGGGCGTGACGTTCTTGCAGCGTCGGCCGATGACGACGACGAGCTCCGCCTCAGCCTCGACGCGACCGGCGTCCTTGGGCAGGAGGATGGTGTCCTCCGGGCCGATGAAGGCGTTGGGGGTCTTGTGGAAGGGCTCGACGCGCTCGGGCGCGGGCCTGTCACCGAGGTGGCTCCAGTAGTTGAGGGCGATGGCAAAGCCCTTGATGGGGTCGCAGGGGGCCAGGACCTGCACGTCCTCGATGGGGTGGGTGTGGTCCGTGACCTCGTGCTCTTCGAATGGGGACGCGGTTATCTGCTTGACGATGCCGTCCTCCACGACGCCGTAGGACACTTCGCCGTGGGCCAGAAAGCGGACGAACTGCATGACTCCTCCTCGTTGCGGGCGTAGGTTGTGCGGGAGGCAGTGTAGCAGAAGCCCGGCGCCGGGGGTAGGTGGTGGGTGGGGGATGCTCTTCCAAGGAGAGGGGGCAGGATGGTGCATCGAGGATTGGCCTCCGAGGATGGGTCTGGAATCGCGGTGCGAGCGTAAGATATGGTGTGTTCATGTTGGATGTGTGGCGGAGGTCCTTCCTAGAACGGGCGTCGGTGTTGCTGTTGGCGCCAGTAGTCGCTCTCATTCTCCTCGGGGGGCCCTGCGGTTATTCCGCTACCGACACGGGGGTCACGGGCACAAGCGCCTCTGATGAAGAACTCATCGCACTAAGCGAGTGGTGGGGGGAAGCCCAGTTCTATTACAGAAGCCAAGACGGTGGGTTGACCTGGGCATACAGAGGTACTAGGGGGCCGCGAGTCCAGAAACAGGACTCGGTAAGCACGCCGCGGGGAGTCTACGAGGCAACCCCCTCCGGTGTTGTTCTCCATACGGACACGGGCAGAAGGACGGTTTACTCCACGGCACATCTGGATTCATCGGTCAACCGGTGGGTACAGGCGAAGCAGACTGAGCACCTGGGGCGTCGCGAGGCTACCACCGGTCCTAACTCCGTCGCCTATTATCCAAACAGTGGGAACGTCATTGCTGCGATGGGAACCATGGGCATCACCATCGGAGCGCCGGATGGAAGCTGGACGCCTGTCGCGGTGGGGCCATACGCTCCCGTAGACTTCTCGATTCTGGGAAAGGTCAAAACCCTGCTCTCCGAGCCCAATTTCTGGGCAACCATCCTGGCGCTCCCGATGGCGATGGTTGCCGCGACGCTCTTCCCACGACTATGGAAGACCGACTCCGGATGTGGGGACCTGCTGATTGCGCTACTCGTAGTCACAAGTATGGTGATGTCCATTGTCCTCCTAGGCTGGACTGGGAGCGCGAACTTTGACAACTCCTCCAGTTCGGTGGTCAGGGGTCTGGGAACGGTGCTTCTCTGCGTTGTCTCATTCCTCCTTGCCTATCCCGCCATTACGGCTACACTGACCGGGGACCAGAAAATCCCCCTTCGCCCCGTCGTTGTCGGTTACGCGGCGATGGCGGGCCTTGTTGGGTTGTCCCTGTTCGCCTGGCTGCTGGTGGGCGGGCCCTTCATGCTGTTCGCTTTTCTGGCCGTTGCACTGTGCGTCGTCGCCGCCGTCGTCCTGGGGCGTCACGTACACCTGGTCCTTCCCGCGAGAGAGCGGCGAGCACGGCCCTAGCCGGAGACGTCTGCCGTCCGGGCGAGGCCGCATACAGGGTGCATGGTATACTCGCCACCCGACACGAGCGCGGAGACCCCCGTGGACGACGAGCTGCAGACGCTTCCGGACTATCTTGCGCCGGGACTCGCGGTGGTGCTGGTGGGCATCAACCCGTCGAGGTACTCGGCGGAGGTGGGGCGCTACTTCGCCAACCCGCGCAACCGCTTCTGGCGCGCGTTCAACGCTGCGAGGCTGACGCCCGAGCCGCTGTCGGCGGAGACGGACTATCGGGCGCTGGAGTTCGGCATCGGGTTCACGGACCTGGTGAAGCGGCCGACGCCGGGGATCTCGGAGCTTCGGCCGGAGGAGTACCGGCAGGGGGCGCCGCTGCTTCGGGAGAAGCTGGAGCGCTACCGGCCCAAGATCGTCTGCTTCAACGGCATCACCGCCTTCGACCGCTACCTCCGGCACACGGAGGGGCGCCGGCAGCGCGTGGCGCTGGGCGTGCAGGCGCACACCATCGGCGAGTCGCGGGTGTTCGTCGCGCCCAACCCCAGCCCGGCGAACGCCGCGTTCAGCCTGGACGCTCTGGTGTGCTGGTACCGGAAGCTGAAGGAGCTGCGGGATGGCATCGGCTGACGAGCGGGTGCGCTGCTTCGTCGCCATCGAACTCCCGGCGGAGGCGCGGCGGTGCATCGCAGGGCTGGTCGCGGGGCTGCGGGAGGCGGGGGTGCGGGGGCTGCGGCCCGTCAACCCGGAGGGCGTGCATCTGACGCTCAAGTTCCTGGGGGACGTGCCGATGTCGACGGTGGACACCATCGCGGCGGCGGTGGAGGGCGCGGCGGCCGATGCGTGCGCGTTCGACCTGGAGCTGCGGGGCGTGGGCGGGTTCCCCGACATGCGGCGGCCGCGGGTGCTGTGGGTGGGCGTGGGCGGCGACCTGGAGGCGCTGCAGCGGCTCTACTCGGCGGTGGAGGGGGCGCTGGCGCCGCTGGGCTTCCCGCCGGAGGGCCGGGCCTTCACGCCGCACCTGACGCTGGCACGGCTGCGGGACGGGACATCGCCGGAGGAGCGCGCTCGGGCGGGGGCGGTGCTGGCCTCGCTGGCGTGGGAGGAGGGGGCGGCGGTGCCGGTGGGGGGCGTGAGCCTGATGCGCAGCACGCTGCGGCCGGGGGGCGCGGTGTACGCGCGGTTGCGGTGGGTGGGGTTGGGGGGAGGCGGCGGCGCTACGCGAAAATCCTGAACTGAAGGCCGCTCTCTCCAATCAGCCGTTCGATGCGCGCCGCGAATGGGAGGTCCTGGAGGTCGATGCCTTCGCTAGCGCACAGGAACTCGACGCCCAGCACTCTGCCATCCTTCGAGTAGTCCAGAATGCGGAAGTCGCCCATGTACGTCTGCTTCTCGGCGGAGCCTTCACTGAGACGCACGTAGAGGGCATCGGCCTCGGGGTCGTAGTGTGCGCTCGCCATCGTCATGCCTCCCATGCTGCTGTCAGCACCAGCGGCGGATGAAGACGCAAGGCTAACGCAGCCGCTCTCTGGGGTCAAGCTGTCGAGCGGAATCGCTTTACAGGCGGTTCCGGGGCGTGCTATTCTCGGCCGCGACGCTGGTACGGGAAGGGACGTGACTTGGGAACCGCCGCTCGGTAGTCCGTAGCCTCGACACAACGCCGCTCAGCAGGCCTCTCGCAGCGCGGCTGCGGGGGGCCGCATTGCATTCCTGCCCCGCCGTCACCCTGAGAACCGTGAAGGAGTCGTTATGTCGTCGCGGTCGATGAGCCAAGCCTCGCCGGAGGTGCGCGCGCTGCGCCACCGCATTCGCCACTCGGCCGCACACGTGATGGCGGACGCGGTGCTGGAGCTGTTCCCGGAGGCCACCTTCGCCATCGGGCCGCCGACGGATGACGGCTTCTACTACGACTTCGGCGTGTCGCAGCCGTTCACGCCGGAGGACCTGGGCCGCATCGACGCGCTGATGCGCGACCGCATCGCCGCGGACACTGCCTTCGTCCGGTCGGAGCTGGCGCGCGGGGAGGCCAAGGAGCTCTTCGAGAGCCAGCCGTTCAAGCAGGAGATCATCGACGATATCCCGGAGGAGGAGGCGATCTCCCTCTACCGGCACGGCGCGTTCACGGACCTGTGCGAGGGGCCGCACGTGGAGCGCACGGGGCAGATCGCCGCGTTCCGGCTGCTCACGGTGGCGGGGGCGTACTGGCGGGGCGACGAGCGGCGGCCGATGCTGCAGCGCATCTACGGCACGGCGTTCGAGAGCGAGGAGGCGCTGGCGGAGCACCTGCGGCTGCGGGAGGAGGCTGAGCGCCGCGACCACCGGCGGCTGGGGCGGGAGCTGGGCCTGTTCCTCTTCGACCCGGTGGCGCCGGGAAGCCCCTTCTTCCTGCCGAAGGGCGCGCTGGTCTACACGCTGCTGGTGGACTACGTGCGGGGGCTGTACCAGCGCTACGGCTACCAGGAGGTCATCTCGCCGCAGATCTTCTCGACGGAGCTGTGGAAGCGGTCCGGGCACTACGACAACTACATCGAGAACATGTTCCTGGTGGAGGCGGAGGAGCAGGAGTTCGGGGTGAAGCCGATGAACTGCCCCGGCCACGCGCTCATGTACGCCGCCGAGCTGCACTCGTACCGGGACCTGCCGCTGCGCTACGCGGACTTCGGGCGGCTGCACCGCAACGAGCGGTCAGGGGTGACCCACGGCCTCACGCGGGTGCGGTCGTTCAGCCAGGACGACGCGCACATCTTCTGCACGCAGGAGCAGATAGCGTCGGAGGTGGCAGGGTTCGTGGCGATGGCGTCGGAGAGCTACCGAGTGTTCGGCTTCGACGACGTGCGGATCGTGCTGTCGCTGCGGCCGGAGAAGCGGGTGGGGTCGGACGAGGTGTGGGACCGAGCGGAGGCGGCGCTGGCGGGGGTGCTTCAGGACCTGGACCTGCCACACGAGACGGCGCCGGGCGAAGGGGCCTTCTACGGCCCGAAGATCGACTTCTTCGTACCGGACGCGATCGGCCGGGAGTGGCAGCTGGGCACGGTGCAGCTGGACTTCTCGATGCCGGAGCGGTTCGACCTGGAGTACGCCGCGGAGGACGGCTCGCTGCAGCGGCCGGTGATGGTCCACCGGGCGATGCTGGGCTCGCTGGAACGCTTCCTGGGGGTGCTCATCGAGCACTACGGGGGAGCGTTCCCGCTGTGGCTGGCGCCAGTGCAGGCCGTCGTCATCCCCATCGCCGACCGGCACGTGCCCTACGCGCGGTCGATGGCGGCGGAGCTTCGGGCGCAGGGCTTCCGGGTGCACGTGGACGAGCGGGGCGAGCGGATGCAGGCGAAGATCAGGGACGCGCAGCTCCAGAAGACGCCGTACATGCTGGTGGCGGGCGACCGGGAGGCGTCGGCGGGAACGGCGGCGGTGCGGCTGCGGGACGGGACGAACCTGGGGCCGGTGGCCCTGGCGGACGTGGCGGCGCGGATGCGGGCGGAGGTGGAGGGGAAGGGGTAGGTGCGACAGTTGCGACGTTGGGTGGGCCCACCCGCCCACCCTCGGAGGTTTTTTTGATTACTGGGGGCACATCCCCCAGACCCCTTGCCAGAGGGGCTTCCCCCTCTGGACACCCCCTGAGGTTTGCCCTCACTCCCTAAGGGAGAGGGGGGTACGACCTCACACAGCACCCCAGGACACGGCGCGGTGGATGGTGACGCGGACGACGGGGGCGTCGGAGGGGAGGCGGGGGCCGCGGTACTGGCGGTACTTGGCTCGGAGGAGGGCCAGGGCGCGCTCCCTCTCATCGCCGTCCGGGAGCAGGGCGGCATCGCCCTCGAGGAGGACGTAGGCCAGGCGGCGCCAGTCCTCGCGGTAGTCGTCGATGATGATGGCGACGCGGGGGTTCTCGATGATGTTGCGGACGCGGCGCAGTCGCTCCGGCGGGACGCTCTTGGGCTTGGCGTCGAGGGCGAAGTAGAGGTGCGAGGCGTCGAGGGCGTAGACGATGGGGATGGCGTGGGGCCGGCCCTGGGCGTCGGCGGTGGCGAGGCGGGCGACGCGGCGCTGCTCGACGAAGGTGCGGACGTGGGGCGCGAGGGGGTCTGCCATGGGCGGGGTATACCATCAGCGGGCGCGGGCGTCAACGATGGGGGACGGGGGTCGAGGTTCCTGCCTCTGCAGGAACGACGATGTGGGGAGGGGCAGGTTGAAGGGGCATTGGGCCCCTGCTAGACTGCTTCCCGCATCGAAAGCCCCGATGGAGGCGCCCATGGCCCTGAGTCGAGACGAGGTCCTGCACGTCGCGCTGCTGTGCCGTGTCGCTCTGTCGGACGCGGAGGTGGAGCAGTTGCAAGGGCAGCTGTCGGACATCCTGGGGCAGTTCGAGGTGCTGGCGGAGCTGGACACGACGGACGTGCCGCCCACAGGCCACTCGGTGCCGCTGACGACGGTGACGCGGGGCGACGACGCCCGCCCGGCGACGCCCAAGGAGGACGTGCTGGCCAACGCTCCACATCGAGAGGGGGACTACTTCCGCGTGCTGCCCGTGCTGGAGGAGTCGTAGTGGGGGCGCTGCACCATCTGACGCTGCACGAGGCGCGCGGCATGCTGGACCGTCGCGAGATCAGCGCCGCGGAGCTGACGGAGGACGTGCTAGGCCGCATCGCCGCGGTGGAGCCGCAGGTCGAGGCGTTCGTGACGGTGACGGCGGAGCTGGCGCGGGAGCAAGCGGTGCTCGCAGACGCGGTGCTGTCGAAGGGAGAGGGGCGCGCGCTGACGGGCATCCCGATGCAGGTCAAGGACGTGATCTGCACGCGGGGGGTGCGCACGACGTGCTCGTCGCGGATGCTGGAGCGCTTCGTGCCGCCGTACGACGCGACGGTGGTGGAGCGGCTGAACGCGCACTCGCCGGTGCTGGTGGGCAAGGGGAACATGGACGAGTTCGCCATGGGCTCGTCGACGGAGAACTCGGCGTTCCACCCGACGCGCAACCCGTGGGACCTGGCGCGGGTGCCGGGGGGGAGCAGCGGCGGGGCGGCCGCGTCGGTGACGGCGTCGGAGTGCCTGTTCGCGCTGGGGAGCGACACGGGGGGAAGCATCCGGCAGCCGGCGGCGCTGTGCGGCGTGACGGGGCTGAAGCCGACGTACGGGCTGGTGAGCCGATTCGGCCTGATCGCCTTCGCGAGCTCGCTGGATCAGATCGGGCCGCTGGCGAAGGACGCGCACGACTGCGCGCTGGTGCTGAACGCCATCGCCGGCCACGACCCGCGGGACTCGACGTCGATCCCCGGCGAGCGGCCGGACTACGTGCGCTCGCTGGAGGGCGGCGTGAAGGGGCTGCGGCTGGGGCTGCCGAGGGAGTACTTCGGCGAGGGGGTGGACCCCGCGGTGGAGGCGGCGGTGCGGGAGGCGGCGCGAGTGCTGGAGGCTGCGGGCGCGGTGGTCGAGGAGTGCTCGATGCCTCTGACCCGCTACGCCCTGGCCGTGTACTACATCATCGCCCCGTCGGAGTGCTCGGCGAACCTGGCGCGCTACGACGGCGTGAAGTACGGCTACTCGGAGCGGGACGCGGCGTCGATGTGGGAGGCACTGGAGGCGACGCGCGCTCGGGGGTTCGGGCCGGAGGTGAAGCGCCGCATCCTGCTGGGGACGTACGCGCTGTCGGCGGGCTACTACGATGCGTACTACCTCAAGGCGCTCAAGGTGCGGACGCTCATCCGGCAGGAGATGGAGGAGGCGTTCGAGAGCTACGACGCCCTGCTGACGCCCACCTCGCCGACGGTGGCGTTCCGGCTGGGGGAGAAGACGGCGGACCCGCTGGCGATGTACCGGAGCGACTTCTGCACGATCCCGGCGAACATCGCGGGCGTGCCGAGCATCTCGCTGCCGTGCGGCATCTCGGACGGGCTGCCGGTGGGCTTGCAGCTCACGGGGAAGGCGCTGGCGGAGGAGACGCTGCTGCGGATCGCGCACACGTACCAGCAGCTCACGGACTGGCACGCTCGGCGGCCGGGGTTGTAGGGGGGGCGGGCGCTCACCCTCACCCCAACCCTCTCCCAGAGGGAGAAGGGGACTGCGATGCGACCTTGGGTGGGCCCACCCGCCCGCCCTCGGATGTTTTTCTTGGGGGGCTGCGCCCCCCGGCCCTCACCCGCTGCTTCGCATCGGCCTCTTCCTCAAGGGGAGAGGCGGGAGGCGAGGTTCCTGCCTCCGCAGGAACCTCGCTGAATGGCTACGCCCCTCGCTGCCCCAGCGCCTCCGGGTTGGCGCAGGCGGGCATGGGCTCGCCATTCAGCGCGGCGAGGAGGTTTCGGGCGGCGAGGTCGGCCATGCGGGCACGGCTGCCCTGGCTGGCGCTGGCGATGTGGGGCGCAATCACCACGTTCGGCAGGGTGAGGATGGGGTCGTCCATGGGAATGGGCTCGACCTCCGTGACGTCGAGGGCTGCGGCGGCGATGACCTCGTCGCGCAGGGCGTCGTAGAGGGCGCGCTGGTCGACGACGGCCCCGCGGGTGGTGTTGACCAGCACGGCGTGGGGCTGCATGGCCCGTAGCTCGGCCGCGCCGACGAGGTGGTGCGTCTCGGACGTGAGGGGGACGTGGAGGCTGACGAAGTCGGCGGCGGCGAGGACCGCCTCCATGCTGGGGAGGTACTTCAAGCCGAGCCTCTCCTCCTCGTCGGGGCGCCGGTGGCGCTGGTAGTAGAGGACGCGCATACCGAGGGCGCGCGCTCGGACGGCGACCTCGAGGCCGATGTTGCCGAGGCCGATGATGCCGAGGGTGGAGTCGAACAGGTCTCGCCCCACCATCTGGTTGGGGTGCCACGTCTCCCACTGCCCCGCCCGGACGAATCGGTCTCCCTCCAGCACGCGGCGGGCCGAGGCGAGCAGCAGGGCGATGGTGAACTCGGCGCAGGTGGCGTCGAGGACGCCGGGGGTGCGGCCGACGAGGACGCCGCGGCGGGTGGCCTCGGCCACGTCGACGTTGTCGAGGCCGGTGGCCATGTTGCTGACGACGACGAGGCCGGGTGCGCCGTCCATCAGCGCGCCGTCGACGCGGTCAGAGACCATGGTCAGCAGGGCGTCGCGGCCGGCGGACCGGGCCATGAGCTCCTCGCGCGGCGGGGGGAACCACCCCTCCCAGACGTCGACGTCGGTGTGCTGGGCGAGGAGGTCGAGGCTCCCCTGGTCGATGCGGCGGGTCACGAACACCTTGGGCCGGGCCATGGCGTCCCCCTTGGTGGTGGTGTGCGTCCATTGTACTCATGTTGGTGGGGGATGGGGCTGCCCTCACCCATCGCTGTGCGGCGGCCTCTTCCCAGGGAGAGGCGGGTGCGTGGTTGAAGCGCGGGGGCGCCCGGAGTAGGCTAGTGGGACTGTCGGAGGGGAGGGCACATGGCCAGTCCGCGTATCGTGGAGCCGACGAACGTCCAGCTTCTGCCGGAGGGCATCGCCATCCAGTGGGCGGACGGGCACGTGTGCCTGTACGAGCACCGGGAGCTCCGGTTGCAGTGCCGGTGCGCTGAGTGCATCGGGGAGTGGCCGAACCGGCGTGAGCTGGACTCGGACGCGGTGCCGATGGACGTGGTGGCGGTGGAGTACATGACGATAGGCCGCTACGCGCTCCAGTTCCTGTGGAGCGACGCCCACTACACGGGCATCTACCCCTACACGCTGCTGCAGGAGCTGTGCCCGCAGCCGGCCCCCGCCGGGGGGTGAGGGTGGAGAGCGCCTAGGCGGTGCCCATCTCCTCTAGGAGGTCCTGGAGAGCCTGGGTGGTGGAGCGCCGGTTGGGGTCGGAGCGGGAGGCGGCGCGCTGCTCCAGGGTGCGGATGTCGGGGACGGTGTGGCAGCATATGAGGGCGGGGCCGTCCTGCTCGAAGACCTCACCGATGGTGTTCTCGAAGGTCTCCAGGTCGTCGAAGTCGTAGGCGACAGGGTAGCCGGCCGCGAGGGCCATGTCCTTGAAGTTGACGATGCCGGCGCCGGGGATGGGCTGGCCGCCGGTCATGGCGTACATGTCGTTCTGGATGACGAAGTGGTAGAAGTTCTTGGGCGCCTTGTTGGCGACGGTGACGAGGGAGCCCAGGTTCATCTCGAGGCTGCCGTCGCCGTCGAAGAGGATGACGCGGAGGTCGGGGCGGGCGAGGGCGAGGCCGAGGGCGACTGAGGAGCCCTTGCCCATGGCGCCCATGGAGAAGTCGCGCCGGGGAGTGTCGGTGACCTGCACCCAGCTTCGCATGGCCATGAAGATGGGCATGACGATGCCGTTGTCGCGGTAGCGGTTGACGATCCGCATCATGTCGACCTGGTCCATGGGCATGAGGACACTCCTCCGTCGGGCGTTCGGGACGCGGCTAGTCTAGGGATGGGGAGCTTGCCGTGTCAATGCGGGGTGGGGCCTCACCCGCCGGGGTGCTAGGAGGTCGGGGGCTCGATGGTAGCGAAGCCGGTGTAGGGCTGGAGCTCCTCCGGGATGGCGACGGAGCCGTCCTCCCGCTGGTAGGTCTCCAGCAGGGCGACGACAGTGCGGGGGAGGGCAAGGCCGGAACCGTTAAGCGTATGGACGTACTCGGGACGCGCTCCGGGGCCGGGGCGGTAGCGGATGTTGGAGCGGCGGGCCTGGAAGTCGGTGCAGGTAGAGCAGGAGCTGACCTCCAGCCACTCACCGCTGCCCGGCGCCCAGACCTCGACGTCGTAGGTCATGGCGGAGGGGAAGCCGAGGTCGCCGGCGCAGAGCTGCAGCACGCGGTAGGCCAGGCCCAGTCGTCGGCACAGCTCTTCGGCCCTGGCGACGAGGCGCTCGAGGGCTTCGGCGGAGTGCTGCGGCTCGACGAAGGAGTACATCTCCACCTTCTGGAACTGACGCACGCGCTTGATGCCGCGGGTGTCGCGGCCGGCCGCGGCCTTCTCCCGGCGGAAGCACGGCGTGCTGGCGACGTAGTTGATGGGCAGTGCGCCCGGCTCCAGGATCTCATTGCGATGCAGGCTGGTCAGCGGGACCTCGGCGGTGGGGATGAGCCAGAGGTCCTCCTCGGCGTCGCGGTAGAGGTTGTCGCCGAACTTGGGGAGGTTGCCGGAGCCGACGAGGACCTCCTCGCGAACGAGGGCGGGGGGCTGGACTTCGACGTAGCCGCCCTCACGGGTGTGGATGTCCAGCATCCAGTTGACCAGGGCCCGCTCCAGGCGTGCGCCGGCGCCCATGAGGACGAAGAAGCGCGAGCCGGACAGCCTGGCGCCGCGCTCCAGGTCGAGGACGCCCAGTCGTTCGCCGAGGTCCCAGTGGGGCTGCGGCTCGAAGGGGAAGGTGCGCTGCTCTCCCCACTGCCGCGCGACGGTGTTGGCGGACTCGTCGAGGCCGTCGGGCACCTGGGGCAGGGGGAGGTTGGGAAGGCCCAGCAGCAACTCCTGTAGCTGGGCCTCGACCCCGGCAGCCTCCTCCTCAAGGCGAGTGGTGCGCTCGGTCACGGCGGCGATGTCACGGCGGAGGTCGGCCAGGGCGTCGTCATCGCCCTCGCGTCGGAGGGCGCCGAAGCGACGGCTCAGCTCATTGTGCCGGCCCCGGAGCGAGTCGCGCTCCGTGACTAGGGCGCGACGGCGGGCGTCGAGCTCCGCGGCCTGCAGGACGTCGGCGGCGTCCTCGCCGCGGCGTGCGAGGGCCTGCTGCACCACGTCCGGCTCTCGGCGAATGAGGTCAAGGCTCAGCATCGGCGCACGTCACCCTTTCCGCTGTTCTGCGAAGGTTGCCACGCGGCTGCGGAGCTGGTCCTCCGTGATGCGGGCCTGGAGCTCCCGGGGCAGCGCGGCCTTCACTCGCTCCACCAGCGTGTCCACGGGAAGGCCGTCAGCCTCGATGGCCGCGACCTGCTGGTCGACTGCGCGGAAGAGCTCCTCCTGGGACCAGGAGAGGTGGGGGAAGAGCAACACCTCTCGGATGGAGGGCTGGCCGCTGAGCACCATCACGAGGCGGTCGATGCCGATGCCGAGGCCGCCGGTGGGGGGCATGCCGTACTCCAGGGCTGTGAGGAAGTCCTCGTCCAGGCGGTCGAAGTCCTCGTCGCCGTGGCGGCGGCGGAGCTCCTCTTGCTCGTTGAAGCGACGGCGCTGCTCCAGGGGGTCGTTGAGCTCGGTGAAGGCGTTGGCGATCTCCATGCCGCCCATGAAGGCCTCGAAGCGCTCCACGCAGGTGGGGTCGTCCGGTTTTGTCTTGGCCAGGGGAGACATCTCCACGGGGTAGTCGACGAGGAAGGCGGGCTGCACGAGCGTGGGCTCCACCTTGTCGGAAAGGAGCTTGTCGACGAGGCGGCCCCAACTGACCTCCTGGGTGACGGGGACGCCCAACTCACGCATGCGCTGGGCCAGGGCGGCCGCGTCGCGAAGCTCCGCGATGTCCACGCCGCTGTGCTCGAGCAGCGCGGTGCGGAGGTCGATGCGAGGCCACGGGGGCCTGAGCTCGATCGTCTGGCCCTTCCAGGTGATCGTGGTCGTGCCGAGGACCTCCTGGGCGACGGTGGAGACCATCTCCTCGACCATTCGCATGACGTCGGCGTAGTCGGCGTAGGCCTCGTAGCTCTCGAGGAGGGTGTACTCGGGGTTGTGGTCGGCGTCCAAGCCCTCGTTGCGGAAGACGCGGCCGATCTCAAAGACGCGCTCCAGGCCGCCGACGATGCAGCGCTTGAGGTAGAGCTCGATGGCGATGCGCAGGTAGAGGGTGCGGTCGAGGGCGCTGTGGGAGGTGACGAAGGGCTGGGCCATGGCGCCGGCGGGCACGGGCACGAGCATGGGGGTCTCGACCTCGACGAAGCCGCGACCGACGAGGAAGCGGCGGACGGCATCGACGACGCGGCTGCGGAGCAGGAAGCGCTCACGGACCTCATCGTTGGACAGCAGGTCAGCCTCACGCTGGCGAAAGCGCTGCTCGACGTCCCGCAGGCCGTGCCACTTCTCCGGCGGCGGGCGTAGGGCCTTGCTGAGAAGCATGACCCGGTGGGCCTCGACGGTGGCCTCGCCGGTGCGGGTGCGGAAGACGGGGCCCTCCACGCCGAGAATATCGCCGAGGTCCAGGTCCTTCAGCAGGCCGTAGGCGTCGCCGAGGAGGTCTCGGCGCATCTGGACCTGCAGGCGTCCGGCGCCGTCGCGGAGGTCGAGGAAGGCGGTGCGGCCCATGACGCGCTGGGCCATGACCCTTCCGGCCACGGCCACGGCCGGGGAGCGCGCGCCGGGGTCGCCTTCGTCCTCTACGGCCTTGAGCTCGCGCAGGGCGGCGGCGGTGGTGTGCGTGCGGGGGAAGCGGGGCGGATAGGGGTCAACGCCGGCGTCACGGAGACGTAGAAGCTTCTGGCGTCGGACCTGGACCTGCTCCTCGCGGCGGTCAACCAATGGACGCTACCTCAGCAGGGGCGGACAATTGGAGAGAACGGGGCCCCAGGCGGGCTACTCAATCTTCACGACGGTCAGCTTCAAGGGCCCCGTGGGGGTCTGGGCCTCGCCCTTCTGGCCCTTGCGCTTGCCCAGGACCGCGCGGCCGACGGGGGACTCGTTGGAGATGCGGCCGTGGAGGGGGTCGGCCTCCGCGCTGCCGACGATGGTGTACTCTGCCTCGACCCCCTTCTCGTCCAGGACCGTGACCCGGGACCCGATCTCAACGGTCTCAGAGGGGGCGTCGTGGTCGGGAATGATGATGGCGTGCTGGAAGAGGGCCTCCAGGGTCTGGATGCGCCGCTCCACGGTGTCCTGCTCCCGCTTGGCCTCGTCGTACTCTGCGTTGTCAACGGAGCCGCCAACCTCGGCAGCCTTCTTGAGGCCCTCGGCAACGGCCCGGCGGCGCACGGTGCGGAGGTGCTCAAGCTCCTCGCGGAGCTTGGCTGCTCCTTCGGGAGTCAGGTAGGTCTCGTGGGTGACCATTTCGACGATGCTCCGAATAGAAAAAGGCTGAGAGGAGGGGGTTTTTTCGTCGTCTCTCAGCGAGGCCGATTGTACCCCTGCGGGGCGCAGCCTGTAAAGGGCTGGGAGGCGGGCGCGCCCGCAGTCCGCGGAGGCGCCTTCTCGATTGACAGGGTCTCTGGCGAGTGGGAACATGGGCGCCGGCACAGGGTACGCTGAGCCCATTCCCTTTGACACACGGAGCCAGTTGACGCGGTGCACGGCATCAGCTTGCATACACAGGGCCAGGTTGCCTGGATCACGCTGGAACGCCCCGCCCAAGGCAACGCTCCCGACCAGGAGATGGCGGCGGCGCTGCGGGAGACGTGCGCGGCGCTGGACCAGGACGTCAGCGTACGGGTCATCGTCGTGACGGGGGCGGGGGAGCACTTCTGCTCGGCGCCGCCGCAGCCGCTGCCTCCGCGCTCCAACGGTGCAGCGGTCGCGATGCCGCCCCCGCGGGTGGCGTCGACGGTGGCCGCGCTGCAGGCGCCCGTCATCGCCGCCGTCAACGGCCCGGCCATCGGGCAGGGGCTGGAGCTGGCGCTGGCGTGCGACATCCGCATCGCCGCGGAGGAGGCGCGCTTCGCCATGCCGCAGGTCCCGGCGGGCGTGCTGCCGTGGGACGGCGGGACGCAGCGACTGCCGCGTATCGTCGGCAGGGGCCGGGCGCTGGAGATGCTGATGACGGGCCGAGAGGTAGACGCCCGGGAGGCGCTCGGCATGGGCCTGGTGCACGAGGTGGTCCCTAAAGGGGAGCTCTCCGCCCGTGCGCAGGCGGTCGCGGAGAGCATCGCGGCGGCGGCGCCCATCGCCCTTCGCTACACCAAAGAGGCGGTCCTGCGAGGCGTCGACATGGACGTGGAGGCGGGCCTGCGCCTGGAGGCTGACCTGAACATCCTGCTGCAGAGCACGGCAGACCGGGCGGAGGGCGTCCGCTCCTTCCTGGAGCGTCGTGCGCCCCGATTCCGGGGACAGTAGCAATGAAGCCTCTCTCGTCTCGCCAGCGATTTCGAGGCCTGCGGTACACCGCAGTCCTATGGGGCGGCGGTGGTCTGCTCCTGAACCTGACAGTGGGGCTGCTCCTCTTTCGCGACCCCGTCTGGGCCTTCATCTTCGGAGGGTTCGGCCTCATCCTGGGCGTGACCATGGCCGTGGTGGAGGCGCGCATGCAGGCCCGGTCAGCCTCAAACGCAATCCAATCGGACGGAGAGGGGCATGACCCGGAGCTTTGAGACGCTGCTCTTCCACAAGGAGCAGGGCGTGGCTCATATCACACTGGACCGCCCGCACGTCCTCAACGCGTACAACACGCAGATGCGCGACGACCTCTGGCTGGCGCTGGAGGCGGTGCGGGACGACCCCGAGGTGGGCGCGGCGGTGCTGGCCGGAGCGGGGGAGCGGGGCTTCTGCGCGGGGGCCGACCTCACGGAGTTCGGCGGCGCGCCGTCGCAGGCCGTCGCCCGAAAGGTGCGCTACGAGCGCGATGTGTGGGGGCTACTGCTGTCGCTGCGCGTGCCGGTCGTGGCGGCGCTGCACGGCTACGTGCTGGGCGCGGGCCTGGAGATGGCGCTGCTGTGCGACCTACGCATCGCAAGCGACGACGCGGAGTTCGGCCTCCCGGAAGCGGCGCTGGGCATGGCCCCGGCCGCGGGCGGAAGCCAGACGCTGCCACGAATCGCCGGGGTGCCCGCGGCGCTGGACCTGCTGCTCAGCGCACGCCGCATCGACGCCGGGGAGGCGCTGCGGGTGGGGCTGGTCCATCGCGTCGTGCCCCGCGAGCGGCTTCGTGCGGAGGCGACTGCGCTGGCCGAGCGGCTGGCGGCCAGCCCTCGGTCGGCGATGGCCGCGCTCAAGGAGTCGGTTCATCGAGGCGCGGACCTTCCCATCGTCGAAGCGCTGGCCCTGGAGGAGCGCCTGGCCCGTCTGACCCTGGCAGGAGTCGGCAGATGAACGTCAGCGAGTTCCTGACAATCACCGCGGCCATCGTGCCAGAGCGGGAGGCGATGGTCTTCGAGGGACGGCGGACGACGTACGAGTCGCTGCAGGAGCGGGCGGACCGGCTGGCCAGCGCGCTGGCGGGACTCGGGGTGGGCCCTGGGGACAGGGTGGCCACGCTGCAGGTGAACTGCCCCGAACTGGTGGAGACGGTCTTCGCCACGGCGAAACGGGACGCGATCTACGTGCCTCTCAACTTCCGGGCCAAGGCGGACGAGCTGACGGCAATGCTGAACAACGCGGAGCCCACGGTGCTCCTCGTCGGGCAGCGGTACGTCGACCTGGTCGAGTCGATTCTACCGTCGGTGAGCGGCCTGCAGCACGTGGTGGCGCTGGAGACGCCCCACGGTGGCTGGCCCTTCTACGACGACCTGCTGGCTGGGACAGACCCCGGCGAGCACACCCCCATGGCCGACGAGGAGGAACTGGCGGTGCTGATGTTCACGGCGGGCACCACGGGGGCGCCCAAGGCGGTGATGCTCAGCCACAACAGCTTCTCATCGTACACGCTGGCGAACGTGGAGCCCGCGGACCCGGAGGTGGAGGAGAAGAACATCCTGACGGTGCCGATGTACCACATCGCCGGGCTGCAGGCAGTCATGGCTGCGGTCTACGGCGGGCGCACGCTGGTGGTGCAGCGGCAGTTCGAGCCGCAGGCGTGGATGGGGCTGGTGGAGGAGGAGGGGGTGCAGCGGGCGATGATGGTGCCCACGATGATCAAGCAACTCATGGACCACCCGGACTTCGCACGCTTCGACCGCTCCAGCCTGCAGGTCATCACCTACGGCGCCGCACCCATGCCAGCCCAGGTAATCCGCCGCGCGCTGGAGGAGTTTCCCGGCTGTCGCTTCATCAACGCCTTCGGCCAGACGGAGACGGCGTCGACGATCACAATGCTGCCCCCCGAGGACCACGACATTCCCGCCGACCTGCCGCCGGAGGAGCGGGAGCGCCGCCTGGCGCGCCTGACGTCGATCGGCAGGCCGCTGCCCGACGTGGAGGTGCGCATCGTGGACGAAGCGGGCGCGGACGTGCCGACGGGCGGGGTGGGGGAGATCGTGGCGCGCGGGGCACGGCTGATGAAGGGCTACTGGCGCAGCGAGGCGGTCACCCAGGAGGTGGTGCGAGGAGGCTGGCTCTACACCGGCGACCTGGGCTACTGGGACGAGGAGGGCTACATCTACCTGGCCGGCCGGGCCAAGGACACCATCAAGCGGGGCGGAGAGATGGTCTCGCCGGAGGAGGTGGAGGGCGTCCTGCGCACCCACCCCGCGGTGGACGACGCGGCGGTCATTGGCGTGCCGGACGTCGAGTGGGGGGAGCAGGTGCGGGCGGTGGTGACGCTGCGTCCGAGCGCGCCCCGGCCGAGCGCGTCGGAGCTGGTGGAGCACTGCCGAAGCCGCCTGGCGAGCTTCAAGAAGCCGGAGTCGGTGGTGTTCGTCGACGAGCTGCCGCGCAATGCGCTGGGCAAGGTGCTGAAGCGCGTGCTGCGGGAGGAGTACGGGGGGACGACCGGGGGCTAGCTTCCTAGCCGCAGCTCCGATGACGGCCGCCGGGCCGTGAACCTCTGCATGAAGTCCAAGTTCGCTTTCAGGGCATCTCCCGTCACTACGACGAGTCCCAGCTTCTTGAGAGCATTGATGTCGCGCGTCAGAGTCTTGGTTGTGACGCCTCTGTAGAGGGCCGAAAGGGGGTGTCTGCCGGCCCGCAACGCCGCAAGGGAGATGGCATCGCTCCCCAGTCCAAGAAGAAACATGAACTGCCTTTCTCCCACGGGCGTGCCCAACCGGTCGACTTCAGAGAGAGCTTCCCGAGCATAGTCCCTGAACGAGATAACCTGGACCTCCCGCAGGACCTCTGCATGCACCTCCTCTAACTCTTCGACAAGCCCCCTGAGAGCGAAGAGGACAAAGGGTGTGAGGTCTGGGTCCGTCTGGAACCTAGCCCTGTCCAACTCCTGGAAGTACTGCGCCCGATTTCGATAGTAGAAGTTGGCCAGGGAGTAGAAGCCTCGTGCATTGATTCCCGACTGGTAGAGCAGGTAGCTTTCGACGGCGCGGGAGGTGCGGCCATTCCCATCGCCGAAGGGATGGATGCTGATGACGTAGAAGTGGGCGACGACGGCGCGGATGATCGGATCCCACTCGGTGGGTGGTCCCGTATCGAACCACCGCATGAACTCCGCCATGAGCCGGGTGACCTCATGCCCGCCTTCCGGAGGCACGTAGCTGCCAACAGTCACTCGATGTTCCCTGTAGCGACCAGGCAGGTTGTGTGGGTAATCGATATTGTGGGTGACAATGGAATGGATGGCCCGGACAAGCGCTTCGCTCAGCGGCGTTCCCTGGTCGTCTTCTATCCTTTCGGCCACTGCATACATGAGGGCTGCGGCGTTCTTCACCTCCTGCTCTTCCCGCTCACGGCTGCCAGCCAGGACTCGTGTTCCTATCGGCGCCTCCAGTACCTCACCGACCTCCTCCTCGGACAGCTCCGTCCCTTCAATGCCCGTTGTCCCTCGGACTGCTCTCACGATGTTGAGGCGGTCCAAGCGGTCCTGGAGATGGGGAGGAATCGGGATGCCGTGGACCACAGAGGCGAGGGCTTGAGCTCTGGCTACGAGGCGGACAAGCTCAGGGTCTCCCGTCCGAACGTGCATGTCGAAATGGACATTCCACCTGGGCACTCCGTAAGCCTCTTTTCGGTGGACATTGTCCTGGACAGTGTCCACTTAAGTGTTGTATGTAAATCATATCTGAGAATTGCAGACATGACAATGGACAGTGTCCCACGTGATGTCCGCTTCTTGGGGTCGGGAGCGGGCTAGGTGACGACGTGGGTGGGGGCGCCGCTGAGCCAGGCCTCGATGTTTTCCGCGACCATCTCCAGGCCTCGGAGGCCAGCCTCCGGCGTCATGGCCGCGTTGTGGGGCGACAGCACGACGTTGTCGAGCGCGGCTAGGGGGTGGCCGAGGGGAAGGGGTTCCTCGCTGTAGGCGTCGAGCCCAGCACCGGCCAGCCGACCCTCTCGCAGGAACTCCGCAAGGGCTTCTTCGTCGACGATGGCGCCGCGGGCGGTGTTCACAAGCAGGGCCGTCGGTTTCATCAGGGCCAGCTCGCGGCGGCCGAGGAGCCCGCGGCTGCGGTCGGAGATGGGGAGGTGGAGGGAGACGACATCGGCGGCGCGCAGGAGCTCCTCCAAGGCAACGAAGGGGGCGCCGAACTGCTCGGCGCGGTCGGCGGAGGGGCTGAAGGTCCAGGCCAACACCTCCATGCCGAGGGACCGACCCAACTCGGCCATGCGCTTCCCGATGGGCCCGGCGCCAACGACGCCAAGGGTCTTGCCGGCAAGCTGCACCACGGGGCTGCGGGCCCAGCTTCCCTCGCGCACGGCGCGGTCGTTCTGGGGCAGGGCACGGGCGACGGCGAGTGCGAGGCCCAGGGCATGCTCCGCCACGGCGAGGGTGGAGTGGCCCGGCGTGTTGGTGACGACCAAGCCGCGTTCCCTGCAGGCCGCAAGGTCAACGTTGTCGACGCCCACGCCGAGGACTGCGACGTGGCGCAACTCCGCGCAGGCGGCGATGACCTCAGCGCTGAAGGGAGACGAGGAGCGGATGTTGACGGCCACGTGCGCGCCCTGGAGCCGCTCGGTGAGGACGGCGGGGTCAGAGGCGATGGAGTCGTAGAGGGCTACGTCGCCGAGCGCGCGCAGGCGGGCCTCGACGGGGGTGCCGGCAAGGGCGGGGGGCGCGTCGTCCGGAACGACGATGCGAAGGGCGGGGGTCATCGGGCACCCGCGGGCTGGAGGCGGTCAATGGCTTCGTCGCTGCGGAGCTTCGCCAGGCGCTCCTCGACACGGCGGCAGTAGTCGGCGGAGACGTCGTAGCCAACGAAGCGCCGGCCGGACCGCACGGCGGCGACCGCGGTGGCGCCGACGCCCATGAAGGGGTCGAGGACGACCTCTCCCTCGTAGGTGTAAAGCTGGATGCAGCGGTAGGGCAACTCCACGGGAAAGGGGGCCGGATGGCCGACCCTTCGTGCTGACTCGGAGGGAAAACTCCAGACGCTCTTGGTGTACTCCAGGAACTCGACGTCCGTGATGGTGGGCTGGCGTCCGTCAATCTTGGGGCGGCGGTAGGTCTCTTTGCAGAACACCAGGATGTACTCGTGGGTGTCCCGCAGGGTGGGGTTAGAGGCGGAGCGCCAGCTTCCCCAGGCGGTGGAAGCGGCCGCGGAGGCGCCCTTGTCCCAGATGACCTCACCGCGCATGAGAAAGCCCACGTCGGCGGCGTCCTGGGCCACGTACAGGTGCAGGGGGACGTAGGGCCTGCGGCCCAGGTTGGCGACGTTGATGCACAGACGGCCGCCGGGCACGAGGACGCGGTAGGTCTCCGCCATCACATGTCGGAGTAGGGTTCGGTAGTCGGTCAGGGAGAGGTCCTGGTCGTACTCCTTGCCCACGTTGTAGGGGGGCGAGGTGACCGCGAGGTGGACGGAGCAGTCCGGCAGCTCGTGCATACGCTCGCTGGTATGAGGGAAGACGCGGTCAGCGACGTCGGGTGGCAAGGGGGTCTCGCGGTACTCGACGTTCTTGTCATCGAGCGAGTCCGGGTAGAGTCGCCTACGGTAGAAGGCGGAGGAGTCGTGGCTGATGCGCCCCGGCGAGCCAAAGGCGCTGGTTTGCGTGCCCCTACCGCTTCGGCGCTGCGCCCGTCGTTCCGGCATAGGTGGGTCGCTCCCCTCCAGGCTGGGTGGATTATAGCAGCACCGGTGAGGTATCATCCCAGCCGCTGAGGAGGGCTGTATGACTGCCCGTGAAGCGATACACCCAGGGGAGCACCTGGCGGAGATCATGGAGGAGATGGGGATTACCCAATACCGCCTGGCGAAGACGATTGGCGTGCCCCAGGTACGCATACACGACATCGTTCACTGTCGCAGGTCCATCACGGCGGACACCGCGCTTCGCATCGGCAAGGCCCTTGGGATGACGCCCGACTTCTGGCTCAACCTCCAGAGGATGTATGACCTTGACGTGGCCCGCTCGTCGACCGACACGAGCAGGATTGAACCATTGATCGAGGCGTCTTCTGCGGGGGGTTAGTCAGGTCCGGCTACCACCAGAGACGGTTGTCGGGGTCGCCGTGGGAGGTGAGGAGGGGTTCGGCGCCGAGGAGCGTGGGGGTGTAGCGCCAGCCGGTGTCGGCGAGCAGGGCGACGACGTTGCCCTTCGACATGCGGCGAGCCACTCGAAAGGCGGCGTGGAGGACGGCCCCGGAGGAGACGCCGGCGAAGAGGCCTTCGTTCTCCAGCAGGGCCCGCATGGCGCTGAAGCTCTGGGCGCTGTCGACCAGGAAGCGGCTGTCGAGTAGGGCCTCGTCGAGCAGGGGCGGCGTGTAACCCTCCTCCAGGCTGCGGATGCCCTGGATCTGGTCGCCGAGCTGCGGCGTCACGCCGATGATGCGGCGGCGAGGGTTGTCCTCCTTGAGCCGCCGACCCACGCCGGTTATGGTGCCACCCGTGCCGATGCCGGCGACGAAGACGTCGACCTCCGGCAGAGCGTCGAGAATCTCCTGGCCCGTGGTGCGGTAGTGGACCCGAACGTTGGCCTGGGCCTGGAACTGGCGGGTGGCGTAGCAGCCCGGCTCTTCCGCCAAGCGCAGGGCTCTCTCGATGGGGCCGCGCATGCCCGCCTCGAAGGGAGCGGGAACGACGCGGGCGCCCAGGAGGCCCAGCATCTCCGTCACGCCCGGCGCGACCATGGGCGGCGCGACGACGACGAGGCCGTAGCCCTTCTGCTTGGCCACCAAGGCAAGGGAGAGGGCCATGTTGCCGGTACTGGCCTCCACCAGCGTCATGCCGGGGCGCAGCTCGCCGCGGGCCTCAGCCTCTTCGACAATTGCCCGGGCGACGCGGTCCTTGATGCTCCCCGTGGGGTTTACGCCCTCCAGCTTGGCGTAGAGGGGCACGCCGGGCTTGGGGCTCAGATGCGTGAGCTCGACCAAGGGCGTGTTGCCGATGGTGTCGAGGATGCTGGACGAGGCCATGGACGCTCCCAGGATGACCGGCATTCGACGGGATTGTAGCCAGCCGCGAGCGCGCAGTAAACCGTCGTCAGTACGATACAGAGGCGTCGGGGGTCTCGGCGCGGGCTGGTACAATGAGGAGGTCACCCCGTCTTCCGGCGGCCATGGGGGTCCGATGCACCTCACGCACCTGACGCTGCGGAACTTTCGCAACTACCGAGCGCTCGACCTGGATCTCGCGCCGGGCCTGATCGTGCTGGCCGGTGACAACGCCCAGGGAAAGAGCAACCTTCTGGAAGCGATCTACCTGCTGGCTCTGACCAAGTCCCACCGGGCTGAGAACGACCGGGAGACGGTGCGCATCCAGAGCCTTGAAGATGAGCCGTACACGCGGGTGGCAGGCACGGCTCGGCTTCGGGACGGCAGCGAGCTGCGGGTGCAGGTGGACATGGCCCTTCCCATGCCGGGCGCTACGCCGGGCCTGGGGCCCGGAGGCGGGGCGCTTCGCAAGAGCCTGCGGGTGAACAAGTCGCCCAAGCCCGCGGCAGAAGTGGTGGGCATGCTGAGCGCGGTGCTGTTCTCCGCCGAGGACATCGCCCTGGTGCACGGCTCTCCGGCGGGCAGACGGCGCTTCCTAGACGTGCTGCTGTCGCAGATGAGCCGCGACTACCTGCGGACGCTTCAGGGGTACCAGAAGGTGCTAGCGCAACGCAACCATCTGCTCCGGCGCATCGCAGACGGCCACGCGCACCCGGACGAGCTACCCTTCTGGGACGAGGAGCTCTGCACTCGCGGCGGGCAGGTGGTCCAGGAGCGGGACTGGGCGGTCAAGGCCCTGGCCCCACTCGCTGCCGACATCCACGCCTCCGTGGCCTCGCCGGAGCCCGCGCTGTCGGTGGTGCACGGGACGCGAGTGGCGCCGGGAGAGTCGGCGGAGGAGACTGCGCAGCGGCTCCGGGAAGGGCTGGAGCAAGGACGCCGCCGAGAGCTCCTGTTGAAGCAGACGCTGGTAGGCCCCCATCGGGACGACCTGCGACTTCTGCTGGACGGGCGGGAGGCCGATACGTACGGCTCACGCGGCCAGTCTCGCACGGTTGCGCTGGCCCTGCGGCTGGCGGAGGCACGACTGCTCGCGTCGCGACGGGGCGAGGAGCCGCTCCTTCTCCTAGACGACGCGCTGGCGGAGCTGGACGAGACCCGGAGGCAGCGCGTCCTGGAGATGGCGGGCGCCTCCGAGCAGGCCCTACTCACCACCATCGGCAGCACGGAGCACGCCTCGCTGTCATCGCGAGCGCTGACGTGGCTGTGGGTGCAGGACGGGACGGTCTCGGCGGAGCAAGGGGAGGCGTGAACCGGCTCGCACGGCAGTAGGGCGTG
Source organism: Dehalococcoidia bacterium (assembly GCA_965205235.1). Taxonomy (GTDB): domain Bacteria; phylum Chloroflexota; class Dehalococcoidia; order Lucifugimonadales; family UBA1127; genus CBDBGD01. Next base: position 104,332 of record CBDBGD010000004.1, read on the forward strand.
GGCGCAGGGGCCAGTGCTATAATTCCCAGTTGGAGGACGTGGTGCCAAAGCTGTACACGAAATACGGGGACCGCGGCGAGACGGGCCTACTCTACGGCGGCCGCGTCCCGAAGACGGACTCGCGGGTGGAGGCGTACGGGACGGTGGACGAGGCGGTGGCGGCCCTGGGGTTGGCCCGCGCGCTTTCGACGAGTCCCAGGGTGAAAGAGATCACCCTGGAGATACAGCGAGCGCTCTTCACCGTGGCGGCGGAGCTCGCCACGGCCCCCTCGCACTACGAGACGTTCAAGACGCACTTCCATCCCACGACGCCGGAGATGACGGCCGAGATCGAGCAGACCATCGATGTTCTGTCGGAGGAAGTACAGCTGCCGCGCTCCTTCGTCATTCCCGGCGCCTCGCCAGCCTCCGCGGCCCTGGACATCGCCCGCTCAACGCTGCGCCGGGCCGAGCGCCGGGTGGCGGGGATGAAAGAGGAGGGGCTGCTGGCCAACGAGGAGGACCTTCGCTACCTGAACCGGGTCGCCGATCTGCTGTTTCTCCTCGCCCGCTACGAGGACAGGGCCCTCCCGCCCGAGCTGCTGACCGGGCAGGGACGCTAAGCCTCCATGCGTCGCTCCATCATGCCATCCCGCCGAGCCCGGATAGCTCTCGTGGCCGCGCTGCTGGCAGCCGTGGCGGCCGTGGCCTGCGGCGGGGAAGATCAGCAGCGGGCGGAGTGCCCGGCCGTGGGCGCGTCGACCTACACGCCCGTGGCGTTCAACACCAAGGACGGCGTGACGCTCTGCGGGCGACTGTACGGCGCGGGTCAGCCGTCGGTGGTGCTGTCCCACATGCAGCCCACGGACCAGGAGAGCTGGGCGGCCTTCGCCGAGACGGCGGCACAGCAGGGCTACACCGCCCTGACGTTCAACTTCCGGGGCTATGCTCCATCGGGCGGCGAACGGGAGATTTCCAAGCTGGACGTGGACGTGGAGGCGGCGGTGGACTTCCTGCTGAGCAGGGGCGCCAAGGGCATCTTCCTGATAGGGGCCAGCATGGGGGGAACGGCATCGGTCAAGTACGCGTCGCGGGAGGGCGTGCTGGGCGTGGCGGCCCTGTCGGCGCCGACGGAGTTCGAGGGCCTGGAAGCCCTGGGGGGCGCGTCGGCGGTTGTGGGGCCCAAGCTCTTCATCGCAGCGGAGGGCGATCGGAGCGCGCAGCAGGCTGCGGCGGCCTACTACGAAGCCACGTCGGAGCCCCGCATCCTGGAGATCTACACCGGAAGCGACCATGGCACGAACCTCCTGGAAGGCACGCACGGGGCACAGGTGACGGGGCGGCTCCTGGAGTTCATGGAGATCTTCTCGCCGTGACGCCCGTCGAAGTGGCAGTGGTGGACTACGGCGCGGGCAACCTTCGGAGCGTCGCCAAGGCCCTGGAGTACCTGGGCGCAACGCCGGTGGTAACCAGCGACCCACACGCGCTGGCCAAGGCACAGGCCATCATCCTGCCCGGACAGGGGGCATGCGACTCGGCGATGCGGGCGCTGGAAGGCCTGGGGCTGGTGGAGCCGGTACGCGAGGCGATTCGAGGGGGCGTGCCGTTCTTCGGCGTCTGCCTGGGACTGCAACTGCTGTTCGATGTATCGGAGGAGGGGGACGTGGAGTGCCTGGGCATCCTGCCCGGCCGGGTCCGCCTCCTGGACGACGGGCTGAAGGTGCCACACATGGGGTGGAGCAGCGTGTCGTTCCGGTCGGACCACCCGGTATTCGAAGGGGTGCCGCAGGAGAGCTACTTCTACTTCGTACACAGCTACTATCCGGAACCCGACGACGCGGGCGACACGGCAGCGACGGCGTCCTACGGCCGGACGTTCTGCTGCGCCGTCGCCCAGGGAACGCTGATGGCGACGCAGTTCCACCCGGAGAAGAGCGGGAGATGGGGTCTTCGGCTCTACGAGAACTTCCTGCGCTTCGTCCGGCAGCAGGCCTGACACGGCCATGGACGTCATTCCCGCCATCGACCTGAAGGGCGGCCGCTGCGTGCGGCTCTACCAGGGCGACTACGACCGGGAGCAGGTCTTCTCCGACGACCCCGTGGCCGTCGCGCTGGAGTGGGAGCGGCAGGGGGCCCGCCGGCTGCACATCGTCGACCTGGAGGGGGCGCGCGACGGTCGCCCGGTGAACCTGAAGGCTGTGGAAGCCATTGCCGCGCGGGCGGCGGTACCACTCCAGGTGGGCGGGGGCATCCGAGACCTGGCGACGGCCCAGCACCTGCTGTGGGCAGGAGCGCAGCGGGTGGTGCTGGGCACCGCAGCGGTGGAGTCGCCCGATCTGGTGGAGGCGATCATCGACGGCTACGGCGCCGAGGCCGTGGTCGTCTCCATCGACGCGCGGGACGGGATGGTGGCGCTCCGGGGGTGGCGGGCAGCGTCCGAGGTGACGGCCAGCGAACTCCTTGCGTCGATGGTCGGGCGGGGCGTGCAGCGCTTCGTCTACACGGACATCTCGCGGGACGGGACGATGACGTCGCCGAACTTCGCGGCGATGGAAGAGGTCGTGGCCGCCACGCCGGCGGCGGTCCTCGCCGCGGGGGGCATCGCCTCGGTGGAGCACCTGGTGCGCCTGGCGCGGACGGGTGTGGAGGGGGCCATCGTGGGGCAGGCGCTGTACGTGGGGGCTTTCTCCCTGGCGGAAGCGCTGGGCCGGGTGGACCAGGCCTCGGCGTCCTGAGCCGTCTGCTCCCCCGGTCTGGGTGCGGTATACTGGAGGCCACGTCCAGCGAGGCGATCAATCGGAGGAGACCAACCGTGGCAACAAAAGCCAAGGCGAAGGGCGCAGAGGAAGAAGGCAGCTACCCCATCGAGCAGGTGGACCCACTGCGGCTCATCGCCATTCTGCCCATTCGACCACACAACGTGGTGGCGATCATTCGAGCGGGGACAGGCCACCTTGCGATTCCGCTGGCCAAGTACCTCTATTCCGGCAAAGTCTACGCTGTGACCGACGGCGCCGAGACGGGAAAGGCGCTAAGGGAGAAGCTCAACACTATCCGGCTGACCAACGTGGTCATCCTCCTGGAGTCGCAGCAGAGCAAGGTCCCCAAGGAGGGGCTGGACGGCATCCTCCTGCCCCTTACGCTGAACGGGGCCGCCAACAAGAAGTCCTACCTGCGGAAGACGGCGGACCTGCTCAAGCCGGGGGGATGGGCGGCCGTGCTGGAGTGGTACAAGAGAGAGACGCCGGAAGGGCCGCCCATGAGGCGTCGCCTGGATGCGGCGGCGGTCATGGAGCTGGCCAAAGAGACCGGCTATCGCTTCAGCGAGCGTCGGGACCTGGACGACCAGCGGTACATGGTGGTGCTGCGGAAGTAGGCAGCACTCGGCGCAGACGCTCCCGACACGCAGAGAATGGAAGACTGACCTCACTACTCAGGCGGACGTGGGTATGCTCACCAAGCGCATCGTTCCCTGCCTGGACGTCCGAGGAGGGCGGGTGGTCAAGGGTGTGCGGTTCCTGGACCACCGCGACGCCGGCGACCCCGTGGAAATGGCCATCCGCTACGACCGCGAGGGCGCGGACGAGCTGGTCTTCTACGACATCACAGCCTCGGCTGACGAGCGGGGCATCATGCGGGAGGTGGTGGCACGGGTGGCGGAGCAGGTCTTCATCCCCCTGGCCGTGGGGGGCGGCCTGCGGTCGGTGGAGGACATGCAGGCGATGCTCAAGACCGGTGCGGACAAGGTCTCCATCAACACGGCCGCGGTGGAGAACCCCGACCTCATCCGGGAAGGGGCGGACCGCTTCGGCAGCCAGTGCATCGTCCTGGGACTGGACGCCATGCGCGTGTCCGACAGCCCGCCTCGATGGGAGGTCCGGGTACGGACGGGCCGCGGAGGCGGGCGGCCCACGGGCTTGGACGCGATCGAGTGGGCGTCACGGGCCGTCGAACTGGGAGCGGGAGAGATCGTGGTGAACAGCATGGACGCGGACGGCACCCGGCAGGGGTACGACCTGGACCTGCTGCGGGCGCTGGCCGACGTGGCAACGGTCCCCGTCGTCGCCAGCGGGGGCGCGGGCAGCCCGGAGCACATGTACCAGGCGCTGGCCGAGGGCAAGGCCGACGCCGCCCTGGCCGCCAGCATCTTCCACTACGGGAGCCACCCCATCCCGGAGGTGAAGGCCTACCTGGCGGCCCGTGGCATCCCGGTGCGGCCTTACGACAACGGGGTGGACGGCTGAGGTGCAGGCTGTGCCACTGAAGGCCGTGGTGTTCGACGCGTTCGAGACCCTCGCGCTGAATAAGCCGTCGTTCTGGCACGACTCCTTCCGGCAGCTGTGCCGGGAGCAGGACCTGCCGGTGGCGCCGCTGGCCCTCTGGGCGCGGTGGCTGCCCCTGGAACGCACCTTCCGTCGGGTTCGACTGGACCGGGAAACGATGCAACAGCGAGAGCCGTTCCAGAGCTACGCGGAGGCGTGGACGGACTGCTTTCGGCAAGTTTTCGAGGAGATGGGCCTCGACGGAGACCCTGAGGCGGCTACGGCGGTCTGCATTGAGGGTCTGGGCCGCAGGCCACTGTTTTCGGACGCTGTGCCGACGCTGGAGGGCCTTGCGGGCCGTGTGAAACTCGCAGTGCTGTCGAACGCCGACCGCTCCTACCTCTACCCACTGCTGGAGCACCACGGCGTGGGAGGCTACTTCGATGCAGTGCGGTGCTCAGAGGAGACGCGGTCGTACAAGCCCCACCCGGGCATCTTCGAGCAGACGCTGCAGGCGCTGGGAGTGGCCCCGGAGGAGGCGGTGCAGGTAGGGGATACCTTGCAGGAGGACGTGCTAGGCGCGAAGCTGGTGGGGATGCGGACCGTGTGGGTCAGCCGCGCCGGCGCGGCCCCGGACCCGGCAGGGCCGTCGCCCGACCATCAGGTGCGAGACCTGCGTGAGCTTGTAGCGATAGTTAGTGGACTAATCGACGGATAGGGGGCGCACCTTGTCGGGCGTCCTCGCATACGCCAGTGTTTTCGGTGGGAGGTAAACATGCCCCTGGAGCTACAGTTGGACAAGGACGGCCTGGTGCCCGCCATCGCACAGGACGCGGAGACGGGGCAGGTCCTCATGCTGGGATACGTCTCGCCGGGATCACTGCGGCGCACGCTGGAGGGAGGCACGGCCGAGTTCTACAGCCGCAGCCGAGAGGACCTGTGGCACAAGGGCGAGGTCTCCGGGAACTTCCTCCACGTCCAGTCCATCGCCGCCGACTGCGACGGGGACACGCTGCTACTGGCCGTCAAACCCGACGGCCCAGCCTGCCACACGGGCAACACTTCCTGCTTCTTCACTGTGGTGGAGGAGCTGCCCGAGAGCTTCCGCCGCCAGGACCGGGGGTCAGGAATCCTGGAAGACCTCTTCGCCGTGGTGCGGGAGCGGCAGAAGGAGATGCCGGAGGGGAGCTACACGGCCTCGCTGCTGGGGGCGGGCCCCGCCCGGGTGGCGCAGAAGGTGGTGGAGGAGGCGGGCGAGACCGCCATCGCCGCCGCTCAAGGGCAGAGCGAAGAGCTTGCCGGCGAGGTGGCCGACCTCTTGTACCACACGCTGGTCCTCCTGGCCGCCTCAGGCCTGACACCGGAGAAGGTCTGGGCAGAGCTGCGACGGCGCCGACAGGGCGAGTAGGCTCTTCCTCCGATGCCCACTCGTGTTGAGGTAGCCGCGCCGGCGACAACGGCCAACCTAGGCCCCGGCTTCGACTGCCTGGCAATGGCGCTCGACGTGTGGAACACAGTCACGCTGGAGGTGGGCGGGCGCGGCGTGGAGGTCCACGGCGAGGGCGACGGGGTGCTCAGCCTGGGCGCGGACAACCTGGTCCATCGAGCGGCGGTGGCACTGTTCCGCGAGACGGGCATGTCACCGCCAAACTTCGCCCTGACCTGCCACAACGCCATCCCGCTGGAGCGAGGACTGGGCAGCAGCGCGGCCGCGGCGGTCGGGGGCCTGCTGGCCGCCAACGCGCTGTGCGACGAGCCGCTGTCGCCCCAGGAGTTGCTGCGCCTGGCTGTCCGGCTGGAGGGACACCCGGACAACGCCGCGGCGGCCCTCTTCGGGGGGTGTCAGATCGTGGCGCAGGACGGAGACGAGCTTCTGTGCGCACCGGCGCCGCTGCCGTCGGAGCTACGTGCGGTGCTGTTCGTCCCGGACGAGGCGATGAACACTGCACAGGCGCGGGCGGTCCTCCCGCCCGTGGTGTCACGGCAGGATGCGGCCTTCAACGCAGCCCGCACGGCGCTGCTGGTGAACGCGCTGGCCGCGGGCCGCCTGGAGCATCTCAGGACTGCGACGCAGGACCGGCTGCACCAGCCGCAGCGGGAGGTGCTGTTCCCCGCCATGCGCCTCATCTTCTCGGCGGCGCTGAACGCGGGGGCACACGGCGTCTTCCTCTCGGGCGCAGGGTCGACGGTGCTGGCGCTGGCCAGCGCACGCGAGATGACCATCGGCTACGAGATGGCGGATGTGGCCGAGAAAGCCGGAGTGCGGGGCGACATTCGCGTGGTGGACCTGAGCGCACGGGGCGCGCACGTGGTCCGGGCGGAGTAGCGAGGCCCGCCTTCTACCGTCGCACGACGGGGAGCAGGGGCGGGAACATCTCCTGTGACGAGCGGTTGGCGTGGTCTCGCGCGACGATGCCCGCCTTGTACCGCAGCCAGGCGTCCTGGGTGCGGGCGCCCAACTCCTCCTCGTCGACGCCGACCACGCGGCCGGCCTCCACCACGACCTTGCCGTCGACGAGCACGGTGTCGCAGTTGTGGCGATTGCAGAAGTGGATGAGGGTCCGCAGGGGGTCGTCGACAGGGCCCGCGGTCAGGGGCGGTAGGTTGAAGATGCTGATATCGGCGACGCAGCCGGGGGCCAAGCGTCCCAGGTCGTCACGGCCAAGAGCCCTGGCGCCGCCGACGGTGGCGGCGTTGTAGAAGTCCCGCATAAGGCCAGCCAGCCGGTCGCGCTCCACCACCTTGTTCACCATGGAGCCGACGCGCATCTCCTCCAGCAGGTCGGGCGGGAAGGTGTCGCAGCCCAAGCCCATGTTGACGCCCGCGGCCACGTAGCGGCTGAAGGATTCAAGGGTGACACCGCCCCGGGCGTAGACCACAGGGCAGTGGCAGACGTTGGTCCCGCTACGGGCCAAGAGCTCCAGGTCCCGACCCGGCGGGTCATCCGTTCGGCTGTGGCCGGCGACGTAGAGGGCGTGGACGAGGGTCACCTGGGGCCCCAGGAAGCCGATGCCGTCCAGCCACTCCACCATGGAGACGCCGGTCCTTGCTTTCGAGTCCTCGAACTCGTCCACGTGTTGGGAGAAGTGGGAGCGAACGTGGACGTCGCCCAGGAGCTTGGACTGGCGCATGGTCTCCTTGAGGAGGTCATCGGAGCACTTCTCGGAGCGATAGGGGAAGAGGAAGCCGTTGAGACGCCCGCTGGCGCGGCCATGAAGGTGCTTGATGAAGTCGATAGCGCGGTCCATGCCCGCCTGGGCCTTTTTCGAGTCCCACCTGGTGTGGCGCGTGCCGTCCGGGTCCGTGTAGTCGCAGCCCTCCATGTAGATGTGGGCGAGCCAGGCGCGGGCGCCCATGCGCTCAGCGGCTTCGGCCAAGGCATGCGGCTCCTGGGAGGGGTCTTCCCAGAGCTTGGTGGAGCCGGTGGTAACGGCGCCGAAGGAGGTGTTGCCCGCCTTCAGCAGGGCGGCAACGCAGAACTCGGCGCTGGTGCGAAAGTCCTCATCGGTGAAGACGTGGGCCCGGTCGGGGTCCAGGTCGAGGAGCGACGGCGGGCGGTTGTAGCCTGCGCCTCGGAGCTGGTCGATACTCAGCACCTGGAGGTCGAGGTTGGCGATGCAGTGCAGGTTGACGAGGCCGGGGGAGACGATCTTGCCGCTCGCGTCGATGGTGCGCTCCGCCTGGGGGCAGGCAGGGTCGTCGGGGAAGCCGACGAAGGCGATGCGGTCGTCCTCCACGACCACGACGCCGCCCTCCAAGGCCTGGTGGCCGCCAGGGCCCCAGCCGATAACCCAGCCGCCTTGAATCGCAGTGCGAACCATTTTTCTCCTCCGACGTCTAGACCCGGCGGTACTTCGATAGGCTGCGCAACTCCCGGGGCGGGTCCATCTCCGAGCCCCGGATGGTGTAGGAGACTTCAGAGACGTAGAGGTCGCCGCGGGAGTCGACGGCGATGCCGTGAGGGGCGATGAACTGGCCCGGCCCCTCGCCCTCCTCGGGGGCGCCAAAGCGGCAGACCAGCTTTCCCTGAAGGTCGTAGATGCTGACCCGATGGCCGAGGCCGGGAGCGTCGTCCACGCCCTTCATCCCGTTGAGCTCGCCGATGTAGATGTGGTCTTGCCACAGGACCATGGAGTCCGGCCGGTGGATGTTGTTCCACATGGTGATGAACCGGCCCGTGGGGTCGAAGACCTGGACGCGGTGGGACTCCCGGTCGGCCACGTAGATGCGCTCGTCCGGGCCGACGACGACGTTGTGGGGGCGGATGAACTGGCCGGCGTCGATGCCGGAGCTGCCCCAGGTCAGCTCGTGCTCGCCCTGGGCCGAGAAGACGTGGACTGCGGCGTTGCCATAGCCGTCGGTGATGTAGAGCTGGCCGGTCCGGGGCATGATGGCGGCGGAGGTGGGGCGATTGAAGGGCTTGCCTCCCCACTTGGGGGCGGGCTGCCCGCGTATGCCGATCTCCTGGAGCCGCTCGCCCTGGGGGGTGAACCGCTGCACGGTGTGTATGCCGTCGTCGACCGCCAGGACCGTGTCGTCGGGGGCGATGGCGAGGCCGTGGGTGCGGTCGGTGAAGAGGCCCTCCCCGAAGGACCGGAGGAACCGCCCCTCGCGGTCGAAGACGATGATGGGGTGCTCGCCGCGGGTGAGGACGTAGACGTTGTCCTGGGAGTCGACGGCGACGCCGGGGCACTCGCGGAAGCGCCAGTCGTCGGGAAGCTGCGCCCAGTCCTCCACGTACTCGAACCGGAAATCGCCGGTACCGTAGGTCTCAGCCATCGCCGTCCCCTCTCTCCACGTCCTGGTCGCTACTCCACGAAGTCCAGATCAGAGAGCACTTCGGCGATGCTCTCAAGGTCGTCGGGGCTAAACTGACCCGCCACAGTGAGCACTTTCTCTTCAGCGGTGACTTCAAGACCGCCCAGCAGCTCGCTCAGCTCCGGGGCGGCGCCGAAGAGGGTGACGAGCCCCAGCAGGGCCTCGATGGCCTGCCGGGCGCTGCTCGCCTGCTCGGCGTCTGGGTAGGCCACGGTGAACTGGAAGGCGAAGTCCTGCTGCACGGCGTCGATGGTGGCGCCGACGGAGCGCACCTCGGTGAGGAAGCTCATGTCGATGGGAAGGTTGCCGAGGCCAAAATCGCCGTCCTCATCCTTCCGGCCCTCGCCGAAGAGGCCGTCCGACGTGAGGAGAAAGAGCTTCGCCGGGGGGTCGCCCAGGGCCGTGAAGGAGTCCCGAAGCTCTCCGTCCAGCGCAGCGGCTTCCCCCGTTCGCACGTCGATGACGGCCTTCGCCAACTCCAGCGCGCCGACGAGGAGCAGGTCGTCGGCGAGGAAGGCCAACGCCTTGTCCTCTCCGATCGTGTAGAGGTTGTGCCCTCTGTGAACGATGACCGCGAGGTCGTCGGCCTTCTCCTGCGCGGCCTCCTTGACCTTCGCCTCGTCATAGGGGCCGGCGACAAGCACTGCACCCTGCTGCTGGGACGTCCGGAATACGAGCACCTGCTCCATAGCCGCAAGGTCCACGCCGCTGCCATCCTGCACCTGCGCCAGGGCATCGTCCAGCGTACTGTCGCCGAGGAGGCTGAGGGCCTGGTCAAGGGCATCCCGCACGTTCGTGTCGCCGAGGGCCCGCTCGGGCTGTACGGAACCCAGCATGACGGTGTCAGCGGGCACGGAGTCCAAGAGGAGGGCGCCCTCTCCTCCAGCGGTGCAGGCCGCCAGCGCGAGAGTCGTCGCGAGGACGCCTGCGAGCAGGAAGCGCTGCAAGAGGCTTCGCCGACGTCTGGAGTCGCTGTCGTTGCTCATTGCGGCTGTCATGTCAGTCAAAGGTCTGCCCTAACGCGCATGATACAGGACGCAAGCCCAATCTGGCGACAGAAGAAGCGCACGGGGTAGGAGTAGCAGACTGGTCCGCCAGCGGCTGTGAGCCCGCCAAAAAAAGAAGGAGGGGGCCCTTCCAGAGAGCCCCCTCCTACTGAGAGCCTAGCTTCTAGTTGACCAGGGCGCAGACGGCGTAGGCACGCACGCCCCAGTTGTCGCCTCCAGTGGGGCCGCTGGCAGTGACCTGCCAACCACCGGGCACCTCACCGGCGATACCGGTGGGGCGGGTCTCGGTGATGGACACGTCGGTAGCGGAGCCGAGCACTGCCACTCCGCCGGAAATGGCGTGGTGGTCTTCACCGGCATCCATGCAGCTGGCCGTGGCCGACTTGCTGCCATCGGTGTTGTTCTCGGCGCTGTCCGAGGTGACGATGACGAGGTCGCTGATTCCAGGCTCGCCCTGGATGCCCTGGGCGCCGTGCGGTCCCTGGACACCCTGCGGCCCCGCGATGCCCTGCGGGCCCTGGCGACCCTGTTCACCGGGAGGTCCCTGGAGTCCCTGAGGCCCCTGGGGTCCCTCAACGCCCTGCTCACCACGATCGCCCTTGACGCCCTGGGCGCCGGGTGCTCCGGGAGCTCCGGGCTGTCCGGGAGAACCCTGCTCACCCTGGGGGCCCTGCTCGCCCTGGGGGCCCTGCTCGCCCTGGGTTCCCTGGGGGCCCTGCTCACCCTGGATGCCCTGGAGACCCTGGGGACCCTGCGGGCCTGTATCGCCCTTCTCACCACGAGCGCCTACCGGGCCCTGGGGACCCGTTGGTCCCTGAGGACCCGTGGGTCCAGGCGGTCCACCGGGAGTTCCAGGCGGCCCCTCGGGACCCTCGGGCCCTGGAGGACCCTCCGGACCCTGAGCGCCCGTGAGACCCTGCTCACCCTGGATGCCCTGAGGACCCTGCGGGCCGCCAGCGGGGCCCTGCTCACCCTGAGGGCCTGCCGGGCCTGTGTTGCCCCTCAGCCCCTGGGGGCCCTGAACGCCCGCCGGGCCCTGATCGCCCTGGGGGCCACGATCGCCCTGGGGGCCTTCCACGCCCTGGGGACCCTGGGGGCCTGCGGGGCCCTGAACGCCCGCGGGGCCCTGGGGGCCTTCCACGCCCTGGGGACCCTGAGCGCCTTGCTGGCCTGGCGGACCTGTATCACCGACACAGGCGGCCGCAAGGATCGCAACGACAACCATGAAAGCCGCGAGGCCTAGCCTCCGTGGGGCCGAAGCTCCTGTAGGGCGAATAGTGCTCTTCATGGCAGAAGAAGCCTCCTGTTGCTTGAAAGTCCTAGCGCAAAACGTAGCACCCTGTTGGGGTGAGTGTCAAGGGGGCTGTGGGAAGATGTGGAGGCGTTCAGCGAGCCCATTTTCAGTCGATTTTTGGAAGGAAATGTGGGCCCGGAGGCCGTCCGGCCAGCGCCCGATCCCCAGGCCGTTCACCTTCTGAGGGGACAGGGCGACGTTCAACTCGCCTCCACGCACGTGAGGAGGCGCCGCGCGGGGGTGCTGGCAGGGGGATGGCGTGGGGCATCCCTACGAGATGCGGGAGGTCTGGGCGCCCAGGGACTGAGGAAGGTCGTCCGGCACGGGGAGGGTGGGCCGGATGACCAACACGGGACGCCCGGAGCTGCGCAGGACGTGGTCGGCAACGCTGCCCAGCACCCAGCGCCCCACGCCGGAACGGCCCCGGGTGCACATGACGGCGAGGCGATTGGGGGCGTCCTGCATCAGGGCGACGAGCTGGGGCGCCGGCGGGCCGTGGAGGACTTGGGTGCCGACCTGGAGACCTCGGTACGTCAGGAGGCCCTGGTGCTGCTCCAAATAGCTCCGAGCGGAGCTCTCCGCATGCTCAGCAAGCTCCCAAGCGTACTCCGGAGGGTCCGCCAGAGGGCCGGGGTAGTCGAGATGCGAAGCAGCTCCCAGGGCACGGCCGGATAGCCCAGCTTCCGAGACTGCTCGAACCAGCGTCAGACCAAGCCCAAGCGCGGATCCCAGCGCCTCGGCGATCGGTAGGGCGGCCTCCGAGAGAGGGGAGCCGTCCAGAGGGACGACAATACCCTGGAGAGGGGCACCTGACGGGGCGCTCTGTTCCTGGGGGCTAATCAGCAGGAGGGGCGTCTCCGTGCTATGGAGGACCCTGTCCGCGACGCTGCCATAGGCCAGGCGGTTGAGCCCGGAGCGGCCTCGTGTGGACATGGCAATGAGGTGGAAGCCCTTTTCCTCCGCATAGCGCACGATGGCCGCGGCGGGCCTTCCTCGCACGGACGCGGTCTCCACCTGGAGGCCCTGACCTCGCAGTGCTGCGGCGGTGCGCTCCAGGTACTCCGGCTTGCGGCTGCGGCCACCCCCGGACACATGGAGGAGGGTCAGAGGCGCCGCCAAAGCCCGCGCGACCTGGGCCGCGTAGGGGATGATGGCCTCCCCCGGACTTGACCCGTCCAGGGGGAGCAGTATGCGCCCGAACATGTCCTCCTCCTCCGAGGGTCGGGGACCCAACTCCGTGGCAACGGGGACGCTGCGGCGACGGTCAGGTCGATGGGCGCCGCTCTCCGTGCCCCGCTACCGGCAGGATGGCTGCAATCTACGTTCCGCCGGCGTCCCGCAGCTCCCGCTCCGCACTGGCCGCCAGGTGAATGAGGGTGTTGCTGTAGCGGGCGGCAAAGATCTGAGCGGCCGATCGGTAGACGTGGCTGCCCAGGGCCGGCTCACGCTCGCACAGGGCGGAAAGCTCGGCGACGGGGATTGCGAGGACGTCCATCTCCGTGATGGCCTCGCCGGAGGTGATGAGCGTGCCGGAGCCCAGCAGCGCCGCCAGGGGGAAGGACTCACCGGGGCCGGCCACGCGCACGGTGATCTCTCCCATGTCCGAGTAGGCCGAAAGCTGGGCCTCCCCCGCGATGATGACGAAGAGCTTCTGGGCCGGCTCGCCGTGCACGCCCAGAGCGTCGCCGACGGCGAAGTGCATGCGCTCCCCAAGGGCCGTGACCCGGTCGACCTGGTCGAGCGAGAGGTCGCGGAAGAGGTCCGTCTCCCGGAAGACGCCGCTGGTGAGCGGCGGGGTGGAGGGTTCCATACCGGCGGCAGCCATGGCCGCGGCAACGGCGCCCACGGGCGCTCTCTCTGCGACCTCGGCGGCGGTGAGGACCATGACCTCCACGGGGGAGCTCCGTATGACCTCCCGAGCGATGTTGCCCTTCATCATGCGGGCGAGCCCATGACGGTCATGGGTGTACATGGCGATGAGGTCGACGCCGTCGCGCACTGCGGCATTGACGATACCTTCAGGCACGGAGTCGGCGATAGTGGCCTCGCACCGGACGCGCTCGTCGGAGCCAGCCAGGCTGCGGAGGTAGGAGAGGGCGTTGCCCCGCTCCGACTCGTCCTGCTGGCTGCCGATCAGCACGTGGCCGCCGACCACTCGAGTCCTGGCAGGGGGAATGATCTGGAGGAGGACCAGCTCGCCGTCGGTGGCCAGGTCCTCCAGGATGATCTGGGAAAGCCCTTCCGCTTCGCGGGTCCCATCGACGGGCACAAGAACTTTGCGGTACATGTCTCACCCCCTATGCTGGTCTTCGCCCGAAAGGTCGCACAGCCCCCCGTGGGGTACAGGGTTGCTGTAGTTGGAGCGTAGTGTGTCCCCTCGCAATAGTCAACATCGTTCTACTCGTCACAACTTCGCTCCCTAGAGGGCGCGCATCTCCCGGGCACGCCACGCCCAGAGGAGGACGAGGACGAACCCAACGCCTGCGCTGAGGCTCACGGCATTGCCGGGACCCATGACCTGGGCCAGACCGCCCAAGGCCAGCATCCCGAGAGGTAGGACGCCGACCGCAGTGTTCTGGAGGCCCATGGCGCGGCCTCGCATCTCCTCCGGGACGGACAGGAGGACGAGGGTGGCCTGCATGGTGGCGAAGCCCGCCGTCCCGGCTCCGGCCGCGATCAGGGCGGCCACGGAGAGGGGGTAGACGGTGGAAAGGGCAAAGACCTGGAGGAAGGCCAGGGCCCCCAGGGAGCCAAGGATGTAGTAGGTGGACCGCCGTCGTATGGAGGGCCGCGTGGCGATGAAGAGGGTGCCCACGACGGCGCCAATGCCCTGGCACGCCCCGAGAAGGCCCATGAGGGTGCGGTTGACGTGGAGGACGTCCTGGGCGAAGACAGGCACCAGGGGCATGTAGGTGAAGAAGGTCAGGTTGAACAGGCAGGTGATGCCAAGCACGCCGATCACGGCACGGTTGCGCGCCACCGCTCGCAGGCCTTCCCCCAGGAGGCGCATGAGCGACCACGCGGGGAGCGCCTCGCTGCGGCCGCGGTGCAGGCTCGGAAGGGGCTGCAGAATCAGGCCGCCCAGTGCACAGAGTCCGGCGATGGCGAGGAAGGGCCCCGCGGACTCTTCGCCGTCGGCCAAGGGGAGGACCTCCAGCAAGACGCCGCCCACGAGGCCGCCCAGGACGAAGCCGATGGTGAACGCGAGGCCCTGCAGCGCTATAGCGTAGGGCAGCAGCGCGCTGCCGACGAGGTCGACGGTGTATGCGCCGCGGGTGACCTGGTCCATGGTGGCGAAGGTGCCGTAGACCAGGCTAAGGACGACGACGTGCCACCAGGTGACGAGCCCCGTCAGGACGAGCGCGGCGGCGAGCACGGCCACACCCAGGTTGAAGACGTGGTTGGCCAGTAGCACGGTGCGTCGGTTGAAGGCGTCTGCGATGGCGCCGCTGAACGCGCCGGTGGCAAGCTGGGGGAAGGCCAGGGCGGCGCCGGTGACCTGCGTGAGGAAGGTGGAGTCGGTGAGGCGGAAGACGAGGTAGGTGGCGACGAGCATCCACATCCAGCGGCCCATCTGCCACAGGAGATTATCGACCCAGAGGCGTCGGTAGTCACTCCGGGCCAGGAGCTGGACGGCGGGCATCCGCGGCGTCGCCCCGCCGCGCCTCAACGTGGGGGTCGCTCGCAGGCTAGGCCGGACACGGGGCGTCCACCTACTGGGCCACCCAGCCGCCGTCGATGAGCAGCTCGCTGCCGGTGATGAAGGACGACTCGTCGGAGGCGAGGAAGAGGACGCCGTTGGCGACCTCCTCCGGCCGGCCGAGGCGGCCCAGCGGGACGCGGTCGACGAGGTAGCGGCCCTGCTCCGGGCTGGCCGCGATGCCGTCGAGCATCCGCTGCGTGCCGATTGGGCCGGGGTGGACGGAGTTGACCCGGATGCCTTCGTCCGCATACTGGATGGCCGCGGTCTTTGTGAACATGCGGACGGCGCCCTTGGAGGTCTGGTAGACGACGTTGGCGTTGGTGGAGGCGGCGATGCCCATCTGGGAGGAGATGTTGATGATGGAGCCGCCGCCGGCCTTGCGCATCTCCGGGACGGCCGCGGCGGTGCCGAGGAAGACGCCGGTGGAGTTGACGGCCATGACGCGGTCCCAGAAGTCGCGCGTCGTGTCCTCAATGGTGCCGGGGCCGCCCATGGCGGCGTTGTTGACCAGGACGTTCAGCGGCCCGAAGGCCTGGACCGTGGCCTGGATGGCGGAGCGCCACTGCTCCTCGCTGGTGACGTCCAAGGGAACGTAGAGGACGCGTGCGCCAGCGGCCGTGAGCTCGGCCTCCAGGGCGCGGCCCTGGGCGTCGAGGATGTCGCCGAAGCCGACGCTGGCGCCCTCGCGGACGAAGATGCGGACGTCGGCCTCGCCGAGGCCGCGGGCGCCGCCGCTGACGAAGGCCACCTTCCCCTGGAGTCGCATGCTGGTCCTCCTTGCGTGTGTGGGTGGATGTGTGACTAGAGTCGGCCTTGGTTTGCCAGAGCTATGAATGACTCCAGAGATCGGAACTCCACGAGGCCGCTATGCTGAAGGTGAGCGTCCAACCCGCCCTCTAGGTAGAACGCTTTCAAAGACCAGCCGTCTCCTCCGAGCACCAGATAGGCCTTATGGTACTTGCCCTGCCCTGTGCGAATCGCTTCGGCGAGAGAGATTGCTTCGAAAGGGACTTTCTGTTCAGCAGTGCCTGACGTCTGTTGCCACTTGAGCGAAATCAGATACTTGCGTCCTTGCGGGTCAGTCGCAAGGACGTCGACCTTATGCCGTCGGCCTCCAGGACGCTCGCCTACGTGCGCCTGCTTCTGGTAGCTGTAGCCACCCATGGCCAGGGCAGGAAGGACCATCTGCTCTAGCACACCACCTGTACGCGTGTTTCTTGGCACCATAGTCTAGTCCCTCAACCCAGCTACCAACCTAGCAGTCGCTAGGCGTCACCATTGCCCGCCGCCTCCGATGCTTCCGTCATTAGTCGCCGGAGTTCTTCCAAATCCAGCCAGTCATCTCCCCGCCGATGGACCATCCTATGGCAGTTGGAGCACAGCGGAATCAAGTCCTCTGCGGGGTCGATCGCTCTTGGCCCCTCCGATAAGGGTCTACGGTGATGCACCTCGATGAATCCCTTAGCGTGCTTGTGTGTGTAAACGGCGTCAAAGGAGAATCCGCAGGCCAGGCATCTGTTCCCATGAAGGAGTATGGCCCTAGCCCTGTTTCGCGAGCTCCGCTCGTAGGTCCTATGGACACGCCATCGCGGGGTTCCCTCAATACTGCCTGGGCCTTCTTGTGCGCCTTGGTCTACGATCTCAACGGTGTCCTGGTCAGGGATGGCTGCGCCACCACCCACGCCCTCGGTGAATGCGCACGTGGCGCACTTGTGTCGACCTAGACCGCCCTGATAGACAGGCAAAGCCTCCAAGACGTGACTGGGAGCAATGCCCCCATGACCGCAGGACTCCGTGCCAGTCCCAAACTCAGTGTAGACTGCGCCCTTGCCATAGGCACATACCACACACTTATGTCTCCCGGCGGCGGCCTGCGAATCCTGGAGTCCCCGTATCAACTCATCCGGCATTGAGGAGCCGTGTGGGCATTCCGACATTGCGCGCTATTTCCTGTCCGCTCAGATCAGGGCGTCAAGCAACCGTGCGTCCACTCTGCTTCCGCGATCTCGAGTCCTTGTCGAATAGCCTGCGCTGGGCTGCTCCGTTGGATGCAGCATAGACAAGCTCAGCGGGTGCGCCGACAACCTCAGTGGGCGTGCTGGCAACCTCCGTAGGTGCCCCAGCAATCTCAATGTGTGCCCAGTCAACTTCAGTGTAAGCGCCGGCAATTGCGTTCAGCCGCCTGGAGGTAAGCTCAACGAACTCAGGCTCCCGCTCACATCCCATGAACCGCCGGTCGAGTCTCAGCGCAGCCACCCCCGTCGCTCCCGACCCCGCAAACGGATCGACGACCAGATCGCCGGGGTTGGTACTTGCTCTGAGGCATCGGTCTATCAGCGCGACGGGCTTCTGCGTGGGATGCTTGCCATAGACCTTCTCATTCTTCCCCGCAGCGGCAAACCGCCACACGCTCTTCATCTGCTTGCCGTTGTTCTCCTCACGCATGGCATCGTAATTGAAGGTATAGCGATGCTTGCTGCCCTTCTGCGCCTTGGTAGCCCAAAGGACAACTTCCGAGGCATGTGTGAAGCAACGGCGGCCGAGGTTTGGAGGTGGGTTGGACTTTTCCCAAATGATGTCGTTGAGTATGCGAAAGCCCTCTTGAAGCATGGCCATCCCGACGCTCAGATAGACGTGAACGGTGCCGGTGACCCAGATCGTCCCCGCCGGTTTGAGGACTCTGTAGCACTCAGCGAGCCAAGCTCGGTTGGACTCGTGATCAAGCTCTAGACCCCGACTTCTGTCCCATTCGCCCTTGTTGACCTTGACCCGCCTGCCCGCAATGCAGGTGGTGCCGTCGTTAGACAGAAAATAGGGCGGATCGGTCCAAATGCAGTCCACGGAGTCGGTATCGAGAGACGCAAGGAATTCCAGGCTGTCGCCGTGGTAGAGGTAGGACTGGCTGTCCTCCGAGCGCCACGCGACTCTCCCGTTCAACCTGGTGATGGTATCGAGCATTTACAACCTCCTTACGCTTGGCAAGGCTCCCCGCGCGCCGCTAGGCGGCGGGGGTTGGGCCGCCGCCGCCCACGAAGCGGTCGATCCAGGCGAGGGTGCGGGCGAGGTACTCCTTTCGCAGGACGGGGTGGCCGGCCCGGCGGAAGAGGTGGGAGCAGCCGGGGAAGCGCACAAGCTCCACCTCCTTGCCCTGCCGCCTGAGGGCCACGAAGTACTGCTCGCTCTGCTCCATGGGGCATCGCACGTCGTCCTCGCCGTGGAGGAGGAGCACCGGCGTCTCGACGTTGGGCGCGTAGGTGAGGGGCGAGTGGTGCCGGAAGGCCTCCTCCAGGTCCCACCAAGCGCCGCCCCACTGGATCTCGCCGAAGCTGACGCCGATGTCGGACGTGCCGTACATGCTGTTGAGGTTGATGCAGGGCGCGCCGACGACGGCGGCCTTGAAGCGGGTGGTGTGGCCGACGACCCAGCTTGTCATGAAGCCGCCGTAGCTGTAGCCGTGGACGCCCAGCCTGTCCGAGTCGACGTAGGGGCGGTCGCAGAGGTGGTCTACGGCGGCCATGATGTCCTGGTAGTCCTCGCCGCCCCAGTCCTGCTGCACGGCGACGGTGAAGTCGGCGCCGTAAGTGGAGGAGCCGCGGGGGTTGACGAGCAGCACGAGGTAGCCGGCTGTGGCGACGACCTGCTGGAGAGGCTCGAAGGTGTCGTAGAAGGCGCCGTGGGGGCCGCCGTGAATGTCGACGACGAGGGGGTAGCGGGCCGAGGGATCGAAGTTCGGAGGGAAGAGCAGGCGGCTCTCGATCTCCATGCCGCCGCGGGTGATGGTGAACTTCTCGACGCCTGCGGCGGGGTGCCCCTGGAAGTAGTCGACGTTCTCGTTGGTGAGCTGCGTCATCGCGCCTGCCTCGACGTCGATGCAGTGGAGGTCGCCGGCAGAGGTGGGCGAGGCGGCCAGGGCCACGGCCCGGCGGCCGGCGGCGTCGACGGAGACGTTGGTCATCTGCATGCCGCCGCCTGCGATGCGACGCAGCTCGCCGGTGCTCTCGTTGACCTCGCACAGGTAGGACTCGCCGCGGGAGTCGCCGACGAAGACGATGCGGCCGTCGGCAGTCCAGCGCAGGTCGGGGGACGGGGAGATGGGCGGCATGCCGCCGAGGGGTCGGACGGCGTCCGGCGTGAGCCGCCGCGTGGCCTCGCCGGGGGCGGCGATGAAGAGGGCACCCTGGATGCCGGCGCTGAGCACATCGCTGTCGGAGCCGATGAGGGCGAGGCGATTGCCGTCGGGCGACCAGGCCAGGCCGGCGATGCTGGAGAGGCCATGCGACACAACATGGGGCTCGCCGCCGTCAGAGGAGACGACGTAGGCCTCGGTGTGGGGGGTGAGGTCACGGTCGTCGCGGCGGGAGGAGGTGAAGGCGATGCGAGAGCCGTCCGGCGACCAGGCGGGCATGTGGTCATCCCAGTCGCCGTCGGTGAGCTGGCGGGCGTCGCCGCCTGCGACGTCGATGACGAAGGCATGCCAGTGGGCGTCGCCGCGCCAGCCGACGGTGTCGCCGCGGTACTTGATGCGGCGGACGACGCGGACGCGGGGCTCCTTCTTGTCGTCGTGGTCGTCGGGGGGCTGGTCAGGATCGACGTCTGCGACGTAGGCCATGCGGGAGGAGTCGGGGGACCAGGAGAACTCGGCGACGCCGCCGGGGGCGGAGGTGAGGCGGCGGGCCTCGCCGCCGTTGGCGGGGATGAGCCAGACCTGGCGGCGGCCCTTGGCGTCGGGTCGGAGGAAGGCGATGGTGGCGCCGTCGGGCGAGAAGCGCGGGGTGGCGTCCTTGGGGCCGGCGGTGAAGGGGCGGGGCTCGCCGTGGGGCAGGTCCTGGAGGAGTATCTGGGTGCGGGACTCGCCGGCCTCGCGGTCGATGTGGGAGCGGGTGAAGGCGAGACTGGCGCCGTCGGGGGAGATGGCGGGGTCGGCGACGGTGGTGAGCTGGTAGACGACGTCTGGGGTGATGGGGCTGGACATGGTACACCTCCGAGGGTTCAGGGGCTTGCGGGGGAAGGGTACCACAGTATGGCGGGGGTAGGGGAAACTCCGGTTCGATTCGTTTCGTTTCGTCTCTCGCGTTTTTTCCGGCTGCCCCGTGCCTGGGGCGACGCGGTCCAGCTTTGGCCTTCGATCCGCACGAAGATTGGGACAGCTTGGAGTCGTTTGATCGAACCGCCGTCGGAGAGCGTGGCGCAGCTTGGGGTCGTTTTGTCGTCGCGGGTTGGACTCGCGGGCTGCAGATAGGAACGAATGCTGCGCGAGCTGACTCGCGGAACGAATGGGGGCGCGTTGCAGATAGGGATTTGGGGGCGCGCGGAACGAATTGGCCAGCCGCCTACGCTTGGGGTCGCCGGGGGTGTGTGGTCGGTGGTCATGGGGGGATGGTAGGGGGTGGGAGGGGGTGGGGGGAAGGGGCGGATGGCACGCGGGGGGAGAGTGGGGTCTGCGGGCGTTGTGGCGCGGCTGCGGTCTTAGATTCCTCGTCGCTTTGCTCCTCGGAATGACAGGGGGGGGCGTTCCTCGGAATGACAACTACGGGGGGCAGAAGGAGCGAGGTTCCCTGCCTTCGCAGGAACGACGATGGAAGGGCGGGCGCCCACGAGGGGTGCCCCTACGCTGTGCGGGCGAAAGGGGGGCGCGGTCGAGGTTCCTGCTTTCGCAGGAACGACGAGGGGGGGAGGCCACCCTGCCGCCGCTCGTGGGGCCCTTCGACGGGGTCAGGGGGAGCGGGTAGGGGCGGGTTTGAAACCCGCCCCTACATGTCGATGGGCCGGGGCTAGGAGGTGAGGCGCTCCCCGTAGAGGCGGACGGAGTTGTCCCAGAGGATCTTGCGCTTGGCGGACTCGGGGATGTCCTGGTCGAGGAGGAAGGGGACGGCCTTGTCCGGGTCCGGCGCGTCGGGGTGGGAGTAGTCGGTGTTCCAGACGATGTTGTCCTCGCCGACGAGCATGACGACGCCCGGAAGGCCGAACTCGTCGGGGTCGCAGGCGACGAAGCCCTGTCGCATGAAGTACTCGCTGGGCTTGAGGGGGAGGGCTGCGGCGTCGAACCACATGCCCTGTCGTCGGTTGCGGTCGCAGTGGTCGTCGAGGCGGCCGAGCCAGAAGGGGAGCCAGCCTGCGTTGCCTTCGAGGAAGGAGGCGCGCATCTTGGGGAACTTTTCGAGGATGCCGAGGAAGATGACGTGGCCCATGGAGACCATGTTCTCAAAGGCGAAGCCGGCGGCGTGGTCGAGGGCGATCTCCGGGCCGGAGACGCGGCTGCGGGGCTGGTAGCGGGAGGCGACGTGGGGGAGGCCGCTCATGACGCCGTGGAAGGACATGGGGAAGTCCAGCTCCTCGGCCAGGGCCCAGTAGGCGTCGTAGTCGGGGTGGTGCCAGGCCTTGCCCTTGGCGGGGATGGGGGTGGCCATGGTGACGGCACCGAGCTTCTCCACGACGCGGCGGGTCTCGGCGATGAGGCCCTCGGGGTCGTGCTGGTTGGGGACGACGCCGACCATCTTGAGCCGGGAGGGGTCGGTCTGGGCGAAGTCGTGGGACCAGTCGTTGTAGGCGCGGGCGCAGGCCCAGAGGAGGGCCTGGTCTGCGCCTGTGTGGATGCTGCGCATGGGTGCGGGGAAGTTGTCGACGAGAACCATCTTGTCCCAGCCGAGGCGGTCCATGTCGCGGAGTCGGCTTTCGACGGTGAACTCCTCCTCGTAGGCCTGGCCGTACTTGTCGAGCATGTAGTTGTCGCGGAGGAGCATGCCGGTACCGAGCTCCTTCTTACGGGCGGAGTCGTCGCGCTTGGCGATGCCGCGGGCCTGCATGCCGTCTGGGAAGAGCTCGCAGGGGAGGAAGGCGTTGCTGCGGGCGCCGCGCTGGCCGGGCTCTCGCGGGGGGACGAGGGGGCGACGGTCGTAGAAGTCGCGGTCGATGTAGTCGGTCCAGAGGTCGTGGGGCTCGTAGATGTGGGCGTCGGCGTCGCAGACCATGTAGCCGTTGTACATTGGGTAGCCTCCGGGGTGCGTGATTGCGTGGGAATGAGCCTAGCCGGGGGAGTGGCGGGCGTCAAGGGGGCGAGTGCAGGGCCTGCCCTGCATCCTCAGCTTGCGGCGTTGGGCCGCGTGGGCGCAGGAACGACGGGGGCTTGTGGCTAGGCCTCGCTGCGGTCCCAGCCGGGGAGGGTCCAGTAGCCGAGGAAGGGGAGGGTGACGACAGTCTGGAGGCCCTGGGCCCGCTTGAGCCGCTGGACGTTGTAGAAGTGGGTGGCCATCTCGGCTTCGCTGTGTCGGAAGTTGCCCTCGAGGGTGGTGTGCCAGAGGCCGGGCCGGTCGGGGTCGGGGAAGAGGGTGCCGGGGTAGCGGTGGGCGATCATGGCGTAGAAAGAGTCGGCGGGCTGGCTCATGGTCTTCTGCCGCACGGAGGCGACGGTCTCACGGGTGAGGATGTTGCGGACGAGCTCCAGGGCCTGCTCCAGCTTCTCGAGGACCTGGGGGATGCTGCGCCATCGGGTCTCGTCGAGGTATCGATGGGGGAGGGCGGCGAGGGCGTGGAGATCCTCCCAGTAGGGCTTGCCGCCGGGAAAGAGGGCGTCGCCCCAGTTGCGGGAGAGGAGGTAGTGGCGGAAGAGGTGTGAGGCGGCGTGGCTGACGTTCTGTCGGATGCTCCAGCCGGACCAGCTCCAGTTGGGGCTGGTCCACTCCCACTGGTCGTCGGTGAGGCCGTCGGTCTCGCGGGCGACCATGTCGCCGAGGGTGGTGTAGATGGGGAAGAGGGTGAGGGCGGGGGCGTCGGGCGCCGGGAGGACGTTGGTCATGGGAGACTCCTTCTATCGGTCTGCGCGGGGCGTGGCGCCGGAGGCGGGGGTTAGTAGCGATGGCCCTCATGGCGCGACTTGAGGATCTCCTCAATGGAGATGTCGACGGGCTTCCATCGGGCTCGGCGCTCTTGGAATTCCTCGACTGCCCGGCGGCGCTCGGCTGCACAGTCCTTGCCGTCGTTAGTTTCGGGCTCAGGCGTTGTGGGCTCAGGCACGGCACTCCAATCTCTTGATTCGACACCACCACTGTATGCAACGCTTTGCGCCCAGTCAACACAGGTGAGGACGGGGCGAACGTGCTCATGTGAAGGGCCTTTTCGAGGTTATCCCTACGGTAGACCTTGGGTGGGCCCACCCGCCCACCCGGATGTTTCCTTCGGGGGGCTGCGCCCCCCATGCCCCCGCTGGTCGGCCTCGTAGGCTTACGACGCTTGGACGGCGGCCCTTCGACCAGCTCAGGGCGAGCGGGAGCGACGGCGGTCTACGACGACTGGACGGGGGCGGCGGAGCGCGGGAGGCTGATGGCCGCGAGGGCGCCGACGAGGTAGAGGACGGCGGAGTAGGGGAAGATGACCTCGAAGCCGAAGTAGCCCACGAGGCCGCCGAGAATCAACGGCGGGAAGAAGCCGAAGGCGGCGTTGCTGCCCCAGAGGAGGCCGATGAGGCTGCCCTCGAGGCGCTTGCCCTCGCCGAGGTCCATGGCGGCGGCCTGGACGAGGGAGTTGATGGAGAACATGACGGTGCCCAGAAGGGCGACCAGCACGATGAGAGCAGCGCCGCTGTTGCCGACGATCATCAGGCTCGCCAGGACGGCGGAGACGGCCATGACGCCGACCATGACGGGCTTGCGCCCGATTCGGTCGGAGAGGACGCCGATGAGGGGGCCGCAGACGATGGCGGCGGCGGTGAGCAGGGAGAGGTGGACGCCCTGCATGAAGCTGCCCATGTTCAGCTCTTCGGCGAGGTAGATGGGGAGGAAGAGGAGGAGGCCCCGGTCGCCCATGCCGCGGACGCCGGAGACGACGATGAGGGAGACGAGGCCGCGGTTTCGGAAGAGGCCGCCGAGGTCTCGGAACTGCTGGCCGAGACTGCGCCCGCCCTGTTTCGTCGTGATGCGTTCGCCGCCGACGTTCCACAGGAGGAGCATGATGGCCAGGGCGACGACGGTGGTGGGGAGGGCCGCCCACAGGAGCACGTGCTGCCACGCAAGGACGGCCAGCAGCGCGCCGACGAGGACCGGGGCGACGGTCTCGCCGAGGTTGCCGGTGGAGCGGTGGAGGGACAGCATGAGGCCGCGTCGCTGGGGGTAGCGCTGGGAGAGGATGCCGAGGGCGGGAGGGTGCCACAGGGAGCCGGCGGACGAGGCGAAGCTCAGGGCGACCAGGATCAGGAGGTAGGAGGGCGCGATGCCGACGACGAGGTAGCCCAAGGCCATGAGGGCCAGACTGGCGCCGAGGAAGAGGCCTCGCAGGTGCTGGAGGCGGTCGACCATCATGCCGCCGCCCATGCTGAAGACGCCGCCGCTGCCCTGCCGGACGGCGTCGAGGAGGCCGACCTGGATGGGGGCGAGGCCAAGGGCGGCGTAGATCTGGGGGATGATGACCAGGAAGCCGCGCTGGTACATGTGCTGGATGCTGTGGCTGCCGATGAGGGTGGAGGCGACGACGGCGTTGGAGCCGCGGCGCTGGGCCGGGTCGCTGGGGGACGCGGTCTGCTCGCGGGCCAAGGCTCCTCCGGGCAGCGTGGACTCGAGGGGGCGCGGCCCTGGCACCCTATCGCGCTTGGGGGAGGGCGTCAAGGGCCGTCTTCGTCGTCGTCGTCATCGGCATCGGGCGCGGGGATGAGGCGGGCGGCCCAGAACCGGCGCGGGTGGGGCTCGGGGAGCAAGAAGCCGGCGACGGCAAGGCTCCAGGCCAGCACGGCGAAGACGGTGAATCCCGGCAGGTAGCTGCCCGTGAGGTCCGTCAGCGCGCCCGCGGCCAGGGGCGCAACGAAGGTGAGCGTGCCGCCCACGGTCATGATGGCCGCCCACATGAGGGAGACCTGCTCAGGGCGACATGCGCGGCATCTCCATGGGGACGGTGAGGAGGATGGGGACGTAGAGCCAGGAACGATACCCCCAGGAGCAGCAGAGGGACATAGACGAAGGAGGAGTCGGCGAAGAGGAAGCTGCCGAACCCGGCAAGGCCCACCAGGACGCCGGGTATGAGCAGGAAGGGCCTTCTGCTGCTGGACTCGCACGGGAGAGCAGGCCGGCGAGCCAGGAGCGCTACAAGAAGCCCGCGAGGGGCAGCAGGCTGAGCATCGAGCCCGGCACGGTTCAGGGATATTTCGTGCACCTCAAAGTAGAAGGCGGGCAGCCATGCGACCAGCACGGTGTACTGGGCCACGGGCCCGGCGTCGGCGGCGGCGAGGAGGAGCGCCGGACGGGACTTCATCACCTTCCACGCATGGCCCAGGGAGAGGCCGCGGATGGGGGCCTTGGCGCTGCTGACCCACACGTCCGAGGGCGATCCAGGTCAGAGCGCCCGCGAGGTTGACTAAGCCAAAGACGCTCAGCGCGGCCTTCCAGCCGATGGCTATCGACATCGGACATGGGGGCCGCGACAAAGGTGGAGAGGGCCATGGCCAGGGTGATGGCAGGCCTGGCTGAGCCCGTTCACCAGGGGCAGCTCGCGGGGGCGGAACCAGTACATGAGCAGCGGGCCCAGGGCGGGAAGGAGGATGGCGATGGAGGCGCCAAACATGATCCGCGTGGCGACGAGCACGGGGTAGTCGAAGGCGAGAAGGGTGAGGGCCGGGGCCGCCGCAAAGCAGCCAGCCCCCGGCGACGAGGGTCCTTGAGCGGGATGCGGCCCACCAACATGCTGCAGGGGATGGCCAGCGTGGTCGCCAGGAGGGTGAGGCCGGTGAGCAGGCCCGCCTCGCTGTAGCTGATGTCGTAGTCGTCGATGATGTAGGGGGCGACGGGACCGACGACGAAGAAGCTGAGGCCAAAGGAAGCCTTGAGCAGCAAGACCAGTCGCCGCTATGACGAAGCGATAGGGGCTGTCGTGCGGGTCCATGGCGGTGGTCAGCGGAGGTCCGTCCAGCGAGCGTCGCGTGCAGTCGACGACGGCATTCGGCGCGCGCAACGCTGCGCCGGGGTCGTTCGGGGGATGCGGCCTGATGTGGCGCCAAGGCTCCTCCGGGCGTCGCGGGACTGGAGGGGGTCCAGCCTTGGGTACCGTATCCCGCCCGCGGGCGGGCGTCAAGGGCCGGGCCGGTCGTCGTCATCGCCGTCCTGCGCGGCGCTGGGCCGGCGGGTGGACCAGTCGGATGCGGCGGACGCGGCGACGTCCTCGCGGCTCGGGGAGCAGAAAGCCCGCCACGGCCAGGCTCCAGGCCAGGACGGCGAAGAGGGAGAAGCCGGGGCAGGTAGCTGCCGGTGAGGTCGGTCAGAGCGCCCACAGCCAGCGGCGCCAAGAAGGTGAGCGTGCCGCCCACGGTCATGATGGCCGCCCACATAAGGGAGACCTGCTCGGGGGCTATGCGCGGGAGCTCCATGGGGAGCGTCATCAGTATGGGTACGTAGAGCCAGGACGCTACGCCCAGGAGCAGCAGGGGGACGTAGACGAGGGAGGAGTCAGCGAGGAGGAAACTGCCGAAGCCGGCGAAGCCCACCATGATGCCGGGCACCAGGAGGAAGGGGCGCCGGCGTTGGACTCGCATGGTGAGCAGCCCGACGGCCAGCAAGGGCAACGAAACCGGCGAGAGGCAGCAGGCTGAGCATACTGCCGGAGCGGTTCAGGGGTATGCCGTGCACCTCAAGGTAGAAGGCGGGAAGCCACGCGACGAGCGCGGTGTACTGGGCAAGAGGGCCGGCGTCGGCTGCGGCGAGGAGGAGGGCGGTGCGGGACTTCATCACCCTCCACGCGTGGCCCAGGGTCAGCCCTCTGATGGGGGCCTTGGCATTCTGGCCCACGCGCCCGAGGGCAGATCCACACGAACGGCGCCGGCGAGGTTGACGAAGCCGAAGACGCTCAGGGCCTCCTTCCAGCCTATGGCCTCGGACAATGGGGCCGCTATGAAGGTGGACAAGGACATGGCCAGGGCGGTGACGGCCAAGTTGAGCCCGTTCACCAGGGGAAGCTCGCGGGGGCGGAACCAGTACATGAGCAGGGGCCCCAGGGCCGGAAGGAGGATGGCGAAGGATGCGCCGAAGACGATGCGCGTGGCGAGAAGCACGGGGTAGTCGAAAGCGAAAAGGGTGAGGGCCGGGGCGGCAGCGAGGAACCAGCCCACGGCGATGAGGGCTCTTCAGCGGAATGCGGCCCACCAGCATGCTGCCGGGGATGGCCAGCGTGGTCTGGGCGAGGACGGTGAGGCCTGTGAGCAGACCGGCCTCGGTGTAGCTGATGTGGTAGCTGTCGATGATGTAGGGTGCGACGGGCCCGATCACAAAGAAGCTCAGGCCAAAGCAGGCGTTGAGCAGGAAGGC
>CBDBGD010000005.1:0-212283 GCA_965205235.1 Dehalococcoidia bacterium
AAGGCCCTTGACGAGCTCATCTCCCGGTTTGAGGAAGCGGACTACAGCGAGCATCCCATCGGCCGCAGACACTACGAGGCGATGTACCGGGCCTGGCACGCCGTGGTTGAGGCCCCGTAGACGCCATGGCTGAATTCTCTTTCCTTCTCACCCCCGTCGCTTTGTGGGCCGTCCTGCTCCTTTTGAGCTGGGCTGCTTCCTGGGCGCGCGGCGCTAGGCTGTCGTGGCTGCCGGATAGTCTGGGCCGAAAGCTGACCGGACGACGGATGATCGCGGCGTGGTCCTTCGCCCAGCGTCTCATCGCAGGGCTGGCATGGACTGCCCTTATCGTAGGCTTCCTCGCCGCGGCCTCCAGGCTCCCCGCCGCCATCTCTGCACTCTCCGACGCTCCCGACCTCGCCTCGTGGGAGCCATACGTCGAGGTATTTGGCTCCCTGGTGCTCTGGAGCGTTCTTGTCCTGGTCTCCCTAGCCATCGTTCGCGCTGTCGCAGAAGTCGTCCCAGTCGTACGCGGGCTCCTGGCGGAGCCGCGGTGGCGCCTTCCCGCGTTGGGCGTCGCCTACGTCCTCCTGTCGGACGGCGGGGTCTTGAACATCGCGTTCACGTTCAATGGGTCAGAGTTGCTTCTGGCCACCGGGGGCGCGCTGGCGCTCTCCTATGGCGCCCTGGTAGTGCGAAACGCCCTGCAGCTTTGGGAGCACCGCCCACGACTGGCCAAGGTCCTCCGTGCCCAACTGCTGGCCCTGGAGGCGGCGTGGTTGGCGGTTGCCCTTGTCGCCGTTGCCCGGCTGCCCGCCGCGGTGGAGCCCGTCCTCACCGGCGAATATGACGTGCATCCGAACGTCGCCGCTTCCTACCTCAAGAGCTTCGACACACTGACTTCGACAGTGGCCCTAGCAGTCCTGCTGCCCTTTGTCCTGCTCCGGGCGCTGGGCGTTTTTCGCCCTGCTGTGGAGAAGGTGTTCAGCTTTCCCATCGGACGGTTGGCGACCCTGGGCCTCGTCTACGCGCTCCTCTCCGGCCAGGGTGTCCTCTCGACGGCGCTTGGCGTTACCGTTGCAGGCGCTTGGGAGCTGTTGGCCTTGGCGTTGGTGCTGTCTTACGCAGCATTCGTCCTGCGCAACGTAGCCAGTGTCGGGTTGCCGGGCCGGTACGGGTCTCTGGCCTCTGCGGGGGCGGGCCTGGCCGGCTCTCTGGCATACGCGTTTGCTGCGGGGGTAGCGGTGTGGGTTGGCTTCCATTTCCTCCCCATCACCAGCGCCGCTTTGCTGGAGCATCAGAACACAGCGACCCTTGGCGAGAACTCATTGCCGTACTTCGGCACGCTGTTCGACGCTCGGCACCCCGCGGCAGGTCTTGCCTTCGCTCTGGGATTCGGTCTGGGCCTTCCTGCATCGCCAACCAGCCGCGCATTCCGGCGGGTGCAGCCGTTTCTCAGCGGTGTCAGCTACGTCGCAGCGGGATGTCTTGCCTGGGTGGTGGGTTCTACGCTTTCGCCGCTGGGACACGGATTGGTCCTCGGCGGCGCCGCCGCAGGGGCAGGCATGTTCGCTCTTGCTGCCATTCAGCTTGCGACCTACGGCGCCACTTCCTCCAACCGAGCTGTGGCCTTCCTGGCCAACTGGTCTCTGGCCTCCAGGGTCAGGGGGGTCATGCTGGGAGCATCGGTTGCCGTCTACGTGCTCTTCCTGCGCCCGGTGGTCTACGAGGCGCTATGGTTCGCCGCGCTGTACGAATATGTCGCGCTGCTCGCTCTGCTCGTGTTGGCGTCCATGTATATCGTGAACCAGCTTAGGCTCGATTCCAGCGCTGTCGAAGAAGCGGCGCCTCAGTCCAGGGGTTGGTCTCATCACCGGCAGACCTTGGAGACCAAGGCGGACCCGCGGTCGGACCTCACGTCCGCCCTGCGCCGGCGCTTCGTCGACAGCGGCGACTGGAGGCCGCTGGCCGCCTACATGATGGGGCTGCTCTACCGCCACGGGGCTTCCCTGGAGGCGATGGGTTCCGTGTGCCGGCCTCTCCGCGCAGCCGCCTCCGTCTCCAGGTTCCTCCGGAGGAGCCGTCTGAGGAGGCTGCGTCGAATGACGGCTCTTGAGGCGGCTCAGAGCCATGCTGAGAAAGCCCTGACCGCCCCCGTTGCAGCGCTCCAGCCCATCGCTGAAGGCGACCTCCGGGAAGCCGCCGGACCCTTCGTCGAGCGCGGTGTAGAGCCGGAGCGGCTCGCCGTGGCCCTCATAGCCGCGGACTGCCAGCGTGGCGCCGACCTCCAGCAGGCGGTGCATGGGTGGTTTTCGCTCCTGGATGCAATCGCGCCCCGAGCTTGGTGGCTCACCCTCCCGTGGATGCGGTCGGAGGTGAAGCTCCGGGACCGGCAGAGGCGGCTCGACATGGTCGACGATGCGGCCACATTCTTGTTCAACAGCGGCGCGGATAGACCGGGCGGCCTGGGTTGGCTGCAGTACGCGAGCCACGGCGGCGCTCCCAGCGAAGGCAGAGCATAGGCAGCGTTGGGCTTCTGCCCGGCGGAAAGGACGGCCCCCTCACGTGAACGAGAAACAGCTCGATGCAGCCCGGGTCTCCTGCGAGGAGATCATCGATCGCGTGGCGGAGGCCTTCGTGGGCAACCGGCTCCTGCTGCGCAAGCTCTTGGCGGCGGCGCTGGCCAACGGCCACATCCTGTTCGAGGACTATCCCGGTCTCGGCAAGACGCTCCTGGCCAAAGTCTTTGCTCGAGCCATCGGCGGCGACACCAAGCGTGTCCAGTTCACTCCCGACCTTCTGCCCTCGGATATTCTCGGCATGAACGTGTGGCGTCAGAACGACGGGACATTCCAGCTGATGCAAGGGCCGGTCTTCACCAACGTGCTACTGGCCGACGAAATCAACCGCGCTCCGCCCAGAACGCAGTCCGCTCTGCTCGAGGCCATGGAGGAGCGCCAGGTCACCATCGACGGGACGACGATGCCCCTCGGGTCGCCCTTCGTCGTCATTGCAACGCAGAACCCCATCGAACAGGAAGGCACCTATCCCCTGCCGGAAGCGCAGCTGGACCGCTTCCTCCTCAAACTGTCCACGGGCTATCCCGCCAATCAGCAGCTGGAGAACGACATCCTCGTGCGGCGAATCCGGTGGCAGAAGGACGACCCGACCACGGACATGGCGCCCGCTCTGGAGGTTGAGCGTTTCGTGGAGCTGCAGCACTTCGTGGAGACCGGAGTCTACACGGACCAGGTCATCGTGGACTACATCACGCAGATGGTCAGGCTCTCCCGCGAACACCCTCAGGTGGCTGTTGGCGTGAGCCCGCGGGGAGGGCTCGCCCTTCTCCGCACCGCCCGGGCCATGGCCCTGG
Organism: Dehalococcoidia bacterium; assembly: GCA_965205235.1. Lineage (GTDB taxonomy): Bacteria > Chloroflexota > Dehalococcoidia > Lucifugimonadales > UBA1127 > CBDBGD01. The sequence goes on from CBDBGD010000005.1 coordinate 3,353, forward strand.
TCCACGGCCGGGACTTCGTGGTGCCGGACGACGTGAAGATGGTCGTTCCCGACGTCCTCGCCCACCGCGTCATCCTCAACATCGAGGACACCCTTGAGGGCGCGCGGGGTGAGGCCGTCGTGGACGAGGTCCTCGCAGAGGTCCCGGTGCCCAGCGACCTGGGCCCGCTGCGGAAGTAGCCGTGTCCCAACCGCGGCAGTTGCTCTGGATCGCGCTGTCCCTGCTCTTCCTTCTGCTGGGGCTGACGCTCGGGAACGTTCTCCTCCTCACCGGCGCCGTCTTCGTCCTGTTGGTCGTGTTGCTGACGACTGCGCTGACGCCTCCTTCAGATGTCTCTGTCGAAAGAAGCCTGCCCCGCGAAACGTGCTGGGTGGGCGACACGCTCACGATGTCGAGACAGGTCACGGTGCAGCGCGGTGTGGGGCCCGTCGTCGTCTACGACGCACTTCCACCGGAGGCCGATGTGATGGAAGGCAGCAACCTGCGCGTCGTTTGGAAGTGGCCGGGAAGACGGACGGCCGACGCGTCCTACCGGCTGCAGTTCCCGAAGCGCGGCCGGTTCACGCTATCGCCGTCCACTTGGGAGGCCCAGGCGCCCTTCGGCGTGCGGGGCGAAAGGACCGGGAGCGACGGGATCGCGTTCGAGGTATCCGTAGTCCCGCGGATCCGCACCGTCACCCGGCTCAACGCAGTCCGGGCCATACGAAAGCGCACGCGATACCAGGACGACCCCACGAAGACCGGCGCGTCCACCAATGAGTTCAAGGAGCTGCGGCCCTACCAGCCGGGAGACCCCTTCAAGTGGATCAACTGGAAGGCCACGGCCCGCGCCGCCCGCGCCGACAATCTGCCGCTGGTCAACGAGCTGGAATCGGAAACGAGACGGGCTGCGTGGATATTCCTTGACATCGCAAGCTACATGGACGTAGGTGTGCCCTTGTCCAACCCGCTGGAGAGCACCGTTGAGGCGTCCGGCACACTGGCGCAGTACTACCTGTCGCGGGGCTCCACCCTGGGCGCCTTCGCCTACAACAGCTCCGGCGGGACTGGCGAGCTGCTCGCGCCCGAATCCGGCATGCGGCAGTTCAGCCGGCTTATGCAGATGATGGCCGGCCTGAAACCGGGCCCCCCGGAGCAGGACCTGCTGCAGTCCGTGGAGCGATGCAAGAGCTTTCTCTACAGGACGCGACCTGACGTCTTTGTCATCACGCGGCTGGACGTGCAGTACGCCAGGCCCGGAGAGGACCCGGCGTCTCTGGAGCGCTTCAAGACCGCGATCAGCCGCCTCACCGCACTGCGGACCCGCTCTCTGCGCTACGGGACCGTGCGAGTGGTCCACGTGGGGCCTCAAGAGCCGCCGTCGGCTTCCCAGGGGTTGGGGCTCGGCAAGTGGGAGGCGCGGCTTGTTGCCAGGGAGGTGCGAGGGAAGGGGGCCGCGGTCATCGAGTGGGAGCCTGCACGGGAAGAGTTCACCTCCGTGCTCATGCGACACGTCGATGCCTACAAGTAGGTTCGGTAGGGCGGTGAGAGCGTGAGAATCGCAGCCATAGAGTCGCTGCTGTTGCTGGGACTGCTGTTGCTCGCGGCCTCCGTGCTGTGGGACGCCGCCGCGGCCCTGGGAGTCCCGGACACCAGCCTGCTCTACGCCGTGACGCGGCTGCTCCCCGGGCCCGTCTATGTCGATGCGCTCTTGGCGGCGTTCCTTTGCATCGCCGCGTACTGGGGGCTGCAGGCGTTGGGGCGACTGGACGTGGCGTTCTGGCTTGCGGCGCTGCTGGTGATCGCTCCGCACGGCGTCCCCTTGTGGGACTACAACCAACTGGAGTGGTACGAGCTTGTGGGGGTGGAGGGGGACCTCGTCGGCGCACGCTCTCCGCTGCGGGACGCCGCCCTGTTCCTGGTTTGCCTCGCAGGGCTGGCCGCGCTGCATCGGATAGAAGGGTTGCGAGTGCTGGACCGCCGCATGGCCAGGCAGGGAGTGGCGTCTGCGGACAGGCTGCACGTCGCGCTATGTGAGGCGCTGATGCTGGGCGGCCTCATAGCAGCGGGTCTGCTGCTGGCGTTCGTCATGGTCCTCGCAGCGGGCCTGCTTGGCCGCTACGACCACCTCATCGGCGGCTCATCGTGGGCGGTGGTGGCCGTGGGTGGCGGGGCAACGGCCCTCCTCGCGCTCACGCTGCTGCTCTGGTACCGGGGCGCCAGGGACCGCCCTGCGTGAGGCCCAGCCGCGAGAACTGACCGGGGCCTGGAGAGCTGTGGCTGACTTGTGCAGCCGCCCGCTTGCCTAGCACAATGGAGGCATGGGACTCCGTGTCGCTGCGCTTTTGGCCGCGTGCTGCGCGCTCTTTGCCCTGACTTGCACCTCCGGCGATGAGGCGAGTCGGCCGGACGCTGCTCCCGCCTCGGCGGGCGACACCGGCGCCGCGCCCGCGTCCCCTCCCGCCGAGGACGCCCCCGCTGCGACCATCGCCCTGGCGACACCCGCTGTCGCTGCGCCCCCGCCCGACGGGCCCTACGGCGGTGTGATGGTGCTCGCCAACCGCGGCGACCCGCCCTCCGGCTTCGACACCATGCGCACCAGCAGCATTGCCCTGCACCACGTGGGCGGCGCACTCTTCGGCCCCGGCAATCTGGTCATGCGGTGCCGGGAGAACCTCTACCTGGCCTGCCCCTACCTGGCCAAGACCTGGACGGTGGACCCTTCGCAGACGGAGTGGACCTTCACCCTCCGGGACGACGTGCTCTGGCATGACGGCACGCCCTTCAACGCGTCGGACGTGGAGACGTGGTTCGACCTGGCGGTCAACGGCTACGAGTCGGGCGGCGAGGTGCGCGCTCCAGCCTACTTCAAGGGCGACCTGGGCGCGATCGAGAGAGTGGAGGCCCTGCCCGGGAATCGCGTGCGCATCGTGCTGGGCGAGCGCAACCGCTTCTTCCTGGACGTGCTCGCCAACCCGCGCCTCAAGTTCGCTCACCCCAAACACCTCGTCGAGCCGGAGCTGCAGGCGGGCGACCTGAGCGTGAGTCCGCTGGACATCGGCCTCGCGGGGCTGGGCCCCTTCCGGTTCGACGACTACGACCGGGGCTCGCGCGTCCGCGTCCGCCGCTTCGACGGCTATTTCGAGCAGGACAACGCCGCACGGGCCATGCCCTATCTCGACGGCATCGACTACGTCATCATCCGCGAGCCGGCGGCCATGGATGCGGCCTTCCGATCGGGGCGGCTGGACGGCGGCGCGCGGGGCTTCGGCCACTACCTCACCGTCGAACGCCGCCGAGGGTACGATGCCGACCTGGGCGACGGCGTCTACTACGCGGAGATGGAGGGCGGCATGTTCCGCCTGGCCTTCAACGTCCTCAAGGAGGGCCCGTGGCAGGACCCGCGTGTGCGCCGCGCCGTCTCCCTGTGGGTCGACCGGGACGCCGCCATCCCCGTGGCCCTGGGGGGCTTCGGGTGGACGACGCCGAGCCTGGGGCCGCCCAACCGCTTCAAGGACAAGGCGTACGTGGTCTGGCCCACCTTCGACCGGGAGCCGCTGGCCGAGCGCCGGGCGGAGGCCAAGCGCCTCATGGCAGAGGCGGGCTACGTCGACGGCTTCACGATGGGGCACCTCTGCCGCTCCCGGCAGACGGCGGGGTGCCAGCTGTTGCAGGCGCAGCTCCGGGAGCTGGGCGTGGACCTGCGGATCCAGGTGGTCGACGAGGGGGAGTGGAACCGGGCGCGGACCAGCCTGGACTTCGACAGCCAGCAGGGGCGCCTGTCGGTGCTGCCCATCCCGGAGGGCACGGAGGGCGTCTACGGGACCTACAGCCGCAGCCCGGACTCCTACGCGAAACACGAGGACCCCAGGGTGTCCGAGCTGTACCGCCTGCTCCGGGCGGCCACGTTCCCGGAGCGCCGGCTGGAGGTGTGGCGGCAGCTCCAGCGCTACATCTTCGTGGAGCAGACGTACGTGGTGGCCATCGCAGAGGCCATCTACGTGGCCCCGTACCGCAGCCACGTGAAGGGCCTGGTCGTGCCGCCGGAGGACGGCCACACGTACACGGACTTCGCCACGGTGTGGCTGGAGGGACGGGAGTAGCATCCGGCCTGGCCATTCGAGTCGAGTCGTTTCGTTTTGCGCGTTTTTTCCGGCGGGCTGACGCCTGGAGCGACGCGGTCCAGCTTTGACATTCGATCCGCACGAAGATGGGCGCAGCTTGGATTCGTCTGTTCGAACCCCCATCGGAAGGAGTGTCGCAGCTTGGGGTCGTTCTTTCGTCGCGGGTTGGAACCGCGCGGCGCAGATAGGAACGAATGCCGCGGGAGCCAGTCGCGGAACGAGTCGGGGGCGCGTTGCAGATACGGATTCTTGGTTTCGCGAAACGAACTCCAAGCGGGGGGAGTGGAGTTGGGACCGCGTTTGCGAGGTCTGGTGGGCTGGCGGTCACTGGCGGCGAAGGCGCTCACGGACCTTGAAGAGCTCGATGGTGGTCTGGAGAAGGTGGAAGAGGAGGCGCATGTTGGTTGTAGGGTCGTCGACGAGCTGCTCAATGGTGAGGCCACCGGGCGTAGGGTCCTTGAGCCCGTAGGAGCGGAGAACCTTCTGCAGCGGCGCGTAGCGGTCTGCGGGCGTGAGCATGGAGTAGCGGCCATGCTTGCGGGCGTTCTGGTTGCCTCGCTGACCGCCCGGGGTGCGACGGGCAGGCTTGCGGGCGGGCGCGTGTGCGGTGTTCATGAGGGTAGGGTAGGGTGTGGGAGGGTTTTCGGGGAAGGGGCGGATGGCACGGGGGGCGACGGCGGAGGTTTCGGCGTATGCCGGGTTCGCCCTTGGCATCGTGGGCAGAGGCAATTCCCGTTGAGAGAGCCGTGTGCTACGATTCACCCTGAGGACATGCAGCTGTCAATGGACGGGGAAGGCCAATGAGCGAGTCGAAACGGTACAGACTGCGCTACGTCATGCACGAGCCATCGGAGGACACGGAGGACTTGTACTTGGCCGAGGCCCTGGACATTCCCGGCTGCCGGGCGTGGGGCGAGACGCAGGAACAGGCGTGCGAGTACCTGAGGGACGTTGCCGCAGGGTTCATCGAGATGTACCTGGAGCGCGGCGAGGCCTTGCCGGTTGGGGTTGAGGCGGCGGACACGGCGGAGCTGGTCGTCGTCGTGTGAGATACGCGGAACTCACACGCAAGCTCCGGCGACTTGGCTGCGAGCTCTACCGGCAACGCGCCGGCAGCCACGAAATGTGGGTCAATGACAAGGGTGAGAGCACGACGCTTCCCAATTGGGGAAGCAAGGACTTGCGCGCGGGCACGCTTCACCGGATTCTTCGTGACCTTGGCATCAGTCGAGATGACTTCAACAAGGCCTAGCGGCGCTCGGAGGGGCTGTTAGGGAACAGGGTCTGCCCCGTCCGCCCTACATCTCCGACGCGTCTCCCGCCTAGCCCGCCTTGGACGGCCAGCCGCCCTAGCTTGCTCCACCCGCGCTTCCCAGGCTCCCGCGGCCTCGACCGCTGCTGCGCGTTGGTCTTTCTGGTCGTGGTTCGACAGGCTCACCACGAACGGGATGGGGTGCAGGGATGACGGTGTGGGTAATTCGTCGAGGTTCCTGCTTTCGCAGGAACGACGAATGGCGGCAGGAACGACGAATGTGGGCAGGAACGACGAGTAGGGGGCAGGAACGACGAGTAGGGGGCAGGTGGTATTCTGTCGTCGGCAGATTATGGGAGGAGCGGGCCTGCGATGACGTACGGGTACCTGGTGCGGCGGTTGGTGCTGGTGCTGCCGACGGCGCTGCTGGCGTCGATGCTGGTGTTCGGGGTGATGCGGGCGCTGCCGGGGGACGTGGCGGCGACGATCCTGAGCGGCGGGGGCGAGACGACGCACAGCCCGGAGGTGCGGGAGGCGCTGCGCCAGGAGCTGGGCCTGGACGACCCCTGGCCGGTGCAGTACGGCCGGTGGCTGCTGGCCATGGTCGACGGGTCGTTCGGGGGGGACGCGCTGGTCGACGGGCAGCCGATCCGGTCGCAGCTTGCGCGGCAAGCGCCGGTCACGGGCCTGCTGGCGCTGTACGCGCTGGCGGTGACGCTGCTGGTGTGGCTTCCGCTGGGCGTCGTCGCCGGGTGGAAGCGCGGCCGGTGGCCGGACCACGTCGCGCGCATCGTCATGCTGCCGGGCGTCGCCGCGCCGAGTTTCTTGCTGGCCCTGCTGGCCCTGCTGGGGCTGCTGCTGCTTCTGGGCTGGTCGCCGCCGGTGGTGTACGCGGGCCCGCTGGAGGATCTCTGGGAGCATCTGCTCATCGTCGCCGTGCCCGCGCTGCTGCTGAGCTGGGAGTACGGGTCGCACGTGCTGCGGGTGGCGCGGGTGAGCGTGAGCGAGACGCTGCGGGAGCCGTACGTGCTGACGGCGGTGGCGAAGGGGCTGCCGGCGCGGCAGGTGGTGCTGCGCCACGGGCTGCGGAATGCGATGCTGCCGGTGCTTACGGCCCTGGGCGTGCAATTCGGGACGCTGCTGGGCGGCGCGCTCATCCTGGAGTCGATCTTCGGGCTGCCGGGGGTGGGCCGGGGGCTCATCGAGGCGGCGCTGGCGCGGGACTTTCCCGTGGTGCAGAGCCTGACGACGCTGCTGGTGGTGGCGGTGCTGCTGCTCAACCTTGCGATCGACGTCGCGTACGGATGGCTGGACCCGCGCGTGTCGTTCTCGGAGCATGCGACGGTGGCGACGTGATACGCGCGCTGCGGTCGAAGGGCGTGGCGGCCGCGTCGGCGGTCGTTGTCGCGCTGGCGCTGGCGGCGGCGCTGCTGGCGGGGGTGGTGTCGCCGAACGATCCACTGGCGACGGACACGGCGCGGCGGCTGGAGGCGCCGGGCGCGGCGTATCTGCTGGGGTCTGACAACCTTGGGCGCGACGTGCTGAGCCGGGTGCTGCACGGCACTCGGACGGCGCTGGCCGTGGCGGTGGGGGGCGTGGCCGTGGGGACGGTCGTCGGGACGGCGGTGGGGATGGTGAGCGCGTACCGGGGCGGCTGGCTGGACCTTGGGGTGCAGCGGGTGGTGGACGTGCTGCTGGGGTTCCCGCTGCTGGCGCTAGCGATCGTGGTCATCGTGTCGCTGGGGGTGTCGTCGTGGTCGGTGGCGGCGGCTATCGCGCTGGCGCTGACGCCGCAGTCGGCGCGGCTGGCAAGGGCGTCGACGCTTCGTGTGCGGTCGTCGGGGCACGTGGCGGCGGCGGTGACGCTGGGCGCGAGCCCGGCGCGGGTGCTGCTGCACCACGTGCTGCCGCACAGCCTGGGCCCCGTGCTGGTGTACGCGACGGGGTTCGTGTCGACGGCGCTGGCGACGGAGGCGGCGCTGAGCTACCTGGGCCTAGGCGCTCCACCGCCGACGCCATCGTGGGGCGGGATGCTGCAGGAGGGGCGGGAGTTCCTGGAGGTGGCGCCGTGGCTCACGGTGGTACCGGCGACCGCGCTGGGAGCGACGGCGGTGGCGTTTGCGCTGCTGGGGGATGCGTTGGGGGAGGGGAGGCGTGGGAGGGGGTGGAGGCGGAGGCGGGGGCGGGCTCGCCCTTCGACAGGCTCAGGGTGAGCGTCCGGCTTCGCCGGACACTCCTCACCCGCTGCTTCGCATCGGCCTCTCCCACAAGGGGAGAGGCAGGGGCCTGGGGAGCGACATCTCTCACCCGCCGGCGGCCAGCCCCTTTTGCTTGCCCCACTCCGCCCCCCAGCCGTCGGCCTCTCTCGCAAGGGGAGAGGCGAGAGGGTGGTACCTACCTGGCGGTGTGGGCGGGTTTCAAACCCGCCCCTACGAGGGTGCGATGGAGCGGTGGGGTCAGAGGGGCCAGCGTTGCATGAGGCAGAACTCGTTGCCGTCTGGGTCGGCGACGACGGCCGAGACCTCGTTGGGCTCGCCGTAGTCGGGGAGCGACCGGCCTCCCAGCGCTTCGACCTGGGCCAGGGCAGCCAGCACGTCGGGCACTGTCAGGTCAACGTGCACACGGGACTTGCTGGTCTTCTTCTCGGGGACCTGCTGGAGGTAGACCACGACGCCGTTGGGCATGGGCTTGAAGGACAGGTACTGGTTCCACTGCGCCGATCGCTCGATGCCCAGCAGCGCCGAGTAGAAGGCTTCCGCCCGGTCGAGGTCGGAAACGTCTATGCCAATGTGATAGAGGGCGCCCACCGGCCCAGGGTCTTTGCTCATGCTGCCTCCTTTTCTTCGCCAAGATGCGTGCGTCCGGCTTTGCCGGACACCCCTCACCCGCCGCTGCGCGTCGGCCTCTCCCGCAAGGGGAGAGGCGGGACCCTTCGACGGGCTCACCACGGGCGGGTTGGGGCTATGGCTCCGGGAGGGCCGCCAGGAATGCCCGCACGGCCGCGGCGCACTCGGCGGGCTTCTCCAGAGGCAGGAAGTGGGTCGCCTCCGGGATGAAGTCGTAGTCGACGATGGCCACGTCGCTGAGGTCCAGGGTGGGCAGATAGGAGTATGGCAGCGTGGGGTCTGCGCCGATGACCTTCATGGGGCACAGCATTGCATCGAAGTCCACGGCCAGCGAGAAGATCCGCGCGTAGTCGATGATCTGGGCCTCGTACTCGGGAGGACACCGGAGCTCGAAGCCCTGGCCTGTGCTGCTCCGGCGGAGCGTAGTCTTGGCCATGAGCTCGTGTGCGCCGGGGACCATGTGCTGGAAGATGGGGATGTAGGGCAGGACCTGGGAGAACCGGTCCGGGGAGCGGAACTTGGCGGTACGGCTCCGCGCCAGGGCGGCGGTGCGCATGGACGCCTCGTCGAACTGCTCGTCGGAGAGGTTCGGGCGGCGAATGGGCGGGTCGAACATGACGAGCGCGGAGTAGGCGGCCCCGCGGGCGGGCGACAGGAGGGATATCAGCGCTGAAACGGAGTGGTAGACGCCCACCTTGCGCTTTGCACCGAACTGCTCATCGATAGTGTTGATAACCCTATCGTGGTCGTCAACCAGCGTGGGTACGTTGTGCTTTTCCAGGGGGCTGAGGTTGTTCCAACCATGGTTTCTCAGATCGTAGATGATGACGTCGTAGTCGTCGGTCAACAGCGACCAGAAGGGATAGTAGAGGTCAATGGCCAGGCCGTTGCCGTGGCTCATCACCAGGCGCGGTCCGTCCGGGTTGCCGTGCCTGCGCACGGTGATGACGGTGTCGTCGTCCGTCTGCACCCGGTGCGTGGCGAGAGGCTCCGGTACCTCCCAGGTCTTGTCGGGACTTGTCATAACGTTGCTGTCGTCCTCAGGCGTCTAGGCTGGGTGACGCCGCCGGCGAGGGTTGGCGCTGACGCGTGCTTTGTGTGTTCGCTGTGCGGGGCGGTTGCGCCGGCGTCCGCGACGATCTCGTGGGCGATGGCGGCGGCGAAGTTGTCGGCGCGCAGGTCCTCCACCCACCACGCGACGTCCGGCAGGTGCGGGAACCGGAACTCGGCGCCGGGTGCGCCGCGCAGCAGGGCCGTGGGCGCCTGGAAGCTGGATGGCTCCAGGTAGAGGCCGGTGCCGAGCGCCTTCAGCAGGGCCTCCTTGACGGTCCAGAGCCGGTAGAAGGTTTCGGTCCTGCGGGCGCCGGTCGCCGCGCGGACGACCGCCTGCTCGTCGGCGCCGAAGACGGTGTCGATGAGGCCGTCCAGGTCGCGCTTGTCGGAGCGCTCCTCAACGTCGATGCCCAGGCGGCCCGCCGGAGCGACGGCGATGAGGCCGTGGGCTCCGCTGTCACTGACGTTGAACTGTATCGAGGCCGGTGCGTCGTCGACGACGGCGTAGGGCTTGCCGTGCTCGGCGGCGTGGAAGGCGAGGGCGTCGTTGGGGCAGCCGAGGCGGTCGCAGAGGAGGGAGCGCAGGGCCGCGCGGAGCAGGACGAATCGCCGCCGGGGGCCGGGGTAGAGGAACCTGTCGGCACGGCGGTGCTCATCGTCGTCGAGCAGCGCCGCGGCGGTCGCCTCGTTCTTCGCGTGGGGAGCGAGGTCAACGTAGAGGACGTCGGCGGCGCCGACCGTGCGGAAGGCGCGCCACCACGGGTCTGCAATGCGAGTCCGCATGGACGGCATTATAGCGGGTGCAGCGGCCCACGTAGCAAGCAGAAAAACCGAAAGGCCCGCCGCTCCGGTTACCGTCGAGGCGACTCCTCGCAGGCGCCTGCGCCCGCGGGAAGCCGGCTGCGTGGCACTCGAAGGGACGAGCCTTTCGGACGACGGGTCTTCGGCTACGCGGATGCCTTGTCCAGGAAGCCAATCAACTCTTCGAGGTTCTGGAGGTCCTGGCAGTCGCCGACCGACATGTCGACGCCGAACTCGCTGACGACTACCTTTATGAAGGCTACGAAGTCCACAGAGCTCACGCCTGCGTCCCGTAGGTTCTTGGACAGGTCCAACTCTCGGCCGATCGGCCTCCCGTCCACCTCCAGGTTCTCGTCAACGAGCTTCCGCAGGCGTTCCTCAGTCGTGGCCATAGATTCCCCCTTTCGGTTTTGGTCCGGTGCACAGGAACGGTACTAGACCAGCGTTGCTCAGTCAACCCTTCCCATTCGTTGGGAGCGGCCCTAGAGGACCTCGTACGCCCAGGTCTCGTACCAGATGTCGGGCTCGCCGTTGGGCATGGGCTGGAAGGGCTCGCTGCGCTCCAGCAGCCGCCACTTCCCCGCCGCTTCGAGAGCCGCCTGCTTCACGTCGAAGCCGCCCTCGGTGTAGTAGTCGGTGCGCATGGAGAAGACGACCGGTCCTCCGACCCTGGTCACGCGGACGAGCTCGTCGAGCGACTCGGGGGGCGCGTGGCCGAAGGTGAGGGTGCCGATACACGTGGTCCCGGCGAACCGGCCGGTCTCGAACGCGAGCGGTTTGCCCAACTCCCCGACGACGAGGTCCTCGTAGACGGACTTCCTGTTGGCCACCGTCAGCATGCCCGGCGACATGTCCAGTGCGGTGACGCGGGTGAACCCCAGGCGCGCCAGCTCCTGGCCGACCATGCCCGTGCCCGCGCCTGCGTCGAGGAGCAGTGCGTCGCGGTCGGTCACGTACTTTGCCAGAGTCTCGGCGCCGGCCCTGGGCCCGCTGAACCCCAGGGCCTGGAGGTCAGCGTCGTAGTCGGACGCCCAGACGTTGTACTCGCTCGTCAACTCCGCGTGATCCCTGGTGACGTAGACCCGCTGTAGGCGCTCGGTGCGCGCTTTGTCGCTCGTCATGCCAACCTCCGGCAGCTTCCTCTCTAGCCTATCATCAAACGCTGTTGTGCGTTATCCGGCCCCGCACCTCACTGTCCATGGGACGATAGTAGAATGGGGCCCAGGTGGGAGGTAGTCCATGAGGCGAGCCCTGCGATGGGGCGTTCCTACGGCGGCGGCGCTGCTTGTCGTGCTCTACTTTGGCGCGTCGTATGCGATCGCGTCACAGATGACGACGTCCACGCACAGGGATCAGGAGGCGCTGCCGGAGGACTACGGCCTTGCGTACGACGAGGTGGAGTTCACGTCACGCACGGATGGGCTGACGCTGAGAGGGTGGTACGTGGAGCGCGAGCGGGGCGGGCCGACGGTGGTGTTCGTCCACGGCGTCGACAGCGTGCGCAGCGGGAACAACGCGCTGCTGCTGGCGTCGATGCTGACGGAGCGGGGCTTCAACGTGTTGCTGTTCGACCTGCGCGGGCATGGCAGCTCCGACGGGGACGGGGTATCGGGCGGAGACCACGAGCGAAAGGACGTGCTGGGGGCCATCGACTTCCTGGAGGAGCGCGGCGTGCCGCCGAGCAACGTCGGCGTGCTCGGCGTGTCGATGGGGGCTGCGGCCGCGGCGCTGGCGTTGGTCGAGGCGCCGTCGGTCGAGGCCCTGGTCCTGGACAGCCCGTACGCCAACCTGTCAGACCTGATTGCGCAGGAGATCGGGATCAGGAGCGTGCTGCCTGGGTGGGCTGGGTCGCTGTTCGTGCCCGGGGTGAGGCTCGCGGCCCGTCTGGCGCTGGACATCAACATAGGCGCCGTGGACCTTGAGGGAGCGGTGGCCGAGCTCGACTACCCGGTGCTCATCATTCACGGGGAGGACGACGCTCGGGTGGCAGTGGAGCACGGCATCAGGGTGCATACGGCATCCCACGCCGAGTCGGAGCTGTGGCTGCTGGAAGGACTCGGCCATGCCGACGCGTTCGATGCGCATCCCGAGGAGTACGCGCGGAGGGTGTTGGCCTACTTCCGGGAGAGGCTGCATGGGGATTGACGCCCAGCATGGGCGCTGGGAAAATCTGCACTTGAGGGCTCGTCCCTTCACTCAGGCGGGCACAACCCTTACGGGAGGCCCTCGCCCGGAGCCCGCTTTGTGAGCGTGGACGCCTCCTGTTGCGAGAAGCCCGGCGGACATCCCGTTCCCGGCCTGCGCTTTGCACTCATGGGATCTGCAACCGAAGGAGGGACGCTATGATAGTCGACGTTGTGGCAGCCAACGGGCCCGTCCTTCTGCTGCAGGCCCGGGGGCGCATCAATGCGCTCACGGCGGATGCGTTTGAGGTCCAGGTCCGGCGCGCTGTTGCGTCCACCGACCGCGACGTCATCATTGACGGCTCGCAGGTGACCTACCTCAGCTCTGCAGGCCTTCGCGTGTTTCTACAGCTGTGGCAGGAGCTCAACAAGAAGGAGCGCGCCCTACACGTTTGCGCGCTCAGGCCGTACATTCAGCAGGTCTTCGAGATCGTCGGATTCGACCAGATCATCACCATTCAGGCTGACACGGCTGCGGCGTTGGCGGCTGTCGAGAGGCGGACGCAGTCGTAGGGCCGGGCCAACCACTGCAGCCCTGGCTACAGTGCCGGTGGGTGATCGGCCTGGAAGCGGGCAAGGCGGAGGAAGGAGATGTCGTGGGGCGTCTCTCCCCGCGTGGCCAGGTCCGCCATGACCTCCCCGACGACGCTGCAGAACTTGAACCCGTGGCCCGAGAAGCCCGCCGCGAAGAAGACGTTTGGTGAGCCGGGCAACGCATCGATGATGAAGTGGCCGTCGGGCGTGTTGGTGAACATGCAGGGCTTCAGGGCTATCGTCGGCCCGTTGGCGTCGGGGAAGTAGCGGGCCAGGGCCTGCCGCAGCGCAGCCTCGTCCTCGTCGTGGACACCCCGGTCCAGGCCATCGGCCGTCGTCGCCTCGTGCAGGTGGCGGAACTTTCCGATCTTGTAGCCCGGAATGCCGAACACGGGGAGGGAGTAATAGTGCCCTTCCTCGAACTCGCCGATGACGACGGGGCAGGCGCCGAGGGCAAAGAGGTCGGGGCGTAGCGGCTGGAACCAACCGAGGACCTGGCGTTCAGGGACGAGCAGGTGGTCGAGCGACGGCAGCAGCGGCCCTGCCCACGCCCCGGCCGTGACGACCAACGCCCCCGCCTCGTACAGGCCGCGGTCGGTCCGGACGCGCACCGTGCCGCCGGTGTTGGTCCAGTCGAGCACGGCCTCATGCGCTCGTACGTCGGCGCCGCGCTCCAACGCCGCGAAGACGTGGTTGACGATGGCACGCTCCGACAGGACGAACCCGCCGTCGGGCTGGTACACGCCCATCCAGTCGTCCGGGAACCGGAAGCCGGGGAAGCGCCGGGTGACCTCGGCGCTGGTGAGGGGCTCGTGGGGCAGGTCGTGCTCCCGGCAGGAGCGCAGCGCGCCGGCGACGATCCTGCCGTCCTCACGCCCGGTGTCGACCGAGCCGGTGACGTACAGCAGCCTCTCGCCGCTGACCTCCTCCAAGGCGCGCCAGCGCTCGTAGGCGCGTCGCAGGAGGGGGACGTAGGAGGGCTCCTCGAAGTAGGCCAGGCGGATGATGCGGTTGACGCCGTGGGACGAGCCGGAGTCGTTGGGTATGCTGGAGCGTTCGAGCCCCAGGACGCGCAGGCGGCGGCCTGCAAGCTCGTAGACCGTCGCCGAGCCCATGCCCCCGACGCCGATGACGATGACGTCGTATGTACCGCTCGTCGTCATGCGCCGGTCGAGCGCGTGCCCTTGACCAGCACGGTGACGATGTCCAGACCGTAGTACTTCCGGTGCTGCACGGACGATGCGTGATGCCGCAGCAGGCGTCTCATGCGCGTTGCGGCCGAAGTGACATTGCTTTGGGTATCGTGTGCCAGGGCTGCCTGGTGAACCGGCGACCGAGCTCTCGCTCGATCTCGCGCCACTTCGGCTCATCCTCCGCCGTGATGAATGTCACCGCTTCGCCAGAGCGGCCCATGCGGCCGGTCCTTCCGACACGGTGGGTGAACAGCCGCTCCGAGTCCGGCAAATCATAGTTGATGACCTGACCAACACTCTCGAAGTCCAAGCCTCTGGCAGCCACATTCGTCGCGACCAAGATCGGCGCAGCGCCGGAGCGGAAATCCGCCATCACTCGCTCTCGTGCATTCTGGCTGAGATTTCCTTGGAGCGCCCCCACGGGGTACTCCAACGAATCGAGCTTTTTTGCCAACTGTTTGACACCGCGTTTGGTCTTGGCAAAGACGATAGCCGGGGCACCGTCTCGCCCGTCCAACAGCGTTCGCAAGGCCTCCATCTTGTCACTTTTCTGGATGGTGTAGACAAGATGCTCGACGGTGGGCGGCGCTTGCAGACCTGGGTCCACCTCCACCTTTGCAGGCCGACGCAGGTGCTTCGCGGCGGTCCGGGCTACCCATCTGGGCATGGTAGCGGAGAGAAGCGCCGTCTGCCGCTCCTTGGGTGTGAAGTCAATGATGGATTCGACATCGGGGGCAAACCCCCTATCCAGCATTTCATCCGCCTCGTCCAGAACAAGAAATCGCACTGAAGGCAGGTTGAGCGTCCCTTGCCGCAGATGGTCCAAAGTTCGGCCGGGAGTTCCGACCACTACGTGGGCCCCGCTCTTCAATGCTGCCCACTCCGGTCCATGAGGCCGGCCACCATACAGCAGCGTCACTCGAATCCGCTGTCCAACCATCAGAGCTTCCACGACCCCAGCCACCTGTATGGCCAGCTCTCGCGTGGGCACCAACACAAGCGCCTGGGGCTTTGGGAGCGACGGGTCACACCGCTCTGCTAGGGGCACTGCAAACGCCAGTGTCTTGCCGGACCCCGTACGCGCCTGGCCGACAACGTCTCGTCCTGCGATGAGATGAGGAATTGCCTTCTCCTGAATGGGTGTGGGCGTTGATATGCCCATTCGGGAGATTGCCGCTCTTGTAGCGGCCTTCAATGGCATTCCAGCAAACACGGAATCACTGGACGAAGTGCTATCGACGGCCTGGTTGCTTGTCACAGGCGACTTGCGTCCTCCATTGGTGCTCCTCATTGAGGAGTTCACGCGGCGACGGGCATTGAAGCAGGGGCGACAGTACACCGGCCTCCCCCGGCTCGGCCGGAAGGGGAGAGTGGCAGTGACACCGCAATCGTCGCAGACGACTTGCAGGCTGCTGCGGTTGGCTAGGCGGACATGGCCGGGCGACGAACGATTGACCATAGCGGAACGGACTCCCAAATCTAGAGTTCAACGCAGGTAAATCAGCGGAGGGGTGAACAGCAAGAAGAGGGGCTAGTCCGTTCTTGTGTCAGACCTTGGTGCGCTAATCAAGCGTGACGGCACATTATAGCACAGACTCGGACAAATGGTCTGATACGGTTCCAGCGAACGCCCGTGACACGTCAGCACCGGTAAGACCAGGGTCTCAGCGCGGGCGTTGACTGCTCAATGCGGGGACTTCCGCTTTCCGTAGTCGAAGGTTGAGAGGAGTGACCTCCAACACCTCGTCGTCATCGATGAACGCCAGCGCCTCCTCCAAGCTCAGCCGCACGGTGGCGTTGAGGCGCCGGGCGATATCGGCCGTGGACGACCGCATGTTGGTCAGCTTCTTTTCCTTGCACACGTTGATGGGAATATCCCCATCACGGCGCTGGGCGCCGACGATCATTCCCTTGTAGACCTTGGCGCCCGGGTCGATGAATGTATCGCCCCTTCCCTGGGCGTTGAGCAGCCCATAGGTGACGGCCGTGCCCGTCTCCGAGGCCACGAGCGCCCCGCCGCGGTGCGACCGAATCTCGCCGTCCAGCCGCTCGTACGACGTGAAGATACTGCTCTTCACACCGTCCCCTCGCGTCGTCCGAAGGAAGAAGGCGTTGAAGCCGATTAGCCCGCGCGTGGGAATCTTGAACTCCATGTGGACCAGACCATTGTCGTCGTACCGCATGTCTCGAAGACGGGCCAAGTGGCCGGAGAGATACTCGGTAATCGTTCCCACGTACTCTTCCCGGGTGGTGATGTTCAGGACCTCATACGGTTCGTAGACCTTGCCGTCAATAGTCTTGTTAACAGGCATGGGGCGTGAAACCTGAAACTCCAACTGCTCCCTACGCATGGTCTCCACCAGAATGGACAGGTGCAACTCTCCTCGGCCGGCGACGACGAATTCGCCCGGGTTGGGGGTGGCGTCCACGCGCATGCTGACATTAGTCCGCAACTCTCGCATCAGCCGCTCGTGGAGGGTACGGGAGGAGCAATGGACGCCTTCCTGGCCCCTGAACGGGGAGGTGCTCACACCAAACGTCATGCGCACCGTGGGTTCGTTGATGTCAATGGGCGGCAGAGCTCGCGGGTCTTCCCTCGAAGCGATCGTGTCTCCAATCGATACGTCCTCCGGACCAGTCACTGCGACGATGTCCCCCGCGTGAGCCTCGCCAACCGCGATGCGGTCCATGCCGCGGAACACATAGACGAACTCCACGGTGTGTGCGTTGGCCGCACCGTCGCGGCCCAGCAAGACAACCTCATCCCGCGGCCGCAGCGTTCCGTTGGTGATCCGGCCCACCGAGACCTGTCCCAAGTAGCTATCGTGGTCCAGGGCCGCCACGAGCATTTGCAACGGAGCGCTGGGGTCGCCGATAGGAGGCGGTACCGAGGCCAGAATGGCGTCGAATAAGGGCTTCATGTCCGCACCCAAGGCCTCCGAGTCCGCGATCGCATACCCCTGGCGGGCCGAGGTGTACAGCACCGGAAAGTCCAAGTGGTCGTCCCTGGTGGCCAGCTCCAAGAACAGGTCCTGCACCATGTCTTCCACCTCCGCCACGCGAGCCTCCGGGCGGTCGATCTTGTTGATGACGACCATGGGCGTTACGTTCTGCTCAAGGGCTTGGCGCAGCACGTAGGTGGTCTGGGGCATAGGACCGTCTACGGCGTCCACCAACAGCAGGCAGCCGTCGGCCATGTTCATGACGCGTTCGACTTCACCGCTGAAGTCGGCGTGTCCCGGCGTGTCGATGATGTTGATGCGGACACCCTCATAGGACACCGAGGCGTTCTTGGCCAGGATCGTGATGCCGCGCTCCCGCTCCAAGGGGTTGGTGTCCATGATCAGTGTGCCCACCTCTTGGTGGGCCCGAAAGACCTGCCCCTGTTTCAGCAGCGCGTCGACCAGTGTGGTCTTACCATGATCGACATGGGCGATGATGGCCAGGTTGCGAATTGCGTTGTTCTGCGAGTCACTCAAGTCTCGTCACCTCGCCTACCATGATAGCAGCAGCGCAGACGTCGCGTGGAGTTGAAGGGTTCGTCGGCGAGACTATGGCGCCAAACTCCTACAGCTTTCGCAGGCGCATAGATGCTGCGCCGCGGCCACGCAGCCCGTCTCGGTCCCAATCAACGGCGACCAGAGCCGCTACGCAGGCCGCGGCTGGCAAGCTCGTAGACCGTCGCGGAGCCCATGCCCCCGACGCCGATGACGATGACGTCGTATGTGCCGTGTGTCCTCATGC
This sequence comes from Dehalococcoidia bacterium, assembly GCA_965205235.1. GTDB lineage: Bacteria > Chloroflexota > Dehalococcoidia > Lucifugimonadales > UBA1127 > CBDBGD01. The sequence continues at coordinate 21,062 of CBDBGD010000005.1, forward strand.
GCCGGTGGAGCGCGAGCCCTTGACCTGCACGGTGACGATGTCCAGGCCGTAGTACTTCTGGTGCTGCACGGACGATGCGTGATGCCGCAGCAGGCGGAGGGACACCTCGCCCTCTTCCGTGCCTTCGGTCTCTTCGCTCAGGTACGCCAGCCGGTCCTCCAGGTTCTCCTCGTCGAAGACCGCCATGAACTCCATCTCCACCATGTCCGCGTCGGGGCGCGTGACTATGACGAGGCGCGGAGCTTTGTGGTGTGGGTCGCCTTCGCCGGTCTGGACGAGGCTTATGAGCGTCTCCTCGGACGCGGAGCGCAGGCGCTCAGTCGACGCTTCGTTCCAGCCGAGCCTGGCCGCCGTCTCGCGGGCGAACGCGTCGATTTCGGGCAGGGCCGACACGTCGAGCTGCACCTGCAGGCGGCCTCCCTTCCGAGGGCTTGTCAGGTTGAGGAAGACGGTCATTGCGATCGCGGCCAGCGCGCCGACGAGCATGCCGCTGTCGAGCAGCCCGCCCCAGGTGCCGCCCACCAGGTCGGCGAAGATGGTCTGGTTCTCGACGCCGGCGCCAAGCGCGAAGGCCACGCCCACGACGATGACCTTCTGAGCGTCGAGCCCCCCCTGCACGACCGTCCGTATACCCTCGACGAAGATGAGGCCTATCGCCAGCAGCAGGTAGGCGCCCATGACGGGGGGAGGGATGGTCACAAGGAGCGCCGGCAGCTTGGGGAACAGGGCCAGCAGGACGAGGGCCGCCCCGATGACATACCCAACGCGACGCGAGGCGACACCGGTCAACTTGGCGAGGGATACGCTGGAGGAAGAGTACACGGTGGTGGGGGGCGTCCCGGCGACGCCGGATAGCAGAATGCCCAGCCAGTTGGTCTTGAGCGAGCTCTGTACCAGGCGGAAATTGGTGACGCGCGGCCTGCGCCGCGAGGCCTGCTGGATGGCGACGGTGTCGCCGATGTTCTTGATGCCGCCGACGATCATGATGACCATGAACACCGGGAGGAGCGCCCAGAAGGTTGCTCCAAAACTCAGGTCGAATCCGGCGAAACCGCTGTCGGGCACGCCCGCCCAGGGAGCGTCGGCCAGTCGCTGGGCGTCGTAGGCGCCGAGCAAGGCGGCGACCACGCAGCCCGTCCCGATCCCGATGATCGGAGTCCAGAGCCGCCAGGCCCCGGAGAGCCGCATGGCGAGCCCCGTCATGACGGCCAGCGTTATCACGGCGACGAGCGGACCCGCCACGGCAGGGGCAGCCTCGGGTGTCTCCTGGACCCTGTCGAGCGCCACGGGCAGGACCGCGACGGCGATGAGCATGAGGACTGTGCCGGAGACCACCGGTGTGAGGATTCGGCGCAGCAGCGGGAGCCACACGGCCAGCGCGAGGTACGAGAGGGAGGCGACGACGACGAGGGTCGCCAAGAGTGACGGCCCGCCCGTGTTCAAGGCCAGCACGGAGACCGCTACGAAGTTGGGGGTTGTCCCCATGATGAGGATGTGCCCGGCGCCAAACCGCCAGATGCGGCTCGCCTGGAGCGCCGTGAGAGTCCCGGCGATGACGAGCGCGGCGAAGACGGCCCACGAGAGATAGCTGTCGTCCTGGCCGCCGGCCCGGGCGGTTATCGCCACGATGAGGACCAGCGGGGCCAGGCCGAATACGACACCCTGGAGGCCCACCCCAAGAGCCACCAACGGTGGGCAGGGTTCGTCCGCCTCGTACTGAATGCCCTGGTTCACGTCCTGCTGCCCTCACACGCGCCGCGTCTTGGTCTGCGACAGTATACGGCAGTCAGGACTCTCAGGCGCGGCGGGCTGTGGTTTGGCAATTCCAGGGCTAGGGGCCACTAGAAGAGGTAACGGATGAGACTGTTCCCCAGCCTAGCATCTGGGATCCTCGCGGGTATTGACGGATGCAGAGGCCGATGTCTAAATGAGGACATTGGCGCACCATCTAGAGTTCGTTCGGTCCCAGCGAGCACCGCGACATGTTCAGCTTGCCGATGCCAATCCAGCGGACCACGGTTCTCGCGCTGCTGTGCTTTGCAATCACAGCACTGGTGGTGTCGTGTCGTGAAGACCTTGAGCCCACCGTTGCCACGACGGTGAGCGACCCCGCTACGCCGGTCGCGACGGCCGCTCCCACTCCAGTGCCGACTGAGATTCCAACCCCAAACGCGGTCCCCGCCGATACCCCAACTCCTACTCAGATCGAAACCCCTGGTCCGCTCCCCACGAACACCCCGGCTCCGGCCCAGACTGCAACCTCCGGCCCGGCGCCCGCCGAGACCCCAACGCCGACTCCGACTGAGACCCTTATCCCGCCTGCGACAGAGACTCCAACTCCGACCACCAGTCCAAATCCAACGGCTGCTGCCATTCCGTTAGAGGGCACTCGATACGTCACCATCAGCAGCGGTGGCTATCATACGTGTGCGCTGACGGAAGACGGAACGCCAATCTGCTGGGGCGCCAGCCCGGGGAACCAGCACCCGAATTTTGGGCCGATCGGGTTTGGACAGGCTGCTCCTCCTCAGGGCGAGCGCTTTACGTCGATCAGCAGTGGGGCTTTTCATACGTGTGGGCTTCGCGAGGACGGCTCTGCCGTCTGCTGGGGGGCCGGACCAACCGACTACGCCGCCACGTTCGGGATTCAAGGGTTCGGCCCGGAGCCTCCTCCCGACGGCGAGAGCTTTGTCGCCATCAGCAGCGGCGGGCTCCACACCTGCGGGTTGCGGGAAGACGGAAGAGCGGCGTGTTGGGGGAACAACGATCACGGTCAGTCATCACCCCCCAGCGACCAGCAGTTCGTCGCCATCACCAGCGGCCTGTACCACACCTGCGGGCTGAAGGAGGACGGCGCCGCAGTCTGCTGGGGGCCAGGGTCTGCTTACGACGAGCCACGGGAGTGGGAGGAGATACCCGACGTTCGCTTCGAGTCGATACACGCCGGGGCCGGGTATACGTGCGGCATTCCGGCGGACGGAAAGGGGCACGCGTGTTGGGGTTACGGATGGAATGATCTTGACTTGCCCATGAACCCGGACGGGTTCAACCGGTTTGCTCAATTCAGTGCAGGCGGAGAGCACTGGTGCGGACTGTGGACCAATGGGACGGCCGTGTGCGGCGGGCTTCTGGGTGAAGGCTGGGCGCTGGACGCTGAGGTCATTGAGAGTCTATGGCGCGGGCGGGGTGTGGGGGAAGTATGGATGGGACAGCGGCAGTACGCGTCCATCAGCAGCGGAGACACCCATACGTGCGCCATCGGCATCGACGAAGTGTCCCTTGTGTGTTGGGGCGATGACAGGTTCGGCCAATCGTCCCCGCCCGGCGGGGAACGGTTGGCAGGCCCGGAGCCGGCCCCGTCCGCCGACCCCGATGCGCTGTTCGTCACCATCAGCGGCGGAGCAACCCACGGCTGCGGAATCACAACGGACGGGACGGTCCAGTGCTGGGGGAACAACGACCACGGGCGCGCATCGCCTCCTCCCCAGGACAAGTTCCTGGACGTGAGCAGCGGACTCAATCACACCTGTGGTATCCGCGAGGATGGGCTGGCGGTGTGTTGGGGCCAAGACGACCAAGGACAGGCTTCAGCGCCCACGGGAGGTCCATTCAAGGTCATCAGCAGCGGCGGGAGCCACACGTGCGCCCTGCGCGACGATGGTACCGCGGTCTGTTGGGGCGCCAACTTTTGGGGCGAATCGTCGCCTCCAGAGGGCGAGACTTTTGTCGACATCGATGGCGGGGCATACCACACCTGCGGCCTTCGGGCGGATGGCACAGCGGTGTGTTGGGGCCCGCAGATTGGGGATCAGATCGAGTTCGCGGAGGAAGATAGCGAGCAGGTAGGCTTCGGCCAGACCACACCTCCCGAGGGGGAACGATTCATCGCCATAAGCAGCGGCAGCCTGCACACCTGTGCACTGCGGGAGGACGGCGCCCCGGTCTGTTGGGGAGACAACGGAAACCTGCAGGCCTCGCCACCGGATGGCGAACGCTTCGTGTCCCTCAGCAGCAGCAGGAACCGATTGGACCCGCGCACATGCGGTCTTCGGGCGGACGGCACGGCGGTCTGTTGGGGAGACGACGGTTTCGACTTCGGCTCCGGGCTGGGGTCGCCGCTGCCGGGCACAAGGTTCCAGTCGATCAGCCTTGGGGGAGACCATAGCTGCGGACTCCGGGAGGACGGGAGCCGGGCCTGCTGGCGCTTGGGGCTGGGTGAATCGTACCCGGAGAGCATCAGCGCCGCAGGGTTCGGGTCGGCCCGCGGCGGGACCTTCTCGTCGGTCAGCGTGGGCAACAGGTACGCATGCGCGATCGATGCGAGCGGCGCGCTCCACTGCTGGGGACTGAACGACTACGGGCAGGCGGCGCCGCCGGCAGGCGACGGCTTCACGACCGTCAGCGCCGGCGAGCGCCACGCGTGCGCCCTTCGACAGGACGGCAGCGCGGTGTGTTGGGGCGACACCGCTCGCGACCGGGCCAGTCCGCCGGAGGGCGAGCGGTTCACGTCGCTCAGCAGCGGCGCAGCGCATACCTGCGCTCTCCGCTCGGACGGGAGCATCGTATGCTGGGGCCAGAATGCGGCCGGGGAGTCGTCGCCGCCCCAGGGCGACGGATTCACGCACATAGCCAGCGGCGCGGCCTATAGCTGCGCACTTCGCGGTGACGGCAGCCCGGTCTGCTGGGGCGACGACAGCCGCGGCCGGGCGACACCTCCTGAAGGCGCCACTTTCACATCCATCTACGCGGCCGTCGAGCACGCGTGCGGTTTCCGCGTTGACGGCACAATGGCCTGCTGGGGACGCGACCCGCATCCCTACACCGTCGACACGCTGGGGGAGATCCTGGTGTCGCTGAGCCCCGGCCAGGGGCGCGCCTGCGGACTGCGTGCGGACGGAACCCCCGTGTGCTGGGGGGAAGAGGGGCACGCCGTCGCGCCACCGGGGGAGCGGTTTGCGTCGATGAGCATCGGCGAGGCGCATGCATGCGCGCTGCGGAGCGACGGCAGCATTCTCTGCTGGGGCGACGGCTACGACACACCGGCGGAGGCAACCGACCTGCGCTCCAAGTGGGACCTGGTGAAGACGCAGAAGTTTGTGGCCATCAGCGGGAACTACGATTACCAGTGCGGCATTCGCGAAGACGGCGTCGCGGTGTGTTGGAGCGGACGGGGATGGCACCAGGATCCGCCTCCTGAGGGGCAAAAGTTCGTAGCGATCAGTCATGGCGGACAACACGCCTGTGGGCTGCGCGAGGACGGCACGGCGGTGTGCTGGGGGCGAGATGGGCATGGGGAGTCATCCCCGCCCCAGGGTGAGACGTTCGCAGCAATCGGCGCGGGCTACAGGCATACCTGCGCCCTCCGACAAAACGGGACCGCTGTCTGCTGGGGCGATGACTATGCCGGGCGGACCTCTCCGCCGGAGGGCAAGCGTTTCGTTGCTCTCAGTACCAGTGCCTTCCACTCCTGCGCGCTAGACGAAGGAGGTGAGATCAGTTGCTGGGGGAGAGATGACCAAGGCCAGGCGTCGCCGCCGGCAGGAAACGACTTCGTATTCTTGAGCTCGGACTCGGGCTACAACTGCGCTTTGCGTAAGGATGGCAGCCCGGTATGTTGGGGCGATAGACGTGGAGACTCCATCTCCCCTCCCGAAGGCCATCGATTCACCTCCATCAGCGCCTCGTACTCCCATGTCTGTGCCGTTCGAGAGGACGGGGCGATGGTCTGCTGGGGCGCTAACCGTGAAGGGGAGTCGTCAGCACCAGGGGGACAGCAGTACTCGGCGGTCAGCGTGGGATCCAGCCACACCTGCGCCCTACGGACGGACGGGACGCCGGTCTGTTGGGGAGAAGGATATCTCCCGGATGACGAGAACCACGTCGCGTATGAGGACATCGCCGGAGAGCCGTTCGCTTCCATCAGCAGCGGCTGGAACCACGCGTGCGGCCTGCGGGAAGACGGGTCCGCAGTGTGCTGGGGCGATAACTCTCACGGCAAGGCTTCCCCGCCTGCTGAGAAACTCCTCGTCATCAGCGTTGGAAGCAGCCATTCGTGCGGCCTGCGCGTCTCCGACGGCGCAGCCGTCTGCTGGGGCAGCAGCACGTCGGGGGGCTGGTCGGAGGCCACCTACACGGGCCAGGCAGACCCGCCTGCCGGCGAGTCGTTCGTCGCCATCAGCTCGGGGGGCAGGCACACCTGCGCACTCAGGGCCGACGGGTCTCCAGTCTGCTGGGGGAACAATGACGGAGGTCAGTCGTCGTTTGCCGAGCATGAACGGTTCACAGAGATCAGGAGCGGGGGCAACTACTCCTGCGGCCTGCGCGCCGACGGGAGCATACACTGCCGAGGCTGGCTTTGGGGAAGCGAATACCCGCCGCGGGACGAGCAGTTCTCTGCCATCGGGGGCTGGGTTGGTGAGCATGCGTGCGCCCTGGGCAATGACGGTGTGATCGAGTGCTGGGGCAGCGACGCGTGGCGGCAGCGTCCTCCCTCCGGAGTCGGGCCGTTTGTCGAAGTAGTCGCCGGCGGCTACCACACCTGTGCCCTGCGAGAGGACGGCACGCCGGTCTGCTGGGGCCAGAACGTCTATCCTGGCAGGGGCAGATGGCTCGGCCAAGCGTCACCTCCCCAAGGCGAGCGTTTCCGCACGTTGAGCGCAGGCTTCTACTTCACGTGCGGTCTCCGCCTGGACGGCGCCCTGGCCTGCTGGGGCGACGGCTACGACACTCCCGAGCCGGAACGGACCGAATACGAGGATGTCCTGGACGAACGATTTGTGTCCATCGGCGCCGGCGGGGACTTCAGCTGCGGCCTTCGCGCCGATGGGACGGTCGTATGCTGGGGTCACCACGTGCCGGACCCCAGAGCACCAGATTGGGGCGACTCCGGGCGAGAGTGGCCCCCGGAAGGGGAGCTCTTCACTGACATCAGCGTGGGCTTGGGCCACACCTGCGGGCTGCGGGAGGACGGTACGGGTGTATGCTGGGGCGACGTCGGAAACGCTGCCCCGCCGCGGGGCGAAGTACTGGCCAAGATCGAAAGCAGTTCGGACTCCACGTGCGGCCTACGTCCCGATGGCTCCTTCGAGTGCTGGGGCAGTAGGAGGAGCGGCTCAGGCTACCTTCCGGCGCCATCCGAAGACGAACGGTTCGTGGAGATCAGCAGCAGCGCGTGGCATTACTGCGGCCTCAGAGAGGACGGCTCTCCGGTTTGCTGGGGGAACAACAGGGAAGACCAGGCTACACCGCCGGATGGGGAGGTCTTCACGTCCATCAGTGCGGGGAGTTCCTTCACCTGCGGCCTGCGACCGGATGGGACCCCGTTGTGCTGGGGTTCCGATGACTGGTCCCAGACCGCTGTGCCGGCGGGCGAACAGTTCACCGTCCTCAGCGCCGGGAGCGTCCATGCTTGCGGCTTGAGGCGGGACGGGACGGCCGTCTGCTGGGGCGCTGAAGACGTAGCGGACCCGGACTATCCGATTGACTTCGGTCAGGCCATCGCTCCGGCGGGGGAACGGTTCTCGAGCATCAGCAGCGGCGTCTACCACACATGCGCTCTGCGCCTGGACGGATCGCCCGTCTGCTGGGGAAAGGGCTACACGACTCCCGCCCCAGACGAGTCCGGGTAGGCTCTCCGGCAGACGCTACGCCGCGTTCGAACGGCGCTTGCGGACCCCAAACCACGCGAGACCTGCCAGCACCCCCACGGCTGATATATCAAGTGCGTTTTGCGATCGACTGCATCCGCCGCTGGTTTCCGTTGCCTCGGGTGTGGGAGGAGGCGTCGGCCGGGGCGCGGGACTGGTCGCGGCTTCGGGCGTGGGCGTGTTCGTAGGCTGCGGCGTGGGGGTGGTGGGTTGCGGTGTGGGCGTGTTGGTAGGCCGAGGGACGGGCATATCGGCGGGTTGCGGAGTGGGTGTGCTGGCCGGCTGAGGCGCAGGGGTGGCGGTGGGTTCGGGGGTGGGGGTGGTCGTCGTCGGCGCGGGCGTGGCGGTGGCTGCAGGCTGGAGTGGACTGGCCCCCTCGCCGAGCTCGGCAAGGTCTTCTATGGCCCTGGACAGCCGGGTGGTCCGGGAGCATAGACCGGTGGACAACCCGTCGCGGCGGCCGAAGTTGTAGGCGTAGACGATGTACTCTTCGCCTTCAGCGAAGCCAATGCCGTAGGACCCGCCGCTATTGATGTAAATCGTCTCGCTCATGGGCCCCTTCCAGACGGTAGTCACCTTGAACCTGGTTATCACCGATTCCACGTAGGTCTGGTCGCCGTGAACCTTCTCGACGTAGCTGACTGCGACGGCTCTGCCCAGAAAGACCGCATCCGCTCCCTCGAGCTCTTCGGACGGCGTGCCCGACTCCTCGCAATAGTGAGCGTAGCTCGGCTGCGAATGCACCAGCACCCAGAGCCCAACCACAAAGGCCATGAGGAGCAGGCGGCCGGCTATGCTCCCGAGGGCTGAGGCCGTCATTCCTTGGCCTCCAATCCCCAGCAGAGGGCCGAGCCGTCGAGCCTAAGGCCGCACGTGTGGAACTGTCCGGCAGCGACGGAGACAAAGCTTTCCCCCGGCGGCGTCGCTTGGCCGTGCTCGTCTCGCCCCCAGCAGACGACCGAGCCGTCGGCCTTCAGCCCGCAGGTGTGGTCGTCGCTAGCGCTCACCCAGGCGAACTCCCCGTCCGGCGATGAGGCTTGCCCATAGTAGTCGTCTCCCCAGCATGCGACGGCGCCATCGACCGTCACTCCGCAGGTGTGGCCGCCCCCGGCGCTGACGGAGGTGAACGTCCCTGTCGGGGGCGAGGCCTGGCCGTGAAAGTCATAGCCCCAACAGACGACGGCGCCGTTCTCCCTCAGTCCGCACGTGTGGAACTCCCCGGCGCTGACGGAGGTGAACGTACCCGACGGCGGCGTGCCTCGTTCGTCCCAGGTACCCCCCCAGCATGCGACGGTGCCGTTGGTCTTCACCCCGCAGGCGTGAAATACACCGGCGCTGACCGAGACGAACTCCCCCTCCGGCGGCGCGGCCTGGCCATGGCCGCCGAAGCCCCAGCAGACTAGGGCGCCGTAGGGTCTGACTCCGCAGGTGAACTCATCCCCAGCGCTGACCGACACGAACGCGCCTTGGGGCGGATTGGCCTGACCGTAGCCGTTGCCGCCCCAGCAGACCACGGCGCCGTCCGGTCGTATTCCGCAGGTGTGACCGGCCGCCGGTAGTCCGCTCCACTCTTGTCCGTCGCCCGCGCTGAGCGAGGTGAAAGGCCCACTTGGCGGCGCTCCGTCGTCGTCGTGGAAACTCGCCGAGATGAACTCCCCATCGGGCGGCTGGGCCTGGTCATAGTGGTTGGTGCCCCAGCAGACGAGCGCGCCGCCGACTCTTACACCGCAGGTGTGATACGACCCGGAGCTGACAGAGACGAACTCACCCTCCGGCGGCACGGCCTGGCCGGAACGGTTGCTGCCCCAGCAAACTAGCGAGCCATCGGCCTTGAGCCCGCAGGTATGGTGTGCCCCGGCGCTGACCGAGGCGAACTCCCCCTCCGGCGGTGTGGCTCTCCCGTCGTAGTCTCGTCCCCAGCAGGAGACGGCGCCGTCGACGCTCAGCGCACAGGCATGCCATTCCCCAGCGCTGACCGCTACGAACTCTCCGTCGAGCGAGTCGGCCTGCTCACGCCAGTCGTGACCCCAACAGACGACTGAGCCGTCGCGCGTCAGTCCGCAGCCGTTACCGGGATGGTTGTCCCACGAGGTGCGGCGTCCGACGCTGACCGAAAGGAAGTCGCCTTCCGGCGGCGGCGAGAGGTCACCGTACTGGTCGTCGCCTCTACAGACGATGGACCCGTCGGTTCTTACTCCGCAGGTGTGGGCAAGCCCGGAGCTTATCGAGACGAACTCCCCATGCCCCGGCAGGGTCCGGCCGCTGGAGCCCCAGCAGGCGGCGGAGCCGTCGGCGCGCAGTCCGCACGTGTGGTAGACGCCCGAGCTGACCGAGGCAAACGCTCCTCCCGGCGGCTCGGATTGGCCGTAGTCGTTGTAGCCCCCGCCCCAGCAGGTGACCGCGCCGTCGACCTTCAACGCACAGGTATGCCATTCCCCGGCGCTCACCGAGACGAACGGGCCGCGCTTGGGAGGAACGACGGGTGTCGGACTCGGCCCGGCTTGGACTTCTTCGCCTGTCTGCACCTGTCCGGCACTGGCCTCGGTTGTGTCCGGTTTCGGGGTCGCATCCGAATCAACGGTGGGCGCGGCGTCACTGGGGACCGGCGTCCCAAGCCCCGCGGGCGTAGAGTTCGCAGTTGCCTCCGGCCTTGGGGAGCTGGGGGTAGGTGTGGGGCCCTCCGCCACCACGGGCTTGGCAGCGGCGGGCGTGGGCATGGAGGTCTCATCGGCCTTGGGGTCGACAGGGCCGGGGGTAGCGACGGCTTCCGGTCGTGCGATGACCTCGCCCTCGTCGCCGCCATTGGCATCGCAAGACGCGAATGTCAGAGTGAGAGCCGCCGCGATCAGAACCAGAGCGTGCGGCGGGAAGCACATCGAAACGTCTTGCTTTGGCTGACAGCCCATGTCTGCCAATTCGCATCACTTAGGGGTCAGTTGGACTCGGCCACTGTACAACGACGGCCAATGCCTTGACAACGGTTGGACCCTCTAGAGCGAAGGTCCATAAGGGCTCTCAGCCATGCGGATTGCGGGGCATGTGGTCGAGGTCCTTGGGTAGGCGAAGCACGCCCGTCGTCCGGCGAGAGGCACCACAAGATGCGAAGGTCAAGGATGGGATTTGGACGCATCGCACGCGGCGTTCCTGGTCTGTATAGCCGGGACCCATCGCCAGCACAAGTGTCGTAGGCTTGGCATGGTCCGAACAGCCATGGCGGTGGGGGCTCCCGGGGCGACGGTCGCTTCTACTCAGCCGTGGGGCACAGAGAATGGGCCGTCAGGGACTCGAACCCTGGACACCCGGATTAAAAGTCCGGTGCTCTTCCAACTGAGCTAACGGCCCTGCCGTGTATTGTACAGCCTCCGAAAGCCCGCGGAGTGCGGTACAGAGGCGTGGGAACGATGACCGGCCTTGGCAGACCGGGGGCCGGCGCGCTAGTCGGCGACCCAGGAAGCAGGGCGCACCAGGCCGAGGTTGGCAAAGGGCCAGTAGGTGAACCAGGCTTTCCCTACGATTGCCGACTCAGGGACGAAGATGAAGCTCCACGTGCGCGAATCGTTGCTTCTTGGACGGTTGTCTCCCAGAACAAAGTAGTTCTTGGGCGGCACCTGCACCGGGGCCATGTTTGAGGTGCCCCGATTGACGATGTAGGGCTCGTCGAGGGGTTGCCCGTTCAGGAAGACCCGCCCCTCTTCCAGGGCTACGGTGTCGCCCGGCACACCGATGATGCGTTTGACGAAATCCCGGTCGGGGTCCTGGGGAAAGTGGAAGACCAACACCTCTTCTCGTTGTGGTTCCTGGAAGAGATAGTGGCTCTTGTTCGGGTCGTCGGAGAGGCCTGGGACCAACCCGGCGATGGCGGAGGGCACCCGTAGGTAGACCAGTTTGTTCACCAGAAGGTGCTCGCCGTGGTTCAGCGTCGGGACCATGCTTGGTCCTTCGACCCTGAAGTTCTGGATGGTGGCCTGGAGCACCAGAAAGATGACCATGGCCATCAGAGCGGTTTCTAGCGTGTCGGACAGGAACTCTCGCATGATGAAATTCTCGACGAAGCTGTGGCGACGTTGGCTGCATTATACCGGGCCCGCTACAGTGACTTCTACGACGCCTCCGAACGGTATAGAATAGGGACAGGAGGCCGACCAAAGGCATGGATGAGAAGGAAGTGGAAAGCCTGGTGGAGCAGGCCAAGAAGGGCCAGCTTGAGGTCTTCAATCAGCTGGTCGCCGAATACCAAGCCCCCGTGTACAACCTTGCCTTCCGGATGCTCACGGATCCCTCCGTGGCCGAGGACGTGACCCAGGACACCTTTGTTGCGGCCTTCCGGAAGATCCACACCTTCCACACCGGAAACTTCCGCGCGTGGCTCATGCGTATTGCGGCCAACTCCTGCCGTGACCATCTCCGCTCGGCCCGCGTGCGACGCAGCGTTTCGCTGGAGGCGCTGGAGGAGAGCCCCTCCTTTGCGGTCCCGGACACGGGAGTCACCCCCGAGTCCCACGTCCTCCGCCGGGAGCTTCAGGGCATGATCCAGGAAACCCTTGGCCGCCTTCCGGTGGACCAGCGCCTGGCCGTGGTGCTTGTAGACGTCCAGGAGTACAGCTACGGAGAAGCGGCCCAGATCATGGGCGTGCCCATAGGGACGGTGAAGTCGCGACTGAGTCGCGGACGTCTCACCCTCCGTGACCACCTGGACGCCCAAAGGGAACTTTTACCCGGCGAATACCGTTTGGGCTAGTAGGGGAGTAGATTGATGGGCTGGCTATTGAAGGTATTCCGGGTGTCCCACGCGACGCCCGACCTTCTTTCGGACTATCTGGACCAGCGGCTTACACCTGCTGAGCGTCAGCGGGTGGATGCTCACATCCAGGACTGCTGGGAGTGTCGTCGCGAGCTTGAGGGACTCCAGGAGACGGTCTATCTGCTCCGGAGCACTCCGGTGGTCCCCGTCCCCCACAGCTTTACCCTCACCGCTGCTCTGGTGGCGCCACAGCCCTCGTCCGGCCCCTATCTCATGGGCGTGCGTGCCGCGGTTGCGGTCGCAGTGGCCCTCGTGGTGGTTGTCGTGGGCGACGGCCTCGGGCTGATCGGGCCCGGCCAGGCTCAGGTGCCCGTAATCTCTGCCTTGGAAGAGCCGGCGCCGGTCCTCTCTGACGGGAGTGGGCCCGAGGTTGCGGTCCCCATCGACCCCGCTACCACGACGCCCTCCGAGCCTGTGACGGCCTCGGCGTCCACGACGGGTCCCTCGGCGACGGAGTCGGGCGGCACGGAGATCGCGGGCACTTCGTCCAGCGGCGGGCCCTTTGAGCTCTGGGCCTGGGAAGTCAGCCTGCTCGTGCTCTTGGGTGTGCTCGTCGTGGGCGCGCTGATGCTGCGTCCCAGGAAGCAGTCCGACTGACGGGCACCCGGCCATCGGCCTCGCAAACTCATTTGTCATAATCCTTCTTTGCCTTTTCGCGGACTCCTAGTCTCCGCCCACCGGGAACCTTCTGCTCCCTGACGTCGTACTATCTCTCATAGAGGGGGGAAGAATATGAACACTCGTCTGCAACTCGGCATCCTGGCGGTCGGTCTGCTGCTCCTTGTCGCCGCCGCCTGTCAGGACGACGAAGACGCCGTTCCCGACGTCGCGTCCACGACCGGCAACGTCCAGGCGTCCGCGTCCCAGGGGATCTCGAACGACACCGCCGCCTCCATCGCCAACCCGGAGGCGTCGAGCAGCGACAGCGCCGCCGCCGTTTCCCAGGCGTCGTCGAGCGGCAGCCCTGCCATGGCTTCATCCCAGCCGGCATCGGCCACTCCTCCGGGCGCGCAGGAGGCCGCCCCATCCGTGGCCCCGGCTGACGACAGCCCGTCCCAAAGCGGCATCTGGGTCTCCGGCACCGGCACCGTGTCCGTCGCGCCGGACCTGGCCGTGCTCACCGTGGGCGTGGAGGCGCGAGCGAGCACCGTTCGGGAGGCGCTGTCCGACGCCGCCGACGCCATGACGAGCATCGTCTCGACGTTGGAGGATGAGGGCGTCGAGGCAGAGGACATCCAGACCAGCTCCTTCAGCATCAACCCCCAGTACACCTGGCGGGAGCGCACCGACGACGAGGGCGGCCGCTACAGCGAGCGGGTGCTGACGGGCTACGTTGTGAACAACAGGGCTACCGTCCACCTGCGGGACCTGGACCGTGTTGGGGAGATGGTGGACCTGGTGGCCAGCGCAGGTGGTGACCTCACCCGCATCGAGGGGATTGGCTTCACGGTCGAGGACCCCGAGCCGTATCGCGCCGAGGCCCGGGAGGCCGCGGTGGAGCAGGCCAAGGCCAAGGCGGAGCAGTTTGCCCGGGACGCCGGCGTGACGCTGGGGCAGGTTGTCGTCGTCGCGGAGGGCGGCGGAGCCGTACCCGCTCCTAGGGCCTTCGCCCAGACTGCAGCGTTTGCTCTCGAATCCGCAGGCGCCACCACGCCCATCAGCGAGGGAGAGCTGGAGATCAAGGCCACCGTGCAGATGGTCTTCGCGATCGAGTAGCAGGCCGAGCTGGAAGTGTCAGGCCGGCCGGACGTCTCGAGTGTCGTTATCCTTCGTCCGGGGTAGCCGGCTTCTCCGTGGTCTCGCCAGGGTTGGAGGTCGTTGCGGGAGGAGTCTTCGTCTCCTCGCGGCGCCCACGCCGCCGCCTGCGCCTTCGTGCGCCCTGCACCTGCGACACCACGTAGCTCTGCAGCGTCTCGATCTCTCTGGCCAGGGCCATGCGGAAGTAGGGCGTGTACTCGCCCATGTTGCGGAACTTCTTGTAGCGCCGCTTGAGCCGCCTGTCCCGGGAGGCTCCCTGCACTTGGGCCAGGGCCCGGACCAGCGCCCTCTGCAGCAGAGCGACCGACCCTTCCGGGTCCTCGTGCGCGCCGGCGGCGGGCTCGGGGACCACGTTGTCGATGATCTTCATCTCCAGGGCCTCCGCCGCCGTGAGCCGGAGAGCCCGCGCTGCCTCCTCCGTGCGAGTGTCGTCCCGGTACATGAGGGTGGCAGCCCCTTCCGGCGAAATGGGTGTGTAGATGGCGCTCTCCAGCATGAGGATGCGGTCCGCCACGCCCAACGCCAGCGCGCCCTCGCGCCCCCCCTCGCCGATGATGACGGCGACGGTTGGCACGGGCAGCTCCGCCATCTGCGCGAGCGTCGTTGCGATGGCGTGGCCCAGGCCGCGCTCCTCGGCCTCCAGGCTGATGGAAGGCCCAGCGGTGTCGATGAAGGTGATGAGTGGGAACCCGAACTTCGCCGCCAGGCGCATGGCCCGTTGGGCCTTGTGGAAGCCCTCCGGCTGAATGTAGCTGCTCTGGAGGTCTCCCTCGGGCTGCCTCTGCCGCTCCTGGCCGATTGCGATGACGCTGCATCCCCGGAAGTCTCCGATTGCGCAGGTGATAGCCTGATCGTCTCCCCACAGACGGTCGCCGTGGAGCTCCACAGGGTTGCTCAGAAGACGATGAATGTAGTGCGAGGCCGTGGGGCGGTCAGGATTGCGCACCCGGGTGACCGCCTCCCAGGTCTCAGGGGAGCTGGCGGGCTTGGGCGGACGGCCGCGGGGCCGTAGGAACCGGGTCTGGCCCCGGTTCGGGTCCAGTGTCGCCATGAGGTGGACAAGCGTGTCCCGGAGGTTCTCCCGGCTGACCGTCGCATCGATCATGCCGTGGGTGAGGTGCGCCTCCGCGGTGTGCGACCCCCTGGGTAGGGGGCCCTGCGTCATCTGTTGCAGCAGCCGTAGCGGTGCAAAGCCAACCAGGGCGCCCGGCTCCGCGAGGAGCACGTCCGCCAGGTTGGCGAAGCTGGTGTACACCTGCCCGGTGGTGGGATTGGCGAAGACGGTGACGTAGGGAAGCCCCAAGTTGTGGAGGCGGTTCACCGCGGCCGTTGTCTTGGCCATCTGCATGAGGGAGAGCACGCCCTCTTGGAGGCGGACTCCCCCGCTGGTGACCAGGGCCACGACGGGGAGGCGCTTTCTGGCCGCGTACTCGAAGGCCAGTGCCACCTTCTCCCCGACGACGCAGCCCATGCTTCCGCTCATGAAGCTGAAATCCAGCAGCACCAGGATCGTCTTCACGCCCCCTATGCGGCACTGGCCCACCACCGCTGCCTCCGTGAGACCGGTGCGCCGCTGGTCCCGGAACAGCCGCTTGCGATAGGGGACCTTGCCGCTGAAGGAGAGCGGGTCCAGGGAGCTGATGTTGCGGAACTTCTCCTTGAAGCTCTTGGGGTCGGTCAGCATCTGGATGCGCTGGCGGGACGTGATGCTGTAGTGGAAGTGGCAGCCCGGGCACACCCGCAGCGTGGTGTAGAGCGGGTCGCCCACCAGATGGAAGTTGCAGACCAGGCAGTGCTCCTGGGCGATGATCCCCTGTCCGTCGCCTCGCTGGCCGCGGCTGAACAGGGCGCTCAGGACTTCTGCGAAGCCGCTTACCATGGGACGCTACACTTCCTCTCCGCCTGCCGGAACGCTCGGCCCCAGAAGCACCGGGCGGGATTTACCGGGGTCCCCGGGCCCGACGATGCCCATCTCCTCCAGCTCCTCCAGTATGCCCGAGGCTCGATTGTAGCCCACTCCGAGCTTGCGTTGCAGCAGGGGCGCGGAAATCCTCCGGTGTCGCAGGGCAAGGTCGCGGGCCTGGACCACCAGGCTGTCGGCGCTCTCGCCTGCGGGCTCCTCTGTGAGGGTGGCGGTCAACAGCGGAGACTCCTGGACGGGGACGCTTCCAGACTGCTTCTTCCAGTGCGACACCAGCGCCTGCACCTCCTTGTCGGAGATATACGCTCCCTGCATGCGCTTGGGCTTCAGGATGTCCGTGGGGTGGAACAGCATGTCGCCTCGCCCCAGAAGCTTCTCCGCTCCCGAGCCGTCCAGGATGGTCCTCGAGTCCACCTGGGAGGAGACGGCGAAGCTGATGCGGCTTGGGAAATTGGCCTTGATGAGGCCCGTGAGGACGTCCACCGAGGGCCTCTGCGTTGCCAGGACGATGTGGATCCCCGTCGCTCGGCCAAGCTGGGCCAGCCGGCACAGGCTCTGCTCCACCTCTGCGGGCACGGTCATCATCAGGTCGGCCAACTCGTCCACGATCAGGACGATGTAAGGGAAGCGGCCGGCGGGATCGGTCATCTTGCTGTTGTACGACTCGATGTTGCGGGCGCTGACCTTCGCGAACTCCTTGTACCGCGACTGCATTTCGGCCACGAGTCCGCGGAGGGCCGGGAGGGCCTCGTCCGCCTCCACCAGGACCGGCGACAGTAGGTGCGGCAGGCCCTGGTAGGGGGTCAGCTCCACTCGCTTGGGGTCGACGAGCAGGAGACGGAGCCGTTCGGGGCTGAGCTCAAGGAGCAGCGACGCGATGATGGCGTTGATGCAGACGCTCTTGCCGCTGCCGGTGGAACCGGCGACGAGAACGTGCGGCATGCTGGCAAGGTCCGCCACCACAGGCTCGCCGCCGCTGCCCTTGCCCATGGCCAGGGGCAGCGGGCTCTTGGCCCGGACTCGTGCGAAGGCGGGGCCTTCCACGAGGCTGCGAAGGGTGACGGCCGCGGCCTTGACGTTCGGCACTTCAAGGCCCACGAAGGACTCCCCCGGCACCGGCGCCTCGAAGCGAATACTGTGCGCCGCCAGGGCCAGGGCCAGGTCCTTCTCCCTGGACAGGATGTTGTCCACCTTGACCCGCGTCTTCTCCTCCACACGGCGCTTCACCAGGCGGCCGGCATCGTCGCGCAGCGGGTTCCCTTCAGCGTCCCGCTCCTGGATTTCCCGGTACCGTCGCACCCAGCCGGGCACGAGGCCGAACTGGGTGACGACGGGGCCCGGACGAATGGCCTCCACGGTGACCTCGATGCCATAGTCCGCCAGGGTCTGCTCGATGAGCCTTGCGCGCTCTTCGTTCTCCTCGTCGGAGACCCAGGCCTCCTCGCCGTACACTAGCAGGTCCTGCGAAGGGAGGACCCACGCCCCTGACTCCGCCGGCGCCGTGGCCTCGGGAATATCCGGTGCGTCCAAGTCGCCGTCCTCGTCGAGTATCTCCTCAACCAGGACTCCATCCTCCAGGCTGGTGTCGCCCGGGGAGGACGGGAGTTCGCCGAGCACTTCGGCTTCGGCCACCGCTTCAGCCGCCTGCCCGGACGGCCCGGCGCTCCTCTTCTGCGACAACTGTCGGAACGCCTCGACGACGGCCAAGGCGGCCGCCCAGAGGATGGTCCCCGCCTGCTGCGCTCCGCGGGCGATGGCCGTGGCCGTTCGAGCGACCACAGGCTCCGCCCTGCGACCGCCTTCGTGCACGGCCAGCGCGGTCGACCGCACCGCTCGCCACGCCCTGCGAGGCTCCATGACCGCTACCGCCACGACCACGACCAGAAGTGTTCGGATGATCCCCAAGACCTGGGTCGTCCCGGCGATGTCCCGGCCGAGGGCGCCGCCCCATCCGTCCTGGTAGACGGTGAGCGCTCCGGCCGCGGCGAAGACCAGGAGGAGGGCGCCCAGCCACAGACGCCCGCGCTTCCAGAGCAGCTTGGGACGCTTCCACAGCGTCCAGAGGACGCCGATCACCCAAAGGCCGGCAGGCGCGACGGCGAAGTGGAGGCTTGGCCAGGTGATGAGGCCCAGGGCCGCAAGCCCCAAGGCCACGAGCACAAAGACCCCCAGACGGGCCTCCCATGCTCCGAGCAAGGGTGATGAGGACTGCTTGATGTGAGAGCTACGCTCTGAACTAGACATATATCTACCTCTGGGAGCGCTTCTCCGGGCTCGCCGGAGAGTTGCGCCCCTCGTATTGTGAGCGGGGGAGGACCAGAGGGACGTTCCCTCTACTCCTCCACCGCCAGTACCCGGATGGCCGGCCGGCGCCGAGTCTCATTATAGAGGAAACGCGCAAGTGTTTTCTGCGCCGTCCTCTCCACCGCCTCCCAGTCCTGCGATTCGGCTGTGTCGAGAGCGTCTTCGACCGCCTGCGCACCTCGGGCCAGGAGCTCCTCGTGCTCTTCCCCGTCCAGGAACCCGCTGGAGACGAGCTTGAGGGGGTAGTGGCCGTTTGTGTCGTCGGCGGACAGCATGACCAGCACAAGGCCCTGGGTCGCCAGGGTGTTGCGCTCGCGGAAGATGGGGCTGTCGGCGGGCCGGATGCGCTGGCCGTCGACGAAGACGTGGCCGCAGGGGAAGCGGTCGACGATGCTCCCCTCCTCGGCGTCCAGCTCCAGGACGTGTCCGTCCTCCAGCACGAATACATTCTCGTCCGCCACGCCCATGTCGCGTGCCAGGCCTGCGTGCGCGATGAGGTGGCGGTACTCCCCGTGCACCGGGACGAAGAAGCGCGGGCGCGTCATGCGAAGGACCAGCTTCAGCTCCTCCTGCGCTGCGTGGCCGTGCACGTGGACCAAGGCATTGCCCACGTGGAGGACCCGTGCGCCCTGGCGCAGGAGGTTGTCGATGGTGCGGCTGATGAGGACCTCATTGCCGGGGATGGGCGACGCAGAGATGACGATGGTGTCGCCCGCCAGCACCTCGATGTCCCGGTGCGTCCGGTTCGCGATGCGCACCAGCCCCGACGTTGGCTCTCCCTGCGTCCCCGTGGTGACGACGACGACCTCCGAGGGTGGGAAGCTGCGGACCTCGTCCCAGTGATGCAGGACGCCTTCCGGCGCCTTGAGGTAGCCCATGCGTTGGGCCATCTTGACGTTCTCCACCATGCTGCGGCCCATCACGGCTACGAGGCGGTTGTGGCGATCGGCGGCGTCGATGACCTGCTGCACCCGGGAGATCAGCGAGGCGAACGTGGCGACGATGACCCGACCCGGCGCGTCGCCGATGATCCGGTCCAGCGCGCCGGTCACCACCGTCTCCGACGGCGTGTAGCCGGCGTGCTCCGCGTACGTGGAGTCGGAGAGCAGGAGCAGGACGCCATCGGACGCCAGTTCGTTCAGGTGGCTGAAGTCCGTCGGAAGTCCGTCGACGGGCGTGTGGTCGATCTTGAAGTCGCCGGTGTGCACAACGGTCCCCAGGGGCGTACGGATCGCCAGCCCCATGGCGTCCGGGATGCTGTGGCACACGCGGAAGAAGGTCACCTCGAACGCGCCGAACTGGAGAGGTTTGCCGGGCGTTGCCTGGTGGAGCTCGGTGTCCCGCAGCCCGCGGTGGTCTCGCAGCTTCACCTCGATGAGGCCGTGGGCGAGCTTGGGTGCGTAGACCGGGACCTGCAGCTGTCGCAGGACGAAGGGGACGGCGCCGGTGTGGTCCTCGTGGCCGTGGGTGATGAGGATGGCCCGCACCTTGTCCCGGCGCTCCAGGAGGTAGGTGATGTCCGGGAGCACCAGGTCCACCCCCGGCATGTCCTCCTCCGGGAACATGATCCCGGCGTCGATGACGACGATGTCGTCGCCATACTCCAGGGCAAGCATGTTCTTGCCGATCTCCCCCAGGCCGCCCAGCGGGACGACCCTGAGCCGACGGGGGTGGGAAGGGCCAGGGGCGCGGTCGTCAGGTCGAGGGGCTTTGCTCAGCAGGCGGCCTAGCTGCTCCATGGCTCGTGGCTAGGCGAACAGCCGTGGCTGTTGCGGTTGAGGGGGCTGGGCCGGTTCCTCCTCTTGCTGGACGGCCTTCTCGGCCAGCTCCGGCAGCTTGAGGAAGTCCGCTTCGATGTACTGTCGCATGCTCCCCTGGTGCAGTGCGGCTGCGGGATGGTACATGGGGATGACCGTCTGCCCGTTGACGACCCGCGGCCGACCGTGGATGCGAGAGATGGTCTCGCGGGGGAAGTAGCGGGCCATGGAGAACCGCCCCAGCGTGACGATGGCCTTGGGCTGCAGCAGCTCGATCTGCCGGTCCAGGTGCTTCCGGCACGCTTCGATTTCGCCCGGCAGGGGGTCCCGGTTCCCCGGCGGACGGCACTTGACCACGTTGGTGATGAAGACCTGCTCGCGCCTCAGTCCGATGGACGCCAGCAGGTGCTCCAGGTATTTGCCTGCGGGCCCCACGAAGGGCCGCCCCTGCTGGTCCTCGTGGAACCCCGGCCCTTCGCCGATGAACATGAGGTCCGGTCGCTCCGGGCCCTCGCCCGGCACGGCCCGCACTCGGGTCGCGGCAAGAGGGCAGTCCACGCACGCTCGCACGCGCTCTGCCAGGGCTTCAAGCTCGCTCATCTACATCCTTCCTCTCCGCTGGGAGAGGGCTGGGGTGAGGGTCTCTTGTCGTCGCTTCCCTAGCACGAATATCAGCATCATCTTAGCACGCCGCTGGTCAATGCGCATACGACTGGTATAATCGCCCCACGCTCAGGAGCCTATCTCCCAGGGAGGGTGAAGGATGGTGGACGTAGAGAAGCTCCGTGCCCAGATTCCCGCCTGTCAACAGGTGGTCTACCTCAACTCGGGATGGTCCGGCCCCTCGCCTCGCCGCGTCCTCGACGCCATCACGGAAAGGCTGGAGTACGAGAGCGCGCTCGGCCCGACGACGGCAGAGGTGGTGGCCAGCAAACAGCAGCTTCAGGAGGAGACCACCGCGGAGGCCGCGGCGCTCCTGAACGCTTCTCCCGACGAAGTCTTCCTCACGCAGAACACCACGGAGGGCATCAACATCGTCCTCAGCGGGCTGCCCTGGCGCGAGGGCGACGAGATCGTGACGTGCGACCTGGAGCACGCGTCGGTCCTCGTGCCCGCCTACCACCTGCGGAGCCGCGGCGTGCGGGTGCGCGTCGTCCACGTGGAGCCGGCGGCGTCGTGGGAGGAGATCGTCCAGACCATCACCGAGGCCTTCACCGACCGCACACGGATGGTCTTCCTGAGCCACATCGAGTACACGTCGGGCCTGCGGATGCCCATCGAGCAGCTCGGCGCGCTGTGCCGCCCCAAGGGCATCCGGCTCCTGGCCGACGGCGCGCAGACGGCGGGCCACATTGCGCTCGACATGGAGCGTCTGGGCGTCGACTTCTACGCGACGACGGGCCACAAGTGGCTGCTGGGCCCTGACGGGGCGGGCGTGCTGTACATCCGCCGCGAGCTCATCCCCGAAGTGCAGCCCACCTTCGTCTCCTCGCACGCCGTGGCGTCGTACGACACCGAGGGGGACTTCCTGCCGAACCCGGCCACCATGGCCAAGTTCGGCCTCACGACATCCAGCACTGCGCTGCGAGCGGGCTTCCTCGAGGCCATCCGGCTTGCTCGAGAGACGGGCCTCGACGCGATCGAGGGCCACAACCTCGCCCTGGCCGCTCGCGCCAAGGAGGCGCTGTCGACAGTCCCTGGCGTGCGCATCCTCTCGCCCCTCGCCGGTCCGGGCGCGTGCGGGCTCGCCACCTTCGCCGTCGACGGCGTGGAGCCCGACGCGATGGTCGCCCGCCTCTGGGAAGAGGAGCGAGTGGTGGCCCGCTCCATCCGCGAGCTTGGCGGCGCCGTCCGCTTCTCCCTCCACGCCTTCAACACGGAGGCGGAGGTCGCTACGGCCGTGGGGGTAGTGGCGCGCGCCGCGCGGGAGGCGGGGTAGGGGTCGGCGTTTACCCCCTCTCCCTCAGGGAGAGGGTTGGGGTGAGGGCGGCTCTAATCGCGCCATCCCAGTACTAGCCCAGCCGAACGTGGAACTGCGCCGGGTGTTGGCCTACCCGCGAGATGATGGTCTGCGCGTTCCTTATGCACGAGATAGCTTGGTAGTGGCCTTCAACGTAGAGCGAGTTCACCTGTTTCCCGTTGCGCATTGGCTTTCCGCCCGGATGATAGGGGGTAGTGGATACTAGGTGCCTCTTGCGGCTAACCGATATCGGGCAGTGACGACTCTCTAGGTGTTGGTTGTCTATGAGCCATCGGGTAGTCTCCACCATGAGGTGATACCAGCGCCTTACGAGCACGCGCGATCCGTCAGGAAAACACATTTCCGCGGGGTTTGGGCTGCTTTCCGAGTAAGTGAGTTCTGAAAGTGGATGCCATCCTCTCTCATCTAGCGCTTGCCTATTCTCGGGCGATGATTGACGGGGCTGCGGTGTTTCGTAGGTGCGACCGCGCGGTAGCAGGCCCGCCTCTTGGGTCTGGACCTCGAATACCTGCCTGCGCTGCTGCAACTCTTGCCAATCGACGTTGATGTAGAGCTCTCCGATATCGCCACCAGAGTAGATCAGGTTGCGGACTGATTCTCCCAGCAATTCCTCTAGCCTGCTTTCCTCGACAATCTTAGCGATTTCGTCGGCCAGTTCTTGCCTCGCTTTGAGTATCTCTTCGCCAAGAGCGATTGGCCTGAGTCGATTCTGCTCCTCCACCACATCGCGTCTCTCTCTAGAGAGCGCATCGAAATCCTCGCCCCTCTGGGAGGCGTCGAAGATGCCCTGTGGCGACAGCCTGCCTTCCAACTCCTCCTTAATGGCCTTGAATCGCTCCTTGATGTCCTCGTGTGATGGCTCCATTGTCGCCAACGCCTCCATGGCTTCTTCTTCGATAACGGGCAACCAAGCTCGCACGTGTGCATCATTGTGGCACCGATCGCACACTAGATCGTGGGTCTTGCCGCACATGGTCTTGATGCGCCATCCTTTCCACGCCCGCCAGTTGCCGCAGCGGTCGCAGCACTCGCCGAGGGCTGCTCCGCAGCGACCACAGTGATGACTTGCGGCTGGAGATACTGACTCACACACCGGGCATCGGACCACCACAGGGTCTCCGGACGATTGTTCACCCCTGGGCCACAGCGACCATTCCCGCTCCTCCTCTGGCAGTCCGTGCTCCAGGCTGTTCCCGGCCATGTCTAGAATGACGCAATCGCCGCCGTTCGCCTTGCGCCGCATGCCCCGGCCTACCATCTGCAGGTAGAGGGCGAGGCTCAGAGTGGGGCGCGTTATCAGGACGCAGGAGGCGTCCGGGAGATCGAACCCCTCCGTAGCCACGGCCATGTTGACCAGCACTCTCATGGTCCCAGCCTTGAACTGCTTGACCAGCGTGGCACGCTTTTCACTGGGCGTATCTCCCAGGAGTAGCCCGACGGATATCCCGGCCTCGCTGAATTCATCAACGAGATTCTGAGCGTGTCCCTTTGACACGGCATAGACCACTGTTTGGCGGTCCTTGCAGTGCCTTTGCCAGAACCGCAAAGCCCCGGCGGTCCAGACGTCGCGGCTCTCGTTGACTCGCTCTATATCGCCTTCGCTATAGTCGCCCGTTTTGGAGTCCACCTGTCCGCTTTGGAATAGCTCTTCCTCCGTGGGCATCAATACCCGTGTCTTGCACAGCCTGTTGCCCTCTTGTAATTCCGCGACTTGGGGGCCGCAGTGCAACTTTGTAAACAAACGGTTGAATCCTTGCTTTGTAGAAAGGCGCCAGGGTGTGGCCGTCATTCCCAACACCGGGCCCGGCCACTGGTCTATGGCTCTTGCCCAGCCACGGGCGGGGGCATGGTGGGCCTCGTCGATGATTAGTAGGTCGCTAGCGCCATAGTGGCCCCAGACACTTGTCCTGGCATTGCGGCGTCCCACGGTTTGGGCCATCAGGATGACGACGCCATTCGGAATCGCCGGAGCGTCAACGGCAGTGCGATAATCCCACGTCATGTTCGCCGTTGCGCAAACGGGTGCTCTCCGCAACATCCCTTGCGTTTGGCTTGCCAGCTCCTTCCGGTGGGTTAGCCAAACCGCCTTGCGCCCACCCCCGAGCCTGCGCGACAGGAGCGCCCCGGCGACGTGGGTCTTGCCGCCGCCGGTTGGAAGCTGAAGCATGATCCTGGCGGCAGGGTCGGCCAGCGCGGCCTCCGCGCGCTCCAGCAGTTCTCGCTGGTAATCATAGAGATCAACCGGCATTGCCATTCGCCCCGACCTGAGTATACGAGACTATCTTACACTCCACCCCTCCCCCGCACCCCCCGCCCCACCACCATCGCCGCGAGCGGCACGAGCAGCAGCGCCAGGTCCGCGCTCGGCGCGCCGGCGCCGCAGCCGCCCGATGCCTCCTCGGCGGGCGGCGGCGACGTCGGCGTGGCGGCGGGTTGGGGTGCGGGTGTGGGGGCCGGCGAGGACGCGGCCGGCGTGGCCACGCCGAAGGGCACGATGGTGGGCAGGGGGATGGCCGTCGGGCGGACCGTGGCCTGCCTGTCGACCGGCTCGGCGCCGATCGACTCCCGCCAGCGGTTGTCCAGCTCCACCCGGTCGAACCCGTACGCCGCCTCCAGCGCTGAGTCGATGGACAGGCCGTCCCGCAGCCCGGCCAGCAGGGCCTGCATGGGCCCTTCGCCGTGGGTCTCCACCATGTACGTCACCACGCTCTTCGACTCGCCGTAGAAGAGGATCAAGTCGCTGGGCTGTCCCGGCGGGCGCGTCAGGGAGGTCAGGGGGAGCAGCTCGCCGCCGCTCAGCGCCGTTGCCAACGCCAGATCGAAGGACGGGCTGGGCTCCGGGTTGCCGTACTCGGCGAGCCCCTCGTTGAGCCACGCCGGGATGAGGCGGCTCACCCCGCCCATCGCCTGGTCCACCAGGAAATGGACCACCTCGTGAGCCGTGACGCCTTTGACCCGTGCGATGTCTCCCAGCACCAGCACCACGCCCGTGCTGCCGAAGGAGACGCCCTCTATGATCAGGGAGCTCTCTTGCACCTCACTCCGCGGAGGCAGTGCGCCCCGCATGTCCCGGAAGTTGTTGTACATGGTCAGCTTCAGCGGCTCCTCTACCTCCACTCCCAGGATGGCGCCCATTCGCTCAACCGTGTCTTCGGAAGTCTGCAGCACCTCTTGGGCCAGCTGCTCTGCGCCTCGGTAGTACAGGATCGACGCTTGGTCGCCCTCGATTCGACTCCACTCGAAGCGGGGGTCCAGCAGCGTGAAGGTCTGCGGTGCAGTGGCTGTCCGGTTGCCGTCCGCGTCGACGACGTCGAAGAAGAACTCGATCTCCGCCCCTGGCGGGATGAAGCGGTCGGCCGTGTCCGTGCGCACCAGCAGCTCGGCCTCGGCCCTGGGGGCCGACTCGAACTCGAATGTGTTGTACCGCGACACGGACTCTCCCAGCACCCGGTACTGGAGGGTGATTTCCGTGACCGGCGCCGGAGCGGCGATAGCGACCTGGAAGAAGATACCCTCCGGGAAGCGGCTCTCCACCCCCGATGAGAGAAGCTGGATGCCATCCTGCGCAGCGACGGTCTGGGGCTGGGCTAGGCTAGCGGCCAGCAGAAGAAAAATCAGAGCGGTCACAAGGCCGTGGCGCAGCCGAGAGCGAATGCCTGCGGTGCTTGGTGGAGATTCGAAGGAGGTTGGCGGACTGCCGAGGGTCGAGCGCTGCACGGGGCGGGCCCTACCTCCCCACGAGCGTCGTCGGGCCTCCCAGCCCTTCCTGCGCCTGCGCGTTGGCGAACTCCGCGAGCAGGTCCTCTCTGCCCGCCGCCGTCAGCACCCGCTGGAGGAGCACTGTTTCCGGGACGGCGCCCATGACCTCCACCACGTTGTTGATGATGGTCTTGGGGACCGCTTGGACGCTGTACTGGCGGGCCAGGTGGGGGAACTCCTGGGCCTCCACCACGTCCGCCTGCACTCTGGGCGTCTCCAGGGCCATGAGGTGGGCCAGCCTGGCCACCTGGGGGCAGTGCGGTCAGCCGGGTGTCACGAATACCTGGATGTGGACGTCCTGCTCCAGCCGACGCAGCGCCTTCCGCGTGGGCACTCGCAGAGGGCTCACGCCTCGCGATAGGCCGACCAGGCCCTCCAGGAAAGCGGAGAACTCGTAGCCCGCGGGGATGCCGTAGAACTTCACGTTGTCCCGGAGCTCCCCTGCCACCGAGAACGTGATGCACGGGATCCTGGCGACGCCGTGCTGTCCGGCCTCCTCGCTCTCCGTGTAGATGTCGTGGGTCTCCAGCGTGAGCTTGGGGGAGAGAGCGCAGACCTCTTCCAGCAGCTCCCGCGCCTGCGGGCATGTTGGGCATTCCCGACCGGGGATGACCAGGAGGCCCGCGCTTCGCATCGTGTAGAGGCGGACGGCAACGTCCTTGCGCAGCTCCTTCTTGAAGCGCGTCTTGAGGGCCTGCTGGTCCTGCGGTGAGAGGATGGGCATGCTATTCCCCGGCGGAGGCTGTGGCGACCGGCGTCTCAGCGCCGTCCTTGGCGGGTGGGGCGTCCGGGGTTGGCGGGGCCGCCGCAGCGCGAATCTCCTGCTCCAGCGTCTCGGCGGTCTCGGGGTGTTCGCGCAGGAAGCTCTTGGCGGCCTCTCGCCCCTGGCCTATCCGAAGCTCGCCGTAGGAGTAAAAGCTGCCGCTCTTGGTCAGCGGGCCCAGCGCCACGCCCAGGTCTACCAGGTCGCCCTCCTTGGAGATCCCCTGGCTGAACATAATGTCGAACTCGGCGACTCGGAAGGGCGGGGCGACCTTGTTCTTCACGATACGCGCCCTGACCCGCGTGCCCAGCATCGTCGTGCCCTGCTTGATGCCCTCAGTCCGACGCATGTCGATGCGCACCGACGAGTAGAACTTGAGCGCGCGGCCCCCGGGCGTGGTCTCCGGGTTGCCGAAGACGATGCCCACCTTCTCCCGGAGCTGGTTGATGAAGATGACCGAGGCCTGGGACCGGCTGATGGAGGAGGTCAGCTTGCGAAGGGCCTGGGACATGAGCCGGGCCTGCAGACCCACGTGGGTGTCACCCATGTCCCCTTCCAGCTCTGCCTTGGGGACCAGCGCCGCCACGCTGTCGACGACGATGACGTCGACCGCGCCGCTGCGCACCAGGTAGTCCGTGATCTCCAGGCACTGCTCCCCGAAGTCCGGCTGGGAGATGAGAAGCTCGTCCACGTTCACGCCGATTCGCCTGGCGTAGGCGGGGTCCATGGCGTGCTCGGCGTCGATGAACGCGGCCGTGCCGCCTGCGCGCTGCGCCTCGCTGACCACGTGGAGGGCCAGCGTCGTCTTGCCGGAGGCCTCGGCGCCGTAGATCTCGGTGACGCGCCCCCGCGGCACGCCGCCTACTCCCAGAGCCAGGTCCAGCGCCAGCGAGCCTGTGGGGATGGCCTCCACGCCCAGTTGGTGGGAGATCTCTCCCAGGCGCATGATGGAGCCCCTGCCGAACTGACGCTCAATCTGGGCCAGGGCCAGGTCCAGCCCTCTTCCGCGGTCTGACACTGCTATGGCGGACCGTCCTTTCGACTGACGCGCCGATGCCGTATCGGGCGTGGTCTGGGAGGGATTTCGCGCATCTTATCATAGGGCTACCCCGGTCACAAGGGACGGATGTCACCCCCACCGTTCCCGTCGCCAGACCGCCAGATCCCCGCCAACTCCCTATCTGCGCCTCTGCCATCGGTGATGTATAATTCGGTGTTCACCTGTTCCATTCCATCCGAACGTGGGGTGCGCTTTGCGTATTCGAGTGATGTTCGTCCAAGATGTTCTTCCCCGGTACCGCGCCGGGGAGGTCTGGAACGTGGCCGGCGGCTACGCCCGGAACTACCTCATCCCCCGGGGCCTGGCTGTGCCCGCCACTAGGGACCAGCTCCAGCGGGCGGAGAAGCTCCGGGCCGCGGCGGAGGTCAGGCGTGTGGCGGAGGTCAAGGACCTCCGGGCGTTCGGCGAGCTGGTGGAGGGCGCCAAGCTGACCCTCAGCGCTCGCGCCGGCGACGAGGGCCGCCTCTACGGCTCCGTGACCGCTGCCGGGATCGCTGAAGAGTTGACTCGCCTCGTCGGCCGTGAGGTCGACCGCCGTCTTGTCCAGCTGGCCGCTCCCATCAAGGAGCTCGGTGAGTACGAGATTCCTGTGCGCCTCCATGCGGAGGTGATCCCCACCATCACCGTCGTCGTCCAGGGGGAGGGGCGGACCGCCGAGGCGGAGCAGCCCGCACCCGCCGACTCAGCGGAGGCGGAGGAGGAACCTGCTGCAAGTGAAGAGCCGGAGGAGGTTGAGGAGAAGGAAGGCGGGTAGTGTACGCTGAGCGAATCCCACCCCATGATCTGGAGGCTGAAGAGGCAGTACTGGGCTCACTGGTAATCGACGGGGAGGCCATCCTCAAGATCAGCCCATTCCTGCGCTCTGAGGACTTCTACCGGGACCGGAACCGCTGGTGCTACGAGGCCTGCCTGGAGCTCTTCCGACGCGCCGAGGCCATCGACCAGGCGACCATAGGCCACGAGCTTGCTCGCCTCAACCGCCTCGACGAGATGGGCGGCCATGCGTTCCTGAGCCAGGTCGCGGCCGTCGTCCCCACCTCCGTCAACGTCGAGCACTACGCCCGCATCGTCCAGCGCACGTCCGTGATGCGCCAGGTCATCAGCGCGGCCGGCGAGATCGCCGCGCTGGGCTACGAGGACGACCCGGACGTGGAGGCGACCCTCTCCCGCGCCGAGGACGTCCTCTTCCGCGTCCGCACCGGGCGCTCCAGCCGGGACTTCATCCACATCCGGGAGATTCTGGACAAATTCCTGGAGCAGAGCGGCACGCTCGGAGGAGCCTTAGAGCGGGGTGTTGCGCCCATCCCTTCCGGCTTCCAGGATGTGGACCGTCTGCTGGGCGGGTTGCACCGCTCGGACCTGATTGTCGTGGCGGGACGCCCCGCTATGGGGAAGAGCTCCCTTGCCATGAGCATCGTCCGCAACGCGGCCAGTGTTGGCGCCACCGCTGCAGTCTTCAGCCTGGAGATGAGCCGCGATCAGTTGGTGCTCCGACTTCTGGCCGGAGAGACGGGGATCGACAGCCACCTCTTGAGACTGGGAATGTACAACGAGGCGAACGAGCGCCGCGTTGTCGACGCCGTCGGCGCCCTCTCGGACCTGCCGGTCTACATCGACGACAATCCCCTCTCCACGGTTGTCGACGTGCGCAGCAAGTCCCGGCGCCTGCACCTGGAGCGAGGGCTGGACATGATCGTCGTGGACTATCTCCAGCTCATTGAAGGCGGCAACGGTCGAAGCTATAACAGGGTCCAGGAGATCGGGGAGATCACCCGTTCCCTCAAGGCCCTGGCCCGCGACCTCAACGTCCCCGTGGTGGCCGTCTCCCAGCTCAGCCGCGCCGTGGAGATGCGGCAGTCGCACCGGCCCCAGCTTTCCGACCTGCGGGAGAGCGGCAGCATTGAGCAGGACGCAGACGTGGTCATGTTCATCTACCGGGATGACAAGTACATCACGGAGGAGGAGTGGGACCAGCGCTACCCGGACCGCCCGTACCCGAAGAACATCGCCGAGATCATGGTGGCCAAGCACCGCCACGGTCCGACGGACACGGTCCGGCTGCACTTTCGCGATAAGCTGGCCCAGTTCGCCGACCTCGCGACGATTGAGGTCGGCCCGTGAGCGCCTTTGCCGGATTTCCGCACCGCTCCAACTACGTTCCCGTCCCTGCAGCCCTCTTCAGCCAGTTGCTGGGAGAGGTGCGGGACCTAGCCGAGCTCCAGTGCCTCCTCCGGGCGCTCTTTCTTCTGCACCGGCAGCGCGGACGTCTCCGGCACCTCACGCTCAGTGCGTTGGAGAGCGACGTGACGCTGCTGCGTGCCTTTCAGGGAAGCACACCAGACCCTCGCACCGTCGTGAAAGAGGCCGTGAACGCCTGCGTCGACCGAGGCACGCTCCTTCGCGTGCCCGTCGAGTCCGAGGGGCGCCGCGAAGAGGTGCTGCTCCTCAACACCCCCCAGAACCGGACGGCCGTGGAGCAGCTGCGCCGGGGAGAGTTGGAGCTCGACGGGCTAACCCCTGCGGCCCCCGCCGCGGAGCCGCCGGCCCCCAGGCAGGATGTCTTTACGCTGTACGAAGAGAACATCGGAGTCATCACCCCGCTCATTGCGGAGGAGCTGAAAGACGCTGAGGAGACCTATGGCCGCGACCAAATCGAGGATGCGATGCGAGAGGCCGTAGCCCAGAACAGGCGAAGCTGGCGCTACGTGGAGGCCATCCTCAAGCGATGGGCACAGGAAGGCAAGGAACATGGAGCAGATTGGCGATACGCTAAAGCGGTTCCAGTGGACAAGGTCTTCCGCCAACCCCGAGGACCTCTCATCTCCCGTTGACCTGCCGGATGCGTCTCCTCGGTGCGACATCTGCGGCGATCTCCAGTACGTCCGGGTGGATGTGCCGGTGGGGCATCCCCGCTTTGGAGAGATGGAGCCCTGCGTGTGTTGGGAGCAGGAGGACCAGGAGCAGCGGAGGGCGCGTCTGCTCCGCTACAGCAACCTGGGTGCTCTGGCCCGCTTCACCTTTGACTCCCTGGACGAGGCGGGCCTGAGCCCGGACCCCCAGGACCGGAGGCTGTTTCGCGAGGCTGCTTCCCACGCCCACGCCTTCGCTGAAGATCCCCGCGGCTGGCTGGTCCTGGTAGGCCCCAGCGGCTGCGGGAAGACTCACCTGGCCGGAGCCATTGCGAATCACTCCATTCAGCTTGGTCGTCCAGCCTTCTTTCAGGTGGCGCCCGACCTGCTGGACTACCTGCGCGGCATGTATGCTCCCGAGACTCTGGACGACTCCTCCTCCGACCCTCGCTTGGAGCAGGTGCAGCAGGCGCCACTGCTGGTGTTGGATAGTCTGGGCGCCCACGCATCGACGCCTTGGGCCCAGGAGAAGCTGTTCCAGGTGCTCAACTACCGGTTCAACTGGGAGCTACCTACGGTGGTGACGCTGTCCGTCCCCCTTTCCGCGGTCGACGAGCAACTAGGGACGAGGCTGACCGGCCAGCCCCTGAGCCGCGTCTGCCAGGTGGCCCGATTCGTCTCGCCCGCGGCCCGCCTCGTGGGAACGCCCCCGGCGTCCATGATGGAAGAGATGACTTTCACACGGTTCGATGCTCGGGGCGGCTATGAGGCGACGCCAGGCCAGCAAGACACGCTGGCGGCGGCCCTCCGGGCGGCTCAGAGCTTCGCACAGGACCCGCAGGACCACTGGCTCGTGCTTTCGGGGCCTACCGGCGTGGGCAAGACCCATCTTGCCGTAGCCATTGTGAACTATCGCCGGGAGCAGGGCCAGCCCATCTTCTACGCCACAGTTCCCGACCTGTTGGACCACCTGCGGTCCGCCTACGCGCCGGAAAGCTCCGTCTCCTACGATGAGCGATTTGAGTATCTTCGCTCAGCGCCACTTCTGGTATTGGACGACCTCGGTGCGCAGAGCTCCACCCCGTGGGCAAAGGAGAAGCTCTACCAGCTCCTGGTCCACCGTCACGACGCGCGTCTGCCCACCGTCATCACCATGGACAGCGGTGTGGAGCTCCCACCGGCTCTCCTGTCCCGTCTGCGTGACCAGCGCTACGTTACGGAGATCCCAATACGGGCGCGAGACTACCGGGAATACGGACGCCTCTCCCCCTCCCCGCGTCGCCGCCCCCGACGTAGCACGGGCACCGGCCACCGCCCCTAGCCCCTTCCGGCCCCCTCTCCCTCTGGGAGAGGGCTGGGGTGAGAGTCCCGCGGCGAGAGAGCGGCCGTGTCCCGCGATGTAGGGGCGGGATTCAAACCCGCCCGCCAAGAGGGAACGCCCACCCCCGCACTGCCATCTCCCCCTATCCCCGCACCCCCGCCATCCCCTACCATCCCCCCATGCCCAACGACCATACGCGCCCCCTCTCATATCCACCCCCTCTCCCTCTGGGAGAGGGTTGGGGTGAGGGTCTCCCCCCCAGTTCTCAACACCAACCAACCTCCGAGGGCGGGCGGGTGGGCCCACCAAGCGTCGCGTCCCGCGTTCCCCAAGCCGAGGACGCAGGCCGCACCCCTACCTGGAGGTTGTTTCGCACCCCCTTTGCCGCGCCCCCGGTTCCCTATCTGGAGGTTGTTCCGCGGTTGTTTCACGCGGCACTCGTTTCCTATCTGCGCCGCGCGGTTCCACCCCGCCCTCGCGAAACAACCCCCAAGCTGCGACGCTCTCCCCATGCCAACACGAAAGAACGACTCCAAGCTGGCGCCGCGCCGGCCGCGGAACAACCGAGAAACAACGTCAAAGCTGTTTCGATGCTCCGCCCCGCGACCCCAGGCACGGAGGGCCGGGAAAAAACGCGCGAAACGAAACGACTCGAATCGAACCCTCCGCCGTGGGCGGCGGGCGCTCCGCGCCTCACCCTCCCCGCAGCAGCGCCTCGACGGCCCTTTGCAGCTCCCCCTCCGTCACCGGGCCCTCGTAGCGAGCGGCGACGCGGCCGTCCTCGCCCAACAGGAAGACCCACGGCTCCGTCCGCAGCCCCCACTCTCGGAACGTCTCCGTGGGTACCAGCCTCCCCTCGCTCCGGGCCACGCCAAGGTCGAATGGCTCGATATGGATGAACGTCAGACGTTCCGCATATCCCTGGTGGAGCGCAGCGACGACGTCCGTGACCGGGCCGCACATGCGACTGATGCAGAACATGGGCGTGCTGAACACCACCAGCGTCGGCCGTTCCTGCTCCAGGGCCTCGGCCACCGTGAGCCGGTAGAAGTCGGGCACGGGCGGATCGTGCGTCGTGATCTCCGACAGGTCGGCAACGTCGCTGGACGTGGGGTTGCGGCTGGCCGGCACGGCGCCGCCCACGCCGGGCACGGAGGATGCGCCCTGGACGGAGAAGGCGAGCGGCGGCACGCTCACGCGACCGCCGTCCGCGGCCTCGATCGTGAACCGCGCCTCCCACACCCCCGGAGCGTCGAACTGCACCTGGTCCACCACGTAGAAGCCGGCCGTCTCGTCGTGAGGGTGAAGGGTCCCGTCCTCGTGCAGGTGCGGCGTCACGCCGTCGACCGTGTGGAAGATGGCCGTGGCCTCCGCTCGAGGCTTGGACGACTCGTCATCCAGCCTGTGAAAGGCTACCTCGACCGATGCGGCGTCCAGCGAGTCGCCGGACGCCGCAATGAGCGCGAAGGGGAACCGGTTGGGCCCGGGCGCGAACTCGGCGGCAGCGAGGAACGGGCTGTAGTGGGAGATGGATTCGGGTGGCTGGGAGGACGTGCAACCTATGGACAGGAGGGCGAGGGCGAGGAAAACAGCGGCCAGTCTCGGGAGGCCCAGCGAACCCATGGCCGTCATTGCTCGGTGGCTACGTGTGGGACCGAGCATCGGGTCCCGTGCAAATTGAAGCGGGCGGCCATTGGCCGCCCGCTTTGCTGTCCATGTAGAGAGGTCCTACACCCGGATGCAGGAGACCCAGTGATCGGGAGCAACCTCCCGCAGCTCGGGCACTCCCAGGACGTTCTGGTGCCCCTGGGCGTGCAACTCCGCCACGGGGCGGCTGCAGTCCTCGATGGCGATGGGGCAGCGGGTGTGGAACACGCAGCCGGGGGGTGGCCGCAGAGGGCTGGGGATGTCCCCCGGCAGAATGATGCGCTCCCGTTGCGACTCGATGACCGGGTCGGGAATCGGCACCGCCGACAGCAGAGCCTTGGTGTACGGGTGCAGTGGGTTGGCGTAGAGCTCGTTTCGGTCGGCCACCTCCACGATGTGCCCCAGGTACATCACCGCCACGCGGTCGCTGATGTGCCGCACCACGGACAGGTCATGGGCGATGAACAGGTAGGTGAGGCCGAACTGCTCCTGCAGCTCCTCCAGCAGGTTGATGACCTGCGCCTGAATCGACACGTCCAGCGCCGACACGGGCTCGTCTGCGACGATGAAGTCCGGCCGCACGGCCAGGGCCCGGGCGATGCCGATGCGCTGACGCTGTCCGCCGCTGAACTCATGTGGGAACCGGTCCGCCATGTACGGGTTCAGACCGACGACGCTCAGCAGTGCGGCCACCCGCTCCCTGCGCTCGGCCCTGCTCTTCGTCAGCCCGTGCACGATCAGCGGCTCGCCAATGATGTTGCCGGCGCTCATCCGGGGGTTCAGGGAGCTGTACGGGTCCTGGAAGATGACCTGCATCCGGCGGCGCATTGCTCGCAGCGACCCGCCCTTCAGGCCGGTGAGGTCAACGCCGTCGAAGGCGATGTTCCCCGCCGTCGGGCGGTAGAGCTGCAGGATGCAGCGCCCCACGGTGGTCTTGCCCGAGCCGCTCTCCCCCACAAGCCCCAGGGTCTCCTGCTTGCGAATGGAGAAGGTGACGTCGTCCACCGCCTTGATGTCGGCGATCTTCCTCTGGAAGACGATCCCCGACGTCACGGGGAAGTACATCTTCAGGTTCTGGACGTCGACGATGTTCTCGCCGGCCTTGGCTCCGCTCGTTGTCCCGTTGGTGGTCATCGACCGCCTCCCTACGCTTCGACTGCGGTTAGAGCAACCTTGTCGGACTCCCAGCACGCTGCAAGGTGGTCTTCTCCCACGGATGCCAGGGGTGGTACCTCCTCGGCGCACCTGTCCACTGCGTACGTGCAGCGGGCTCGGAACGAGCATCCAGGCGGCAGGTCCACCAAGTCCGGCGGCATCCCTTCAATGGGGTTCAGCTTCTCTCTCCGGGGCTCGTCCAGGCGTGGAACGGACTGCAGCAGCCCCACGGTGTAGGGGTGCTTGGGGTTCTTGTAGATCTCCTCGGCGGTGCCTCGCTCGATGATCTTGCCCGCGTACATCACGTTGACCCGGTCGGCGTAGCGGGCCACCACGCCCAAGTTGTGGGTGATGACGATCAGAGAGGCGCCCACCTCTTTGGCTGCTCGCTGCATGAGCTCGAGCACCTGCGCCTGAATCGTAACGTCCAGGGCTGTTGTGGGCTCGTCGGCGATGAGGAGCTTGGGGCTGCAGCTCAGCGCCATGGCGATCATGACCCGCTGCCGCATCCCGCCGCTGAACTGGTGGGGGTAGTCGTTGATCCGTGCGGCAGCGTCGGGAATTCCCACCAAGCCCAGAAGCTCGATGGCCCGATCCTCCGCCTGCTGCTGGGTCATGCCCATGTGCAACTCTAGCGGCTCCGTGATCTGCCGGCCGATGGTCAGAATCGGGTTGAGGGACGTCATCGGCTCCTGGAAGACCATGCTGATCCGGTTGCCCCGGATGTGGCGCATGTCCTCCTCGCTGAGCTTCAGCAGGTCCTGACCCTCGAACATCACCTCGCCGCCGACGATACGCCCGGGCGGGTTGGGGATGAGGCGAAGCACGGAGAGAGCGCTCACGCTCTTGCCGCACCCGCTCTCGCCGACCAGGCCAAGGGTTTCACCCTCTTCCAGATCGTACTCGATTCCGTCGACCGCTTTGACTATGCCGTCTTCGGTGAAGAACTGCGTTGCAAGGCCGCTGACCTTCATCAGAGTAGGCACCGCTGCTCCTTTCCACCCAGGCTTTCGCTTCTGGGTGCCGTCTCCCAGGGACTCCCCCGTTGGACGGTGGGGATGAGGAGACTCGAACTCCTACGCCCGAAGGCACATGATCCTAAGTCATGCTCGTCTGCCTGTTCCGACACATCCCCCCTGCGATAGCATCGGAGGCAGGAGCTCTGGCCTGACCCGCCCAGGACTCGAACCTGGAACCCGCTGATTAAGAGTCAGCTGCTCTGCCAGTTGAGCTAGCGGGCCGCGAGCCATGCACAAAGCTAGAGCCAACCCGCGGGAATCTAGCATGAACCAATGCGGCCTGTCAAGGCGTGCCTTGATATAAGTCATCGTACTCTGCGATATGCCGCAGCCCCCCCTTGGGCCGAGCCCGTCGTGCCAACCTTGCCCGCCTCCTCGCACCGGGCTACACTGCGGTTTCAGACTCCCACCTCCTGTTACACGGATGATGCCCATGGCCCGCTACGATTGGCTTCGTTCCACCGTGCTCGGCTGGTTCGACAGGTCTGCCCGGTCGATGCCCTGGCGGGGCAGCACTGACCCCTATGCCATCCTCGTCGCGGAGTTCATGCTCCAGCAGACCCAGGTGGACCGGGTCATTCCCATCTACCTCGCCTTCCTCGCACGCTTCCCCACGCTGCAGTCCCTTGCCGCAGCGCCTCGCGCTCAGGTCATCCGAGCGTGGGCCGGACTCGGGTACAACCGTCGTGCAGTGAATCTGCAGCGCGCCGCCCAG
This sequence comes from Dehalococcoidia bacterium, assembly GCA_965205235.1. Lineage (GTDB taxonomy): Bacteria > Chloroflexota > Dehalococcoidia > Lucifugimonadales > UBA1127 > CBDBGD01. Next base: position 57,518 of record CBDBGD010000005.1, read on the forward strand.
GCGGCGGTGGAGCGGTTCGACGGGCGTCTCCCCGAAGCCCCGAAGTCGCTCCGCAGTCTACCGGGTGTTGGCGAGTACACTGCCGCTGCCGTGGCCTGCTTCGCCTACGACGCTCAGGTCCCCGTCGTCGACACCAACGTCCGGCGCGTCCTGGGACGCTTCTTCTTGGGCCAGGACTGGGTCCGGCGGAGAGAGCGCAAAATGCTGGATCTGGCGGAGGCGGTCCTGCCTGCTGGCAGGGCATGGGAGTGGAACCAGGCGCTGATGGACCTGGGAGCCGGCATCTGCCCCTCTCGTGCCCCTCGATGCTCCGCCTGTCCGCTGGAGTCTCGATGCCGGGCCGCCCCGCACTTCAAGAGCGGTGGCGTCGCGCTGGCGGGAGGCGCGGCGCGCCCCCGACTCCGAGAGCAGCGGGCGGCGTATGCGGCGAAGGCCGAGAGCTTCCACGGCTCCCGCCGATACTTCCGGGGCAGGGCCGTCGCCTTCCTGCGAGACCTCCCGCTGGGTGCATCCGCCTCCCTATGGGATGTAGGCAGCACCCTCAGGGAAGGCTTTTCACCCGCGGACGTTCCCTGGCTCGTCGAGCTCCTCACGGGGTTGGAGAGTGACGGCTTGTGCTCGCTGGCAGGGGAGCTTCCCGACCTCATGGTGGCGCTGCCCGAGGACTAGCGGGCAGGAGGGCCGCGGGGAAGCGCCCTCCCCTTGCGGCCCCACTCCTACCTCCGACGAAAACCCCGCTCCAGCGACGATGCGCTGAGATGGAGCATCGTCGGGCGTCCGTGGGGGCACGTATGGGGCTGCTTCAGGCCCTGCAGTAGCTCTACCATTCCCGTCATCTCCTGCAGCGTGAGGGTTGCTCCTGCCCGGACTGCTGCGTGACAGGCGACAGTAGCGGCCACTCGCTCTTCCCACGATGGCATGGCCGTCTCTGCCATGGAGGTGTCCAGCAGGTCCCGTAGCGCCTGGGCCGGCTCCTTCCCCGTGAGTATCGCGGGCACGGCCCGAAGGAGCACGGTCAGGTTTCCAAACGGCTCAATCTGCCACCCGTACTGCGCCAGTAGCTCCGCCTGCTCCCGCGCTGCTTCCTCCTGCTGGGGCGTTAGATCCACCGTTGCCGGCGCCAGCAGCCCCTGCGACCGGGGCGTCTGCAGCAGCGCCGCCTCCCGGACTTGCTCGTAGAGGACGCACTCGTGGGCGGCGTGCTGGTCGATGAGGTACAGGCCGTCGGGCCCTTCCGCGACGATGTACGTCTCCTGGACCTGCCCCACGGCACGAAGGCGGGGCAGCACTTGCAGCGGTGGCTGCGACGGTGGAGGCCGGTCGTCGGTCGACCTCGACGGCCCTGACGCTCGGCGCGGCGCCGGCGGATTGACATAAGGCGACGTCAGCGCCGCAGTGCTCGCTGGGACTGGCGGCGTGATGTCGAGGGTGGGCACGGGCGCCAGGGCCACCAGCGCCTGGCGCACGGTGCGCTGTAGGGCGCCGTAGACCACATTCTCTTGGCGGAAGCGGACCTCGGCCTTTGCCGGGTGCACGTTGACGTCCAGCTCCTCCGGCGGCATCTCGATGCGGAGCACGGCAAGCGGGTAGCGGCCCACGGGCAGCAGCCCGCGGTAGGCCTCAGCGACGGCGTGGACCAGGCTGCGGCTCTGGATGGGGCGGCGGTTGACGAAGAGCGAGATGTAGGTCCGGTTGGCCCGGTTCACGTCGGGAGGGCTGATGAGCCCGTCGACGACGATAGCGCCGTCCCCACCCTCGACGGGCAGCAGCGCCGGCGCCGTCTGCGAGCCGTACACGGCCAGAGCGGCGTCGGCAAGCTCTCCGCCTCCGGGCGAGACCATGATCTGGCGCCCGTCGGCCCTGAGCGAGAAGCGCACCTCCGGGAACGCGAGGATGTACGAGGCGACAACGGTCTGGACGCGTCCCAGCTCCGCCTGCGGCGACCGGAGGAACTTGCGCCGCGCCGGCAGCTCTCGGAACAGGTGACGAACGGTGACGGTCGTCCCAGCGGGCGCCCCCCGAGGTTCGCGGCGAATGGCCTGGCCGTTGCGGGCCTCCAGGTAGACGCCGACGGTCTCCTCGCGTCGTCTCGTGAGGAGGGTGACCGAGGCGGCGGCGCCGAGCGAGAAGAGGGCCTCTCCGCGGAAGCCCATGGTACGCACCTCGGTCAGGTCCTCGGCGGAGCGGAGCTTGCTGGTGGCGTGGCGCTGGAAGAGGTGGGCTGTGTCCTCCGCCGCGATGCCTGCGCCGTCGTCCGTCACTCGGACCAAGTCGAGGCCCGCCGTCTGCACCTCGACGGTGACCGCCGTAGCGCCCCCGTCCAGCGCGTTCTCGACCAGCTCCTTGACCACCGACGCGGGGCGCTCCACGACCTCGCCCGCAGCGATGCGAGCGGCCACCTCCGGCGCGAGCACCTGGATGGCCACGCCCTCAGCCTCCGGCGCTGGAGGGGTGTGAGTTCGAAGTTCGCTGGTGGATGGCCTCGTAGACCCGTGCCATCTCACGGTCCTCGGGGTCGTCGTTGACGTACGGCCGCACGGAGACGCCGCCCAGGGCCGACACGACCTCCGGGTAGTCGTCGACGACGAAGTCGGGCGACGTCGGAAGCTCGCCCCGACGAAGCATTCCCGCCAGCATCCGCCGGTAGTCCTGCACCGGCTTCTCGTACACGCCCTGCACCAGCGGCAGCAGGCCCAGGTCCCGGACCTCCGCCACCCGCACGCCGATCCCCGACCAGATGTAGAGGCTGTGGCCGTCTTCCCGGAGCTGGTTGAATGTCTCTACCACCCTGGGGCGAAGGCGCCCGGTGGCGGACAGTATTGTGTAGTCCATGTCAAAGAAGATGTTCACGCGGCGGAACTCCTGGGGCCAGGGTCTAGGGGTCCAGAAGAGTGTAGCAGAGGAGCGTGACTAACAGAAGCGGAGAGTGGCGGCTATGGGTCCAGATGCTTGGCCCGCTGCTGGAGGTCGTGCAGAGCGTTCAGAGCGTCCAGTGGCGTCATCGACGAGATGTCCAGCGACTCCAGGCGTCGGATTAGCGCGTCGCCAACCTCGCCGAACAGCCCCAGCTGCACCGCCGGCGCGGCCTTGGGCCGCCAAGCCGCAGGCGGAGCCGCTGCCGACACCTCCGACGGCGCTCCGTGCGTCTCGAAGTACGCCAGAAGCTCCGTGGCCCTTGTGACGACGGTATTCGGCAGGCCCGCAATCTGGGCCACGTGCACGCCGTAGCTCCTGTCAGCCGCCCCGGGCACGATGTATCGCAGGAAGACGACGTTGCCCTCCTCCTCTGCGACTGCCACGTTGTAGTTGCAGGCGCGAGGTAGGGACGACGCCAGGTCCGCAAGCTCGTGGTAGTGGGTGGCGAAGAGGGTCTTGCACCCCAGCCGTGGATGGTTGTGGATGAATTCGGCCACGGCGTGTGCGATGGCCAGCCCGTCGTAGGTACTGGTGCCCCGGCCTATTTCGTCAAGGACCACCAGGGAGCGGCGCGTCGCGTGGTGCAGGATGGCCGCCGTCTCCACCATCTCCACCATAAAGGTCGACTGGCCGGTCGCCAGGTCGTCCTGCAGCCCCACGCGGGTGAAGATGCGGTCCACCAGCCCGATCCGGGCCGACGACGCCGGCACGAAGCTGCCTATCTGCGCCATGAGCACGATCAGCGCCACCTGCCGGATGTAGGTAGATTTGCCCGCCATGTTCGGCCCGGTGAGCACTACCAGAGAGCAGTCCTCGTTGTCGAGCGTCGTGGCGTTAGGGACGAAGCTGCCGGTGGGCAGCGCACGCTCGACGATGGGGTGGCGTCCGTCCTCGATCTCCAGAGCGTTGCTCTCGTCGACGACCGGTCGCGTGTAGTCGTTGCGGAACGCCGCCTCGGCCAGCGCTGCGAAGACGTCCACCTGGGCCAGCGCCCCGGCCGTCTGCAGCACTATGCCGGCCGACTCGGCGATCTGGCGGCAGACCTGCTGGAAGAGAGCGTTCTCCAGCTCCGCAATGCGCTCCTGGGCGTTCAGGATGCGGGACTCGTACTCCTTCAGCTCGGGCGTAATGAAGCGCTCTGCATTGACCAGGGTCTGCCGGCGGACGTAGTGGGTCGGCACGCGCCGGAGGTGCGGGCGCGTCACCTCCAGGTAGTAGCCGAAGACCCGGTTGTACCCCACCTTGAGCGAAGGGATGCCGGTGCTCGTCCGCTCCTGCGCCTCGAGTCCTGCCACGTAGGTCCGAGCGTCCCGCTGGGCCTCCCGAAGCTCGTCCAGCTCCGGCGACAGGCCCACGCGTATGGTCTCCCCGCCGCCTGCGCCGACCGACGGCTCGTCGACGATCGCGTTGGCGACCAACTCCACCACCTCGGTGCAGGGGTGTAGGCTGCTGTGCAGCCACGATAGCGACCCCTCCGCCTCCCCAACGAGCTCTCGAACGCGTGGCGCAGCCTCCAGTGTTCGGCGGAGGGCCTGCAGCTCCCGCGGCTGCGCCGCGCCTCCGCGGATGCGATTGACCAGCCGTTCCAGGTCGGCCATCGTGCGGAGCAGCCGCCTGGTCTCCTCTCGCTGCGCGGCGCTGTGGACCAGCCACTCCACCGCGTCCTGGCGCCTGCGGACGTCGTCGACGTTCAGCAGAGGCTGGCCCAGCCACTCCCGCAGCAGCCGTCCCCCCATGGGCGTCTGGGCGAAGTCCAGCACGCCCAGCAACGACGGCCCGGCGCCGAACCGGCCTCCCTGGAACAGCTCCAGGTTGCGCCGCGTCTGCGGGTCCAGCGCCATGTAACGGGACGCCGAGTAGGTGTGCAGCGAGGTGAGCTGGCGCACGGTGCCCCGTTGCGTCTCCTCCAGGTAGGCTAGGATGGCCCCGGCGGCCTGCACAGCCAGCGGCAGCCCCTCGCACCCGAACGGCTCGAGCGTCGCCGTGCCGAAGTGCTGCAATATCCGCTCCGTCGCCAGTTCTAGGTCGAAAGCCGAGGGCTCCATGTCCGTGGTCGTCCCTGGTCGAAAGAGCACAGCCTGGCCCTGGGGCACCAGCGTCTCGGCGGGCGACAGGCGCTCCAGCTCCAAGGGCACCTGCTCCAGCGAAAGGTGGGCCGTGGCGTAGGTCGACGTTGTAATGTCCGCGTACGCGAGGCCCGCGCTGTGGCCGTCGAGGATGACGGCGGCCAGGTAGTTCGGCGCGTTTCCCTCCAGCAGCACCGGCTCGACCACCGTCCCCGGCGTCACGACGCGCACCACCTCGCGGTCCACCAGCCCCCGCGACGTGGCGGGGTCGCTGGTCTGCTCGCAGATGGCGACGCGGTGGCCCTGCCGGATGAGGCGGGCCAGGTAGCCGTCCAGGGCGTGGTGGGGGATGCCCGCCATCGGCACTCGCTGTCCCTTGCCCATCTCCCTTGACGTCAGGACGATCTCCAGCGCCTCCGAGACCACGCGTGCGTCTTCGTCGAAGGTCTCGTAGAAGTCCCCCAGCCGAAAGAGCAGCACCGCGTCGGGGAAGCGGCTCTTGACCTCCAGGTATTGGCGGCGGAGGGGTGTCGCCTCGGCGCCTGGAGCAGCGCTCTTCCGCGGCGTGGTGCGCGGCCGTCTTCCGACGTTCGATTTCTGCTCTCTCGCGGGCGGGCGCATACAGCCTACTCTGGTTACTCCGGGTCGCGGAGACCCGCGCCCGCGGCCTGCTTCAGCATGTCAAGGAACGCCCGGTCCTCGGCTGAAAGATCAGCCTGCAACAGCAGGTCCGGCCTGCGCTGCCACGTCCACAGCAGGGCTTGGCGGCGGCGCCACCGGGCGATTGCGCCGTGGTCGCCGGACAGCAGCACGGGGGGCGCCTCCAGCCCCTGGAAGTTGGCGGGGCGGGTGTACTGCGGCCCCTCCAGCAGACCATCGACGAACGAGTCGTTCGCGGCGGATTCCGCATCGCCCAGCACGCCCGGCAACAGACGGGCGATTGCGTCGATGACGATGAGTGCGGGAAGCTCGCCTCCCGTGAGCACGTAGTCGCCGATGCTCAGCGTCCGCGTGGCCAGGTGCTCCTCGACTCGTCCGTCCACGCCCTCGTAGTGGCCGCAGATGAGGATGAGCGCCGCATGCGAGGCCAGCTCTGCGGCGACTTTCTGACTGAAGGGCTGGCCCTGGGGCGAGAGGAGGACCACCGGCGTCGACGCTCGGCTCTCGGCGCCCAGGTGTGCCTCCACTTCTGCCGCCGCGTGCTCCGTCGCTGCGAAGATGGGCTCCGGCTTCATTACCATGCCCGGACCGCCTCCGAAGGGGTAGTCGTCCGCGGTGCGGTGACGGTCCGTCGTGAAGTCCCGGATGTCGTGCAGCCGCACCCGAAGTGCTTCGCGCTCCTGGGCCCTCTTCAGGATGCTCGCCTCGAGCGGCCCTGAGAAGGTGCTGGGGAAGAGGCTGAGGACGTGGATCTCCATCGACGCCCTACGAGCGGCGGCCGTGGGAGTGTCCGGCGCCGTGTGCGGGGCGATGTTCGGTGTCGCCCCGCACCGTGTCCAGTGCATGAGGCAGCACCGGCAGCAGGACCTCCAGGTACTCGCCGACGGCCTTGGGACTGCCGGGCAGGTTGACGATGAGGCAGCGCCCCAGGATGCCCGCCACGCCCCGGCTCAGCGCCGCGAGTGGCGTCTTGCGACGGGTCTCGTCCCGCAGCGCCTCCGCCAGTCCCGGAACCGTCCGCTCGATGGCCCGCATCGTGGCTTCTGGCGTGACGTCGCGCGGCCCCAAGCCCGTGCCGCCGGTGGTGACGATGAGGTCCACGTGGGGCGCCCAACGTCTCAGCCAGCCGGTGATGAGGGCTGTGTCGTCCGGCACGACCTCTCGATGGCGCAGGCGCAGCCCCTGCTCCGTCAGCGTGCTCTCGATAAGCTCGCCGCTTGTGTCGATCCGGTAGCCTCGAGAGGCGCCGTCGCTGATCGTCAGGACGCCGTAGGTGAATGCGTGCGTCGGCTGAGATGGCATACTGGTCACGGTGCGGCTATGATACCACAGGGAGGTGGAGACAGGATGGTGTGACAAATGAGACGAATATCGTCACAATATTTTTGGAAATTCCTTGAAAAATTCAAGAAACACGCTTGACAACTATGGGGCACGTGTGTAGCATGAGCGTCAACAGACAGGTCTGGAGGTGACGCCTCAGCAGAGTCCACAATGTCCGGGGGTGACGTCCCAGAAACCTGAGACACGTCTCTACCGTCATATCCCGGCCCTCTGCTCCGAGGTCGTCCAAGCACTCCAGGTTCGGCCCGGTGGCCGCTACGTCGACTGCACGGTGGGCGAAGGCGGACACTCCGAGGCAATCCTGGAGGCGGGAGCGGACGCAGCCGTCCTCCTCGGCCTGGATGCCGACCCGGAGGCCCTGGTGCAGGCCCGCAGAAGGCTGGAGCGCTTCGGACGGCGGGTCTGCCTGGTCAACCAGAACTTTACGAACTTGGAGCGCCTGGCCCGAGAGCAGGACTTCGCCCCCGTGGACGGCGTCCTCTTGGACTTGGGCCTCTCTTCACTCCAACTGGATGAGGAGCAGCGAGGCTTCACCTTCCGCGGCGAGCAGTCCCTGGACATGCGATTCGATCCCCGCCAGGAGCGCACCGCCGCCGACGTGGTGAACGGCCTCGCCGAGGCGGATCTCGCGGACATCATTGCCCGCTACGGGCAGGAGCCGCGGGCCAGGCGCATCGCACGATACCTGGTGGCGGCCAGGCCCGTCCGCACGACGGCGGAGCTTGCGCAGATCGTCGCTCGGGCCGTCGGACGGCCCCGGAGGCGGATCCATCCGGCCACCAGGACCTTCCAGGCCATCCGAATGGAGGTCAACGGCGAGCTGGAGAACCTGGAAGCAGCGCTGGCCCAGGCGATGAACGTCCTGGGCCCCGGAGGGAGACTCGTGGTTCTGAGCTACCACTCCTTGGAGGACGGACTGGTGAAGCGCACGCTGAGAGACGCGGCACGCAGCGGCGGCCGAGTTACGTGCGCCCCAGCGGGCCCGGGCGAACATCGGCCTGGGCTGCGGGTGGTCACGAAAAAGCCCGTACGCCCCTCCCTGGAAGAGGTCTCCCGTAACCCAAGGAGTCGAAGCGCCCGCATGCGGGTGGCGGAGCTTTTGCAGGAGAAGGCGTGAGATGCCCTCCTGATCGATAGGTGGCGCCAGGGACCTGGGGGAGCCGGCCAACAGCGTACACACCCCTCGGCCAGCACCCCCTTGTCCCCTGGGCCGACCGGCGAAGGAGACGGGAGACCGTCCTCCCCGCCGGAGGAGTCTTGGTAGTTGAATCGCTCGCCCGTTCCGGGGGCTCCCCGGGATAGGGACGAGGCAGTTTGGCCACCCTGTCTGGGGGCGTCGTCGGAGCCTAGCCGGCGATGCCTGGCCCGGAGAGGGAAGAAAGGGGCTTAGATATGGCACGGGATTCCCTCCACGCCGCGATTGACCTAGGCACCTCCAAGGTCACCACGCTCATGGCCCGGCTCGGTCGCGACGGCCTCCCGGAGCTCATCGGCGTGGGCATCTCTCCCTCCCAGGGCGTCCGCAAGGGCGTTGTCGTCAACATCCAGGAGGCGCAGGACAGCGTCCGCGAGTCCGTCGATGAGGCGATACGCTCCTCGGGCGTGAGCAGCCCGAGCGCTCACGTCGGCATCACCGGCGACCACCTACGGATGTCCGTCCGCAGGGCCTCGGTCCGCTCGCCCTACTACAACGCGCCCATCACCTCCGATGCAATCGACCGCTCCATCCAGGCGATAAAGCCGTCGGACCTCCCACCGGAGCAGCAGCTTCTCCACATCGTGCCGCTCAACTACTCCGTCGACGGCCTCAAGGGCGTCCGCAACCCCATCGGCATGCATGCCCTGCGTCTGGACCTGGAGGCCCTCTGCGTGGTGGGCAGCAGCGCCCCCGTGCAGAACCTGTCCAGGGCCGTGGCGGGCAGCAAGCTTGCCGTGCGAAGCCTCGTCGCATCCTCCCTGGCTGTCGGCGAGAGCGTCCTCAGCAAGGACGAGAGGGAGATGGGCGTTGTCCTGGTCGAGATCGGCGGTGGCGCCACCACCGTCTCCGTCTTCCAGCAGGGGCGCCTGTGCAACGCAGTGGTGCTCCCCGTGGGCGGCTACCAGTTCACCACGGACCTCTCCGTTGCCCTGAACTCGCCCTTCGACATCGCCGAAGAGGTCAAGCTGCGCTTTGGCCACGTCATCCCGGAGGAGATCGGCGGCGAGCAGGTGCAGGTCGAGGCTTTTGGCGACCGCCGAACCGTCAAGGTCGAGCGGCGCGAGGTCTGCCGCTACCTCCACGACCGCGCGGAGGAGATCCTGCGCCTGGCAGCGCTCAAGGTCAGCGAGTTTGGCTTCCCGGCCATGCTGCCCGCCGGCATCGTCCTGACGGGCGGCGGCGCGAACCTACCCGGCATGGAGAAGCTGGCGCGTCGCATCTTCAACAAGCCTGTCCGCATGGGTCTTCCCGGTGGCCTGGAAGGGCTGCCGGACGGCCTGGAGGACCCGTCCTACGCCGCCAGCGTGGGCACCCTGCTGTGGGGAGTCCAGAACAGCGAGATGGCCAAGGAGCCTCTGAAGAGGGGCTACCGGACCAACGGCGTCACCAACGGACATCACAACGGCTCCGGCGGCCTGATGGGATGGCTCAAGGGGCGTGGAGCGCGACACGCGCTGCGATAGACCCAAGTCCGCGGCCACAGGACCGCGAGTGCAAGGAGAAGGGCTGTGTACAGCGAATTCGCAACGGCAGTGAACAACATCAAGGGGGCGCCGGTCATCAAGGTGGTCGGCATGGGCGGTGGCGGCTCCAACGCCATCAACCGCATGTTCTCCAGGCCCATACCGGGCGTGGAGTACATTGTGATGAACACGGACGTGCAGGCGATCCATCGCTGCACCGTCCCCCATCGGGTCCAGCTGGGCGAGCAGCTGACCCGGGGCCTTGGCGTTGGCGGCGACCCAGAGGTGGGCCGCCTGGCTGCAGAGGAGAACCGAGAGGAGCTGGCGCAACTTCTGCAGGGGGCGGATATGATCTTCCTGGCCGCCGGCATGGGCGGCGGGACCGGCACCGGCTCCGCCCCCGTGGTCGCCGAGGTGGCGCGCGATTCCGGTGCGCTGACTGTCGCCATGGTCACCAAGCCCTTCGCCTTCGAAGGCTCCAAGCGCCGCAAGCAGGCCGAGGACGGCATCCACCGCCTTCGTGACAAGGTGGACAGCCTCATCGTCATCCCGAACGACCGCCTCTCTGCCGTCTGCACGGAGGAGGTCACCATCCAGAACGCCTTCACCATGGCCGACGACGTCCTGAACCAGGGCGTACAGGCCATCGCGGAGCTGGTGACGGTGCCCGGCGAGATCAACCTGGACTTTGCCGACGTGAAGACGGTCATGTCCGGCGCGGGCCCGGCGTGGATGGGCATTGGGTACGGCCACGGCGAGATGCGCGCGGTGGAAGCGGCCCAGGCCGCCGTCGCGTGCCCGCTGCTGGAGGTCGCCATCGACGGGTCCAAGGGTGTGCTGTTCAACATCGCCGGCGGCGAGAACCTGACGCTGATGGAGGTCCAGACCGCGGCCGACTGCATCAGCCAGGTGGTGGACCCGGACGCCAACATCTTCTTCGGCATGGTGACTGACGCTCAGCTGGAGGACGCTGTGCGCATCACGATCATCGCGACGGGGTTCCCATCAACCGAGACGCTCAACAGTGCGCGGGAGCAGGACCTGGCCAAGCTGGTTGCCGCCCCCACGGGCGCGGACCAGGAGTCAGAGATAGACCTGCCTCCCTTCTTGCGTACACTCCCCTTTGCCCGGCAGAAACTTGCCAGCCGGAAGAGCGACGGCTAAGGCAAGGCCGGGTCCCCATGTCCCGAATGGTCGGGCCCTCTCCTCCCCCCGTGTCGCCCCGGTGAGCAACCGGGGCGGCACTCATTTTGCGTGGCCGGCGCCTCCTGCGAGAGGGATTCGAGTCGAGTCGATTCGTCTTCGCGCGTTTTTTTCCCGGCCCTCCGTGCCTGGGGCGACGCGGTCCAGCTTTGGCATTCGTCTCGCACGAAGATGGGGACAGCTTGGACTCGTTTGATCGAACCGCTGTCGAAGAGGGTAGTGCAGCTTGGGGTCGTCTTTTCGTCGCGGATTGGAGCCGCAGCCGCAGATAGGAACGAATGCCGCGCGGGCCCGATCGCGGAACGAATCGGGGGGCGTTGCAGATAGGGGTTTGGGGGCGCGCGGAACGAATCGCAGGCAGCAGGGACGGCCAGCCGCGCAAGCCGACGACGTTTGGACGACGGCGGCCGTTGGAGGCGGATGGCGTAGTGGTTCCTGCCTTCGCAGGAGCGAGGATGGGTGTGGCAGGAACGACGAATGGGGTGGGGCGCGCGTGTTTGGGCATGGGGGGATGGTAGGGGATGGCGGGGGTGCGGGGAAGGGGGAAGTGGCACGCGGGCCCTTCGACACGCTCAGGGCGAGCGGCGACGAGGGTTCAGGGTGAGCGGGGCGTCCGGGCTATGCCCGGGTCTGTATGACGACCCGGCCGCTGTTCTCGAATTCGATGCTGAGGTCGTGGCGGTGCAGCATGGCCGTGCCTACGAGCGGGTCGATGCCAACAGCTCCGCTTTCGACGGAATCAACCGGTCCTCCGCAGGGCGCCGCCTCCGAAGCGATAGAGTGTCCGGTGCCCGACCCGCATCAGCCAGACCTGGGCGTGGGGCCGCCGCTCCCGCAGGCGCTCCGCTGCAGTGACCGCCATATCGCCGACAGCGTAGTCGCCGCTGTCAACGTCGATGGCGACGATCTCTCCGTGGTGGGCCGCCTCGACGTGGGGGCGGATGTCCCGCTCGTATATCTGCTTGCCCAGGCGGGCCATGTCTTCGCTCGGGCGGCGTGTTGGCGTCGCCATGTCTCAGTCCTCGTCCTTCAGCAGCGCTATTGTACAGTTGGCATTGTAGCGCAACCGGTGGGGGCGCGCACTCTTCGACGGGCTCAGGGCGAGCGGGGGTTTGGCGGGCTCATGGTTCGACAGGCTCACCACAAGCGGCGGCGGCCTCAGCCGACGCTGCGGGCGGGTTGTAAACCCGCCCTACGGTGGACCCGCCCCACCCGGCCCCTGGGTTCCGGCTCGGGGGCCGGAACGACGATGTGGGGGGCGCCGGCTCAGGCGGGCCCTTCGGCAGGCTCAGGGTGAGCGGGGGGTTGGCGGGCTTATGGTTCGACAGGCTCACCACTAGGCCGGGGCGCTGCAGCCGACATCTTCATTGGGGCGGTGGCCCGTCCATCGACAACTACCGGAATCCCAAGCGCACTGGCAAGGATACTCAGGCGTGGACTCTGCTTAATCAGGCGGCCCGCATCATGTACTTGGAGTATGAGACGCCTGCCACGGCCTAAGGCTGCATTGTCAAGACACGATCGACAGCGGCTGCCACAAGCCCCGTGGCGGCCGCTTTTGTTGCTGTGGCCCCGCTGTCCTCTGGTAGGCTGCTTCCGTCTCTGACCGTACCCTGTAAGGGTACGGGTTTCGTCGATTTTCGCCACAAAAATGGTGGGTGTTCGCATACGATTTCCCTTGACTGCCACAACATGTGGTGGTATGTTTCCACGGCGATACTAGATATTGTGGTGATGCCCCCTCCGCTCCCCTGTCTTGGGCTGAGAGGTGGCGCCCAGGACGGGAAGCCGTGCACTGTCCGTACTGCGAGCATCCGGACGTTCGAGTCGTGGACTCCCGCGACGCTGCGGAGGGCATCCGCCGGCGGCGCGAGTGCCATCGCTGCGGCCAGCGCTTCACGACGATGGAGCAGGTGCAGGCCGCTGCGCTTCTGGTCGCCAAGCATGACGGCCGCCGGGAGCCGTTCAGCCGCGAGAAGGTGCACGCGGGCGTCCAACTGGCCTGCGCCAAGCGTCCCCTGTCCGTGGAGGACGTGGACGGGCTGGTGGTGGCGGTGGAGCGCGAGGTGGAGCGCCTGGGCCGCTCGGAGGTCCCCAGCGCCCTGATCGGCGAGCTGGTGATGGAGCAGTTGCGGGCGCTGGACCGGGTGGCGTACGTGCGCTTCGCCAGTATCTATCGGGACTTCCAGGACATCGAGAACTTTGCGACGGAGGTCGAGTCACTGCGGCAGGCCCCGGCGGTTGCCGGCCCCGGCGGCTCGACGGTGCAGGCGCAGCTTCCCCTGCCGATCAACGGAGGGACTGCGGCGGCGCGTCGACGGTCACGGGGCCGACGGCCCAGCAGAAGATCCGGCGGCGGCGGGGGTCCCCACACAACACACTTCGGGCGACAAGCCCGGAGCACGTAGGCAAGGAGTCGTCATGGTAGATGCGCGTACTACTCGAGATTCGGACCGGGAGGCGTTGGTGCGGGACCTGCGCCGGAAGCTGGAGGCGTCGACGGACTCGAACGGTGCGGGCGGCGCTGGAGCAGGCCATCGCCGGGCTGGAGGCGCCGGTGGAGACGGTGGGCGACGGCGTGGACGTTCGTCGCCGGATAGCGGCTGCGCTGGCCGCGGCGGGGCTGTCGGGCGAATCGCAGGAGCTGGACCTGGCGGAGAACGCGCTGCGGGTGCTGCAGCACCGATACTTCCTGAAGGATGAGGACGGCAATCCGGTGGAGGACGCCGCGGGCATGTTCCGCCGCGTCGCCAGGGCCATCGCCCAAGTCGACCGGATGTACGATCGCAATGCGGACACGCAGACGGTGGAGGAGCGCTTCTACCGGGCCATGGCGCGGCTGGAGTTCCTCCCCAACTCGCCAACGCTGATGAACGCGGGCACCAACGCCGGGACGCTGTCCGCCTGCTTCGTCCTCCCGTTGGAGGACAGCATGGAGGACATCATGCGCACGGCGTCGGAGATCGCCATGGTGCAGAAGTACGGGGGCGGCACCGGCGTGGCGCTGTCGCGGCTGCGGCCCAAGGGCGAGGGCATCAGGACCACCCACGGGAAGGCCTGCGGGCCTATCTCCGTGCTGCGTCACCTCTCGTCGGTGTCGACGATGATCACGCAGGGCGGGAAGCGGGACGGCGCAAACATGGCCGTGATGGACGTGCACCACCCGGACCTGATGGACTTTGTCACCTCCAAGCACCAGGAAGGGCTGATCCACAACTACAACATCTCCGTGGGCGTGGACGACGCCTTCATGGAGGCGGTGGAGCAGGGCGGCAACCTGACGCTGCGGGGCAGCCTTGCCCAGCGCGAGGACAACTCGGTGCGATGGGACCCCGACACAGGCGAAGAGGTGAGCGACCTGGACGCTGGGAAGGTGTTCTCGGAGATCGTGTCCGGGGCGTGGCGCAACGGCGAGCCGGGGATGATCTTCCTGGACCGCGTGAACCGGGACAACCCCACGCCGCACATCGGGCGCATCACGGCGACGAACCCCTGCGGCGAGCAGCCCCTGCTGCCCTACGAGTCGTGCAACCTGGGCTCGATCGTGCTGTCGCGGATGCTGCGGCTCTCATCGCCGTCGGACCCGCTGTCGGACGGGGGGGCGGAGGTGGACTGGGCGAAGCTGCGGGAGACCGTGCGCGTGGCCGTGCACTTCCTGGACAACGTCATCGACGCCAACCGGTACTCGGTGCCGGAAATCGAGCGCATGACGAAGCTGACGCGCAAGATCGGCCTGGGCGTCATGGGCTTCGCCGACATGCTGGTCCGCCTGGGCATTCCGTACGACTCGGAGGAGGGGCTGGCGCTGGGCGGCGAGGTCATGCGGGTCGTCAAGGAGGAGTCGGACGACGCCTCGCGGGAGCTGGCGATGAGCCGCGGGCGTCTTCCCCGCCTTCCCCGGCTCTCGCCACGACGACGGCGACCCGGCCCACCGCTACCGGAACTCCTGCCGGCTGACGGTGGCGCCGACGGGGACGATCTCGATGATCGCCGGGTGCTCGAGCGGCATCGAGCCGCTGTTCGCGCTGGCCTATCGCAAGCACAACATCCTGGGCGGGCAGACGCTGTACTACGTCGACAGCGCGTTCGAGGCCGTGGCACGGCACGAGGGCTTCTACAGCGACGACCTGGCGGAGGCCCTGGCGCAGGGGCACTCGCTGGCGGAGCAGGACGACGTGCCGGCGTGGGCGTCGTCGGTCTTCGCTACGGCGCCGGACATCGCGCCGGAGTGGCACGTGCGGATGCAGGCGGCCTTCCAGGACCACACGGACGCCGCCATCTCCAAGACCATCAACTTTCCCAACGAGGCCACGGAGGAGGACGTCCGGCAGGCCTACACGCTGGCCTGGAAGCTGGGCTGCAAGGGCATCACGGTCTACCGCGCCGGCAGCCGGGAGAAGGAAGTTCTCACGGCGGGGACCGTCCGCAAGGACGCAGCAGACACTTCAGCAACTCTCAGCGAGGGGGCCGGCGGCGCGGCGGCCCCGGCCCCCTCCACCATCCCCCTCGACGCGGCCATGGAGCCGACGCGCATCGGCGGGCTGCATCCTCGCCGGCGGCCGCAGATGGTGCGCGGCGTCACCGAGCGCGTGCGCACGGGCCACGGCAACATCTTCATCACGACCAACTTCGACGAGGAGGACCGGCCGTTCGAGGTCTTCACGTCGCTGGGGAAGGCCGGCAGCTCCGACTCGGCGCAACTCGAGGCCATCGCCCGGCTGGTGTCGATGGCGCTGCGGGTGGGCGTGGACCCGGAGGAGATCGTGGGGCAGCTCCGCGGCATCACGGACGAGCCGGTGTGGGACAACGGCGTGCTGGTGCGCTCTGCGCCTGACGCGCTGGCCCTAGCCCTCGGCAGGGCGCTGGGCCTGGAGCGGGGCGGCCCCTACGGCGAGCAGCTCGGCCTCTTTGAGGCCGGGGCCGTGAAGGCGACGGAGAAGGCCGTCCAAGAGTCGGCCTACAACGGCGGCTCCAACGGCGGAGGACGCGCCGGGTGGGGGACCTGCCCGCAGTGCCCCGGCCCGCTGGTATACCAGGAAGGCTGCCTCATGTGCCGGGAGTGCGGCTACAACAAGTGTGGGTGAAGCCCGTGGTCGCTGCCCACGGCCGCGGGTACGCTTAGTGCGGAGGCTGGAGCGCTCTCCTGAGGGCCTCCAGCCTCCGCTGGATTTGAGCGGAGTCTTGCCGTGAGTGCGAACACCCCCCTCATAGCCGTCACCCTGGGCGACCCCTGCGGCATCGGGCCGGAGGTGGTTGCGGCCGCGCTGGCGACGCCTGCGGTGCGCGCCGTGTGCCGCCCCGTGGTCGTCGGCAGCGCCGACGTGCTGCGCGACGCCGTCGCACTGGTGGGTGCGGCGCTGGAGGTCGTGACCGTGGAGTCGGCGGGGCGACGCGCCGGACGATGCGGGCGTCGTCGCCGTTCTGGACCCGGGGGGCTTGGACCTCGCCGCCGTCCGGCCCGGACGCCTGTCGGCCGAGGCGGGCCGCGCCGCCGTCGAGTGGGGCGCTGCGGGCCGGCGAGCTGTGGCCTGTCGGGCGCTGTGGGTGCGATGGCGACGGCGCCCATCAACAAGGAGGCGGCGCGGCTGGCGGGCTACGAGGAGGTGGGGCACATGGAGCTGCTCCAACGCCTCTCCGGCGCGGGCAAGGTGGCCACGATGCTGATCTCCGGCGGCCTGCGGGTCGTCCACCTCACCACCCACCGCTCGCTGCGCCTCGCCTGCGACGCCGTGACGAAGGAGAGCGTGCTGAGCATGGTCGCGCTCACGGACGAGTCGTTCCGCGCGTGGGGATTTGCGCAGCCGCGCATCGGCGTGGCGGCGCTGAACCCCCACGCCTCCGACGGCGGCCTCATCGGCGACGAGGAGGAGCTGCAAATTGCCCCGGCGGTGGCAGCGGCGCGGGAGCGTGGGGTCGACGCCACGGGGCCGGTGCCGGCGGACATCGTCTTCCACCAGGCCATCGAGGGCCGCTACGACGCCGTGCTGGCCATGTACCACGACCAGGGCCACATCCCCGTGAAGGTCCACGGCTTCGAGCAGAGCGTTAGCGTCAACCTTGGGTTGCCCTTCGTGCGGACGTCCGTGGACCACGGCACGGCCTTCGACATCGCCGGCAAGGGCGTGGCCAGCGCCGTGAGCATGGTGGAGTCGATCGTGCTGGCCGCAGCGCTGGCGTCGGGTCGGGGGCTGGCGGGTGGGGACGCGTCGGCGGGGTAGCCCTGGACGCACGGGGCGAGAGCCGACCGTCATGGTGTTTCCGAATCTGGCCAATGCTATAATGTCTCGGAACCTCGTATAGGCAGGATAGATTGCGTATTGCGTTCGTGGGCGGCGGCACCATGGCTGAGGCCATCCTCGCGGGCTTGCTCGAAGCAGGCCTCGTCGCGCCGACCGACGTCGCCGTCGGCGAGCCGATCGAGGGGCGTCGCGCCTACCTCGCCGAGCGCTACGGCGTGACCGCCTCCGCTGACAACGCTGCGTCCGTCGCCGACGCGTCGATGATCGTCCTGGCCGTGAAGCCCCAGGACCTCCACGACGCCTGCGCCGACATCGGCGGCGCACTCGGTGATGGTCATACCGTCCTCTCAATCATCGCCGGCGCGCGGATGGGCCGCCTCGTGCGGGAGCTGGGCCACCGCGCCGTTGTTCGGGTGATGCCGAACACGCCCGCCCAGGTGGGCGCCGGCATGAGCGTGTGGACCGCCGCACCGGAGGTCACCGACGAGGCGCGGGAGTTCACGGGCCGCATGCTCGACGCCCTGGGCGAGCAGCTCTACGTCAGCGACGAGAAGTACCTGGACATGGCCACGGCCCTGAGCGCCAGCGGCCCCGCCTTCGTCTGGCTCTTCCTGGAGGCCCTCATCGACGGCGGCGTCCACGTCGGGCTGCCCCGGGACATGGCGTCCTCCCTGGCGATGCAGACGGTCTACGGGAGCATGCGCATGAGCCAGGAGACGCTGCGTCACCCGGCTGTGCTGCGCAACATGGTCACTTCCCCCGGCGGGACCACCGCCGAGGGTCTGCTGGCGTTGGAGGACGGCGCTCTCCGCGCCACCGTGATCCAGGCCATAGAGGCCGCGTACGAGAAGTCTCAGATGCTGGGGGAAGAGTCGTGATTCTGGAGTTGATAAACGCCATCATCATGGCAGCCTGGATCGCGCTCTTTGTGCGCGTCATCCTTTCCTGGTTCCCCGTCAGCCGCGACAACCCCATCGTCTCTGTCGTCTTCCAGATCACCGACCCCATGCTTGCGCCCATCCGCCGCGTGATGCCCAGCACCGGGATGCTGGACCTCAGCCCGCTGGTGCTCTTCTTCCTCCTCTACTTCCTGCGCATCCTGGTGAACGCAGCCCTGGCGGGATAGCGCTCCCTTGCTGGGGGAAGAGGCGTGAATTTCTTTGTGTTCATAGACTACCTGGTCAATGCGATCTTGATCGCAATCTTTGTGCGCGCCATCCTCTCCTGGTTTCCCGTGAATCGCGACAACCCCATCGTTGCCGTCGTCTTCCAGATCACCGACCCCATTCTGTCGCCGGTCCGACGCATCATGCCTGCAAGGGGTATCATCGATCTCAGCCCGATGGTGACCATCATCGTGATCGTCGTCATTCGCGAGGTGTTGCGCGGGGCCCTGGCCGGATAGGCGCAGGGCAACCACAAGGGTTGCACCTACGGTATGTGTCCCGAAGCCCATGGTAGGGACGGTTCGCGAACCGCCCTACGCCGCGAACGATGCCCCGCCTTGACTGCCTCCTTCGGCGGTGCCGATAATGGGCGTGCATCGTTAGACGAGGTGAAGACGCCCATGTCGCGACGGGAGCTCCTCAAGGGCAGCACGGAGACGTTGCTGCTGTCGCTGCTGACGGAAGAGGCCATGTACGGCTACCAGATCGCCCGCGAGATGGAGCGCCGCAGCAACGGCTACTTCGCCTTCAAGGAAGGGACCCTCTACCCCGCCCTCCACCGACTGGAGCGCGTCGGCCTGCTGCAGGGCAGCTGGCAGGAGAACGCCGCCAACCAGCTCCGACGCTACTACGCCATCACCCGAGAAGGCCGCGACGCCCTCGCGGCCCTTCAGGCAGAGTGGAGGCGCTTCTCCCGGGCGGTCAACCTCGTCGTGGAGGCCTGAGCCTTCGTAGGAGGAGCCGGTGCGACCGGAGGCCCGCGGGTACCTGCGCGACCTGGCCCGACGACTCAAGCTGGACCCTGAACGCAAACAGGAGATCCTGCAGGAGTTGGAGGGCCACGTCGAGGACCGGGCCCAGGCGTTTCAGGACCACGGCCTGGATCCCGGATGAGGCGATGCACCGCTCCCTGGAGCTCCTTGGGCAGCCCCGCCACCTAGCGCGCCAGTACTACGCCATCCACAGCCTCACCTCCTGGGGCGACGTCATCCTCTCCATCCTCCCCCACCTGCTCTTCGCCGCGCTCTTCGCGCTGCACCTGTGGACCGTCTCCTTCTGGGTGGCCCTCTTCCTCATCAGCGCCGCCGTCATTACAGTGACCGCCTGGAGGCGCGGGCAGCCGGTATGGAGCTACCCGTGGCTGGGCTACTGCCTGGTCGCTCCCGTGGTGGGGTGGGGCGCTCGCGCTGCGGACCATGTCGAATGGCATCTGGAGCTTCCTCAACGGCGAGCCGCTGCCCTTCATCCTCCCCGCGTACTTTGGGATGCTGGTCTACATGGTCCTGGTGCTGGCCCTCCTGTGGACCATCCTCCGACGCGTCGTGCGAAGGGACTGGCTCTACGCCTCCCTGGCCGCGCTACCCTTTCCCTTCCTCACCGCCTGGCTCATCTACCTGGGCGAGCACGGCGGCTACTTCAACTACGACGCCGGTCGACTCCTCGAGATGGACGGAGCGACGGCGCTGCTCTACATTGGCCTGGCCATTACCACCGGAGCGGTCTACCGGCTGACGCAGCGGGCGTTTCGCGTGGCCGTTCTGGCCTTGGCGATCCCGCTGCTCGCCCTGATGGGCGCCCTCTCCTACCAGGGAAGTCTCCTCTCGGGCTCCGTCTTCCTGGTGCTGACCCTGGGCATCGCCATCCTTGCCCTCCCCGCCTACATCGACGCCCGCCTCAGCCATGGCCACGAGGGCGAGCACCGAGCGGTGTAGCCGCCGCGCTCGCCGGCGCGCGGCGTGGTTCGACAGGCTCACCGCGGCGGGATGGTCTTCTCCCGTGAGGATGTGCTACCATTGTGTTAGCAGTCCATCCTGGAGGTGCGTTGTGGGAACGGTCCATGTCCGACGATTGGACGACGAGGTCGTCCGGCGGCTGAAAAGCCGCGCCCGCTGCGAACAATCGCTCCCTGGAGAGCGAGGCCCGCCACATCCTGGAGCAGGCGGCCGGGGACGGCATGGAGGAGAAGACGAAGGCGTTCCGGGAACTGTCCCTAAAAATGCGCAGCCAAACCGCCCATATTCCTCAGACCCCCTCGCACATCCTGATCAGAGAAGACCGCGATAGCGGTCATAGGGACGCGTGATGCGTCTGGTCGTGGACGCCAGCGTCGCTGTCAAGTGGTTCGTGGAAGAAGAGGACTCCGACTACGCCGGTCGGTTGTTCGAGGGAAGTCACGAGCTCTACGCTCCCCGGCTGTTGGCGTCGGAGGTTTGGCAACGCGCTGTGGCGAAAGGCGCGGACGGGGGAGATCGACCGGGGCCAGGCAGGAGCGTTTGCCGCCACCATTCCGGCGCTGGCCGTTCGGTGGATGGCGGACGAGATGGTCAGTCCGGACGCGGTCCGCTTGGCCCTGGCGTTGGACCGACCCCTGTACGACTGCGTCTACCTTGCCCTTGCGCACCGGGTGGGCGCGACGTTGGTCACGGCGGACGCCCGTTTTGTAAATGCGCTGGCGGGAACGGAGCACGCAGGCGCGATTGCCACGCTGGAGAGCCTCGCCGAGATGTGACCGCCGCGCGGCGCGGTTCCCATTCCCGCCGATTCTCGGTAAACTGAGGCGCCCGCCGAGATGCATCGCGCAGGGCGGAATACCAGGAGGTCTACATGGAAGTTCGAGCGGTTGTCGGAGATATCGCAACGCAGGATGTGGATGCCGTCGTCGTGAACCTCTTCCAAGGCGTGGAGTCGCCCGGCGGGGGCACCGGGGCCGTCGACAAGGGCGCTGGACGGCGCAATATCGGGCCTCATCGCCGAGGGCGAGATCAAGGGCAAGAAGGGGGAGCTGACCCTCATCCACACCCTTGGGAAGATCGCGCCCAAGCGGGTGCTCGTGGTCGGTCTTGGCAAGCAGGAGAGCCTCGACCTGGAGACCGTGGGCAACGTCGCCGCCGAGGCCGCACGCTATCTGCGCGGGAAGGGCGTGAAGCGGGCCGCCTCCATCGTCCACGGCGCGGGGACCGGCCGCCTCGGCGTGGGGGCTGCAGCCCAGGCCATGACCGAAGGCACGCTGCTGGGCCTCTACACTTTCAAGAAGCTCAAGTCCGGGTCCGACGACGGGACCGGCTTGGACGAGCTTCTCCTCGTCGAGCAGGAGTCGGACAAGCTCCCCGCGCTGGAGCAGGGCGTCCGTGTGGGGAGCATCCTGGCCGAGGCCACGTCCCTGGCCCGCACGCTGGGCAACGAGCCGGCCAACCGTCTGACGCCCACCCGCCTGGCGGAGATCGCCGGCGACGTGGCCCGGGACGCCGACCTGGAGATCACGGTGTTTGACGAGGACCAGTGCCGGGAGATGGGGATGAACGCCTACCTGGGCGTCGCCCGCGGCAGCAACGAGCCCCCCAAGTTCATCGTCCTGAACTACAAGGGCGACCCGGACAACCCTGAGAACAACCTGGGCATCGTGGGCAAGGGCATCACCTTCGACTCGGGCGGCATCTCGCTGAAGCCGGCTGCGAACATGGGCGCGATGAAGGGCGACATGTCGGGAGGGTCGTCGGCCATCTCCTCCATGCTGGCCATCGGGAAGCTCAAGCCGCGCATCAACGTCACCGCCATCGTCGCTGCGACGGAGAACATGCCCAGCGGCACCGCCACCAAGCCCGGCGACATCCTCACGGCGATGAACGGCAAGACCATCGAGGTCGACAACACGGACGCGGAGGGCCGGGTCACCCTGGCCGATGCGATCACCTACGCCAAGCAACTGGGCCTCACGCGCCTCGTCGACATCGCCACGCTCACCGGCGCCGTCCGCACCGCCCTGGGCGACCTGCGATTGGGACTGTTCACCAACAACCAGCAGCTGGCGGACCAGGTGCTCCGGGCCTCAGAGGCCGCCGGAGAGCGGATGTGGCAGCTGCCGATGGACGAGGAGTACAAGGAGCTCAACCACAGCGACTGGGCCGACGTGAAGAACTCGGGCGGGCCGTCCGCGGGGTCCATCACCGCGGCGCACTTCATCGGCGTCTTCGCCGAGGACACGCCGTGGGTGCACCTGGACATCGCGGGGGTCGCCAGGCTGCCGAAGAACCGGGGCCTCTACGTCACGGGCCACACGGGCATTCCCGTGCGGTCGCTGGTGCGCCTGACCCTGGACCTGGCCATGGCCCGCTAGGCGGGCGGGATTCCGTTACCGCGCTCGTGGCGAGCGTGTCGAACCATGAGCTCAGTGAGCGCGGAGGGCGGGTTTCAAACCCGCCCCTACGGAGGTCGGGGGGTCGAATCTCTGCTGCCTGCTAGGGCGGGCCGTCCGGCGGCTCGGCGTCGGGCTGGTCGCCTTCCTGGTCGGTGCCTCGCCTGCTGCGTGAGCGCGTCTGCCGAAGCTCGCGGATCTCGGCCAGCGGCGGCCCGTCGTTGTTGGCGGTGGGGTACACCAGCTTCCGTACGGGGTAGTTGATCTCGATGCCCTCTTCGCCGAAACGCTTGTGGAGCCGCTTGATAAGCTCCGACTTCAGCACGAAGGAGGCGAACCTGTCCTCCGCCTCCAGCCAGACCCAGAAGTCGATGTTGGAGTCGCCGAACTGCTCGTAGCCGAAAAACGGCTCGGAGTCTTTGATGGCCCCGGGGACGTGAGCTATCACCTCACTGCCCACCTCCAGCGCGACGCGCTCCACGTGGGCCAGGTCGCTGTCGTAGCTCACGCCCGACGACACGATCACGCCGATCTTCATCGTGGGGCCGTAGTAGTTCGTGAGGATGCTGTCGGAGATGCGGGTGTTGGGGATGATCACCAGGTTGTTGAAGGGCGTCCGCAGGCGCGTGCTGCGCCAGTTGACCTCCGTGACGTAGCCGCGCAGGCCGCTTTCGAGCTCGACGTAGTCCCCCGGCCCCATGATGTCGCTGGCGGCGAGGTAGGTGCCGGCGAAGAAGTTGCTCAGCGTGGGCTGGAGCGCCAGCGCCATGGCGAGACCGCCGATGCCCAGGCCCGCAATGAGGGGGCTGATCTCAATCCCCATCTGGTCGAGGACGAGCAGCCCGGCGGTGAGGTAGATGACCACCGTGACGATGCGCTCCAGGGCCGGGATGATCCTGGTCGCAAAGTTCTCCTCGCGATTGGCGGACGTGTAGGTGGCGTACCAGTCGATGATCTGGTTGATGGTGCGGGCGATGACCATCGCCACAAGCATGATCATGAAGATGCCCCACCCGGCTGCGATCTCGTCGCGCCATGGGTCGAGCACACTGACCACCGTGGTGGCGACGTACAGCCCCTGGATGAAGACAATCAGGTGAACGGGCATTGTGATAGCGCCGATGAGCCGGCGTCCCAGCTCGTTCTCCCAGTGGCGGGTGAGGACCTTGGTCACGATGGTGAGGACCAAGTCCACGACCGCGTTCAGGATCAAGAACAGGGAGAGGATGCCCAGAGCGTAGACGCCTTCCTGGAAGTCGGCGCCGAAATTCAGACCGGCGAAGGTGAACTCGGGTATGAGGTCCTCAGGCATCGTGCCTACCTACTCTACATAACGATGTGAGATTGCCGTCGCAACGACATCCGTAGCAGTGTACCACGAACGGTTGGAGTGGGCCCGTGGGGGCTGGGCCCGGAGGTGTGTCTGTTGAGGCGCAGAAGCCCCTATGCTAGCATTGAAGGCACGATGGACCCTACCAGTATTCGCAACTTCTGCATCATCGCGCACATCGATCACGGCAAGTCCACCCTGGCGGACCGCCTTCTGGAGCTGACCGGCACCGTGGAGGCGCGCCAGATGATGGCGCAGTTCCTGGACTCCATGGACCTGGAGCGCGAGCGGGGCATCACCATCAAGGGCAAGGCCGTGCGCATGCTCTACCGCCACCCCGGCGGCGAGACCTACCAGCTCAACCTCATCGACACGCCGGGCCACGTGGACTTCAGCTACGAGGTGTCACGCGCACTGGCCGCCTGCGAGGGCGCCCTGCTGGTCGTCGACGCGTCCCAGGGCATCCAGGCCCAGACGTTGGCCAACGCCTACCTCGCCGCGGGCTCCGACCTGGTCCTGCTGCCCGTCATCAACAAGATCGACCTGCCCGCCGCCGAGCCCGATCGCATCGCCGGCGAGCTGGAGCAGGTCTTCGGCTTCGACGTCGACGAGCTTCTGCACATCTCGGCCAAAGACGGCGAGGGCGTGCCAGCCGTGCTGGAGGCCATCGTCGACAGGGTGCCGCCGCCCCGCAGCCTCCCCGAGTCGCAGCTCCGGGCGCTCATCTTCGACTCCGCCTACGACTCGTACAAGGGCGTGGTGGCCTACGTCCGCGTCTTCGACGGCGCGCTGCGCACCGGCGACCGCATGCTCATGGTCGGCACCGGCGGCGCCAGCGAGGCGGTGGAGGTGGGCGTCTTTCGCCCCACCCTGCAGGCCACCGGGACACTGGTCGCCGGCGAGGTGGGCTACGTCGCCACGGGCCTCAAGAGGCTGGAGGAGTGCCGCGTCGGGGACACGCTGACGCACCAGGGACCGAACCCGCCGCCGCCGCTGCCCGGCTACCAGCCGCTGAAGCCCATGGTCTTCATGGGGCTCTACCCGTCGGAAGGCGAATCCTACGAGCTCCTGCGCAACGCGCTGGAGAAGCTGCGCCTGAACGATGCCGCGCTGGTCTACGAGCCGGAGAGCAGCCCCGCGTTGGGCTTCGGCTTCCGCGTGGGCCTGCTGGGGCTGCTGCACCTGGAGATCGTCCAGGAGCGGCTGGAGCGCGAGTACGGCCTCAGCCTCGTCGCCACGTCGCCGAGCGTCGTGTACCAGGTCGTCATGCAGAGCGGCGACGTCGTCGACGTCGCCAACCCGGCGGACATGCCAGCGGCCAACACGGCCACGGAGGTCCGCGAGCCGTGGGTGGAGCTCACCATCATCTCACCATCGCGCTACATCGGCACGATCATGGAGCTGGCCACGTCACGCAGGGGCGTGTACAAGCGCATGGAGTACCTCTCCTCGAACATGACGAACGGCGCCGAGTCTGCGCCGGCCTCCGACGCGCGGGTGCTGCTGGAGTACGAGACGCCGCTGGCGGAGATCCTGGTCGACTTCTACGACCAGCTCAAGACCCGGACGCAGGGCTACGCTTCGCTGGACTACCGCCCGCTGGGGTTCCGGGCCGGGTCGCTGGTGAAGCTGGACGTGCTGCTCAACGGCAACCCCGTCGACGCGCTGAGTTTCGTCGTGCACCGGGACCGCGCCTACGACCGCGGCAAGGCGCTGGTGGAGCAGCTCCGCAAGGTCATCCCCCGCCAGCTCTTCGAGGTGGCGGTGCAGGCGGCCATAGGCGGCCGCGTCATCGCACGCGAGACCATCCGTGCACTACGGAAGGACGTGCTGGCCAAGTGCTACGGCGGCGACGTCACCCGAAAGCGCAAGCTGCTGCAGCGCCAGGCCGAGGGGAAGAAGCGGCTCAAGCGGGTGGGCCAGGTGGAGGTCCCGCAGGAGGCTTTCCTGGCGCTGCTCAAGCTGCCGGGGAAGTAGGGGGAAGGACGAGGCATGATAGCCCTGCTCCGTCTGCTCCTGGTCATGCTGTTCGTGGGAGGGATCATCTACCTGCTGCGCCACCGCCTCGGCCTCGCCTCCCCGCGCCCACGGCTCCCGCCGGAGCCACCGCCCATGCCCTACTGCCGCAGGTGCGAGAGCAACCGCCAGGTCGTGGAGCGCCGCTACGAGGGCTTCCGCTGGTACTGCCAGCGGTGCCGCGAGGCGTTCTAGGCGCGAGGCGGCGAGGTTCCCCTGCCTTCGCAGGGGCAGGCTCTGCCTCCGCAGGAACGACGAAAAGACCTAGCCCAGCTCCAGCTCCCGACGCAAGGCCTCGCGCACCTGCGACGCCATCTCCGGCCGTCGCAGGGCCAGCGCAACGGCCGCTTGCAGCAGGCCCACCGGATTCCCGGCGTCGTAGCGCGTGCCGTGGAGGCGATGGGCGAACACGCCCTGGGACTCCAGCAGACGCGCCAGGCCGTCCGTGAGTTGGATCTCGCCGCCTGCGCCCGGCTGCACCTGCTCCAGCGCGGGGAACACCTCGGGCGTGAGCAGGTAGCGGCCCACGATGCCCAGGTTCGAGGGCGCCTGATCGGGCGGTGGCTTCTCCACCATCCCCTGCACCTCGTACAAGCCGTCCGACACCTCCCGTGGGTCGATGGCCCCGTACGCGCTGATGCGGGCGGGCGGCACCTCCTCGACCGCGACGACGCTGGCCCGCCGCTCACGAGCGACTGCCACGAGCCTGCCGATGGCCGGCGCGTCGTCGACGATGAGGTCGTCGGGGAGCAGGACGGCGAAGGGCTCGTCGCCGACGGCGTGGCGGGCGGTGAGCACAGCGTGGCCCAGGCCCAGCGGCTCCTCCTGCGGCACGGTGCTGACCTCCGCCGCGTCCATGAGCCGCTGCACGGGCGACAGGAGGTGCGACCGTCCCTTGTCCCGAAGGAACGCCTCAAGCTCCGGCGACGGCGAGAAGTAGTCGGCGAGGGCGTCCTTCCCCGGCGATGTCACCAGGACGATGCGGGTCAGCCCCGCCTGGACCGCCTCCTCGACGATGTAGTGGATCATCGGCCGGTCGACCAGCGGCAGCAGGTTCTTCGGCACGGCCTTGGAGGCGGGGAGCATGCGGGTGCCCCAGCCGGCGGCGGGGATGACGGCGGTCCTGACCTCCATAGCGTGGCTCCAGTCGGTTCGGGGATGCAGCGGCATTCTACCACGGCCTGCGCTCGGGCCCTCCGGGCTTGACTGCGCGGGTCTCACGCCGCATCCTATCGACCGCGAAGCGCAACCCGGAGGACGGTGCATGACGGAACGTGACGACGCCTTGGCCCTGTTGGACGCCTCGTACAACGGCGTCCTGACCACCCTCGCGGTCGATGGGCGGCCGGTCGGCACGCCGGTGTGGTCTGCGCTCATCGACGGCTGCCTGTACATCCGCACGATGACCGACAGCGCGAAGATGCGCCGCCTGCGGGTCGATCCGCGCTGCTCGTTCGTCGCCGAGACCGGAAGCGCGGTGGAGGAGATCCACTACACGCACGTCAGTGCAGAGGCCGCCTTCGTCGAGGACCCGGCGGAGCGCTGGACCGCCATCGTCGCGCTCACCGAGAAGTACGGTCCCGATCCGCTGCCCATGGAGGACCCCGGGCCGGACGTTGTCACCGTGCTGCGCCTCAGCACGGAGCGGCTCTACTACATGTGACCGCTGCGCCGCCGCCGCTAGTGCTTCCTCCCGCCGTGCGTTGACACTCCGCAACGCCTACCTCTACCATGAACGTGGCCGTGCTAGACGGGGAGCTGGCGGTGCCCTGCACCCGCAATCCGCCATAGCGGGGTTGAACTCCTCCCCCAGGTGGGGCGCTTCTACCGCTGCCGTCGGTCGGAGGGTGTTGAAGGCTGGGTCCCGCGCGACGGTGGCCTGTGAACCCCGCCAGGCCCGGAAGGGAGCAACGGTAAGCAGGGACCCCGGGTGCCGCGGGGATTCCTGGCTGGAGCCCTTCCCGACGATCACGTAGCCGCGTTCCCATCGAAGGGAGGTGCACGGCCCACTCCCGATGCCACGAATGAGCCACTGCGCCCCCGATGCCCCCTCCGCAGCCGCCCGCGACCCCGACCGGGCCCTGGCCGACGCGGCGCCCTCGATAGGCGCGCTGCTCCGCGACCTGGGCCTGTCGCCGCGTAAGGCGCTGGGGCAGCACTTCCTCGTGAGCCCCGGCGTGCTGGCCCGCATCCTGGACGCGGCGGACATCGCCCCCGACGACCGCGTCGTCGAGGTCGGCCCCGGCCTGGGCGTCCTCACCCGCGGCCTGGTCGACAGAGGCGCTCGCGTGACCGCCGTTGAGCTCGACGACGAGATGGCGGCGGCCCTCGCACGGTCGTTCGCCGAGCATGACCGCGTCCGCATCGTCCACGCCGACGCGCGGACGGTGGACCTCGGCTCCCTGTCGCCGTCCGGCGAGCCCTACCTCGTCGTGGCGAACCTCCCGTACTACGCCGCCACGCCCATCGTGCGGCGCTTCCTGGAGGCGGAGCACCCGCCACGGCGGCTGGTCGTGACGGTGCAGCGGGAGGTGGCCCGGAGCATGACGGCCAAGCCCGGCGGTCTGGGTCTGCTGGGCCTGGGCGTGCAGTTCTACGGCGTACCCCGAATCGTCACCGCCATTCGCCCCGGCGCCTTCTACCCGCCGCCGAAGGTGACCTCCGCCGTGGTGCGCATCGACCTCCACCGCGAGCCGCTGCTGCCGGCGTCGCAGCGTGAGGGCTTCTTCGCCCTGGCCCGGGCCGCGTTCAGCGCTCCCCGAAAGCAGCTGCGCGGCGGCCTGAGCCACGCGCTCGGCAGGCCACCCGACACAGTCGCGAACCTGCTCCGCAGGGGAGGCGTCGACCCGGTGCGGCGTCCTGCGACGCTGGCGCTCTATGAGTGGGCTGCGCTGTACCGCGTGTTCCACGAGGCGGGGTGGCTGCCGTGAAGGTCCGGGCCTATGCCAAGGTGAACCTGGCGCTGGAGGTCCTGGGGCGCCGTGCCGACGGCTTCCACGAGGTGCGCACGATACTCCAGACCGTCGACCTGTGGGATGACCTGGAGTTCGCTCCGGCGGATGCCGTCAGCGTCGAGTGCGAGGGCCTCGACGTGCAGCCCGAGGAGGAGCTGTCATACCGGGCCGCTCTGCTGCTCCGGCAGGCCACTGGCACGATCCAGGGGGCTGCCATCGGGCTGCGCAAGGGCATCCCCGTGGCCGCGGGCCTGGGCGGCGGCAGTACCGACGCTGCGGCGACGCTGCAGGCCCTGCGACGCCTGTGGGGAGTGGACGTGTCCGACGAGGCACTCCACGCCCTCGCCGCCCAGCTTGGCGCCGATGTCCCCTTCTTCCTCGGGGGCGGCACGGCCCTCGCCACCGGTCGGGGCGACGTCATCACGGCGCTGCCTCCGCTGCCCGAGACGTGGCTGGTGCTCTTGCCTGCCTCCGCCGACCTTCCGTCCAAGACCGCTGCGCTCTACGGCAAGCTGGGCCCGGAGCACTACGGCGACGGAAGCAGCGTCGACGCCATGGCCGGCGGCCTGCGCGCGGGCAGCACCGTGCGCGAGGAGTGGATGGTCAACACCTTCGAGCACGTCGCGGACGAGGTCTATCCCGGCCACGCCGTACGTCGCCGGGCCCTGGCGGCCGCGGTGGGCGGGAGCGCGCACCTGTCGGGCGCGGGGCCGAGCCTCTTCGCTGTCGTCGGCGGTCGTGCGGAGGGGGAGCGGGCGTGCGGTCGGCTTCGGGACGCGGGGTTGGAGGCGGTGTTGGTGTGCACGGTTGCAGCGTCTCCGTCTGGGAGAGGGTTGGGGTGAGGCTGACGGGCAGCGGCTGCATAGCCCGAATCCACTCTCATCACCTATACTGCAACGCCATGGCGGAATTCCTCACCTGCAAGCGCTGGACGCTCAGAGAAGGGCGAGAAGAATCGGAGCTTGTCGAACTCGTGCGCGAGAAGATCGTGCCTCACTACAAGAAACTCCAGGGCTGTCTCGGGCTTGGGCTCTTGCGCATCGAGGGCACTCGGTCATACCTTGCGCTGCAACACTGGGAAAGTCGCGAGCGTTGGCGTGAGACCATCGGGTCCGATGACTACAAGACTTGGTATGAAGAGTACCTCCCATTCCTCGACCGCTGGTATGAGATCGTCGCATTCGAAGAAGAGTGGAACGCCGAAGACGTGCTAGGAACGAACGCCAGGAGGACGTACCATGCCGCCGGATGAGCAGAGCCAGGACATGCCCGAGTGGGCCCGCGGCGACCCGCTGATGGAGTGGTACGCCACGGAGATCTGGGGCAGGCGCATCCACGATGACGACGGGCTGTTCGAGATCATGTGCCTGCAGGTCTTCCAGGCCGGCCTGACGTGGCGGATGATCCTGGCCCGGCGGGACGCCTTCCGCGCCGCCTTCCACGGGTGGCGCATCGACAGCGTGGCGGCGATGGGGCCGGAGGACGTCGACGCGCTCGTTGGCGACGCGGCGATCATCCGCAACCGCCGCAAGATCGAGGCGTGCATCGCCAACGCTCGGACCGTGCAGGAGCTCCAGCGGGAGCACGGCTCGTTCTGCGCCTGGTTCTACGACGTGCTGCCCGGCGACGACCTCGCCGAGCTCCAGCGGGCGCTGCGGTCGACCTTCCGCTTCATGGGGCCGGAGATCGCCCGGATGTGGCTCTTTGCCAGCGGCCGCATCCCCCCGGGGGAGATGTAGGGGCGTGGGCACGGGGATTTCTCGATTCTGCTATAGTTGAATGGGCGGCCCGTCGGGCAAGGCGGGCCGTTGGCATGAACAGCCGACGCTCCCGCTCTTCACACATCCTGGAGGCATCCGTGGATAAGGACATCGACTGTGGCGCGCTGCGCCGGGACGACGTCGGACGCCGGGTCACCCTCGCCGGGTGGGTCAACCGCCGGCGCGACCACGGCGGGCTGGTCTTCCTCGACCTGCGGGACCGCAGCGGCGTCGTCCAGGTCGTCGTGAACCCGGAGCAGGCCCCCGAGGCCCACGCCGAGGCCGACCGCGCCCGCAGCGAGTGGGTGCTGCAGGTCGTCGGCGACGTGGGGGCACGACCGGAGGGCACCGAGAACCCGCGACTGCCCACGGGCGACGTCGAGGTCATGGCCCGCGAGGTACGGGTGCTCAACCCGTCGCAGACGCCGCCCTTCTACATCAACGAGGAGGGCGCGCTGGACGAGTACCTGGCCCTTCGGCACCGCTACCTGTACCTGCGCCGCCCCAACGTGCAGAGCAACCTGATGCTGCGTCACCGCATCGTCAAGTTCATCCGGGACTTCCTAGACGAGCGGGACTTCATCGAGATCGAAACGCCCATCCTCATCAAGAGCACGCCGGAGGGCGCCCGGGACTACCTGGTCCCCAGCCGACTCTACCCCGGCAAGTTCTACGCGCTGCCGCAGTCGCCGCAGCAGATGAAGCAGCTCCTCATGGTCGCTGGCTTCGAGCGCTACTTCCAGATCGCCCGCTGCTTCCGCGACGAGGACCTGCGGGCCGACCGCCAGCCGGAGTTCTCCCAGCTCGACCTGGAGATGAGCTTCGTCGGTCGCGAGGACGTGCTGCGGCTCATGGAGGAGCTGTACGTCGCCATGGCGGCCGCCGTGACGCCGCACAAGCGGGTGCTGCAGGTCCCCTTCCCGCGGCTGGACTACGCCGACGTCATGGAGCGCTTCGGGACGGACTCGCCGGACCTGCGCTTCGGCCTGGAGCTCGCGGACCTGTCGGACGTGGCTGCAGGCTCTGAGTTTCAGGTCTTCCGACAGGCCGTGGCCCAGGGTGGTGTCGTGAAGGGGCTGGCCGCTCCCGGCTGCGGCGCCTACTCCCGCCGGCAGGTCGACGAGCTGACGGAGTTCGCCCGCTCGCGGGGCGCGTCGGGGCTTGTGAGCTTCGCGCTGGAGGGGGCGGGCTGGCCGCTGGAGGAGCTCACGCAGGAGCAGGTGCGTTCGCCCGTCGGCCGCTTCTTCACCGTCGAGGAGGTGCGGGAGATCGCGCGTCGGACGGGAGGGAGCGGTGGAGACCTGCTGCTGCTCTGTGCCGGGCCTCGGGAGCAGGTGGACCTCGTCCTCGCGGCCCTGCGCCACGAGCTGGGGCGACGCCTGGGCCTGGCCGACCCCGACGTCCTGGCCTACGCCTTCGTCACAGACTTCCCGCTGTTGAAGTGGAGCAGTGACGAGCAGCGTTGGGACGCCGTCCACCATCCCTTCACGGCGGCGCACCCCGACGACGTCGCACTGCTGGACAGCGAGCCGGGCAAGGTGCGCTCCCAGGCCTACGACCTTGTCTGCAACGGCATGGAGATGGGCGGCGGGAGCATCCGTAACCACCGGCGAGAGGTGCAGGCGCAGATGTTCCGCATCCTCGGCTACTCGGACGAGGAGATGACAGTGCGCTTCGGGCATCTGCTGGAGGCGCTGGAATACGGCGCGCCCCCGCACGGCGGCATCGCCATGGGCATGGACCGGCTGGCCATGCGGCTCGGCGACCTAGACTCGCTGCGGGACGTCATCGCGTTCCCGAAGACGCAGAGCGCGCTCGACCTGCTCTTCGACGCTCCGTCGGAGGTGCCGCAGAGCCAGATGGACGAGCTGCGTCTCCGCATAGCGGGCGAAGGGCGCTCGTGACGCCGGATCCCCAGAGTCCGTTCTTCCCCCTATGGCCGATGCTATAATGGTTCCTGTGAGGATGACGACGTGCAGGTAACCCAGGAAGAACTCGAGCAGCGACAGGCCGTGCTCCACATCGAGGTGGAGGACGCTGACCTGGAGCGCTATCTCGACCGCGCCCACCGGCGCGTCGTGCAGCGGCTCACGGTGCCGGGCTTTCGCCGGGGGAAGGCGCCCCGCTCCATCGTCGAGCGCCTTGTCGGGCGCGACGTCCTGCTGGAGGAGGCGCTGGAGATACTTCTGCCGGAGATCACGGTCAAGGCCGTCGAGGAGCAGGGCCTGGAGATGGCGGCCCCGCCGCGGGTGGAGGTTGTGACCCGCGAGCCCATGACGCTCCGGGCCACGGTCCCGCTGCCCCCCGAGGTGACGCTGGGCGACTACCGCGAGGTCAGGGTCGAACCGGAAGAGGTGGAGGTCGACGAGGAGCGAGTGTCGGAGACCCTGGAGGAGATCCGGCGGGAGACCACGCCGTGGGAGCCGGTCGACCGGCCCGTCGCCATGGGCGACCAGGTGGTGATGGATCTTCGAGGCTCCGTCGAGGGGCGTGAGGTCGTCAACCAGCGCAACGTGGGCTACATCGTCACGGAGGAGCCCAATCCCGTCGCAGGGTTCGGTGCGGCGTTGGAGGGCATGGCGCAGGGCGAGACTCGAGAGTTCACCCTCTCCTTCCCCGACGACCATAGAGACGCGGAGATGGCGGGCAAGCCCTGCGACTTCGTCGTTGAGGCCAAGGAGGTCAAAGGCCGGGAGCTTCCCGAGATGGACGACGAGTTCGCTCACGGCGTCGGGCAGGGGTACGACTCGCTGGAGGCCCTGCGGGAGGACGTTCGCGGACGGCACCGCGCCTCGCTGGAGGCCGAGGCCCAGGGCCGCTACGAGGAGAAAGTGCTGGAAGAGGTGCTGGCGACGGCCCAGATCGAGATGGCGCCGCTGCTGGTCCAGCGCGAGACCGAGCGCCTGCAGCAGGAGCTCCGCGACCGGGTGCAGAGCCTGGTGCGAGGGCCCCTGGGCGTGGACGAGTACATGACGCTCCTGGGCAAGTCGGCGGAGGAGGTCCAGGAGGAGCTTCGTCCCCGGGCCGAGATGCGGCTGCAACGGTCGGCGCTGCTGACCAGCGTCGCAGACGCGGAGGGATGCGAGGCGTCGGAAGAGGCCGTGAGTGCGGAGATCGAGGGCATGGTCCAGGAGGCGGGGGCGCGAGGCCGCGAGGTCCGCCGCCACTTCGCCGACGCCCAGCACCGGGAGATGGTGGCCAGGAGCCTTCGGACGCGCCAAGCACTGGCGTTGCTGGTGGCCATTGCCAGGGGCGAGGCGGAGCAGCAGGAGGCCGCGGCCGAGGAGACGGCGGCGACGCCGTCCGGGGACGACGCATCGGCGTAGAACAACACGAGGAGAGAAGCACCATGCGCAACTACGAATGGACTGACGAGTGCGGACTGTACCTGCCTGGGGCGGGTCACAACCTGTCGCAGGCCGCCATGCCGCCGCAGAGCGTCATCCCCATGGTCATCGAAAGCGGCAACCGTGGGGAGCGCTTCTACGACATCTACTCGCTTCTCCTCAAGGAGCGCATCGTCTTTCTGGGCACGCCCGTGGTCGACCAGATCGCCAACCTGATCATCGCCCAGCTCCTCTACCTGGACCGGGAGGACCCGGACAAGGAGATCAGCCTGTACATCAACTCGCCGGGCGGCGTCATCACGGCAGGGCTCGCTATCTACGACACCATGCGGCTCATCCGCGCCGACGTGTCGACCATCTGTGTGGGCATGGCCGCCAGCATGGCCACCGTGCTGCTCTGCGCCGGCACCAAGGGAAAACGGTTCGCGCTGCCCAGCTCGACCATCCACATGCACCAGCCGATGGGCGGCGCGCAGGGGCAGGCGGCGGACATCGAAATCCAGGCGCGGGAGATCCTGCGGCTGCAGGACAAGATCCGTGCGATCATCTCGGAGAGCACGGGGCGGTCCTACGAGCAGGTGGCCCGGGACAGCGACCGCGACTTCTACCTGACGCCGGAGCAGGCGGTGGAGTACGGCCTCATCGACGAGGTGCTGGTGCGGCCGACGGAGGATGGGGAGGCGGCGGGGTAGGGGCGGCTGCCGGGACAACACGTCCTACGAGACGGTAATCTCCAAGCGACAGTGATCGCTCGGGCCCCACTCATCTGGCTCGTTGAGCGCGCGCACCGAGACTGAATCGGCTATGTCCCTAGACGCGAAGACGAAGTCGAGTTGGCGCGTGGCCTTGGCAGGCTCCCTCTGGTGGGTCGAGTAGTACGTGGGGACGTTCTTGCTGTCGGGGGGGAGTTCGTCCGGCCACGGGTCCGCCTGGCGGCCATTCGGCGCCTGCGGGCCAACGAACGGCAGCCCCAGC
The DNA here is from genome assembly GCA_965205235.1 of Dehalococcoidia bacterium. GTDB lineage: Bacteria > Chloroflexota > Dehalococcoidia > Lucifugimonadales > UBA1127 > CBDBGD01. The sequence continues at coordinate 92,287 of CBDBGD010000005.1, forward strand.
GCCTCCATCCTGTCGAACACCGTGCCGTAGCGCCCGGTCCAGTAGGGGCTGCCGCCCTCCCCGTGCCCGTGGAGGATGTTGAGGTCGCCGGCGGCCACGATGCGGTGACCGACCTCGCGCCCGATGAACACGGAGAGGTCCGAGACGACGCGGTGCGCCGACGCGTCGGAGACGATCCAGCTGCTGCCGGTGGAGGCGTGCGGCCTTCCCCACAGCGAGTACATCGACACGACGATGAACGGCTCAACGCCGGGGGCCGACACACGGGCGGCGGTGAGCGTGCCCGGCCGGCTGACGCCAAAGCCCTTGTACTCTGCGCAGGTCAGCGACTTCGCGTCGATCCACTCCACGCACACGCGGTCGGAGAGCTTGACGATGGCCGTTCGCCATAGGCGCTTGCCGTCCACTCCGGGGGTGCACCAGGGCGCGGGGTCGACTTTGACGTGCGCGGGTAGGTCTGGCGGCGCGGCGGCCTCCTGCAGCAGCGCGACATCGGCATCCGATGCGGCGAGGCAATGCCAGGGTGGTACTCGGCCGGCGATGTTCCAGGAGACGATCTTCACCGGCAACCGAGTGTTACGCCTCCGTGAGGACCGGCGCCTTTTCCATGGCGGTCATCTTCATCTGGCCGACGTCGGTGTAGTTGGGGTAGCCGCCACCCGCCTGCTTGCGGTCGTAGATCAGCTCGCCGTTGAGGTAGACCTCCAGCCGGCCGTCAGCCGCGGGCGTCAGGGTGATGGCTAGGTCCGCGCCGAACTGGCGGTTGAACTCGGCCCCTATCCAAGAGGCCTGTCCGTAGTAGCCTCAGACGGAGCAGTAGATGATCTCCAGGTGAGCCTTGCCTGCCGTGACCATGTCTCTCTCCTCCCGATCGGGTGTCTCGTGTCGTGCTGACCGCTCCTACACCAGCTCCTCGCGGTGCTCGCGGAAGAAGCCTGCGATGACGTCCGCGGTCTTGTCGATCTCCTCCTCGGTGTGGGCGGCGGAGATGAAGCCGCGGGGCCGCCCCACGACGAAGATGCCGTTGTTGAGCAGCGTGTTCTTGAGGGCCATGCCCTTGGGGTTGGCCTTGTTATAGCGGATCATGCTTGCCACGTCACGGTAGTTGTTCAGTGTTTCCCGGGTGAACGAGATGCCCCAGATGGAGCCGAAGTTGAGGCACTGCGCGTTGATCTCCAGCTCGTCGGCGACGGCGTTGATCTGGCTGGAGAGCCGGTCGCCCAGGCTCCAGAGCTTCTTGTTGACCTCGCCGTCCCGCAGGATCTCGATGGTCTTGAGGGCGGCGGCCACGTTGACCACCTGGCCGTTGTAGGTGCCCGAGTAGAAGACCGGCCCCTCCGGGCTGAACATGGACATGATCTCCGCCTTCCCCGTCAGCGCGCCGATGGGGAAGCCGTTGGCCATGCCCTTGGCGAAGACGCCCAGGTCCGGCGTGATGCCGAACAGCGCCTGGCTGCCGCCGACGTGGGTGCGGAAGCCGGTGATGACCTCGTCGAAGATGAGGACGAGGCCGTAGCGGTCGCAGATGTCGCGGAGGAACTGCAGGAAGCTTGGCCGCATGACGGGACAGCCGCCGCTGTGGCCGGGCTCGATGATGATGGCGGCCAGGTTGTCCTTCTCCCGCTCGACCAGACGCTCGACGGCGGCTTCGTCGTGGAAGGGCGCCACGACGACCTGGTCCGTCGTCGACTGGAGCGCGCCGGCGGAACTGGCCACGGAGTAGGGGGCGTCCGCGGGGCCGGCGACCATGGGGTTGGGGTGGACACTCACGGCCAGGTAGTCGTGCCAGCCGTGGTAGCCGCCCTCGAACTTCATGATCTTGGTCTTGCCCGTGTAGGCGCGGGCGACGCGGACGGCGTGGTAGATGGGGTCGGAGCCGCCGCCACCGCAGAGCAGCGCCTTCTCGGCGCAGGGGATGATCTCCGTGAGGGTCTTGGCCAGCTCGACCTCTTTCTGATGGGGCGCGGCGAAGAGGACGCCCTCCTCCTCCAGCGTCTCGATGACGGCCTGGCGCACGCGCGGGTCGTTGTAGCCCAGGACCGCGGGGCCGTAGCAGGCGTGGTAGTCGATGTACTCGTTGTCGTCGGCGTCCCAGATGCGAGAGCCCAGGGCCTTCTTGATGAAGAGCGGGTAGGGCTCGTACCAGCGGCCGTCGCCTTGGACGCCGCCGGGCGAGTACTTCTTGGCCTCTTCCAGGAGCTTCAGCGTGTTCTCCGTCTTGATGGTGCTCTCAACCTCGGGCATCTCTCCTCCTTCGAGTGGTGGACGTCGGATACTACTCGCCCATGCGGTACAGCTTCACCGCGTTGTCGCAGACGATCTTCTTCAGCACGGCGGGGTCCAGCTGGCCCATGGTCTCCTCCACGATCTGTCGGGAGTCGGGCCAGACGCCGTCGGGGTGCGGGTAGTCGGAGCCCCAGACCAGGTTGTCCTCGCCGATGAGGTGCGCCATCTGGCCGACGGCGGGCTCCTCCTGGAAGGTGGTGGCGCCCTGGCGGAACCAGTACTCGCTGGGCTCCATGGTCAGCGGCGGGTCGAACTTCTTGTTGAGCAGCCGCTCCGTGAAGATGTGGTTCATGCGGCCCAGGATGAACGGCACCCATGCCCCGCCGAACTCGCCGAGGACGAAGCGGAAGTCGGGATACTTCTCGCACGCACCGCTGAAGATGATGGAGGCCAGCCACTGCGCGCCGCCGATCATGCCGATGGAGAAGGTGGTGCCCTGGTGGGCCAACTGGTTCTGCGAGAGGTCCTGGCCGTGGGGCAGCGATGCGAAGGTGCCCTCCGGCGGCGGGTTCACGGGGATGCGGCCGCTGCCCAGGTGGAAGGCGACGGGCATGCGGGTCTCGGCGATGGCACGCCACAGCGGGTCCCAGTAGCCGTCGCGGGCGTAGATGGGGTGGGTGCGGTCGTCGACGATGAGCTCGCAGCCGCGCAGGGGGCCCAGGCGGGCGGCCTTGTACAGCTCCGCGGCGGCCACGGTGGGGTCGTGCAGGGGGATGCAGGCCAGGGCGTAGAAGCGCCCCGGATAGCTGTTGCAGAAGTCGGTCACCCACTCGTTGTAGATGCGGAAGGTCTCGGCCTGGACCTCCAGGTCCTCGATCTCCAAGCCGGAGCGAGTGAGGCCGTACAGCACCTCCGCCTGGACGCCGTCCATGTCCTGGTCCCGGATGCGCAGGTCCGGCGTGGAGGGGTGCGGGCCGCCCTCGTAGTAGCCGGCCTCCTGCATGCGGTCGTTGCGGTGACTCATGCCGGGCTGGGGCGGGCTGAAGCCCATGCCCATGCTGCCGAAGACGCCCAGCTCCTTGCCCTCGCAGACCCAGATCTTGCTGTAGAGGCCGTACTTGGTCTCCTTGGTGGGGGCGTCCTCCACGTGGGGCATGAGGTCTCTGAGGCGGGCGGGGGCCGCGCTGGTGAACATGTCGCCGGGCAGCCAGCTCATGTCCATGTGCGAGTCGCCGGATACGAAGGTGTACTGCATGGCCGCTCTCCTGGTGCGGGCTGGGCCACAGTGTACCATCGGCGCTGGGGATGGTCTACGGGCGGGGGTTGGGGGCTGGTCGGAGTGCCGTGTGGAGGGCGAAGACTAGAGTTAGCCTTCCTCTGCCGCATGGAGGAATTCGAGTCCCACGAGACCTTTCGACTTCGGCGTTGCGACGAACTCATTGCGTTCGCGCCACGCGACTGCTATGCACAAGTCCTCCATCCATCCGACGTGTGCAGAGGACGGCCGTTTGTCGAACACTGCCACCTTGGCTACGGGTCCACCCGCAAAGTCGTCAGGTAGAGACAGCTTCTCGTAGTACAGCAACTGGCCGACGGCGTGCCTGACTTGCCGGACTTCGTCATCATGCGTTCCGTCAAGGGTCTTCATCTCGGCAAGCACAACGCCGGGCGGCAACGTAGCGGCGAGGTCAAACACACCCTCATACATGAGCCCGTCAGGCATTTTGCTTGCAAACGCTTGCACGAGTTGCCCATGCTCGCTGGTGCGTCGGCTGCGTATGTGGTGGGCCATTGCCAAGTCGGTCATCCTGCCGGTTACGGGCCCCTCATCGTGGTGGTCAGGGTCCCGGACTTGAGCGATAGTGTCTGCGGTGACCTCACGAGCAGGTGGCCTCCCGCTTGCAGAGGGGGAGCTAGCAATGAGGGCCTCTATATCATCGGCAGGGTCATCAAACTCTCTGATGGTCAGCATTCGCTTCTTGAGCCGGGCCCGTAGCACTCCGGAGAGATTGTCTCGTGGTATACGGTCTGTAAGCCATGCGACAGGATAGCTGTGTGCATGCTTTGGCTCTTGGACGTTCCCGTCGAACTGATATGGCCCTGTCACTCTGCAAATGCGGATGTGACGCGTTCGTCTTCGGTTACGGACTACCACGACGTCGTTCACTGCCGCCTTTTGAAATAGAAGGAATTGTCCTGCGTTGGCTCCGATGCTGTACTTGCTTGCTGACTTACCTCGCCGACGGACAAGGGCCTGCTTTATCTCTTCGCTGTTCAGGCCATCGATGCTCTCGTACAGGCTGTAGCCCATCGAAATCGCAGAGTTTTCCTCGAAGTCGTCGAGATCGCCATAGAACTCCCAATACGCCACCATCGATCCCCTCCCGTCCCAGCATCGGAGAATGCGATTTCTCAGTCAGGCATCCGCGTGTCCAGCAACCCCGATCGCAATTGGGGGCTGCATTGTAGCACTCAGCCTTGCCATCGAATTCGCTCGTAGCGAGCCTGTCGAACCACATTTCGGCGGAGGCCGGAATCCAGGGGTGGGTCCGGGGGTTCCCTCGTAGGGGCGGGTTTCGAACCCGCCCACCGCACTGAGGGCCCAGGCCTCGCCCCGAGTGCCATCTGCCCCTACCCCCAACACCCCCCATCCCCTACCATCACTCCATGCCCACGCGCACGCGCCCAACTACATTCGTCGTTCCTGCACAGGCAGCGCCTCTCTGCTCCAACAGCCGCCGCCGTCCAAACGTCGTTGGGGTTAGGCGGCTGGCCGCTTGTTTCGCGCCCCATTCACGCGACCCCGAATCCGTATCTGGACCTTGTTCCGCGGTTGTTTCGCGCGGCATTCGTTTCGTAGCTGCGACGCGCGGTTCGAACCCGCCACTGCGAAACAACCCCCAACCTGGCCCCTCTCTCCGATGGCCGGACGAAAGAACGAGTCCAAGCTGCGCCCCATCCCGGCGCGGAACAACCGCGATTCAACCGCAAAGCTGTTTCGACGCACCACCGCGAGTCCCCAGGCACGGGAGGGCCGGGAAAAAACGCGCAAAACGAAACGACTCGAATCGAGTCCTCCTCGGAAGAGGGCGGCGGGGGGTGCTAGGAGCCGGTGCCGCCCAGCGCACCCTCCACCTCAGCGTTGAGGTTGAGGCCGAGGGTGGGGGCGCCGGTGGGGTCGACGACCTGGCGGTTGGCAATGCGGAGGCGGCCGCCGGTGAGGGCCCGGATGGTCTCGAGGAGCAGGGGGCGCTCGCGGCGGATGCCCTCCTGCCGGATGCGCTGGAAGAGGGGGAGCGACTCGCCGTGCTTGGCCTTGAGCGCATCGACGTCGCGCCCTTCGACATCGGCCCAGAGGGCATCGTAGTCACCGCCGCGGACGGGGAAGGTGACATAACTCGCGGTGGGGCCCTTGTCCCAGTCGTCGGTGGCGACCTGGATTGTGGCGCCGTGCTCCGACGCCCCGTCCTCGATGAGCTTCCAGATGACCGCCTGCCACGTGCCGACTGTGCCGCCCGGGAGGGCGGGGTGGAGGTTGAGCATGGTGTATCGCTGGACCATCTCTTGGGCGGTGAAGAGCATGTAGCCGCCCAGGATGCAGACGTCGGGGTCGTACTGGTCGAGCAACGCCATGGCCTGTTGGTCGAAGACCTCCCGCACCTCGGCGAAGGTGCGCGCCTTGCGCTCACGCCGCAGCCGCTGCGAGGAAAGCGTGACGAGGGGAACGCCGCGGCTGCGCACGAGGGCCATGAACTCGTCGCTGCCGGGCTGCTCGCCGGGCTCGCGGTTGCAGAAGACGAACTGGACGCGGGCGTTCAGGTCGCCGCGGCGGATGGCGTCGAGGACGGTCTGGAGGAGGCCGCGGGAGCCCTCGCCGCGCCCCGTCGAGAACCAGCCCAGCTTCACCGGCGGCGCCAGCCAAGGCGCTTGCGGAGCTTGGCGTAGGTGGTGGCAAGGTGGACGAGATGGCTGGCGGCGCGGGTGACGAGGCGGGCCTGGGCGAGGGCCTGTTTGAAGCCCTCGGGAGTGCCGTCGAAGGGGGGCATCTCGGTGTAGGTGCGGCCGAGCTCGCGCGGGTGGTGGGCGTCGCTGACGGCGGTGGGGAGCAGGCCGTACCGCCGGGCAGTCGCCATGGCCCTGCGGTTGGCGTCGCCGAACGCGTTGCGGGCGTTGAAGGCCTCCATCATGTCGACGAGGGGGAGGACCTCTTCCAGGGCCCTTTCGGCGATGACGGAGCGGCGCAGGGAGTCGTAGGGGTGGGGGATGGAGACGAGGCCGCCCTGCTCGCGGATGCGCTCGACGGTCTCCAAGGGGGAGAGGCCGGCGGGGACCTCCTCTTGCAGGAAGAGGCCGGTGATCTCCCCGGCGGTGGACTTGACCTCGGCGGCGACGATGACGGGGAAGGGTGCGATGCGGGCGACGTCCTGGGCGCCGCGGATGGTGTTGTGGTCGGTGACGGCGATGCAGCCGAGGCCAACCTCCAGGCATCGGGCGACGAGCTGCTCGGGGGTGGTGAGGCAGTCGTAGGAGTGGTGGGTGTGCATGTGGAAGTCGGCGCGGACGAGGGTTGGAGTCGACATCAGGGCGTCTCGGCGTCGTAGGGGGTGGACTCGTCGCTGACGACGGAGGGGTCGTCGAGGTTGTCCTGGGCGAGGAAGCGCATCTGCTCGCCGAAGGAGGTCTGGATGCGGGTGATGCGGAGCTCGGCGGCGCTGAGGAGCTCGCTGCAGATGCGGGCGAGGCGGAGGCCCTCCTCGTAGAGGCGCGTGGTCTGCTCCAGGGTCAGGCCCCCGGCTTCCAGGGACTGGGCCGTAGCCTCCAGCTGCTTGAAGGCCTCCTCAAAGGAGAGACCATCGCGCTGGCCCGGCTTTGGGGCGCTCTCCGCCATGGACACCACCGGACCTGCCCCAGGCAGGCCGTTTCTACTGCTGGGTGAGGAGGAAGGCAACCAGCGCGTCGACCTCGGCGTCGGTGAGGTTGAGGGGAGCGACGGTGGCCTCCATGAGCTCAGCCGACTCTTCCCAGTCGGGAGTGGTGAAGGCGCTGGGCTCGGTGATGGACCTGCGGAGGTACTCCTCGACCGAGAGGCCGGCCTCGCGTCCCTCGGCGACCGTGGCGATGTTGGTGTGGTCGGGGCCGAGCTCGGCGGTGGCGCCGGGGATGTTCTCGTTGGCGTGGCAGGTGGTGCAGAGACCCCGGCCCTGGTACAGGGCCTTACCCTGGGCCGCGAGGTCTATTCCGTTGGTGGTCGTTGTAGCCGGGGCCGGCGTCGTTGTGGTCGTGCCGCCGTCGTCGCCGTTGCCGCCGCAGGCTGCGAGGAGGCCAACGAGCAAGAGCGCCGCCGAGATACCCACTAGGAGAGGTCGCCGCATCACGCTACCGTCCTTTCGTGCTGGTGTTACCCAATGTCTTGCGTCTGTCGACTAGCCGGGCGCTACGCCCAGGGCTTTCTGGACCTCTTTGAGTGCCTGCCGGGTGGGCAGGACGCCAGGAGGCAGGGTGGTGCCGGGGGACTCTTCCTCGACCTCCGGCACGATCTTTGCACAGACAAATACGGGCCCGCGCTGCGAAAGGATGTCCGCGGAGCGGGTGGTGAACTCTTCCAGGTCGTCGAACTCGTAGGCGGCGGGGTAGCCGGCGGCGAGGGCGAGCTTGGCGAGGGAGAAGCGCCCCTGACCGGGAACGGGCTGGCCACCGGTGGTGGCGTAGACGCCGTTCTCCATGACGAAGTGGTAGAGGTTGCCGGGGGCCTTGTTGGCGATGGCTATGAGTGCGCCAAGGTTCATGAGCAGGCTGCCGTCGCCGTCGAAGAGGATGACTTTCTCGTCGGGCTGGGCGAGGGCGAGGCCGAGGGCCATGGAGGAGGCCTTTCCCATAGCGCCGGAGACGGGGAGGTCACGCTGGGGGACGCCGCTGACCTGGGCCCAATCGCCCCGGGAGCCCATGGTGGTGAGAACGACTGCGCCGGCCCGCTGCCGGGCCACCGCGGCCATGAGGTCACGCTGGAGGATCACTTCTTCCCCGTGGAGAAGGCGTGGTACTCGTCGCCGACGAGGACGGCGACAGGGCGGCTGGTGCGGGAGGCCTCCTCGAAGGCGAGGGAGATGCGGTCTGCGTCTTCGTCGCGCTCCATGAGGTAGTAGTTGATGCCCCAGGCGTTGAGGATGGGCTCGGTGTAGCGTGCGGCGGAGTCGGGCGTGGGGCCCTTGCGGGTCCAGCCGCGGTAGCCGATGACCATGACCATGGGGAGGCCGAGGTCGAGGGCGATGCCGCGGATGGAGTCGCCGGACTCGAACATGCCGGTGTTCTGGATGAGGACGACGGGCTTCTTGCCGCCGATGGAGAGGCCCGCGGCGATGGGCATGCTCTCGCCCTCACGGCAGACGGGGACGAGGTCGAGGCTGGGCTCGTCCTGCAGCTTGAGGTAGAGCCAGTTGGTCTCGCTGTCGGGGAGGCAGACGACGTGGGTGACGTCGTTCTTCTTGAACTCTTCCACGAGGGTTTCAGGGCTGATACCGGCCACAGTCGTACTCCGTTGCGGTCAACGCGCAGGCTACCGGCAATTGTACCGTGGGCGTGCGCGGGGGGTCAACAGGAGGGGGCTGCGGCCTCCCCCTTCCACCGCCGCATTTCCATCCACTCGCCCCAGGCGGCCACCCGCTTTAGCTCCGCCCCCAACCCAGCGCCCCCCAGCGGGGGCCTGGGGGGCGCGGTCTCGCGATCTGCGGGTCCCAACGCTCGCAAAGCGGCGGGGTTCTGCCTCATCCTAGCGCTCTCCCTCCAGGGAGAGGGGATGAGCAGGCCCCACCCCCGCCCGAGGGCATTCTGGGGGACGGCGGCTCCCAGACCGGTGCTGGAAAGGTTGCCCTACCTGTGGGCGGGTTTCAAACCCGCCCCTACGGTGGGCCCTAACGGAGCGTGGACTCTATCTGCTTCGCTTCAGAGTCGCTCACAATGCGGAAGACGGTGTACTGGGGAGCATCTTTGGCCCGGCCCCGAACCGCCTTACGCCCGTTCTTCAGGGTCACTATGGTGGGTTCCAGAATCTCGCACGTTCTGCGCAGCGGTAGGCAGTAAGCAGTTAGTCCTTCCATGGGGACACCTCCGTCGATATGTTGGCCTATTTGCTAGCCTTGCCTTGATCCTCCAACGGGTCCGTGAGAACCGTTCTGCCGGGCCTGGTCCTCCTGTCCACGTCTGGCTGAGGTTATAGCAACGACGTCATGGTCCACGAACCCCCGAATCAACTCGTTAGCCTGGCCAATGGCCTGGTCCAAGGCGTTGCGGGCAGATTCCGGGGGGGCATGGCTGACTTGAAACCCCAGCCACTGCTCGTGGGAGTCTCGCACTATCAACCGGACATCCTTCCAGTCCTGGGCCAGCTGCCGCAGCCGGTGCAGCACTCGGCGCCACTGGCTGGGGTTGATCACCAAGTACAGGACGTAGGCCGTACCGCCAGTGGTCTCCCACCAGTACGGCAACTCCGGGTGGCCTTCACAGGAGGAGAGGGTCTCTACCAGGTCGGTCTGGTTTAACGTCCAGACCAACTCTCTGACCCCCGGTTCCAAGTGTTGGTAGTCCAGGAACCAGGGGTGCATCGCCTGGACGTCAGCGAAAGTGGGACGGAGTACCGCCCGCTTGAACCACCACATGGCGCCTCCTCAGGAGCCGTCGATCTCAGGGACCTGCAAGGCGTCGTACTGTTGCTTGCTGACGAACCTGACCAGCTTGGCGCCGTCTGCTTCCCCGGTAACGGCGTAGGTGTGTCTGCCGTTCTTCTGCACCAGGGTACGCTTGCTGAGGCCGCTCTCCGGGATGTCCACTTTCTTCCGGGTCTTTACGTTGTAGAACTCCACGTTTCACCTCGTGCAATATTCAAGCTCTGAGTCCTGGGTCTTCATCACATGGCCCCTCAGTCAGATCGTATCGCTCCTCCTTGTTCGTATTGTGGCCAGAATAGCCCTATTTGACATGGCATCTCATTCGGTACGGTACATTCGCTCACTCGTATATTCGTCGGGGGGAGACTAGTCTCTACATGCCGTCCGACAGGACCGGCAGGCGGCGAACAGCGTCACAATCCCGCAGGTGAACGTCGCTTCGTAGTGGGCGCAGTAAATGATACTTTGTCGCAAGATTATTCACGTGTGGGAGAGTACCGCTTTTCTCGGGGACTGTCAAGTAGGCTCAGCCGATGCAGCAGCGTAAGGGGAAGGAGGGAGGTTCCTAAACTCACAAACGAAGTGCAACACCTGGTTAAGGTGTTGTCATGGGAAGACGATATAGGCATGTCACCATTGAAGAACGCTGTGAAGTGGCCCGACTACACGCCCTGGGACACTCGGTCCGTCAAATTGCGGCAGCTCTGGATCGCTCGCCATCAACCGTGGCTCGGGAACTGACGCGCAATGGGTCGCGGACCCAGGGCTATCAGCCTCGGTATGCCGACCAGCACGCCCATGCCCGGCGCTGGCGCGGCGCTCGCTTGGAACGGGATGCAGGGCTCCGGCAGCAGGTCCTCTCCTGCCTCAAGCAGGGCTGGTCCCCTGAGCAGGTGGCGGGACGCATGGCCATGGAGTCAGGCAAACCCGTCATCTCCCACGAGAGCATCTACCGCTTCATCTACGCCCAGATCGCTCGCAAGAAGGACTACTCCTGGCGCCACTACCTGCCCCGCGGAAAGTCCAAGCGGGGATGGCGGGGACGCAGAGGAGGAAGCTCTGCCTCCTTCATTGCCCACCGACTTCCCCTGGCCCACCGCCCCCAGGAGGCTGCCTGCCGCCAGACCCCTGGCCACTGGGAGGCGGACCTGATGGCCTTCGGCCGCCGAGGCCCCGTGGTCCTAGCCCTGCACGAGCGCTACTCCCGCCTCCTCATCGCCCTGCGGCCCGAAGGGAAGGCCTCCAGCCCCATCGCCGGCGCCATCATGCAAGCCCTGAGCTTCTTCCCTCCTGCATGGCGCCAGACCGTCACCTTCGACAATGGCACGGAGTTCGCCCGCCATCACGCATTGCACGCGCTGGGCATTCAGACCTTCTTCTGCGATACCCACTCACCTTGGCAGAAGGGCGGCGTGGAGAACGCTATCGGCCGCATGCGGCGCTCCCTTCCCCGGAAGACCGACCTGGCGACCGTCTCCGACGCCCGGTTTGCTCAGCTCGTCCGCTCTTACAACAATACCCCTCGCAAGTGTCTGGGGTACCGCACCCCGGCAGAGATCTATGCTGCCCAGGTGTTGCACTTGAAATGTGAATTCACCTTCCTGCCTGCGCGGGAACGACAAGGAGGGGCAGCCTACGGTGCGACGTTGGGGGGAGGGGAGACCTGGGCGGGGAAGGCGCCGTCGCGGAGGTGGATGCGAAGGGCGTCGTGGGGGGCGACGTCGTGGACGCTGGTGACGGTTGCGCCGGTGTCCTCTCGCTGGACGAGGGCGTAGCCGCGGTCGAGGACGCCGCTGGGGTCGAGGGCGGCGAGGCGGGAGGTGACGGTGCGCAGGCGCTCGCGGTGGAGGGCGGCAGTGGTGGTCAGTCGCAGGGTGACGCGGTGGAGGGCGTCGTCGACGCGCTGGCGGCGGCCGGCGGTGTCGGGGGCGCGGGAGGTGACGCGCAGGGCGAGCGCCTGGGTGTCGGTCCAGCGGGCGCGGGTGAAGTCGAGGGTGCTGTCGGTGAGGGCGAGGACCTGCTGGAAGGCGGTCTCTCGGAGTGCGGCGGCGTCGGGCACGGCGAGCTCCGCCGCGGCGGAGGGCGTGGGCGCTCGCAGGTCGGCGACGAGGTCGGCGAGGGTGACGTCGGTCTCGTGGCCGACGGCGCTGATCACGGGGTGTGGGCTGGCGTAGATGGCGCGTGCGACGGCCTCGTCGTTGAAGGGCATGAGCTCTTCGGGCGAGCCGCCGCCTCGGGCCAGGATGGCGGCGTCGACGTCGTGGGCGTCGCTGAGGACGGCGAAGGCCTCGAGGATGGTGGGGACGGCGGCGTCGCCCTGGACGCTGCACGGCACCAGCGCGAGCTCGACGAGCGGGTAGCGTCGGCGGACGACGTTCTGGATGTCGTGCCAGACCGCGCCCGCGGGCGACGTGACGACGGCGATGCGCTGCGGGAAGGGCGGGATCGGGCGCTTGCGGGTCTGGTCGAAGAGGCCCTCGGTGTCCAGCTTGGCGCGGAGGCGTTCGAGCTCCAGGTGCATCTCACCGAGGCCCTGGGGCCGCACCATGTCGACGTAGAGCTGGAGCTCGCCGCGAGTCTCGTAGAAGGAGACGCGGCCGTGGGCGGCCACGGCGACGCCGCCAGCCAATACCTCGCCGCCGACGCCGTTGCGGAACATGACGCAGCGGACCTGGCTGTCGGCCTCCTTGAGGGTGAAGTACATGTGGCCCAGGGCGGAGCGGGTGAAGCTGGAGACCTCGCCGGTGACCCAGAGGTCGCGGAGGACGGCATCGCGTTCGAGGGCGTCCCGCAGGTATCGGGTGACCTGGGAGACGGTGTACAGCGGCATGGGCGGCGGCTAGGAGACGGTGGAGACGTAGTCGCCGGTGCGGGTGTCGACGCGGACGGTCTGGCCCGCGGTGATGTGCATGGGCACCTTGACCTGCGCGCCGGTGGAGAGGGTGGCCGGCTTGCGCCCGGAGGAGGCAGTGTCGCCCTTGAAGGCGGGCGGAGTGTCGACGACCTCCAGGTCCACGGTGGTGGGCAACTCGACGGTGACGGCCTGGCCCTGGTAGTAGACCAGGCTGATGGTGTCGCCCTCCGTGAGGTACTTGGACTGCTCGGCAAGCTCCTCGGCGTCGAGGGGGAACTGGTCGTAGGTCTCGGTGTCCATGAAGTAGAAGCTCTGGCCGTCGTTGTAGAGGTACTGGGCCTGGCGGTTGTCGATTTCGGCGAGGGTGAGTCGCTGGTTGCCGGGGAGGTTGCGCTCGAAGGTCTTGCCGGAGCGGAGCTGGCGCAGCTTCAGCGTGAGCGCGGGGGTGCGCTGCTGCATGACGACGTGCTTGTACTCGATGACGGCGAAGGCGTCGCCCTCAAGCTCGATGATGGTGCCGCGCCGCAGGTCGCTGTAGGTGATGGTAGCCACGCGCTGTCCTCCTCTAGCGGGGGTCCTCCCGCTTGTGGGCCTTGGTGAGGGTGCGGGCGCGTCCGTTCTCCAGGACGACGATGTCCTCAATGCGGACGCCGCCCCAGCCGGGGATGTAGATGCCGGGCTCGATGGTGAAGACTGAGCCGTCGAGGAGGGTGTTGCCGGCGCGTGGGCCGACTCGTGGGTCCTCGTGGACGGCGAGGCCGATGCCGTGGCCGAGGCTGTGGCCGAACTTGTCGCCGTGGCCGGCCTTCTCGATGATGCTGCGGGCGAGGCCGTCGGCCTGCTCGCCGGTCATCTGCGCCTCGACGGTGGCGGAGGCGGCCATCTGCGCGCCGAGGACCGTGTCGTACACGACGCGGAAGGTCTCGTCGGGCGTGCCGATGCAGATGGTGCGGGTGATGTCGCTGCAGTAGCCCTGGTACTTGGCGCCGAAGTCCATGACGACGGGCTGGCCCTCGCCGATGGGGGTGTCGTCGGCGCGGTGGTGGGCCATGGCGCCGTTGGGCCCGGCGGCGACGATGATGTCGAACGCGAGGGCCTCCGCGCCGCCCTCACGCATGGCCATTTCCAGGCGCCAGGCGACGGACTGCTCGGTGTCGCCGACCTGGATGGTGGGGGCGACCTGCTCGAAGGCGCGGTCGGAGATCTCCACGGCGCGGGTGATGAGGGCGAGCTCGTCGGCGTCCTTGATGGCCCGCTGGGGCTCGACGAGCTCCGTCGTCGCCGTGAGCTCGACGCCGTTGCCGGCGTCGGCGAGGGACTTCACGAGGGCGGTGTGGGCGGCGACGGTCACGTGCGTGCTCTCGAAGCCGAGCTTGCGGACGCCCATCTCCTTCGCCAGGGGCGGGAGCCACCCGGCGGCGGCGATTCGCACGACGCGGAAGTCGGGGGCCTGGGTGGCCGCCTGCTCTGTGTATCGGAAGTCGGTGGCGAGGACGGCGTCGTCGTGGGTGATGAGCAGGCTGCCAGCGGAGCCGGTGAAGCCGGAGAGATAGCGGCGGTTTTCGGGCGCGGTGATGAGGATGCCGTCGAGGGACTGCTCCTGGAGGGCGGCTCGCAGGGCGTCAAGGCGTGGGCTCATGCGCTTGCTCCTTCGTCGTCACGTCGGGCTGCGAGGTACTCAAGGGCGTCGAGGTAGCTGCGCCAGCCCTTGCCGGATATCTGGCGGACGGCTATGGGTGCGATGACGGACTGGGCGCGCCACGGCTCTCGCTCGTGGATGTTGGAGAGGTGGACCTCCACGACGGGAAGGCGGGTGTCCAGCAGGGCGTCGTGCAGGGAGAGGCCGTAGGAGGTGAGTGCGCCGGGGTTGATGATGATGCCGGCGGCGCCGTCGCTGCGCTCCTGGAGGCAGTCTATGAGTGCGCCCTCATGGTTGGACTGGAAGCAGTCGACGGAGAGGCCGAGGTCGGCGGCGCGGCGTCGGAGGCGGTCCTCGATCTCGGCGAGGGTGACGGTGCCGTAGTGGGCGGGGTCACGGCGGCCGAGGCGGTTGAGGTTGGGGCCGTTGATGACGAGGATGCGGGGGCTGTCCGGCATTGCTATGTCACTCCTGGGAGGCGCGATTCAGTGTAGCGGAAAGCGGCGGGGTTCGCCAAGGTTGGGGGCGGCCAGCCGCCCGCTGCTTGGGGAGGCGATTCGAGTCGATTCGTTTCGTTCCCGCGAGTTTTTTGCGGGCCGTCCGTGCCTGGGGTGGGCTCTGCGATGGTCGATGTAGGTTTGAGGTTGAATCGCGGTTGATCCGCGGGCCGGGCGGCGCCAGCTTGGAGTCGTGTTGTCGTTCGGGCGTTGGAGAGAAGGTCCAGGTTGGGGGTTGTTTCGCAGAGGCGGGTTGGAACCGCGCGGGACAGATAGGAAACGACTGCCGCGCGGAACAACCGCGGAACAAGGTCCAGATTGGGGAATGGGCCGAAAAAGGGCGGTGTGAAACAACCTCCAGGCAGGGGCAGGGCAGGCCCTGCACCCTCAGCTTTCGTCGTTGGACCACGGCGGAGGTTGGAGGCGGAGGGCGTCGAGGTTCCCCATCGGCGAGGAACGAGTGGGCGCGTGCGGGTGGGCATAGGGTGATGGTAGGGGATGGGGGGCGTTTGGGGGAAGGGGGAGATGGCAGCAGGGCCAGCCCTGCACCCTCAGCCTGGGGAAGTTGGGGGGTGACGGAAGCCTTACTCCGGGAGCTAGCCAGCCTTGACGCTGTGAAGGGGCAGCGCCTCCGTCTCCAGCGTGGACAGGTCCAGGCGCGTTGACGCGTGGTCGATGTCGAAGCCAACGACCTGGCCGTCGGCGTCTATGTCCACGTTCAGCCCCTGGGTGACCTCGATGGTCTCCGCTCCAGGCCGCGCCTTGAACTCGACGTAGAGGCTGTCGGTCTCCGGATAGTAGTGCAACTTCATGGCCCTTCCTCCTTTTGGAAGCGTCGAATCCGGTTCCGGCCCTGCTCTACGACAGCTCTACCTTCCTAGGATACAGTGTCATCACTGGTCGCCTCAACGGGCCATTGAACGGATGCGCCGCTTTGCCGCTCGCCACCGCATGGGCGCTTTTCCCGCCCACCCGCCCTGGGGTGCGGCCAGCCGCCCTAGTACTGGGGGCTGCGGCCCCCGGGCCCCCGCGCCCGCATCCGCCGGTGGCGCTGGGGAGTGGGCGGTTCGCGAACCGCCCCTACGGGGGACGCCCGGCCTCGCCCCTGGATTCCGGCTCGGAGGCCTGAATGACGACGTGTGGGGCGGGGTACCGTTGTGCGGGAAAGTCATATAATATCACGCGCAGGTCACATGATTGTGGCTATAGTGAGGTGGACAAACGCCTGGCCGCAAGGGGGTTCCTGCCTTGAAGGCAGGCCTACAGCGCTCCGACGCCGTAGTCGGGACTCGCAACTTCGAGAGCCGCACGCTGTTCCACGGCGACAACCTCCCGTTCCTTCGCGGACTGAACTCCGGCACCGTCAACCTCATCGCCACCGATCCTCCGTTCAACAAGTCGAAGGACTTCCACGCAACGCCGGACTCCCTCGCCGCGGGCGCGACGTTCCATGACCGGTGGAGCTGGCGGCGCGACATTCATGACGACTGGGTCCGCTCCATCATGCGAGACCACCCGGAGGTCTGGCAGGTCATCAAGACAGCTAAGGATGTGTACGGCAACGACATGGGCGCGTTCCTGTGCTGGCTTGGGGTACGCCTTCTGGAGATGCACAGGATCCTCACGGAGGACGGGAGCATCTACCTGCACATCGACCACACGGCCCACGCTTGGGTGAAGTGCCTGATGGACGCCATCTTTGGCAAGGCCAACTTTCGGAATGAGGTTGTCTGGGCCTACCGCGGAATGCCGTCAGCGGCGCGGCGATGGCAGCAGAAGCACGATACGCTGCTGTTCTACACCAAGGGAGAAGACTACACCTTCAACGTCCTGAGGAGCCCGCCAACAGCCGGGTCACTCCGAACGTTCGCAAGCGCACAGAGACGCGGGTACAACCTGAACCGCTCCAAGAAGATGGTGACCGTCTTTGACTGGAAGAAGTATCGAGCGGCGGTTGATAAGGGGACGATCCCCTCAGACCTGCAACCAAAGGAGTTTGCGGGCGGGCAGCCTCCGATGCGGGACTGGTGGGAGGACATCCGCATCCTGGGCGGGCCCAAGAACAAGGAGCGCGTCGGCTACCCCACGCAGAAACCCCTGGCGCTGTATGAGCGCATCATCATGGCGTCGTCCAATCCGGGCGATATGGTGCTTGACCCGTTTGCTGGTTGCGCCACGACTTGCGTTGCGGCGGAGCAGCTGGGTCGCCAGTGGGTAGGCATGGACATCTGGAAAGGGTCCCACAAGCAGGTATTGGACCGCCTGGAGAGGGAAGGGCTGGCCATAAGAGGTCGCAGTACCGGACACGGGCAACAGGTGCTCAGGCGTGGCGACATCAAGAGGACCACGAAACCGCCCGAGCGCACGGACAGCGGCGAGACGGCGGCTCTGATTCTCCGGACGCCCATGGGAAAGCAAGAGAAGCGGTACCCGCTCCCCAGGACGCAGCACGGGACGTTGCTGGTGGACCTAGGGCCATTCTGCCAGGGCTGCGGCGCCGACTACAACTTCGACCGGCGTGTGCTGGAGGTGGACCATATCCGGCCCAAGTCGGACGACGGCACAGATGCCTACGAGAACCTGACGCTGCTCTGCCCGCCGTGCAACAAGGAGAAGCGGGACTACTACACACTCTCGTATCTCCAGGACTACAACCGGAAGAACGGCTATATGAAGAATGAGAGCGTGCTGCGGATGGGGCGTGCGGCGAGGCGAGCGCGGCGGAGGAGGAGGTAGGGGGCAGCACGACTGCGAGTACCAGGCATTGCGAACGTCTATGCTACGTGGCTCCAATCCCCAAAATTCTTGTCAAGTGGTTTTCGTGCGAATTTGGGGCGAATTGGGGCGTCTTTCTGGGGCAGATGTCTGGCCGGAATCCAAAGCTAAACCTGCTACGCGAATGCGTCGATTTGCCAGCTTGACAGAGCTGATCTCATCCGGTACATTACCCTAGGTGGGTCGCTATAGAGATGCGGAGACTGGCGTTCCCAAGGGAGGACGGCGACAAGTGCGCCGATCGATGTGTTCGCAAGTTGCCAGGGCTGCTAGCCCACCATACACGTCTTGCCATGACAAAGCCCCCCTGACGGCAAACGCCAAGGGGGCTTTAGCATGGGATCACGCCGCCAAGGGCGGGGACTCCACGGGTCTCCTCAGACCGGTGCCATTCTGCACTGTGTCGCTCGTGTGGTCAAGTCGGGCGGCCCCTCTCCCGAGGGGGGTCTGATGCGCCCTCCCGCCCTGGCGAGCCCTACGCCAGGAGGACAACTATGGCTGTACGCCGCGTTGTCCGTCGTCGCGCCAAGAGGGTCGTGACTGTCACGATCCGTAGGCGCCGCATCACCACCACCGTTAGACGACGGTAGCCACTACCGGGGTTGGCTCTGCGTGGTTGAGCCAACCCCACCCCAAATCTCATGCTGAAAGAGGAAAAAAAGCCATGGCGTTCTATTACGTGAACCAAAGGGCTCAAGCTAACGGGGACCACGAAGTGCATCGGGGCGGGTGCCCGTGGTTGCCGAACGTACTGAACCGAATCTACCTTGGTCTCTTCGCGAGCTGTGGCCCTGCGGTCAGAGAGGCACGAAGATACTATATGTGGGTGGACGGCTGTTTCTTCTGCTCGCCAGCCTGCCACAGACGTTAGAGGGCGACAGTCGGGGCAGATGCATGAAACCGATGTGGGGGAGATGAAATGGCTATATGGGCATGGGTGCTTCTTGCAGCGGCCGTGGGGATATGGGCGGTTGCGACTGTAGCCCCGGTGCTGCTAGAGCGACGTCTTCGCCGCCGTCGCCGCATTCATCGGGAAGCGTGGAAGCCTTGGCGCTGGCATGCCTACGGCGAAGCAGCCAGTGCTTTCGCATTGCTGCTTCTAATGGTTGTGGTGGGCCAGACCGCGCGGGGAATTGAGACTGTTGCCTTCCTGATCCTCCTAGGTGCTATGGCAGTTGTGTTCCTGGCACGGACCCCTTACTGCCTCGCAGCAGCGGACCACATCAAGCGACAACGAATGTAGTGGTACCGCCTGCCCTGGCCTCGCCTTGACACCCCGTGCCTGCGCAGCTATGCTTTCGGGGTTGTGACGTACGTGGAGAGGGGTTGGCGGTACTACTACGGGTACTTTAGCGGCGCGCGGTGGCGCGCCGGTGAGGTCTTGTCGCTCCACGTCCCAGCGTAGACAGCCAGACACAGCGGAACGAAATCGAGACCCTCACCGGAAGCGGTGGGGGTTTTTTGATGCACAGGGAGGTCAGGCAATGGTGCAGACAAAGCGGTCGGCGATACACAACGTTCGGGTGGAGAGCATCACTCGGCTGGACCCGCCGTCGGCGTACTGGCGTCGGTATCCGCTGCCGGAGGCGGTGCGGGAACAGGTGGCGGGGCATCGTCGACAAATCGAGGACATCCTGAGCGGTGCGGACAGTCGGATGCTGATGATCGTGGGGCCGTGCTCGATCCACGACACGGATGCGGGGGTGGAGTACGCTCGGCGGCTGGCGGCGTTGTCGTCGGAGGTGTCGGACCGGATCCTGGTGCTGATGCGGGTGTACTTTGAGAAGCCGCGGACGACGGTGGGGTGGAAGGGGCTGATCAACGACCCAAACCTGAACGGGACCTACGACGTGCACGAGGGGATGGCGCGGGCTCGGGAGTTCCTGCTGGAGGTTGCGGGCCAGGGGCTGCCGACGGCGACGGAGTTTTTGGAATCGTTCACGCCGCAGTACCTGGGGGACGTGATCTCCTGGGGGGCGATTGGGGCGAGGACGACGGAGAGCCAGCCGCACCGGCTGATGGCGAGCGGGCTGAGCATGCCGATTGGCTTCAAGAACGGCACGGGCGGGAGCGTGGATATTGCGCTGGACGGGATTGTGGCGGCGCGGAGCGAGCACGTTTTTCTGGGCATCGACGACGACGGGTACGCGTCGGTGGTGAAGACGACGGGGAACCCGGGCGCGCACCTGGTGCTGCGCGGGGGGAAGCGCGGGCCGAACTACGACTCGGAGTCGGTGGCGTCGGCACAGGGGATGCTGGAACAGCGTGGGCTGGCGCCGCACGTGGTGGTGGACTGCTCGCATGCGAACTCGAACAAGGACCACCGGCAGCAGGCGACGGTGTTCGAGTCGGTCGTGGAGCAGCGGTCGGGGAACGCGGGGGTGGTGGGGCTGATGCTGGAGAGCAACATCCGGGAGGGGAGCCAGTCGCTGGGGGACCCGTCGGCGCTGGAGTACGGGGTGTCGATCACGGACGCGTGCGTGGGGTGGGAGGAGACGGAGGAGCTGGTGCGAGGGGCGTACGCGCGGTTGGGCAGGGCTCGCCCTGCACCCTAATCTGCGGCGTTGTGTTGTGGCGGGGGTTTGGGGGGCGATGGCGTCGGTTGGAGCGAGGCAGCGGGGGTGGGGGCACGCCCTGCACCCTAATCTGCGGCGTTGGGCTGCGGTGGGGGTTGGGGGGCGATGGCGTCGGTTGGAGCGAGGCAGCGGGGGTGGGGGCACGCCCTGCACCCTAATCTGCGGCGTTGGGGTGTGGTGGGGGGTTGGGCGCGATGGCGTCGGTTGCAGGGGCGATCCTACCCCCTCCGGTAGACCCTGAGGGGCCCACCCGCCCGCCCTCGGAGGTTTTTTCTTGGGGGGCTGCGCCCCCGGACTCCCGCTTGATATAAGGATGCCCCGCTCATCCCTCCCCCCGCCGGCGCATTGCCCGCCCACCCGCCCTAGGATTTTTCTTTGGGGGCCTGTGGCCCCCAGGCCCCCGCGCCCTCACCCGCCGCTGCGTGTCAGTTCGCCCATTCGGCCCTTCGATGGGCTCAGGGTGGGCGGATAGCGAGGTTCCTGCCTTCGCAGGAACGAGGAAGGGGGCGCAGGAACGACGAACTAGGAGGGGCTAGCAGTTGGGGCCCGATGTGTGCTCGATCGCGGTCAGCCATGCTTGGAAGGCGTCGTCGGTGGGAGCGCAGAGGCCGGCGTTGCCTTCGAAGTAGAACTGCCACATCGCCGAGAGCGCGGTCAGGCTGCGAGGAAGCTCGCCGCTCAACCGGTTGCCGTCAAGGTGCAGGGTGACCAAATCGGACAGCCGGCCAAGTTCGGGGGGAATCTCGCCGCTCAACTGGTTGTCGTCAAGGCGCAGGGTGACCAAATCGGACAGCTGTCCAAGCTCGGGGGGAACCTGGCCGCTGAACCGGTTGTCGCTGAGAATTAGGTAGTGCACGTTGGTCATGGAGGCGATGGCTGCCGGAATTTCGCCGCTCAGCCGGTTCCCGCTCAGATGCAGTTCTCGCAAGTTGGGCAGCGCGGCGAGGGGTATCCCTCCGGTCAACTGATTGTCCCAGAGACGCAGTATCCTCAGGCTGGACAGGGTGGTGAACGCAAAGGGAACCTGCCCGGTCAACTGATTTCCGCCGAGGTCCAGCGTGTGCAGGTTGGACAAGGCGGCGAGCTCGGCGGGTATCTCCCCGTTCAGCTGGTTGGAGAGGAGCCACAGACTCATCAGACTGTCCATTCGGCCAAGCTCGGGAGGTATCTCCCCGATGAGCCGGTTGCCGCTGAGGTTCATCTCTCGCAGGCTGTATAGGGTGGCAAGTTGGGCGGGTATCTCTCCGCTCAACTCGTTCCAACCCAGGTAAAGATATTCCAGGCTGGACAAGGCGCTGAGCTCAGGTGGAATGTCTCCGCTCAAGTCGTTGAAGTTAAGACTAAGGTAGGTCAGGCTGGACAGTTCGCCGAGCTGTGCGGGTATCGCTCCTGTGAGCTTGTTCCAATTCAGGTCAAGATGGAGCAGGTTGGACAGGTTGGCGAGTTCGGTGGGAATCTCGCCGCTCAACTCATTGAAGCTTACGTCCAAGTGAGTCAGGCCGGCCAGATGGCCGAGCTGTGCGGGTATCGCCCCGGTCAACTGGTTCTTGCGCAGGTCAAGATGGGCCAGGTTGGACAGGGCGGCGAGTTCGGGAGGTATTGGCCCGCTCAGCTCGTTCCAACTGAGGTCAAGATGGAGCAGGTTGGACAGCTCATCGAGGTCTGACGGGACCTCTCCGGTCAACTGGTTCTTCCCCAAGTCCAGCTTTTGGAGTTTCGACAGGGCGCCGAGCTCGGGGGGAAGCTGCCCGCTGAGCAGGTTCTCGGGAATGCTCAGGTCGACGACCCGTCCGTCGTTGTTCGTTGTGACGCCGTGCCACAACCCGAGAGGCTCGTCACTCAGCCAGTAGTCCTGACGGTCCCAGTTTGGGCCTCTGGTGGCGTTGTAGAGCGCGACAAGCGCGGCCCGGTCTCCGGGATGCACGGGGATGGGAGTGGGAGTGGGAGTGGGAGTGGGGGTGGGGGTGGGGGTGGGGATGACGACGATGGCCGTGGGCGTTGGCGTGGCGGTGGGGACGGGTGTGGGGTCAGGAGCAGGAGTGGGTACGGTCGTGGGGCCGGGTGTGGCGACACCGGCGGGGGCGGGCGTGGGAACGACGACGGGCGAGGGGGCAGGTGTGGGCGTGGGAACGATGGTTGGGTCGGGAGTGGGTGCGGGGGTAGGTGTGGGGACGACGGTGGGGGTGGGTGTGGTGGTGGGGGTCGGATCGAGGGTGGTGGCGTCGGGTGGGGGGCCGCAGGCGGCGAGGAGTGCGGCGGCGAGGGAGGCGGCGGTGGTGGCGAGGGTGCGTCGGAGCGTGGTTGGCATGGGGGGATTGTAGCGGATGCGGGTGTGGGGGTGGGGCAGGGGTGGCTAGCAGTTGGGGCCCGATGTGTGCTTGATCGCGGTCAGCCATGCTTGGAAGGCGTCGTCGGTGGGGGCGCAGAGGCCGGCGTTGGCGTCGAAGTCAAACTGCTCCAGGGACAGGTTGGCGAGCTCTCTGGGTATCTCCCCACTCAGTTGGTTGAAGGAGAGAACGAGGTAAGCCAATTTCGGCAGGGCCCCGAGCTCCGGCGGTATGTTCCCAGTCAGGTTGTTGCCGAGGAGTGACAGGAGGGTCAGATTGACCAAGTTGCCGAGGTCGGGGGGTATCTCGCCGCTCAACTGATTGACGTCAAGCTGAAGGTGGATCAGGTTAGACAGCTCACCTAGTTGGCTGGGTATCTCGCCGCTCAGTTGGTTGAAAGAGAGAAAGAGGTAAGCCAGTTCCGGCAGGGCCCCGAACTCCGGCGGTACGTTCCCAATCAGGTTGTTGGATGCCAGGTCAAGGGAGCGCAGGTTTGAGAGATCGGCAAGTTCGGGGGGTATCTCGCCGCTCAACTCGTTGGAGGAGAGCCCCAGGTAGGTGAGGTTGGACAGCTCGCCGAGTTCGGGGGGTATCTCCCCACTCAACTTGTTGCCCCAGAGGTGCAGCTCTGTCAGGCTGGCCAGCTTGCCCATTTCGGGGGGTATCGGGCCGGTCAAACTATTGGAGGCAGCGCTCAATGTTCGCAGGTTGGACAGGGCGCCGAGCTCAGGTGGGATACTTCCGCTCAACTGGTTGCCGCTCAGGTCGAGGCGCTTGAGGCCGGACAGGCTGCCGAGCTGGGGCGGTATTTCGCCGCTCAACTGATTGTCGTTAAGCAGCAGGGAGTCCAGGGCGGATAGGTTGCCAAGCTCTGCGGGAATCCGGCCGGTCAACTGGTTCCCGGCGAGCCACAGGCTGGCCAGATTGGACAGTTGGCCGAGTTCCGGTGGCACCTCTCCGGTCAGATGGTTCGCGGTAAGCACCAGGGACACCAGGGCAGATGCGTTGCCCAGTTCTGCGGGAATCCGTCCGGTCAATTGGTTCCCACTGAGCCACAAGAACTCCAAGTCAGGGAGGTTACCAAGCTCGCCGGGAATCTCGCCGCTCAGGTCGTTGCGCTCCATCTCCAGCCGCCGGAGGTTGGACAGCGTGCCGAGCCCGGGGGGAACAGGCCCGCTCAGGCGGTTGTCACTGAGGTCAAGGTAGTGCAGGTTGGACAGCTCTGCGGTCTCAACGGGTATAACCCCGGTGAGGCGATTGCTTCGCAACGTCAGCTCGACGACCCGTCCAGCGTCGTTTGTCGTGACGCCACTCCACATGTTGAGGGGCTTGTCGGTCAGCCAGTTGTGGCTGTTCGTCCAATTCGGCCCGTCCGTGGCGTGGTAGATCGCCACGAGCGCAGACCGGTCCCCCGGGTGCACCGGAATGGGTGTGGGTGAGGGTACGACCACTACGGCCGTGGGCGTGGGTCTGGGTGTGGCTACGGCGGCGGGGGCGGGCGTGGGAACGACGACGGGCGAGGGTGCAGGAGCAACGGTGGGTGTAGGCGTGGCTGCAGCAGCGGGCGTGGGTGTGGGCACAGCAGCGGGTGTAGGTGTGGGGACAGCGGTGGGGGTGGGTGTGGGCGTGGCAGTCGAGGCCGGGTCGGGCGGTATGGCGCCGGGCGGGGGGCCGCAGGCGGCGAGGAGCGCGGCTGCGGCGAGGGAGGCGGCGGTGGTGGCGAGGGTGCGTCGGAGTGCGGTTGGCATGGGGGGATTGTAGCGGATGCGGGTGTGGGGGTGTGGGAGGGGACCCTTCGACAGGCTCAGGGTGAGCGGAATCAGGAAAGGGTCAGGGTGATGGTTCGACAGGCTCACCACGAACGGGGCGCGGGCGAGCGTCGAGGTTCCTGCCTTCGCAGGAACGACGAATGGGGGGCGCAGGAACGACGAAGGGGGGGCTAGGGGAGGAAGCGGGCGGGGGTGAGGGCGTGGAGGGGGATGGTGGTGGTGTTGCGGACGATGAGCTGGGCGAGGGAGCGGCCCATGCCGGTGCTGAGCTCGATGCCCTTGCGGCCGCCGCCGGTGGCGAGGAAGACGCCGTCGCGGCCGGGGACGGGGCCGAGGATGGGGAGAAGGTCAGCGGAGAGGGGGCGGAGGCAGGCGGTGTGTCGGACGATCTGTGCGGCGGCGAGGTCGGGGCGGAGGCGGCAGGCGCTGCGGAGGATGTGGTCGCGGGCGTCGTCGGTGAGGGTCGTGTCGAAGCCGACGCGCTCCTCGGTGGTGCCGGCCCAGACGAGGCCGTCGCGCTTGGCGGCGACGTACATGCCGAGGCGGGAGACGTAGTTGGAGGGGTCTGCGCCGGGGATGCGGAGGCGGAGGATCTGGCCCTTGAGCGGCTCGACGGGGACGGGGACGCCGAGGAGGTCCGCGAGCATGCCGGACCAGGGGCCGAGGGCGAGGACGAGCCGGTCGCAGGCGAGGCTGCCGGTGGAGAGCCGGACGCCTGCGACGCGGTCGCCGATCCACTCGATGCGCTGGAGCGTGCCGTACTCGACCTGGACGCCGCGGGAGCGCAGGACCGCTTCGAGCGTCGCCATGTGCTCGGCGCAGTCCATCATGCCGACGTCGTCGGTCTGGAGCGCGCCGACGACATCGGGGGCCAGGTTGGGCTCGAGGGCGAGGACATCGCCGGCGTCGAGCCAGCGGGCGGGGAAGCCCTGGCTGCGCTGCCACTCCATGCGCTCGTAGAGGGGCGGGACCTCCTCCTCGGCGAGGGCGACGGTGAGGTGGGAGAGGAGGTAGAAGCTGCTGTCGCGACCGATCTCCTGCTTCATCGACGCGTGGAGGTCGGCGTGGAGGCGGAGGCTCTCGATGGCGAGAGGCGCGACGGGGCCGGGGATGCCGGCGCCGCCGGTGGGGTCGAGGCCGCCGAGGGCTACACCGGAGGCTGCGCTGCCGATGGCGTTAGCCTCGACGATGGTGGGGGTGACGCCGAGCTCCGTGAGGTAGTAGGCGACGGTGCAGCCGAGGATTCCACCGCCGACGATGACGACGTCCGAGCCTCGGGGGGTCATGATGCCACCGCCGCGGTGCGCATGTGCTTCTCCTCCCGCTGGACGACGTGGGCCAGGGCTGCGATGAATCCGGGCATTGTGTTGAGCGCGCCGGCGCGGTAGAGGCGGAGGCCCGCGGCCTCCGCCTGCTCGCGGGCTGCGACGTCGATGTCGTAGAGGAGCTCAAGGTGGTCGGCCAGGAACTGGACCGGGGCCACGAGGACGGAGCGGTGACCGGCCTGTCGGAGGTCGGGAAAGAGCTCCGTGAGGTCGGGGCGGAGCCACTCCTGTCGGGCGTGGCCTGCGCTCTGGTAGGCGAAGCGCCATCGGTCGTCTGGGATGCCGACGGCTTCGGCGACGAGGCGGGCCGTGTCGCGGAGCTGGTCCATGTAGCCGGGCTCGCGGTCGGCGACGGTCTTGGGGAGGCTGTGGGCGGTCAGGAGGAGGGGGATGGTGTCGCGGTCCGCGGCGGGGAGGGCGTCGAGGGCCTCGCGGACGCGCTGGGCGAGAGCGTCGACGAAGGCGGGGAGGGTGTGCCACGCGGCGGCGACGCGGGTGGGGACGGGGTGGGGAAGGGCCGCGCGGGCATCGTCGACGGCGCGGACGTAGCCGCCCATGATGACGTCGGAGTACTGGGGGGACATGACGAGGGCCACGACGTGGTCGGCTCCCTCGGCTGCGAGGAGCGCGAGGGCGTCGGCGATCCAGGGCTGGGCGTGGCGCATGCCGACCGCGACGCGGTAGGTGCGGTCAGTGTTGGCGTCGAGGTTCCTGCCTTCGCAGGAACGACGAGTGTTGTTGGGGTGGGCGTTGAGGCAGGCTTCGAGGGCGGCGGCCTGCTCGCGGGTGATGCGGGTGAGGGGGGAGCCGCCGATGAGGGCATAGCGGCGCTGCATCTCGGCGACGACCTCGGGGGGCATGGGTTGGCCGCCGCGGACGCGGGCGAGGTAGTCGGGGACCTCGTCGGGCGAGGAGGGGGTGCCGAAGCTCATCAGCAGCACGCCGGTGAGGTCGCGGGCGGGGGTCATCGTGCCGTGGCTCCGTTGGCGGTCTCGGTGTGGACGAACTCGACGAGACGGGCGAGGACGTCGGGGTCGGCCTGGGGGAGCACGCCGTGGCCGAGGTTGAAGACGTGGCCGGGGCGGCCCCCGGCGCGTCGGAGCACGTCGCGTGCGCCGTCCTGCACGGCGTCCCAGGGCGCGAGGACCATGGCGGGGTCCAGGTTGCCCTGGATGCCGCGGTCATGGCCGATGCGCGCCCACGCGTCGTCGAGGCCCATGCGCCAGTCGACGCTGACGATGTCGCTGCCGGCGGCGGCCATGAGCTCGAGGAGGGAGGCCGCGCCGGTGCCGAAGTGGACCGTCGGCACGCCGAGGGGGTTGATTTCGTCGAAGATTCGCCGGGAGTAGGGGAGCACGAAGGCCTCGTAGTGGGCGGGGGAGAGGGCGCCGACCCAGCTATCGAAAAGCTGGATGACCTGCGCGCCGGCCTCAACCTGGCCGTGGAGGTAGCGGACCATGACCTCCGTGATCTTCGCCATGAGCCGGTGCCAGAGCGCGGGGTTGCCGAACATCATGGCCTTGGCGCGGGCGTAGTCGCGGGAGGGGCGGCCCTCGACGAGGTAGCAGGCGAGGGTGAAGGGCGCGCCGCTGAAGCCGAGGACGGCGGCACGGTCGCCGAGCTCGCGGCGGAGGATGCGGACGGTCTCGAAGACGTAGGGGGTGGCCTCCTCCGCCTCGACGATGCGGATGGCATCGACGTCGGCCTCGGTGCGGACGGGACGCTCGATGATGGGGCCGACGTCGGGCTGGATGGTGTAGGGGACGCCCATGCCTTCGAGGGGGAGCATAATGTCGGCGAAGAGGACGCAGGCGTCGACGCCGAGGCGGTCGACGGGCATGATGGCGACCTGGGCGGCGAGGTCGGGCGTGGTGGCGAGGGTGAGGATGTCGTAGCGCTCGCGGAGGGCGCGGTAGTCGGCGAGGGAGCGGCCAGCCTGTCGCATGAACCAGACGGGGGTGGCGTCAACGGGCCGGCGGCGGCAGGCCGCCAGCATTCGTTGGGCTCCAGTCATGGGGGTAACGGTGGTCATGGGGTTCCTCCGGGGGGACAGGGTAGCAGAGGGGCGGCTGGGAGTGTAGGGGGTGGGGATGACCGACGTTGAGGGGCCCACCCGCCCGCCCTCGGGGGTTGTTTGGTATTGGGGGCACATCCCCCAAACCCCTTGCCAGAGGGGGGAGACCCCCTCTGGACACCCCCTGGAGGCGAAGTGTCGAGGTTCCTGCTTTCGCAGAGGCGACGATGTGGGAGCCAGCGCGCCGTCACCCGCCGCGGCGCGTTGGGCTCTCCCACAAGGTGAGAGGCGGGGACGGTGTAAAGCGACCTTGAACAACAGACAAGGATGCTTTACAGTATAGAGCACAAGGACAGCAGACTGACGGGGAGGAGGCGCAGACCATGGAACAGGGCGAGAGACAATACTCGAAGCGAATGGTGCTGGCGCTGCTGGCCTACGTCATCCTGCTGGGCGTGTCGGTCCCGGTGACGTCGGCGTACCCCGACGCAGCGTGGCGCTTCCCGGTAGCCATTGCGCCGATGGCGGCGTTCATCTACGGGATCGTCGCCTACGTCCGCTACATGCGGAGCGTGGACGAGCTGCGGCAGCGGATCAACCTGGAGGCGCTCGCCATCGCCTTCGGCGCCACGGCGGCGATCACCTTCGGCTACGGGTTCCTGGAGCACGTGGGGCTGCCGCACATCAACTGGTGGTGGGTGTGGCCGGTGATGGGCGCCTCCTGGATTCTGGGGAGCAAGTACGCCGAGCGTCGGTACCGATGAAGAACCGACTGAGGGTGCTCCGCGCCGAGCGCAACTGGTCGCAGTCGGAGCTGGCGGACCGGCTGGGGGTGTCCCGGCAGACCGTGAACGCGATCGAGCGGGGGAAGTATGCGCCCAGCCTGCCGTTGGCGTTCAAGATGGCCGGAGTCTTTGGGCAGGCCATTGACGACATCTTCACGCCGGATGTAGAGGACTGAGCCTCGTCCGGCTGTGCCGGATACCCCTCACCCGCCGCTTTGCGTCGGCCTCTCCCACAAGGGGAGAGGCGGGGACGAGGTCCGTCTGTCTTCGCGGGGGCAGGTAGCGAGGTTCCCTAAACTCACAAACGAAGTGCAACACCTGGTTAAGGTGTTGTCATGGGAAGACGATATAGGCATGTCACCATTGAAGAACGCTGTGAAGTGGCCCGACTACACGCCCTGGGACACTCGGTCCGTCAAATTGCGGCAGCTCTGGATCGCTCGCCATCAACCGTGGCTCGGGAACTGACGCGCAATGGGTCGCGGACCCAGGGCTATCAGCCTCGGTATGCCGACCAGCACGCCCATGCCCGGCGCTGGCGCGGCGCTCGCTTGGAACGGGATGCAGGGCTCCGGCAGCAGGTCCTCTCCTGCCTCAAGCAGGGCTGGTCCCCTGAGCAGGTGGCGGGACGCATGGCCATGGAGTCAGGCAAACCCGTCATCTCCCACGAGAGCATCTACCGCTTCATCTACGCCCAGATCGCTCGCAAGAAGGACTACTCCTGGCGCCACTACCTGCCCCGCGGAAAGTCCAAGCGGGGATGGCGGGGACGCAGAGGAGGAAGCTCTGCCTCCTTCATTGCCCACCGACTTCCCCTGGCCCACCGCCCCCAGGAGGCTGCCTGCCGCCAGACCCCTGGCCACTGGGAGGCGGACCTGATGGCCTTCGGCCGCCGAGGCCCCGTGGTCCTAGCCCTGCACGAGCGCTACTCCCGCCTCCTCATCGCCCTGCGGCCCGAAGGGAAGGCCTCCAGCCCCATCGCCGGCGCCATCATGCAAGCCCTGAGCTTCTTCCCTCCTGCATGGCGCCAGACCGTCACCTTCGACAATGGCACGGAGTTCGCCCGCCATCACGCATTGCACGCGCTGGGCATTCAGACCTTCTTCTGCGATACCCACTCACCTTGGCAGAAGGGCGGCGTGGAGAACGCTATCGGCCGCATGCGGCGCTCCCTTCCCCGGAAGACCGACCTGGCGACCGTCTCCGACGCCCGGTTTGCTCAGCTCGTCCGCTCTTACAACAATACCCCTCGCAAGTGTCTGGGGTACCGCACCCCGGCAGAGATCTATGCTGCCCAGGTGTTGCACTTGAAATGTGAATTCACCTTCCTGCTTTCGCAGGAACGACGAGCGAATTCTGGCCCTCACCCGCCGCGCGTCGGGCTCTCCCGCGAGGGGAGAGGCGGGATGTGCTGCCTTCCTTTTCCGTGGGTGGTCTGGCACACTGGAAGGTGTGGGGAGAGCGATGATGTGTTCGGCTGTGGTGAGGGTGGCGCTGCGGGGGCGCTGGGGCAGCGCGCTGGCGGTGCTGGTTGTCGGCGCGCTGGCGCTGCCGATCGTGGGGCCGCTGCTGGACCACCACTACGCGGAGCGGGTACCGGGACACCTGCACCTCGCAGGGGTTGCGGGCGCGCATACGCATCCGTATGAAGTCGACCACCGGCACGCGCAGGGAGGGGCGTACACCGACGCCTCGGGCGCGCCGCTGCCGGCGGGCGCGGGCTACCTCCTCCCGCAGGAGGAGGCGGCGGGAAGCTCGGCGGGAAGCTCGGCGGGAAGCGGGCTGACGCACCTGCTGCTGCTTGCGCTGTTCGCTCTGCTCGTGCCGCCGATGATGTCGCTGATCGAGGTCCGCGGCCAACCGTGGCTCCGGGCCTTCACCCCTCGAACGGAGCTGCCACCTCCTCGCCTCGCCGCTGCCTGAGCGGGGGATACCCCTCACCCGACGCTGGGGCGTCGGCCTCTCCCTCAAGGGGAGAGGCGGGGGCCTTCGACAGGCTCACGGCGAACGGGGGGGCAAACGTCGAGGTCCCCCTGCCTTCGCAAGGTCGAGGTTCCTGCCTTCGCAGGAACGACGAATCTCATCAATCTATGGGTGCATACGGATATGCTGCAACGCGCGCGTAGGACGCTGGTTCCAAGCCTGGTAGTGGCCGCGGCGCTGGGGAGCTTGCTGGTTGGCGTGGGGGCGGAGACCGCGGCGGCGAACGGGCCGCACGTGGAGAGCCGGGAGGTCTTCAAGGGCCCCGCCGGGCCGTACGAGCTGCGGGTGCTGACTGCGCCGGTGGCGCCGACGCTGCACCTGAGCATCGCCGTGTTCGACGATGAGGGGCTGCCGGTGCCGGGGGCGCCGAGCGTCGACGTGACGGGGGTGGGGCCGGAGGGCGACTCGCAGGCGTCGGGGCCGGTGTCGGGCGCGGAGGTGTTTGCGAGCCCGGGGTGGTACGCGGCGGACCTGCCGGTGGAGTCGACGGGGGAGTGGACGCTGTCGGTGTCGTTGACGGGGCCGCTGGGGCCGGGCGATGCGACGTTCCCGGTCGACGTGCAGTCGGCCAGTGGGACGAACTGGTTCGTCATCGGCGCGTTTGCCATCGTCGCCGTGCTGTTCGTGCGGACGGCGTTCTCGTGGCGGAAGAGGCGCGGGCGGGCGTCGTCGGTCGGACGCGCGTCGTAGCAGCAGAGCCGGGCGCCATCGGAACGGAGAAGGGCGTCTGATGAAAATACGCAGAGCAGTGCTAGCTGCATGCCTTTCGACCATCGTCGCCGTCGTGCTGCTGGCGTCCTGCGGCGACGGTGGGGAGCCTGAGCAGCACACATTCGACATAACGCTGGAAGGTGGTGAGCCCGCGGGAGGCGCGGCCACCTACAGCGTGAAGCAGGACGATGCGGTGACGCTGGTGGTGACGTCTGACCAGCACGCATCGTTGCACCTGCACGGGTACGACGTGACGGGGGTTGCGATGCCCGGAACGCCCGCGACACTGGAGCTCACGGCGACCGCGACGGGGAGCTTTCCGATTACCGTGCACGTGGGAGGCGGGCGCGGGCACGGCGAGGTGTTCGGGTCGCCGGTGATGCAGCCGGGGGACACGTTCACGTTCACGGTGCCCGAGGGACTGGCGGGTGAGGAGATCCTGTTCCACAGCCATTTCCATGCAGAGGTGTCAGGCACGATCATGGTGATGCACGACGCGTCGGCGCCGGAAGCGGTGGAGATCGACGTGCGGGACCTGGCGGCGCACCCGAACCACGTCATGGCCAAGGCGGGGACGGAGATCACCTGGCGGAACAGTGACTCGGTGAGTCACGGGATTGTGAGCGGACGGCACCCCGACGTCGGGACGGAGGGGCAGTCGCATGAAGAGGTGGAGCTTGGGCGGCTGGAGGTCCACCCGCGCTAGCGGTGGCGAGGAACATGGGTAGGCTGGTCGTGCGTGCCCTGCCGATGGTCGGGGTGGGTCTGCTGCTTGTCGCGTGGCCGGCGTCGTCGGTGCACGCGCACGGGTTCGGGGAGCGGTACGACCTGCCGGTGCCGCTGGGGCTGTACGTCGCGGGGTCGGGCGCGGCGGTCGCGCTGTCGTTCGTGGTCATCGGGCTATTCGTGCGGGGGGCGCCCGGGCTGCGAGACTACCCGCGTCTCAACCTGCTGCGCTGGCCGGGGCAGGGGGTAGTTGGGTTCGTGCTGAGGGCGGCTGTGCTTCTGACGAGGGCCGCGGCGGTGGGCGTGTTCGTGCTGGTGGTGGCGGCGGGGCTGTTGGGGGACGAGGCGCCGACGAGGAACCTGGCCCCGACGATGGTGTGGGTGGTGTGGTGGGTGGGGCTGGCCTACGTCTCGGCGCTGGTGGGGGACGTGTGGGCGCTGGTGAACCCGTGGAAGACGCTGTTCGAGTGGGCGGAGGCTGTCGTGCGGCGGGTGCGGCCGGGGGCGGAGCTGTCGCTGCGTCGACCTTACCCCGCCGAGTGGGGCGCGTGGCCGGGGGTCCTGCTGTTCGCCTGCTTCGCATGGGTGGAGCTGGTGTACGCGGACGCGGCGGTGCCGGTGCGGATTGCGCAGATGGCGCTGGTGTACTCGGCGATCACGTGGGCGGGGATGGTGGTGTTCGGGAAGGAGGTGTGGCTGCGGAACGGGGAGGCGTTCTCGATGGCGTTTGGGTTCTTCGCCCGGTTTGCGCCGACGGAGATTCGGGACAGCGACGGGGCGCTGTGCCTGCGGCCGTTCGCTGCGGGGCTGCTTCGGCACGAGGCCGTGTCGACGTCGACGATGGTGTTCGTGGTGCTGCTGCTGGCGACGGTGACCTTCGACGGGCTCACGGCGACACCTGCGTGGGTGGAGGTGTCGGGGGCGATCGCGACGGTGGTGTCGGGCTCAACGGCGGTGGGGACCGTGGGGCTGGTGGCCGTGCCGCTGCTGTTCCTGGGGCTGTACGCGGGCACCTGCGCGCTGATGTCGGCGGCGAGCGGGCGGGGGCCGGCGGTGGAGGAGCTGGCGCGGGCGTTCGTGTACTCGCTGATACCCATCGCGCTGGCGTACCACCTGGCGCACTTCCTGTCGTTCCTGCTGGTGCAGGGGCAGGCGATCATCCCGCTGGCGTCGGACCCGTTCGGGTGGGGGTGGGACGTGCTGGGGACCGCGGGGTATACGATCGACATCGGGATCGTGGGGGCGCGGTTTGCGTGGTTCACGGCGGTCATCGGGATAGTGGCGGGGCACATCATCGCCGTGTACCTAGCGCACGTGGTGGCGCTGCGGACGCTGGGGGAGCGACGGGCGGCGGTGCGGAGCCAGTACCCGATGATGGCGCTGATGGTAGGGTACACGATGCTGAGCCTGTGGATAGTGGCGCAGCCGATCGTGGAGTCGGGGTGAGGAGGGGGTGGGATGGTCCCGAGAGGCGCGGAGGTGACGATTGACGTACAACGTCAATGGTGGTACGTTGCTCCGTACATGATACTCAGCTACCGGGACCGTCGAACGGAGCGCTTTGCTACGGGGGAGTCTGTACGGGAGTTTCAGGGGTTTGAAACGCAGGCGGAGAGGCGGCTGGCTATCCTGAACGCGGCGCCGTCTCTGAGAACCCTGGCTGGATTGCGCGGCAATCGATTGGAAGCCCTGCGAGGTGACAGGGATGGCCAGTACTCGATACGCATCAATCGTCAATGGCGTATCTGTTTCGTATGGGATGACGGGCCAGGGCCAACGGATGTTGAGATTGTGGACTATCACTAGAGATGAGGGACAGAGTGACGTTTAGGAGAGTGGTCCGTCCAGGTGACATTCTCAGGGATGAGCTGATGGAGAGGGGAGTCACGCCGACGGCGCTGGCAAGGGAGATCGACGTGCCGCCCAATCGAATCAGCCAGATCATCACAGGCAAGCGCTCCATCACCGGGGACACGGCACTGCGCTTGGGTCACTGGTTTGGCGTCGAGCCGCAGTTCTGGCTGAACCTGCAGACACAGTATGACCTGGCGCTTGCGGAGCAGCAGGCGGGGGACAGGGTGAGGGAACTGCCGACAGCGGCGGGGCGGAGGGGATAAGATAGGGCCATGGCAAATAGACTGAGGAACGAGACGAGCCCGTACCTGCTTCAGCACGCGAACAACCCCGTGGAGTGGTACCCGTGGGGGCCGGAGGCGCTGGAGCGCGCGCGGGAGGAGGGAAAGCCCATCCTGCTGAGCATCGGGTACGCGGCGTGCCACTGGTGCCACGTGATGGAGCGGGAGTCGTTCGAGGACCCGGACATCGCCGAGGTGATGAACCGGAACTTCGTGAACATCAAGGTGGACCGGGAGGAGCGCCCGGAGCTGGACTCGATCTACATGCAGGCTGTGCAGGCGATGACAGGCCGGGGCGGGTGGCCGATGACGGTCTTCCTGACACCGGACCTGAAGCCGTTCTACAGCGGGACGTACTTTCCGCCGGAAGACCGGATGGGGATGCCAGGCTTCCCTCGCATCCTGACAGCGCTGACCGACGCGTACCGGGAGCGCCGCGGCGACGTGCTGCAGGCGGCGGAGGAGGTGAACGCGTTCCTGCAGCGCAGCGCGGCGGTGGGGGTGTCGAACGAGCCGCTGACGGACGACCTGCTGCGGGGGGCGTACCGGCAGATCGTCTCGGCGTTCGACGGGGTGTACGGTGGGCTGGGAGGCGCGCCGAAGTTCCCGCAGCCGATGACGTGGGAGTTCCTGCTTCGCTACTCGCACCGGACGGGGGAGCAGGGGCCGCTGTCGATGGTGATGCTGACGCTGACGCGGATGATCCAGGGCGGCATCTTCGACCACCTGGCGGGGGGCTTCCATCGCTATACGGTGGACGGGAACTGGCTGGTGCCGCACTTTGAGAAGATGCTGTACGACAACGCGCTGCTCGCCCGGCTGTACCTGCACGCCTACCAGGCGACGGGGCGACCGATGTACCGGCAGGTGGTGGAGCGGGTGCTGGACTACCTGCTGCGGGACATGCGAGACCCGGCGGGCGGCTTCGCCTCGTCACAGGACGCGGACAGCGAAGGCGAGGAGGGGCTCTTCTACGTGTGGACGGCGCAGGAGATTCGGGACGTGCTGGGCGAGGAGGATGCGGCGGCGGTGGCGCGCTACTTCGGGGTGACCGAGGCGGGCAACTTCGAGGGGCGCAACGTGCTGCATCGCTTTTCGGCGCCGGAGGCGGTGGCGGAGGGGCTGGGGATGACGCCGGAGGCCCTGGCGGAGACTGTGACCCAAGGGAGCGAGAAGCTGCACGCCGTCCGACGCACCCGGGAGTGGCCGCTGCAGGACGACAAGGTGCTGACCGCTTGGAACGCGATGGTGCTGAGCGCGCTGTCGGAGGCGGCGGCGACGCTGGAGCGGTCGGACTACCTGGAGGAGGCGCGGGTGACGGCGCGGTTCCTGCTGAGCGGCCTCCGGCAGGAGGGGCGGCTGCTTCGCACGTACCGGGACGGGCAGGCCAAGCTGCCGGGGTACCTGGAGGACTACGCCTACACCGTGGACGGGCTGGTCAGCCTCTACGAGGCGAGCCTGGAGCGGGTGTGGCTGGACGAGGCGCGAGGCCTCGCCGATGCGATGCTGGACCTGTTCTGGGAGGAGGGCCGGGGCACGTTCTACGACACGGCCCGCGACCACGAGACGCTCATCGTGCGGCCACGGGACATCTTCGACAATGCGATGCCGTGCGGCGGCTCGACGGCGACGCTGGCGCTGCTCCGGCTGGGGGCGCTGACCAGCGAGGACGTGTATCGGAGGACGGCGACGCGGGCGTTGCGGTCGGTGCGGGGGCTGCTGGCGCAGCATCCGGCGGGCTTCGGGCACTGGCTGTGCGCGCTGGACTTCTACCTGTCGACGCCGAAGGAGGTCGCCATCGTGGGGCCGCGGGAGGACGCGGGGACGGCGGCGCTGCTGGCGGCGGCGCACCGGGACTTCATCCCCAACAAGGTGGTGGCGGGTGCGGAGTCGGAAGAGGAGGGGGAGGAGAGCGGCATCCCGCTGCTGGAGATGCGGGGGATGATCGGCGGGCGTCCGACGGCCTACGTGTGCGAGAACTACGCGTGCATGATGCCGGTCAACGAGCCGGAGGCGATGCTGGAACAGCTTCGGTCAAGGCCGGAGGAGCCGAGGGCGCCGGGGATTGTGCTGCCCTAGGAGTCGGAGGCTTCGCGCTGCTTACGGAGCCACTCCTGGAGCCGGGCGTCGTTGCGGGGCTGGAAGATGGAGCCCTCGCCGGGGAGGTCCATGAGGCGGGGGTCGGTGGGCCGAGTCGAGCGGCGCATCAGGTGGGAGAGGAGGGGGAGGGAGGCGAGGCTGCCGACGGCGAGAGCCATAGTTCCCAAGACACTGCGTCGGCTGAATCGCATGTCGTCGCGCTTGGCCATTCGGTGCTTCCCCCCGTCGGTGCGTTTGGGCGCTCGTGTGATTCTAGGGGAAGTGGTGGGGGGGCTGCAAGGGTGGGGCTTGGGGGCGGGCACCCGCCCTCCCCGCACCACCGCCGCATCTTCCCACCCGCCCGTCCTGGGATGCGGCCAGCCGCCCTAGCCCGGAGCCTGCAGCCCCCAGACCCCGCGCCCTCACCCGACGCTGCGCGTCGGCGTTTCCGCTGGGAGAGGCGGGGGCCCTTCGACAGGCTCAGGCGAGCGGGGAGGGGCGGTGGGCGGAAGATGGTGGTTATCCTGGCGGAAACTCCCTTGACACTGCGGCGCGGCTTGCGATAATCTTCACAAACTAGTCCATAGCTGGGGGGAGCTATGGGGTCCCACCTGGACCCGGATTACATATCGGGCGCCAACTGGGACCAGATTGGGGACACCCTGTTCTTCCTGTGGGGTGTCCCCCTGGTCGTCATCGTATTGGCATTTTCTCTTCTATTCGCCCGGGCCATCATCCCCTCGCTGGTGGCGTCGGGGCACCTCCCGGCAAAAGTGTTCCAACTGCGTCTGGTGCTGTACGCCCTCGCGGCCGTGGCAGTGCCGACGCTGGCGTGGGTCTTCCTGAACCTGGTTCGGGAGGTCCGGGTGATCGAGGACTTCTACTTCAAGTGGTGGATTTGAACACGGGGCTCCGATCCGGCGCTGCGGGGGGCACCGCGGTGATGGACGGAGGCGCCGACCAGGGAGAAAACGCCTAGGTGTTGCAACGGCTGCTGCCCCGGCGCATCTCGCCCCAGCTCCTGATTGTGCTGGGAGGCGGCCTGACTATTTCGGCCGTGTTCGTGGTTGGGCTGCTGCTCATTCTCAGCCACTACTTCTGGCCTGTTGAGAAGCTGTTCCGCGGTGCGCCGGACCAGCCTGTGCCCTTCCCTCACCCCGTCCACGTCCAGCAGGCGGGTATCGACTGCGTGTTCTGCCATCGGACGGTGGAGACGGAGCGGATGGCGAGCATCCCCGCGGTCGAGCAGTGCTACTACTGCCACAAGATCGTGGGGCAGGCTGCGGGCGAGAACGCGGCGCTGGTGGGCATTGCGACGATGAATGAGCTGGTGGGCTTCGACGGTGCGTCGCGGACGTTCATAGACGCGCGGCCGATCAACTGGGTGCGGGTGCATCGACTGCCGGACCACGTGCGTTTCGTGCACGAGGAGCACGTGGCGTTCTTCTCCTCGCAGCCGGAGTACGGCATATCTTCGGCGACATGCACGATCTGCCACGGTAAGGTTGAGACGATGGAGAAGGTGCGGCAGGACCGTGACCTGCGGATGGGGGACTGCGTGGACTGCCATCGGGAGTACGGAGCCCCCACGGACTGCACGACCTGCCACTACTAATGGAGGCCTAGACGAGAGGATGGCCCTTACCCGTCGACAACTGCTGAAGCGCTCCGGCCTGGGGCTGGGGGCGGTGCTGTTTGCGGGCTGCACCATTCCCGAGCGGGAGATGGTTGTGCAGAGCCCGGCCCGCCTGCCGGAGGACCTGGTGGAGGGCTTTGACGCGCACTATGCGACGCTGTGCCGGGTCTGCTCCAACTCGGAGGGGATCCTAGTGCGGGTGATGGAGGGCAGGGCCAAGAAGGTGGAGGGCAACCCGGAGTACCCGCTGAACGCGGGCAAGCACGGCGCACGGTGCGAGGCAGGACTGCAGGCGCTGTACCACCCGGACCGCATCCGCATGCCGATGCTCAGGGCGTCACGGGGCGAGCCGTTCCAGGAGGTTTCCTGGGACACGGCCCTGAACACGCTGGTGGGACAGATGCGAGCGCAGCAGGGCAGCCCGGAGTCGGTGGCGGTGATCACTGCGCCGGCCCGGGGGCACATGGGGATGCTGGTGGAACGCTTTGTACGCGCATACGGCGCGCAGCACTTCGCCTTCGAGACGCTGGAGGAGACGGTGCTGCGGGAGGCCGTGAAGCGGGTCTTCGGGCAGGACCGGCTGCCGCACTTCGACATCGAGCGGACGAGCTACGTGCTGTCGTTCGGGGCCGACTTCCTGGGCCAGTGGATTTCGCCGATCAACCACTCGCGACAGTACGGCGAATTCCGGCAGGGCGAGGCCCGCGGCGGGCTCGGTCGGGGGACGCTGGTGCAGGTGGAACCCCGGTTCTCGCTGACGGCGGCCAACGCTGACGAATGGGTGCCGGTGCGGCCCGGCTACGAGGGCGCGCTGGCACTGAGCATCGCATCTGTAATCGTAGACGAGGGGCTGGTGGACTCGGCGTCGAGCCGGAGGGTCACCGACCTGGTGGGCGCCAACACGCTGGCGCGGTTCAGGCCGGGAGGCGCGGAGGCGGAGAAGACGGGGATCAAGGCCGAACGCATCGTCGCGCTGGCCCATGCGTTCGTCGACCACCAGCCGAGCCTGGCGCTGGCGGGCGGCTCAGCGGGCGCGCACACCAACGGACTGTTCAACCTGACCGCGGCCTACACGCTCAACCTTCTGGTGGGCAACGTGGGCGCGGAGGGAGGGATTACGTTCAACCCGCCGTCGCCGCTGCCCGGCGTGCCGGACGCGGCCAAGGCGACGCCTCTGGCGGAGTGGAAGCGGCTGGCGGAGCGGATGCGCAGCAACGAGGTCCAGGTGGCGCTGGTGCGGGGCGCGAACCCCGCATACGGTTTGCCAGGCCCGGTGAAGTTCGAGGAGGCGCTGGCGCAGGTGCCGTTCGTGGCGAGCGTTGCGAGCTTCCTGGACGAGACGACTGCGCAGGCGGACCTGGTGCTGCCGGAGCGCGTCTACATGGAGGAGTGGGGAGACGACGTGCCGGACCCGGCACCCGGCTTCCAGACCATGGGCTTGCAGCAGCCGGTGGTGGCGCCCTTCGGGGGCCAAGGGGACTCGGAGATGGCGCCGCACGCGGAGACGCGTAGCTTCGGCGACCTGCTCCTGACGGTCGCCCAGGAGCTGGGCGGGAGCGTGGGGCAGGAGCTGCAAGAGTGGGACACGTTCCAAGACGTGGTGCGCTGGGGGATGCTGCGTCTCTTCCAAGAGAAGGGCGGGGTCCTGCCGCTTCGCACAGGGACGACGAGAGCAAGCACCTTCGACGGGTTCTGGGTGGGGGTGCTGCAGCGGGGCGGCTGGTGGGACCGGGACGCGTCGGGGGACGCGAGCCAGGCCCAGTCGCAAGTGGCGGACGCCAAGGAGCCCAGCTTCCAAGGCAGCGAGGAGCAGTACCCCTTCCACCTGATGCCCTTCCCTGCGCAAGGGGTGGGCGACGGAAGCACGTCGCATCTGCCGTGGCTGCAGGCGACGCCTGACCCGCAGTCGACGGCGGCGTGGAAGACGTGGGTGGAGATCAACCCGAGGACGGCCCGAGAGATGAACATTCGCGAGGGCGACGTCGTGACCGTTGCCTCGCACTATGGATCGATCGAGGCGCTGGCGTACCCGCACCCGGCGACGCCGCCGAACGTGGTGAGCGTGCCGCTGGGGCAGGGCCACCGCGGCTACGGTCGATACGCGGACAACCGCGGCGCGAACGTCCTCAGCATGCTGGCGCCGGAAGAGGACGAGGAGACCCATGCGTTCGCATGGGCGGCGACGCGGGTGCGTGTGGAGAAGACGGGACGGAGGACTCGCATTCCGAAGACAGAGGGGATGGTGCCGGCGGTGCAGCTGGACCACTTCCCCATCATCCAGGTGACCCGGGAGTAGAGACACGGAGGGCGTGTGATGGTGCAAGAGCAGGTCGAGCGCAAGTACGGGATGGTCATAGACGTCGACCGGTGCACCGGCTGCCAGGCGTGCGTGGTCGCGTGCCAGGCGGAGAACAACGTGCCGATCAGCGAGGAG
This sequence comes from Dehalococcoidia bacterium, assembly GCA_965205235.1. GTDB lineage: Bacteria > Chloroflexota > Dehalococcoidia > Lucifugimonadales > UBA1127 > CBDBGD01. The sequence continues at coordinate 132,439 of CBDBGD010000005.1, forward strand.
AAGGCGTTCCTGGAGCGCCGGTTCTTCGAGTGGATCCGCATCGAGCGGTACTGGGAGGGGATGGAGGAGGCCGAGGAGACGGGCGACTACAGCAAGGTCAAGGCCCGGTTCATCCCGATGCTGTGCCAGCACTGCTCGAACGCTCCGTGCGAGCCGGTGTGCCCGGTCTATGCGACGTACCACAACAACGAGGGGATGAACGTCCAGATCTACAACCGGTGCATCGGCACCCGGTACTGCGCGAACAACGACCCGTACAACGTGCGGTTCTTCAACTACTTCGACCCGACGTGGCCCGAGACGCTGCGGAACCAGCTCAACCCCGACGTGACGGTGCGGACCCGGGGCGTGATGGAGAAGTGCACGTTCTGCGTGCAGCGCGTCCGGCGCGCCGGAGTGGACGCCGCGCAGGAGGGGCGGGAGCTGCAGGACGGGGACATCGCTCCGGCGTGCGTGCAGGCGTGCCCGACGAACGCGCTGAACTTCGGCGACCTGAACGACCCGTCGAGCCGGGTGAGCGTGATGCGGCACGACGAGAGGGCGTACCGGGTGCTGCAGGAGCTGGGCACGGAGCCGAACATCACCTACCTGAAGAAGGTGGACCCGAGTGCAGGCGACCACTAAACATAACGGCCACAACGGCCACCATCGTCCCGAGATCCTGGAGAAGAGTCCCCGGGAGATCAACGACGAGATCCTGGGGCGGAGCTCCCGCTCCGGGACGATGTTCTTTGTGGCGGTGGTTGTGCTGGTGGTGCTCACGGTGCTGGGCATCGTGGGGTTCTTCCTGCGGCTGGGGGACGGCTTTGGCGTGCACACGCACTGGGCCTACCTGGCGGCGGTCTTCGCCTTCATCCTGACGACGTCGCTATCGGCGCCGCTGGTGGCGATCGCGCCGCGGCTGGCGCGGGCGCACTTCAACCGGCCCATCACTCGTGCGGCGGAGCTGTGGTCCGTGGCGGGGCTGGTGAGCCTGGTCATTCTGGTGCCGCTGCTGATCGCACTGCCGTCGGCGTCGGGGCGGCGGTCGTTCTGGTTCGTGGACCTGTACCGGGAAGGGTGGCCTGCAGGCGCGCCGCACGTGTACCTGGCGCTGGCGGTGATCTTCCTGGTGGTGACCGGCCTGGCGCTGCTGTGGGTGGGGGCGATCCCCGACTTCGCCGTGGCGCGAGACCGGACAGGGCGCCGCATCTACCACCGGCTGGCGATGGGGTGGCAGGGGACGAAGTCGGAATGGCGCAAGCTGCGGACGTTCATCAGCCTGCTTGGGGCGTTCTACTTCATCTCGCTGGTGTGGACCCACACGGTGGTGAGCTTCGACTTCGCCCAGAGCCTAGTGCCGGGGTACAAGGACTCGATCTTCCCGGCGCACCACGCGCTGAGCGGCATCCAGTCGGCGCTGGCGACGACGCTGGTGACGATGTTCATCCTGCGCACCTTCGGCGGGATGAAGGACTACATCGGCGTCGAGCAGTTCTGGGGGCTGTCGAAGCTGCTGCTCGCGAGCAGTCTGCTGTGGGCGTACTTCTGGTGGTCCGGATTCATCATCTTCTGGTACGGCCGGGCGCCGTGGGAGCAGAACGTCCTCTACCTGTACATGACCGGGCCCTACAGGCCCCTGTTCATGGCGACCTTCTTCATGAACTTCCTGACGCCGCTCTTCCTGTTCATCTGGAGCCCAGTGCGCAGAAGCATCATCGGGCCGACGGCGCTGGCCTGCGTGATCCTGGTGGGGACGCTCATAGACCGGATACGGATCTACACGGCATCGTTCTCCGTGGGAGTGCCGGGGCAAGAGGGCAAGCTGAACGTGTACGGCGACGTGGAGGCGTTCAAAGCCAGCCTGTCGGCCATGACGCCGGACCTGGCGGACGTGCTGATGGTGGTGGGAGCGCTGGCAGCGGTGGTACTGACGTACCTGCTGGCGTCCCGGATCGTGCCGCTGGTGAACATGTGGGGGAGCAAGGAGGGTGTGCTCCTCCAGCGGGTGCGACCGCTGGTGAAGACGGAACTCAAGGTGCTGGCAAAGCCAGACTAGCGAGAAGAAGAGGCAGCGAGAGCAAGGATGCAGGAACGACGAGTTCAGACTGAGCGGGAGATCAACCGGGACCTGCTGCGGCCGGTCCTGACGACCCCGCTGTGGTTCTGGGCACTGGCGGGATTCCTGGGCACGGTGGTGGCCGCAGGCGGGGCCGCGTACGGCTGGTCTTGGTACCACGGCCTTGGGACGTTCGGGATAAACCGGCCGGTGATGTGGGGCTTCCTGATCACGAACTTTGTGTTCTGGGTGGGAATCAGCCACGCGGGGATCATGCTGTCGGCGATCCTGCGGCTGAGCCAGGCGGAGTGGCGGCGACCGCTGACCCGTGCGGCGGAGGTGCTGACCATCTTCTCGCTGCAGGCGGCGGTGCTGATGCCAGTCATCCACCTGGGCCGGACGTGGCGGGTGTACTGGAGCTTCCCGTACGACCTGGCCCGGGGCATCTACCCCAACATCCGCTCGCCGCTGGTGTGGGACCCGTCCGCCATCACGACGTACCTGACATCGACCATCCTGTTCGTGTTCGTGCTGCTGCTGCCGGACCTGGCCATCATCCGCGACCGGACGCGGGGCGTGCGCCACAAGATCTACTCGGCGCTGTGCCTGGGGTGGCGAGGGACGCCGCGGCAGTGGAAGCTGCAGGTCATCGCCGGAGTGCTGCTGTCGGCGCTGATCCTGCCGGTGTTCGTGTCGGTGCACAGCATCGTGTCCTGGGACTTTGCCGTGGCGGTGTCCGTCGAGGGTTGGCACGCGACGATCTTCGCGCCGTACTTCGTCATCGGCGCGGTTCACTCGGGGGTGTCGGCGGTGGTGACGGTGGCGGCGCTGATGCGGTGGCTGTACCGGCTGGACGCGTACATCCGGCCGGAGCACTTCGATGCGCTGGGGCGGCTGCTCATCGTCATCGCGACGACGTGGTTCTACTTCTTCATCCTGGAGTTCTTCATGGGCCTGTACAGCGGCGAGCCGGCGGAGACGGCGCTGCGACAGATGCAGGTCTTCCAGTGGCCGTTCAACATGCTGTTCATCGTGTTCCTGCTGACGGGGTTCTTCATCCCCGTGCCGCTGTGGCTGTTCCGCGGCGTCCGGCGCAACGTGGCGCTGATGTTCTGGACGTCGATCCTGGTCAACGTGGGGATGTGGCTGGAGCGCTTCATCATCATCGTGCCGAGCCTGATGAGGAAGCAGGCCCTAACGTTCAACTGGGGCTCGTACAGTCCGAGCGCTATCGAGATTCTGATTGTGTGCGGCACCTTTGCCCTGGTGTTCCTGGGGATGCTGGTCTTTGCCAAGGTCTTCCCGATCATTCCGATCGCGGACGCGAAGGAAGGGAAGGCGCTGACGCAGACGGTCCGGGTGGGGAAGGCGCAGGTGCCGGCCATCTTCCGCGAGGAGTAGGTCAAGAGAGGGCAGTGCTATGGCGAAGAGAGGCATACTAGGGCTGTTCCAGTCCGCGGACGCCGCGGTGGCGGGCGCCGACAAGCTGGTGGCCGCGGGCGTGGACGACTTTGAGGTGCTGTCCGACACGCCGTACCCCGAGGGGGCGTTCGGCGAACGGCCGTCGAAGCATGCGCTGTACATCTTTCCGCTGGTGGGCGCCGCGCTGGGACTGTCGGTGGCGATCCTGGTGACGGCGGGCACGCAGCTGGCCTACCCGGTGGTGACGGGCGGCAAGCCGATCCTGGCCATCCCGCCCATGGTCATCATCTCCTACGAAGGGACGATGCTGGGCGCGATCCTGGCGACGATCATCGGGGTTATCTTCGAGTCGCGGCTGCCGCGGACGAAGGTGGGCCTGTACGACACGCGTATCACCGAGGGCTACATCGGCCTGCTGGCGACGGTGCCGGAGGAGCGCTTGGACGAGATCCAGCAGGCGTTCCAGGAGGCGGAGGCGACGGACGTGAAGCTGGAGGAGCCGTCCAGGAGATGAGACAGGCGGCTGCAAAGGTCTCTTCTCTTCGCATGCGAGGCGTGCTGGCGCTAGCGCTGTTGGCGCTGGTCCTCATCGCGTGCCGCGCGGAGACGGGGACCTATGCGCCCGTGGACATCACGACGGAGCTGCACTACAGCCAGTCGGCACGGTCGCAGGAGCCGCCGCGGTTCGAGGGGGCGCCGGGGGCGGTGCCGTTCGTGTCGCTGTCGGAGGATGCGTCGGAGGCGACGCTGACGCCGGCGGCGTACCGGGCGTGGGAGTTCGACCTGACGCTGGAGGACGCGGCGGGCCTCGCGAACCCGACCACGGACTCGGCCGCGAACATGGCGCTGGGAGCGGAGCTGTTTCGCACGAACTGCGCGTTCTGCCACGGCGCAGCAGGCCGCGGCGACGGGCCGGTGAACGAGTACCTGCAGAGCTACTTCAGCATCCCCGCGCCGGACCTGATGGGCCGGGGAGGACCGACGACCATGTCGGCAAGCACCACCCTGGGCAAGACGGACGGCGAGATATTCCTGCTGATCTCCCAGGGCGGGTTCACGAGCACGAACCTGGGCATGCCGGAGTTCCGCCTGCTCCTCACGCCCACGGAGCGCTGGCTGCTGGTGAACTACATCCGGTCGCTGGAAGACCAGTAGCGCATCCCCGAGCGCCGCAGTCCAGTGACCTGCCTCGGCGCCGCGTGCACGTCCCGGTGGTATCATGGACGCAGCTATGAGTGACGCACGGGACGGGGGCCGCGCACGGGTCTGCATACTCCTGGTTGCGACGTTGCTTCTTGTCGCAGCCGCGCTGGCGGCGTGCACGGAGGGCTCCGCCGAGGAGGACCTGGAACGGCGGGCGCAGCGGCTGGACCGGACGCTCATCTGCCCTCTGTGCCCCAGCGAGACCATCGACCAGTCGCAGGTGCTGCTGGCCGCGCAGATGCGGGCCACGGTGCGGGAGCGGCTGGCGGAGGGGTGGAGCGAGGAGGATATCCGGCAGTACTTCGTCGACCGGTACGGCGAGCGGGTGCTGGCGTCGCCGCCCAAGGAGGGGTTCAACCTCATCGCCTGGGCCATTCCGCCGGTCATCGTAGTGGTGAGCATGCTGGTGCTGGCTCTGGTCGTGCGGGAGATGCTGAGCCGCGACCGCAAGGCGCGGGCCGAGCGCGCTCGGCAGGTCGATCCACGAGAGGACGCGCTGCGACACTACCTGTCGCTGATGGACCGGGAGCGAGGAGCAGGGGGCGCGGCGAACGTCGAACCGCCGGGGCCTGCCTCGCCGAAACAGGAAGGAGCGCCGTGACGGACCTGGGCAAGATCGCCGTGCTTCTGGCGGTAGCCCTCTCGGGCTACGCCATCGTGGGCTCCGTGGTGGGCGCGAGATGGCGCATGCCGGAGCTGGTGCAGAGCGCCCGCTCCGCGGTCTACGCAGCGCCGCTCATGCTGGTCGCGGCGACCGCGGTGCTGGTGGCGGCCTTTGTCGCGCACGACTTCAGCGTGCTGTACGTGGCCGAGAACAGCAGCCTGGCGATGAGCTGGTGGCTGACGTGGGTGGCCATCTACGCAGGGAACGAGGGGTCGCTGCTCTTCCTGGCGACGGTCTTTTCGCTGCTCGCGGCGGTGGCGGTGGTCCGTGCGCCGAAACAGGTGGCGCCGTCGCTGCCGTACACCGTGGCGGTGCTGTCGATGGTGACGCTGTTCTTCAGCGCCGTGCTGGCGACGCTGGCGGACCCGTTCGTGGAGGTGGTCAATCCGCAGCCCGACGGCCGGGGCATCAACCCGCTGCTGACGCACCCGGGGATGCTGATGCACCCGCCGATGCAAATGACGGGACTCATCGGCGTCGCCATCCCCTTCGCCTTTGCGTTCGGGCACCTGGTGTCGGGGAGGACGGGGGACGAGTGGGTGGACGCGGCGCGGGTCTGGGGGCTGGTGGTCTGGGCGATCCTGACCATCGGCCTGCTCCAGGGGGCGTGGTGGGCCTACACGATCCTGGGCTGGGGCGGCTACTGGGCGTGGGACCCGGTGGAGAACGCGGGCCTGCTGCCGTGGCTCCCGCTGACCGCATTCATCCACTCGATCATGGTGCAGCGCCGGCGGGGGATGTTCCGGAGCTGGAACATTGTGCTCATCACGTTCGCGTGGGGCATGGCGATGTACGGCATGTTCATGAACCGCGGGGGTTCCGTGCCGTCGGTGCACTCCTTCGCCCAGTCCACGTTGGGGTGGGTCTTCCTGGTCTTTCTCGCATTCAACGTGGTCGTGGCATTCGGCGTGTTCTTCTGGCGCTACGGGCAGCTCCGGAGCAGCGCGCCGGTGGGCTCGCCGCTCTCGCGGGAGGTAGCGTTCCTGGTGAACAACGTCCTCTTCCTGCTCATCGCGCTGGTGACGCTGTGGGGAGTGGTGTTCCCCCTGGTGTCGCAGGTCTTCCGCGGCGTCACGGTCACGGTGGGGCGACCCTTCTACGACATCACGACAGGCCCTCTCTTCCTGGCTTTGCTGTTTCTCATGGGCGTTGGGCCCCTCATCCCCTGGCGTCGGAGCTCGCGAGAGGGCCTGGCGCGTACGCTCGCACTGCCGTGCGCGGCCGCCGCGGTCGTGGCGCTGGCGGCAGTGGTCCTGGGTGTGCGGTCGCTGTTCCCGCTCCTGGGTGTCTTCGCGTGCACCATGGCGGGGGCGGCCATCCTGCGGGAGTGGGCGCGGGGGACTCGCGTGCGGCGACGGAGGGGTGAGAGCTACCCCGTGGCCTTCTGGCGGCTGATCGCGGCGAACCGGCCTCGGTATGGCGGGTACATCGTGCACCTGGGTATCGTCATGCTGGGCTTCTCGGTCATCGGCTCGGCGTTCTACAGCGTGCAGGAGGATGTGGCGTTGTCGCCGGGCCAGGAGGCGACGGTGGAGGGCTTCACCGTCCAGTACGTGTCGAACTCGACGGAGGTGTTCCCCGACCGGGTGGAACAGCAGGCTGTCGTGCGAGCGCTGCGGGGGGACGACCATCTGAGGACGATGTCGCCGGGGTACGTGTTCTACCCGGACTTCTCACTGGCGGCCACGCGCGCCGCCATCCGGTCGACGCCGACGGAGGACCTGTACATCATCGCGAGCGAGTTCTCGGAGGGGGGACAGGCGCTATTCCGCATCTACGTGAACCCGATGGTGATATGGATGTGGATCGCGGGCCCGCTGTTCGTGCTGGGGACGCTGGTGGCGCTGTGGCCGGAGAAGGGCCGCACCGTGGCGTCCGTGATGCGCATGCGGGAGACGCCTGCGGAGCAGGCGCCGGCGCCGCAAGCTGCGCCGACGCCGGGCGTGTAGGAGGAAGCGGTGGAGTTGCTGATCGGTGCGGTGCTGGCGCTGCTGGCGGTGGCGGTCGTCGCGCGGCCGTTCCTGCGACGCACCGCCGCCGTCGATGATGCGCCGCCCGACCCGACGCAGGCCATCCGGTCGTGGCGTGAGGCGCTCTACCGGGAGATGGCGGCGCTGGAGATGGAACATGAGATGGGGCAGATAGCCTCGGAGGAGTACGAGGAGCGGTTGCAGGAGCACAGGCTGCAGGCCGCGGCGCTGCTCCAAGCGCAGGAGGCCCACGAGGCGGAGGCGGCATCCCTGGACAGGGCGCTGGAAGAGCAGATACGTGCGGCCCGCGAGTCGCACGACAAGACGCAATGATACGTTGGCTCGCGGCGGCGCTGCTCCTGGCGGCGGCAGCGTTCGCCGTCGGAGAGGCGGAGGTCTCGGCACAGGAGCCGGGGACGCTGAGCGGCCAGGTGCGCAACGGGACGGCGGATGCGCGGGCGCCGGGCGGCGTGGAGGTTGTGCTGCGGTACGTGGGGCCGGACGCAGAGGTGCACGACCTGTCGACGACGACGGGGGACGACGGCAGCTTCACCTTCGAGGGCCTACCGGAGACAGGCGTCGCATTCTTCCTGGGGGTCACCTACCAAGGGGTCGGATACACGCTGGAAGGCGTGACGCCAGTGTCGCCGGAGGATGTCCAGGTGCAGGTCTACGAGACCGTCGACAGGCTGGAGAGGCTGCGACTGCTGGACACGAACCTGGTGGTCACGCAGGTGGACTCTCGGGAGAGCCTGGTGGCGGTGCTGGAGGCGGTGCGCCTGGAGAATGCAGGGGACCGCACGTTCGTCGTTCGGCCGCAGGAGGCGGTGTCGGCGGACCTTCTCTTCTTCCCGTTGCCGCCGGGGGCGTCGTCGATGGACCTGGAGCCCCGCAACCTGCACTTCATCCAGATCGACGGAGGGTTCATCCTGGCGAGCCCGGTGCCTCCGGGAGTCCACGAACTGCTTTTCTCGTACACTGCGCCGTACGACGGGGGCGCGTGGACGCTCCCGCGTGTGTTCCCGATAGGCGCGACGGCGTTCCGACTGCTGCTGCCCGAGGGCGTGGGGGAGATCGAGAGTGCGGAACTGGTCGCGGAGGGGCAGGACAGCGTGGGGCCGCTGACCTACAACCGCTTCGAGGGCGGAGCGCAGGTTCGGGGGGCGAGGCTGGCGGTGACGGTGACCGGGCTGCCGGGACCGAGCCTCTGGCATCGCCTGCAGAACTGGGTCGCCGGGGACGCGTTTCGTATCGGGGTGATCCCGGCGGTCGCCGGGGCGGGGATGGCGGCGGCGGTGGGGTATGCGCTGCTTCGGCGGCGGCGCAGGGCGACAGGGCGCGCCGACGCGGGCGATGACTCGCCGCAGGGGGAATGGGACACGCTGATGGGTGCGCTGGCGCGGCTGGAGGCGGACTACGAGGAGGGGAAGGTTGACGAGGAGGCGTACCGGGAGCGGCGGGTTGCGCTGAAAGGCCGGATGGCGTCGCTGATGCAGGAGCGAGGCCCAGCGGGGGCAGTCGGAGGGAGCGCGGAGGACGGCGGGACGCGATGAGCGACCAGGACGAACTTCGGAGTCAGGAGGCGACGACACCATCGCGGCGGCGCCTGGTGGTGGCGCTGGCGGTGTTCGTGCCGCTGGTGGGGCTGTTCGCGCTGCTGGCGTGGGCGCTGGTGGAGTCGGGGGGGCAGCCGGCCGGTGTTGCGATCAACACGCAGTTCGGGGAGGTGGAGGTCGAGGAGGGGCCGGCGCGGGACTTCACGCTGACGCTGTTCGACGGGGAGAGTATCAGCCTGTCCGAGCTTCGGGGAAAGGTGGTGCTCATCGACTTCTGGACGTCGTGGTGCCCGCCGTGCCGGCAGGAGGCGCCGACGCTGGCGGACGCTTACCGTCGCTTCGAGGGCCGAGGGGTGGAGTTCGTGGGGGTGGCCGTGTGGGACTCGGAGGAGCAGGCTGCGAGCTTCGTGGGGGACAACAACGTGCCGTACCCCAACGGGCTGGACAGCAAGGGGACCATCGCCATCGACTACGGGCTGACGGGCATCCCGGAGAAGTACATCGTCGACCGGGATGGCCGGCTGGTGCGGAAGTTCGTAGGGCCGATGGAGCCGGACCAGCTCGAGGCCGTGCTCATCGAGCTCACCCTTCCGTAGGGGGCGCGTGCTTCCGTCGCCCCAGGCCCAAGGCCGGGATGATGGCGACGAGGAGCAACACGGCGGCACCTCGGAAGAAGTTCTGGAAGACGTCCAACCCCGCCTGGCTGATGTGGCTGCGATACTCCTCAACCCGCTCCCTGTACGCCTCCGTCGACTCGCCGGCGGCCTGCAGGGGCAGCAGGACGCCCTCAGTGAGGCCCTGGAAGTGGCCGACGCCCCAGGACGAGAGGACCGCGACGCCCACGGCCATGCCCAGCATCCGCGCGACGACGACCAGGGAGGCCGAGGTGGCGTGGTACTCGTCGCCGCCCTCCTCCATTGCGCTGAGGAAGAGAGGAGCGATGACGAGGCCGAAGCCGAACCCGGTCAATGCGAGGTGGAGCGACATGGACGGGTCGGCTATATCCAGGTCCCACTGGCCCATGAGGTAGAGGCCGAGGGCGGCCAGGGCGAGGCCGGGGACGGTGACGTTGCGGCTTCCCAGCCGGTGGGCCAGCAGGCCGCCGAGGACGGCACCGAAGGGCAACGCGCCGGTCAGTCGCATGAGGCGCAGGCCACCGGCAAGAGGCTCCTGATCCTGGACGGTGTTCGCCATGAGCGGAACGGTCACCATCGCAACGATAAGGCCGCCGCCGACCAGGAGCTTGGTCCCGAGAGCGGACAGCGCAGCCCTCGAACGGAAGAAGAGGCCGGGGAGCAGCGGCTGGACGGTACGCGCCTCGACCCAGGCCATCGCTGCGAGCAGCATGAGGCCGACGCATGCGAGCGCGTAGGGCGTGGGGGACGTGGCGTCGAAGACGTCGCTGCGGGAGAGGGCGACGAGGATGAAGGAGAGGCCCGCGACGAGGAGCGCGCCGCCGAGGTAGTCGATCCGCCCAGGCTGTGGGGGCCGGCGGGGGATGAGGAGCACCGTGGGGAGGATGATGAGGACCTGGGGGAGGTTCAGCCAGAAGAGCCACCGCCAGCCCAGGGCAGCCTCGATCGCGCCGCCGTAGAGGGGGCCGAGCACGACGCCGGCCTCGGCCGCGGCGCCGACGATGCCGATGGCCATGGCCCGCTGGGCCGGCCGCACTGCGCGGGTGGCGATGGCCATGCCGATGGGGACGGTGGCGCCGCCCCCCAACGCCTGCACGATGCGCGCGCCGACAAGCCACTCCAGGCTGGACGCGGCGGCTACGAGCGCGGAGCCGACGGCGAAGAGGGCAAGGGCGACCATGAACAGGAGGGCGTAGCCGTAGACGTCGGCGAGGCGGGCGATGAGGGGGATGGCCACGGTGTACCCCAAGAGGTAGCCGGTGATGATCCAGGAGGCGCGGTCAAGCTCGGCAATGCCGACTTTGAGGTCGGTCATGATGGGGGGAAGGACCGTGACGACGACGGTCTGATCAAGGGCGGTGAAGAAGACACCGAGGCTGACGAGAAGCAGGGTTATGGTGGGGCTGGGCCGCGTGGCAGCCTGAAGGGCCGGCATCCGCGAACTACTCGGGGACCGTCACGCTCACCGGCGCGTCGAACGCTGAGAAGTCCAGGATGCGGACCACGTTGTCGGCGTCGCCCTCCACGAGGGAATCGCTGAGGCGGACGCGGCGGACGAGGCCATCACCGTCGACATAAAGCTCGATGTCGAGCATGGCATCGACGTCGGCGCCGGGGATGAGGGTGGCGAGGTCGCTGCCGGTGACCGTGCCGGTGATGCCGACGGTGCTGACGCCGTCGATGTCCAGGCCGTCGGCGAGGGCGGGTGAGTCGACGGCGCGGGTGATGTCGGCGAGCGTGGCGCCCAGGCCGCGGAACTCGAAGGGCAGGTCGGCGGCGGGGAGCGACTGCCACGTGCCGCTGAGGGGATCGGTCATGTAGGCCTCGTCGCCGATGACCACGATGTTGATGCCCACGAAGAAGCCCACGGCCTCGGCCTCGACCTCGACGTTGGCCCCGCCTGGTATGGCCACCTCGCCGGAGACCACGGTGGCTACGACGCCCTCGAAGAGCTGCGTGGCGCCCTCCTCGTGCGACAGGCGGAAGGCGAGGGAAGTGAGAGCGGCCATGCGATCGGCTGCAGCGTCCAGGCGCTGCTCGGGGGTCGGCGTGGGAGTGGGCGCGGGGTCTTCAAGGGGAAGGTTGTCCCCGCACGCGGCCAGGGCCAGTAGAACCGAGACGAGGGCTACCGCTGCGACACGATGCACCATGGCACCACCGCTTCCGGAGGGTCGAGGCGAGTCTATCGCACCTGCGGGACGGGCTTCAAGCCAGAGGCTAGCGCTCCGGGGAGGCCGGGGCCGGCGAGGGACGACGGCGGAGGAAGGCAAGCCACTCGCCGCGCTCCCAGGTGATGAGAAGCTGGCTGGCTATGCCGATGGAGCTGTAGGTCCCCGTGATGATGCCGACGAGCAGGGCGACCAGGAGGCTCAGGATTGTGCCTCCACCCAACAGCAGCAGCGCCAGGATGACGAAGATGGTGGTGATGCTGGTGGTCATGGAGCGGCCCAGCGTCTCCATGATGCTGGTGTTGATGGTGGTGGCCAGGTCGCGGGAGACGCGGCGGGCCGTGTTCTCCCGAATGCGGTCGAAGACGACGATGGTGTCGTGGACGCTGTAGCCGACAACGGTGAGGATGCCGGTGATGAACATGGCGTTGATCTCAAGGTTGAAGACCTTGCCCAGGATGGAGAAGATGCCGACGACGACGAGGACGTCGTGGACGGCGGCGAGGATGGCAGTGCTGCCCATTCGGAAGGAGTTGGGCACGAGCCGGAAGGACCAGCTGATGTAGATGAGGATGGCAGCGGAAGCTGCGAGGATGGCGAAGAAGGCATTCCGCACCGTCTCCTGGGCGACGACGGCTGAGACCTCAGAGACCTCCATGGTCTGGATGGGGGAGAGCTCGGTGAGGGCGGCCTCGATGATCTCGCGCTCGGACTGGCCGGTGAACTGCCCGGCGTCGTCGCGGGCGGCCTCTTCCAGCGTCGTTGTCCTGATGAGGTAGGAGGTGCCACCCAGCCCCTGGATGACCGCTTCCTCGTGGTCCAAGTCGCCGAGCACCGTGCGGAGCTCCTCCTGCTCCACGGGCTCGGCGAAGGTGATGGAGATGGCGGAGCCGCCAGTGAACTCGATGCCGATGCGGAAGCTGGGGGGAACGACCATGGACACGATGCCGGCGCCGATGATGACCAGCGATACGAGGAAGAACCAGCGACGCTTGCCGACAAAGTCCATGCTAGCTCCTCCCTCGGCCAGGCGCGGCGGCCTGCTCCCGAATACCTGCGACGGGGGTGTAGAGGGAGACGACGCGCCCGAGCGGCGTGACGGCACTGATTCGGAGCAGGGTGCGGCTGATGAAGATGGCGCTGAACATGCTGGCCGCGACGCCGATGAAGAGGGTGAGGGCGAAGCCGGTCACGAGGCTGGCGCCCAGCCGGGAGCCGAACCAGAAGAGGATGGCGCAGGTGATGAAGGTGGAGACGTTGCTGTCCCGGATGGAGGGCCAGGCCCGGCTGAAACCGGTCTCCGCTGCGCTGAGCAGGCTGCGGCCGCTGCGGAGCTCCTCCTTCATGCGCTCGAAGATGAGGATGTTGGCGTCGACAGCCATGCCGATGGAGAGGATAACGCCGGCGATGCCCGCGAGGGTGAGGGTGACGGGTATGAGCTTGAGGACGGCAATGACCAGGACGACGTAGCAGAAGAGGGCCAGACTGGCCACGATGCCGGCGACGCGGTAGTAGGCGACCATGAAGAGCACAACCAGGGCCAAACCGACGTATCCGGCGACGAGGCTCTTATCGAGGGCGTCCGCGCCAAGGGTGGCGTCCACGTCCTGCTCTTGGAGCACCTCGATGGGGATGGGGAGGCGACCGGACTCAAGCTGGATGGAGATGGTGCGGACCCGGTCGAAGGTGAAGTCCCGGCCCTCGATGAAGGCCTGGCCACCCAGGATGGCCGCCTGGGCCACGGGCGCGATGATCAGCTCATCGTCGAGGAAGATGGCGATGCGGTTGGGTGTGCCCGCAAGGCGAGTTGTGAGGTCGCCGAAGATCTGGGCGCCGCGCGAGTCGAACTCCAGGCGGACGATGGGCGCGCTGGTGGTCGGGTCGCGGTCGGCGTAGGCGCGGCGTAGGCGCTCGCCGGTGAGGCCCGTCTCGGCGTCGCTGAACTCCTCGCAGAGGGGGTCGGTGAGGGGGTCACCGCAGGTGCGCTCCTTGAACTCAAGGACGGCGGTCTGGCCGATGAGCCTTTTGGCCTCCTCAATATTGGCGACGCCGGGAAGCTGGATGAGGAGGCGGTCGCTGCCCATGATCTGGATGGAGGGCTCCGTGACGCCAAAGGCGTTGACGCGTCTTTCAATGATGCCGCGCACGCCTTCCATGTCGTCCGCCGTGGGCTCTCTATCCTCAGTAACAGCCTGGTAGATGAGCTGGACGCCGCCCTGGAGGTCGAGGCCGAGGCGGAGGCCGAGCGGTCCGGTGCCGGTCCTTTCGAAGCCGACAAAGCCGAGGTCGATGTCAATGGTGCGGAAGGCCAAGGCGGAAATGGAAAGGGCCACCAGGACGAGGACGAGCAGGAGGCGACGGAGGTCTGTCCTAGCCATGGCTTCTCCCCACGGGCTCGCTGCTCACGTGCTGCAGGGACCGCTCCACCAACGCCAGGGCCTCTGACCTGGTGGAGACTGCGCCGGTAGCCTGGGCCTCGCGCACCATCTCGAGCAGGGGCCGGAACCGAGGCCCCGGCTGGAGGCTGAAGACGGTCATGAGGTCGTGGCCGTCGACGAGCCGTGGCGCGTGCTGGGCGGCCCGGGGCGCCCGGTGCTGGAGGGCGTAGGCGACGCGGTCGCAATGCCCCTGCCACTCGTCGAGCGGGAGGTCGGGGCCGCGGGCCGCGAGGAAGTCGGCGAGGCTAAGGTAGAGGGTGTCCACGGCGTCGTCTTCGAGCTCTCGGAAGAAGCGGTAGAGCGCCCGCGACGTGGGGACCTCCCCCTTCTGGGCAAGCTGGCTGGGCCGCAGGTGGCTCTCCACCATGGCGTGGAGGGCGCGGACGCCACGGTTGCTGACGCGGAGGCGCTGCAGCAGACCCTCCGTCATCTCAGCGCCCAAGGTGGTGTGCCCGAGAAAGCGGACGCGGCCAGAAGGCTCCGTCCGCTTGGTCAGGGGCTTGGCGACGTCGTGGAGGAGGCCGACGAGCCTGAGCCACGTGGAACGAGGGTGGCCATCGCTGAGCTCTTGTGCAAAGTGGTCGCCCAGCCAGGGCTCCCAGGGGATGCTGCGGCCAGCCTCGTCGTGGGCGCGGAAGTCGGGGTCGAGGACGCGCTCCACCATGGCGGCGGTCTGGAGGCTGTGGTCGAAGACGTCCCAGTGGTGCTCCACCGGCTGAGAGACGCCGCGGGCGGGGGCAAGCTCCGGGAGAACGGCGTCGAGGAGCCCCAGCCGGTCGAGCAGAGTGAGTTGGTCGAGCACATTCGGCTGGGCAAGGATGGCGAGGAGCTCGTCGCGGACGCGCTCCGGGGCGGCGGTGGAGAGGCTGGGAGCGGCATCGGCGATGAGGCGTTGGGTGTCGGATTCGATGGTGAAGCCGAGCTGAGCGGCGAGACGCACAGCGCGGAGGCCGCGGACGGGGTCGGACGCGACGGCGTCTGGGCCGACGGCGCGCAGGACGCCGGTGGCCAGGTCTGCTTGGCCGTGGAAGGGGTCTAGAAGATGCCAGTCGGACGGGGGAACAGCAGCGTCGGCGACAGCCATCGCAAGGGCGTTGACCGTGAAGTCGCGGCGGGCGAGGTCAGCGTCGATGTCGCCTTCCATCGCGGAGAGGTCGACGTGCCAGGTCTGGGGCGAGCCGTCCGCGGCCTCGCATCGAACGACGATTCGAAAGACACGCTGCTGGGCGTCGAGGAGGACGAGTCGACCGTCCAGGTGCGCTGCGAGGTCGTGGGCGAAGGACTGAGTGGCGTTGGGGACGGCGAGGTCGACGTCCGTGCTGGGGCGGCCGAGGAGCGCGTCGCGCAGGTAGCCGCCCACGATGTAGGCGTCCAGGCCGCGGTCGGCGGCGTAGTTTCGAAGCGCGTCGATCAACTGCTGTGAGTTCATGGTAAGTGCGGAGGTGCGGACCAGAGTGGACACGCTAGGGAGGACTGGTCTCGGAGATTTTTGAAGGCTCCTCGCTGGATTCCTCGTCGGAGAGCTTCCAGATCGCGTCCTTGCTCACGAGATGGTCAATATACAGAATTCCGTTGAGGTGGTCAATCTCGTGCTGGAGGGCCTGGGCGAGCAGGTTGTCCTCCGCCTTGATTCGGATGGGGTTGCCGTCCCGATCCTGGGCGCGGACGCGAACGTGAAGGGCCCGGTGCACACGGCCCCGGTAGCCGGGGATGCTCAGGCATCCTTCCTCCAGCTCCACCTCTCCCCGGCGCACGACCATCTCCGGGTTGATGAGCACCCGAACCTCCTCCTCTTCCGGGATTCCGATGACGCAGATGCGAAGGGAGACTCCCACCTGGTTGGCCGCCAAGCCCACGCCGTTCTCGGCGTACATGGTGTCGGTCATGTCGTCGATGAGGCGCTGGATGGAAGCATCGATGCGCTGGACCCGCTGGGTCTTGCGACGCAGGACGGGGTGTGGGAGGTGGCACAGGGGGAGGACTGCCAAGGCGCTCCTTGCTATGAAGGCTCATCAAATTATAGGCGCAGGCACGGATGGGGTACAAGGAGGAGAGGCCGCTCCAAAACGCCGTTGTATGATGGAGTGGACGAAAAGCAGGTGAGGTCAAGGGTGGAGACAGAGGCAGGAGAGGCACCAGGAGCGCCGCCACCGGACCGGGGCGTCCGGCTGGACTGGGCCGAGATGCCGGAGCGGGTCCGCTGCGAGGTGGAGCGCCGGCTGGGCGGGCGCGTGGTGAGCGCGGTCACGCAGCCGACGGGGTTCTCGCCCGGCGTAGCGGCGCGGCTGACGACGGACAACGGCCGTCGGGTGTTCCTGAAGGCGGTGACGTCTGAGCGCAACGCGGTGAGCGGCCTATTTCACCGGCGCGAGATCAGCGTCGTGACGGCGATGCCGGAGACGGCGCCTGTGCCGAGGCTGCTGTGGTCGTACGACGAGGGTGAGGGCGGCTGGGTCGCGCTGGCCTTTGAGGACGTGGACGGCCGGCACCCGGCGCAACCGTGGCGTCTCGACGAGCTCGACCGGGTGGTGGCGGCGACGGAGGACCTGAGCGCGTCGCTGACGCCGTCGCCGCTGCCGGCGGGCGCGGTGCGGACTGCGGGGGAGCTGTTCTCATCGGAGATCCGGGGCTGGCGGCGGCTGCTGGACGAGAGGCCGTCGCGGCTCGACCGCGTCGATGCCTGGTCGCGTCGACACATCGATACGCTGGCAGCGATCGAGGACACAGCCGTCAGCGCGCTGGAGGGCGACACGCTGGCGCACGCCGACCTTCGGGCGGACAACATCCTGCTCACGCCCGAGCGCGTGTGGTTCGTCGACTGGCCGCACGCGTGCGTCGGGCCTGCGTGGCTGGACGTGGTGGCGTTGGCGCCGAGCGTGACGATGCAGGGCGGGCCACCGCCGGAGGAGGTCATCGCCAGGCACTGGGCGTGCCGGGCCGCCGACGGGGACGCGATCGCGGCCGCGGTGGTGTCGATCGCCGGCTACTTCACGCGCCAGGCGCTGCAGCCGCCGCCACCGGGGATACCGACGGTGCGGGCGTTCCAGGCGGCGCAGGGGGTGGTGGCGCGGCGGTGGGTGGCGGAGCGGGTGGGGTTGGGGTGAGGCGAGCGAGGAAGTCTAGCGGATCAGGTCCAGGAACTCGTCGCGTGTCAGACCGGCGTCCCTGATCAACGCCCGCAGTAGGCCTCGACCGAGCTCCCTGTGCCTGGGGACCGAGAGCCTTCTGCCGCCAGGCCCTACCAGGATCATGTGGCTGCCCACCGTGCGGTCCCACACATAGCCGACCCTGGCGACCGTTCTAACGAACTCATCGCCTGAGATGATGGGCAGGGGTGGCACTACGCGGCCACGTCCACGATCTCGAAGTCGGATGAGGAGGGAAGAGGCACGCCATGCTCCCGCATGCTCGCCAGGTAGCCCCGTATGGCTTCACGTATGTTCGCCAAGGCCTGTTTCCTCGTCCGCCCCTGGCTGTGACATCCGGGGAGAGTTGGGCAACTGGCGACAATCCAGCCGTCTTCGTCGGACTCGAAGGTAACCAACAGCCTCGCCCCCTGACTATCGCCATTGACCAGTGCTGCGGGGGAGGACAGCCGGTCCTGCACGTCATAGCCCAACCTGGTGAGAATCCCGAGGGCATAGTGGGACGTAAACTCGTGGGACGCCAAGCCGGTGGCCAGGTGGATGACCTGTTTGACGGGATATCGGCGGTCGTGGAGGATGACGAAGTACCTGTGCCGCCCGTCAGTGGGTGTGGGTGTGCTGTTGATTGTGGCGGTTTCTACGTCTCTCCGCACTATGGAATACTGCTTGCCGCCTATCTGGAAGCGCATCTTGGCCCTGCCTCTCCGTCTGATATTCTATTATCGACACGACGATAGAAACGATGTCAAGTGCTATTCTGCCGCCCTTCCTCCATCCCAGCGGGAAGCGACGGCTGGAAAGTGGGGGCGGGATGGCCTTGACCGCGGTGGGGCGGGGCGCAAGAATTGTGCTCGAAACCCGGTGATTATCGACCTCCATACGCACACGTATCCGAAGTCGCTGGACAGCCTGCTTGCGCCGGAGGCGCTGTTCGAGAGGGCGCGGGAGGCAGGACTGGACGGCATCTGCCTGACGGAGCACGATGAGTTCTGGGACGCGGCAACCCTGGCGGAGTGGTCCCGCCGCTACGGGCTCCTCATCCTTCCGGGGTGCGAGGTGAACACGGAGGAGGGGCACCTACTGGTGTACGGCCTGGACCGCTACGTCTTCGGGATGCACAAGGCGCCCTTCGTGCGGGAGCTGGTGGACGAGGAGGGTGGTGCAATCGTGGTGTCGCACCCGTATCGCCGGCGGTTCAGGCCGTCGGAGGGCGACGCGCTCGCGGCGAAGAGCAGCGGGGAGCGAGTCTTCGGGCTGGCGGACACCATCGAGGCGCTGAACGGGCGCGGG
Source organism: Dehalococcoidia bacterium (assembly GCA_965205235.1). Taxonomy (GTDB): domain Bacteria; phylum Chloroflexota; class Dehalococcoidia; order Lucifugimonadales; family UBA1127; genus CBDBGD01. Next base: position 150,969 of record CBDBGD010000005.1, read on the forward strand.
TCGGCGGACGAAAACGGCTTCTCGCAGGCCTTGGGGCGCCACCTGGGGACGCCGGGGACGGGCGCGAGCGACGCGCATCGGGAGGCGGACGTTGGGACGTATGCGACGGAGTTCTCCCGCCAGGTGCGATGCCTGGGGGACCTCGTGGAAGAGCTGCGGTCGGGGCGGTTCCGGGCCGTGACGCTTGGAGGGGGACAAGGATGAGCACGCTGCTAGAGGTTGAGGACCTCCACGTCCAGTTTCCCACCGAGGAGGGCGTGGTGAAGGCGGTCAACGGGGCCTCGCTCACGCTTGAGGAGGGGCAGGTGCTGGGGGTGGTGGGGGAGACGGGCGCAGGCAAGACGATGACCGCCCTGGCGATCCTGCGGCTCATTCCGTTCCCAGGCCGCATTGTGCAGGGGGAGATCCGCTTCGCCGGCCGCCGCCTGGCGGACCTGAGCGAGGAGCAGATGCAGGACGTGCGGGGGCGGGAGATCGCTATCGTGTTCCAGGACGCGTCGGCGGCGCTGAACCCCATTCTCACCATCGGGACGCAGATGGTGGAGGCGTTCCGGGCGCACGCGAACGTGTCGGCGGAGGCGGCGCGGGACCGGTCGGCGGAGATGCTGGAGGAGATGGGGCTGCCGGACCCGTATCACCTGCTGGACAGGTTCCCGTTTCAGCTCAGCGGCGGGATGGCGCAGCGTGTGATGCTGGCCATGGCCCTGTCGCTTCGGCCGCGGCTGCTGATTGCGGACGAGCCGACCTCCAACCTGGACGTGACGCTGCAGGCGGAGATCCTGCACCGGCTGAGGCGGCTGCAGAAGGAGCAGGGGGCATCGATCCTGCTCATCACCCACGACCTGGGGGTCATCGCACAGATGGCGGACCACGTGGCGGTGATGTATGCGGGGGAGGTGATGGAGGTGGCCAGCGCCCGCGAGCTCTTCCGGCACCCGGCCCATCCGTACACCTGGGCGCTTCTGCAGGCGCTACCTCGGATGGACCATGCGGAGCGCAGCCTGCGGGTGATCCCCGGTGCGCCGCCTGACCTGGTTGACCTGCCGGACCAGTGCCCGTTCATCCCGCGTTGCCCCAAGGCAACGGTGGAGTGCCGTACGAGTCCGCGGCCCCCTCTGACGGAGATCGAGGAGGGGCACTGGCTCGCGTGCTACAACCCCGTCCTGGGGTGAGGCGCTGCGCCAGTCCTGGCCCTGGCCGAGGACGGGCCGACGCAGAGGCGGGCAATAAGAAGCTCCAGGGCTACGCGCTCCTCCAAGACCCCTGTCTTGATGGCAACGTCGGTGTCCAAGAGGAGGCCGTGGGCCGTGCGCAGTCGAGCGGGGGGGAGCTGCCGCGCCATGTCCATGGTCTTTCGCAGGGGGAACTCGGATGCGATGCCGAGACGCCTGCCCGCCTCGTCGTGGGGGACCTTTTCCCGCAGCAGCTCCTGGGCGAGGAGCACCAGCCGGACCTGCCGGGCCAGCATGAAGAGGACGTAGGAGACGGGAGCGCCGTCGTCGAGGAGTCGGTGTACGAGCTGCAGGGCGGGGCCGGTCCTGGAGAGCAGGGCGGCGTCGACGGCGGCAAAGATGCTGGCCTCCCTGGTCTGGCCGACCAACTCTCGCACGTCGCGCTCCTGGACCGCACGGCCCTGGCAGTAGAGGCTGAGCTTCTCGACCTCGTTGCTGAGGGCCCAGAGGTCGCCGCCCACCATCTCGGCGAGGAGGAGGGCCGCGCCAGGCGTGAGCGTTGCGTCGCGGGATGCGCCGCGCTGGAGGACCCATCGCTGGAGATGGACGCCTCGGGGGACGGGGAACTCCCGGACCTGGGCGATGGGCGCGAGGTCTCGCAGCAGGGGGTTGTTGCGTCGCAGGGGGCCGTCCTGGAAGACGAGGTCGGTCGTGGGCGGGAGGTCCGACAGGGACTCCCCGAGTCCTCGCCAGGGGCCAGCGTCTGCGGTGCGACGCCGGCGGGCTGCAGGAGCGCGACGCGCTCCCCGCGCGCCGGGGGCATCGCCGCCGACGCTGTCGAGGAGGCCTTCGACGATCACGAGGCGGCGGTCGGCGAGGAAGGGAACGGCGTGGCAGAGCTGCACGAGCTGCGGGGGCGACAACTCCTGGCCGGAGACCACGTTCGTGTTGGCGTCGCGGACATCGACGGGGCCGACGGCCTCGCGAAGGCCGGCGACGGCCTCCTTCATGGAGAAGCTATCAGCGCCGTGGAAGACGTAAATCACGGCCGTCCTCGTACTCCCTGTGCTTCTCAGGTATAATCGATAGCAGAAGCAGCAAAGGCCGTCGTGCCGCGGTCACGACGCGCCCTCTGCAAACATCGCCCGACAGCACATATCATAGCAAGTCGCGGTCTCCTCCGGCCCTAGGGTGTTCGGAGGATGGGAGAGAGAATGACCCAGACCCTGGGTACTCGAGTGGGACGCTACACCGTCTGGGGGCTGCTGGGAAGCAGCGGCGTGGCCGTGACCTACCGTGCCAGCGACGAGGAGGGCTCGGAGGTCGTCCTCAAGGTGCTGCGCAACTACTTCCTCCAAGAGCCACGCCTGGTTGCCGCGCTCTTTGCCGAGCTGGACCGCGTGAAGCGCCTGGATCACCCGGGCATCGTGACGCCGCTGGAGACGGGGCAGGACCCGCAGGGGACGTGGGTGGTCTATCCGTACCTCCCGTGGCCGACGCTGCGGGGGATTCTGGCCTCGGGGCCGCTGTCGCCCGGCCTTGCACTGGCAGTGCTGAAGGGCCTGGCAAAGGCGATGGACTACGCCCACGACCAGGGTGTGCTGCACCGGGACATCAAGCCGGAGAACATCTTTGTGGGGCCGGAGGGTGAGGCCCGCATCATCGACTTCGGGATGGCGGGGCTGGGAGAAGAGTCGCACGCGCTGATGCGGGCGACGCTCCGAACGCCGGACCCGGCCTACTCGGCGCCGGAGCAGATCCTGCGCCGCCCTGCGACGCCGCTCACGGACGTCTACTCGCTGGCGGCGGTGGCGTACGAGATGCTGACGGGAGCGCTTCCTTTCCCTGCGATCGGCGCGCCGTCGGTGCTGGCGCTGCAGATGGACGAAAACCCGAGCGCGCCGTCTCGACACAACCGGGCGCTGCCCACCGCGGTCGATGACGTGCTGAATCAATCGTTGGCCTACCAGCCGCCGATGCGCTACCAGTCGGGCACCGAGCTGGTGGAGGCGCTGGAAGGGGCGCTGGGCGACGCGGCGAGCCAGATGGAGGCACCTGCGCCTGCGGCGCCTGCTCGTGTGACGACATCGCTGGGAGGGGCAGCGCCGGCTCCGGCAGTGGCCCCATCGGCGCCGGCAGAAGCGGACACGGAGACCGAGGCAGAAGCGGACACCGTGATCTACTGCCCCGCCTGTGCTCGGACCAATCCGCCCGACGCGCTCTACTGCTATCACTGCTGGGCGCGCCTGAAGGGCAGGCGCCTGGCGACGCGCGAAGAGGCGCAGCGGTTCCTGAAGCGCCTCTCTCGGGAGCTGATCCGCAGAAAGATCATTGCAGCCACGGTGTTGACGGCCGCTTTGGTCGCGGTGGGCGTCATGACCTTCTTCGAGGTGGTGGACTTCCCCGTGCCGACGCCGGTCTCCGACGTGAACGCCGTGATCGCGCCGGGCGCGTGGGCAATGCACGGCCGTGACTTCAACCACTCGTCAACGGCGCCGCAGAGCCCGCGACTGGCGGGCGAGGTCGCCTGGCGCTTCCCAACGGACGGGCCGCTGCTGTCGGAGCCCGCCGTGGTGGGCGGCGTGGTGTACCAGACGACGGGCGACAAGCGCATCGTGGCCTTGAGCGAGAGCGACGGCGAGGTCCTGTGGGAGTACGCCGCAAGCGGGCCCGTCTACGCCTCGCCCGCTGTGACGGAGGACACCGTCTACGTGGGGCTCTTGGACTCCGATCTTCTGGCCCTGAACCGCATGACGGGAGAGGTGCGCTGGGCGTTCGATTCGGAAGGGCCTATCTTCGCGCCGGCCATCATCCACAAGGGAGTCGTCTATCCGGTGGACTGGAGCGGGACCATCTACGGCCTTGATGCGCTCAACGGCACGGAGCTGTGGCGGGCGGAAAACGACGAACTGGTGCTTGAATCGCCGATCATCTACGAGGGCGACGTGGACGCCATCGCGATCGTGGGATTCGGAGGCAGCGCCTACGTGGTGGACTGGACCATCGGCGAGCAGCGACTGGAATACGACGTAGGCCAGCCGGTCCTGAGCCCTCCGGTCTTCGCAGGGGACTACATGCTCCTGGCCACTCGGTGGGGAGGACTGGCGGCTGTGGACTGGCGCGAGACCAAGTACCCGTACGAGGACACGGTCTACTATTGGCGCACGAACTTCTGGGTCTGGGGCTTCATAGCAAACCGTCCCATTCCCAGGGGCTTTGTCTGGGGGACGGGGTTCGGGAGCGATCGAGAGGTATGGTCGCCCGCCGTCGCGGGCGACACAGCCTACGTTGCCCTGAGCGACGGGACGCTGCACGCGGTGGCCGTGCAGAACGGCGAGAGGCTCTGGGACTACGACTCGGGTGCGCCGTCCAGGGTGGCTCCCCTGGTGGCTGGAGACCTGGTCTACATGGGCAACGACGACGGCGAAATCCACGTCGTCGACCGGCACAGCGGGGAGATGGTGCAGGTGTTCTCCGGAGGCGAGGCGCTGCAGGGCCAGCTGGTGTTGGGGGACAACACTCTCTACGCCACCACCAAGGAAGGCACCCTGCTGGCCTTCCGGTAGGCCCATGGAACTGAGCATCCTGGGGTATCCCGGAGCGGGTAAGACCACCCTCTTCAACGCACTCACAAGCGCGCGGACGGATACCGCCACGTACGCCTCCCGGCCCACCATGGGCGTCGCGCACATTCCAGACGCACGGCTAGAGCGTCTCGCGTCGATCTTCCATCCGCAGCGCATCGTAGCTGCGGAGGTGCACTACGTGGACATCCCCGGCCGGCCCGACGGGTTCTCGATCGGCGGGGAAGTGCTGAACACCGTGCAGAAGGCGGACGCCCTGGTGCACGTGGTGCGGGCCTTCGACGACCCGGCCGTGCCCGCTCACCCGCAGGCGACGTCACCTGCCGCGGCAGTCAGCAACATGGAGGCGGAGCTGGCGTTGGAGGACCTGGCCATCCTGGAGCGCCGCCTGCAGCGCATGGAAACGCTGTCGAAGGGCGCCAAGGCGGCCGAGCGACAGGCGATGGAGCAGGAGCGTCGGCTGCTGCAGCGGGTGCGCGAGGGGCTGGAGCAGAACGTCCCGGCACGGGAGCAGTGGTTCGAGGCGCACGAGCGGAAGACCATGGCGAACTACCAGTTGCTGACGGCCAAGCCCATCCTCACGGTGCTCAACGTGGGGGAAGGGCAGACGGGCGAGCCGGCGCGGGAGGTCACGCAGGAGCTTCGCAGCAGGGATAGGCACGTTGCGGCTCTCTGCGGCAAGCTGGAGATGGAGCTGGCCCAACTCTCCCCGGAGGAGGAGCGGGAGTTCAGGGAGGCCATGGGGAGCGGAAGCGTTGGGTCGTGCGGAGGTCATCCGGGCCTCGCATGAGCTGTTGGGGCAGGTCTGCTTCTACACGTTCGTATCGCGGGAGGTGCGGGCGTGGTCGGTGGGGCGCGGCACGCCGGCGGTACAGGCGGCGGGAGTGATCCACTCGGACATGGAGCGCGGATTCATTCGTGCGGAGGTGGTGGCCTTCGCCGACCTGGAGAGCTGTGGTAGCCTGGCGGAAGCGAAGCAGAGAGGCCTGCTTCGCCTAGAGGGGAAGGGCTACCCCGTCGAAGATGGAGACGTCATCACGTTCCTGTTCAACATCTGAGGCGACCGAGCAATGGTTGACATAACGGACATTCAGGGTAGCAGGGCGGTCGGTACGGCGGAGAGCATCGCCCTCTACGTCCACATCCCGTTCTGTCGCACGAAGTGTCCGTACTGCGACTTCAACACCTACTCGGGCATGCTGACGCTGCTGCCGTCGTACCTGGAAGCGCTGCAGACGGAGGTGAGGCTGTGGGGGCAGGGACTCGGCGCGCCCGAGGTGGGCAGCGTGTTTCTCGGGGGCGGGACGCCGTCGCTTCTCCAGCCCGGCCAGATGGCCCGGCTGCTGGGGGTGATTCGAGAAGCGTTCCGCTTGCGCGAGGACGCGGAGGTCAGCGCGGAGGTGAACCCGGACGACGTGACGGTCGAACGGATTGAGGGCTTCCTTGCCAGCGGGGTGAACCGGGTGAGCATGGGGGTGCAGAGCCTTGACCGGGGGCTGCTGGAGGTGCTGGGACGCCGACACGACGACCAGGGAGCGGTGCGGGCCTTTCGGGCGATCCGGGAGGCGGGGTGCGCCAACGTCAGCGTGGACCTGATGTACGGGCTACCCTACCAGACGCTGAAGCAGTGGGACTCGACGCTGCAGGGGGTGCTGGACCTGGGGCCCGACCACGTCTCGGCCTACTGCCTGACGCTGGAGGAGGGGACGCCGCTGGAGCACAGGGTGCGCATGGGCCTGGTCGCTGAGCCCGACCCGGACGCGGCGGCCGAGATGTACGGCTGTGCGGAAGAGCGGTTGGGCTCAGCGGGGTACGACTGCTACGAGATCTCGAACTGGGCCCGGCCTGGGCGCGAGTGCCGCCACAACCTGGTGTACTGGCGCAATCAGCCGTACCTGGGCGTGGGGCCGGGTGCGCACTCGTTTCTGGGGGGGCATCGGTTTCGGGTGGTCGACTCGCCGACCGAATACATTGTGCGCGTCGGAAACTGGGGGGGTGAACAGCAGCCGCGGTTGAGCTTCGACGCTGAGAGCATCGAACGCATCCCGCAGGTGGCGGAGGTGGAGACGATTTCGCGGTCGCTGGAGATGGCGGAGACGGCGATGCTGACCCTGCGGCTGCGGGAAGGGCTTGCGCTGTCGTCGTTTCGGGAGCGATTCGGCGAGGACTTCCGGGAGGTGTTCGGCGACGTGGTCGCAGAGACGACGGAGCTTGGGCTGCTGGAGGTCGTCGGGGGCGAGGAGGGCGAGGTGGCCCGGCTCACGCGTCGGGGACGCCTGCTGGGCAACCAGGTGTTCTGGCGGTTCCTGAGCGACGTCTCCTGACAGTCTCTGCCTGCTGTGGTACCCTTGGGAACACGCTCATGGCCGACAGCGTAAGCGCGGAAGAGAAGAAGCGGGAAGAGACCCTGTTTGCGGTCCTCCTTGCGCTGACGCGTGCCTTCCACGACCCGATCCGTCCGCAAGTCCGGGAGGAAGGGCTGGAGGAGCGGGACCTGGCGTTTGAGGCGCGTTTGCTCACCCCGGCCGAGACGGAGATGAGCGTGTACGCTACGCAGAAGCGCAACAGAGTGCTGCGGCTGCTGCGGGACATGCGGGACCGGGGATGGATTGAGATGGAGCCCAAGCCGCCCACCGGAGCCTACCACGTGTACCTCAAGTCGACGGGGCTGCTCTACGTACAGGAGCGCCTCCGCCCTCCCTGGAGCCGACTGTGGGACCACGTGAGGTCCCGGTTGCGTCGAGCGTAGGACGAGCGCCAGAAGGGGCGCGTCCACTGATCATGAGGTGAGTCCTGCCCATGGCTGAGCCGTCAAAGGCCCTCATTCGTGACCTGCGCCGGGTCGTCGGCGCTTCACACGTCCTCCACCGCCCGGACGAGCTGCTGGCGTACGAGTACGACGCCGCCGTAGACCGGGCGATGCCGGAGGTGGTGGTCCTTCCCGCCTCGACGGACGAGGCGGCACAAGTGGTCGCCATAGCGCACGAGCACGACCTCCCAGTCGTGCCACGCGGGGCAGGCACGGGTCTGAGCGGAGGAGCGATTCCCGCGCATGGCGGCCTACTGCTGCCGCTGACCCGAATGCGCCGCATCCATGAGATCGACCCGGTGGCGCAGACGGCGCTGGTGGACGCCGGGGTGGTCAACCTGGATGTCTCCCGCGCGGCGGCCCCCCACGGGCTGCGGTATGCGCCGGACCCCTCGAGCCAAAAGGCGTGCACCATCGGGGGGAACGTGGCGGAGAACGCGGGCGGGCCCCACTGCCTTGCGTACGGCGTCACCACCAACCACGTCCTGGGACTGGAGGGGGTGCTGAGCGACGGCACGGTTGTGTGGCTGGGCGGGTCAGCGCGGGAGTATCCCGGCTACGACCTGCGAGGGGTGGTCGTCGGCTCCGAGGGGACGCTGGTCGTCGTCACGAGGGCGCAGCTCCGGCTGATGCCGGTACCGGAGACGACGCGCACGCTGCTGGCGCCGTTCCCGAGCATGGACCAGGCAGGAGCCGCGGTGTCGCGTATCATCGCAGCAGGCATCGTCCCGGCCGCGCTGGAGATGATGGACCAGATGGCGCTACGGGCGGTGGAGGCGGCCCTGCAGTCGGGCTACCCGCAGGACGCGGGGGCGGTGCTGCTGGTGGAGGTGGAGGGGCTGGCGGAGGCCGTGGAGGAGGAGACAGCAGAAGTGGAGGCGCTGTGCCGCGAGTGCGGGGCGACGGAGGTGTGGAGCGCACACGACGCCGCGGCCCGAGAACGCCTGTGGGCAGGAAGGAAGGCGGCCCTGGGCGCGCTGGGGCGACTTGCTCCGAGCTACTACCTCCTCGACGGCGTGGTGCCGCGCTCGAGGATCCGGGAGGCGCTGCAGGGCGTGCAGAGCGCATCGGAGGAGTACGGCCTGCCCATCGCCAACGTCCTGCATGCGGGGGACGGCAACCTGCATCCGTGCATCCTGTTCGACGAGCGAAAACCGGGAGAGCTGCAGCGGGCGGTGAAGGCCGGCGGGGAGATCCTTCGCCTGTGCGTGGAACTGGGCGGCGCGCTCTCCGGCGAGCACGGGGTGGGAGTCGAGAAGAGCGCGTACATGCCGCTACTGTTCAGCCCGGCGGACCTGGAGGCGATGGCGCGACTGCGGCCCGCCTTCCAGAGCGAGCGCTTCAACCCGGGGAAGGTGTTCCCCAACGGCGCTTCGTGCGTGGAGGCGCCGCAGGGAAGCGCGATTGCTCGTGCGGGCCCGGAAGCGTTCGTCTAACGACGCTCGGCGACCAGGACTTATCTCCCTGGAGGTTACGTGGCCGCAGACGCGGGACGTTTCAGGAACGTGCTGGCGCAGGAACTGACACCCGGACCGGAGGTCTCGGATACGGGTGTGGACGCCTATGCCATCGACGGTCTCACGCCGCACGTGGTCGCGAAGCCCACCTCGCTGGACGAGGTCTCGCAGGCGATGGCGGCGGCCCACCGGCACGGCGCGGCCGTCGTGCCCTGGGGCGGGGGCACTCGCATGGCGCTGGGGAACGTCCCGGCGTGGTATGAGATGGCCCTGGACCTGTCGGGCCTCCAAGGCGACGTGGTGCACCGGCACGAGGAGCTGACGGCAACGGTCGAGGCCGGCTGGACCCTGGAGGCGCTGCAGGAGGAGCTGGCGCAACAGGGCCAGCACGTTCCCATCGACGTGCCGCTGCCCGGACGGGCGACGCTGGGGGGCATCCTGGCCACGGGGCTGGGGGGCGCGCTGTCGGCGGCGCACGGGCTGCCCCGCGACCTGGTGGTGGGAATGACCGCAGTTCTGGCGGACGGGACCGTCATCCGCAGCGGGGGCACGGTGGTCAAGAACGTCACAGGGTATGCGCTGGAGAAGCTGTACGTGGGGTCGCTGGGGACGCTGGGGGTCATCGCAGAAGCTACGGTCAGGCTGGCACCGCTGCCCGCGGAGGAGCGGACCCTGGTCGTGTGGTTCCCAAGAGCCCAGCTTGCATGCCAGGCTGCCGTCGCACTGGCCCGGAGCGGCATCGCACCAAGGTCGGTGGAGGTGCTGAACTGGCCTGCCTGGGAGACCGCCGTGGAAGCCTGCCCGGCCGTGCGAGGCAGCACGTCGGAGGAGTGGGGGTTCCGGCTCGTGGTGCGTCTGGGAGGTCGCCCCCGCACCGTGGAGCGGCAGGAGCGGGAGGCGCTGGAGGTGTGCGGTCGAGAGCGGGGCGAGACGAACGCCGTACTCGGCGGCGAGGAGGGGCGGCGCCTCTGGCGCGTGCTGGGCGACGTGGGGTGGCAGGAGCGGTACCGGCTGGCGGCACGCGGCGTCGTGCGGCTGTCGGCACTGCCACAGGCCCTAGACCTGCTGGAGGAGATGGGGCAGGGAGAGGAGATGACCCCGGCCATTGCAGTCCATGCTACCCTGGGGGTGGTGCGGGCGTTCTGGACGGGCGTCCCCAGCCGCGGCGCACGTTCGGTGCGGGAGATAGGGGGAGTGCTCGAAGACTTCCGGCGGGATATGACGTCGCTGGGAGGCTCCATGGTGCTGGAGCGCGCGCCGATTGAGATCAAGCGCGTGCTGGACGTGTGGGAGTCCAGGGACGAGGCCGTTCACCTGGCCAGGAGTCTCAAGTCGCAGTACGACCCCAACAACGTCCTCAATCCCGGGAGGTTCATGCACAACATATGAGCACACCCAATCCAGAGCAGGCTGTGAGCGGGCCTCCTACGCTGCCGGCGCAGGCCCTCTTCGGGCGGTCGTCGGAAGAGGGCGAGGCGCTGCGGGAGGATGAGCTGTACCGCTGCATCCACTGCGGCCTCTGCCTGGAACACTGCCCCACGTACCTGGAGCTGGGCCTGGAGACGGAGTCGCCGCGGGGACGCATCGCTCTAATGCGCGCCACCTACGAGGGGCGGCTGGCGCCCACGCCCGAGGTCCAGCAACACTGGGACCTGTGCCTGGGCTGCCGGGCCTGCGAGGCCGTATGCCCATCGGGGGTGCCCTACGGACGGCTCATCGAGACGACGCGGGCATGGACGGCGACGAAGACGCGGCGTCCGCTGTCGGAGCGGCTGATGCGACGTTTCGCCTTCTCCTGGCTGCTGCCGTCACGGGGACGGCTGCACGCTGTGGGACTTTTCCTTCTGCTGTACCAGCGCACAGGGCTGCAATGGCTGGTGCGGCGGACGGGGCTCCTCCGGCTGGCACCGGGGCTTCGAACGGCGGAGGCGGGGTTGCCTCGTGTGCCGTCCCGGTTCTTCGCTGCGAAGGGGCAGGTCTACCCGGCGCGAGGGGAGAGGCGACGGCGGGTGGGGCTGCTGGCAGGGTGCGTGATGCCCCTGTTCCAGTCGTCGACGATGGAGGCGGCGGTGGAGGTCCTGGTGGCGAACGGCTGCGAGGTCGTCGTGCCGGAGGGACAGGGGTGTTGCGGAGCGCTGAACGTGCACTCCGGGGAGCAGGCCCAGGCCCGCGAGATGGCGCGCAGGAACGTGCAGGCCTTCCTGGATGCGGACGTGGAGGCGGTGGTGGTGGCGTCCGCGGGCTGTAGCGCGGCCATGAAGAAGTACGATGAACTCCTTGGGGCCAACGCTGCGGACGCGGCCTTAGCGGCGCAGTTCAGCGCCAAGGTGCAGGACATCACCGAGTTCCTTGCGGCGCTACCCATAGAGCCGACGGGGGAAGCGCCGATGCGAGTGACGTACCAGGACCCGTGCCACCTGGCCCACGCCCAGCGCATCACCTCGTCGCCGCGGGATCTGCTCAAGAGCATCCCAGGCGTGGATCTGGCGGAGATGGTGCGCCCCGACGTGTGCTGCGGGGCGGCGGGCAGCTACCAGTTGGTGCAGCAGGAGATGTCGGACCGCCTCCTAGACTCGCGGCTGGCGCAGATACGGGAGACGGGGGCGGAAGTGGTGGCCACGGCGAACCCGGGGGTGCATGCTACAGCTGGAGCGAGGCGTGCGACAGAGCGGGATGGACGTGCGGGTTTGCCACGTGGTCGACCTGCTAGCGGAGGCGTATCGCGGCGGGTGGAGGGTGGAGCAGGGGGAGGCAGCCTCGCCGGAGGGCGAGGGGTAGGCGCCTACTGCGAGTCGGCCAGCGCCCTGCTGGCTGCGGCGACGCCCGCACCGACGGCGACTTCGTAGCCCCACTGGGGCAGCAGCGTCTCCAACGCCGAGAGGAGAATGAGGACGCTGCCGGGCTTGCTGTTCTCCCCCATGAGGCCGATGCGCCAGATGACGCCGCCCATCTTGCCGATTCCGCCGCCAATCTCGATGTTGTAGTCCCTGAGGAGTTTGAGTCGAAGGGCCAGGTCGTCGACGCCCTTGGGGATGAAGACCGTTGTCAGCTGGGGCACGCAGACGTCGTCGGGCGCCAGGAGGTCCAGGCCGAGGGCCCTGAGGCCGGCGCGGAGTGCCAGCCCGTTGCGTCGATGCCGTGCGTAGCACTCGTCCAAGCCCTCCTCCAGGATGGTACGCAGAGCTGCGTGGAGGGCGTAGACCATGGTGATGGGGGCGGTGTGGTGGTAGCTGCGGGCTGTGCCCTCCCAGTAGCCCCTGAGCAGGCTGAGGTCGAGGTACCAGGTGGCGGGGGGCACCGTGCGGTCTGCGATGGCCTTGCGGGCGTCGTCGCTCAGGAAGACGGGAGATAGCCCCGGCGGGGCGCCGAGGCACTTCTGCGTGGCGCTGAAGGCGAAGTCGACGTTGGCCCGGTCGACGGCGATTTCCATGCCGCCGAGAGAGGTTACGGCGTCGACCAGGAACAGGGCGCCGTACCTGTGGGCGAGGTCGGCCAGCTCCTCCAGGGGTTGGAGGACCCCGGTGGAGGTCTCGGCGTGCACGACTGCGAGGACCTTGACCTTGGGATGGCGCTTCAGCTCCGCTTCGACCGCATCGAGGTCGATGGAGGCGCCCCACTCCTGCTTGACCTGGGCGACGGTCGCGCCGTAGCGGCGCGCCACGTCGGCCAGGCGTTCGCCGAAGAAGCCGTGGGAGGCGGCGACGACGACGTCGCCGGGCTCGAGCAGGTTGGCCACGCCGGCCTCCATGCCGGCGTGGCCGGTGCCGGAGAGGGGGAAGGTGAAGCCGTCCTGCGTGCCGAAGACCTGGCGGAGCATGCCGGCCGCGTCGTCCATGATCTGGATGAAGTCGGGGTCGAGATGGCCGAGGATGGGGGCGGACATGGCCCTGAGGACGCCAGGGTTGATGTTGGAAGGCCCTGCGCCCAGCAGCAGGCGCGGTGGAGGGTTCAACTCGGATACGGGCTGCGGGACCACGACTACCTCCCGTACGCAGGGCGGCTGATTTCGCAACCGCAACAGCCTAGCAGGCGGCCTAGGGTGCGTCAACCGAGTGAGGCGCCGCCGGAGCGCGGGGGATTTGACTGGCAACGCCCAGAAGGGGCCGCTATACTGGGCGCTGCTGGAGGAGCGCCGTGCCAGGAGTTGAACGCGACCTTCCCCTGTTCCCCCTGGGCAACGTTGTCCTGTTTCCCGACATGCCCCTGAACCTTCGGATATTCGAGCCCCGTTACAAGCAGATGGTCTCGGACGTGCTGCAGGGGGACTCGAGCTTCGGCATTGCGCTGATCCGTGAGGGGCGGGAGGTCGGAATGCCGGCTGTGCCCCACGAGGTGGGGACGATTGCGCGCATCACCGAACTCACGCCGCTGGACGGAGGGAACCTGTACATCTCGACCGTGGGAATCGAGCGCTTTCGCATCCTGGAGGTGCTGGGACCGCAGCCGTACCTACTGGCCAGGGTGGAGGTGCTGGACGATGGGCCTGAGGATGCGTCGGAGGAGCTTGTGGCCGAGGCGCGGCAGGCGATGGCGGACTACGTGCGAGCAGTCACGGCGATGCAGGGGGGATGGGTCCGAGACGTCCCCGTCCAGGACGACGCTGTCCCGCTTTCCTATCTGATTGCTACGACTGTGCGTGCGGAGCCCCTGGTGAAGCAGCGGTTGCTGGAGGTCCCGACGGTGGAGGAGCGGCTGACGATGGAGGCGGCGCTGCTGAAGCAGAGCGCTCAGCGACTGCGCAGCCGGCTGTCGGACCGAGGGCCAGGGAGCCGGTTCAGCAAGAACTGAGGCCGATTGGAAGCCGTTTCCGAAGCTGAGAACAGCGGTAGGCATACGGTTATCAATCGACAATCGTCTTCAATCCGCCAATCATGCATTGACCGCCGCCAGCGAAGGCTGCTACGCTCAGCATGGCCTCGAACGCGCCTAAAGGAGTTGTCGCCCATGGCCGAACAGGAGCCTCGCGAGGAATCCCCGAAGCAGAGCTGGCCCGACACTTCAATCGCTGCTCGGACGATGTTCAAGGCTCCCCCGTGCGAAGACCTGGAGGCGCTGGAGGCGAAGGTTGCGTTCCTGGGCGTGCCGTTCGACCAGGGGACGACGAACCGGCCGGGGGCTCGCTTCGGCCCCGCTGCGATGCGGGACGTGGGCGGCTACAGCTACACCGGCTACCTGAGCGACTCGGCGGCTGCACGGGAGCCTGCGGCGGGCTACTTCGACATCGACGGTGACGGGGACCGGCTGAAGGGCGTCACGATGGCAGACTGCGGCGACGTGAACGTGGTGCCGACGGGGGTGGAGGCGACGTTCGACCGGACGACGCGCGCCGTGCGCCGCATTCTGGCGCGGGGCTCGTTCCCGGTCATCCTTGGGGGCGACCACGCGGTCACGTTTCCCGTCGTGCGGGGCTTCGACCACCTTCCGGCCGTCGACATCATCCACTTCGACGCGCACATGGACTACGCGCACGACTACCAGGGTCACCTTTATGCGCACGGGAGCCCGATCCGTCGCTGCGCCGAGCTGCCGTTCGTCCGCAACATAACGTCGATCGGGATCCGGGTGGCGCGAGAGGAGCCGTACCGGATAGCCATCGAGCGGGGGAACCGCATCTTCACTGCGGACCGCTTTCGCACACTGGGCGCTCGTGGGGTCGTCGAGCAGCTTCCCAAGGCGGACGCCATCTACGTGACGCTGGACATCGACGCGCTGGACCCGACGGAGGCGCCGGGGACGGGGACGGCCGTTGCGGGCGGGCTGGGCTACCTGCAGGTGCGGGACGTGCTGCGGATGCTGCCGGAGGTTGGGCCGGTGGTAGGCATGGACCTGGTGGAGGTCGCCCCGGTCTACGACCTGTCTGACAACACGAGCCGCTTGGGCGCGCAGCTGATCCTGGACCTGCTGACGGCGGTGTTCAGCCGGTAGGGGGATGGGGGGCGAGTGTCTGGGTCTCTAGCTGGACAGAGGTGGCAGACGCAGCGTCCTCTTGACACGCTCCAGGCAGGCAGGTAGCATTGTGCGTTAGCAGTCGGCCCTTTCGACTGCTAATTCCGCGGCAAGACCACAGTAATAGGAGGAGTTGTGGCACGCACTATTACGCCTCTAGGCGACCGGGTCCTCGTTCGGCCGGTTGAGCGGGAGGAGATCACCAAGGGTGGCATCGTTCTGCCGGACACGGTCAAGGAGAAGCCCCAGGAGGGAGAGGTCGTGGCGGTGGGACCCGGGCGCACGACGGACGAGGGCAAGAACATTCCCGTTGGCGTCAAGGAGGGTGACATCATCATCTACGCCAAGTACGGCGGGACGGAGCTCAAGGAGGACGGAGAGGACTTCCTGCTTCTGAGTGAGCGGGACATCATGGCGAAGATCGCCTAGATCTGATTTCGACAGTCACGGACACGTTTGTACGTAAGGAGGAGCAGTGGCGAAGCAGCTAGCATTCGACGAGGATGCTCGTAAGAGTCTGAAGGCCGGGCTTGACACCCTGGCGAACACGGTGAAGGTGACCCTGGGGCCCCGGGGCCGCAACGTGGTCCTGGACAAGAAGTTCGGGCCGCCCCAGGTCTGCAGCGACGGCGTGACCATCGCCAAGGAGATCGAGCTGGAGGACCACTTCCAGAACATGGGCGCCCAGCTCATCAAGGAGGCCGCCAGCAAGACGAACGACGTGGCCGGCGACGGCACGACGACGTCGGTGGTGCTGGCGCAGGCCATCGTCCGCGAGGGGTTCAAGAACGTGGCAGCGGGCGCCGACCCGATGGCCATGAAGCGAGGCATCGAGCGGGCGGTGGAGTCGATCAAGGACGAGCTCAAGAGCCTGGCGAAGCCGGTGGAAGGCCGAGAGCAGATCGCCCAGGTGGCCGCGCTGTCGGCACACGAGCACTCGATCGGCGACCTCATCGCCGAGGTCATGGAGAAGGTGGGCAAGGACGGCGTCATCACGGTGGAGGAGTCGAAGGGCCTGCAGTACGAAGTCGAGTACGTGGAAGGCATGCAGGTCGACCGGGGCTACATCAGCCCCTACTTCATCAACAACTCGGACCGGATGGAGTGCTCCCTGGAGGACCCGTACATCCTGATCACCGACCGGAAGATCTCCGCGGTCAACGACCTTCTGCCGGTGCTGGAGAGGGTGCTGCAGGTGACCAAGAACCTGGTGGTCGTGGCAGAGGACGTGGACGGCGAGGCGCTGGCCACCCTGGTGGTGAACAAGCTGCGCGGCACGATCAACGCCCTGGCCGTGAAGGCCCCAGGGTTCGGCGACCGCCGCAAGGCGATGCTCGAGGACATGGCGATCCTGTCGGGCGGCAAGGTCATCAGCGAGGAGATGGGCCGCAAGCTCGACTCCACGACGGTTGCGGACCTGGGCCGGTGCCGGCGCGTGGTGGCCAACAAGGACGAGACGACCTTCGTCGAGGGCCACGGCTCGGAGGAGAGCATCCAGTCCCGGATCAAGCAGATCAAGGCCCAGGTGGAGGAGACGACGTCGGACTTCGACCGGGAGAAGCTGCAGGAGCGGCTGGCCAAGCTGGCCGGCGGCGTCGCCGTCATCAAGGTGGGCGCAGCGACCGAGGTGGAGCTCAAGGAGAAGAAGAACCGGGTGGAGGACGCCCTGTCCGCAACCCGTGCGGCCGTGGAAGAGGGCATCGTGCCCGGCGGCGGCGTGGCGCTGGTGCGGGCCTCCAAGGCCCTGGCATCGGTGCTCGACGAGCTCCGGGACGACGAGCGGACGGGTACGGTCATCATCCAGCAGGCGCTGGAGGAGCCCCTGAAGCTCATCATCGAGAACGCCGGCGAGGAGCCTGCGGTGGTGCTCGACAGCGTCAAGAAGCAGCAGGACGACTACGGCTTCGACGCTGAGAAGATGGAGTACGGGCCAATGCTCGAGTTCGGGATCATCGACCCGGCCAAGGTGACGCGCTCCGCGCTGGAGAACGGCGCCAGCGTCGCGGCCATGATCCTGACGACCGAGTCCCTGATCTCCGACATCCCGGAGAAGACTCCGCCGATGCCCGCCCCGCCGATGGACTACTAGACCCGGGCAAGGTGAGACCAATGAGCCGGGCGCTCCGAAACCAACGGGGCGCCCGGCTACTTTTTTGCCTTGACACGCCCCATAGCCCACGCTAGACTGCGGACTCGACCCACCCGTACCAGGAGCTAGAGACGCGTGACTGAGCCGTTCACTCTGACCGATGAGCTCCGCAAGTCCCTGATAGGGCGAGAGGGGCCGGGGTCGTCGGCCACGGTTGAGGCGGGGCACATTCGGCGCTTCGCCGAGGCCATCGAAGACGATAACCCGCTGTGGAACGACCAGGTCCAGGCACGGGGCACTCGCTACGGTGGCGTCGTCGCTTCCCCCACCTTCCTGCGCACCATATCCGCTGCCGTGCCCTCGGTGCCGGAGCTGTCGGCGCTGACACGAGTGCTGGACGGGGGGAGCGAGTGGAACTACTTTGAGCCGGTGCGGCCGGGAGACACCATCACTGCGGTGTCGCGAATCATGAACCTAGCCCAGCGGACGCTTCGCATAGGCCCCGCCGTCTTCGCCACCGTGGAGGTCACGTACACCAACCAGTACGGCCAGAAGGTGGCAACCCAACGCTCGACGCTTATTCGCTACTGAGGCACACCATGACAGCAGGACCCTACTGGGACGACGTAGAGGTGGACCAGGAGCTTCCCACGTTGGTGAAGCATCCGACGACGCGCCAGCTGGTCAAGTACGCAGGCGCATCGGGCGACTTCTACGAGATCCACTACGACAAGGACTTCGCCGTGAGCACGGGGCTGGAAGGCGTCATCGTCCACGGCGCGCTCAAGAACGCCTTCCTGGGCCAGGTGGTGACGGACTGGATAGGGGAGAGCGGGACGCTCAAGAGGCTCACAGTCAGCTACCGGGGGATGGACGTTCCCGGAGACACCCTCACGTGCAGGGGCCGGGTGGCCCGCAAGTACGAGAAGGACGGCGAGCACCTGGTGGACTGCGACCTGTGGCTGGAGAACGGGAAGCAGGAGAAGACGACTCCAGGCTCGGCAACGGTGGCGCTCCCCACTCGCGGAGGCGAATAGCGGTGGCGGGCGCTCTGCAGGACAAGGTCGCCATCGTCACGGGCGCGGGCCGGGGCATCGGCCGAGGCATCGCGCTGCTGTACGCGGCGGAGGGCGCCAAGGTGGTGGTGAACGACCCCGGCGTCAACGTCGACGGGACGGGGTCGACCTCATCGCCTGCCGACGACGTGGTCGCAGAGATCCGCGAGGCCGGGGGCGACGCGGTCGCCAACTACGACAGCGTGGCGGAGTTCTCCGCTGGCGAGGCGCTGGTCCAGCAGGCGCTGGACAGCTACGGCCGGCTGGACATCGTGGTGACTTCCCACGGCATCCTGCGGGACCGCATGGTCTTCAACATGTCGGAGCAGGAGTGGGACGACGTTATCCGGGTCCACCTGAAGGGGACGTTCAACGTCGTCAAGCACGCGTGCATCCTGTTCCGTCAGCAGCGCTCCGGCCGGATCATCACGCTGACGTCGGAGTCGGGGCTCATCGGAAATGCGGGGCAGGCGAACTACGGTGCAGCCAAGTCCGGCATCGGCGGCTTCACGAAGGTTGTGGCCCGGGACATGGGGAAGTACGGCGTGACGTGCAACTCGATTGCGCCACGGGCCGCCACGCGCATGACGGCCACCGTGGTGCCCAAGGGCCGGCCGGGGGAGTTCGCCATTGCGGGCGCGACCGAAGGCGCAGACCCGATGGAGCCGGAGGACATCGCCCCGTTCGCCGCATACCTGGCGAGCGACTACGCGTCCGAGGTCAACGGCCAGATATTCCTGGTCTACGGCAACACCATCACGCTCATGTCGCAACCCCGCCTCGTCAACACGATCTTCAAGCCCGAGGGGTTCTGGTCGGTGGAGGAACTCCAGGCGCAGGAAACCCTGTCCGAGGGACTGGTCAATCCGGCCCCAGCCCAAGCGCCCTCAAGCTGAGGCCCGGAGCGAGGAGTCACGATGTCTGCGAAGCTGCTTGAGGGGAAGGTCGCGATCGTCACCGGGTCCGGGCGCGGGATCGGGCGCGGCATCGCTCTGCTGATGGCGGAGCACGGTGCGAAGGTGGTGGCGAACGACCTGGGCGTGGCCGTCGACGGCTCTGCGCCCTCTCGCGGGCCGGCGGATGAGACGGTGGCGGCGATCCGGGAGGCCGGCGGCGAGGCGGTCGCCAGCTACGCCAGCGTGGCGACGATGGAAGAGGCGGAGAGCATCATCCAGACCGCCTTGGACAGCTACGGGAAGCTGGACATCCTGGTGAACCCGGCAGGCATCCTCCGAGACCGGATGGTCTTCAACATGACGGAAGAGGAGTGGGACCAGGTCATCCAAGTCCACCTGAAGGGACACTTCTGCCTAATCAAGCCGGTCAGCATCCTCTTCCGGCAGCAGCGCTCGGGGCGGATCATCACGTTCAGCTCGACGTCGGGGCTGTTCGGCAACTCGGGGCAGGCGAACTACGGGGCGGCCAAGGACGGCGTGGCAGGGCTGACCCGGGTGGTCGCCCGGGACCTGGGGCGCTACGGCGTGACGTGCAACTGCATCTCGCCGGGTGCGGAGACTCGCATGACGGCGTCGGTGCCGGCGACGGCGCGTGAGGTGCGGGCCCAGCGTGGGATCGGAGGGCAAGCAGCCCCCGGTCCGCTGGAGCTGGAGCGGCCGCCGGAGGCCATTGCGCCCGTGGCGGTATGGCTCGCCTCCGACGGGGCTGCAGACATCAACGGGCAGATCTTCCACGTGAGCGGCGGCTCGGTGGGGGTGATGAACCACCCGACGCCGGTGCGGACGCTGCAGAAGGCGTGGGGAACGCGCTGGACGGTGGAGGAGCTGGCGGCAGCGTTTCCAAGGACGCTGGGGATGGACCTGGCGAACCCGGCGCCGCCGGAGCAGGCTCCCGCCCGCTAGCGGAGCACTTCGTCCGCTCTTCTCGCCTATCCGTTTGGGACTTCTGCGGCCTTCGCGCGGGCGGCCAGCCGACGCTGCTCCTTGCCGACTTCCATGAAGATGAAGTCCTTGCCGCTTCTGCGCACCCGCCGCATCGGGACGAAGCCACACTTCGCAAAGGACTTCTGGGCGCGGACATTCCAGTCGAGGGTGTGCAGGTAGACGCGGGTCATCTGCGTCGTGTCGAAGATGTAGTCGAGCAGGATCGTCACGGCGTCGGTGCCGTAGCCGCGTCCCCAGTAGTCGCGGTCGCCGATGAGGATCCCCAGCTCGGTGCGGCGGCCGACGTAGTCGACGTCGTAGTACATGCAGTTGCCGATCTGGATGCCCTCGATGGTCTCGATGGTAAGGCGGCGGGACCAGGGTGTGGGGAAGCGGAGCTCGTCTTCGTAGATGCGCAGGTAGTCGGCGTAGCTCATGCGAAGAGGAGAGGCCGCGTCGAGGCGCGCCAGCTCCGGGTCCGTGCGCCAGGCGTAATCCCGGGGAGCGTCAGAGAGGCGCTTCTCGCGGAGGTTGACCTTCTCGCCGCGGAGGAGGATCGGGGGCGCGGTCACGGCCCTATGACCTGGGCGAGAGCCTTCTCAGCGATGCGGACCTCGTTGCGGTAGGTGAGCAGGCGAAGGGCCTCCTCGCCCGGATGCCACTGGACGTCGTCGAACTCGGGGTCGTGGCAGGAGAGGGCGCCGCCGACGGGGCGCATGAGGTAGAAGTGGACGGTCTTCTTGCAGCGGACCATCTCCGGGGGGCGGACGAACCAGTAGGTGATGGAGCCAAGGGGAGCTTCCAACTCCACCTCGAGCCCGGTCTCCTCGGTAACTTCTCGCAGTGCGGCGTCCTCGAGGCTCTCTCCCGTGTTGGGGGTGCCCTTGGGGAGGTTCCAGGTGCGGGGCCCCCTGCGCTGTCCCAGCACCACCTCGATAACGCCGTCACGCACGCGGTAGACGACGCCGCCTGCGGACACGGGGTATTCGACCGGAATGCGTTCGACCATAGCTCCCGAATAGGACACAGAAGGAGTGACTACTAGAGATTCTAGGGAGAGGGGTCTGGCCCAGTCAAGGCGGCCCAGAAACGGCTACATGGAGAGAGGGTCTTCGTCGGCCTCCAGGGCTTCCAGGGCCCGAGTCGCGGCTTCCTTGACGGCGTCGTCGGGGGAGCGAAGGCAGGCGTCGAGCGCCTTCTTGGCGACGTTGCCGCCAATGGTGCCCAGGGCGTGGAGGGTGGAGAGGCGGACCTGGGGGTCCTCGTCCCGGTGGAGGAGCGGCAGGAGGTGTGGAACGGCCACCTCTTCGCCGATTCGGCCGCAGGCCGAGGCCGACTCGTAGCGAATGGCGGGATCGTGGCTGCGGGTCTCCTTGATGAGGGTGGGGAGCCATCGAGGGTTGGCGCTGATTCCCATGGCGTAGAGGGCGCTCTCGCGCATCTTGGGTTCCTCGTGCCCGTAGGCGCTTTCGATGAGGCCTATGACGTCCTCGTCGTTCAGGGGACTGACGGCCTCAAGGGCACGCCGACGCAGCAGCAGCGACTCGTCGGGGTTGTGGATCACGGCCATGAGAGCCTTGCGGATGCGCTGCCGGTCGTGGGGGAGGAGCTTGCCGTCCTCGGCCAGGGCGGCGAAGTGGCCCAGGGCTTGGGCCGTCGCCGCTCGAACCTGCTCCACGGGGTCGCACTGCAAGAGCTTGAGGAGCGTGGAGAGAAGAGACCGCTCCTCACACTCCCAGAGGGCCCCTATGGCCTGCTCGCGCACCTGGGGGTCCTGATCTCGGAGTGCGAGTTTGAAGATCGCGGTGAAGTCGAGATCCACGTTGTCGTCGGCGAGGGCGGCCATGACGGAGAGCAACTGGTGGCGACGTTCCTGGGGAATCCTGGGCCAGATGTCCTGGATAATGTGCAGCTCTTCTGCGGTGAGGGACGACAGCTGGATGAGCCCAGAGTGCTTCAACGGCTGAGCACAATCGGAAAGCTCTACGAGGTAGTGTTTCAGCGCCATGCAGCCCCCTAGTTGGACGAGACAGAGACTCCACCGCTGCATATGGCTGGAGTCTGCAGCGATCCCCCCACCCAGTGGGACGTAGACTCCAGCGCCAGGACGTTCTTCAGGGCCCGGTAGGCGTTTCCAGTAATCACGGTGTTCTTTACCCTGCCTACGACCCTCCCCTTGACTACACGATACCCCAAGAGGACATTGGCGGAAAAGTCCCCGCCAAGCACATTTCCCTGGCCTGCGCCAAGCAGAGACTCAACGATGAGAGCGTCGTCCTGGGAGGCCAGCATCTCCTCGAAGGAGGTGCTGCCGGGGTCGACGACTATGACGCTGGGAGCGGGAACGGGGAGGCTCCCCGGCGGTCGGGAGGCGCTGCCGGTGCTCTGGGCGCCGGCCTGGCCCGCGGTCTGCAGGTCGTAGAGGAAGTTGCGGACCACGCCGCGCTCGATGAGGGGAAGGCGCCGAGTGGCCACGCCCTCGTCGTCGCACATGCGGCTGCCGGGGACGTTGGGCAGGGTGGGGTCGTCCCAGATGGTGACGCAGGGGTCGACCATCTCCTCACCCAGCCTCCCGACGAGGGGCGATGCGCCCTGGAGGATGGCGCGGCCACTGAAACCCGCCAGCAGCGGGCCGAGCAGGACGCCCGCAACGCCCTGGGGCGTGAAGATGACCGGCACGTCTCCGGTGGGGGCCGGGACGATCTCCTGGGCCCACTCCAGCCGCTGGTCGAGGGTCCGGGCCAGGGAGGAGGTGTCGGTGAAGGGGCTGCACCGCCTCTGGGCGTCGTGGACGAAGAGCATGTCCGTGTCCTGGACCAGGGTGCCCTCGATGCTGACGGAGAAGGAGGAGGAGTCGTATTCGGCAGAGCAGCCCCGGCTGTTGATGATGCGGTGGGTGGCGACCATTCGGGAGACGCGGCAGTCCCACTGGACGTCCGTCCACTTCTGCTGCATCCGGTCGACGAGCTCCCGGCCCAGCTCGACCATGGCTTCGACGGGCAGAGCAGCGGTGGCCTCGTCGTAGACGGGCACGTGGGCGTACTGCTGGGCTCCCGGAAGGTCCATGGCGGCCATGGGGCCGTACGGAAGGGTCTCCAAGGCCCGGGTGAGCAGCCCCTCGGCGGAGGGGGCGCCGGTTTCGGCGGAGATACCCACACGGCCGTTCTTGAGGATGCGTATGCCCACGGCGGAGGAGTCGCGGGTGTCGATGCTCTTGAGACGGTTGGCCTCGAAGGAGACGGGGGTGGACCGGCTGGAGACGCGGAAGACCTCCGCTTGGTCAGCCTGGCGTGCGGCTCGTGCGAGGAGCTCTTCTTCCATGCTAGCTCCCTCCCACGAGGCATCGTCGCAGGCGGATGTGAGGGCTGCCGTTGCTCACAGGAAGAGGCGACTGGCCGCCCTTGCCGCAGCCGCCGCCTTGGTTGATGTCCAGGTCATCGCCCACGGCGTCCAGGTTCTCGAGGGTGACGAAGACGTTGCCGGAGAGGAGGACGGGGCGCAGGGTCTCTTCCAGGCGGCCGTTGCGGATCATGCGTGCCTCGCCGGCGGAGAAGGTGAACTGCTCCATGCTGGTCATGCCGCCGTACCAGTTGCCGCAGTACACGCCCTCCTTGATCTCCGAGACCATCTCCTCGAAGGTGGACTCGCCGGGCTCGATGATGGTGTTGGTCATGCGGACGATGGGCGGGAAGCGGGAGCTGATGGCGCGGGCGTTGCCGGTGGGGGCCTCACCCATCTTGGCTGCGGTCTCGCGGGAGTGGAGGCGGCCGACGAGCACTCCCTCGCGGATGAGGTCCGTTCGAGTGGCGGGGACGCCCTCGTCGTCGTAGGCGTAGCTGCCGCGGAGGCCGGGAATGGCTGCGCCGTCGACGACGTTGAGGTGGGGGCCCCCGAAACGCCGGCCGAGGGTCATCACCTCACGGAGTTTCGGGTTCTCGTAGACGTGGTCGGCTTCGGACAGGTGACCGAAGGCCTCATGGATGAATACGCCGGCGAGAATGGGGTCGAGGATGACAGGGTACTCGCCGCCCTTCACCTGGGGGGCTTTCAGGAAAGCGATAGCCTTCCCAGGAAGCTCAGCAACCGCATCGTGCATGCGACCCAGGAGTCCGAAGTCGCCCAGGCTGCCCATGCTGATACCCGCCTGCTGGACGTCCCCACCGTCACGGGCCACCGCGACGGCACGGAAGTTGACGTCGGAGCGAGTACGCTCCGTGTACGTGCCGAGGCTGTTGCCGTAGTAGACTCGCCGGTAGCCGTCGGCGTAGCCGAGACTCGAAGTCTGGATGGCGGGTCCGCCCCAGAGCAGCTCCACGTACTCGTCGAGGACGCGCTTCTTCTCGGCGAGGGGGACGAGGCGGGGGTCGGCGGGGAAGTCGGGCGCTACGACGTCGACGACGGGCTCCACGTCGGCCAGCTGGGTCTCGCCGGAGCCGACGAGCCGGGCCTGCCGGACCGCCTGGTCGACCTTCTCCCGGAGGTCCGAGATGTCGTTGAAGGAGACGAACCCCCAACCGCCTCGCACGGCGGCGCGCACGCAGCCGCCCATGCCGGCGCTGCGGCCGACCTCCTCCAAGTCTCGGCCGCGGTAGCGGAGCATGGTGGTTTCCGCCTCTTCCAGGCGGACCTCCAGGTAGTCGGCATTGTGGGACTTCAGAGCGCTCTCGATAAGTTCACGCATGGTCAAACGCTCGGGGGTGCTGGATTGGCGCCCACTATATAGCAGCGAGAGTCGTCGCGTCTACCGGACTTTGGCAGGCAACGCCTATAATTGGCGCATGGCCAAAACGACAAGCAAGACCGTCAAGAGCAGCGCCCGGCCCCGGCGGCGCGGCAAGGGTTGGAAGGCCGGGGAGGTGCTGGCGCTGCTGGAGCCCGAGTACGGCCCGTTTGTATGGCGCCGGCGCTGGGACCCCGTGACGGAGCTGATGTTCACCATCCTCTCGCAGCACACGTCCGACATCAATGCGGAGCGGGCGGAGCGCATGCTGGAGGAGCGGTTCGAGTCGTGGGAGGTGGCGGCGGAGGCGGACGTGCGGGAGATAGAGGCGGCGATCCAGGTGTCAGGGTTGGCGCGGCAGAAGGCCCCTCGCATCCAGGGGACGCTGCGGCGCATCCTGGAGCTTCGGGGGGAGCTGAGCCTGGACTTCCTGCGGGAGCTTCCCCTGGACGAGGCGAAGGCCTGGATGCAGGCGCTGCCGGGGGTGGGGCCCAAGACTGCGGCGGTGGTGCTGTGCTTCTCGCTGGGGATGCCGGCGATGGCCGTGGACACCCACGTGCATCGAGTGTCGCGGCGTCTGGGGCTCATCGGGCCGAAGGTGACGGCGGAGCGGGCCCACGATCTGCTGGAGGGACAGGTGGCCCCCGAGGAGGTCTTCGCGTTCCACGTGGCGCTCATCACCCACGGGCGGCGGGTGTGCAAGGCGCTGCGGCCGCGGTGCGGGGAGTGCGTGCTGAGCGAGCGGTGTCCGTCTCGGCAGGGGTAGAAGTAGACATAACACGAGTGGGCTGTCGAGAAAGTGCAGGCCATTTGACGGGCTGTAAGGGCGGTGGGTACCATTTCCATAGGACCTGAACAGGAGCAACGCCGATGATCCTACCCCGCATGCCCCGGGCGCCCAAGGTCATACGCCAGACGCTGCCGGGCGATATCCAGGAACGGACGCCGCCCGGACAGTTCGTCACGGAGAAGTTTCCCGTGCTCACCGTCGGGGCCACGCCTCGGATCGACCTGCAGGCGTGGCGCTTCCAGGTGTTCGGCCTGGTGGAGCGGGAGTTCGAGCTGACGTGGGACCAGTTCGTGGCGCTGCCGGAGACGACGGTGACGGCCGACTTCCACTGCGTCACGCAGTGGAGCAGGCTGGACAACACGTGGCAGGGGGTGGCCTTCGAAGAGGTGATGAAGCTGGTCAGGCCCCTGGCCAATGCCCGCTACGTGATGGCGCACTGCTACGGCGGCTACACGGCGAACCTGCCGCTTTCGACGCTGATGGACTCGGACGTGCTGTTTGCCTACGGGCACGACGGCGAGCCGCTGCACCCGGACCACGGAGGCCCGCTGCGGCTGGTGGTGCCGAAGCGCTACGGATGGAAGAGCGCGAAGTGGGTGCGAGGCTTGGAGTTCCTGGAGCACGACCAGCCGGGGTTCTGGGAGGTCCGCGGCTATCACATGCGCGGGGACCCCTGGACGGAAGAGCGCTTCACCCTGGGCTAGACGTCGCAGCGAGAACCGCGCCCCCAAGTCGAATGCGAGGAGACACCTCTTTCCGTGGTGAAATCGCGCCTGCAAGTCGATGCGGAGTGGCTGGAGAGGCTGCGTCGAGAGGGACTGGCAGCCCACTTGCCAGCACGTCCGGAGCCGCCCGCCGGTCTTGTTGCGGCGGTGCAGCAGATCAACGAGGGGCGCTACTGGGAGGCCCACGAGACGCTGGAGGCAGTGTGGCTGCCGGCGCCGTATCCCGTTCGGCTGTTCTACTATGCACTGATCAAGCTGGCCGTGGGGCTATTCCACATCGAGAGGGGGAACACTGTAGGGGCACGGCAGCAGATGCAGGCGGCGGTGGAGTTCCTGGAGCCGTTCTCGCCGCGATTCCATGGGCTTCGTACAGACCTGCTCGTCGGAGACGCGCGGGTGCGTCTGGAGGCCGTGACTGCAGAAGGGGAAGCCCCGAGTGGCCGCCTCCGGGTGCGTTGGAACGAGCATGCGTCCACGTAAGGCCTGTCTGCCGACAAGGGCGAGGAAATGAGAAGGGCCCGCCGTCCGGCGAGCCCTTCTCCGCGGACGTTGGTTCGTGGGGTCAGGCGGCTCGGTGGACCGTGCCTGGGATGTCGGTGTGGAAGGGGGCATGTGCGGGCACGTCCTGGATCAGGCCGCACTGGAAGCAGTGGCGGTACGAGCCGTACTTGTCCCGCTGCATGTGCATGTCTCCACGGCACTTTGGACAGGTCTTGAAGTAGATCATGGCGTACCTCCCTTCCGGTGGAGAGTCCCTTCCTGGAGGGCCCTCCGGTTGCTGTTATGGTAGTAACGCAACGAAACGGTATTGGGATAGCACCGGTGTTGCGTCTGCCACGGGATACAGTGTAGATATTGACATGGACCGTGTCAAGTTGTAGCATACCGATACAGGCAAGGAGGAGACCTACCGTGCGACCGCGCCGGACAACACGTCGGCTGAGCTCTCTGTCGATCACTACCCGCGTGACGCAGCGACGGGAACAGGGGGATCCTGGGACCATTGCGTCCCGGCAGTCGCAGCGCGGCGTGTACATCATCAGCGTGGCCGCCCGCCTGCTGGCGATGCATCCCCAAACGCTTCGCAAGTACGAACGGCTGGGTCTGGTACGCCCCTCCCGCACGGAGGGCATGCTGCGGCTGTACTCGGAGGAAGACCTGGCGCGACTGCGGATGATCCGGTTCCTGGTGGAGGAGCAGCGGATGAACCTGGCGGGCGTTGAGATGGCGCTTCGCATGGTCAACCAGCTGCAGGGCGTGCAGCGGCTGCTCGCCAGCTTGCAGGACGACCGCAAGGAGATGCGAGAGCCTATCCAGCGGCACCTGGAGAGCATGCTGGAGATGCTTCACTTCTCGGGTATGGGTGAGGCATCGCTGCCGCCGTCCCGGAGCGCCGAGAGCAGAGAGCGGGACACGTAGCGTCGCAGTCGAAGGCAAGGAGAGACGATGCCCATGGAGGAGCGAAACGATCCGTCCCGGCCGAGAGAGAACGCCGAGTCCGCCCCTGGACTTCCGCCGGGGCCGGAGCTGACCGAGGAGGAGCGGCTGCGGGCGGAGCTGGAGGAGGCCGAACGGGAGCGCGGGCAGTTCAGAGCTCTGGCCCAGCGAGTTCAGGCCGACTTCGTCAACTACCGGCGCCGCGTTGAGGAGGAACAGCAGGAGTTCCAACGGGGCGCGGCTGCACAGCTCATCCTGAAGTTGCTGCCTGTTCTGGACGACCTGGAGCGCGCCCTGGTCCAGACACCGGGGGACGCATCCCCGTCCAAGGACGGATGGTTGGAGGGCGTTCGACTGGTCGTCCGCAAGTTCCATGCGGTCATGGAGGAGGCGGGAGTGCAGCGCATCGAGGTTGCCGACCGAGCCTTCGACCCGTGGGAGCACGAGGCCGTTGCCTTCCAGGAGACCGAGGAGCACCCGGCGGGGCACATCCTGGGCCTGGTACGGGAGGGCTACAAGCTTCACGGCAGAGTGCTCCGGGCCGCCCAGGTGATGGTTGCGAGAGCACCCCAGGGAGATGCCTCTTCTGAGACGCCGAAACCAACAGAAAACGAGGTCTAGGGACCTGCGCCAAGAGAAGGAGGAATAGTCGAATGCCAAAGGTCGTGGGAATTGATCTGGGCACCACCAACTCGGTGGTCGCCGTCGTGGAGGGGGGCCAGCCCTCGGTGCTGGAGAACGCCGAAGGGTCCCGCCTGACGCCGTCCGTGGTGGGTGTGAACCCCAAGTCGGGCGAGCGGTACGTGGGCCTGGCGGCCAAGCGGCAGGCGGTGGTGAACCCGGAGCAGACCGTCTTCTCCATCAAGCGGCTCATGGGTCGCAGGTTCGAGGATGCCACGGTGAAGCAGGACGTCGCGAGGCTGCCCTACGCCATCGAACAGGCCTCGAACGGCGATGCGCACGTGCGCATGGGCGACAAGGCCTACTCGCCGCAAGAGGTATCGGCGATGGTGCTGCAGAAGCTCAAGGTGGACGCCGAGGCGAAGCTGGGAGACAAGGTGAACCAGGCCGTCATCACCGTCCCCGCCTACTTCAACGACGCGCAGCGCCAGGCGACAAAGGACGCCGGGCGCATCGCCGGCCTGGAGGTGCTGCGCATCATCAACGAGCCCACGGCCGCCTCTCTAGCCTACGGGCTGGAGAAGAAGACGGAGGCCACCATCGCGGTCTTCGACCTGGGGGGCGGGACCTTCGACATCACGATCCTGCGGCTCGGCGAAGGGGTCTTCGAGGTGCTGTCAACCTCGGGCGACACGCACCTGGGCGGCGACGACTTTGACCAGAGGGTGATGGAGTGGCTGGTGGAGGAGTTTCGTCAGGAGACGGGCGTGGACCTGAACCAGGACCGCATGGCCCTGCAGCGGCTGCGGGAGGCGGCGGAGAAGGCCAAAGTTGAGCTGTCCTCGGTCACGCAGACAGAGATCAACCTGCCGTTTATCTCAGCGGACCACACGGGGCCCAAGCACCTGGTGCGGACGCTGGCCCGGGCGAAGCTGGAGCAGCTCACCGACACGCTTCTCCAGCGGGTGGAGGGGCCGTGCCGGCAGGCGCTCAAGGACGCCGAGGTGGCGGCGGACAAGGTGGACGACGTGATCCTGGTGGGCGGTATGACCCGCATGCCGGCGGTGCTCGAAAAGGTCAAGGCGCTGTTCGGGCAGGAGCCGACGCGCTCCGTGAACCCCGACGAGGCCGTGGCCATCGGCGCGGCGCTGCAAGCGGCGGTGCTGACCGGCGACGTTCGGGACATCCTGTTGCTGGACGTTACGCCGCTGACACTGGGGTTGGAGACGCTGGGCGGGGTCATGACCTCCCTCATCGACCGGAACACGACCATCCCCACGTCCAAGTCGCAGGTGTTCACGACGGCTGACGACAACCAGGGAAGCGTCGAGATCCACGTGCTCCAGGGTGAGCGCCCGATGGCTGCCGACAACAAGTCGATCGGCCGGTTCATCCTGGACGGCATTCTGCCGGCGCCTCGGGGCATTCCCAAGGTCGAGGTGACGTTCGACATCGACGCGAACGGCATACTCAGCGTGCAGGCCAAGGATCAGGCCACCGGGCGGGAGCAGAAGATCGTCATCCAGGCAAGCTCCGGCCTCTCGCAGGATGAGATCGACCAGCTTGTGAAGGACGCGGAGGAGCACGCGGAGCAGGACCGGCGCCAGAGGGAAGAGGTGGAGCTGCGGAACAGCGCGGACCAGCTGGCGTACGGCGCGGAGAAGATGCTCCGAGACAACGCCGACAAGATCCCCGAGGAGCTCAGCACGGAGATCCAGGGGAAGGTGGACGCTCTTCGGGAAGCCCACAAGACCGGGGACATGGCCCTGATCCAGTCGCGCATGGAGGAGCTGAGCGCCGCCATGCAGCAGATGGGCGCCCACGTGTACCAGACCACCGGAGCGGACGGCGCATCGGAGGAGGGGCCCGCACCCGACGGGTCGTCAGAGGGCCAGACCGACGGCGTCGAAGGGACCGTGGAGGGCGAGTTCCGGGAGGTGAAGGAGGACGGCGACAAGTAGCTCCGCGGAGGATGGAGTGCGCTGAGGGGGCGGGCGTTCAGCCCGCCCCTTTCCGCGAGGCACTACGCCTCCGGCTCGTCGCCCCTGGGAGGCGTTGCGGGCCCGCCGCCTCGCTGCTGTTGCAGGAAGTCCTCCAGGTCCTTGATGACCACGTCGGGCTCAGGCAGCTCTTCCTGCGGCCCCTCCGGGCCGCGGCCCCTGGCCCTGTCGTAGCGATCCTCGAGCTTTTGGACGTGGCTCTGCCA
The DNA here is from genome assembly GCA_965205235.1 of Dehalococcoidia bacterium. Taxonomy (GTDB): domain Bacteria; phylum Chloroflexota; class Dehalococcoidia; order Lucifugimonadales; family UBA1127; genus CBDBGD01. Next base: position 181,460 of record CBDBGD010000005.1, read on the forward strand.
CTCGGGGTTCTGCGACAGCGCTCGTGTGACCTGATCCTCAAAGGCCAGGCTCGCGCCGGACAGGTCGGAGAGGTCTACGTCAAGGTCCAGGACCTGGAGGAGGCGTTTCAGCAGGGTGTAGCTCGCCTTGGGATTGGGCGAGGCCTGGAGGTAGTGGGGCGAGTGGACCCACATGCTCGCGAAGCTGAGACCCTGTTGGGCGCAGGCTTCCATGAGCACGGAGGGGACTCCCGTGGGGCCCTGATACCGGGAGCCTGCAATGCCAAGCTCCGCGAAGAGCTCTCGGACTTGCGGGTCGGTGGCGAGGCCGGTGATGCCGGGCTCGCGGGTGTGTGGCGTCGCGTCGAGCAGGCTGCCGAGGACCACCATGCGGGCGACGTCGCAGGTGTGGGCGACTTCCATAATGGCCCGTGCGTAGGTGTTCCACTTCAGGTTGGGCTCCGCTCCCACGAGAAAGACCATGTCCCTGGAGCTGGCCTCATCATGCCAGGAGTAGAAGGTGTTGGAGGGCCAACGCAGGCGGCGTGTGCCGTCCTGGTCCAAGCGCACGCGGGGGCGCACCCGGCTGAAGACGTAGAACTCCTCCGGCTCCACCTCGGCGAACTTCTGGGCGGAGATCTTGCGGATGAGATAGCGCAGGGAGCGGGAGGCGGCCTCCTGGGCGTCCGGCCACCCGCTGAAAGCCGCAACCAACGTGGACCCCTGGAGGTTGGGCTGGCGGTGGAAGACCAAATGTGACATAAGAAACGTCCCAGGGCAGGATGGCCCAAGTCTACCATCGCGCAGGGACGGGAACAAGGCAGGTCGTCGACGGGTGCGGGCCGCTCAGGCTGAGCCGCAGAGGCCGTGGTGAGGGAAGACGATGCGCTGTAGCTGGGACACCGAGGCCTCGGCGTAGCGGCGGGCCTCCCGCCGGACCTCCGGGGCCAGGGGTGGAGGGTCGTCGGAGAGGCGGTCGATGCCGTACTGCTCCCGGAATGCGGCGGGCAGTGTCTCCGGCCACGGGTGTTCGAGCATGACGCCGTAGGCCCCAGCCCAGCCGCGGGCCACGGCGCCGAGGTTGTAGCCGCCGCCCCCAAGGGCCAGCCAGCGGCCGCGGGACAGGCGCCCCAGCTCCTCGACGATGCGGAGGTAGCCCTGCACGGTCAGTCGCAGGTGGGTGAGCGGGTCCTGGTAGTGCGTGTCGATGCCCAGCTGGGTGACCAGGGCGTCGGCGCGGAAGGCCTCGAGCAGCGGTGGGACCACTTCCTGGAAGGCCCAGAGGTAGACCTCGTCGTCCGTGAAGGGGTGGAGCGGGAGGTTCACCGAGTAGCCCCGTCCGCGCCCCTCACCGGCCTCGCCGACGAAACCGGTGCCGGGGAACAGGTACTCGCCCGACTCGTGGAGGGAGATGGTGAGGACCTGGTCGGTGTCGTAGAAGGCCTCCTGCACGCCGTCACCGTGGTGGCAGTCGACGTCGATGTAAGCGACCCGCCACCCCTCCTTCAGGAAGCGCTGGATGGCGATGACAGGATCGTTGAAGACGCAGAAGCCGGAGGCGTGGCCGGCCATGGCGTGGTGCAGCCCCCCGGCGAAGCTGGCCGCAGCCTCCACTGTCCCGTCGACAAGGAGCTCGGCGGCCCGCACGGATGCGCCCGTGGAGAGGAGGGCGGCGTCGTACATGCCGGGGAAGATTGGGTTGTCGCCGTAGCCGGAGAAGTTGAAGCGGGGGGCGTGTTCGAGCTGCTCGCCGCGACCGAAGGCCTCGACGGCTTCGACGTAGTCGGGGGTGTGGAAGCCCACGAGCTCGTCCGCGGTGGCCGGACGCGGTGCGACGAGGGAGGCGTTGTCGAGGTCGAAGGCGTTCAGGCTCTGGAGCAGATCGTAGGCAAGCCGGAGTCGGCGCGGGATGAGGGGGTGGTCCTGTCGGAGGACGTGTCGGGTCAGGGTGTCGTCGTAGACGAAGGCGGCGCGTCTCATGGGCACCTCCCGATTACCTGGGCCATGGGCTAGACCTCAAGGGCCATGCCCTCTTCGGCGGGGGTGATCTCAGTCTGCAGGGCTCGGCTGACCTCGGCCAGTTCGTCGCGGATTTCCGTCTCGCATTCCGGGTTGAGGTGCACCGCGAGGATGGGGGGCAGCGCGCCCTTCTGCGCACGGTACGCCTCAAGCTCGCGGCGGAGCAACGCGGGCGTGAGGTGCCTTCCCATCGCTCGCTGCTCCATACGGTTGGGCCAGGTCACCTCGATCGCCATGAGGTGCGGGTCCAGGGTCTCCCAGGCGCGGGAGAGCCCGGCGGTGGTGTCGCCGGAGTAGAAGACGCGGCGGCCGTCTGGCGACTCGACCTGGTACCCGAGCGCGGGCGCGCCGTGCGGCACCGACACGGGGAGCACGCGATAGCCCGATACTTGCTCCTCGACCATCGGCCAAGCGGTGCGAAGCCGGAGCCGCGGGGCTTCCGGGGTTGGGCGCCGGGTGAAGGAGGGGTAGAGGGCGCCGTCCATAAGGCGGTCCTGGAGGTGGAGGATGGCGTCGTCCGGGGCGTAGACGGGGAGGGTGGCGCCGCAGTCGAGAGTGTTCAAGGCCAGGATAGGCAAGTCGCGAATGTGGTCGTAGTGGCGGTGGGTGAGGAGGAGGACTTCGATACGGCGCTGCTCGGGCAGGGTGAGCGTGGAGGTGAGAGCGCCGGCATCGAGGGCTATCACGCCGTCGACCAGCAGAGAGACGAGGCGCGTGGTGCGGCTCTCCTGGTTGTGGGCCCCAAGGACTCGCAGTTCCACGGGCGCGGCTCCCGGCGGATGTGGGACAGGAGGCACTCGGACGCGGGCATTGTAGCACAGGCCTTCATCGGGGCCTCGGAGAGCTCCGGGACGTGTACACAGGCTTGACGGCGCAGAGGGTGTCCAGGTACCATTGATGCGTCGTCCCTGGGTGACCAGAGCGGGGTGGACCCACCCGTTCCCATTCCGAACACGGTAGTGAAACGCCCCAGCGCCAACGATACTGCCCTGTTCGGGGTGGGAAAATAGGCCGTCGCCCGGGGGCTTCTTCTTTCTCCCCCTGGGCCCTATCTATGGGCAGTGAAGTTGCGCATGAAGCCCTTTACAGTCGTAGGTAGGCGCACCTATAATTGAACTTGAAGACTCAGACGCCGCGTGGTGCTGATGACATTTCCGTCTTCGACTCAGGAGAAGCCCCCCGAACCCTCTGACATGGCTACATTGCTGGAGCAGGAGGGCGTGTGGCGGCAGATTCGCCGCGGTGAGGTGGTTGAAGGGGTGGTGATGCGCGTTGACCCGGAGGGAATCCTGGTCAACCTGGGCGGGAAGTCGGAGGGCCTGGTAGCGCAGCGCGAGATGCAGACCCTCAGCCCGGAAGCGCGCGAGTCCCTGCAGGTAGGCGACCCCCTGACGACGTACGTCCTGCGTCCAGAGACGGAAGACGGGTCCGCCCTTCTTTCCGTGGACCGAGCCCGGCGTGAGAAGGGGTGGGTGCTGCTTCGGCAGGCCCAGGAACAAGATGAACACGTGGAAGGCGCAGTGACGGGACGCAATCGCGGCGGGCTGGTGGTGGAGGTTGAGGGCGTGGAAGGCTTTGTTCCACTCTCTCACCTGGCGCCGCCTTTCGCCGGAAGCGGCACGCCCTTCGGCGACCACGAAGTCGGAGCGAAGCTTACGCTGAAGGTCTTGGAGGTGGAGCCATCCCGCCGCCGCGCGGTTCTGTCGGAGCGGCAGGCGTGGCAGGAATGGCGAGCAGCGCAAAGAGCGCGCCTACTGGAGGAGCTGCGGGAAGGCGACGTGCGGAAAGGCCACGTCACCTCCCACAGGAACTTCGGCACTTTCGTAGATCTGGGGGGCGCGGAAGGTCTGATCCATATCTCCGAGCTGTCCTGGAAGCCAATCACCTCTCCCGACGAAGTGCTGCAGGTGGGTGAGGAGACGGAAGTGTACGTGCTCCGGGTAGACCGCGAGGCTGAGCGCATTTCGCTGAGCCTTCGCCAACTACAGCCGGGGCCGTGGCAGGACCTCGTGGCGACGCACCAGGAAGGGGACTTGGTCCGCGGGACGGTCACTCGGCTGACGCCCTTCGGGGCCTTTGCCCGCATCGAAGGGGACGTCGAGGGGTTAGTGCACATCTCGGAGATGAGTAATCGGCGCATCCAGCACCCGAAGGAAATCGTACAGGAGGGTGAGGTCCTCACGCTAAAGATCTTGCGGATTGAGCCGGAGCGGCGGCGGTTGGGGCTGAGCTTGAAGCAGGCCGTGGAAGAGGTGGGGGATTGGCCTTCGTGAGACCAGGAGACTGCCTCTCAGGAGACGGATATGGCAAGTAGATTCGAGAAATTCTCAGAGCGTGCTCGGCGGGTCCTCTCCCTAGCACAGGAAGAGGCGATCCGCTTCAACCACAACTACATTGGGACCGAGCACATCCTCCTTGGCCTGGTGCGCGAGAATGAGGGCGTAGCCGCGCGCGTGCTGGCCAACATGAACGTGGACCTGCAGAAGGTCCGCTCCGCCGTAGAATTCATCATCGGGCGCGGAGAGCGCCCCGTCTCCGGAGAGAACATCGGCCTGACCCCGCGGGCCAAGAAGGTCATCGAGCTGGCCGTGGACGAAGCCCGGCGCATGAACCACCACTACATCGGCACGGAGCACCTGCTGGTGGGCCTGATGCGCGAGGGCGAAGGCGTTGCGGCCGGCGTGCTGGAGAGCCTGGGGGTGAGCCTGGAGAAGGCGCGGGCGGAGGCCCAGCGCATTCTCAGCCAGAACCCTCCTGCCGGCTCGCACTCGGGCAGCCGCTCATCGACGCGGACGCCGACGCTGGACCAGCTAGGCGTGGACCTGACGGGCCTGGCCCGCAACGGGAAGCTGGACCCGGTCTGGGGACGGGCGCGGGAGATACAGAGGGTCATCCAGATCCTCTCGCGGCGCACCAAGAACAACCCCGTGCTCATCGGCGAGCCCGGCGTCGGCAAGACCGCGATCATCGAGGCGCTGGCGCAGCGTACGGTGGTCGGCGACGTGCCGGAGACGCTGCAGGGCAAGCGCCTGGTTACCCTGGACATGGGCGCCCTGGTGGCCGGCACCAAGTATCGCGGCGAGTTTGAAGAGCGGCTGAAGAAGGTGCTGGAGGAGCTCAAGAGCTCCGGCAACTGCGTCCTATTCATCGACGAGATGCACACGCTGGTGGGCGCCGGCGCCGCAGAAGGCGCCGTGGACGCGGCGAACATTCTGAAGCCCTCGCTCTCTCGCGGGGAGATCCAGGTTGTGGGCGCGACCACCATGGACGACTACCGCAAGTACGTGGAGCGGGACCCTGCCCTGGAGCGTCGCTTCCAGCCCGTCCTGGTGGAGGAGCCCACGATCGAGGAGACGCTGGAGATTCTTCGGCACGTCAAGGGCCGCTACGAGGAGCACCACCGCCTGACGATCTCCGACGAGGCACTGCAGGGAGCTGCAAAGCTCGCGGCTCGCTTCATCCCCGATCGGTTCCTGCCGGACAAGGCCATCGACCTGATCGACGAGGGCTCGTCCCGGGTGCGCATCCGCCACACCTCCACGCCACTGTCGGTGAAGGAGGCCAGCAAGGTCCTGGAGAGCGTTCGCAAGGAGAAGGAAGAGGCCATCTCCGGGCAGCAGTACGAGTTCGCTGCGGAGCTTCGGGAGCGCGAGGTGAAGCTCCAGGAGAAGATGGACGACCTGGAGAAGGCGTGGCAGGACGACCAGGACCGGGAGCAGGCCGTGGTGACCGCGGACGACGTTGCGGAAGTGGTGGCCATGTGGACGGGCATCCCGCTCTCCCGCCTGCAGGTGGAGGAGACAGAGCGCCTGCTGCACATGGAGGAGCACCTGCACCAGCGCATCATCGGGCAGGACGAGGCCATCGTGATGGTGGCCAAGGCCGTCCGCCGGGCCCGTGCGGGCATCAAGGACCCGCGGCGTCCCGTGGGCGTGTTCATCTTCCTGGGGCCCACGGGAGTGGGCAAGACTGAGCTGGCCCGCGCCCTGGCCGAGTTCCTGTTCGGCTCGGACGAGGCGCTGAGCCGCCTGGACATGTCCGAGTTCATGGAGCGCCACACGGTGGCCCGCCTGGTGGGCGCGCCGCCGGGCTACGTGGGCTACGACGAGGGAGGTCAGCTGACCGAGGCTATCCGTCGCAAGCCACACGCCATCATTCTGCTGGACGAGATCGAGAAGGCGCACCCGGACGTCTTCAACATCCTCCTCCAGATCTTCGACGACGGGCACCTGACGGACGCCAAGGGCCGGAAGGTCGACTTCCGCAACGCCGTGGTCATCATGACCAGCAACCTGGGCTCCGATCTGATCAAGAAGGACACCAATCTGGGCTTCAGCGTCAAGAAGGACGCGGCCGTCACCTTCCAGAATGCATACGAGCGGATGAAGGAGAAGGTCACGGCAGAGGTGAAACGCTTCTTCCGTCCGGAGTTCCTCAACCGCATCGACGCCACAGTGGTGTTCCACGCCCTGGCCAGGGACCACATCATCAACATCGTCGACCTGATGCTGGACCAGGTGCGCGTGCAGCTGCGGGAGCACGGGGTCAACATGGAGGTCACCCCGGAGGCCAAGGAATTCCTGGCGGAGAAGGGCTACGACCCGGACTACGGCGCTCGACCGCTGCGCCGAGTCATCCAGGACAAGGTGGAGGACCTCCTCTCGGAGGAGCTCCTCACGCACAAGTTCAGTCCTGGGGACACTGCGGTCCTGGACGTGGTCGATGGAAAGATCGTGGTCCACTCCAAGGAGATGGCCGTCTCCAGCTAGGGGAAGGACCAGTCAGGCGGCGTCCTGAACTCTCTGCCGGCCCCAGATGCGCCTCCCATCGAACACCTCTGCCACAGCGGGCCAGGATAGGGCCGGGCGTGTGACGGACAAGGCAGCAAGCTTTTTCTGCGCCCACTGCGGCAACGAGTCGCGCCAGTGGATGGGGTTCTGCCACATGTGCGGCGCGCAGGACCCCCTGGTGGAAGCCCCCGACACCAAGACGCGTCGCGGCGCGTGGCTGCCGGACGCTGCCCCAGAGCCCGTTGAGCTGTCCCGGGTCTCCGAGATGGAGGCGCCGCGCATCGCCCTGCCCTACACCGAGCTGAACCGAATCCTGGGTGGGGGCCTGGTCCCCGGTTCCGTGGTCCTCCTGGCGGGCGACCCCGGCATCGGCAAGTCGACGCTGCTGCTCCAGGTGGCGGCGGCGCTCTCCGGCTCATCGGACCGTGGAGGCGTGCTCTACGTCTCCGGCGAGGAGTCGCCTGACCAGGTACAGATGCGGGCCCGACGTCTACGGGTCCGAGGACAGGGGCTCTACCTTCTGGGAGAGACCAACCTGGAAGCGGTCCTTCATTGGCTCGGCCAGATGTCCGTGACCGCGGTGGTCATAGACTCCATCCAAACTCTGTACAGCGAAGGGCTTTCCGCGGCGCCGGGCAGCCTGAGCCAGGTGCGGGAATGCACCCGCCGCCTGTTGACGTGGGCCAAGGAGCACGGGACGCCCGTCCTCTTGGCGGGGCACGTGACCAAGGAGGGAGACGTGGCCGGCCCCCGAGCCCTTGAGCACATGGTTGACGTGGTGCTGTACCTGGAAGGGGAGCGCTTTGGCGCCAATCGCCTGCTGCGCGGCACCAAGAACCGCTTCGGCGCCACGCACGAGGTGGCCGTCTACCAGATGGAGGAGCAAGGCCTGGTGGAGGTGCACGACCCCTCGCGGGTGCTGCTGTCGCACCGGCGAGGGTCCGCCGTGGGATCGGCGGTGGTGGCCGTTGTGGAGGGGACGCGTCCGCTGCTGGTGGAGGTGCAGGCCCTGACCTCACCTGCCCACGGTCCCGTGCCCCGACGCGTCGTCAACGGCATGGAGGTCAACCGGGTTATCATGGTGGCCGCTGTGCTAGCCCGCCGGGCAGGGCTACCCCTGGGAGGGCAGGACATCATCGTGAACGTAGTGGGTGGTCTGCGGCTGAGCGAGCCGGCTGCGGACCTGGCCGTCGCGCTCGCCATCGCCTCCAGCTTCCGCGAAGCTCCGCTAGACGAGAACATCGTCGCGCTGGGCGAGGTCGGCCTGAGCGGAGAGGTCCGCCCCGTTCCGCAAATGGAGCGAAGGCTCGAGGAGGCGAGCCGCCTGGGCTTTCGGCGCGCCGTGGTGGGGGAGCGGGGTCGGAGGGCCGAGGCGTCGAATGGGAGTGTGGAGGTCATAGAGGTCGCCACGCTTCGTGATGCCCTGCGCCACGTCCTCCCCCGGAGGAGGTCGCTGGAGCAGGACCCGGCAGGGGCCGTCGAAGCGGCGCCTGGGAGGAGCACGTGAGGGACGCACTCGACGCGAAGGACGCCGCCCTGGTCGCACTGCTGCGTGACATGGGCTCGGTGGTGGTCGCCTACTCGGGCGGCGTCGACAGCACGTTCCTGGCGGTGAAGGCGCACGAGGCCTTGGGGGAGAGGGCGCTGGCGGTCACTGCAAAATCCCCCTCGCTGGCGCCGTGGGAGCTGGAGGAAGCGCTGGCCCTGGCTGAGCGCTACGGGATCCACCACCGGGTGATCGAGACTCGGGAAGTGGAGAACGCGGACTACCAGGCGAACAGTCCCCGGCGCTGCTACTTCTGCAAGGTGGAGCTGCACACCCACCTGCGTGAGATCGCCGCGGGCGAGGGGTACGCGTGGGTGGCCAGCGGCACCAACGCCGACGACCTCCGGGACTTCCGACCCGGCCTTGCTGCGGCCCGGGAGTACGACGTGCGCCACCCCCTGGTTGAGACGGAGTTCAGCAAGGACGACGTGCGGGAGATGTCCCGCAGGCAGGGCCTTCCCACGTGGGACAAGCCGGCGCAGGCCTGTCTCTCCTCCCGTGTGCCCTACGGGACGGCTGTTAGCGTCGAAGCCCTCCAGCGGATTGCCCGCGCCGAGGCGTTTCTGCGCAGCCACGGCTTCAGGCACGTGCGCGTCCGCCACCACGATACGCTGGCCCGCATCGAGGTTGGCCCGGACGACCTGCCGAAGCTGGCCCAGGACGGGATGCGAGAGGCTGTGACTGAACATCTCAGAGGCCTGGGCTACCTGTACGTCACCCTGGACCTGGCTGGGTATCAGACGGGCAGCCTGAACATGGCGCTGCGCCGGAAGTCTGCAGCGGCGCGTGAAGGCACGGCCGGAAACACTGCAGGACCGGGTGGACCTTGGCGAGAGTAGGTTACCTGGACCTCGTCGGTGGCGTGAGCGGTGACATGCTGCTGGGGGCTCTCTTGGACGCCGGTCTCGCGCAGGAGCGGCTCGAGGAGGAACTCGGCAAGCTCCCCGTGGAGGGCTTTAGCCTGGTGGTCCGCCGGGGGCAGCGTGGGGGTGTGACCGGCACGCACGTGCGGGTCGTCATCGACGAGGACTCTGCGCACACATGGGCCGACTTCGCCAACGTGATAGAGCGCAGCGGGCTGTCGGTGTCGACCAAGACGCAGGCTCTGCAGGTCTTCCGACGTTTGGAGGAGGCCGAGCGCCGTGCCCATCGCGTCGCTCCGGAGGATGCATCTCCACATCTGCACGAGCTTGGCTCGCTGGACACACTCGTGGACGTAGTGGGAGTGGCGGCAGGGCTGGAGGCCCTGGGCGTGACGGATCTGTACGCGTCGCCGCTGCCGCTTGGGGGCGGTGTCGTGGTCTCGCAGCACGGGGCAATCCCAGCGGCCGCTCCGGCCACACTGGAGCTGGCTGCCATGGCCGGCGCGCCGGTGCGGCCGGCGGGACAGGAAGGGGAGACCGTGACCCCCACGGGGGCTGCCCTGCTGACGTCACTTGCCTCCTTCCGCCGGCCCACGCTGAACGTGGAGCGCGTCGGCTACGGCCTGGGCACCCGCGACCCCACCGGGGTGCCGAACGTCGTGGCGCTGTGGCTGGGAGAGGAAGTCCGGGCGGATAAGGATGGCCTGGTGCTGCTGGAGACCAACATAGACGACATGAGCCCGCAGGTGTACGGGCACGTCCAGGAGATGCTTCTGGAGCTTGGGGTCCGGGACGTGTGGCTAACGCCCATTCAGATGAAGAAGGGTCGCCCAGGGGTGCTGCTCAGCGTCCTGGCGCCCGAAGTCCTGGAAAGGGAGACTGTGGCCTTGCTGCTTGGGGAGACTACAACGCTTGGCGTTCGGACGCGAAGGGTCAGCCGCTATGTGGCGGAGCGGGAGGTCCGGGAGGTGGAGACTTCCCTGGGTCGAGTGGCGGTGAAGGTGAAGTACCTTGACGGGCGGGCTGTGGCCGCCGCTCCCGAGTACGAGGCTTGTCGCGCCCTGGCCCGGGCCAAGGGCATTCCGCTGCAGACGGTGATGCGGGTGGTGGAAACGGAAGCGAGAAGCCTCCTGTGGGGATGAGAGCGGGATGGGCCGGGACTGCCCACCGAGTTTGTTGCAAAAGGTATAGGGCTCTGCCAAGATAGGATTTGATATGAGGCTGCAAGCCTTCGAAATCCACGAGCCGACTCCAAAGCTCCGGGAGACCCACGCAATCGCCATGCTCCGGCCGTGGCTGGACGCGGGGAACGTGGGCACGCTCTCCCTGGGGCGGCTGGAGGAGCATTTCGAGTCGCAGGAGGTTGGGCGGCTGATCAAGCCGGGCACCTTCTTCGACTTCACGCGCTATAGGCCGATGACACGGACCATGGAGGGGAGGCGAACACTCACCCTACCCAACAGCACCATCACCCTGATTCGCCCGGAGGAACCCCCGGACTTTCTGCTGCTGCACCTGATGGAGCCTCACGCATTCGCCGAGGAGTACATCGACTCCGTGGTGGAGGTGGTGAAGTCCTTTGGGGTGAAGCGTTACTGTCGCATCGGGGGCATGTACAACGCCGTTCCGCACACGCGACCGCTTCGGGTCACCGGGACGCTGGCGGGGGAGCCGCTGAGGGGCATCGCCGGCGTCTCGACCCAGCGCGGCAGCTACCAGGGGCCGACGAGCATCATGAACCTGGTCACGGAGGCCACGGACAAGCTAGGCGTGGAGAGCCTGAGCCTCATGGTCCACCTTCCCCAGTACCTGGAGTTGGAGGAGGACCATGCTGGGAAGGCGCGGCTGCTGGAGGCGCTCTGCGCCATCTACGGTCTGCCCGCCGAGGTTGCCCAGACCGAGATGGGCGAGCAGCAGTACCGGGAGGTCAGTGTGGCCGTGGACCGGAACCCCGCCATCAAGGCCCTGGTCCAGCGGCTGGAGACCTACTACGACTCGCGGTCCGAGTGGAGCCAGCCTGAGGACGCGCCTACCCTATCACCCGAGATAGAGCGCTTTCTGCAGGATATGGGGGAGAAGCTCGATGGCTCGTCCTAGGGCTTTTGAAGCCCTGGCATCTGGCGCGTAGTAGTTCGCTCTTTTCTCCCACCTCTTTCGCCGTTTTGTGCACACAATGAATCATGATGCACGAGGCCAGTGAGTAGAATGCAGTCGTCGATGAAGAAGGCCGAGGGGCGAGGCGCCGCGCGCAACGGTGGTCAGTCCCCTTGGGTCGAAGGGCAGGTGCTCCTGTTCCGACGCCACGGAGAGCACTTGCTCGGACGTGTGGTCTCTTCTCGGCCGGCCCACCTGGAAGTCGACGTGGGGGAGAAGGCCCCTTTGCGCATCAGCAGCCAACAGGTAGTGGCGGGCACCGACGCACGGGTCCTCCCCGAGGAGTTCGCCGCCTGGTCCGGTCAGTGCGACGGGTCCGTCCAAGAGGAGCAGCTTCGAGAGGTCTGGGAGGTTGTGCAGGGCGACGTGAGCCACCTGACGCTGAGCCAGGCAGCGGAGCTGGTGTGGGAGGCCCCGTCGAGCGATATGCAGCGGGCTGCCCTTTTGCTCGCTTTACATAAGTCTGCGCTGTATTTCGCTGCCCAAGGAGAGGTTTGGACGCCCCGTTCCGAGGCTGACGTGGAGGAGCGTCTCCGGCAACGGGAGCACCGCCGCACGGCTGAGACCGAGCGGGCGACTTTCCTCGCCTGGCTCGCGGAGGGCGAGGCAGTCCCTTCCTGGAGCAGCCGGCAGGAAGGATGGCTGGAGCATCTCCGAGAGTTCGCCGCCCACGGCGACGCCTACGATGGAAGCAGGGCGGCCCGCACTCTCATTCGAGAGGTCCAGCCCCAGAGCAAGGACCGGCAGCGTCTCGCATTCGACCTGCTGGTGCAGCGCGGCGTCTACACCCAGGATGAGCCGTTGGGCCTATATCGCCGCGGCGTGGCCATGGAGTTTCCCACTGCCGTCAACCTGGAGGCCGCGGTGCTGCCCTTCCCGGACGTCAGTCAGGGGCGGCGAGACCTCACCGCCTTGCCGGTGTTCACCGTGGACGAGGCGACGACACTCGACATCGACGACGGCCTCTCCCTGGAGCGGCGGGAAGAAGGCTACCTGCTGGGCATTCACATCTCGGACGCTTCCGTGCTGGTCGCACCAGGGAGTGCGCTGGACGTGGAAGCCTACCGACGCATGACCAGCCTCTATCTTCCCGACAGGACCATCCCCATGCTTCCTCGACGTCTGTGCGAGGAGATGGGCAGCCTGTCGCCGGAGCAGCCACGCCTGGCGCTGAGTCTGCTCATTTTCCTAGGCGAGGACTATCGGGTCATCGAATGGGAGGCGGCGCCGTCGGTGGTGCGAAGCAGAGCCCGTCTGACCTACGAGGAGGTGGACGAGGCGCTGGAAGGTGCGGATTCGTCGCACGCGGCAACGCTGCGGACCCTCCACGACGTCGCTCGGACGCTGCGCCAGAAGCGCCTGGACGATGGTGCAGTGGAGTTCAGACGGCCGGAGCTCAAGGTGTCGGTAGATGCTGACGGGGATATCGGGGTGAAGGTGGAGGGGCCCACACCGGCGCGGCGCTTGGTGGCCGAGTTCATGGTGCTGGCCAATCGACTGTTGGCGGAGTTCTGCCGGGACCGAGGCATTCCCGCGGTGTTCCGGCACCAGCCTCGCGTCTCCCTGGACGATCTGCCGGAGGCGAACGAGACGGTCTGGACGTACCTGGCGCTCCGTCGTATGCGGCCCGGTGAGCTCTCCGTGGACCCCAAACCACACGGGACGCTGGGCCTACAGGCCTATCTCCAGGCGACGTCTCCTCTTCGCCGCTATCCGGACATGGTCCTGCAGCGTCAGATCGTCAGTTGCCTCCAGCATGGAGCGCCACAGTACGATCGCGAGACCCTGGCATCACTGCTGTACCCTGCGGAGATGCGCCTGCGTGAGCTGGCGCGGGCGGAAGACGAGCGGACCCGCTACTGGTTCCTCAAGCATCTGCGGGAGCGGGTAGGCGCAGAACTGGAGGGCACCGTGCTGGACCGGCGGGGACACCACGCGCTGGTGGAGCTGTCGGCATTCCCGTATCGGGCGGGCATGTACCTGGTACACCCGATGGAGCCGGGGGAGACCGCCCGTATGCGGCTGGAGGGCGTGGACCTCTGGCGAATGGAGGCGCACTTTGTGCACGCGCCGCCGGTATGAGGAATACAGACGGGTATCGTCTGTAAAGCGAATGGTATTCGTTAGAAATCCGCAGAGCCTAGGCTCTCGTAAGACTAAATGACGGGTGAGGAGGTGTCGACAGCAGTGAAGGCACGACGAGGACTCAACAGAGGACTTGAACGCAGGCGGCTGCGTCCAACATGGCTGCTTGTAGTGGGCGTGGTTGCCCTGCTGGTTGCGGCCTGCGGTGGCGGCGACGAGTCGGAGGGCACGACCGCTGCAACATCGCCGGCGGCTGCGACGCAGACCGAGGCGGCGACGCAAGCGCAGCCTGCGCCCACGACGGCGCCTGAGACCAGTTCCGCCACGGCGGCGTCCACCGAGACGATGAAGAAGCCTGAAGGCGAAGCGATGTCGGCGGCAAAGCCAGAGCCGACAGCCACTACCGCCTCGCAGGCCGCCCAGGCGGCGACGCCCGCTTCCGCGGTGACGCCGGAGGCCCCGGCAGTGACGGCGAAAGTCGGGAACAGCGTGGGAGACCTGGCCCCGGACTTTGCCCTGACCAGCATAGGAGGAGCGGAGGTCACCCTGGCAGACTTCGAGGGAAAGCCGCTGGTAATCTACTTCTTCACCACGTGGTGACCGACCTGCCGAGCCGAGTTTCGGCTCCTGAAGGAACTCTACCCAGAGTACGCAGATGAAGTAGCTCTCATAGCCGTGGGCGTGGACCCCTCGGAAGGTGAGGAGAAGATTGCGAGCTTCCACGAGCACAACGAATTCCCGTGGACCACGTCTGCCGGGGACCCGACCATGACCGTCGACTACGGGATCCGGGCCCAGGCGTCCAAGGTCGCCTTGGACCACAACGGGATCATCGTCTTCAAGCCGGGCGCGGGGTCGACGGGCGAGGCGCGGTGGCGCCAGCTCTTCGAAGAGTTGGCCGCCGGAACAGCGTCGTAGGGACACTTAGTAGTCCGGCTGCATTTGAGGGGGGAGACCGAAGTGGCTCCCCCCTTTCGCTGGCAGCCAAGCTGGCAGGGCCGCCAGCTGTGGTCGGCGAGGACGCGCCGCGGTATCTCAGCCAGCGAATGTATTGACCGCCCAGCGCCTCGCGCATAGCATGAAGCGCATCACCACGGGGCAATCCCCATGGTTGCTCGCGCCTCCGGCGTGGGGCGAGTAGAGAGTCGTGGCAAATGGCCGAGTGTCGCAAGGACAAGGGGCGACGGTGGATGCTGGCGGGCATAGTCGTTCTCTTGGTGGCGGCTTGCGGGGGTGGTAGCTCACCGGAGGACAGCACCGGGGTACCATCTCCGGCGGCGCCTGTGCAGGCGCAGACCCAACCTGTGCCTGCCGCAGCCCCCGAAACGCCAAAGATAGCCTCGGCGGAGAGCATGTCGGAGGTCGAGACCGGGCGCGCCCCCACGGCCACGACAGCTCCTGCAAGTAGAGCGGCGGCGACTCCCGCCCGTGCCATGACGCCAAAGGGGAGGCCCGCTCCCACGGCTACAGCAGTTTCTGCAAGCAGCGCACGGGCGACTCCCGTCCCTGCGATGACACCGGAGGCCAAGACAGAGCCCGCTCCTATGGCTACGGCAACTCCTGCAAGCAGCGCGGCGGCGACTCCCGTCCCTGCGATAACGCCGGAGGCCGCGACGGCGACCGCCGTCCCTTCAGTCACACCGGAGACTCCGGCAAACGCGGCCAAGGTTGGGAACAGCGTAGGAGACCGGGCCCCGGACTTTCGCCTGGCCAGGGTGGGAGGAGGCGAGGTCACCCTGGCCGACTTCCAGGGCAAGCCCCTGGTGATCTACTTCTTCACCACGTGGTGACCGTACTGCCGAGCCGAGTTTCGGCTCCTGAAGGAACTCTACCCCGAGTACGCAGACGAGGTTGCTTTTCTGGCCGTCGGCGGGGACCCATCGGAAGAAGACAAGATCGCAGGTTTCCACGAGGACAACGGTTTTCCTTGGATCACTTCGCCCGGGGACCCGACCATGATCGTCGAGTACGGAGCCCGGGGTATCCCCTCAAAGATTGCCCTGGACCGCGACGGCGTCATCGTGTACAAACCGAGAGCCGGGGCAAAGCCCGAGGTGGAGTGGCGTGAGCTCTTCGAAGAGCTGGCTGCCGGGGCAGCGTCGTAGCGGCGCTGCCGGCTTCTCCAAGCGGCCCGCGTGCTGCCGCGCAAGCAGACGCAGCAGGGTTTCGCAGCTAGGGTGGCGTATTGACTGGCCTACGCCTCGCCCGATAAGATGAATCGGGTCACCACAGGTCGTTCCGCATAGCTGAACGGCGCCTCCGGCCCAGGGCGCGCAGGGGAGTCGTGGCACATGGCCGAGTATCGCAAGGACGAGGCGAAGGACTGGGCTCGGGAGTCCCTGCGAGGCCAGTGGACTACCCTGATGACGCCCTTCACCCCCGACGACGAGATCGACGAAGCGGGTATGCGCGCCAACATCCGGCACATCCGGTCGCTGGGCACACGAGGCGGCGGCTGCACGTGGGGGATGGGCGAGTTCTCCGCACTCACCCGGGAAGAGCGGCTCAGGGTCTATGACATCGTCGCGGACGAGGCAGGCGGAACATGGCCCATCGCCGCCCACGTCACGCACACCTCGGCCAAGGAGATGACGGCGCTGGCCGAGCACGCTGAGGGCGCGGGGTTCGACCTGCTGATCGTGGCTCCGCCGTACATAGTGACCAAGACCGAGGAGCAGGTGGTGGAGTGGACCAAGCTCCTGGCCGACAGCACGTCTCTGGCCATCATGTTCTACAACTCGCCGCAGTTCGGCATCGTCATGAGCGCGGATGGGCTGCGTCGCATCTGCGAGATTCCGAACGTAGTTGGAGTGAAGGAAGCCAGCTTCAACCGCGACCTTTCGATCGAGGCCCACCAGCTGCTGGGGCGCGACGCCATCATCAGCACGCCGGACGAGTGGATCTTCTTCAAGGGCCGGGAGCTTGGCTTTGAGCAGCAGGTGATGTTCGCGAACACGTCCGATTGGCGGTTCGACCGTCCGGGGGCCAACCACTACGTCACCTTCGTCGAGCGGGCCACGACGGGTGACCTCGACGACGACTACTACGACACGCACATCAAGGCCATCAAGGCGCTATCCGACAAGTGGTGGCCCAGGGTGGTCCAGAAATTCGGTGGGGTGCTGCCCATCTCGCTCTGCAAGTACTGGGGCGAGTTGATGGGCATGGCGGGCGGACACGTTCGGGCGCCGCTGTGGGACCTGTCGGACGACGAGAAGGCGGAGCTGGAAGCGGAGCTGCGAGAGGTACTGGGAGAGGCCCCGGCGTAGCCCGGCAGCCTCTTCCACGGATGAGCAACACAGTCGATAGTCGGAGTGAGACGCGATGCTGCTGATGGTAAGCGTCCAGAACCTACCGGAGGCGCTGCAAGCCCTCAAGGGCGGGGCTGACATTGTGGACGTGAAGAACCTCCAGGAGGCCCTGGTAGGTTCGGCACATCCCACGGTGGTCAAGCAGGTGCGCGAGGCGGTCCCCGGGTCGGAGCACGCCAGCGTCACGCTGGGCGTGGTGCCCAACCAAAGTGGGACCGTGGCCATGGCCGTCTACACGGCGGGCGTTCTGGACGCCACGTCCGTGAAGGTGGGCTTCATGCAGAGCAGCTACGACGAGGCGGCCGAGATCCTGCTCGACGCCAAGAAGGCGCTGGAGGGGTTCAACACCAAGCTCATCGGCTCGCTGTTCGCCGACAACCTGCTGTACGACGGCGGACTGGACGCTCGCCACATGAACCGGCTCGCCAAGGACACGCAGTGCGACGGCTGGCTCATCGACACGCTGACGAAGGACGGCCGCAATCTCTTCGACTTCATCCCGGAGCTGGAACTGCGCGACATGGTGATGGAGGGCAAGGAGGCCGGCATGAGCACGGCCCTGTCCGGCCATCTCAAGCTGGACGACCTGGACGAGCTCGCCAGGATCAACCCGGACATCGTCGGGGTGCGCGGCGCAGTCTGCTCCAAGGGGAACCGCAACGAGGGGGTCTACTGGGAAGCGGTGGACCACTTCCGGCGTGAGCTGCGGGCAAGGGAGCGAGGCGAGGTGGACGTGCGGGACGGCATGGCCGTAGTGTCCGCCAACGGTGCCGACGGCTGGATCGTCATCGATGGGACGGGCAAGACCTGTGCGGGCATCATCGCAGCCCTCGCGGACCAGATCGCAAGGGACGACCGGGCGTTCGTCGAAGTGATCATCCCGGACGTTCTCAACACGTACGACATCGTGGTCTGGGCGGAGAAGGAAAGCCACAAGATCCTGACGCGTCGCAAGGATGACAGCGGCTCCGTCAGGATGCTGATCCAGCCCTGATACGCAACACGACCACCCCAACAGACGCACCCGTGCCAGTCGGGAGTCGATGACCGCCGTGGCCTTCAAAGACCTACGTGACTTCGTGGCGTTTCTCGAAGACAAGGGCGACCTCCGCCGCATCGCCGCGCCCGTCGACGCGGACCTCGAGATGACGGAGATCACGGACAGGGTCATCAAGTCCGGCGGGCCGGCGTTGCTGTTCGAGAACGTCATCGGCTACGACATGCCGGCGCTCATCAACATCTTCGGGACACGGCAGAGGATGGCGTGGGCGCTGGGCGTGGAACACCTGGACGAGCTCACCGACTGGGTCCGTGACACGCTCAAGCTGCTGCAGGGCCCCCCTTCGGGGCTTGGGAGCAAGCTGAGGGCACTGGGAGACCTGGTCGGAGTCGCCAGGGCGCAGCCGAAGATGGTCTCGCGGGCGCCCTGCCAGGAGGTCGTGCTCACGGGCGACGACGTAGACCTCAACGCGCTCCCCGTCATGAAGTGCTGGCCGCTGGACGCCGGGAAGTTCATCACGCTGCCCTTGGTCATCAGCAGAGACCCCGAGAGCGGCCGCCGGAACGTGGGCACGTACCGAATGCAGGTGTACGACAGCCGGACGACGGGGATGCACTGGCAGACGCACAAGGTGGGGGCGCGGCACGACCGGAAAGGCAGACTGAGGGGCGATGAGCGGCTTGAGGTCGCCGTGGCGCTGGGCGGGGACCCTGCCACCATCTGGAGCGGCTCCCTGCCCCTCCCGCCCGACATGGACGAGATCATGGTGTCGGGGCTGCTTCGGGGCGAGGCCGTGGAGATGGTGAAGTGCAAGACCGTGGACCTGGAAGTACCGGCCCACGCCGAGATCGTCCTGGAGGGGTACGTGATTCCTGGCGAGATGCGCTCCGAGGGGCCCTTTGGCGACCACACGGGGATATACTCGCCGGCCGAGGACTACCCGGTGTTCCACCTGACGGCGCTCACGCGGCGCCGTGCGCCAATCTACCCGACGACCATGGTGGGCCGCCCGCCGACCGAGGACTTCTTCATGGGCAAGGCCAGCGAACGCCTGATGCTGCCCGCGCTGCAGATGACGCTCCCCGAGGTGGTGGACGTGAACATGCCCGCAGAGGGCGTCTTCCACAACCTGGTGCTGGTCTCCATCAAGAAGGAGTACCCGGGGCACGCACGCAAGGTCATGAATGCCCTGTGGGGCCTCGGCCTGATGATGCTGGCAAAGGCGATCATCGTGGTGGACGCCAAGGTGGACGTGCAGAACACGTCGGAGGTCGCGTGGCGGGTGGCGGCGAACCTGGACCCCGGCCGCGACATCGTGGTCATCGAAGGGCCGGTGGACGACCTGGACCATGCGTCGTGGACGCCGAAGTACGGCAGCAAGGTGGGGATAGACGCCACGGAGAAGGGCGAGATGGACGGGCGGACGAGGCCATGGCCGCCGGACATCGTCATGAGCCGGCAGATCAAGGACTTAGTGGACGGCAAGTGGCAGCAGTACGGGATCTAACTGCCTCCGGAAGGCCGCGTTCGCCGCTGAAGCGGGCGCTCCTGTTCCTGGATGCGATCAAGTTCCAGGAGAGCCTGTTCGCCCTGCCGTTTGCCTACACGGGGATGCTGCTTGCCGCCTCCGGCCTCCCTTCCTGGGACAAGGTCTTCTGGATCACTGCGGCCATGGTGGGCGCGAGGACCTTCGGGATGTCGGCCAACCGGATCCTGGACCGCTCCATCGATGCGCTGAACCCGCGCACCGCCGGGCGCCACCTACCCGCCGGGCTGCTGAACGTAGCCGACGTCGGCGTGCCCGCCGCGGCGGCCCTGGCGCTGCTATTCGTGGCTGCGTGGCAGCTGAACCCCCTGGCGCTGGCGCTGGCGCCGGTGGCCGCCGCCTACCTCGCGCTGTACCCGCTGACCAAGAGGTTTACGTGGACGGCGAACCTGCTTCTCGGTTGTGCGCTGGCCATGGCGCCCTCCGCGGCGTGGATCGGGGTCACGGGAAGCCTGGACTACGCTCCCGTCCTGCTGTCGGCGGCGGTGGCGCTGTGGGCTGGGAGTTTCGACATCATGTACCACACGCAGGACCGGGACTTCTACGAGGAGCGGGGCCTCCACTCGGTGGCGCAGAAGTTCGGCGTGCGAGCCGCCTTCCGGCTGGCGCGGGTGCTGGACGCGCTGGCGCTGGCCGCGCTGGCAGGCACAGGAGCGCTTCTGGGGCTGATGTTTCCCTACTACCTGGGCTGCGCGGGGGCAGCGGCTCTGCTCGTATACAAGCACACGCTGGTATCGGCGGACGACATGTCCCGGATGGGTTTCGCATTCTTCCGCATCAACGCCTACGTCTCAACGCTTGTGCTGGCGGCGACCGTTGCCGCTCTGGCCATCGCCTGACGGGGGTAGGGGCGCCCCGCTCTGCCCTTCCCCCTTTTCCTCGCAGCGAATCATGGCTAGGATGGTAGCCAGAGACCACGCGCAAGGAGGTCGGCCTGGGCGCCAACGGACTTCCCGTCGTAGTCGGCATGACCGGGGCGAGCGGCGCTCCGCTGTCGGTCGCGGTGGTCGACCTGCTGCTGGCTTCGGGGCGGTCCGTCATCGCCACGGCGACGCCTGCCGCTCGCATGGTGTGGGCCGAGGAGATGGAGGAGTCGTTCGGGGCGGCGCTGGAGCGATGGAAGGCCAGCGGCCGGTTCGACTACTACGGCTCGGCCGACCTTCGCGCTCCCATCGCCAGCGGCACGTTCCCGACGGCGGGAATGGCGCTGGCGCCCGCGAGCATGGCGACCATCGCAGCGGTGGCGCACGGCATGGCCGACAACCTCCCGAGACGCGCGGCCGACGTCTGCATCAAGGAGCGCCGCCCGCTGGTGGTGGTGCCGAGAGAGTCACCGCTGAGCGCCATTCACCTGGAGAACATGGCGAAGCTGGCGCGGCTGAATGCCGTGATCGTCCCGCCCGATCCGCCCTACTACCTGCGGCCATCGACGATGGAGGAGGTGACCACGTTCACGGCCCATCGCGTACTGGTGGCGCTGGGCGTGGAAGACCTGCTGCCGGAGGAGTTCAGGTACACCGGCCCGCGGGATGAGGCGTAGCCCGATTCCGACGATGGTTGCTGAGAGTGGCAGGACAGCTATCAGGCTGGCGCTGGGGTGTCTCGTCGTGACGGCATTGCTCGCAGGTGCGGCCTGCGGCGGCGACGGGGTGGAGTGGGGATACTCGGGGCCGGGAGCGCCGGAGCACTGGGCATCGCTGTCGGACGAGTACGTGCTCTGCGCCGAGGGCACCCAGCAGTCGCCCATCGACATTGCAGGGTACGAACAGGGCGACGCCGAGCCCATCTCCCTGGAGTACAGCGGACATGCGACGAGCATCACCAACGATGGTAGGTTCCTGCGCGTCGACTATCTGTCAGGCAACACGTTTGGCGTGGGCCCGCGGTCCTACCAGCTGAAGTCGGCGCACCTTCGCGCACCCTCGGAGCATCGCATCGACGGGGTGAGCTACGCGGCGGAGCTACACCTGGTGCACGAGAACGCTCGAGGCGAGCCGGCAGTGGTGGGTGTGCTGTTCACGCTGGGAGCAGCCAGCCCCGTGGTGCAGGCGGTCCTGGATGCCGCTCCACCCGCCGGCGACACACTCTTCGACGTCACCAAACCGAACGCTGGGGAGTACGTGCCGGACGACCTGAGCCACTACCGGTACGACGGCTCGAGGACGACGCCGCCGTGCGATGAACCGGTTGAGTGGTTCGTGATGCGGGAGCAGTGGACGGTGTCGCAGGAGCAGGTCGACGCACTTCTGGAGCTTAGCGGCGGCCCGAACAACCGTCCCGTCCAGCCGATAGGCGACCGGGTCATCACGCTGCGGTAGGGCCAAGGATGGCTACTGGGCGTCAGCTTGCGGGGCGGAGCCGGTAGACCTTCCCGTCGAAGGAGAGGATGTAGAGTTCGCCGTCGGGCCCCTCGGCGAAGGCGGCGATGCGTAGGTCAGTCTCCGCGAGGACGCGGTGCTCCAGCACGTCGTAGTCCAGCGCCCAAATCGTGCCTGAACAGTAGTCGCCGTAGATGTACGCGCCCTGGATGGAGGGCAGGCGGCTCCCACGGTACACGTAGCCGCCCGTGACGGAGCAGCCCTGGTCAGGGTTGCTGTACTCGACGATGGGCAGGGCCAGACCCTCCTGGTTGCAGGAGTCGGCGCGGAAGCAGTGGAAGCCCTCCATGGTGTTCCAGCCGTAGTTGCCGCCGGGGAGAATGAGGTCCACTTCCTCGTAGCGGTTCTGGCCAACATCGCCTGCCCACAGGGCGCCGGTCTCACGGTCGAAGTTGAAGCGCCAGGGGTTGCGCAGGCCGTAGGCCCAGATCTCCTGTCGCACGTCCCCCGTGCGTCCGACGAAGGGATTGTCGGGCGGGACGCGGTACCGCTGCACCGTGGAGGCGTCGCTCACGTCTATGCGGAGGATGGCGCCGAGGAGGGTGGTGAGGTCCTGGGCGTTGTCGCGGGGGTCGCCCGAGGAGCCGCCGTCGCCGAGGCCGACGTACAGGTAGCCGTCAGGGCCGAAGACGATATGACCGCCGTTGTGGTTGGCGTAGGGCTGGGGTACGACGAGGAGGATGAACTCGCTGTCAGGGTCGCCGCGGTTGGGGTCGTCGCTGCTGACGGAGAAGCGGGAGACGATGGAGCGCCGCGGGTTGGCGGCGGTGTAGGAGAGGTAGAAGTGGCCCGTCTCCCGGAAGTCGGGGTCGAAGGCCATGCCCAGCAGGCCCTCCTCGTTGCCGGAGTCGCTGACGCGCTCGCGGATGTCCATGAACTCGGTCGCGGTGGCGTCGTCGCGGTCGGGGAAGGTCATGATGCGGCCGGGCTGGAGGACGAGGAAGAGGCGGTCCGTGTCGTCGTCGGCGTAGGTGAGGTGGACCATGCGGCTGAAGGCGACGTTGGGGAAGACCTGCTCCACCTCCATGCTGGCGGAGGTGGACGCCTCCGTGGAGGCCGTCGACGGCAGGGTCTGCTCTGAGCGGGGCTCGTCGTCGCGGCAGGCGTAGAGGAGGAGCGTCGCGGCGAGGAGGAGGAGCGCGCTCAGGTGCAGGGCTCCGGGCAGCCTGAGAAGGCGGCTAGTAGTAGACAAGGCGCTTGAAGCCCTCTGCGTACTGCATCCCATGGGGCGCGCCGTTGTGGCGGCGCCACTGCCGCATGCGTACGCCCAACTGCTCGTTGCGGGCGCCGACCTGGCTGACGTGCTGGCTGAGGGCCTCGATGGCGGTGTCGATGGAGGCGGAGATGTCGACCCAGTAGTCGGCGTCGCCAGAGGCGGCGATGAAGACCTCGCTGACGTTGTGGGGCTCCAGGCCCTCGTCGAGCAACTCGGGGAAGGTGAGGCGGTCGCGGGCGGTGGGGAAGACGGCGGACAGGGTGGCCTCGCCGGCGGCCATGTGGTCGGGGTGGGCGGCGCCTCGGCCGGTGGCCAGGGTGCGCAGGGGGTTCTGGCAGATGACGACCTGGGGGCGATGGCGTCGGATCTCCCGGGCGATGTCCCGGCGGAGCTCCAGGGTGGGGACGAGGTAGCCGTCGGGGTAGTTGAGGAAGACCACGTGCTTGACGCCGAGGACGCGGGCCGCGTTCTCCTGCTCCCTGCGGCGGATGGCGGTGAGCCTCTCTGAGGTCATGGCGGGGTCGCTGCTGCCCTTGCTGCCATCGGTGCAGAGGACGTAGACGACCTCGACGCCTTCACTGCACCAGCGGGCGACGGTGCCGGAGCAGCCGAACTCGGCGTCGTCAGGATGGGCGACGACGACCATGGCCCGCTGGAGGCTGTCGATGTCGGTCACGTATGGCACCTCCGCGTCGAGGGTCTGGGATGGGCACGGAGGGCAATTATAGCAGGCGGGGGGGCGATTCGAGTCGAATCGAATCGTCTCCGCGCGTTTTTTCCGGCCCCGCCGTGCCTGGGGCGGCGCGGCCGGTCGCCGAAACAGCTTTGAGGTTGATTCTCGGTTGTTGCGCGTCGGGATGGGGCGCAGCTTGGGATTGTGTTTTTGTGAGGCCATGGTCGAGGGGGTCGCAGCTTGGAGGTTGTTTCGCGACGCGGGGTTTGAGTCGCGGGCCGCAGATAGGAGACAAATGCCTCGCGGAACAACCGCGGAACAACCTCCAGATAGGGAAACGGGCCGAAAAAGGGGGGTGTGAAACAACCTCCACGTAGGGCGCGTGGGGGTTCCCCGGCCTTCGCTGGGGCAGGTAGCGAGGTTCCTGCTTTCGCAGGAACGACGATGTGGGGCGTGCGGTGGGTGGGCATGGGGGGATGGTAGGGGATGGGGGGTGTTGGGGGATAGGGGCGGGTGGCACGCGTGCGGGGGGAGGGGTCTGAGGGCGTTGTGGCGTGGCTACGATCTTAGATTCCTCGTCGCTTCGCTCCTCGGAATGACAACCAAGGGGAGCGCTCCCCGGAATGACAACTAGGGGGCAGTCAGAATGCCAACTACGGGGGGCAGAAGTAGCGAGGTTTCCTGGCTGTGCAGGAACGGCGAGGTGGCGCGCTCTGGCCCCGACGCTGCGGGCGGGTTGCAAACCCGCCCCTACGGTGACCCGCCGCCTCCCGTGGGCTCCAGCCCCGAATCGGGGGTACGGGGCAGGCTCTTCGCTGGAGCGACGAACCGTTCCTAGCAGCTATACGGGATGTGGCCCGGGTATTCTGATTTCCGGGCGCTCTGATACCAACAATAGAAGTGGTTATGGGCACGGTTAGCCAGATCCCAGAGACGGGACATCTCCTGGGCTTGGCCGCGGGTTATCACGCTTGCACACGTGTTGACGTCCGCAGTGCCGCAGTACTTCGTATATCCCTCCTCGTACAGGTCCAGGGCATTGCGATAGGCAGTCCGCGCAGCGTTGACCATATCGCGTAGGTTGGCATTTTCCATGACCACATTCTTCTCGATGTCAATGAGGTAGCCGCGGACGTGCTGCTCCGGTATCCAACAGCCGTCGGCCTCCAAGTTGTTGTCGCCCTTGGGCCAGTAGTAGTGAACGCCGTCGCGGACCTCTATCTTCATAACCCGGTGGGCTGTCCCCCTGTTGTCGGGCTCGTCCTCGCTGCAGCTTGGGTTGAAGCTGATGGTCGCTCCCACTACGATGTCTTCCGGCTCGAAGTAGTAGAGCCACGTAGCCTCGTCCAGGCAAGTAATGACGGGTTCCATGCTGCCTGTGCAGGCGAACCCGCCCCGCCGGATGCCGTCCGAACCCAGGACAAGCGGCTTGCGAATCTCCTCCAGCCTGCTGATCTCGTTCCGAAGTCGCGTCTCCTCCGATCTCAACTGGTGGATAGTCCCATTCTGCGCTAGTAGCGTCGTGTACTGCGACTGAAGGGAGTTCTTATCAGTCCTAAGCTGGTCTCTCTCTGACGTTAGTGCGCTGTGTCTCTCTTGCCACTCCTGGGTGGCTCGCTCTAGCTGCACTATCGACGACTGACTCAGCATGACGATCTCGCTGAGGTCGGCGATAGTCTCGTTGCCCTTCTCGATCTCTATGTTTGCGGTGGCTACCTTTGCATCGGCCGCCGTCACTTCCATGTTCATCCGCGCGACGTTAGCGTTGGCTTGCTCCAGAGCGCTGTTCAGGCTGATATTCTGTTCGTTCATGGCTCTCAGATTGGCCGTGGTCTGATTGAGATCTGCGCGAGTCTGGTCCAGAGCCGCGTTGGCCTGACCTAATGCCGATGCCAGAAGAACGAAGACAGCACCTATAAGGACAAGGCCAGCGGCTATGGTGAGAACTTTCTTGGACACATACATGAGGGGCCCCCTTGCCCGAGCGAGATTCGAGTCTGGGCGCAATGTGGGACGAGCCTATCACATCGAGGGTTGCGTTGCCGATTATCCTTGCGGGAGAGGCGGCCGGAAGAGTCGGCGTGGTCGACGACGTTGGGTGGACGGCGGAGGTGGGTGCGCGTTGGCGAGGTCCCGCCCGCTCAGGGGCGCCCTTCGACAGGCACGGGGTGAGCGGGCGGTTCGCGAACCGCTCCTACAATGGCGGGGTGATGGTTCGACAGGGTCACCATGACCCTTCGACAGGCTCAGGGTGAGCGGGTGTCTTGCAGTGGGTTGCTGTGGCTTCTACAATCTTTTGAGCCCTGAGGGGGTGGGCGCATCGATGATTACGACTGTTGTCGGCAGCTATCCCAAGGTGGGCGCGGGGCCGGGGGGCCAGCGCCTTCGCACGGCGATTTCGCGGAGCGATCGCGGGCGGATTACGGCGGAGGAGCTGCGGCAGGTGCAGGCAGAGGTGACGGAGGAGGTCATCGGGGAGCAGGTGGCGGCGGGCATCGACCTGGTGTCGGACGGGCAGGTGCGGTGGGACGACGGGCAGACGTACTTCGCCCGCGGCCTGTCGGGGTTCACGGTGACGGGGCTGCTGCGCTACTTCGACACGAACACGTACTATCGCCAACCCGTGGCGACGGAGCGGCTGTCGTGGCGAGAGGCGATCACGGTATCGGACTACCGGCACGCTACGGCGTGCAGCAGCCGGCCGGTGAAGGCGGTGGTCACGGGGCCGTACACGCTGGCGCGGCTGTCGCGGTCGGAGCACCACGCCGACTCGGCGAGCATGGCGCTGGAGCTTGCGGAGGCGCTGAACCAGGAGGCGCGGGAGCTTCAAGAGGCCGGGGCGACGTTCATCCAGTTCGACGAGCCGTCGATCCTGCAGCACCCCGAGGATTACGCCGTCTTCCAGGAGTCGATGGGGCGGCTGACGCAGGGACTGTCGGCGACGCTGGCGCTGTACACGTACTTTGGCGACGTGGGGGCGCTGTACCCTCGGCTGTTCGACCTGCCGTTTCAGGTGTTCGGGCTGGACTTTGTCATGGGCCCGGCCAACTGGGACGTGGTGCGGGACGTGCCGGACGGGGTGTGCCTGGGGCTGGGTGTCGTCGACGCTCGGAACACGCGGCTGGAGAGCGTGGAGGAGCTGGTGGAGGCGGTGCGCTGGGCATCGGAGCGCGTGTCGCCGGACCGGTTGTACGTGAACCCAAGCTGCGGCCTGGAATACCTGCCGAGGGACCGGGCGTACCAGAAGCTGGTGCGGCTGGTGGAGGGTGTCAATAGAGCAAAGGAGGTCCTGGCGTGACCAACGGCCTGCGGACGACGACGGTGGGGAGTTTCCCGAAGCCCGACGAGCTCCGGCGCGCTCGGACGCAGGTGGCCCGTGGGAGGATGGACCCGCAGGAGCTGGAGCGGCTGGAGCGGGAGGCGACGGCGTTCTGGATCCGGTCGCAGGAGGAGGCGGGGCTGGACGTGCTGGTGGACGGGGAGATGTACCGGGGGGACATGGTCACGTACTTCTCGGAGCACATGGAGGGCTTTGAGATCAGCGGGCTGGTGCGGTCGTACGGCAATCGCTATTACCGGAAGCCGGTGGCCGTGGGGCCGGTGGGGCGGCGCAGCTCCGTGACGGTGGACTGGTGGCGGTACAGCCAAGGGCTGACGGAGCGGCCGGTCAAGGGGATGGTCACGGGGCCGTACACGATGGCGGACTGGTCCTTCAACGAGCACTACCCGACGCGCGAGGCGTTTGTGATGGCGATGGCGGCAATGGTGCACGAGGAGGTGGCGGACCTGGACCGGGCGGGCGCGCAGTACATCCAGATCGACGAGCCTGCGGTGTCGACGCGGCCGCAGGAGATGGAGCTGGCGGCCCGGGCGCTGGGCGTGGTGACCAAGGGCATCAACGCAACGACGATTACGCACATCTGCTACGGCGACTTCGGCGTGGTGTTCGACCAGCTGCTGCGGCTGCCGGTGGACATGTTCGACCTGGAGGCGGCGAACAGCGCCTACGACCTGCTGGAGCTGTTCCGGGCCCACCCCACGGACAAGAGCCTGTCGCTGGGGGTGACGGACGTGCACAGCCACCGCATCGAGACGGTGGAGCAGGTGAAGGCGGGCATCCTCAAGGGGCTGGAGCTGTTTCCGCCGGAGCGCCTGTACATCGACCCGGACTGCGGCCTCAAGACGCGCACCACGGAGGAGTCCCTGGCCAAGATCCGGGTGATGATGGAGGCCGTGCGGGAGGTCAAGGCGGAGCAGGGCATATCGTAGCCATGGGGTTACGAACGGCCGCGGCGTCGCTGGGTCTCGTTCTGCTGCTCCCACTCCTGCTGGCCGCCTGCGACGATGGCGCGGATGGGAAGAGCCTCACCATCTACTCGGGCCGCAGGGAGACGCTGGTGGGCCCGATCATCGAGCGGTACCGGGAGGAGTCGGGCGTGCGGGTGGAGGTGAAGTACGCGAGCAGCCCCCAACTGGCTGCGACGCTGCTGGAGGAGGGGGAGGACAGCCCCGCGGACGTCTTCTTCGCCCAGGAGCCCGCATCGCTGGGGGCGGTCGCGGGGCTGCTGGGGCCGCTGCCGGAGAGCATCCTGAGCCGTGCGCCGGAGTGGGCGCGCTCGTCGGATGGGCGCTGGGTGGGGATCTCCGGCCGTGCGCGGGTGGTGGTGTACAACACCGAGTCGCTGACGGAGGCGGAGCTGCCCGACGACCTGTGGGGTTTCGTCGCGCCGGAGTGGCGGGGACGCGTGGGATGGGCGCCGACGAGCTCGTCGTCGCAGGCGATGGTGACGGGGATGCGCGTGCTGTGGGGGGAGGAGCGGACGCGGGAGTGGCTCCACGGGCTGCGGTCGAACGACGTGCGGGCGTACGCGAACAACACGACGGCGGTGGCTGCGACGGCGGCGGGGGAGGTCGACGCGGCGTTCGTCAATCACTACTATCTTCACCAGCTTCAGGCGCAGCAGCAGGGCCGGGTGTCGGCGGCCAACTACCACCCTCGGACGCAAGGGCCGGGGGCGCTGGTGATGGTGGCGGGCGCGGGAGTGCTCGCCGACGCCGGGAACCGGGAGACTGCGCTGGAGTTCCTGGCGTACCTCCTGAGCATGGAGGGGCAGGAGTACTTTGCGCAGGAGGTCTACGAGTACCCCCTGGCAGGGGGTGTGGAGGCGTCGGAGGCGCTGGTCTCGCTATCGGCGATCCGGCGGCCGGGGGTGTCGATGGAGGAGCTGGCGGACCTGGAGGGGACGCAGCGGCTGATGCGGGAGACGGGGATACTGCCGTAGGAGGCACTTTGCGGACTAGCGTCGATTGGTTGGGCCATACACCCACCCGCCGACGATGTTTGGTGGGGGCGCGGTGATGTTGCAGCGCGCCCGGATGGTGTGGCCGCCGCCCTACCTGGGCATTGCGGCAACGGTGGTGGCGGCGGTGATGGTCTCGCCGCTGGTGTACCTGCTGGTGCAGTCGGCGGACGCGAGTCGGGAGGCGTGGGAGCTGCTGCTGCGGGAGCGGACGCTGCTGATCCTGTGGCGCTCCTTCGCCCTGGTCGCCGTCGTGACGGCGGCGTCGGTCGCCATAGCGGTACCGCTGGCGTGGCTGACGGCGCGGTGCGACCTACCGCTTCGGCGGATGTGGACCGTGCTCACGCTGCTGCCGCTGGTGATGCCGAGCTACGTGGGCGCGTTCGTCGTCATTGTCGTCCTGGGGCCGCGGGGGATGTTGCAGGGGTGGCTGGCGCCGCTGGGCGTGGAGCGGCTGCCGGAGATCTACGGACTGCCGGGTGCGGCGCTCTGCCTGACCGCCCTGAGCTACCCCTATGTCATGCTGCCGGTGCGGTCAGCCTTTGTCCGCATGGACCCGGCGCTAGAGGAGTCGGCCAGGATGCTGGGCGATAGCGCGACAAAGACGTTCTTTCGCACGACGCTGCCACTGCTGCGGCCGGCGATCGGCGGGGGGGCGCTGCTGGTGGGGCTGTACGCGCTGAGCGACTTTGGGGCCGTGTCCCTGCTGCGCTACGAGACGTTCACGTGGGCGATCTTCCTGCAGTACGAGTCGTTCAACCGGGAGCTGGCGGCGACGCTGTCGCTGGTGCTGGCGGGGAGCGCCTTTGCCATCCTGGTGCTGGAGGCGCAGACGCGCGGGGCAGGACGCTACTACCGCATAGGCGTGGGGGCGGCATCGATGCCTCGGCTGGTGTCGCTGGGACGGTGGAGATGGCCGGCGGTGGGCTTCTGCGGGAGCGCCGTGCTGCTGGGGCTGCTCATGCCGATGGGCGTTCTTCTCTACTGGGTGGTGCGCGGGCTGGCGGCAGGGGAGACGCTGGGCCCAGTGTGGGAAATCACCTTGAACTCGGCGTACGTGTCGGTGCTGGCGGCGGTGGTGGCCGTCGCGGTGTCGCTGCCGATAGCGGTGCTGGCGGTGCGACGGCCGGGGCTGTGGTCGGGGCTGCTGGAACGCTGCTCGTACACCGGCTTTGCACTGCCGGGGATCGTGGTGGCGCTGTCGCTGGTGTTCTTCGGCCTGAGGGTGGCGCCTGCGCTGTACCAGACGATGGGGCTGTTGGTCCTGGCCTACGTGGTGCTGTTCCTGCCGGTGGCGCTGGGACCGATCCGGGCGTCGCTGCTGCAGGTGAGCCCGCGACTTGAGGAGGCGGCCCGCACGATGGGGCGGAGCCCTTCGCAGGCAGCGTGGACGGTGGTGCTGCCGCTCATCCGGCCGGCGCTGCTGGCGGCGGGGGCGCTGGTGTTCCTGGTGACGATGAAGGAGCTGCCTGCGACACTGATTCTGAGCCCGGTAGGCTTCAAGACGCTGGGCACAGCGACGTGGTCGGCAGCGTCGGAGGCGTTCTTTGCGCGAGCGGCGGCACCTGCGTTGCTGCTGGTGGCGGTGTCGGCGGTGATCATGGGGCTGGTGCTGCTGCCGGAGCGGAGGCGGAGGAGGTAGGGGCGGCGCTGCGACGGGCTTAGGGCGAACGCGGATGGCCCTTAGACAAGCTCAGGGCGAGCGGAGGGGCAATTCCGACAAGGGGCTGTCGGAGTAGACCACGTCAAACTCCGGAACGGTCTCGCTTTCGCCCTGAACGGGTTGGAGAGAAGCGGGGGGCTCCATGGGCGTGACGCCGATGGAGGGCTTCAACCACATGCAGGCGAGCAGCCGCCGAACTGTCCAATGGTAGGATTGGCGTCGCCCCTCTCCAGCTTGGCAATGTACGCCTGAGAGACCCCTGCCCGCTCTGCCAGGACCGATTGGGTGATCCGGCGGCTTC